>CBDAOC010000019.1:0-592052 GCA_965197925.1 Nitrososphaerales archaeon
CGAGTGATTCTATATTATTCATCCATAAAATAACATAACCACTATGTTTCCTATAAGAAAATAACGTGGGAGAATGGTTAACTACCAACTAATTGAACTTTCTAAATTATGATGAATAACTCTAGCCAAATATCATGTGATTTTTACTTTAGGATTATTTCATCAGTTCTTAGGAAATAGTTACTGAGAGACAAAAAGAGCACCTGTATTTGTTTTGATAAACATATATCACTTTTACTTCATTGAAGATACTTTACTAATGACTTGGATACGTTTGTTGACTAATCTACCAAATATATGGTCTGTATAGTTACCTCCTATATCGTCATCATTATATATTCAAGAGAATGAATATATTCAAACTTAGCTGATTATCAGAAGGGAATAATAAGAAAAACTTGTCCATTGAAGAATAAAATGATTCCAATTTAATTAAGGAAGAACTATAAATGATAAATCATTGTATATAATTGTTAGATCAAAGGGATGCAATATTTTTTCGAAAATTCCTGAAATCTTCTAGGAAGCTTTCAGGATCTACATCTACTCTTGGTGGTTCGCCACACCTAATATATCCTGCCATTACACAATCCCGAAATTGCTCATCCGTCCAATTGAAGAATGAGCGAAGTGTTTCACATCTTTCATACGCCGACTCCATCCATTCCAAGACAGTCTTGATATAAAATTGAGCATTAAATCTAACTCTAATTGCTTTAGGACCCTTTCGGATCAGTTCCTCCCTAATTTGCCCACTCCCAGCGAAATCAGTTATTTTACCATTAGAAATTTTCCTGACTACTGCCTCTGTTTTTATATGTAGTCTAACTTGACTTTCACCCTCTTTTTCATCTTTTTCTTCCAGTTCATGCTTGACCACGTCTTTCAATTCTATTTCCAACATTTCATCACCCTGGTCACTCCGCGATGTAACTAAAATACAATAATTTGCATTGTCTGATTGCCTCAGGATTCCTCTCACTGAGAGTCCCCACGAGTTCCTTATCAAATTTATAGACGCTTGTATGTTTTATTAAATCCTCTAATTTTTCTTTGACTCCACTTTCTTCCAATCAATATAATTTCTCAAACAAGTATTATTTAAGCCAATCTTGCTCCAAATGAGCTTAGAGAAAATTAAAGGGCGAGTTGTATCTTTCTTCCAATCTTCCTTACTCCTTATTGACTGTTATAAAATGAAAATAGATCATTCCAGAGTATTTTCTCAAAATTTTTCTCAAAATCATATAGATAATATTCTCTTCAATCTATTATTCCACATGTGATTTTGCAGGCCATACAAACTATCTCAACAACTGCAGAAGTAGGTCTCCGCTTCTGCACATGTCTCTCCATACCATGTCCGCATTTACAGGCTACTTGACCCATAATAAAATAATCGAAGCTCTATTTTTAAATTCTACTTAACTAACTCTCGTAAAAATGTCTTCAAACATGCTTCATTGGACAAAAAAGGGGGAAGGTAACCTCTCCTTTAGTTTGCCTAACCGTTCTAGAAAATGATAACTGGGTGAATTTATTCAGAATTTGTTTAAGCATTAGCTATAAACAAGGCTATTTTCTAGAAGATGTCATGATACGTATAGATGAACAGAAGATCTTCGAAGTTATAAGGGCAAGAAAGCCCAAAGTAATAGCATTCAACGGACCTGAAGGAATATTTCAAAAAATACAGAAAGTTGCAGACAAGGTCAGTAATGAATTCGATTTAACAGCTTACATCATAGGTGACCCTTGTTATGGCTCATGCGATATAAACTCACATGCTGCTGATATGCTTGGTGCAGAAGTCCTTTTCCATATAGGACATTCAATATCAATCGATCAATTTGGAACCAAGATCGTGATGGTTGATGCATTGGATGATATAAGCTTCGATTCTGTGGCAGAAAGGTGTGTGACCATATTTAAGGATTATAAAACTCTATCCATCCTTACTGATAGCCAACACTTACATCAAATACAACCAGTAAGAGAAATTTTGGAGAAACATGGTTTTACGGTTGTAATAGGTAAAGGTAAGGGACAGCTGAATGATGGTCAAGTGTTTGGATGCGAATTCTATCCGGTATCTGAAGTTAAGAATGAGGTAAATGCGTATGTGTTCTTGGGCCAGAGTCAATTTCATGCTGCGGGTATTGCACTTTCGAGTGGCAAACCAGTCTTTATTTTGGATCCGTATTATGATGAAATAAAAGATGTGACAGATTTTGCTCTTGAACTACAGAAGAAATCTATTCTGACTATCTATAAAGCAATGGAAGCCAATACTTTTGGATTGGTGGTAGGTTTGAAGGAGGGTCAGTTTATGCTCAATCGAGTGCTTGAATTGAAGAAAGAGCTTGAGAAACATGAAAAACAAGTTAGGTTGATTGCGCTTACAGAAATCACTAATGATAGATTAATGATCTTCAGTGATATAGATGTATTTATTCAGGTGGCTTGTCCTAGAATATCCATTGATAATTCCTTTAAGAAGCCAGTTCTTTCAGTGCCGCAGGCAAAAGCATTGATAAACCTATTCAATAAGCAAAATATAGACGACTTCCTGAAAATACCACATTGGCTCTAATGATAAATAATAGTCTATTGTAAGGTACTACGAATAAGACATGGGAGAGATTGTAAAACTACCTGGCGAGAGGATTGCGTCAATAGAGGAGTTTGAAAATGGAGATGGTACTTATGAGCACGATGGTGTCATTAGAGCCGGTGGATTAGGCAAGGTCTTACTTGATTTTAAAAAGAGGGTTGCAAAAGTTGATCAAACAAAGAAAACTGGGTTTCCGAAGACTGGTGATATTATCTTAGGCTTCATTGATATGGTGCCAGGGAATATGGTGAGTGTGCGCGTCCTTTACGTGAATAACAGGAAAACTAATGCCGGATTTATTGCAATATCCTTGATGCGCGGTGGAAGAGGGAAAAGAAGTATTATGTTTAGGGTAGGAGATGTGGTTAGGGCCAAAGTATCTAGCTTGCTAAACGCCAATATACACATAAACTTCCTGGATCCAACCTTAGGAGTAATCTCTACTAGATGTCATGCATGTGGTGGTAATGTTGCAAAGGTTAATGGCCGTGTAAAATGTGTGGAATGCGATACATCTGATGAGAGAAAGCTTGCGGATGATTTTGGCAAGGCGAATCTGAAACTGTAAGGTAATTAAATTGAAAGTTGCGTTCCAGGGGGAGCGTGGTGCATATAGTGAAATGGCGGCACGTCAGCACTTCGGACCCAATATAGAGGTATTACCAAGAAAGACCCTCACAGATGTCTTTCATACTATTGAAAGTAAGAAAGATTTCTATGCTGTCGTACCCATAGAAAATTCATTAGAAGGGAGTGTAAATGAAACTTATGATTTATTGGTTTATACAAGAAAGATGGTTTGTAACGAAATCTTTTTTCGTATAACCCATTGCTTAATTAGCTATAGTAATATTGGACTTGGTAAGATAAAAGGCGTATATTCGCATCCACAAGCACTTGCCCAATGCAGAAATTTCTTATCGAAATATGAAATGACGCCCATTCCTTTTTATGATACTGCTGGTAGTGTAAAAATGCTTAAAGAATTTCCTGTCGACCACGCGGGTGCTATTGCCAGTCAAAGTGCTGCGGAAATATATGAAATGAAAGTAATTAAGAAAGGTATAGAAGACAACAAGAAAAATTATACTCGCTTCTTAGTATTAGCATCCAGAGATTCAGAACCTACCGGCAATGACAAAACTCTGACAATTTTTACAACTAAACATGTCCCAGGTGCTTTGCATAGAGTAATTGCAGAATTTGCTGCGAGAGACATAAATTTAACAATGATAGTTTCTAGACCCAAAAAGGAGAAACCGTGGGAGTATAATTTTTATCTTGATTTTGAAGGTCATAGGAAGGATCCAAAAGTCAGGGAATGTTTGAGGTGTTTGAAATCTTATACTGTATTTTTGAAGGTATTGGGTTCTTACCCTAAATTTGGCCAGTAAATGTATAACGTGAACAATAAAGAGCTATACTGTTCCAGGAATCCAGATATCCTTACCTGTAATATGCTATAAAGAAAAATCATCGGAGTAACTATGTGAACCTTAGTTTGCTCAATTATTGTTAAAAGACTCAATATGCATACTTTAGAAAACAACGTCCTGGTAATTGAAATTGGCATGTTCTCTACATTTTCCCTTTTCAAAAATACTCCACTAATCCAAATATTTCTATTATTCATTGAGTCAAAAAAACTTTGATAATTTGTACGATTTTTTAGTTTCTATGCAAAAGAGTTTCAAATAGCAAGGCTTTATACTCAAAACCAAACTCCATTCTTTCATACTATATAACCATCTTTCTGGTTCAACATGCTTCCTTGAAGACATTATTCGCTGGAACTTTCATAAAATTACTCCTTAACTTCTTCAGCTGCTCATATGATAGAAAGCATTTTACTCAAAGCTTCATCTTTTCATACAACATTCCCAGATCATTCCTATGAATCCTATTCAACTAGTCTATTGGCTGATTGTGAGAATTATTTATGCCAAGTATGTACGTATCTTCTCCTCTAGAAAATCCACATTTGACCGAAAGCGAAATTTTATTTATTTTTTTCTATTAGATTGTTATTTTCTATTAGATTGTTACGTTTTTTTCTTACTATCTCCCTCCATTAGTATATAGTATATGGCAAATATAGGAGAAATTGTCTGTGAATAAATAATTATAACATGGTTTTTTTTGGAAAGCCAGCTTTGGACAAAACTAGCTTCTTTGATTGCCTTTTAGAACCTCTCCGATCTACTTCCAGATATCTCTCGCGTCTGAACCTTCTCCTTGTATCTCGTGAAAATCAACAATTATGGTAGTTATTCTTTAGGATCCCTTACTCCTAGCTCAATAATTTGGCCATGAGTTAGGTGTGTTTATCTGAAGAAACCAACTAGTTAATATTGGCATGCTGTTGTAGTTTCTTTGGACTTTATAGCACAATCAAACAATTGCTGAACCTGTTAGTTTTTGCAAGCTAACAAAGGCTTGACATTATAAGTCATATGGCGTTTTACGTCACATAACATCAACGTTATGATGTATTAATGCAACACAACTAGAGATATTTAGCTGGTGAATTAGACAAAATCCCTTAACAATATGAAGAAAATAAGTATCAGTAATAGAACAGAAAGAGGATCTTCATACATGGAAGGAAAATCATGAATGTGGACTTACGGTAGAATCTGTGTTTATATTCTCTGTATTCAAGCGTAACTTTGGTTTTGGTGAACATGTGAAGCCAGTAAGATGGAAGAATATGGTGAAGGAACTAATGCTAAAAGCTCTATATGTAACATGTTCATTGCGATGAATCCAAAAGGGTTTGTATACCGCTATAATATGGTAATTATTCGGCATATGAAATAAATTTACTTCTTTTCTGAAAGAAAAAGGAAATTTTTGTTTTTGATTGGTTCCTAATCCCATCCACATTCCGAGAGCATATGTTATAACCTCTCAAAAGGGTTCGCTCTCCTACTCTTGGGACTTGTCTAACTTCTAAAGCGACAGCTTTGAAAAGCGGGAAGCCATAACAATATAAACTAAAATCCATTCTTACCTTCTTTTTTTGGGGGTTTAATTCGTATTGATCCATTGACTTATTTAATACCTTGAATATGTATTCATGCATTCCAACTAAAGAATAATTTCAATTACCTAATGCAGAAGCTACAAATGGGAATTTAGATTGATTCTATCTGAAACAGTAAGGCTTAGTAACTGCTAATACATACCTTATTAACATAGTAAACGCTACTATATGTGAGATGAAAACAAGAACCAATGAAGATCCTGGAATAAATCGCATGTATAAAACTATTCAGTCTTATCTAGATGGTAAGAACGACTGCGCTGAGGTGGTTAGTTATATGAGGGAGTCTGGTCTCAAATCAGAAATACTTGCTGGAATTATGAGGCAACTCTCCGATTTTGGTGATATTGATAGATATTCATTGTTGCGTCAAGAATGTAAGTTATTTGGTTTGTACTGATGTCTGCAAATCTGAATTGGGTGATATGTGACGAGTAATATCAGGGAAAATATAAAACAAATGAATTCTATAAGTATGAAAATAATAGAGATATCTAATCAGGCTACGCACTCCCCAACTGAGGATCTCAAACATCGCGTTTCCTTCCAGAAGCAGCAAAAGCAAGCCAAAAATGATCTGGTCAGTGAATTGATGACACTACTGAGCGAAAGTAGAAAAATGAAACTCAATGAGTCAGATAGCGCCTTGTTAGATGCATCTCTAACTAAATTAAATAAAAAACTTTACGACGCTACTAGTCTAACTATACTAACTATACTTTGATTATTATTCATATATTGTCAGGAAAACCAAATTATAGTCATCGAATCTCCTATATGTAATTGAGGCTTGGGCGTAATTTAGTTCGAAACGATAAGATTAGATTTCTAGTTCATATTGGTAATGTGTTTAGCTCAGACTCCATACTCCTTCGCATATTATTTTTGATTGACGTGATTCCTCGGCCAAAACCTAATAGGAAAAGGGTAGACCATTCTACTATTCTCCTACAGTAATGATGAGATGCTTCATCGTTAGAGTATGGGTAAGAATACCAAGCAACAATGCTTTGTATGAATACTATTCGTTAGACATGCCATACAACAGGAGAGTTATGGAATCATGTGGTCTTGATAGGTTGCCAGACAGAAGAACATTCGACAGAAGGTCAAGGCCATATCAATTGACATAAGATCAAGGATAGATGTTATGGGTATGCTCTTCATAAAAGATGGGTTGGTAGACCCAGCCATAGTATCCGTTGACAGTTCATTGTTGAAAGCAAAGGGACATGTATGGCATAGATCAAACATGAAGAAGAATGAAGTGCCACGCTCCGGTATAGATACAGATGCTCGATGGGGATTCAGCAGAACCAAGGGATGGGTATTCGGATACAAACTGCATCTAGCATGTAGCACAGGTTCGTTGATAGTTCCATTATCAGCTGATTTCACAACAGCTAACATTACTGATAACAAGATGTATGAAAGCATAACATCTTCATTGCCTACAGGAATGGTAAGGTATGTTGTAGGAGATGAAGGATATGATGATCACAAGTTATGTGATTTCAGCAGGTATAGAGGGTATCCAGTATTCCCATTGGAAAGGTACAAGCATACTACAGATAATAATAGACTGGCATTGCTGCAGTTCTATCAATCGGAATTTGAGCATGTATATTCTCGGAGGAGCATAAGCGTTGAGCCATTGACAGAGCAGATAAAGGATGTATTTGATATAGACCCACTACCTGTTAGAGGATTTGATAAAGCTAGGAGCATCGTTCTGATTTCTATATTGCTATACCAGCTGATGGTATACTATAACTACTTGACAGGAAGACCATTAAGGGCATTGAAGCACATGTTGGGAAGTTAATCAATCAGAGGCATCAAGTTATTTTTGTTATATGGAATAATGCCAATGCCTCAAATATTTAATTAATTGACAATCTAGTTTCAATCCTTGTTATTATGGATTCATCATTATGATTATGATCATTCGTTCATAACGATCCCAGAGTGTCGGTTTCAATCCTTGTTATTATGGATTCATCATTATGATTCAAGTGTATGCTCATCGACCTCAATCCGTATATTAGTTTCAATCCTTGTTATTATGGATTCATCATTATGATCTTTATCGTCGTAATATGCTGTTAATTTCTCTCCAGATGCGTTTGTCAATCTATCTTTTGGGCATAACCTTGATGGAATCTCCATCATTGATGATGGTTATTCTTTTGATTCGTTTTCCAGGATTATTTACAAAGTTTGGTTTTGTACCGGCTTGTTTGATTAAATCCATGCACTTGTCCCGTCCAAGAGCAAGATCAACGTTGGTTGCTTTGGCAGGTGTCTTGCCATTCAGACCCCTTATGTGGCTTTACAAAGTTATGGTTTATCTTCAACAGTTCTGAGAATGTCTGGACTGATTCATCATTGCCCAGTCCACTCCTTGCCTTGAGTCTCTCCCTGATTTTGTTGTGGTATATTTCCATTGGCCTGTTACAAATCCGTCTTTTAGTGATTTTGTCTTAATGTGCACTGTCCTGTTTTCAAATTCTTTTCTGATTGCCTCTTGGTAGGAGTTTAGGGGATCGGTTAGAATATGGTTCGGGTTTTTTTGATACCGTCCTCTTACCGCTTGGAATAATCTTCCTTGCATTTGCAACTTCACGTCTTTTGGAGACTTTTGTAGATATGGGAAATCGGGTTTTAGGATTTATAATACTCCATAACCAATCATAAAATCCCTTTCCGGCCTTCTTTATGTTCTTGACGTTTAGAACCATTTCATCAAGTGACCAGGCATCACCTAAATCAGGATAAAATGATTCTACATATTCTTTGATCAAGTATATGTGATTTTTTTATCCAGTTGATGACAGACACATGGGTTATTGAAATTCTATGTGTTGATTCTATATGTCTTGCAGTATTTCTGTATGAAACACCAGATATTACTAGGTTGATTGATTCGTAGATTATCTTGGGATCCGATGATACCTTTGAAAAACCATTCTCACCCAGAACGAATTTTCTATTGCATTGCTTGCAAGAATATTTCTGTCGTTTTGTTCCGTTTTTAAGCTTTCTGAATCCATGTTTGACTATAATGATAGAGTTGCATCTTGGACATATCTGTAGTCTTTCAGTCTTTTCGATTCTGTTTTGAATGGGAGATATTTTCTTTTAGGATAACGCAGCTCTGAATATACCCGCAATGCTTGTCATCCTGCGTTCTTAACCTGTAATGAAAGTCATGGCATTCACAAGTCCAAATATCAACATCCGGGAATCTCTGAATGTTATACTGTTTTTTTGAGTTTTGGGAATCTACAACATGTGGTTGTTTGTAATTTTAGTATACTTAAAAGTAATCCCTTACCAATTGGATCACGCCCGGGAATAGAAACAAATCTACCACCGGCTTTCTGCAGGATATGATGACTTCTCTTGTGACTATAGATCCATTCTTTATCTCTAAGAAATTTTATTATATCCCTACTGGATACCTGAGGAAGCCTAGTCACTCGTGTTTTCAACAATAATCAAGTTAAATTCTTTTTCTACCCCACGAGCTAAGTATTCCTTCTGCGGCTTTATGCATTTCTTATAGCCTCATCCTCCGTAGCCCCATCTGTAACTAAACCTTGTAAATCTAAGGATCTAGCTACGATTCTACCATCTTTATCTTGTTCTAATACTATTATACGATTGTTTCGTTATTAATGATTCCGCAATGAATTGAAACTAGAAAAGTCAAAAGCAAAACTTGATTTTGGGAAAATAATTCAAGTTGAATCCGTCCATTCTCTTCAAGTTAAGAAGGTTGATGGTGAAAAATATGCAGAAAAATGTGAAGGTCGTCTTTTAGTTGAAGGAACCGATATTGATTTTGCGAGTGTGCGGAACGATGACAACCAACGATATCGCCCCATTTTTAGAGATGAATTATCTCAACTCATCTCAAAACTAACCATTTAGACAATTTTTAGCGACCATTTAGATCTATGAATAGCATCTATGAATAGCGACATCTAAAATTATTTTATGAAATTCCAAGAATTATCAGACAAACAGTGGAGTATGATGGAATCACACATACCACCACATGCAAAAACTGGCAGGCCTAGAGATGATGATAGAAAAATCATTAACGGAATAATCCATGTTCTAACTACTGGATGCCGATGGGACGATATGCCAAAAAGATATGGTGATGATTCTACTGCAAACAGAAGGTTAAACAAATGGCAACAAAAAGGAATCTGGAAAAATATTCTATCACGTACTATTCACTCAGCACATAAATCTGGCAAAATTAATCTACAAAAAATATCAGTTGACTCTTCATCCATTCCTGATAAAAAAGGGGCAATGTAACTGGATATAATGGATTCAAGAGAATAACAGGTACAAAAATACATGCCGCAGTAGAGGGTAACGGATTTCCAATATCCATACTGCTGAGTCCGGCAAATGAACATGACAGTACAAAATGCATGGATGTTACAGGATCAATTTCAGACTATCTTGATGATGATTCAATACAACAGATAGAACCAGTTTATGCAGACAAAATGATGCAAAATACATCAGAATGTATTTGTGGGATAGAAATATTGCATGTTGCATCCCATACAAAATAAATTCCAAGTTCATCTTGCAAAATAATGATTGCAAACATTACAACAAGACAAGATTTGTAGTTGAGAGATTCTTTGCATGGCTCAAGAATGGATTTCACAGAACAAGAATCAGGTATGAAAGAACGGCAGAAAACTATCTGGCATTTGTTAATCTTGCATCATTTTTGATGTATTGTAGGGTTTTGAGATGAGTTGAATAACAATCTCAGGTTCTTTGCAGGATGCTAATAGTGATGCAGTAGCTCGAATTATTGTGATGCCAAAAACAACTATCTCGAATGTCAAGCTTCACCTTGAGGTCGATAATCCATTTAAGAGCATAGAATCTGAATTTATGTTTACTTTAAAGATACGTAATCAGCATGATAGTGATATATCAGGTACTCTCCGGTTGGGAATAGACGGTATGGTCGTTGCTAACCAGAATGTGGATGTACCAACTCTTGGGGAAAAAAATATGGAATTTCTCTGGAAGAGTGGTGATCTACCTGCGTCAAAGAATGTTGTCAAAGTTGATGGCTTTAACAGTGAAAGTAACGAAGTAAATGTATTTACTTTTGATAAATTGGAAAGCAGGACTGTTATTGGAAGTGGCACAATAGCGGATCAGGTGTTTGAAGATCCTGACACGAAGGAGAGAATTTCTATAGTTAGACCTAATAGGATTTCGGCTATCATGTAAATTAAAAATAATACTCTTGAGGTACAACTCCTAGCACCTAATGGGACGGCTGTTATTGGTAAGGAAGGCTTGGTTATAGATGTTGGAAAGAGAGTAAATATAGTAAAGGTTAATGATCAAAACATAGCTGTTAAATATACTGAACTGAGTGAAACACTTAGATTCTTTGCTGTCAAGATGACTAAGAAAGATACTCCCTTAACATCAGGAGAGTGGGGTATTAGGGTCATTGACTCGGCGGGTAATGATGCTGATACAAGAATCAAGTATTTTGTTAATTACATAGCATAGCATACCCATGAAAATGTGGGAATATAATATTTTCAGTTAAACCGGAGATCTTACTTAAGAAAATGGAAGTGCAGGTGATACTCTTGATGGGAACACCAATTATATAGTTGAGGCATGGGCATTATTCCATATAACAAAAATAACTTGATGTCTCTGATTGATTAACTTCCCAACATGTGCTTCAATGCCCTTAATGGTCTTCCTGTCAAGTAGTTGTAGTATACCATCAGCTGGTATAGCAATATAGAAATCAGAACGATGCTCCTAGCTAACCCTCTAACAGGTAGTTGGGTCTATATCAAATACATCCTTTATCTGCTCTGTCAATGGTTCAACGCTTATGCTCCTCCGAGAATATACATGCTCAAATTCCGATTGATAGAATTGCAGCAATGCCAGTCTATTATTATCTGTAGTATGCCTGTACCTTTCCAATGGGAATACTGGATACCCTCTATACCTGCTGAAATCACATAACTTGTGATCATCATATCCTTCATCTTCTACAACATACCTTACCATTCCTGTAGGCAATGAAGATGTTATGCTTTCATACATCTTGTTATCAGTAATGTTAGCTGTTGTGAAATCAGCTGATAATGGAACTATCAACGAACCTGTGCTACATGCTAGATGCAGTTTGTATCCGAATATCCATCCCTTGGTTCTGCTGAATCCCCATCGAGCATCTGTATCTATACCTGAGCGTGGCACTTCGTTCTTCTTCATGTTTGATCTATGCCATACATGTCCCTTTGCTTTCAACAATGAACTGTCAACGGATACTATGGCTGGGTCTACCAACCCATCTTTTATGAAGAGCATACCCATAGCACCTATCCTTGATCTTATGTCAATTGATATGGCCTTGACCTTCTGTCGAATGTTCTTCTGTCTGGCAACCTATCAAGACCACATGCCTTCATTACCTTCCTGTTGTATGGCATGTCTATCGAAAAATATTCATGTAACACATTGTTGCCTGGTATTCTTATCCATACTCTAACGATGAAGCATCTCACCATAACTGTAGGAGAATAATAAAATGGTCTACCCTTTTTCCTATTAGGTTTTGACCAAGGAATCACGTCAATCAAAAATAATATACGAAGGAGTATAGAGTCTGAGCTAAACATATTACCAATGAAAATTGAAACCTGATCTTATCGTTTCGAACTAAATTACGCCCAAGCCTCATATAACTACAGCATATATTTTCCTCATGTCAATCATGGCTTCTTATTACCAACAGACTTCTCTGTAGTCAATGCTATTAGATTGAAGCAATTCTTATTGGAATATAGATGTCCAGTTTTCCACAACAAATCTGAGGATGTTTGAACGTTCATGACATCTTCAAGAATAGAGATGATATCCAAACCAAAAAATCTAGTAATATTATTTGTAATGAAGAACCTACCAAAAATGTCCCTTAAAAGAATAATCCTATATGATCAACCTTTTACTTTTGCATTACTGTTTGAATTGTATATATGACAAAATATTTTGCAATCCGAATTCCACAAACGTTAATTAATAGGATTATGATTGTATCATAAAGATTGGCAACATTCAAGTTGATAGTTGGAGAACCAGATGGTAAATCTTCTTCCCATGAACTAAAGGATCAGCAAGCGCAGCCATTGATTGGGTTGAAAATTGGTGATGTATTTGATGCAACGGTGTTAGGCGTCAAAGGAAAGATCAGAATTACCGGAGGTAGTGATAAATCGGGGGTACCGATGAGGCCAGATTTACATGGTGGTGTAAAGAAAAATGTACTGCTACCAAAAGGAGTTGGTTTGCAGAATATAGAATATGGATCTAGGAGAAGGAAGCTAATCAGAGGCAATGTAGTTACTGAGGAAATTTACCAGGTAAATGCGGTTATAACTAAATAGAATTAATAATTATAGGAATTACATTACAATGTATTCAAACCACTAAATGATCTATATAAAATCTGTTTACTCAAATATGCAACGTAAACCTTCTCCGTATATATCAATTTGCCTCATCAATGTTTAGGAGGTGTATGAATACGAAATCTACATATGTATCAGCAATAACAAATGGATTGGAAGCTGTTGCTACCATACTAAGTGCAGTGAAGGTAATATCGGTCTCTGTAAAATCGCTTGCATCGATATCGGAGGAAAGTAAGCATGTCAATACAGGGCATAAAAAGGGTGTAGGTCTAGGTATCCATAAGTGGGTCCTAATAGCTGGGGCACTTGTAGGAGTCATTACAATAGCGTATCTTGAAAATATAGTCTCACATATTAGACCGAAGAGAGCTGTTAGCGAGCAGAATCAACGAGAAAATGTTCAAGATGTTTATGTCAATTAGTAGATGTGACAATTATTATCACTAAAATCCCCTTTTTTTAATTCTCAAGCTTAAACACTACAGTAGCAGGAGTAAGTTCAAAATCTACTTTTTTCTTGTAAACATCATCAAGTATAACTTCAAACAGGGTTTTCAAGTATAATGACCATTTCATATTCAAATCATGTTGTATTATGAATTCATGATTTTTACCATTAACTGCATGCTTTTGTGCAAATCCAGATATTTTATTCCTTGCCTCTAGCCATTTTAAGAAGGAGTCTAGATCGTAACTACTTTCCATATAAAGAATCTCTTGCTTGGCTACGACTTTACCAACTTTTCTAACCAGTTCTTCTATTCTTTTATCATCAATTTCATCAATTAGAACCATCAATAATCCCCTTGTTATTGGAATAAAACCTGCCTTCTGGGCATCCCTTTCCCATTCAACATACCTTCTAAAAATGCGGTTAGCAAGAACATTAAGACTGATTTCTTCCTCCCCTGCCTCCTCCCGCAAATTTTCAACGAGATCCTCATCAAGGCGGAAGGACATCACAGAAGTTCTCTTCCTCTTAAACCCTGCGGGCATCGCCAAATATATTGGTAATTCATTAATAAACTTGGCGTATAAGGAACTGATTTCATTAAGACAAAGATTAACATAGCCCTCATCTAGTAGCATATTTCAATGCATTGGAGAGATAACTTACCGGAATGGTATATTGATCAATACGGTTGTCAGCCGTGTATTAACATTGGTACTGCAGGACATGTAGACCATGGTAAGACTACGTTAATTGAAGCCATCACGGGGATGTGGACAAGTGCGCATAGCGAGGAACTCAGAAGAGGAATTACCATTAGGGTTGGATATGCAGACGCGGCATTCTACAAATGTCCATCATGTGAACTCTCTGTTGGTTATTCAACTTCATTAGAATGCACAAACTGTGGAGGAAAGAGTGAACTACAGAGGGTTGTTAGTTTCGTAGATTCGCCGGGTCATGAAAGTCTTATGGCTAATATGCTTTCTGGGAGCGCGGTGATGGATGGTGCGATTTTGGTAATAGCTGCAACTGAAGGCGTAGCAAGACCACAAACTCGCGAACATTTTCTTGCATTACAAATATTGGGAATTAGAAATATTGTGATAGCACAGAACAAAGCTGACCTAGTGTCATATGAAGATACCATGGATAATAATAAACAGATATTAAATTTCATCAAGGACAGTAGCGCTGCAAAATCTCCAATAATACCCGTTTCCGCGCAACATAAATTAAACATAGATGTGCTGATTCAAGCAATAGAAGAAAACATTCCAACTCCAAAGAGAGATAAGAGTGCAGATCCTGTCATGTATGTTTTGCGATCATTTGATGTAAACAAACCAGGTACACCCATGGAAGAAGTCAAAGGTGGTGTTGTAGGTGGCGCCCTCGTGCAGGGTGAATTTAATGTTGGTGAAGAGATAGAGATCAAACCAGGAATTTTTGACGAAAAAAAGGAAAAATACGAATCTATAGTAACTAAGATTGCGAGTCTGGGCACTGGAGCAGGTATGGTAGATACTATAAAGCCTGGAGGATTGGTTGCAATTGCCACCAAACTCGATCCATCGTATGTAAGGAGTGATTCTCTTATTGGTTCTATAATAGGCAAACCTGACACATTGCCAGAAGATAGAGGAAGTGTGACTATTGAAACACAACTCCTTGAAACTGCAGTTGGAACTCCAGAACTTGTGAAGGTTGACCCAATTAAGACAAACGAACCACTAAGGCTTAACATTGGAACCATGGCTATACTTGCCACTGCTAAATCGGTAAAGGGTGACAATGTGGAAGTAAGCTTCAGAAGACCAGTATGCGTTTTAAAACAAGGGAGAATCGCAATAAGTAGAAAGATAGCCGATAGATGGAGGCTCATAGGTGCAGGAGTAGTCCTTGCCTGAAGTAATTTGCGATACCAGTTTTCTCATTCCACTTTCCAATAAACCTACTAAGGGATTGGATGACTTGGAAGCAAGATTAGGCAAGATTAACCTGCTTATTCCAACGGCGGTAATAAAGGAATTGAATAAACTAATATCTTCAGCGGGAATCAAACGCGCAAAAGAGGCCAAAAATACCTTGGAATCTATAAACAAATTCAAGACTGTGGAACTCCAAGGTGCAAATGCTGACGAAGCAATCCTAGACTATGCATCAAAACATAAATGCATAGCAGCGACCATTGATGATGAGTTAAAAAATAAGTTAAAGAATAACGGCATAAATGTGATTACTCTTTCAAATAATAAATTAATCATGGTGTAACCCCTGACTATGAATTCTATATCACTTGGCCCTAGGAAATAGGCAGTTAATTTGCAAAATAATCATTCCTCTATGCCAAAATCAATTAAACTCTTGCATCCTTTCATTGCAACTTACGAAGGTTTTGAAAGATGGTTAGGTAAAAGTGGAATCGAAATTACAATTTTCCTCAAATAGGACATCGAGGAGTAATCATCATTCACAGATTTATCGATCTAGAAAATAAATAATATTCACTTTGTTTCCTTTCATTTTTTCGCCTATGAAGAACATGTATCTTGGAAGTTCTTCAAGATTAGAATTAGACCGCATCAATTTGATCATCTAGAGTTCTTGTTTAGTTTAATTTGCTTTGTTTGTTTCTTCTTTACTCAACAATGTAAAATTTCTGCCCAATCATCGCATTCATGACCAAATAAATATGCAAGCATCACTTTCATATAACAATGTAGCTGGTATTTATGGTGTTTCCAAAAATCTAAGTTCTAGGCTTTCTTTAATGAATATAGATTGATATGCAACAAATGCAATCAGTTTTAGTCAATAACTTACCCAATCCCCTACTTGCAAGATAGAAATCGATATGGATCTAAATGAAAAGATGTTTCAACCTTTTAGTAAATTTATTGATAAGTGGTAGTAAAGGTACTAACTATCATATTCGACATCAGAAATATATTCTGTAAATCTCCTTTTTTGTATTAAAGTATAAGGTTATTTTTTACTTTTCTACACTTCTTTTTCATCTATATATGTCAAAAAATTAAATCCAAAAGTTACCATCTATTCAGTTAACAATATCAAAAGAATGAGGACTATGATCAATAAAAAGCCGGAAATAGATATTGATTCATTGACCCCTTGAGATGGGTCCAAAAGGCAATCAATCCAACCAACCACAAGTGATCCTTCAGCCCTACTCATATTCGACAAATGGAATAATCAACTCATCTCAAAACTAACCATTTAGACAATTTTTAGCGACCATTTAGATCTATGAATAGCATCTATGAATAGCGACATCTAAAATTATTTTATGAAATTCCAAGAATTATCAGACAAACAGTGGAGTATGATGGAATCACACATACCACCACATGCAAAAACTGGCAGGCCTAGGGATTATGATAGAAAAATCATTAACGGAATAATCCATGTTCTAACTACTGGATGCCGATGGGACGATATGCCAAAAAGATATGGTGATGATTCTACTGCAAACAGAAGGTTAAACAAATGGCAACAAAAAGGAATCTGGAAAAAGATTCTATCACGTACTATTCACTCAGCACATAAATCTGGCAAAATTAATCTACAAAAAATATCAGTTGACTCTTCATCCATTCCTGATAAAAAAGGGGCAATGTAACTGGATATAATGGATTCAAGAGAATAACAGGTACAAAAATACATGCCGCAGTAGAGGGTAACGGATTTCCAATATCCATACTGTTGAGTCCAGCAAATGAACATGACAGTACAAAATGCATGGATGTTACAGGATCAATTTCAGACTATCTTGATGATGATTCAATACAACAGATAGAACCAGTTTATGCAGACAAAATGATGCAAAATACATCAGAATGTATTTGTGGGATAGAAATATTGCATGTTGCATCCCATACAAAATAAATTCCAAGTTCATCTTGCAAAATAATGATTACAAACATTACAACAAGACAAGATTTGTAGTTGAGAGATTCTTTGCATGGCTCAAGAATGGATTTCACAGAACAAGAATCAGGTATGAAAGAACGGCAGAAAACTATCTGGCATTTGTTAATCTTGCATCATTTTTGATGTATTGTAGGGTTTTGAGATGAGTTGAATATGTCTCATTCTACAATAATTTACCGAGATAATGCTTGTAAGATTCTTCCAGATATGAAAATATAGACCCATGAGTTCACAATCACTCATATCAGAGCATGCCTACATATATCAAGAGGTAGATAAATCATGACAATGCTAGGGAAATTAACAATCATACCGCTGCAAAACAGGGTTAGATTCTTCTTTTTATGATCATTACCAAGTTTAGGTCATCAAATATGAAATACTGATTCAAAACCCTTAATTTTTAGTTTTATCAATAATATAGTATGTTAGAACATAACGGTATCAAAATGACTTGGTTAGGGCATGATTCATTCAAGATCAGTAATGGCAAAATGTTGTATATAGACCCATATGATATTAAGTCAGAAGATAGAGCAGACTTGTTGTTGATTTCTCACGACCACTTCGACCATCTAAGTATGAATGATTTAAAAAAAGTCACAAGTGTTAATACCAGCATTGTAGCATCAACACAATGTGCAAATGCTATTAAAAATGTAGGCTCCAAGGAAATCATTATAGTGAAACCCGGAGATAATGTGAATGTACAAGGAATAGGAATTGAGACTGTTGCGGCTTATAATATAAACAAGATAAACCCTGATACAAAGAAACCATATCATCCCAAGGAACACAACAATGTTGGATTTGTATTGACCATCAACAACGTAAGAATTTATTATGCTGGGGACACTGATGTTATTCAAGAGATGGAAAACATACAGACGGATATTGCGTTGTTGCCAGTAAGTGGAACATATGTAATGACCGCAGAAGAGGCGGCTGAAGCTGTAAGAATGATAAAACCAAAAATTGCAATACCCATGCATTATGGTGCAATTGTCGGAAGTGAAAAAGATGCAGGAAAGTTCAAACAACTTGTAAGAGAATGCGATGTAAAAATTCTGAACAAAGAATGAAAACAGATGTAAATCTGATAAAACCTTAAATACAATGCTTATTGACATTAACGCAATGGTTGCGCGTGCGAAAGCAAGTAAGAGTAAAAAAACAACAAGTAAAGCAAAAAGTAAATCACCAAGTAGGTCAACAAGTAAAGCAAAAAGTAAATCACCAAGTAGGTCAACAAGTAAAGCAAAGCCAAGAAAGAGATAAAGAAGTTACTCTTGCAAAAAAATTCAATGGTCCTTTTAGGTAAACTCTTCCTCTTTTTATTATTTTTAGAATGGTAAAGATATTTATGCAAACTGTTGATTTAGTGTTCTGCAAAGATCATTGAATAATTTATTGTTATCACTAAATACAAGTGATTATGCTATATTGTTTAGACTGTGATGCAATAACCGAGTTAAGGATGAACTTAA
Organism: Nitrososphaerales archaeon; assembly: GCA_965197925.1. Taxonomy (GTDB): domain Archaea; phylum Thermoproteota; class Nitrososphaeria; order Nitrososphaerales; family UBA213; genus CBDAOC01. Next base: position 19,055 of record CBDAOC010000019.1, read on the forward strand.
CAATACGACTTCAAGATTCCAGAATGACTATACCTTAAAATACCTATACATTAGGAGATTTCATGATCATGGAAAAGGAACAACTAATCAAAGCTAGCAATTCCATTCACTTTAAGTTCAATAGAAAGCATTTGATGGTTATCACGGTATTAGTAATTGCATTTGCAACATCGTTCATGCTGCGCTCTCTCCCTTTGCAGTACGGTTTCGTCCTAAATGAATTCGATCCATATTTCGATTTTCGTGCCACGAACTTCTTGATTGATAACAGTATGTTTGAATATTTCACATGGCATGACACCATGTCATGGCACCCTGAGGGAAGAGATATTGCAGCAACGTCACAGACTGGACTACATTTGGTCACAGCGTTCCTTTATAAGGCATTTGCTTTTGGAATGCCGCTTTATGACTTTGTTGTGTGGTTCCCAGTTATTTTTGGCTCCTTCACAGCGATTGTCCTATTTGCTCTGGTTAGAGTAATCTCCAACACATCAGCAGGGCTATTCGCAGCTCTTTTCTTTGCAGTTTCACCTGCAATCATCCAACGAGGAAACCTTGGATGGTTCAAATCTGAGCCTTTGGGACTATTCCTTGCTTTACTTGCTATCTATCTCTTGCTGAGTGCGTTGAAACATGACGATATTCGTGTGTCAATTTCAAAAACTATTGGTGGTGGTCTGCTACTTGCGCTCGGTCTGGCATCTTGGGGAGGAGTGCATTACTTTAGTTTGTTATTAGGATTATTCTTTATTGCAATACCCTTCTTTAGAAAGGATAGAAAGCCTTTGTACGTGATACCTACATTTGCTTTGGCTTGTGTACTGGTAGCATCAGCATTTCCACGTATTGGTGAACAATCAGGCAATATGTTTCCTTTCTCACTTGCGGGTCTATCACTATGGATACCTGCGTTAATGTTCGTTGGAGTATCATACATAATAAGAATTAAGAGCAAAGAAAGAAAGCAGTTAAGAAATCTGTTTGCATGGCTTGGTGCATTCATCGTTGGAGTTGGTGTATTCATTGCTGCTGGTTCGTACATAGCTCCAGGTTTCAGGTATGTCAGTGTGATTAATCCATTTGACAAGGCAACCATCCCCTTGGTAGAATCAGTCGCAGAACACTTTACTCCCACGTTGGTAGATTATTTTGCTAATTACTCTGTGTTGATTCTATTAGCTGGCTATGGTGTGCTACTCTGCTTTAGGAAGCGAACCGATATGTCAATATTTGCTTTGATACTAGGGATTACAGGTATCTATGTAAGTGCTTCCTTTTCAAGACTTATGGTCTTCTCTTCTATATCTATAATCGTACTAGCATCCATCGCATTGTATGAAATTACATCTTCCATATTCATTAGAACACAAGTTACTTCAATTCAGACAAAAAAGAAGGCGAAGGTTCAGCCAACTGGAAAGGACTTTCGCATTGCATACGCTGCGGTTATGATAACGATGCTTTCAGTCCCTATGTTCTTTCCACCACAAGCAAGCTGGGTTTATGCGACAGACATTCCTCCAAGTATAGCTAATGGTGCTACCAGTTTCAGGTTAACTTCAGATGATTGGTTTGAAACTTTGAAATGGATCAAAAACAACACTACACAAGATACTGTCATAGCATCTTGGTGGGACTATGGTTACTGGATAACAACCATGGGAGAAAGGACTACACTGGCAGATAATGCGACCATTAATTCAACTAGAATAGGACAGATAGCAAAGGCGTTTCTTTCAGAAGAGCAGATAGGTGTGCAGATGCTCAAGGACATGGATGCCGATTATGTCTTATCGTATGTAGTGGGTCGAAGAGCACACGTTCCTGATGGTACCAATTTGGTGCTACTTGGGGGTGGTGGAGATGAAAGCAAAAAGCAGTGGTTCATGAGAATTGCTGGTGCAGATGAATTCAAATATTTGGAGGATGATGGTTTTACCCCAACCCCATTATTCTGGAATAGTACGCTTCTTGGGAAGATGTTCCCAGTGGCACCTGCTGCTTATGTTAAACTAGATGAACAAGGATCATTTGCTGATATGCAACCAGAGTATACCAGTGGTTATGTGCCATTATATACTGAGATGGTGAAATATCCTAAAGATAGCGATGGGCCTCTTAGACTTGCATATGCATCTCCAAGTTTTGTAAACAAAGGCCAGAATACAATGTTAGCCGTGATGATTTACGAGATTGTTAAAGATTTTCAAGCATTAGACAAACCTGAGAAAGAAGTGATTGCTGTAGAACAACTTCCATCGAACGAGTTTGCTATACTTCAGACAGATTTTGGTAACATAACTATACAGTTATTCCCGGATTTGGCACCTAAAACAGTAAAGAATTTCCAACAACTTGTTGATTCAGGCTTTTACGATGGAATAAAATTCCACCGCAACATTCCTGGATTCATGGTACAGGCAGGTGATCCCAACACCAAAACAGAAGATAAATCGATGTGGGGCTTTGGAGGACCCGGGTATAACGTTCCCGCAGAGATAAGTCAATTGAAACATGAGAGAGGTATAATATCCATGGCTCATCCTGGAGATCCTGATAAGGCTGGCTCACAATTCTTTATAGTTGTTGAGGACTCTTCACACCTCGATGGTGGTTACAGCATTTTCGGCAAGGTTGAGGAAGGAATGGAGGTGGTGGATGCTATAGTATCACAACCAAGGGATGAGAGAGATATTCCAGTTAATGATATACTTATCCAGAAAGCCTACACTTTCAAGAAGTAGGCTCTTCCATGTAACGATCCACTATTCTATACCTGGCATATTTGTCGTCAGGTGAAAATTTTGCAGGATGTGGATTGTGGGTCTTCATTCCACAACTTGAGCAGTCTTCCTTTAATGTGTATAAATTACAAATGAAGCATTTTTTTAATAGGTATTTCAAGATTGCCGTCTCTTCTTTGACTCTTCCCTTGTAAACTTGAATGTTCCACTATTTTTTTTCATTTCTTCCTCGATCTTTTGTATTGATGTGTTCAACATCTTTTCCGCTATCTTGAAGCTTTCAGCATTTACCGCTATTCTGTATTGTGGCGCACTTACATATGATATTTCTAATCCCCCACTACTATTTTCTTCAGAACTTTTTAAGACCTTCTTTATGATGTCTATACCATTTGGCTTTCTACATGTAATTTCCAACACTCCTCTAACTTCCATGGTAGGAACGGGTATTTTATTTGCAACCTCTTCTATTGCAGTTATGACTTCTCTCGGAAGATCAAGATCTTCTATTACCTTTATACCCTTCTTAGCAATAGATTCAAAAATGTCGTAAAGCATAGGTACCCTATCAGTTAAAATTTCAGAATATTTATTCACATCCTGATCAGACAATTTACATCTTTCCTTAATGAGATCCATAAACGCCCTTGCTTTTTCTTCTTTCTTAACCTCTATAATTTTCTCTTTCTTTTGTTCTCTTCCAACCTGTTTAAGTGACAAATCTACTTCTGCTCTTGTTCTATTTACTCTTATCACCTTCAAAACAGCCTTTTGTTTCACTCGTACATATCGATCAATATGCCTTACCCATCCAGTTGCAATTTCTGATATATGCAAAAATCCCGTCATCCCACCATATTCGTCTAGTGTGACGTAAGCACCATGAGATGAAACATCCATTATAGTGGTGATTACGATCTCTCCCACTTCGGGCAATGCTTTAACTTCCGTAGTCATAATTAGTATCTGCGTGCAAACCGCATACTTTAACCTTGCTGATAATATCTTGACACTGTCAATTAAAAATCTATTCCCATTTTTGCCTTCTTCCCTTGTCTATAAGGATGTTTGATCTCCTTCATCTCTGTAACAATATCAGCAGTTTCTATCACTTTGTCACTCACGTAATTGCCTGTTAGCACCAGTGTTGTATGTTTGGGTTTTATTTTTATCAATGTCAAGACATCGTCAACACAAATCAGTTTCAGATTCACTGCATAATTTACTTCATCCAAAATTACTATATCATATTTCCCGGAAACAATTTTTTCCTTGCTTATTAATAATGCTTGATTCGCAGCTGCAACATGATCCTCTATTGGTTTATCATCATCTATTATTCCAACAAAACCTTTACCCGCAACAACGAGTTCAAAATCAGGCGCTAACTTACTGGAGCTAGTCAATTCACCATAAAACCATTTTCCCTTAATGAATTGAATCATTACAACCTTGAATCCATAACCCAATGCACGTAATGCCATACCAAGTGCAGCGGTTGTTTTCCCCTTGCCCTTACCCGTATAAACTACCACTAAACCGCCGTCGCTCACGTATCTCCCCTAGTATAGTTTTAAATAAAAACTATAAGATTGTTCCATATTGGTACATAGGATTGTTATTGCTGGTGTAACTAGCGGTGTAGGTAAAACTAGTGTCTCTATAGCTTTGATGAAAGCATTAAGAGAAAAAGGTTATTTGGTTCAGGCCTTCAAGGCAGGCCCGGACTACATAGATCCAGGTTACCATTCATTGATAACGGATAGGCCATCAAAAAACCTAGATCCCTGGCTAATGGGTGAAGATGGTCTTCTACAAACTTTTCATGAGGCAAGTAAGGATGCTGATTTTGCGGTTATTGAAGGCGTGATGGGTCTATTCGACGGTTTATCTGGTTCAAATAATTTCGCAAGCACCGCACACATTGCCAAATTATTGAAAAGTCCTATTCTTCTTGTAATGGATGCATCCAAAGCGGCTCGTTCAGTTGCAGCAATTGCTTACGGTTTTATAAAATTCGATCCCTCTATACGTATTGCAGCAGTTATACTGAATCATATAGCCAGCGATAAACATGCCAAATACTGCATCGAAGCATTTAACCAAGTGAAGATTCCTATCCTAGGAATTGTAGGAAGAAGCAAGCATCTTAGATTGCAGGAACGCCATCTTGGGCTCGTGCCAACTTCTGAAAGGAAAAAAATGTTATACAAAGTAATAAGGATGGCCAATCATATTAAGGAGCAGCTAAATGTCGATAAAACAATATCAATTGCAAGGAAAGCTCCCAAACTACAAATCAGAATCAATCAAACTTATAAGAAAATATATGTGACGATAGCCGTTGCTTTAGATGAATCATTCAACTTCTACTACGCAGATAATCTGGATATATTACGATCGTTGGGTGCAGAATTGAAATTCTTCAGTCCTGTAAATGATAAACGCATACCCGATGCAAATGGTCTATATATTGGAGGAGGTTTTCCAGAAGTGCTTGCTGATAAACTAGTAAAAAATTCTGATATGATTCATGCCATAAGAAAAGCAACATTGAATGGAATGCCAACTTATGCTGAATGTGGTGGACTCATGTATCTAACCCGAAGTATAAAGGGTTTAGCAGGTAAAAAATATAACATGGTAAATTTGTTCGATGTCGATACTATCATGGGTGATAGACCTACGTTAAATTATACTGATGCGAAGGTTGACAACTCATGTGTAATGGCAAGTATTGGTAAAACAATTCGAGGACATGAATTTCATTACTCAAGTATTGGTAATGTTCCAAACGATACCAGATTTGCATATCGATTGAAGAAAGGTGTGGGAGTTAATGGGCACAACGACGGATTCATTGAATATAACACGCTTGCATCATACATGCATGTACATTTTGCAAATAGAAGTTTGACCGAAAGCTTTTTGAGAACATGTAAGAAATATTCATATGGTTAGCAAAATTTGTCTCTATAAATGCTAAACAATGCGTTGATTATTGATGCAGCTACAGTACTTCCACCTTTTCTACCTTTATTTGTTATGTAAGGAACGTTGGTGCGAGCAAGTTCATCCTTCGATTCAGCAGAGGAAACAAATCCAACAGGGATTCCAATGATTAGCGCCGGTTTTGCACTATTTTCCTTCACCATTCTTATCAATTCGTAAAGTGCAGTAGGAGCATTCCCAATTGCCACTATTCCAATGTTGATATCCTTGATTGCTTTACGCATAGATACTTCTGCTCTGGTTTTATTGAGTTGTTTTGCTTCAATAGCAATTGTGGGATCAGAGATGTGGCATTTGGTTTTGATTCCAAAGTCATGCAAATTTTTCTTGTTGAGTCCTGCCAAAACTATATCCGAGTCACCCACTATAGTACATTTGCTTCTGATTGCTTCTAATGTAGAATGTATAGCATCGCTGTGAAATATTATTCTGTTTTGATTAGCAAAATCAAAATCGGCGGTTGCATGGATCACCCGCCTTACAACAATCCACTGTAATTCATCATAATCATGTTTTCCGATCTCTTGATCTATTATCTCCATACTCCTCTTTTCAATATTAGCAGCTTTTTCAGACGCCATAATTCTTTTCTACTTCCCTTGCTAGTTCAATCAGAACCTCAACTATTTTATGGTCAACACCTAGATGCTCTGCCATGTAAACCTTACATGAGGTAGAATTTCTTACAGCTTTAGATACTTCTTCCTTTACATCATTCTTAATATGAGTCCCTCTATGGAGAAAATACGGCATAACTATCAGTACCCTAGGTATATTGGCAAATGATAGTTTTATACCATCTTCTATGTTTGGCGTATCAAGCTCAAGAAAGCAGAAGCTAACATTTCTATAATTTTGTCGGATGGAATCCGCGATAAAAATAAATGCGTTCCTGGCATCCCTGTCCGTACTACCATGACCAATTAGTAGTACATCACACTCTTTATCTTTCAAGTTTATACTTTGCTTCCGTTTTACTTCATCTATTCGATCTTTTACTATATCCACAAATCCCAAATGATAATTCAAGCATTCTGTTATCGCGTACTTAAAATCCATCTCGGATACAATTTTCATACTTTGTTTTACCGCCAATTTTGACTTCATACCAGGATAAAGAAAGTAAGGTATTATTGTAATAAACTCCGCGCCATGTCTCACACAGGATCTGATACCTTCTTCTATATATGGTGGTGTCACTTCCAGAAAAGCGTAATTAGAGAAATAGTAATCTCCACATTCTTTTACAAGTGAACAAATATCATGAAGTTCATTCTTGACATCTTGCTCCCTACTTCCTCTGTCTATCAACAACAAAGCTTTCTTCAATTTACCTCCACCCTTGTCACAGCAACTGTAAGATTGGGCGGAAATTTTTGCTTCTGAACTATTAATCTATCACTCTTAGCACTCAAGATAGCTGAAGCCTCCGATACACTCGCAGTACCTTCGAATTTCTTCACCGTATCTGATGGATTTGGTACATCAATGCTCAACAATTGGTTTTTGTCAAAATACTCTTCAGGAATATTGAACTCATTTGAAAATTCTTTCAAGCCTTTATTAGTCCTCTTCTTTATGGTTGCAATATTCCTAATGCACTTGAAACTCAGATTTGCCTTTTTCAATGTGGACTGTATACCGTTAATAATATTTTCTTTGTTAGTATCCCAATGTAATCCAATTCCAATAACTAAAGATTTTGGTCTGTATACTACTGACTTTTTCAACAATATTTCATATTTGTTACCAAGAAGGCTATCAGTAATGATTAATGCGGCTTTGTAATCTTCGCTACTCAATTCATTGATGTTATTAACAAAAAATACATTTCTTGGTAAACGTCTGTCATTAGGCCACCAGTTACGTTCACCGACATCCTGAAATATTCCTATCTTATCTTCATTGACCATATATGCACTTACTTGTGTAACAGTTGAATCATCTTCAATTTCCCATCCAAACTCTCTGCCTAATAGATCAACTGCAATAGTTTCATTTACATCAGCTGCAGTTGTAATAACCGGTGTAGCATTCAGTGAAGATGCGATCAATCGGGTCAGTGCGTTCGCACCTCCAATATGTCCAGATAATGTGCTTATCACAAACTGTGCCTTGTCATCTATTACAAGAACAGCTGGATCAGTCTTCTTATCCTTTAAGTGAGGAGTAATTAAGCGTATTACCGCTCCAAGAGAGAATATACAAACAAGTGCTTCATGAGATCTGAATAATTTACTTATTACCATTGAACTTCCCTCACTATACCAATTAATATCATCTTTTCCATCGCTGAACTTGTCTGGGACATAAATATCAAACTCTGGTATTCTAGTCTTTAATTTTCTGGCGATCTCTATTCCATGCTTTGTTATTGCAACAACTCCTGTTTTGCCCATCACTATATATGCGACAAACAACTAGAAATATCCTTTTCTATTCGCAATAGTTCCGGAACTAGGATTGTTGAAAATAAAATCACCCATTGTCTATTTATGCAAATCACTCGTACATAGATTGATAGGAATAATCTGGTTGTTAAATATATGAGAAAAGATTAGAATCAATTCGGAACCTGTTACTATAAAATGCAAGTTACCCGTGCCAACTTCGCAGATCTTCATGTATTATAACATGTTGATTCATTTTGAGAAGCATGTAATATAATAATTGAAAGCTAGAAGCGCTAATGGTTATTGCATGATCAAGTACCAATTAGGGTACGTTAAGGGCATATTTGTACAATATTGTAATCAACTGATCCCAAAACTGATCATTTAGTGAATAATTGACGATCATTTGGATCTATTTGCAATGCTGCCCGTAGCAGATCATGAAATTTCAGGAGATAACAGGTGAACAATGGAAGATGATATCACCGCATCTCCCCAAGCCAGCCAGAACCGGAAGGCCAAGGGCAGACGACAGAAAGACAGTCAACGGAATCCTGTTTGTCGGGATAACAGGATGCAGGTGGACTGGGATGTCACAAAGGTACGGCTCCAAATCAACTGCGCACCGCAGACTGCAGAACTGGCAGCGACGTGGAATATGGAAGAATATCCTCTCCGCTGCAGTCAAATCAGCCCACAGATCAGGCAAGATGCAGCTGCAAAAAACGGTCGATTCGTCATCAGTTCCGGCCAAAAAAGGGGAAGCGTCATAGGATACAACGGATTCAACAGGATTTCAGGCACAAAAATACACGTTGCGGTGGAACAAAACGGACTGCCAGTCTCAGTAGTAATGTCCTGCAAATCAGCATGACTCTGCAAGATTTGTAGACGTGATGGATGGCATCTCACAATATCTGGATGAGAGATCTATCAGAAAAATTGCGCGGTGCCAAGCAGACAAGGGCTATGATGCAGAATTCATCAGGAAATACCTCACCAAAAGAAAAATCTCTGACTGCATACCTTACAGAAAAAACAGTAAGACACAACAACAAAATGATAATACAGAACAATACCTATACGGCAAGACGCGCTATGTTGTGGAGAGATTCTTTGCCTGGTTGAAGAATGGGTTCCACAGAACCAGGATCAGATATGAGAAGAATGCACAAAACTATCTGGCATTTGTTATCATTTCGTCGATTATGATGTATTGGAGAGTATTGGGATGACTTCAATATCTGTTTTAAGAATAACTGAGTTTCCAAACTACTTCTAGTGAATGAACATCATATTCTCAGCAATTACCTTACTAGTTACATCCCTGGCAACCCATACTACCCCCACCTTCATAGCCCAAATTGGTCTTTGCTTCATCAACTCCTATACACCTTCTATACACTTTCTATACACCTTCTATACATCTTATCTTGCACTGATAACGCCTTTCGAATTATATTATTTCATAGCCTTACAAATTCATACCAAAATCTACCAAATGATGATACCTTCCTATATTATAATCCAGATTGGTGGGTCAAGGTAGTGATAACCTGTGAGTTTTTAGGTATCTTCTTACTGTTGAATTTTCTAACCTCAATGGCTCTTTGTACAATTACATCCATAATAATTACATATAGGTTGAGGTAAACAATGGGCAAAGAGGTAAAACAAACACGTTCTTAGTAAAATCTCATCTCGAGATCATCAATAAAAAAAGATTAATTAGGGGTTAATAATTTTTTTATATCTACAATGAAGAAAGCTATTGAGAATCTAACCAAGAGGAAGTCAAGCGGTGGACGTAGGAAGGCATTAAGGAGTAGAAGAAAGTATGAGTTAGATAGATATCCTAATGAACCTGTTTTGGGTAAGCAACAGACCGTAGTAAAGAAGGTAAGAGGTTACAACTATAAATTAGTTACAAAGACAGTAGAATTTGCGAATGTAGTAGATCCGGCCTCAAGGAAAGTCACTAAAATAAAGATTAAGAGAGTTGCAAGCAACCCATGCAACAAAGACTACCAGAGAAGAGGGGTTGTAACAAAAGGTGCTATAATAGATATTGAGGGAGGAACGGCGAGAGTGTTATCAAGGCCTGGGCAGGACGGAACCATTAATGCTATTCTTTTATAGTGATCTAAGATGAAAGATTATGAGCATAAGATCATTTGGTTAGACTATTTTAACAAAAATTTGAGTAGAAAGAAGGGGAGGAAAGTCAACAAGGATAGAGCTATTTCTGATCCTAAAATTAATGAACTTGAGCATGCTGCCAAATCATCCGGTTACAACCCCACGGAAACTAATGCTGAGATAAATTATCCAAGAAGGGCATTTGTAAGATCAGGTTACATAATGATTGATAACAAGCACTCCAAGTCAAAAGTTATTAACACCATTGGACAAAAGTTGCAACACTTTAGAGAAAAGAATTCAGCAAAGTGATAATGAGTATAAGATAAAGAAAGATTGACAGCCAACTATGATAGTAAGTAATACGATCGTGATCCAATTGCAGGAGATTGGAGAAATTTTGCATATAGCGAAAAGTGGTAGAATAATCGTAAAGCTTAGCCAAAAAGTAAATGTTGGCGACATATTTGTAGATGTAAAAGGTAAGAAGATAGCTAAAGTAATTGAATTTATTGGACCAGTAAAGTCACCTTATGCATCTGCAGTAATTATAACTGATAGAGCAAAGAAGTTTGTTGGTACTAAATTATATAGGGGAGGAAGAAAATGAACGAATCATTTTACACGAACAGTTGTCCAGAATGTAATACAAACTTGATTGAAGATAAAAGTAAGGGAGAATGTTTTTGCCCAGCATGCGGTTATGTTGTCATCGATCAGATAGAAAACTTGGGACCAGAATCTATATCATCTGATTTACAAGATAGAATGAAGACGGCTAGAACAGGTAGTCCTGTGAGTTATTCAATGCATGATCTTGGACTCAGCACAGAAATTGCGTGTTCATTTAAAGATTTTAGCGGTAGGCCGTTAGAATCATCTATAGCAGATCAGATGCAAGGAGTAAGAAAATGGCATTCCAGAATAAGGGTTTCGTCCCCAAAGGAAAGAAGATTATCAAGTGTATTATCAAAAATAAACGAAACCTGTACATCAATGAATCTACCAAAAATTATAGTAGAAACAGCATCCAAGTGTTACCGAAACTACGAGAATCAAAATACAGCCAAAGGTAAATCTGTAGCGTGTATGGCAGCAGCTACTGTGTACCTTGCATGCAAAAGTTGCAGAGTGCTTAGATCACTAGAAGAAATCGTTGCAGCTGCTGGTGCACGAAATTCAAACAATTCGTACTTAAAGTTGACATCCAAATACTACAGAATGCTGATTATGGATCTTGGTGGTAACATGCAACAGCAATTTTCGGTAGACCACTACATTTCCAAACTTGCTAATATAGCAAAGATTGATGCTAAGGTTGAGAGACTTGCAATTGAAATAGCGCATGAAACAGAGGATCATGTATTAGCAGATGGAAAAGCACCTAATGGTCTTGCCGCTGCTTATCTGTACATAGCTTCCATACTTGTAGGAGTAAATGTACTACAGCGGGATATATCGAGTTTTTCCAACGTGACAGAAGTTACCATTAGAAATAGATGCAAGGATATACTTACGAATTTCAAGATAAAGGTAACATTGAAGCCCATAGAAATTCAATCCAACTAAATTTTTTCTCAAGCTTTATATTATATTGTTTAACTGACCTGTTCAGATGACACAATTAGAGATTAAAGATCTTCACGTTAGCATTGATAGCAAGGAGATAATCAAAGGTCTTAACTTTAGTACCAAGCAGGGTGAGGTACATGCAATAATGGGCCCTAATGGTTCTGGTAAAAGCACCATGGCATATACCTTGTTAGGACACCCAAAGTATAGTGTGACCTCCGGCAATATCTTGATAGATGGAGAAAATATACTGGAATTGTCGACTGATGAGCGAGCAAAAAAGGGACTTTTCTTAGGATTCCAATATCCGACGGAAGTGGCGGGAGTAGGCTACAGCAACTTTCTACGAAGCGCATACAATACATTGAGTAAGGCATACAGTCAGGAAAATAGAGAAGTGTTCCTGACTGTTAGAGAATTTCATAACTACATAAAGAAGAATTTGGATCTTGTTGGACTTGATAGCTCATTTTTAGCCAGGTACCTTAATGAAGGATTTTCTGGGGGAGAGAAGAAACGTTCAGAAGTTATGCAATTACTTGTACTGAAACCAAAGATTGCCGTGTTGGATGAGCCCGATTCCGGACTTGACATAGACTCGGTTAAAGCAGTTGCAAATTCGATAGATCAATTAGTAAATCCTGAATGCGGTGTTATAGTTATAACCCATTACGCAAGGATCTTACGGTATATGAAGAAACTAGAATATGTACATGTGATGTCCAAGGGTAGGATTGTCAAATCTGGTGGAAGAGAACTTGCGGAAATGCTAGAAGAAAATGGTTATAGTTGGCTTAAGGGAGAGACAGGTGAATAGCTATTCCTGCTATCATATCTAAATTCTAATTAACTCATTTACTTTTCCTCTCCTATAGGAAGAATTAGATTATTAATTAAAATTTTTCATACATAAAAAAAGAATTATAATTTTAAATATGGACAGAATAACTGGTAATATAATGTCTGATGAATATAAACAAAAATTTCTTAACTTTTCATTCTTCAAGACTGATTCTAAGTGGAGATGGATGAATGAACAAACTAAACAGGAATCTGCAAAAGAATTTGTTTCGATCATAAATTCGGAGAGTGATGTGCAATACAGATCGTATTCCACTTTAGGATTAAGGGAAGATACTGACTTTTTGCTTCTTATGATCTCCGATGTTCTTGACAGCACCCAAGAGCTGACATCGAAATTGTATCATACAATCTTCGGTAAATACATGAATCCTGCTTTTAATTATCTATCACTAACCAGACCTTCAACTTATGCCCAAGCTTCTATCCCTGAGTTTATGAAGAGTCAACAATCCTTGAACTATCTAATAGTTTATCCTTTTGTGAAGGACAGAGAATGGTATTTGCTCCCATTTGAAGAGCGCAAAAAGATGATGAATGAACATATAACCATAGGTAGAAAGTTTCCCCAAGTAAAACTTAACACAACATATTCGTTTGGCCTAGATGATCAGGACTTTATGCTTGCGTTTGAAACGGAAGATTTATCAGCATTTCAAGATCTCATAATGCAGCTGAGGGAGACGCAAGTAAGTAAATATATTGTAAAGGATACGCCAATGATAGTCTGTGTCCGGAAGGATTTAGAGGAGCTGATAAGGAGTTTAGGTTGACATGCAACTTGTCAAAGAATGGCAAGCGTTGAAGGAATGGGCTGTAGTTGTGAGAGCATTGGAGGAGGGCGAACAGTGTATATTATTCAGGAAGGGTGGTATACTCGACCCTGATTTCTTGATTGAAAGTTCGGAATTTCTACTTTTTCCAACATTTGAGCATCAGACCAAGGAATATCTAAAGGATCATTATAAGAACAAATTTGATGAACTGTTATCAGAAAAAAGTACGAATAAGGTTATCATCACCTCTGCTGCGAAAGTTGTTACCGCATGGGAAACGAATGATAAAGAGACCATCCATGAACTAGGGAAGTATCATGTTTACAATGATGATTTTATTGACTATAGGATGCAGTGGAATCAGGATAAACCTATTTGTATATTATTTGTACGTAATTATCCCTTGGCTGATCCTCTCAAGAAAGATATTTTACCTGAATATGCTGGCTGCCGATCATGGATCAAGATGCATGCTTCAGCAAGTTTTGGTAATCCGGTATTGAGCGATAAAGAATTTAATGAAATCAAAATGGTATTAGAGGAGATTCTATCTTGAAGTATAGAAAACTTGGGAAGAGCGACTTAAGGGTATCAGAGATAGGTTTCGGTGCATGGGTTTTTGGATTGGATTGGTGGGGCAAGAAGATTGATGACGAAGAAGGTATGAAAATGCTAAGGAGAGCCTATGATCTTGGGATCACATTTTACGACACTGCTGATATTTATGGTAGGGGAAAAAGTGAGAAAATTATTGCCAAAGCATTCAAGGGTATGCGAAACGAGGTGGTGTTATCAACAAAATTTGGATATGATATTTATGGTGATATTGAACAGGTAGGTCATAAGGAATTACCACAAAAATTCACAACAGAATTTACAAAATATGCACTGGACAAGAGTTTAAGCAGATTGGATGCAGATTATGTAGACCTGTATAGTATGCATAACCCAAAAATGGAACATATACAAAGCGATATTGTGTTCAAAACCCTTGATGAATTAAGGTTGGAGGGAAAGATCAAGCATTATGGAATTGCTTTGGGGCCAGCTATTGGTTGGAAGGATGAGGGGATACTTGCCATGCGGGGGAGAAATATTACGGCGTTACAGACGGTTTACAATATTCTTGAGCAGGATCCAGCTAAGGACTTTTTTTCCATTGCAAGAGAGAAGGATGTGGGTGTAATGGTAAGGGTTCCTGATGCTTCTGGTGTTTTAACGGGGAAGGTCGATACTAAAACAGTATTAAACAAGGATGATCATAGAAGTCATAGGAAGCAAGAATGGATTGTTGAAGCTATGAAGAAGGTAGGAAACCTTAGACCGTTTGCAGAATCAAAGGGATGGAATATTATTGAATTGGCTATCAAGTTCATACTTAGCGAAAAAGCGATATCTGTGATTTTACCCACGGCCACTAGTGTGGAAGAAGTTGAGATGTTTGCTAGTATTTCAGATAGCAAATACCTGAATGGACAAGAGTATGAACAAGTTAAGGAAATGTATAACAATAACTTTTCCGTTCATGGATCAAGTTAGTTCTGTACATTTATCTGCTCGTAGGTTTCTTCAAAGTATTTAACGCGTTCCTTCTTGAACTCCTTTGAACTAAAAAGTATTGTATATTCCACAATTCCAGTGTGTTTCGACATTTCCCTACCGATCTTCTCACAAGTTTCCTTTGTTCTTGCGTGGACCATACTGAAGAGGTTGTATGGCCAATCCTCATACACTGGCCTCTGATAACAATGACTTACCTGTGGAAACTCAGCTAGTTTCATACCGATTTCATCGATTCTTTCTTCAGGAACCTTCCAAACGATCATTCCATTGGCAACAAAGCCAGCATCTCTATGACGCAATATTGCCGCAAATCTCCTCATAACTCCACTACTTTCATACTCTTTGGCTTTTCTAAATAACTGATTAACATCTATTCCTAAACGTTTAGCAGGCTCATTGAATGGTTCAGCAATTATCTGTACATCCTTCTGCAACTCCCTAACGAAATCCTTATCACTTTCAGTAGCCTTGAATGGAATATTATCAACATGCTTTGGTTTATCAGTTGGTTTAGGCCTTTCCTGATCATCATTGAGCATATCTAACTTCACTCCTATCTTGTAAAGTCTCAATGTAGGCAAGAGTCTGTATTTTAGAACTCCATTAAGCTTGGAGAATTTTGTCAGAACACGCCGTATGCTTCCATTAGGAGGAACAGCAATGGTGAACCAAAGGTTATATTCGTGCTCCCGCTCGTAGTTATGACTAACGCCTGAGTATTCGTTTATCACAATAGCAACCTCTTCAAGTTTTTCCGGTTTTATTCTCATAGCAACCAATGCACTCTTGTAGCCTAATCTTCTAGTATCAAATATGGCATTTATCTCCCGTATGACACCTGCGTCCTTTATTGTCTCAATCCTTTTCATCGTCTCTTGTTCGCTTATATTCAGTATCCCACCAATTTCTGCAAATGGTCTACGTGTAAGAGGAAAATCCCACTGTATCAGGTTTAAAATCGCTTTATCGGTGGTATCTAAATTTACCATGATGTCTTGCAACTCCATAATGTAGGTTAAAACCTTAACTAAATAGTTATAGAAACTAAAAATTAATGTAATCTATGAATACCTAAATAGCTCAAAAATGGTCAGTATCTCTTTATCGTATTCTTATTATTCTATTCTGGCACCTAATGTTTTGATTTTATTTTGGGAGATGATGTATGGTCATTGGGGTAAGTAACGGTATAAGGTAAAGGTAAGTGAGGTAATACCTAGTTGTGGTAATGGTATAGTATAGGGTACCTATACTTATGGTAAAGGTAAGTGAGGTAATACCTAGTTGTGGTAATGGTATAGTATAGGGTACCTATACTTATGGTAAAGGTAAGTGAGGTAATACCTAGTTGTGGTAATGGTATAGTATAGGGTACCTATACTTATGGTAAAGGTAAGTAAGGTATGTATAGTCAGTAGCTGGTCCGTCCAAATGTTAGTATTACCTAATATATGTCATTAACCTAAAACCAAGAAGGAAAAGATAAGGAGTATTACTTCGTGAATGTGAACAGACCTACCAGGAGATTGTAGAAGCGAATATCACTCAGGCACATGTCCTTAAGATTAAATCTACAATGTGTTCGGGGTTTATCCAAAAGGGATACACAATAGATAGGAATGAAGGTAGCATTATGGAGTACGAATTATTAACAAAAACTTCATATCAACATATGGAGTAAATGATCTAAGAATAGGAAAAATAACTATGGAGATAATAACAAAGAAAATATATTCAAAAAATACAGCTTAGATATTTTAAAATAGCAATAGTTTGACTAGTATGATATTGGCAGTTATTTGAGGCTTAGGCGTAATTGAGTAGCTCGAAACTATAAGATTAGGTTCTAGTTTTTATTATTGATATGTTTAATTCAGACTTTATACCTCTTCGTATATTATTTTTAATTAATGTGATTCCTTGGTCAAAAAAATAGGAAAAGAGCCAGACCATTCTACTATTCACCAACAGTAATGTTAAGATGCTCCATCGTAAGTGTAAGGTTAAGACTTCCTAGCACCAACGTATTACATCAATATTTTTCGTTAGACATTGCATACAGCAGGAGAGTTATGAAATCATGTGGTCTTGATAAGTTGCCAAAAATTAAATGAGAGAAAAGCGAGCTTCTATATGGAACTTCAAATTGAGCTAATGGTAAATGAAGTCGTTCCAGAATTGCAGGCAGAATATTAAAACCTTCAAGGGCTAAGTGCTCCACTGCCAAATTTTCTTCGGAATTGATATCTTTACATGCTACTGAGATATGTTCCTTTACTATTGCCATAGAACCCTGTCATGCGAAAATAATTTGTTGTTTGCCAAATAGTGTTTAGATGGTGCTTACAATTTGCAATATTGCAAATCTCCATGTATTCAGATAAATTTCCACTAAGAGCCTATCCGAAAATCCTATTCCATAGATTGTACGCTGCTCTTATACCAGCAATAATTAAATCGGAATGATAGAAAATAAATATATACATCTCTTCCTGGGTGTGATTTTATCAATTTTGTAGAAAGCGCACGCTATAGTAATTCCAAAATCATATGAGCTTACCAGTGAATTGCTCTGTATACTACTAGACAGTTAGCAAATTCTACTAGCGCCTGATAATTTTCCTCTTTCTTCTCGAATCTTACCAATAACTCTCTGAACCTGTTATACCAAGATGCGGTTCTCTAAACAACCCATCGCTTTGCTTTGTACAAATTCTTTTTCAACACTTCATCCTTATGACGAATGTGATCCACATATCCTCTCTCCGTACTCCATACTCTATCTCTGGAAAATCATGTCCCTTGTCCATGCATGTGTTCTGTTTAACTTGGTCTATCAGCAATATTGCTATCTAATGTAGGAAAGGCTGATTTCAATGTTTGTTTCAGTTCAGGAAATGTTTGCATTATTGGACATATGATCTTTGGAATGCAGTATTTCAGCTCTAATTTCTGGTCTTTTTTTATTCTTCGTAATGACTTGAGGACTATATCCTTGAAATATTTATTAGGACTTTTTACATCTATACCGCTTAGGAGAACTTCAACTTTAGCTTCTTCAGCGGTCCACGTTAATTGTGATCGGAATCGGCTTGGCATCCATTCACTCCCTCAAATGTGGTGCGAAACCGTTATGGTAATATCCTATAGCACACCGCATGCTGCAAAAGTAGTCATAATTCTCGTCTTTGATTTCTGGCGGGTTATGATAGTAGCAAACGTCCTGCATGAGTATGGCCTCTGCAGTTGTGCGTGCGTACACCTTTAGCAGTGTGTTGACGTCATCCCATCCCATTGATGCTACGAGGGTTGCGTTGCTTGCGGTCCTCCGCATCGCTGCATGCGCCCCGCTATGCCTTAACACGTATACGGGCTTGTTTGCCCAGTACCATTCATCCGTTCCTTTGGGATAACTCCACTTCTGGTGCATGCCATTGTGTTCGTCGTAATGCGCCCTGTCAATTTTGCCCAGGGATGCATAATAATCACTTAATGCTGATGCAAGCTCGCTCTCCAATGCGACGACGCGGGCATTGTTACCGACATAGCTGCTACAGAATGTTGCACCGTGCTTCACACGCTTGATTATTTCAATCACCTTGGGATGTATTGCCATCTTGTCGAAAGCACGGTCCGTTTTGGATTCATATAACGGCATGATTGCGTACTCACCATGAACGCCCTTGGCATCGATTGGCTTGATCTCAAATTTGTTCACCATCGTGATTCCCGTCTTGGTCCTGGGAAAGACCTCGTGTAGCACGGCAAACAATTCCTCAAAACCATAACCATGCATGAACTTAAGCCCCTGTTCAAACTCCCTGTCCGTAAGCTTCACATTGGCATATGCACCAAAACGCTTCTTCTTGCCTGACATGATGCCCGTGATGCCACGTGGAATGGCAATGCCATTCCTGATCATGAAATTACGGGTTGATGATGTGTAACGGGTTATCTCCCTGACACTGAAATCGATATTATTGAGTTGATGTGCGTATCTTACTTCACCTGCCTTGAACTTTCTTTCAAACTCCTTTAGCAAGGCAACGCTTGTGTCAATGTCCTGCAGGAATGCGTCCGGGTGAACATTCAGCGTATTGCATACGACGTTCAGGCCTTGTATCATATGATTAACCGATACCGCTGGCTGCCCATTCTTTCCAGCGGTCATCAAGTCGTTGAACCATTTCTTGACTGATGGAATCTGTAAGAATTGAGACTTTGCCATTTCTGCATATTGTACCTGCTTCTTGTCCTGTTCTGACCTAAGTAGACGACCAGTTGTAGGATCTTTTTGTAGTTTGCCAGCCTTGACTAATTTACTCCATTCCAGCCACACCCATTGCTCTGAACGATTCATGAGGGAGGCAATTTCACTCCTGCTCTTTGATGAAATGCCTTTGGACTTGTTGCCGACTGTGTGTTCATATACCATCTGGGTTAGTTGCTGTCGATCTTCCTCGCCACCTGCACGGTTCTTCTGCCAGGAGAATCTAGTCCTCATCCACCTCACCTTGCCAGCATTCCATGCACAAAAAATCATTATTGGTTGGACTCGAACAATCGCACTTCTCTATCGTACTACGAAAACAACATAAAGTGCATCTTATCTCATGTTCGTGTATTGGTGTACAGGTGGTCATGCTTCCACCTCGGTTTTATGGTTCATTTTTTGGTCTCCAATTTCTCAATAAATTCTCTTATTGCTAAATCAAGAAATTGAGCGGAATTGGTGATGCTTGGGTCAGCCTTCTTTTCGATTAACTCTTTGATTTTATCGGCTAAACTATTTCTGATCTGTGTTGAAACCCAATTACGATTTGCCATGTTGTATATATACAACACAACTTATTATTAAATGTTGGTGTATATATACGACATATAATTAACTCATTTGGATAAAAATTTTAACATAAGTTTTATTAAAATATCTGATAATAATACAATATGGTAGGAAAAAACAAAGGGATCTGGGTGTCTACAAATATTCGAGTAGCATTAATAAATGAAGTTAAGAAGTTATTACAAACTGATACTGCCAAAAAAGAAGGTTTGACGAATGTTAGTCAATTCATTGATTCTGCTATACGTGATTTGATAGAAAAAATAGAGTCTGAGCGCCTCAAGCATGTCAACATGTATGATGACCACGTAAAAATCATGGATAACAGGCTTGGTGAATTGGGTAGGATTGTATCGGTGTACTTTAAAAAAGAAGGTGGTCCATGGTGTGACTATTGTAAAAAGCCAGACTGTATCCACGTCCAATATGCTTGGGAGATTGCAGATGTGAGGAAGATTTTAGGAAAATATGGATTTAGTCCTCCGCCATCAAGAATCTAACTTCTATTGATTCAACTTTTGATGTGTCGGTATCGGATACTGTGTAGCGTTGTTATGTTGTGGTAGATATAGTCCAAGATTTCATGTTTGGGAAGGTTCTGCGTCCAGAGGGCAACAAGTTTGATTGGAATATTGTAAGTGGTTTCCTTGTGTTTTACCGTGACGGAATAGTTGTGATCAGGAAATAAGAGGAATTTTTCAGTTTGGGGTCTGTACTGCTTTACTGCAAGGTTCATGGTGCTTGCCAGCCACCTGTTATTTTTCTTGTATAGGCTGACATTGCCGAAACAGCATACACACCGATTCCCTGTTATGCCAGCATGATGCCTACAGTTCTCACAGAATTTTATTGTTCTGTAGCTATTCCTGAAACTTGATTTGAGTCCCCTACACTTGATCTGAGTCCCCTACACTTGATCTTGGTACTTATTCCTTCTCGCCCTTTGGTGCAAACATCTTGTTGATTCCCTTCTTGCCCTTTATGTCATCATACTCATAGCGCACCTTAGTCTGCGTTAGTTCCTTTATCAGGGCGCCATTGATTGACCTAGTGGCCGTCAGTGCCCTGATGAATATATTATAATAGTCACTTGCAAGGTGCCTTAGTTTCGGTGGTAATGCATTAACCAATAACGGTATGTGCTCTATCTCAAAAACTGCCATAGGAAGGGCATCTGTACTTATCATTGAAGAGAAAAGTTGTCTCATGGGGTCGGGGTAGTAGCTATCACCTACCCTGTTGCTGTTGCTTTCCTGTATAAGCTCCATTATCCTGTCGCTAGACATGTCTTGGTTATGAAACGGATGGTTATGACGTTAGTTTTTTACTTGAATAATCACTCTGTTAATAGTTAGAGCAACCTACCAGCTCATGTCATCGTATCATTCGCAGTCGTCTTTTCCCGTGTCACCTTTACCAAGGTTTCATGTCGTTTTTTCCTTTCCATAAATAACTCATCATGTATTATTTTCTCGACCTCTTCCCAATCAATTTTACATTTGTGTGCATACCTGTTTATCGTATTGAATACAGAGCGTGTCCTGCTGTCAATTGCAGTGTTCCGATTCTGATTGAAATATAGATACCACCGTAGGCATGCCCGTACCCTATCCCTGCCATTTTCTGCAAGTAATTTATCCACTAGATCTCTTGCGGGCATTTCTTCCGTGTGGAAATCCTTGACGCATTTGTCACATGCATCACGATAGTAGAGTATGCCATGCAGTTTACCAAGTTCGCTAATCAATGCGATGCGGAATGGGTTGTGTGAGTGATAGGTGTACTTGCCTATATTGAATTTCTTCCGCAGCATCATGGAGCGATATATCCTAGTGAACCTATGCAGTTTCATTGAGTTCTTGTACCCAAATAATTTTTGGAAATTATCCATCTCTTCATCTGATATTGAGGTGAGAATCTTGAAATCCGTGTCCCTGAAGAATTTTTCAAGTGCCTTGCTGTAGTGGATGTTCATGAACACGATAACGGGATTCTTAACCTCATGCCTGATAGTCGTAAGGCCTGACGCCAACTTGTTACGCTCAGGTTCAGACATCGCAGCAAAGGTATAACTGGCATCATCAAATTTCAGTATTGATGGTGCCTTCGGCATCTTCTTTATGATGTTGTTGACGTCCATCAATTCATCCGCTCCATAATCATAGACTGCAAAGTTCTTCTTTTCGTGTAATAAGTGGGATAACAAGGAGACTATCGTAGTTTTGCCTGAGCCGCTATGTCCTATCGATAGTATGCCCGTGTAACCGCTTAACGAGTTGTGGTTGAGGATGTTGTTGACTACGGGGTTAGGTGAGTGTTTTTGAAGGATGGGGATGCCTAGCAGTGTCGTGGTTCTCTCGCTGTAGTGTTTTTGTTGTTGTTCGCTCATAGTTCCATATCCTTGAATGTGCTCTGTAGGTATTCGCTGATCGTGTCCTCAAGTTTTGGCAGTGCCTCATTAGCCCACTCCCATTGTGCGGTGCTCATTGACGACGGTCTTGTGTTATCCCTGCTTGGTGGCTTGGGTAGTTTGCATCGTGACTGTTTTGGTAGGACGCTGTTCATTGAGTTGATACATAGCATAATATCATATACCTTACCCTGCTGGATAGCGAATACTATACCCTGCCTGTATTGCTGTAGTGCAGTAGTGAGTATCTGTAGTAAGCCCATGGTATGGGGAGGGGAGTATATGACGTTGAATTTCTAAAACAGTAATAATATACTATATGTATATAGGGACCTCTGTCCTTCGTATCGCTTACCCCTCCCCGAAAATCATGAATATTATTGACTTAATACTTTACTTTTAGTACATTGTTTAACAGAGCCAGAACTGTTAATATGCCATAATTTAGGTAACACACTTTTACGTAAAGGTGTGTTACCTAGTGTGTACCTTTTTGCGAAAAGTGTGTTACCTAAGTGTGTTACCTAAATTGAAAATCGATGCTATTTTATGCCCTATTTTATGGTAAACATAAAATACCGTGCCTGTAAAACTCGATATTAACACTTCTAGATCTGTCCTCTCTAGCTAAATTTGTGAGAAAATCAAAGAAAAAGAGCATGCCGACCATATGGCATATACCAGACAATCTATGGGAAGAGTTCAAACTAGTGTTGCCACCAGAGAAACCAGCAAGAACAGTTGGAAGGCCAGCTGTGCCATTTAGAAAAGTGTTGAATGGAATACTGTACGTATTAAGAACTGGATGCCAGTGGAAGAAGGTATCTAAAGAATTTGGTTCTGGTTCAACTTGCCATGCAAGATTTCAGGAATGGATTGGGATAGGAGTATTCAAGAAGGTATGGAAGAGGCTGCTGGAAATATATGATGAATTAAAGAGCATGGGATGGGACTGGCAATCCATGGATAGCGTACCGAAGGCCCCATTAGGGGGAAAACGACCGGAGCAAACCCAACGGATAGAGGCAAGCTAGGTACCAAACGTCACATGCTTGTTGATAGAAGAGGAGTACCTCTCTCATCTGTAATTACTGGAGCAAATAAACACGATATGAAATCAGCCTTTCCTACAATAGATAGCATTGTTGTTGATAGACCTAAAATTAAACAGAACATATGCATGAATAGGATACGATTTCCCTGAGATAGAGTATAGAGTATGAAATATGGAGTTAGGAAGGGGATACGTGGATCACATTCGTCATAAGGGTGAAGTGTTGAAAAAGAATTTGTACAAAGCAAAGAGATGGGTTGTAGAAAGAACCGCATCTTGGCATAACAGGTTCAGAAAGTTATTGGTAAGGTTCGAGAAGAGAGAGGAAAATTATCAGGCGCTAGTAGAGTTTGCTAACTGCCTAATAGTGTATAGAGCGATATATTGGTAGTGTCATAAACACGTTAATGCAACTGTTTCTAGTATCTACTATCTACAATACTAATAAAATCAATAGTAAGAAAACTAAACCTGACAGTTTGAACTAATATTCTTGCATTCTAAATGTTATCATTTCTACCAATCATTAACTATCAGCTAGAATTTTAGGATAGACTCTTACTTGAAATCCAGTCATAACCATCTGGCTTAGGTTTATGTACATCTATTTATTCATATAAAAAAAGACTTATGCTTATTGTCCAAGATGTTACTAAGATCTGGTAACATCAACGAGATTGTTCATAGGTCGACAATCAGAATTGTACAGAAGATTAGATTATGAATTGGACAAACTAAAAAGAGGTTTACCTTATGAATAATCCAAATCAATAAAAATTTAATAAAAAATTAGGTATGGGTTATGTAGCAGAAAACGGTCTATGATGTTGACGTAATCGAACCAATTATTTGCAAATTCTGTTAATGAATAGGCAGCAAATTTGAGTTATGGAAAATATGTTGAAGTGCCTTCTTTATCCATCCTCTCAATGCTGCTCTAACAACTTTAATATCCACTTGTTATCTGAACGGTTCCATCAAGTCATAAAACAATGAGGCTTTAATTTACCGCATAAATGGGATAACAGAACCCTCTAAGAAAATATCTCTATCTGTACCAAAAACCTCCCATTCAATTACTGGTCTGACACCGTCGACTTTTAGCAAAAAATACTCCCTATCACCAGGCTGCAAAAGCTCTCTGGAAGTTGAAAATACCAGTGGTAACAATTTCTTCTTTCTTGTCCCACTGCTTAGGCCCCTTGGCTGCCTTAAAGGCTGAATCACTGTTAGATAAGGTTAAACCATTAATAGCTATACTACTATCATCCATGTTTCTTAGCCTGATAATTATTATGACATGAATATTGTGCTAACACTATTATTCAATCCAAACGACCTTCTTTGAAATTATATCCTTTAGAATTATGCATAATTTGTGATAGACTCAAGCTAAGTGATTTACCCAAGACCCATTTTTAGGAAAGGGATAAGTATTAAACATTACTAGATCCGTAAGGTTAATCATTACTGGAACTGGCAAATATCATAAGATTGTTGCCTCCGAAGGTAACACCTATGGAACAATATGCCATCATCTAGAAATCCACATTATCAACTATTGCCGTGTTACCTACACTTGGAAATCAATCCAAATGGAAAGTATACGACTGATAAAAAAAAATTAGACATGACTGGTTTAGCAATATGGCATATATGTTATCTTAGATTTTGTTGTTCTTCGGTTTGTTTTTCTGCGACCCAAGTTAACTTTACTACAGGAACCATCTTCCATCTGGAATATTCGGTTTAGGCTCTTCAAAATTCAAATAATTTAATCTTCCACCAATATACATCATCAATTCTCTCGCCTTTATCTCCATAATACTTTACCACTAATGCTTTCTATTCTTGTAAATAACTCTCATTCCAAGCAACTTTCCTAACTCATTTAAATATAGTTTAACAGTATTTGGCCTCAATCTCACATTGCCATTATTAGGTTCAATGAAATCCTTCTTCTTTATCCATACTCTATCTCTGGAAAATCATATCCCTCATCCATGCATATGTTCTGTTTAACTTGAGATCTATCAACAACAATGCTATCTATTGTAGGAAAGGCTGATTTCATATCGTGTTTATTTGCTCCAGTAATTACAGATGAGAGAGGAATGCCTCTTCTGTTTCTACAATCACCATCAGAACGTTTGCGGAGATCAGCGTAACAATAAAAAATTGAAATCCTCTTGCTGCTTTATCACTAGTTACTCCCTCAAGAATCTCATACGCCCTATTTAGTGCCTTATTAGTCATGAACTGATCCTATATCCATTCTTTTTTCTTAAACCAAACTAACAATATAATTGCAATTACTGCCATAGAACCAAGCATAGAAAAGTAGCTGCCCTTCCACGATAGTTCAGGAAGGTATTCAAAGTTAGTTCCATAAATCCCAGCAATGAACGTTAAAGGGATGAAAATACTTGCAATTAAAGTTAGAGTTTTCATTGTTTCGTTCATCTTATTGCTCACACTTGAAAGGTAACTGTCAAGCATTCCCCCAACCATTTCCCTTAATGATTCAATAGTGTCCATTACCTGAATAGTGTGAGTATAAACATCTCTAAGGTAAGTCCTTGTTGAAGTCTCAATAAGTGGAGTTTGGCTTTTTTCAAAAGTATCTATGACTTCTCGGAGTGGCCAAATCGATTTACGCAAAGTGATCATCACCCTTTTCAACTTTTGTATGGTGTAAAGTGTTTTGGGCGTTGGTTTACTTGTAAGCTCTTCCTCAACTATTTCTGTTATTTGTTCAATTTTTTCCATCAGAACAAAGTAGTGGTCAACAATAGCATCAGCCAAAGCATAAGCTAGATGATCGCTCTTTCTGTTCCGCAATTCGCCTATAGCATTTCTAATCCTATCTCTAATCGGATCAAAAATATCACCCCCTGTTTCTTTAAACGAGAGTACGTAATTTGACCCAACGATAAGGCTAAACTGTTCCGTAACAAGTTTTCCTTCCTCATCAAAAAAAGGCATTTTCAAAATGAAGAAGAGATTTTTCTCATTGATTTGAAACTTTGGGCGCAATTCCGTATTCATAATGTCAGCTTGAACGAGGGGATGCAATTGAAAATGTTCACCAAATTTCGCAATAACTTTGGGATCATGAATGCCTGAGATATTTATCCATGACACTTTGGAATCATCGATGTTAAAACACTCTTCAGGAGTCTCAAACCTTCTTTCATTAAAATTATCTTTGTCATACTCGATTATATGAAAGGTCATTTTCTCTACTTTTTTCTCACCAATATGTATGAGAGCACCTGCATGGAGGCCTATCGTGTCTGAGGTAGTTGTTAATTCCTCCGATTTTTTCCTAACGATTTTTGCTAGATTTGCCATATCCAAAGTATGAGTTAACATTTCAACTTTCGCTATCCTACCTGTTACACCTAGTATTATGAAACCAGCAAGAATTGAAAAAAGAATGCTTACAAGAAGAGGTGCGAGGTTTCCATTAATAGCAGCCTGATATATTGCTTGAACATCAGTAGCAGATCCCGTTTCTACAAAAGCACCAATAACAACATCAGTTAGGAAAAAGAGAAATGAGAGAATTGCTCCTATAACTATTGGAGTTATCGCTCTAAATTTTGGCGGAATATCAATATCTTTTTCTCCTTTGTAGGGTGAGAGATATTTTTTGTATTTAACTATCAATAAAGCAATACCTGTGATAATTATTGTTGAAGCAATCCACCAGGTAATAAACCAGAAACCTTGAGCAGAATTCATTTTTTCAATGCCTGAAATCAGGTCTTGAATGTTACCTGTTAATGGTAAAGCCAAAAACGAGGTTGCGACTCCCACTACTATTTGATACAGAAAAGCAAAGGAAAAACCAATTGTAAGCCTATTTACAATAATTCCTATCGTGTTATTCATCAAATTTTTCCAGAACTTTGTCTTCTTTAAGCATTTTCTGACTATTAGGAGACTTAGCCTATCCTAAAATTCTAGCTGATAGTTAATGATTGGTAGAAATGATAACATTTAGAATGCAAGAATATTAGTTCAAACTGTCAGGTTTAGTTTTCTTACTATTGATTTTATTAGTATTGTAGATAGTAGATACTAGAAACAGTTGCATTAACGTGTTTATGACACTACCAATATATCGCTCTATACACTATTAGGCAGTTAGCAAATTCTACTAGCGCCTGATAATTTTCCTCTCTCTTCTCGAACCTTACCAATAACTTTCTGAACCTGTTATGCCAAGATGCGGTTCTTTCTACAACCCATCTCTTTGCTTTGTACAAATTCTTTTTCAACACTTCACCCTTATGACGAATGTGATCCACGTATCCCCTTCCTAACTCCATATTTCATACTCTATACTCTCAACTTGTCCCAAAACTGATCATTTAGTGAATTAATGACGATCATTAGATCTATTTGCAATTAGTCATTGAACCATCTCATGCAATTTCAAGAATTAACAGACAAGCAATGGAGGATGATGCAAAAATACATTCCAAAACCTGCAAGAACAGGCAGACCAAGGAGTAATGACCGTGTCACGATAAATGGAATCATGTTTGTTCTAGTTACTGGATGCAGGTGGCGTGAGATGCCAGAAAAGTATGGCTCAAAATCAACTGCACATCGCAGGTTACAGAACTGGCAGCAAAGGAAAGTATGGAAAAAGATTCTGTCAGGTGCAATAAAATCTGCATACAAATCTGGCAATCTACAACTGCAGAGGATATCAGTTGATTCCTCAACTGTTCCTGCCAAAAAAGAGGCAATGTGATTGGACATGATGGATTCAAGAGGATTACAGGCACAAAGATACATGTTGCAGTTGATTGTAATTCCCTGCCAGTATCAATAATTATTGGTTCTGCAAATGAACATGACTCTACTAGATTAATTGATGTGATGGAAAACATTTCTGACTATCTAGATGATGATTCAATAAAACAAATTACATCAGTTTATGCAGACAAGGGTTATGATTCTAAAGCAATTAGAGAATATTTGAAAAGCAGAAATATTCTAGATTGTATTTCACACAGAAATTTCAAGACAAAGAACAACAAGACAACAAACCAAAACGATTACAGCAAGACACGTTACGTTGTTGAGAGATTCTTTGCGTGGCTCAAGTGTGGATTCCATAGAATGGCAATCAGGTATGAAAGAAGAGCGGAGAATTATTTTGGGTTGGTTAACATCGCATCAATCATGATGTATTGGAGAGTTTTGGGATAAATTATCTATCTCAGGGAAATCGTATCCTATTCATGCATATGTTCTGTTTAATTTTAGGTCTATCAACAACAATGCTATCTATTGTAGGAAAGGCTGATTTCATATCGTGTTTATTTGCTCCAGTAATTACAGATGAGAGAGGTACTCCTCTTCTATCAACAAGCATGTGACGTTTGGTACCTAGCTTGCCTCTATCCGTTGGGTTTGCTCCGGTCGTTTTCCCCCTAATGGGGCCTTCGGTACGCTATCCATGGATTGCCAGTCCCATCCCATGCTCTTTAATTCATCATATATTTCCAGCAGCCTCTTCCATACCTTCTTGAATACTCCTATCCCAATCCATTCCTGAAATCTTGCATGGCAAGTTGAACCAGAACCAAATTCTTTAGATACCTTCTTCCACTGGCATCCAGTTCTTAATACGTACAGTATTCCATTCAACACTTTTCTAAATGGCACAGCTGGCCTTCCAACTGTTCTTGCTGGTTTCCTTGGCGGCAGCACTAGTTCGAACTCTTCCCATAGATTGTCTGGTATATGCCATATGGTCGGCATGCTCTTTTTCTTTGATTTTCTCACAAATTTAGCTAGAGAGGACAGATCTAGATCTGTTTCGGTATAAACAATTAGGCTATGATGTTAATTTTAGGATAGGCTCTTAGATGGTCTATCCACTAGATACTTGAATATCTAAATAGATGTATTATTCATGTTTAATCATTCTATCGATCAGCACAAATTATTCATTGACAAAGTCTAGACTATAATGACATTTTTACCGGTTTATCCATTACACTTTACTTATAACCTATCAGAAATATGTAGTAAGAATGGTGGGGCGTTGGTCAGCAACAATTTTATCAATCTTTATGATGTCAGTGATGCTATGTTCCATTATAGCTGTTACCATGCCATCCTCATATGTGCAAGGTTCTGATAAAAGTGATATTAAAAAACTTGATCTATCTACAACTGATACTCAAGTAGATACAAAAATTCTTGCTAAGGTTCATCTTCCCTTCATCGAAAATAATGGGCAAACACATGAGGATGTAAAGTATTATGCCAATACTTTTGCTGGTAATATCTTTGTCAGTGATATAGAAATAACATATACATTTACCAAAGGTGCATCAGATGAATAACAAAAAGTTAACAAGTATTGCATTGTCTATAATACTACTAACAAGTTCAATAACAATCTTCGGTGCTTTCATATTCTTCCCAGTACAGGAAGCAGAAGCCCAAGGTCTTCAGCTAAGGTTTCTGGTGCGGAATTCCCACAGTATGAGAACCACTTCTACGGCGCCCAAATCATGGAGATAATCATAGATGACCCCGGTGCTACTGACCCAGATGAATCAACCATAGGTCTTCAGGTCCTTGGAGAAACGGTTCCAAGAGTCCATCTGTCAGATGGTCTTTGGTACCAATACACTGCGGAGGAAGACTTTTTCGGAATATACCTTGACCTTCTCACAGATGGAGCAAGAGATAGCAATATTGCAGTGGTTTCTGTAACTCCTACACCAGCTAGTGTGATGATAGGAGCCAAAAACTTTACCTTTTCAACTGATCCTTTTAGCTGGGTTAGAGAAGTAACTGTAGGTCCGGGTGGATTTAGATTCATTGAGGTGTAACAAAATAGATTAGGAGCAGCTAGAGGTCTATTCCCCACACTACCTCTTCCGTTCTTTGAGACAGCACCTTCTATCTTAAATCCAGATCTTGAATTATCAGTAAAGCCATCTGCAACAATTGGAACTCTTGATGGTTTTTGTACTCCGGACGAGTTCGATCTTCCGAACACTGACTGTGACTGGCCATATATAAGATTGGTACCACTTGATGAAGCAGAAGCGTTAGTAATTGAGGGCGGTTCAGAAAGTGTTATCCAACTGATCCCAAAACTGATCATTTAGTGAATAATTGACGATCATTTGGATCTATTTGCAATGCTGCCCGTAGCAGATCATGAAATTTCAGGAGATAACAGGTGAACAATGGAAGATGATATCACCGCATCTCCCCAAGCCAGCCAGAACCGGAAGGCCAAGGGCAGACGACAGAAAGACAGTCAACGGAATCCTGTTTGTCGGGATAACAGGATGCAGGTGGACTGGGATGTCACAAAGGTACGGCTCCAAATCAACTGCGCACCGCAGACTGCAGAACTGGCAGCGACGTGGAATATGGAAGAATATCCTCTCCGCTGCAGTCAAATCAGCCCACAGATCAGGCAAGATGCAGCTGCAAAAAACGGTCGATTCGTCATCAGTTCCGGCCAAAAAAGGGGAAGCGTCATAGGATACAACGGATTCAACAGGATTTCAGGCACAAAAATACACGTTGCGGTGGAACAAAACGGACTGCCAGTCTCAGTAGTGATGGGTCCTGCAAATCAGCATGACTCTGCAAGATTTGTAGACGTGATGGATGGCATCTCACAATATCTGGATGAGAGATCTATCAGAAAAATTGCGCGGTGCCAAGCAGACAAGGGCTATGATGCAGAATTCATCAGGAAATACCTCACCAAAAGAAAAATCTCTGACTGCATACCTTACAGAAAAAACAGTAAGACACAACAACAAAATGATGATACAGAACAATACCTATACGGCAAGACGCGCTATGTTGTGGAGAGATTCTTTGCCTGGTTGAAGAATGGGTTCCACAGAACCAGGATCAGATATGAGAATAATGCACAAAACTATCTGGCATTTGTTATCATTTCGTCGATTATGATGTATTGGAGAGTATTGGGATGACTTCGTTATGCTTTCATACATCTTGTTATCAGTAATGTTAGCTGTTGTGAAATCAGCTGATAATGGAACTATCAACGAACCTGTGCTACATGCTAGATGCATCTTGTATCTGAATACCCATCCCTTGGTTCTGCTGAATCCCCATCGAGCATCTGTATCTATACCTGAGCGTGGCACTTCATTCTTCATGTTTGATCTATGCCATACATGTCCCTTTGCTTTCAACAATGAACTGTCAACGGATATTATGGCTGGGTCTACCAACCCATCTTTTATGAAGAGCATACCCATAACATCTATCCTTGATCTTATGTCAATTGATACGGCCTTGACCTTCTGTCGAATGTTCTTCTGTCTGGCAACCTATCAAGACCACATGCCTTCATTACCTTCCTGTTGTATGGCATGTCTATCGAAAAGTATTGATGTAACACATTGTTGCTTGGTATTCTTATCCATACTCTAACGATGAAGCATCTCACCATAACTGTAGGAGAATAGTAGAATGGTCTACCTCTTTTCCTATTAGGTTTTGTCCGAATCACGTCAATCAAAAATAATATATGAAGAAGTATCGAGTCTGAGCTAAACACATTACCAATGAAAAATGGAACCTGATCTTATCGTTTCGAACTAAATTACGCCCAAGCCTCAATTAGTTCGGAAGTTTATAAGAAGCGATTTGAATGGGAATTTTATATTCAATTTCGCATTACCACCTAACGTAATGCTCGGCGATTACACAGTGGAGGTTATAAGTCAATGCAGGGATGAACATAGGGATATATGTACAAATCAAAGTAGTTCAATACAGTTTACAGCAATCAAAATAAGGAACGCATCGGACGAAGCAATGGTATTGCCAACAGACAACAAATTCATCAATGTTTTATTAACAATGGATAGGGAGACTCTTGAGGCAGAAAAACCAACCATATTCACCCTGAAGTTTCTTGATCCCCTAACCGGGAAGACCATTCAACATGTGAACTATTCTTTAAGTCATAAATAAAAATAGAAATGTTGTAGTAAACAAAGCAGATTTACATAGCAATGAAGGTGTGGATACACAAATAATAACATTTAGAGATAAAGGCTCATTCACATTGGCAATAGAAGTAGCAGGACTTGGTGCCAACAAGCCATACGACACAAAGCATAGCGGAATGGCAGGTACTACACTCACAGTAGTTCCTGAATCTTCTGTTGGTGTTCTTGCAGTGTGGACTGTGGTGGTAGGGGTGGGAATAACAATAACTAGAATAAGGAATTTGATGTATTACGAATAATGTTTAGAAGTGTTGACAGAAATTCTGTTTCTAATGTGGAAACCTGCAATTGTGTTGTACCGTAAAAATTTCATTATCCTCAACATGGATGATAAAAAGTATAAGCAGAAAAGAATAAGTGTCTGGTAAGGCTACAAGAATTATGGTACATGAGATTGAAGTAAAGTATGATGAACTCATGAACGCTTTTGCCAAGCATTTTCCCAAAGTCAATAGAAGACTATTGATGGCTTTTCTTGAAAGGCTCAAGAAAAATCCAAACAAACCCCCAATGTTTACAGTTGAGGTATTTACAGAGCCAAGTACAGACCCAAATGCCGCTAGTAATATGATATCGTCAAAAACAGGAAATGTTCCCGCCGTCTATGACAAGGGAACGCATTACGTTACGGATCAGCAACTATCTTTTGAAATACTGCAAGAGATTTCTGCAGACCCGGATGTTATATCTATTACAGGAGATCTCTTAGATGTTGGTGGCTCAAGGGGTCCTTCATACGTTCGTTAATTTTGTTTATTCTATGGTTAATAATATCGCATTAAAGTTCCTTTAGCTGTTGTACTTTCTGTTCTACAAAGTCAAAGCCCTTCTGCCAGAACTCATCTTTAGAGATATCAATCCCTGATTCCTTTAACAACTCTTCTAGTTTTCTAGAACCACCTGCCGCAAGTATTTTTAAGTATTTTGGAACAAACGAACTGCCTTCACGTTTGTATTGCTGGTAAAGTGACAGTACCAGCAAATTTCCAAATGAATATGCATAGCAGTAAAATGGCGCATGGTAAAAGTGTGAAATGTAAAGCCATTCCCATTTAAATTCTGGGCTAACCCTTATCGAATCACCAAATTGTACCCTTAGATTTCTAAGGTATAATTCTGAAATTTCATCAATAGTAGCATTCTGTTCTGCAATAGCTTGATGTACATCAATTTCGAAGATTGTAAAATATGCCTGGCGCATTATAGTAGCATACATATCATCAATAAGTTCTACAAGTAAAAATTTACGACTTTTCTCTTGTGTCTCATTAACCAACTTCTCATTAAGCAACATTTCTGCAAAAACTGATGAAGTTTCAGCCAGTGGGAGGGGGGCTTCCAATACTGATATTGGTTTATCAGCTGCAGCCATACTGTGTATCGCATGCCCTAACTCATGAGCAAGTGTGAAAATATCTTTTGTCTTTCCATCAAAATTCAATAAAATGTAAGGAGTTATTTTAGGAGAAACAGTGTAGCAAAAAGCACCGTCTCGTTTACCATTCCTAATTGCAGAATCCACGTGTTGCTCAGTAAAAACTCTTTCAGCAAACTTTCTAAACAGTGGATCAAAATCTTCAAAAGTTTCTAATAAGGTATCAATGGCCTTTCCGTAGGCGAAAGTTTTCTGATGAGATGGTTTTGATGTAAGTGGTGCATAGAGATCATAGCGTGATAATTTTTTAACACCAAACATTTTTGCTTTTTCTTTAAAATATTGCTGAAAAATGGTTACGTTTCGTTTGCAAACGGAAAGTAGTGTATCAACTGTTTCGTCATTTACATTGTTTATGGCATTTCGAATAGAGATCGGTGATTTGTAACCACGCATAGATATACCCTCGTCTCGCCATCGGTTCACAGTGGTTTGGTAAATTTCTCCCAACACACTACTGTTTTTCTTATAAACCTGCCAAAGTGCCTTGTATGCTGATTCCCTTTCTTCACGTTTTGTACTCCGTATAAGAGAAAGCAACTTTGTTTTGTTGCTAAATCTTTTTTCTATTATTTTTCTATCCTTCTCTACTTTCATAGTAAATTCAAAGCCACTTGCCATTTTGTCATAAATTTTTACAATGGCTTTCATTCCTGTAACATTCAACGTATTGATGATCTTTTCTTCTGGTACGGTTAAAGCATACTTTGCGAGTAACCTCTTATGCTTGAGATATTCTTTATAATCATAAGGAACAGAATTTATCAGACGCTCGACATTTTCCTCATCAATTTCTCTCTTGAACCACAGATCAAAGAACAACATTCTATTGGCAATATCGGAACTAAGTTTTTCCATCTTTGATACAAGAGCAGCTGCTTCATTAGAAGAGGTATCTGCATAATACCGTAAGTGAGCATAACCATTTACAATACTCACTTTCTCATATATTTCTTCAATCAAATGTATTACATTTTCAAAATCTTGTGATGAAATATTTGGAAGTAGATCTTTACGTTTTGATTCAAGTTGCTTTACTTGAGCTTCAATAGATTCACTAAAGATACGAAATGCGTCTCCAGAGGGGTCCTTTACCAAATCTGTTAATTTCCACGAACCAACCTTAACACTGCCCATAGATAGATTGATTGATATAAAGAAAGTATCACATATACTTTTCACTTGAATTATCAGTTGTAGTGTTCAAAACAAAAATCTAAATTTTCTTTACAAAACAAAAAAGATCCTAAACCATGGAGAATAAATCTTTGAATCATATTGTCTCTAGCAATATAGCAGTAGGTATGTCTATCCCTTCATGGAGATTATTGATTGGATTGCTTAGAATCAGGAATCCAAGGGGTAAGTATGGATAGTGATCCTTTATGAAAGAAATAGCAAATTTGAAACAGTATATTTCAGTAGGGCTTACAAGAACAATAGGTACGGTCAACAGATAATGAAAACAATCACTATATACAAAAACATATCAAACAAAAACATATACACAATGGATCTAAGGGCCACAAGTAATATTCAAGGATATGATGGCACTCTCCAACATCAATGAATGATGAATCCCGATATTTCTATACCATTACCAAATTGGTATAATTTCGACACCTGCTGATTTACCGATACATTGGTCCCATACCTCAATATTGCCTAAATGGGTTGTCGCCGTATTCACTATACCAATATACTCAATCTTTAATTTTCCATTATGCCTACAAGATATTCATATTGTAAACGAAGTAACAATTACCTTAGGATCTATAACAGACCGCCTTTCAGGCTTTCCAATGATCGTGCGAACCGCACGAGTTACTTTGACACCTTTATTGGCACACTTTTCGCAGTGAAGGTGATACTTGTAACCAATGGTAGGTTCTGTGATACAATATGATCTTTGATTCTGTAACTTTGGTTGTGTGTTATCTGCTTGTTTATCCGAAAGGTTACGCCTTTCATAAGAGCTTTCAGGAACACACGCATTCCAATTAATGGACCTAATCGAGGTTCTTTCCTTCTTTGTTTCATGAGGGGCATCTAAGAGTAGAGTTGTAGCCATTCTTCTTACACCTCATAATACAATTGGCTCGATTCTACGGCTGCTTGATTGCCGATTTCAATCATTCTCTTTTGCATAGAAGTATGATACAAAACCAACAATAAAAAAAAGACGGAAATATTGGACCCAATTCAGTTCCATATTGGAAAAAATTGTCTCTATAAATTACCCGGGTCTAAGCAGACAAAACCTGAAGGCAATAGGACATCATTTTCTATTGCCTTGGTAATTAACAAATCTCCAGTGTTCCTTATCATCTTATCATTCTCAATTGAATGAGCTCTATTCTACTTAGAGCTTATCCTAAAATTAACATCATAGCCTAATTGTTTATACCGAAACAGATCTAGATCTGTCCTCTCTAGCTAAATTTGTGATAAAAGCTAAGAAAAAGAGCATGCCGACCATATGGCATATACCAGACAATCTATGGGTAGAGTTCAAACTAGTGTTGCTACCAGAGAAACCAGCAAGAACAGTTGGAAGGCCAGCTGTGCCATTTAGAAAAGTGTTGAATGGAATACTGTATGTATTAAGAACTGGATGCCAGTGGAAGAAGGTATCTAAAGAATTTGGTTCTGGTTCAACTTGCCATGCAAGATTTCAGGAATGGATTGGGATAGGAGTATTCAAGAAGGTATGGAAGAGGCTGCTGGAAATATATGATGAATTGAAGGGTATAGGATGGGACTGGCAATCCATGGATAGCGTACCGAAGGCCCCATTAGGGGGAAAACGACCGGAGCAAACCCAACGGATAGAGGCAAGCTAGGTACCAAACGTCACATGCTGGTTGATAGAAGAGGTATTCCTCTCTCATCTGTAATTACTGGAGCAAACAAGCACGATATGAAATCAGCCTTTCCTACAATAGATAGCATTGTTGTTGATAGGCCCAAAGTTAAACAGAACATATGCATGAATAGGATATGATTTCCCTGAGATAGAGTATGGAGTATGAAATATGGAGTTAGGAAGGGGATATGTGGATCACATTCGTCATAAGGGTGAAGTATTGAAAAAGAATTTGTACAAAGCAAAGAGATGGGTTGTAGAAAGAACCGCATCTTGGCATAACAGGTTCAGAAAGTTATTGGTAAGGTTCGAGAAGAGAGAGGAAAATTATCAGGCGCTAGTAGAATTTGCTAACTGCCTAATAGTGTATAGAGCGATATATTGGTAGTGTCATAAACACGTTAATGCAACTGTTTCTAGTATCTACTATCTACAATACTAATAAAATCAATAGTAAGAAAACTAAACCTAATATTATGAACTAATATTCTTGCATTCTAAATGTTATCATTTCTACCAATCATTAACTATCAGCTAGAATTTTAGGATAGGCTCTTATTTTAGGATAGGCTCTTAAACCAATCATAAACACAGATTCAATTAAACATTGTTAATTCGTCTTTATGTTCTACTCATAGAAACTCTCTAAAAGTAAATCAATTTATAAATCAGGAATAATCTTTTTGAGAGTATATCCTCTGGGCCTTTACCTATTCTAAATTGTAAGTAACTTAGACCATTCTTCGAATGATATTATTTTGCTCATGTTTGATGTATTTCCTTATTTACTTCGACTAACTTTTGGTTATTAATTATTGTGATCCTATTATTGTTTGAAAACCTATTTGATAGCATATCTTCCATTTGTTTGAGTCAAAAGGTGAATTGGGAATTATATTAGGATAATCGAGAATAATTTTGGTTTCTTCTGTCCATGAACAAATTCATCTAATATAATAATTCCAATGGTATAATGGCTCTGGGTGTAAATAAGCGGCGACATCTTTTTGATATAAATATTGTGATGCAGTTGCTATCCTTGGTTTCTATTATCGGTGAGTAGATACTTCAACTAATAGGATTACCTAGACTTTTGGCATGATACACAGGTAAAACATCACTTAGTTTTGCAATGGAAACAATATTGACTTTTTATCCAATTATTAGAATTAGATGTTTGAATTCTACATCGAAAGAGAAAGCAGCAAACTAAGCTGGGATTAAAAAGTATGAAATTATCATTAGTAGAAGGAACTAGAGATAGTTCTCTTTATTACTCATTTTCACGAACCATCAATAATTATTCTTACTTTAGGGCTGATAATAATTAGACAATAGTATAGGTAACGCCTCTACAGCCGTTGACCTTAGTGAATAGTCCATCAAATCAGTTAATGAAGAGCATTCAGGATTTATTTCTATAAGAATAGCTCCTCCCTCTTTTGCGTAGATTGGTAACTGATTTGCTGGTGAAACCATAAGGGATGTTCCTACTATAATCATAACATCGCAACTACACGCTTTGATAGTAGCCTCCTGCCAACATTTAATTAATTCACCAAATAAAACAATATCAGGCCGCAAGTGATTCCCGCATGTTTCACACAATGGTGGAGGCGTTGGAAACCTATTTCCTAAATCTCCCTTAAAATCACATATAGTACACTTTGTTTTGAATATATTTCCATGAAGTTCTATAACATTTTTACTTCCTGCATTTTGGTGCAATCCGTCAATATTTTGAGTTACTATATAACCGAGGCATGGACATAATTTCATAACAAAAATAACTTGATGCATCTGATTGATTAACTTCCGAGCATGTGCTTCAATGCCCTTAATGGTCTTCCTGTTAGATGATTGTAGTAAACCATTACCTGATACAATAATACAGATAACAATACAATGCTCCTTACCTTATCAAATCCTCTAACTGGCAATGGATCTATGGTAAATACATCCTTCATATGCTCTATCAATGGCTCAACGCTTATGCTCCTCCGAGAATATACATGCTGCCCAAATTCAGAGTTATAGAACTGCAGCAATGCCAGTCTATTATTATCTGTAGTATGCCTATACCTTTCCAATGGGAATACTGGATGCCCTCTATACCTGCTGAAATCACATAACTTGTGACATCATATCCTTCATCTCCTACAACATACCTTACCATTCCTGTAGGCAATGAAGATGTTATGCTTTCATACATCTTGTTATCAGTAATGTTAGCTGTTGTGAAATCAGCTGATAATGGAACTATCAACGAACCAGTACTACATGCTAGATGCATCTTGTATCCGAATACCCATCCCTTGGTTCTGCTGTAGCCCCATCGAGCATCTGTATCTATACCGGAGCGTGGCACTTCATTCTTCTTCATGTTTGATCTATGCCATAGATGTCCCTTTGCTTTCAACAATGAACTGTCAACGGATACTATGGCTGGGTCTACCAACCCATCTTTTATGAAGAGCATATCCATAGCACCTATCCTTGATCTTATGTCAATTGATATAGCCTTGAACCTTCTGTCGAATGTTCTTTTATCTGGCAACCTATCAAGACCACATGATTCCATAACTCTCCTGTTGTATGGCATGTCTAACGAAAAATATTCATGCAAAGCATTGTTGCTTGGTATTCTTACCCATACTCTAACGATGAAGCATCTCACCATAACTGTAGGAGAATTGTAGAATGGTCTACCCCTTTTCCTATTAGGTTTTGACTAGAATCACGTCGATCAAAAATAATATACGAAGAAGTATGGAGTCTGAGCTAAACACATTACCAATGAAAAATGGAACCTGATCTTATCGTTTCGACCGGCTTAATTATGCCCAAGCCTCATATAACCATCTCTTGAGTTTTCAATATCTGCAATAGCTTCATGCCCAGGATTAGGTTGAGCATTAAGAACTTTTCTTCGCCTCGCATAATACCATTCCCATACTAGTTTTGGATTATTATTTAATGCTACAGGCGTAGCAAGTTTAGTAGGATCATACCTTTTCCATAAACCATCGTTGCCTCTAAAGGTCGCAAGACCATTTTCCTGTGATAATCCCGCACCAGTAAAAAAGACTATGCCATTTGCTTTCTGTATATGCTGTGCGATCGACTTGTACATGAATTTACTATTGATTGATCTCTGCAGTAATTATTCGTTTGTAGTTTGAAAAAACCTTTCAACAAATATTCCGATCAAGAAGGGTTTTGTGATTATTCATATGTATATGATAATAAGTTGAATAGAGATTCAGAACCCTTTGTTTAACTAACTGTTGGTATGATTATTATTCATACCATAATTACACTTTTTTGAATATCGATATTAGGGGATTTGTATTTTGTTCTTAAATTATTTATAAGAAAAGAATATCCTCATCGCTTAAGAAAAGGAATTTAATATGGGAATTCATTTATTAATTAGAAACCGCTTATGTAAATGAATATAGCAGATTCCTGACAGACAGGACCAAACCTTTGGGGATGTATGTTTCTATCTGCCATTAATATACATCAAATGCTGACATTATTTAATTCGCCATTTCCGGTTATTGCTTTAACAGATGTTCAAGTCCTATTTTATTGAACTGATCTTTAGTATTAATATGATAATATTTGCTCTCAGGAGAACTACAAGAGAGCGACCCAATAACTCTCGCTTATTATTGCGAAAATGGTATAATCATTTAATACTCTACAAATTTTTGAATATGTCAAAGGTTTATATTTTTGAATGGTTAATCGAAAATTCGTGGACCAGCAACCTACTAGGACAAGAAGCAAATGGTGGCATCTATTACCAATATTCTTTAATTTGTTAGGTGGTGTAATTGCTTATTTCGCAATAAGACATGATGATCCTAAAAAAGCCAAAAATTGTCTATGGATTGGTATCATATTGACTGCAATTAATATTAGTATTGGAGTGATTGTGTTCTTGTTCACCCAGCCTACTGAGCTTTCTTCATTCACTCAGCTCTGGACAGTGGTATGAATTTTGTAATATTGCACTGGTGGATAGGTCATGAAATATATGAAACAAAGCATCACCTTGTATATTATAAATCCTAACACATACCAAATTAGAACAGGTTATAAGATCCCAAATATTTAAGGTCCAGTAGGTAATTGGTTGAGGCATGGGCATTATTCCATATAACAAAAATAACTTGATGCATCTGATTGATTAACTTCCGAGCATGTGCTTCAATGCCCTTAATGGTCTTCCTGTTAGATGATTGTAGTAAACCATTACCTGATACAATAATACAGATAACAATACAATGCTCCTTACCTTATCAAATCCTCTAACTGGCAATGGATCTATGGTAAATACATCCTTCATATGCTCTATCAATGGCTCAACGCTTATGCTCCTCCGAGAATATACATGCTGCCCAAATTCAGAGTTATAGAACTGCAGCAATGCCAGTCTATTATTATCTGTAGTATGCCTATACCTTTCCAATGGGAATACTGGATGCCCTCTATACCTGCTGAAATCACATAACTTGTGATCATCATATCCTTCATCTCCTACAACATACCTCACCATTCCTAAAGGCAATGAAGATGTTATGCTTTCATACATCTTGTTATCAGTAATGTTAGCTGTTGTGAAATCAGCTGATAATGGAACTATCAACGAACCTGTGCTAGATGCTAGATGCAGTTTGTATCCGAATACCCGTCCCTTAGTTCTGCTGTAGCCCCATCGAGCATCTGTATCTATACCTGAACGTGGTACTTCATTCTTCATGTTTGATCTATGCCATACATGTCCCTTTGCTTTCAACAATGAACTGTCAACGGATACTATGGATGAGTCTACCAACCCATCTTTTATGAAGAGCACACCCATAACATCTATCCTTGATCTTATGTCAATTGATACGGCCTTGAACCTTCTGTCGAATGTTCTTTTATCTGGCAACCTATCAAGACCACATGCCTTCATTACCTTCCTGTTGTATGGCATGTCTATCAAAAAGTTTCATGCAAAGCATTGTTGCTTGGTATTCTTACCCATACTCTAACGATGAAGCATCTCACCATAACTGTAGGAGAATTGTAGAATGGTCTACCCCTTTTCCTATTAGGTTTTGACTAGAATCACGTCGATCAAAAATAATATACGAAGAAGTATGGAGTCTGAGCTAAACATATCAACAATAAAAACTAGAACCTGATCTTATCGTTTCGAACTAAATTACGCCCAAGCCTCAATTGGTTGTCTAAATGAGGAATAGAGTGAATTTAATTATTCTGTTACCATTACTGATACCATTTGCAGCCATAGCTACTATGGATGAAGCCTTTGCAAAGAGAGTCACAGTCGATCAGGTACAAGGTGCATCCAATCCTAAGAATGAAGAATTTTTTGTGCCAGAACAAGTAACCATCAATATAGGGGATACAGTTGTCTGGACTGATTCTGATAGAACTACCCATACAATAACTAGCGGGGATATTGATGATCATGATACTTGGGGCCTGATATTTGACTCTGGACTAGCTATGCCGGGTGCAACATTTGAGCACATATTCGATACAGTAGGCGAGTATCCATATTTCTGCACGTTGCATGAATGGATGAAGGGAAAAGTGATAGTTATTGAAGGGGTGGATGATGGTACCGTAGGGGAAGGCATGATGGGTGGACCGAATGAAGAAAAGGTTACTGTGAGCTTCGAAGATTACTCTTTCGATTTAGATATTTCTCTCACTAATGGCAATGTTGAATTCATTGATCTTGATCCAGACTTTACGAGTTTAGTATTGACACTACAAACTAGTGAGACTGTAAATGGTGAATTGATAATAAACTTGCCCAGAGAACTAATTGATTCAAAAATTAATGGTGTCGATGATGACTTTATAATAATTGTAAATAGGGAGCTGTCAGACTATACGGAAGTTCAAACTACTAATGAAAGGGAATTAACAATTCCAATATCTTCAGGAGTAAATGAAATTGAAATTGTTGGAACACAAATTGTACCGGAATTTCCACTTACTTTGATGGGAATAATGGGCGTGATGATTGCTACCACTTTAGCAGTCAGTAGAATCAACTATCGAGCGCCATAATCCCCTAAATGTATACTATCTTATGAAAAATTTTGCTGATCAGAATTAATAACTCACCGGAATTGAAGATATAACATAAGAAATTAACTTCAAAATGACTACCAGTTCATTTATAGAAGATTGTTTGCAGGCTTTCCCAATTCTAAGGTATTTCTCTCTGAGAATGCATGCAGGAGTTTAGATATGGTGGGATTCAACAAATAAATTGTTAGACCCCAATAATGTGGGTACATTACCCACACACAAATTTCATTCAGTAATGGGTACATTACCCACACACAAATTTCATTCAGTAATGTTTTCCATTTTAGCATCCTGAAGTGGAGCATCATTACCATCTCTCTCCAGATTTACAATTTTGTCTACTACTTTCATTCCTTCCAGAACTTTACCAAATACTGTGTAGTTCTTGTCGAGAAAAATGGAGTCTTTAACAACTATAAAGAATTGTGAACCAGCACTATCAGGATCATGTGCGCGTGCCATAGAGACTATTCCTCTCACATGACTTTTTGAATTGAACTCCGCCTTTATAGTATAACCAGGACCTCCCGCACCCCAAGTCTTCCTGTTATTGTTCTTGCTGTTTGGATCACCCCCTTGAACCATAAAACCCGGTATCACTCTATGAAACAAAATTCCGTCATAAAATGAGGATCCAGCTAATTTCATAAAGCTTTCTACTGTTTTTGGTGCATCTTCTGGAAAAAATTCAATTACAATTTTACCAAAGTTTGTATCTATAACTCCGTTTTTCATTTAAAAAGAAGTGAGGAGTCATTCTTAAGAATCTTTCTTAATCAAGCGTTGTGGTTCTCCTTCCAAAATTTGGTACTTAAAAAAGGGTTGATCATTTCGGAAAAGGTATGGAGATGACCTAATAACCTCTCCATATGTATATTTTCGAATTACATGAGCGTTATCCAAACTAAGCAAATCCATCGCTCATACGAAACGAAATAATATTGAATCCTCATTGCTAACTCCTTAAAAAGACAGGTTAGTAAGGAAGATCAAGTTTTTAAAATCATCAGAGCACTAACTAAAGGGTAGTATTAAGAATAAAATGAGAAATTTTGTAGTACTGGAATGACCATTACACATGAAGCTACACCTTTACCAGAAGACTAATAGCTTTTACTA
This sequence comes from Nitrososphaerales archaeon, assembly GCA_965197925.1. Classification (GTDB taxonomy): domain Archaea; phylum Thermoproteota; class Nitrososphaeria; order Nitrososphaerales; family UBA213; genus CBDAOC01. The sequence goes on from CBDAOC010000019.1 coordinate 63,021, forward strand.
TATTTAGTAAGAATCTTACCGCATATGGTAAGTTAGCGGGCTCGGTGGGATTTGAACCCACGACCTACAGCTTCGGAGGCTGTCACGCTTTCCATATTTCGCGCAAATGCTAGCTTTGCTCTACGCAACGAGCCCTTATTATAAATTAATATTCACCACATTTAAGGCAATACGGCAACGTTATTGGAATTTGAAAAAGTCGACGAATTCATTCTTTCAGTAAGTCTTGTACCATATTGTCCAGGTACTCATCTTGGCCAAACACAACATAACGTAGCGCACCCTTCTTATCAATCAGAATTGAAGAAGGAGTTCCCTGCAATGCATATTCTTCAAAAGTTTCTGCCGAGAACTTTTTAGTTTTTAGGTACTGCTTAACTCGATCAATCAAGTCCATCTTCCCCGATTCATCATATGACCTGAACTGAGGAAAGTTTGCTTCCACGAAGTCCATAACTCTGCTTTTTTTCAAATTTTCAGACTCTCTTCTGATCGAATCCATCCCTACAGGAAATGGTATCTTGTAGGCTAGCTTGTCACCTTGAAGCATGCCATATTGTGAAAGAGCGTTATGTGTTTCTCCAATCGTCTCACCCGTATTAAGGAGTAATTCTAGATTCTCAAGTGTGTTTTTATCATAATCTTCGAAAGCCGTTGCTAAGCCCAATACAGTGACACCCTCACTATGGTACTTCTTGTAAATGTCTATACTTTTGGGTATTCCATACAAAAAACAACCTGGACAGTTCACCTGAAAAACTTCCACCAATACCACATTGTCCTTTTCCTTGTCAATGTTAGTTGGTACGCCCTGAACCCATTTTGAAACTTTAAGATTTGGTGCTTTACTTCCAATCTTTGTTACCAATACAATGTTGTTTGTGTGAAGATCAGGATAAAAATGTAATGCCCTTTGAAAGAATCATTATCGACTCACATTTTAGCTCAAAGAATAAAAATGTAATATTGCATCTCTATTATGAATCATTTAATTTAGTGTGTTCTATTATGAATTTGCAATACATTATTCAACAACTATTAATTACCTGCACCAACGAAGCGGCTAATAATGGTAGATTCCTCTGGAATAATATTCACACTTATAGCGGCCGTAAGCTGGGGCACCTACTTGGTACCAATCAAAAAGTTTGGTATCACTAATATTTTTCATACTCAAGGTGCAATTGGAATAGGAGCGATTCTTCTAGCATTGGTAATATTGCCTTTTTATGGTTCCTTAACAATAGATATTTCTGGAATAACCGCAGGTGCCATTTGGGTCTCAGGTAGTACCCTAGGTATTTTTGCCATCAAATACTTAGGTTTAGGAAGAACAGCACCATTAGTAGGAAGTATAATAATTATAACATCATTTCTCTGGGGCCTAATATTTTTCCAGGAGCAATTAAATTCGCTTTCTTATGCAGTAATAGGTGTAGCAATGCTTTCTTCTGGAATGCCATTAGTTGCTGTTAGAGAAAAGAAACGCAGAGATTTGAGGGGCTACATTATAGCTGTGCTTGCCGGAATTCTGTGGGGAAGTGTTTTCGTTCCAATTCGGTTGATAAGTGAAATGGAAAACAGCTTCTTTTCGATGTCCGTGGTAATATTTGTAGTTGGTATTGGGATACTTATTGCCACGAGGCGCTTTCGAAAGAAAGAGACGATAACTGGTATAGTGTCTGGCGCAATATGGAACGTAGGAAATGTTGCGAGCTTTCTTGCAGTTGCTGTACTAGGTCTAACTATTGGATATCCATTAACACAATTAGCCTTGCTGTTCAACATATCGTGGGGCTTATTCTACTTCAAAGAAGCATCACGGCGTAAGAGCTTTGCAACAATATACGCCGGGGCAGCAATTATGATTCTAGGTTCAGTATTCCTATCGTATAGTTCAGGATGACTTTAAGATAGCCGCTGCTTGTTTCGCAAAATATGTTATAATTATGTCCGCACCTGCACGTTTTATTGACGTCAACAATTCGAGAATTACTACATCTTCATCTATCATTCCTTGCTTCCCAGCAGCTTTTACCAGTGCATATTCTCCTGACACGCTGAAAGCTGCTAACGGTACATGATACATCTGTTTTGCTCTGTAGATGAGGTCTAAATAAGCAATAGCTGGTTTGACCATCACTAGATCGGCACCCTCGTTTATGTCAAGTTCGATTTCCCGAAGGGCTTCATTTGGATTTGAATAGGATAATTGGTAGCTTTTGCGGTCCCCAAATTTTGGGGCAGAGTGCGCAGCATCCCTGAATGGGGCATACATTGGAGAAGCATGCTTTGCAGAATACGACAATATTGCCACATCCGTGAAACCATTATCATCCAGGCCTGCTCTTATTGCCTTCACTTGCCCGTCCATCATAGCAGACGGAGCAACGATATCTGTTCCTGCTCGTGCATGACTTACAGCTATCTTCGCAAGTGTTTCAATACTTCTATCATTGTCTATAGTTGTATCATTTACAAGCCCGCAATGTCCATTTGTAGTGTATTGACATAAACACACATCAGTTACAATTGCAACTTCGTCTGCAACCTCTTTCCTGATCAACGAGACTGCTTTTTGCACAATACCGTTGTCGTCAAATGCTGATGTGCCAAGGTCGTCCTTTTTAGCTGGTATACCGAATATTATTACCGCAGGGATGCCTAAAGATGTTATTTCCCTTACTTCATCTGTAACAAATCCTATTGGCAAGGTCTTCATTCCTGGAAGTGATCTTATATCCTCCGGTTCTGACAACCCTTCTTGCACAAACAATGGAGCAACAAGATCACTTGTGGAAAGACGGACATCTTGCAACAAGTCTCTAATCTTTCTATTTTTTCTTAATCTTAAAGACCTTACCTTTGGAAAACAACTATCGCTCATATTTGAACAGCTTTAAAACAGCCTTCATAAGTTCTTTATCGTCGTATTCCGAAGCCTTTCTAAAAGTATCCATGGGATTTGAGAGAATTCCTTCTACGATCGCATGGCTTAGCTGTTCTACAACTTTCTTTTGTTTCTCATCTAGATCACCGAGAATCTGCAAAGCCTTCCCTAACTCTCTTTCACGAATATTATGAACTTTCTTGAATAGTGTATCCACCACGGCGTCAGCTTCTAATCTCTTCAACCTTGCTTCTACTGAATACACTCCATCCTCTATGATTCTTTCTGCATCCTTCACCTCTTTCATCCTTACATTCATGTTCCTTTCGACCAACGATGAAACATCATCTATGTTAATCAAATGCAGATTCTTCAATGCAGCAGCTTTCTCATCCACAGTTCTGGGACTGGATAGGTCTATAATGACCATTGGCGTGTGCCTATCACGCATAGCATCCTTCGCTCTTTCAAAAGTAATAAGGAAGTAAGGCGCGGTGGTTGCAACGAACAGAACATCAATTTCCTCCAACATCTCAAGTGCATTATCAAATGGAATTGGTTTACCCCCGGCAGCCCCAGAGAATGATCTTGCTCGTTCTAACGTTCTGCTGGTAACCATAAAGTCGATCCCTCGCGTATTCAATGTCTTTGCAACTAGACTCGCAGCTTCACCAGACCCTATGATCATTACCTTCTTGCCATTAAGACTATTCATATGTTCTTCAGCAAGTTTAACCGCCATAGAACCGTATGATACAGTTCCTTTGTTGATGCTTGTACTCGATCTAACCCTACCTCCTATTTTTATTGCATTGTCAAACAAAAGCCCAAGAAATGAACCAGCAAATCGATTCTTCTTTGCAGAATCAAAAGCACGCTTCACCTGACCAAGGATTTGATCCTCTCCTATGACTAGTGAATCCAAGCCTGAAGCAAGTTTCATTAAATGCAGCACGGCTTCTTTTCCTGCACTAATCTCCACATGATCTTCAAATAATTCACTTTTGAAGCCAACACTCTTGGCCCAGGAATCTACAACGTTTTTATGATCTAAATTATCCGTTGCAATATAGACTTCGACCCTGTTACATGTCTGCACGATAACACATTCCTTAGATCCATTTGTTTTGAATGATTGATATGCAGCTTCGAGTTCCTTAAAGGTGAACTTCTCGAGTAGATGTATAGAAGTTTTCCTATACGTCACCCTTGCATTGATCACATGAAGATCGTTCATCATTGCCATTTCTCCAGTATCTCTATTGCGGTACTTTTAGCATCATCAAAGTTCTTACTCTTAATGAGGCTATTAATTTTCTTATCTTTAATTACAGAATAAAGATACTTCTTTCTAGCATTTGAGTCTTTAAGTACACCCCTAGCGGCACCTCTTGCGAAATTGGCCAACTTTACATATTCAACATCTTCTTTCCTAATCAGTCTCCTTAGAGTACTCTCCGCCTTTATTCTTAAAATTCTAGCCATTGCGGGGCTCTTCCCTTTAGTAGAAATTGCAACAAACACTGTATCATCAATGTTTATGATCGACAAGTAGGTAAGATCGCTAACTACTGGATCATCGGCTGCATAAGCAAATGCACCTATCTTCTTTGCTTTATTCACGAGTTCTCTATTCAGTGAGCGATCATTTGTACATGCAAGAAGTAGGAAGGGTTTCTCAAACTTGTCGATTAAATCAGCGTCTTTCAATGTTGTTTTGACAATATCTATCTTGCCCTCATTAGCGAGTTCGAGGAGAAATTTATTTAACCTATTACTCACAACCATTATCTTGCAATTCTGTCCCAAAAGCGATTTTACCTTCCTAGTGCCTTCGATGCCTCCACCGATGACTATAACCAGCTTACCAACAATATTCAGGTCTACTATCAACCTATTCACCGAGATGGGCTAGCGTGTGTTTGTAAGGTATTTATACATTCTACTTGTTTAAAAAAACAGGTTTAGAATTGAGTTATATAACTCATAGATAACAACTAGATAACACAAATTCATCATTAATACCTTCGTAGAGGAATAAACCTAAACCCAGATTTAACAAATAATTCCTAGATACTATCCGTTATCATTTCTACTAAACTCAACCACCAGATAGAATTTTGTGACATGCTCCAAGTTAATTCTTAATAGAAAATTCTTAATAGAAAAGACATTTTTATAAACTTACTAGAGGAATTGAAGACTGGATTGGAACGTTCAAGAATTAGAAAGAACATAAAGATAGGTGCAAGAGTAAAAATAGTTGAAAAACAGAATCAAAAAATAGGAAAACTAACTGAAGGAATTGTAAAAGAAATTCTAACTCATTCTTCTGAACATCCATACGGAATTAAGATCATGCTAGAAAGTGGTGCCATTGGACGTGTGAAAGAAATTGTAGATCTACATAGTTAAAGCATGTCGGACAGCAAATCAAGTACGCTAGAAAAAACTATACAAGCTGGAGATGGCCTAACAATAGAATACAAATCCTCTTTCAAATATGATATAAATAGATTTAAATCCACTGGTGTTAAGACACAAAACAAGTTTGTGGAAAAAGAGTCTCGATATCATTACTATTGGGAACGAAATCGAATAAAGTAAAGATTAGTCAATTCACCTTTATCATAAATTTCATAATATTGAAAGATTACACCATATCACAACATGTGTGGGAGGTCAAGGGTGTACTCATACCCTTCACCTGAGAACCCTTTCTAGTATTATCCCCTGAATGGGGAAACAGAGGGAATTGGATGAAGGGATATAAGTATTGCAACGAACAAAACAGAAAGTGTCAGGTAAATATGCAGACGAAAAGGCAGATCTAAACCCTAGGTCATGGTTATAAAAATATCGTCAAACTTCTATCCGTTACATGATAAAAATGGCACTTTTTTATCATGGTCTTAGTTACATTCTTGCACTCATTGGAGTAGTTATAGCTCAGCAGGTTATTCCGGAGTACGAAGCGCCTCTTATTCCGCTTACGTTAGCTGATGCTCTAAGTGCGGGACCATTTGAGGAGAGAATATTTTTTGGCATACCATTTTATGCAACAGGTAAGCATTATGAAGTTTTGGGAATGGGAATTGTTTGGGCATCAGGCCATATACTAAATACAGAAATTCTTGAATTGAGTAATTTAGCTTACGAAAACTTGTCGTTTGTTATACCTACGATATTCTTCGGTCTTAGAACTTGGGCTAGCGGAAAGGGTTGGTTTGCTATCATAGTGCATTCTTCGTGGAATGATACTATCTTTGGTATGTTATATGTTGCTGGTGAAATTCAATGCAGTGTCTTTAGAAATAATGTGGAGGTCCTTGTTATAGAAATAGGTACTATCGTATCAAGCGGTGTACTTTTAGCAATAACATACAAATTATATCTATAGAGACGAGATCGGGGGGGGAAAACCTTGACAGTGTTTAATTTTACTAAACTAACTCTCTATTTTATAACATAAACAATTTGCTATAAACTCATTGCATAATATATGGAGCTTCATAATAGCGCATTCTCCACTTACCTTTCCTTGCATCCATTCCTTATAGCCTTGGATAGATTCCGGACCCATAGGCACCAATAATGAAGAACAACAATTATCTCAGGAAAGAACTGACGCTTGGCTCAAGCTTTTTTCGATGCCTAAATTTCATAGTCATTGTTCAGGTCATGCCAGGGGAAGTCATTTGCTTATGTCGGTTTCAGAATTAGGGGCAAAAACACTAATCCTATTCATACTTGATATCCAAGTGAACAAAACAATCTCAAAGAATTTAGTTCTGGTTGAAGAGAGGAAAAGATATAATTTATCATAAGCATACAAAGAGAAACCATTCTCGAGTAAGAAAAAAATTCAGGTGAAGCTAAATCAGAAAAATAAGGGTCAATTACTGTGTCCACAACCGCAACCTCCCATGCCACCGTGATCGTCATGACCACGACCTTCAGAACAGGTTGGACATGTCTTGGTATCGGTTTCGGACATGAATGTTGTGCCACATGTAACGCATTTTACTTTTTGTATGCCTTCCATTAACTTACTCAATCTGTTGGCACTATTAAACTATTCGCTGGGATTGGCTTTACTTTTTGTATGCCTTCTCGCTATTCCTATAAAGTGAATAGTGTAATTACTGATATGACATGTGGATATCTATGAGAAGTTTATGAAGATATTACCAGTATTGGTTATAGCAACAACATTCTAAATTATTAGCGAATATTTTATGTATAAGTTGTGGTTAAGAAAAACATGTCTTTAGAACCTAAGGCAAGGGATGTGTTAGACCAGTTGATCGATAGTGCAATCAGATACTTGCCAAAGAATTTGAAAATTACTCGTGATGCAAAGGATAGATTGAAGTACGAGCATGATGCCGAGGTCTTCTTCGGTATGGTTTGGGGCTCAGTCTTGGTAGGCTTTCAAGGTTATATGTCGCAGTTTTTCGGTAGGCAACCAACAGATAAAGAATTTAAGGAGCTTGTTGATGTTTTTACAGCACGGGCACAGCAAGTAAAAACTAAAATTTCTACTTCCGATTAAAATGGAAAAATCAAGAGAAATTCTGAGTGTGTGGAGAAATTAACCAATAAGGACCTTCATACACAGCATAATACAATCTTATAAAGAGAATCCAAACACTGACGTAATGGAGGCAATAGGACCTTGTACAAGAAAAGAAGCGAGAATTTGTAAATTATTATGAAGACATTAAAATTTGTCCAGTCATTAAAGTGTGAAGTACATAATCTCATTTCTTGGAACGACGGGCCGAGTTTCCGACGGCAGTAAGAAACATAATGCTCTTGCCTTCTGCATGGGGTGAGAAAAATTCTGTTACAGGATCATCATAAAATGTTATACCCGAAGCACCAAGGTTTAAGGCATAGGCTGCAAGGTATAGTTTCCCCCCTGTGATAGCTGCTTCTAATTGCGCAACGCGATAGCCTCGATCACCAAGACGTTCTAACGCACTTTTTAAATCAGTTAGAAAGTAAACGTTCACTGAGGCGTCGCCGGCCAAATCCTGACCTAAATCCAGAAAGCGCGCTTCTTCACGAAAATTCCCTTTTTCTAAGAGTTCTAAAGCCCGATTTTCTCGATGCAACATATAGCTACCACTTTCTAGTCCGTTAACATCATTGACAATGAGGTATATGTCGTTCAGGTAGCCGCCATTTCCTAAACAATCAAACGGTGTACCATGAGTGGAGGCGTCTAGAATTGTAGAAATTTCTTGGAAAGTAATTGGAGTTGGATGAAACTTACGTATCGATCCACGTTTAGTAATTACTTTCTCAATTGACTCAACAGGTTGATCTTTAGTGACAGGTTTTAACTGAACCAATTTTCCTTTTGGTGGAACCTTGGCGTAAGATAGCGGGGACTCACGCCATTTATCCACTTCGGCACTGCTAGATAGATTCGAAGCAGTGTGAGTAGCAGATACTACAGTATAGTTTATCTGTGATTCTGATAGTGGAATTGTTTTTAGATTTAGAGGCTCAATTCGCTTGACATCAGTAGGACACATAGAAGGCGCATAGCCCAAAGGGACCAAGCTCATTGTTGCCTCGAATTTACTATCAATGTCCAAAAGACTATTCACCTCATCATCAACAAAACCCATAACCAGTTTTGTAGGCAAGTTTAACGCACTTGCTTCTGCCAACGTGTTAGCCAATATTGTACCATTATCCCAGAAACAATGACGATATGTACGATCATTATACTTCCAACTATTTCGCCAAAACGTACTTGTGAATGCTATAGTAACAGGTGCGTCTATGATAGAAGTTTCCTTGCCCGTAGCATTCGCCAACGTTCCTCGATAGTCACCATCTCTAATACGGTTTAATTTCATGTCAGGAAAGCGAACATCAAAATGATAAACGCCTGCCTTTAAATCGGGCAACTCACCACAAATTGCGTAAAGATCAATGTGATAGAGAGCACCTGTACATGCAGCGGCCCGGAATGGATGAAATTGATCTCCGTAATTAATGACTTTGGTAATACCAGCTGAAAAATATAGAACTTGACTTAATTCTTGCAGAGTAGGCACGCGGTCTCGGTCACATGATATTTTATTGGACGATATTGCATCAAGGGCAGTAATTCCAAATACGCTAATTTTGTCCGGGAACAGAATTTGTTCTACTCGTTCATCATTATAAATCTTATAAGGAATTGGCTTCATTCTTGGATCCAAAGCATATGGATAGGACCCATGTCCATATGGTGAGTGTTTTGTAAAGTTGTGATATTTTAGTGCCACACTTGTATCATCATTCTTCATTCCAACTCTCCTAAAGTGAACAAGTATCAAAACTATTTATAACATTACTTCATGGGAAAGTGTTGTCAAAGCCGGAGTGGCTATGTAGTGCTTGAACAAATGTATGCCTTACCGTAGTAAAGAGTACTTAGAGCCTATCTTAAAATTAACATCATAGCCTAATTGTTTATACCGAAACAGATCTAGAATAGTACTATTAGCATTTTACAGGCACGGTATTTTATGTTTACCATAAAATAGGGCATAAAATAGCACGAGTTTTCAATTTAGGTAGCACACCTAGGTAGCACACCTAGGTTTACAAAAAGGTGTGTACTAGGTAGCACACACACCTTTACGTAAAAGTGTGCTACCTAAAATGCCCTAATAGTACTGCGCTAGCGCAGCACTATGATGTATTAAAAGTAAAGTAATAAGTCAATAATATTTACATTTTTCGAGGGGTAGCCAGACGATACGAAGGACCGAGGTCCCTATATACATATAGTATATTATTACTGTTTAAAGATTCAACGTCATATACTCCCCTCCCTATACCATGGGCTTACTACAGATACTCACTACTGCACTACAGCAATACAGGCAGGGTATAGTATTCGCTATCCAGCAGGGTAAGGTATATGATATTATGCTATATATCAACTCAATGAACAGCGTCCTACCAAAACAGTCACGATGCAAACTACCCAAGCCACCAAGCAGGGATAACACAAGACCGTCGTCAATGAGCACCGCACAATGGGAGTGGGCTAATGAGGCACTGCCAAAACTTGAGGACACGATCAGCGAATACCTACAGAGCACATTCAAGGATATGGAACTATGAGCGAACAACAACAAAAACACTACAGCGAGAGAACCACGACACTGCTAGGCATCCCCATCCTTCAAAAACACTCACCTAACCCCGTAGTCAACAATATCCTTAACCATAACTCGTTAAGCGGATATACGGGCATACTATCGATAGGACATAGCGGCTCAGGCAAAACTACGATAGTTTCCTTGTTATCCCACTTATTACACGAAAAACAAAACTTTGCGGTCTATGATTACGGGGCGGATGAACTGATGGACGTTAATAACATCATAAAAAAAATGCCAAAAGCACCGTCAATACTGAAATTCGATGATGCCAGCTACACTTTTGCGTCAATGTCTGAACCTGAGCGCAACAAGCTAGCGTCAGGCCTTACGACGATCAGGCATGAGGTTAAGAATCCAGTGATAGTGTTTATGAATATCCACTACAGCAAGGCACTCGAAAAATTCTTCAGGGACACGGATTTCAAGATTCTCACATCAATATCGGATGAAGAAATGGATAACTTCCAAAAATTGTTTGGATTTAAAAACACAATGAAACTACATAGATTCACCAGGCTATATCGCTCAATGATGCTGCGAAAAAAATTCATTATAGGCAAGTACACCTATTCCACACACAAACCATTCCGCATTGCATTGATTAGCGAATTGGGTAAACTGCATGGAGTTCTTTATTATCGTGATGCATGTAACAAATGCGTCAAGGATTTTCATACGGAAGAAATGCCCGCAAGGGATCTAGTGGATAAATTACTTGCAGAAAATGGCAGGGATAAGACACGGTCATGCCTACGGTGGTATCTATATTTCAATCAGAATCGGAACACTGCAATTGACAGCAGGACACGTTCAGTATTCAATACGATAAACAAGTATGCACATGAATGCAAAATCGATTGGGATGAGATGGAAAAAATAATACATGAGGAATTATTCCGTGAAAGAAAAAAACGACATGAAACACTGGTCAAGGTAACACATGAAAAGAAAACCGTGGATGATGCGGCTTGATACCAGTCTTAACAACTCTTATCCAATGGCGAGCGGAATAAAATCCTAAATTCCAACGTCATAACCCTACAAATGATTGGTAGGACATGCTGAATGTCAACATCCCAGTCATAAAAAATAAGTACGTCATCATATTGACGGTCCTTACACCGATCATTTTTCTCAAGGCGATAATAATCCTCTCACATCCAACATGTATTGGTTATGACTGTAGTACCTATATCAGAATACTTGAGCATCCTGAAGAATGGCAGAAAAGGCACGGACTCATCGAACCACTGTTTTTCGTCATTGCAAAACCATTGATGTTATTATCCAGTCCTGATGACACCATAAAAATAATACAGTTTGGTGCACATGCCAATCTTGCAGTCGGCACGTTCATCCTGATGCGCAAGCAGTTTGGCATGAATTCCGCAATAATTGGTACATTGCTGGTGAGTTTCATCGCACCAATGAACGTGTATGTAACGGAATTGGTACGCAACATGATTTCATTGAGCATTTTTCCATACGTCCTTTACTTCATTTGTAATAATAAAAATGAAACACCAAGACAACATGCCTACATCCTGATATTATGCGCTCTAATGCTATTCGCACACAGATCATCAATCGTACTCATTGGAGCAATAGGCATCTACATGATCTGGCGACATAGGAAGTCAATATTACATATCCCAATAATCGTGGTATTGCTGGCGGCTGTAATTGGTTACGGCCTGGCGATACAGACCACCAGTTCGGCAGCAGGAAGCCCGACACCAGGACATAATCTAATCCTGTTGTTGCTACCGTATTTATGGGTCCTGGTCCCGATATTCAAGACAAGGCTCCACCATCATTGGATGGTTAAAATTTTACTGCTCTCAGTAATTCCCTCATTGGTAATATTCCCATTTGTAGGATTCAGCATGGCACAGCGATTGATAATGGAGACATACCTACCATTCACCTACATGCTGGTCATCTTTATGTCAACGTTATTTGAGGGGAGGACACCATCATCAATAAGATCGTCACACCTACGAATAATTGCGATCACATTACTATTCGTATTGCTTATCATTGATACCCCTATCTCACTAACATTCCTGATCACCAGGTATGGTCGGTGATAGATATTGATGACCGGGTATGATAATAGGTATGATGTAGATGATTATGGCTCTGTAGAAACCATGCCATAAACAATCAACCCATGCATGTTGTAGGCTATCACTTTGGATGTCAACCTGTTCTGCATCTTCACCAGTCTTGATGCCATATGCCCACCAAACATCCTCTTTACCACATTCATAATTTTGGCAGGCTTGCTCTATCATGGATAGGCATGATAGGGATCTAACAGATTGATCTCACTGCAATTCTATATTCTATATACAATGGGCTAAAATCGGTATTGGGAAATAATAGTGGGAAAAAGTGGTTGGGAATGGTTGTTTTAGAAACCAGAACTAAAAATACCGCTAATCCTATATGTCAAGTTGTTCAAATAATGTACCTTAATGGTTGACTGGTCATCAGTTGTCATAATACTTCTAGGAAGTGGCGGAGTTGCAAGTTTAGTGGGTTCTGTATTAGGATATTGGCTTGATAAAAAAGCTAAAGAGAGGGCTGAAATTATTGAAATGGCTAAATTCAGGATGGAAAAAATATCTGATAGAATTCCAGATTATGTTATTTTAATGAATCTTTGTCAATGGCTTTCTGTCTCATTGAGGCGTATCTGTGATAACAATTCAATAAGTTCTGACCGAGCTTTTATGCTAACAATGTTTTGGTTTTATGTCAGCCTATTACAAAAATCTCGCAATGTTTTTCTATTCAGGGGGGGACTTTTACTAGCCGATCAAGACGCTGAAAGTGTTATTGCCGGGCTTTATAATATGTTTAAACAAGAAATGGACGCATTCAATTTTCTTGATGGTTCCAAGGTACGCCAATTAATTAACGAGGATGATCCGCCGTCCGTATTGGAGCGAGTCATTAAACATGAATGTGAACCTAATCACACTGAAGCAAATGGTTATTTTGAAACATTTGTAAATTGGGTTTGTTATCATGGAAACCGTTCAAAAATTGAACATGTTGCAGATGTCTTACAATGCATGCATGAATTGATAATGTTTGAAACTAATTATACATTCGAGAAATGGTATAATAAGAGAATCACAGCGGCGGGACAATTAGGAAAAGAAACTCTTAACCTGTTATATGAAAAACCACTGCTTGGTAGTATAAAGGGCGAAAAAAAGACTTTAAGGGAATCAAAGCCAGGTTATTTCAGAAAGATCTTCATAGATAGAAGATCATAAAAATTCCTAAAGCTTATCCCGTTGGTACGATGGGAACATTTGATTCCATCTTTAACATGCCAAATATATAGTATAACCACCTAATAAGCGTTATATCCTGTCATACCTAATATCATTATCAAATCCATCCCATCTTTCTCCATTACTCATTAACTTGTTGCAATTGCTTATTCTACCATCCACCTACATGCTGGTCATCTTTATGTCAACGTTATGAGGGGAGGGCACCATCATCCAGATTTTAACGTCATAACCTATTACACCATTTCACAGTTATGAGAAGCCAACTATTCCTGACAACCATTGGTATTATCACGGTCATTGCCCTGTTGTACAATTATTCAATGGCACCAACATCATTAACACTGACCGACAGCGATCACTATTTTATTGGCGGCGGATTCTCGGGGAACACGACATCAACGACAATCAACTACATGACGGTATTTGGTGATAGCGTATCAGGCACTTACGATGACACATACATCACCATGCCGCATAATGCAACACTGTCAAATCTGCATGTCACACATCATGGCGCAATACCTGTAACCTTCACCTTGCATCACAATGGTACGGCAACAGGGATGACTTGCACGACAACAGGCATAATTCAGGACTGCTCCGACACGACAGATACAGTCCAAGTGGTAAAGGGCGACACAATAGCACTAGCATACACCTTGAGTTCAGGTGTTGATAGCGGTCATTTCAGGTACACAATGGAGGTAGATCCAGCTTAACATTTTTTTCTTTAATATATCGATACAAACCCCGTATAGGAGTTACAAATGCCAACACTTGACGCAGGCCTGTTTCTCATCATATCGGCGATTGGGTTCATCTTCATGTTCGTTTCATCAAGAACCTATATCGACGTGGCGTTTCGCTTGATACCTGTTTTCCTGTTTTTCGGCCTTGGAGTAGCACTGATAGCAGAGTATGAGGTGTCCTATATCGCAGAAAGCACTGACGGCGCCACGACGGTCACGGAAACCAGGTACATACTGCGGAACAACACGGACTGGCTGGGATGGGTATATGTGATGCTTGGAACCTTTTCTATTGTCCTATTTTACAAGGAGATAATGTACGCAAGAGAGGCATGAGGACAGGGGATGGCATAGTTGATACGGATACTGATGCGGCTATACCTACTGATGCTAGCAATCAATGTCTGCTTGGCATTTGTCACGGAGGCCTACGGTGAGGCAGGCATCATAACGGACTTTGGAGGGTCAAGCAATCTTGAGATCCTGAATGAGAAATTCAAGTCGGAAACGGAGGACCTGTCACTGACAATCATCCCGCTTGGCGATTTCATAGCAGCAGTACAATTATTTTTCAATATAATTGGTGGTGGATATATAATACAAATGTTGCAACTGTTCGACCTTTCGTCGACATTTGTAAGTGGCATACAGGTGATAATCGCATTCATAACTGTGCTGGCGACAATCTACTTCATCTCGGGTCGTGGAAGCATGTGAAGGGACCCATATATTCTTGGCAACTTTCTTTAATATATGGTAATCGGGGTTCATTCGACAATGGCAGTTAACCTGATAATACGTTTCATCATATCAATGTTTGCCCTAGGACTTGGGATGTTCATTTTCATGCCAGTACTATACCAGCTTGCCTACAACGAGGACCTATGGACAGGCTTGC
Source organism: Nitrososphaerales archaeon (assembly GCA_965197925.1). Taxonomy (GTDB): domain Archaea; phylum Thermoproteota; class Nitrososphaeria; order Nitrososphaerales; family UBA213; genus CBDAOC01. The sequence continues at coordinate 78,050 of CBDAOC010000019.1, forward strand.
CCTCGGACGTCTTGCAGACACGTGACTACGTCTATAGTATCCTGATGGCGATGCCGTTGATTTCATTCGGTGCGTTAATCCTCTGGGGGTACATGCGGGCAACAACGCAGGACCCCTACGAACAGTATCGCTAGGTGGTATAATGGCAGGCAACGGACTGACATCCGTATTGATATGCGTAATGTTGCTGGTAGGGATGCCCTTCCTGTCGTTTTTCTCCACGGCACAACAGGCATCCCTACCATATGCGGAAGCACAAGGTCTTGAACTCGTGGAACGTGGCAGGGATTTTGAACTATATTGGAACGGCAGTACGGAACAACACACAATGGTAATAGGCGTGCCGACCTGGGTATTGGATGGTAGTGAAGGGGAAGGAGGATACAGGTCCTACACATTCAGGGAACTGGGAAACAATGTGGTCGAGGTAAAAACAGGACTGGTGTCAGGCGTGGTTTATGAGGATCATATGGAATTGTATGATCCCGACCTCACCGAACTGAGGGCGGTTGAAAGGCTTGATCTCCATATCGGCGGCAAGGTGACACTGGCATTTACAAGCCAGGTGGTTAGCCACGATACGAACGGCATAGACATAACCAACCACTATAACCTGGATCAGGACACCGTAACAATATGCACCATAAGCATCACATATTCCTTCCAGGCAGGCAAACCCCTGTCCAGGCTAATAAGTGACAACGATTCATGCCCAAAGGGGCTATCAAAAGTACTTGACACCGTATGGCACATGCCGACAACAATTGATGAAGTGGATACGGCCAAATCAAATGCAACCAAATCAAGTGAATCAAATGACAAGCTATCATCGAAACCAATAACCAAGACAAACAATAATGACATTGACAGCATACTGATGAAGAAAAATGACACGATGTGGATAAGGGAAGCCACCATGCCGAACAAGGACGTCCTTGATTCGATAAAGATGAACAATAATAGCGTGAGATTCAGTTATGACCTTGGCCAAGATGGCATTGACTTCAGACATGCAGACACATACACGTCAGATAACCCAACGGTAGATGGTGATGTTACCGATAACGATTCAGATAGTGGTTGTAATGCAGGTGATGAAAAAATTACAAGTAACACATCACTTAGAGTTAGTAGGGGGAACTATATTGTTGCCTGTACTAGGGCATTCGTTCAATGGGATATAACCTCGATTCCTGACAGGGCCGATGTCACCAATGTCCAGTTTGGTTTTCAAATTACTGGTCCCAATAATTCGTCAGGATGTGATTTCAAGGAGATGGACACGGAACCGGATCAGGCAAGTGCGGCAACCATATTCACTGACATTGGTGATGGCACTACATTCATCAATTCAGACACGACATGCGACACGCAGGGCAGTAACAAGCTTGTTGACCTGGGCGTGGCTGCAGACGCAGATGTTGAGGCGCAGTTGTCAGCCGACTGGTGGGCGGTGGGAATAAAGCAGGATAATGAATCCACAATTGCAAACATGTATACATACTTTAGGTCAGAAGAATATACAACCGCAACCCCAAGACCGACATTGACAGTAACATACACGGTTCCACCAAACAATCCACCTGTAGCAGACGCAGGCGACAGTAGGATAGTCAATGAAGGGAACAGGATCACCCTGGACGGCAGGGGGTCCAGCGACCCTGACGGTGATTCCCTGACATATTCCTGGACACAGGCTTCAGGTATCACCGTGACACTGTCCAACCCTACCGCTGTCAGGCCAAAATTCTTCGCACCGGAAGTCCCATCACTGAGAACCATGGTATTCGTATTGGTAGTCAACGATGGCACCGTGGACAGTTCACCTGACAGCGTCACCATATACGTTATCAACACCAACGACCCACCGGTGGCAGATGCCGGTCCCGACCAGACAGTCGATGAAGGAACGAGCGTTACCCTGGATGGCGGGGATTCAAGTGACCCTGATAATGACTCTATAACATATTCCTGGGTACAGTCTTCCGGTACCACAGTGACCCTGTCCAGCTACAGCACAACCAATCCAGTATTCACCGCACCATCCGTTTCAACACAAGCAGTCCTGGTATTTGCGTTAACTGTCAACGATGGCACAGTGAACAGCCAGGCTGACAGCGTTACCATATACGTCAACAATGTCGTGGTGATACCTACAACGGTAATACAGCCAATAAGACTCACACTTGCAAACACGGGCTCAGGGATAACCTACAGCGTGACGACATGCAGTGCATCACCATCAACTATTTCCGGTGACGGCATAACGCACAATATATCGGTAGATGCAGGCTGTAGCATCACGCTAACAAGTTCGATCAGCAGTACTACACGATATGTATTCGACAATGGTTCTATATCCAGGTCCTTCACCAGTTGTTCTTCAGGAACCTGTTCACTACAGTCACATGACTACTGGTACCAGCGCAATTCAGAGTTCGACATAACGATAGTCTATGGCGGATTCATGCAGCCATTATTGAGTTACACAAAGACGGGCACGGCATTATCACAATTGTTGTCAATAGGCACAAATTCCATCTGGGCTGATAACGGCACGCCCTGGACGGTGAGAAACCCGGAAGTATCAGGTGACGAGCGATTCATGAGCCAGGACTACACCAGTGGGATCATACCATCCATAAATGACATGACATTCGTGCACCAGTTTAACAAGGGACTTGCATATTCACTGCCACTGGGAGGGACGCTGCCAGGCGTTCCCACCATCACATTAAGCCAGAACCAGGCATCAATAAGCCATCCTCTTACACTGACAGTCACGGACACATGGACGGACGCAACGGGTTACACGACATCCACGATCAACAATGGTAATGAAAGATTCATGCCTCCTGGAGGTGGCGTGATAACGGACGCCACGGGTCTCACAATACCTTATTATCTGCAATATAGGTTCACGATAGGATTCACGATACACGCAGGCGGCATGCCATTGAATGCAGCAGACAGGATCTATACCACATACGAAAATATGACCAATATAGTGATAGTGACATTTGACTCTCCAAGGTCACAGCAAATCTGGGCTGACAATTCCAACATAATGACATTACCACGGTTGACCACAACAAGCAATGCAGCAGAGCGGCATGTAACGCCAGGCGCAACCACCGTAACACCATCACCAGGAGGGTCGCACATACAGGTTTATTTCAACCAGTTGGCACTTGACCTCAGGACCACGGGTACACCAGTCCCGAAGCCAAGGATCACGTTCACGGGTAATGCGACCACAGTGGATGCACCACTTGGGGAAACACGGTCAACACTCTGGGCGGATCGTGGTTCAACATATACAATAGAAAGGACGGTAACGATTTCCCCTACAGAGCGCTACAGCACGGACGCAGCAACGACAGCGGCAGTAACGGCAAGCGAGACACGCATAATACCATACCGGCATGATTTCCTTGTAGGCAACCTGGCAACAAGCAGTAACTATGCAACCCAGAACGGCAAGGCGTTGAGGACCAAGATCACCAGTCTCAAGGTAACAATGTCAAACGGCACTTCGTTCACGGACCCCATGGGGTGGCTTGGCCAGATGGACGGTGTAGGAACAAACAACGTGGACTGGTATGTATGGAATAGCATTAACAAGACAAATCCATCACCATTTACAATCGGTTCGGATACGACAATCACGCTACAGGGTCTTGCCGCAGACAACAACAACATCCAGATCGGCATTGACGGCAATGCAATAATCACGGCAGTGACATATGATACGTCCAAGTCCACATTCACCTGGACCGCTGGCATTGCAAGTTCCACAACAAGCGGCACATACGATCTTGTCGTGGACATGGTTGACGACACATACAGGGAAGAACCAACACTCCTGACGATCAACGAGGGAAGATATGCGAATACATCATCACGCTGGAATTATGATGATGAGAGACACATCTTTACATTCAAGAATGTACGGTTCGATGACATACGATCAGAACCGGAACAATACAACAAGTTCATCCTGGGATTCTTTGCGACAGAGTTGACACTGGATATATGACGAATTCGACAACACCAACTTCCTGGACGGCGACTATTGCGCCGAGGTGTTCGGGACACAGAACACGACCAGGACTAACCTATGCACGGACGGGCACAGCATAAATGCAACAATCAATGGCAACGTGGAATACGTGAGGCTCACACGATCACCGCTTACGGATGACGGCTATTGGAGGGAGTTATGGGTGAGAGGTCCATCCTCGGGAAAGACGACACTAGACTTCTTCATGACGAACCAGACAGATCGTAACCCAAAGGAATACAGGCTGTTCCTGCAGACGTCAACATCAAAATGGACCCCTGACGTAACAGTATGGCACATCCACAAGCAAAGTGAACTGGTCGAGGACATCAGCATTGAGCGCCAAAGGATGGACTCGGAATTGAAGACACTGATGCACCTGGTTGCAGGGGAAACCTACAGGCATGAGCTATACCATATCAAGACAGGAGAGACACTGGAACTCGGGGAACTGAAGGCGGATGCAGACCTGAACAAGTTCTTCCTACCGGAACTGGGCATTGTCTCACAGGGCGAGGTCTGGCTTGTAAACCATGTGCGTGCAAGCAACTACACGTCACTGATAGTGAACATTAGCAAGATCACACCATCCAACATCAACCTGCACGTATATGATCTGATATCGACAGATACATGGTATAACCATACCGGTGTCACCCATATTGAACAAGTAATTCCGATCATGGCGAACAGGACGTACTACGTTACTGGGTATTCAACAAAGTCCCGAGAGTGCGGTGCTCACATTCTTCAGCCCACGCCAAAGCATAGGCATAAAGGCACTGGGAGGATTCTCGGAACTCGGCCTGGTATTCGGAGTCCCCATTGCAAACCTCTTCATCCTGTCACTGGCATCCGTGGCACTTATCAGGAACACATACATATTCTTCATAATCCTAGGTGCGGCATTGGGACTGCTCGGGCTGATTGGCATACTGTCAATTGATAACTGGGCATGGGGAATTATCACCGTCATAATAGCCATAGGTGTCATGATGGGACGTAAGAGTTCATGACACTGGAAGTGCAGTTCTATAATCTTTCTTTAATATATGATCACAATCACTTCATATTATATTGCCTTTCGGAATAAGGGACAGGATAAGCAGCATCACAAAAAAATACAAGGAAAAGCAGGCTTTAAAATACAAGACCAAGAAGGAACTTGACACCATTTATGAGGAAGCGAAGGCCAAGCAAATGAAGAAAGAGGTTGCGAAGAAGGCAAGGGAAGCCGCAAAGAAGGAATCACTGAGAACCTATCCAAGACAGTCACCAATAGACCGTGTTGTCGGTGGACTGCAAGCAATGAACCGTGTTATGAAAGCGACAGATTCGGATAGGAATCCATTTGCACATGGGGTAGAGGTAAAGAAGAAGAGGAGTAAAAGTAAGAGCAAGCGTAAGACCATGAGAAACTATCTACCACAATCGAATAACTTGCTTTACAACCATCCTGCAAGGCGTAACACAACCATCATCAATAAGGACCCATTTGAGGCCGAGGGCAAAAGATGGCTTGATGGCATGTGAAAAGGCGCACGTTGGAAAATCCAATGTTATACAGGAATTTCATAAAATCCATACGGCGTAAGGTAGGCCATGACATTGACCACATCGACCTGGAAGAGATAGACCGCACATTGGAACCTGGCGAGGCAATGAACGAGTTAGAAGAAAAATATCCTTACATTAACCTTGGTCACATCCATAGAAAGTCAGACCCTATTTCTGAAGGGATGGAAGATCTCCAGCGCATGCATGATGAACGGTCACAACGTTCACGGACAATCGACGGCATGAAGAAGGCTAAAACAGTTTTCAAAAATCCGTTCGACCCAGACATTGGAAAATGGATGAAAGACCCACATCGTTATGACGTCTTTGGGATTGACACACCAAAACGCAAAAGGAAAAAATGAGGGGTTAAATTGGACAAACCAATTTTATAAATCTACTGATTAATATCCAGGTAAAGGTGCCAGTTCAATTGGTTCAATTGGTTCAGTCGGTGTAGTAAGTGTCTCCTCTGATTCAGGCGCAACATCTTCTTCCGATGTGGAATCAATGCCAAGGAACTTATCAGCCTGTTCCCCGACAGAGGTAATGATGCCCGATAAGTTCGACATCAGTATTGCAAACCCGAGAATACCTGCAATGACAAGTATCATGGGTATCGATTTCTTCTGCCTTTTTGACAAGCGCTTGATCTCATCATGCCCGTGCTTGATCTCGGATGCAAATATGTAGACGATCATGGGGTCATAGGCACGTAGTCCCACCAATGAAAAATTTGTATTAATCATCATTGGTTGGCGTACCCCGTATTCCTGTAGCAGCAAAGTGACATCCTCCTTATTCTTGGTCTTCTCTACAAGTTTGGCAATATCCTTCTTCTCTAATACCCTGGAGCCAGAATCCATGGGATAGAAGTATAGCTGTTGTCTTTTGGAATTATATGCATACCCTCTCCGTTGCTCAAGTATTCCATGCTTCGAAAAGGAGTGGCTCTTCCCAAACGGCAATTTAATGATGTCAATATGCCTGTTTGGCAGTTCAACAATGGCTGCGGCATTCCATCCTTTTGGAAACGTGGACTTCATGTTCTTACTGTACCTCTCGAACATCTTGCCCCTGTAATGCACTTCCGTAATCAGGGAAACAAGTCCATCGTCATCATGCTCACTATATGAACACACAAACCGCTTGACACTGGCATCCAGGGAAGTGATATTATTGACACAGTCCTGGACATCATAGTCGGAATCACGGTCCCCATTATCAGATACACCTTCCGAAACTGTTGCCTTGACCTCTTCATCTATGCGTCTCAGGTTCTGGAATGACTTGCATTCCATTAGCGTATCACATTCCTCCTTGGCCAAGAATGACATGAGTTTGTTTACGGAATGTAAGTCAATAGGCTTCCCATTGGTAGAATCATAAAAGTATATCAACTGCTTGCCATACCTGTATGCGTACTTGCTCTCGACCTGGTAGACACCATACTTGCATACAAAGAACCGTCCCTTTATTGCACGCATTGATATGAACTCAACGGTCTTGTTGGGCATGATCAACACGGCGATTGGGTATCGTGTGTACCTCATGTTAAAAACTGGTATCGTCATACCATTGCCTTATTTTCTTTAATATATGACGTTACATTTCAAACCCCATGCCGACATGTTTTGAACTTGGTAACTGCGATATCGCTGCAAAACCACTTGAAACAATCCTACTTCCATTCACCAACCTGATAGGCGACTTCATATACCCGGCATTCTGGGGATCAATCCTCTTCATTATATGGCTGCGTACCCATGACTCGACATTTGTCGGATTGGTAGGCGTGATAATAAGCACGGCCTTCATAGGCGGTGCCGTGACGCTACTGCCCGAAGCCCTCTATATTGGAATCATGTTGTTGGGCGTGTCGGTAGGCATATCACTCTACAGATTATTAACAGAGCGATTGTTCAACTAAAAATTTAACGTCATAACCTATGTCGTACAACATCAACCATTGTCAAGCGATAGACTGATGGAACTTATACAGGAGAGCAACAGCAACAGGCAAGGCGATAGCTACTACCCTGATCCCATGAGACAACTCTACTCTTCAATGATAAGCACTGATGCCCTTCCACTGGTGGTCTTTGAAATCGAACACATACCGTTACTGATTCATGCATTGCCACCAAAACTAAGGCATCTTGCAAGGGATTATTATAATCTGTTCATCCGGTCACTGACTGCAACCAGGTCAATCAACGGCGCCCTGATAAAGGAGTTGACACAGACCAAGGTGCGCTATGAGTACGATGATGTAAAGGGCAAGAAGGGCATCAACAAGATGTTTGCGCCCAAGGGTGAGCAGGCATAGGTATGCAGGTCAAGTGCAGAAAACTCAAATCAAGCCTCAGGGATAATCGAAGACATATAGTGTTCTGTGAGAATTGTAGGCATTATACCTGTATTACCGATGGCCACTGCGTGTGCTGCTTCGGTAGGGTCAGGCTGTACAAAAAAAATAACAGGTGGCTGGCAAGTACACTGAACCTTGCTGCAAGACAATACAGGCAACAGGTGGAGGAATTTCTCCTGTTTCCAGAGGCCAACATTTCAATCATAATAAAACGCAAGGGGATTACTTATAAAATCCCGATCAAGATCATAGCCCTTTGGGCACAGAACCTCCCACGCCAAAGAATCCTGGCGTATGCCCATGACAACATAACAACGATAACAACGCTGTGATTCTTTAATATATCATTTACCATCAAAAAGATAATATTGTCATCCGAATTGTCATTGGAAATCGTCAACAGGCTTGCAGGGGACGAGGAATCATTGGAGGCCGCAAAAAAATATTACATGGCAAGGTCGGTACCACGGCAAACGAGTGTGGGAACGGCCATGGGTGCGAGGCGAGCAGGATTTGTAATACAGGCAGAGATGCGTGCCGGCGAGACCTTCAGGTCCACGTTGACGGAAAGGGGGTTTACCGATGAGGAACAAGCCAATATCTCACGTAATCTATTCAATATCTTTGAAACCCATACCTTTCGGGATTTCAATCCCAGGGCTACACACGGGTATCCAGACGACACAAGAATCAGGTCTGCCAAGGCGGTATTACGAGGAACACCAAAGGACCCAAGGCAAGTCAGGCTGGATGCGGCTGCAAGACAATTAGATGATCGCTCACGTAGGATAGACACGACAATAAAGGCAATACAACAAAAAAATCCAGGAATATCATATGAGGCCGCAAAACTCAGGGGAAGGGGACTGGTACAGGGCGGGAGAATAACAGGTGGCGCTGGAATAAGCGTTGTACCGGCATCTACCACAGTTGAAAGAACACTGGCAAAAGCAATTGACAGCCGTGGCAGTGTAGACCTTGCAAGGCTTTCAAAAAGTGAAATGAAGATGCTTGGCGCAGCACAGGCCAACGGAAGAAACGTCCTGACCTCGATAGAGGGAATGAAGGTGGCACCACAGACCGCAGCGGCAATAACCGTTGGGAAAAGCACGACAATATATCCATCAAGGACTGGTGTCAGGGCAGTAACAGGTACACATGGACACCGTAGCAGGGCTGTAAGGTATGCCGCATCGGAATTCGATTTAGCAGGAACCGTTGATGCTGTGACACCAGAGGAACTTGCGACATCCAGGATACCCCTTTTCCTATTAGGTTTTGACCAAGGAATCACGTCAATCAAAAATAATATACGAAGAAGTATCGAGTCTGAGATAAACACATTACCAATGAAAATTGAAACCTGATCTTATCGTTTCGACCGGCTTAATTATGCCCAAGCCTCATATAATTAAGAATGAATCAGAAGCGCTTGCACATTATCGCGAAAATGACGATGGTCATTAGAAATTCTTCTAATATTACCACAATGATTGATTTCTGTTCAAATTCCAATTTGGAATATTTTGTAATTGTATAGAATTCACGCTAATTGGCCTGCAGTAATGTGTTCAAAAATATCCGTATATGGTTTTGAGTATGGAAGTTAAGTTTTAGAATCACTAAAAAATATTATAAATAAATTTTGATATGAAAAGATTTCTTTGTGTTCAAAGACCGTAAGAACATCATATTTTTGCTTCCCAATAATGGTATTACAACAGACCATTTTTAGATGTTCTAAACTTTATTGCATTTTCCCATCTGTTCTGAGATCATCAAAAAAAATAACAAAGCATAGGATATTATCTTTAATTTGATGCCTAACTTGGCTTACCTGCATCACCCAATTCAAATAATCCCTCCCCAATGAGATTGGGCAAGTATTCATTATACTATTTATTTAACGGTAACAGATTTTGCCAGATTTCTGGGATAGTCTGGATTTGATTCCCTCTTTACAGCTGTGTGATATGCAAGAAGCTGTAACGGTATAACTTCAAGTATTGGGTACAAAAGTTCATTAACTTTCGGTATTCGTATCCATTCGTCATATTTGTTATTATTAATGTTGGACACTCCTACCACAATAGCACCTCTAGCCTTGATTTCATGTACATTAGCTAATGTGTCTACATATGTTTCGTCTTGTGGATTTAACATTACGACAGTAGTATTCTCGTCCATCAGTGCTAATGGTCCATGTTTTAATTCCCCAGCTGGAAGACCTTCTGCGTGCAAATAAACAAGTTCCTTCAATTTTAGCGCAGCCTCTAACGAGATAGGATAATGCAAACCCCTTCCCAAGACATAGATATTTCCAATATGCTCGATTTGGTCAGCTATTTTGGAAATGATATTCATATTATTCAAGATATTAGTTACAGATTTTTCAATCTCAAGAATATCTTTGAGATGGCCACGATTTGATATCTCATCTAAGATCCTGTAAATGAGGGATAACTGTGCAGTGAAACTTTTTGTAGCGGCTACACCAATTTCTGGGCCACAGTTTAACCCCAGAAAAAGATCACTTGCTCTTGCCAGTGAAGACGTAGTAATATTAACTAATGAAAGTGTCTTCGCCTTCGAGCCTTTGGCAATCTTCACCACCCTTAAAATATCTGCGGTTTCTCCACTCTGGGATATCGGCATTAGTACAGTCCCTTTTGTTAAAACATCAGAACCATACTGGAATTCACTTGCTAATATTGCTTCACACGGCAATTTGGAGTATTTTGAAAAAAGCTTCTTGGCGATCATCGCTGCATTATAGCTACTCCCACTTCCTGTTATCATAATCTTTTCAGAAGACATCAACGCTTTCACAAATTCCTGTAAATCTGACTCTCGAACGGAGAACGCCTTTGCGATTGTGTGTTTTTGTTCGTTGATCTCTTTCAAAGTATAATGGGCATATTTACCCTTATCAGCATCCGCGAGCTCCCACGCTATCTGGGTAATTTGCTTCTTTACCTTGGACCCATTATCGTCATATATTGCAAGACCATTGTTGTCTATAATTACGAATTCATGATTGTCTAGAAAAATTGCCTGATCAGTATATTCTATAAAACCTAAAATGTCACTTGAAATATAATAACCGTCCTTAGCAACACCTACAATTAATGGTTCGTCGTATCTAACTCCCGCAAGGGTATTATCATCGAAAATAGCTACTAATGCATATGCACCTCTCAGCTTGTTGGTGACATTTTTCATTGCACGTTTGATATCACCATTCTTGTTGAGAAATTCTCCTAGCATATGAGCAATAACTTCACTATCAGTTTCACTCTTGAATTTATGTCGTCTTGCTACCAGAGATTTCTTGAGTTCTTTATAATTGTCAATAATACCGTTATGTACTACCGCGATATCATTCCTGCAGTTGTTGTGTGGATGTGCATTCTTATCTGTTACACTCCCATGTGAAGCCCATCTCGTGTGACCAATGCCCGAGATACCTTTCATGTTTTCAAGACGAAGAACCCTGTTGACCTCATCGACCTTTCCCACACACTTTTTAATTAGAACTTGCCTTCTTGAAATAGTGGCCAAACCTACACTATCATAACCCCTGTATTCCATTCGCCTGAGACTTTTTACAAGAATTGGTGCAGCAGTTTTATTGCCTGAATATGCTATGATAGAGCACATATATCTAGAAAAATAGGTTATCCGTTATAAAAATCTCTAACCAAGAAAAAAAATCTAAATTAATCGTCATCAATTGGAAGCTGGAGTCTCATTTACTGCCTTACCGGAACCAGTTTCTGCAGATACTACAGGCCGTGATGCTAGTTTATATGAACTATTTTTTCTTATTGTAATCATACCCTCGTGGTCACTCTTAACCCTGTAACTTGGTATACTTACTATCTTGTCATTGATTGTAATATGACCATGAACCACGGCCTGCCTAGCCTGCCAAGGACTCTTTGCAAATCCTTTCCTAAAAACTATGCTCTGCAGTCTTCGCTCAAGTAGTGTTTCAATCGTGAGGTTTAACACATCATCTAGTGTGGCACCATCTTGCACCAAACCCATCCTTGTTAAGGAGCCAAGCAAATTGGTTTCTCTATGTAGTCTAGCTCCCTTTGGTAATGCAAGTAAGCCTCTTGCCTGTTTTCTAATCCTTGACAATTCAGTTTGGGCCTTCCAAAGTTCTTGCTTATTTCTCAACCCGTAAGTACCAAGAATTTGCAATTCAGCCATGAGCTGATCAGAATTCCATGGTCTTCTAGGTTTCTTGTACTGGTTTTTCGGTTTTTTAGGATCACCCATCACTTTTCACTTTTATCTTATGTTGATTTGGATCCTTCTTTCGTCTTTGGCACATCTTTTGCAGAACCAGCAGTTTGTTTACTTTCTGCAGTGGGAGTAACTCCTTTTGCTGGCGTTGCTTCTTTACCTGCTGGTGCAGCGGTAGTAGCAGCATCTGCTGCTTCGCTAGGTGTTCCTTTTGGCAATAGTTTTCCAGTCTTCAAAACTGCAACCGCACCACCCTTTCTTCCAGTGGTTCTAGTGCATTGACCCCTCACCTTCAAACCCATCATATGTCTGAATCCCCTATAACTCAAAACACCCTTTTCCCGTTCTATATCATTGTGAACTGCAACATCCAACGCGGTAGAAATAAGATGTGTTGTCATACCGGTGTCCACCTCTCTTCTTCTGTTCAAAAACCATTTGGGGATACCAATCCCTTCAGGGTTTCTAATTCCATTTTCTAAAACATTAACCTCACTTTCTGATAAAAATCCTGCCCGTAAATTAGGATCTATCTTTAACGTATTAAGTAATACTTGCGCAAAATTAAAACTCAAACCCCTTAGCTGGCTCAATGCTACTACCAGCTTTCTGCCTCCATCAACATCCTTTCCAAGGATTCTAACTATATACCTATACTCTTTAGAGGACAATTCACAACTTTTTTGCAGGTGCTACAATAAAAACCATACTACTAATTGTAATTGCTTGGCTAACCGAGGAAGGCTATTTCTTTCTAACTTCTTGGTTTTTATGACTTGGTTAAGATTATTACTGTGAAAACCATCTGTTGAGTTAATAAGATTTAAATCCAAAATAAGAGAGAGTTTATTGTTGTAATGATCGAAGAACAAAAAACAATTGAACTTGTACATAGATGTTATACCTCCCAACCCAAGTATACCGAAATAGAACCTGGTGTACCTGAGGACTATCAGCACATAAATACTCTTGGGCAATTGCTAGAAATAAATTATAAGGAATCTAAAGTTGGTGATCAGCTCAGAAGGAATCTTATTGCAAAGAGGAAACTAAATCAATCCCCTTATTATGGAATAGTAGGCTTTGAAGAGGATGTAATACCTTCTACTGACAGGGCTATTCTTGCAGATCATGATATTATCTATATAGGAGAGATTGGACAGGCGAAAACCAAACTTGCAGAAACAATTGCAAGGAATTTACTTTCACCAATATCAGCAGTTCGGGGTACGCTTACAAATGATATTCCTACAACTATTCCAGAAGATGAACTGGTATCTATGCTTACGGATCAAAAGATCATACGAACGTCACCAGAATTCTACGTTTCCAAAGAATGTGAAAATATAATAAGAGATAATAAACTTGATACTAAAATAGAATGGGTTGAAGGAAAAAGACGATACAAATATGTTCTTGCAACACCCGACATTTCCGTAAAAGACCTTGTTGGACAGATTGACGCAATCAAGATTGCTAAGAAGGGAGTGGAGATTTATGATATAGAATCCTACTCTCCTGGACAATTATTGCAAGCAAGACATGGTATACTGTGCATTGACGAACTTCCTGTACTAGACCCAAGGAAGCAAGTTGTCTTGCTGAGTGTATTGCAAGAAGGCAAGTTTACGACGGGTGCTTATCCAGTTATTTTCAAGCCACTAACAAAAATAATTGCAACTGCAAATCCAATAGATTATACTCATTCTGGCAAGATAATAGAACCATTGTTTGACAGATTGAGTCATATCGACACGCATTATCCATCTACTCTTGAACAAGAGATGGCGATAATGTTACAAGAGATGAAATTTAATGATGATAAGACTTTTCTACCAATATTTATGTTGAAAACTTTGGCTAGAACAGTTCACATGGCTAGAGAACATCCCGATGTAAATAAGTACAAAGGTGTCAGTGTAAGAATGAGTATTCATAGTTTAGAGTTGCTTATAAGTGAAGCAATACGAACAAGAACCATGTATCATGATGTACTAACAGTTCCGAGACCATGCGATATTTACTCTATCCACCAAGCAGCAAAGTTTGAATTATCAGAAATAGAAGATACTAGAGAAAATAGGGTGAGTGTTCTTAACTCATTAATCGAAGAATCCCTTAAGCAAACAGCACTTGAATATATGGTGGGGGTTGACCAGGCTCAACTTACGCAAATAAAAGAGGAATTCACTAACAATAAAATATTTGAGGTGGCGCAGAATTTACTTGGAGATAATAAAAATTCAGGCAACTATGTAAACCAACTGAATAAATTCCAAACCCTGAAAAATTTGGTAGATCAAGTTAAAAAAATTGTAAAGAACGATCAGGATGCGTTTACAGAAAAAATGAAAAAATATAACACTGAAAGTGTTGTGATATCTCACTTTGATGATTTGAACGGAGAACTCACTGCGTCTGTAACTGAAATTGTTTTGGAGGGTCTGCGTTGGCTCAAACCAGCAATATTGGATAAGAAAGAGAAGGGCTATGTCACAGCCTAGCAATAAGGGATTTGTATATTATCAAAGCCAGAAGAATCGGGGGGAGGAGAACAAATTATCCAAAGATTTAACGAACATATTATCCCAAGATATAATGAACAAACTACTCCTAACACTTGGCAGAGAAGCAATAAGGGAAAGAACCCCATCCATAGAGGAATTAGAGAAGACCCTTCAGGAGATGCTTTCGATTGAAAGGGGCAATATAAACAATCTGTTAGAAAATAATTCGTCTAGTGCTGAGAACGGATTGGAGGGCGGGGGAAGTGCAGTTGTGAAATTTCTTATTCACAAAGGTTACCTGAAGGAAGGGGCAAGATGGTTAACTAATAGGGGGTTCATGAGCATTGGTTCAAAAATTCTCGCGGATTTAATGAAGGCCTTGAAGAGCGGTGATCTTGGTCTACATGATACCTTGAAGTTAGGTTCTGGCAATATTATATTGGATACTAGCAAGAAGTATGAACTTGGTGATGATATAAGATTACTTAACGTTCCAAAATCATTATTTAACACGGTAGAAAGAATTGCAAAAAATTCTAACACAATCAAATTTCCGTTGAATATTGATGTTGATGATTTTGAAGAGTATGAGACGAATCAAGATGTCCGTCTGGCTATCACTTACTGTATAGACCTGAGTTCAACCATGCGTTATTCCTCTGGGTTAGGTGATGTAACTAGGATCGAAGCGGCGAAGCGTGCTTTATGGAGTTTATATGTATTAAACAGAAAATTCTTTCCAACTGATTCGATTTACATAGTCGGTTTTGGTGCACTTGCGTCAAAAGTATTACCGCAGGATATACCGTATCTAAAGACTTTTGAACCAGGTAATGATTTTTTGCACTATACTAATTATCAAGCAGTATTCAGGTTAGCCACTAAGATTCTACAATCAGACGGTGCATTCAACAAGAGAATAGTTTTGATAACAGATGGTCATCCAAGTGCATGTTTCGTTGAAAATGATTATGAAAAGGATAAAATACTTTCCGCAAGACCTTATTCACATTTCTATAAACCTGATGAGGACACCATTGAAGCTGTAAAGGCAAAAAAAGATATGAAACTTGATATGGGTGGTGGTGAGCAAGTGTATTTATGTTACAGGTATAGGCAGGTAGATCCTTACATAGGAATGAAGACCGCTAACGAAGCTAAAAAGTGTAGGGATGCAGGCATCGAGATTGACACATTAATGGTTAGTGAGGAAGATGCTTTACTCACATATGTTAACAAATTGGAGAAACAGGTGAAGGGAAGATCTTACTACATCAACCCGGCAAACATTGATAGATTATTGATCACAGATTATCTTTCAAACAAGAAACACCGCATCAACACAAGATCATATTGATTGATTTTGTCATTATACCTTTAAATATTGCTAGATCCCGAAACGAACTAATTGGGCAAAAAAGCTGCTATTATTAAAGGAGATGGTACAGGGCCAGAGCTTGTTGATGCGATGCTAAATGTATTGAAAGCGTGTAAGACTCAAGTCGAACTAATCCAGTGTGAGGCTGGTTCTGAATGGTGGGAAAAACATGGAGGAGATTCTTACATTTCAAAAGAAACGTGGGGACTGCTAGAGGAATGTGATGCTTGCTTCAAGGGCCCAACTACTACCGTACCTATTCCAACTGCTCCCCGAAGTTTAGCTGTCAGCATCAGACAGAAATTTGTGCTATATGGAAATATCAGACCGATCAAATCTTACGGCAGAGCGGACAAGAAATTGGATTTTATATGTGTTAGAGAGGCCACAGAAGGACTCTATGCTGGTATAGAATTCAAAATTGGTGACGATTCTGCTATTGCTATAAGAAAGACGACGAGGGATAAATGCGAGAGAATAGCGAATAAGGCTTTTGAAATTGCAATTAAGAAAGGTTTCAAAAAAGTTATTCCAATAACGAAACGCAATATATTGAAGGAGACGGATGGCATATTCATGGAGGCTGTAAAAAAAGTACAGTCACAATATGGCGGCATAGAGATAGAAGAGTACTATATTGATAATATGTGTCAACAACTGGTTAAGAATCCTGAACGATTTAACCAGTGCATCCTAGTAAGTACAAATTTGTTCATGGATATTGTTTCAGAAACTGCCTCAGGTCATGTTGGTTCCATCGGAAATGTTTACTCTGGCAATATAGGTGATAACTACGCTATGTTCGAACCTGCCCATGGAAGTGCGCCAAAGTATAAGGGTATGAACAAGGTGAATCCAGTTGCAACTATACTCTCTGCAGCATGGATGTTGGAATATCTTGGTGAGAGTAACCTTGCAACTGCCATATTTGATGCCACAGATCAGATAATAAATGAGAACAAGTTTGTTACTTATGATTTAGGAGGTAATGCAACCACAGCCGAGGTTGCTGAAAAAATAGCTGAAAGAGCGACAAAAATGCTCTAGTGATTTGATCACAGCAGTTTATTGAACTCTTAATGGAATAATTCTTAAATTACTGTTGACGATTCTTTAACCATGCAATTATACATAATTGGGGGAATTGCTGGAGGTATTGCCATAGTAATAATGGCATTGTCTCTAGTGCAATACTCCAATGAGGAGTATGCACTGGATGTTGATGCTTTCAAAGATCAATCTGACCTTATGGGTTTTGTCCGTGTCATCCTTACCAACACAGGGCGTTCTCCTCTTACAAACATTATAATTGATTTTGGTGATTATAAAGAAGTAATACCTAATCTTCCGTCTGGTGAAAAGATGATAATTTCACCCAGGGTTGATACACAGGTAGATCATGTTGTTGTAACTGCTGATAACGGTATAACCATAAAAAAACAGTTTAGAACGGCACCCAAAATGCCAGGTATGATAGGTGGAATGGGATAACCAAATGCCTGAAGCGCTAATTTCTTCAAAATCTCTACTCCCAGAACATACCAACACCTAAACTATTGTTTTTAAAATCCTAACGAATTCTGCAGCGATTATGGTGGCTACCCGATTAATCATAATTGAACGAATAGATAATTTCGCGGCAAGGTTAGAACACTGCATGGTTCATTATGTTCATAAGTAGACGATCTCTTACTTATCTATAGCCTGTTGTTGTTTGATTTATTCTTTATAAAAATAGATTCAGAATCTTGTAAAAGCTTAACTATTATATAGATAAGAATTTTCCATCGAAGCAATTATAAAAATTTCTATCGTAGGGATTAGATCAAGGTGGTAATGGGCTTCTCAATGCAGGAGTAGATACTGATTAACTAGATGGCGATGATAATATTTTTGGCACGGAAGGATTGGACATCTGCATCAATGGTGAGTTGCTAATTAACTGAGACTTGGGCATAATTCAATTATAATATTATTTTGAAATTATTACTATTAGCTTCCCAACATATACTTCAATGCCCTAAGAGGCCTTCCTGTCAAGTAGTTGTAGTAAACCATTACCTGATACAACAATACTGATAACAACACTATACTCCTTACCTTATCAAATCCTCTAACAGGTAGTGGGTCTATATCAAATACATCCTTTATCTGCTCTATCAATGGCTCAACGCTTATGCTCCTCCGAGAATATACATGCTGTCCAAATTCAGAGTTATAGAACTGCAGCAATGCCAGTCTATTATTATCTGTAGTATGCTTGTACCTTTCCAATGGGAATACTGGATGCCCTCTATACCTGCTGAAATCACATAACTTGTGATCATCATATCCTTCATCTCCTACAACATACCTTACCATTCCTGTAGGCAATGAAGATGTTATGCTTTCATACATCCTGTTGTCAGTAATGTTAGCTGTTGTGAAATCAGCTGATAATGGAACTATCAACGAGCCTGTGCTACATGCTAGATGCATCTTGTATCCGAATATCCATCCTTGGTTCTGCTGAATCCCCATCGAGCATCTGTATCTATACCGGAGCGTGGCACTTCATTCTTCTTCATGTTTGATCTATGCCATACATGTCCCTTTGCTTTCAACAATGAACTGTCAACGGATACTATGGCTGGGTCTACCAACCCATCTTTTATGAAGAGCATACCCATAGCACCTATCCTTGATCTTATGTCAATTGATATGGTCTTGAACCTTCTGTCGAATGTTCTTCTGTCTGGCAACCTATCAAGACCACATGCCTTCATTACCTTCCTGTTGTATGGCATGTCTAACGAAAAATATTGATGTAACACATTGTTGCCTGGTATTCTTACCCATACTCTAACGATGAAGCATCTACCATAACTGTAGGAGAATAGTAGAATGGTCTACCTCTTTTCCTATTAGGTTTTGTCCAAGGAATCACGTCAATCAAAAATAATATATGAAGAAGTATGGAGTCTGAGCTAAACATATTACCAATGAAAATTGAAACCTGATCTTATCGATTCGAACTAAATTACGCCTAAGCCTCAAGTAATTGTGAAATCACCTTTGCTTTTAGATAGCTTCATTAATGTTAACTCTTATAAACATGAAAAAACAGATGCCTACTTTTTCCATTCATTGTTTGTAGTAATTACCAGTCTGTAATACAAAGATGAATGTTTCCAGACTTAACCTATTTTCGGTTCAAGTATAATAATGATATTTCTGAATTACCATTGTTAGATTGATTAATAGGGAAAAAAGTTAGAACAAGATTAAATTCTCATTCATTGAAAAAAAGTAAGGGTTATGTAGCCATCCCTGTGGCTTGACCAAAACAATAACTTACATCGTTTTTAGTGAATGATTAATATAACTTCCCACCATTGCAAGTTCGAGTATGCAGTCTGAAAAATTCGACATCAAGGCCATAGAAAAATTGATGGGGGAGTACTGGAAAGGCATAGATTTACGCAATTTGTTAAATATGGAAGTTGATAATAAGAGAAAGATAGCATTCGTAGAAGGTCCTCCTACAATGAATGGAGAACCTCATATGGGTCATATAAGAGGAAGAATAATGAAGGACCTTTGGTTTAGGTTTTCAACTCTGCGAAAATTCAAAGTTATTTTTCGTGCAGGATGGGATACCCAAGGATTGCCTGTCGAACTTCAGGCTGAAAAAGAACTAGGATTAACTGGGAGTAAAGCCGAAAACCTGAAAAATGTAGGCATAGAGAAAATTATAGAACAGTGTAAGAAACTTGTGCATAAATATAACGAAAAATGGATCGAAGCAGATAAGTTGCTTGGTATGTCCTTTGATTATGAAAAGGCGTATTGGACATACAGTGATGAATACATAGAACGTGAATGGAAGTATTTGAAAAAAGCATGGGAACAAGGCATACTCGTAGAAGGATTTCAAGTAGTTGCGTATTGCCCAAGTTGTCAGACATCATTAAGTCATGCGGAAGTAAGTCAAAGTTATGAAAAGGTTGAAGATCCATCGTTATACTACAAGGTTAAACTCGCCGATGAAGATACATTTCTTATAATATGGACAACTATGCCGTTCACAGTTGTTACGGATGAAATGGTGGGGGTTAATCCTAGAGCCGATTATCTTTACATTAAAGTTAATAACGAAAAATGGATAGTTGCTGAGAACAGGCTTCAACCGCTAACAAATGAATTAGATATTAAGGAATATTCTATATTAAGGAAAATAAAGGGGATTGATCTTGACGGAACGAGGTACATACATCCTCTACTTGATATCATTCCTGGTTTAAAGAAACTCGTTGATAAAATACATATCATTATAGCAGATGATTTTGTTGACATAGAAAGTGGTAGCGGTCTGGTTCACCTTGCACCAGCCAACGGAGTGGAGGACCTGAGGATTGCCAACACTAGAAAGCTGCCAATATTCAATCCAATAGACGACCAAGTTAGGTTTACGGAAGAAGCTGGTGAATTCAGCACAATATTCGTGCGCGATGCAGACAAAAAGATGATAGAGATTTTAAAACAAAGGGATGCTTTAATCAAGATAGGTAGGATAAAACACGAATATCCAACGTGTTGGCGTTCTCATCATAAAATAGTATGGTTGGCTAGACGTGAATATTTCAATATGATAGAAAAACTAAAGGATCTCACAGTAGAAGCAGCTGAAAATGTAGAGTACTTTTACAATGAGCCAAAAAACAGGTTTATTGGTATGATAAAAGAAAAGGTTCCATGGTGCGTTTCAAGGGAGAGAGTATGGGGAACGCCTTTACCAATTTGGATATGTTCTAATTGCAATAACAAGACAGCACTATTTAGCAGAAAGGAGATTGCGGCAAGGGCAAGCAAAACACCTGACGGCGAAAACTTTGAGCTACATAGACCATGGATAGATAGAATAATAGTAAAATGCAGTGAATGCGGTTCTGATTCCTACCGAGAACCCTTTGTGCTGGATACATGGCATAACAGTGGTGCTGCCCCATATTCTTCATTAACGGATAGCGAATATGAGGAGTTGATACCTGTTCCCTTTCTAACAGAGGGCATTGATCAAACAAGGGGATGGGCCTATACATTACTAATACAAAATGTTATTTTCAATGGAGATGCTATAGCACCGTTCAAGTCATTTCTATTCCAAGGTCATGTTTTGGATAAAAAAGGTCACAAGATGAGCAAGAGCTTAGGAAATGCAATGGATGGAGTTGAACTACTGAAAAACCATTCGGTTGATTTAATACGTTTTTACAGTATTTGGAAAGCAAACCCTATCGATGCCTTGAACTTTGGTGTAGATGAAATTGCAAAGAGACCTTACCAAGTTTTGAGTACAATCTACTATCTGCACACATATTTCAAAAGCAATAGCGGGTATGATAATTTCGATAGTGGTAAGAATTGTATAGAATGGGCATTATCCAATGGGCTCATACTGGGACCTGAAATTTGGCTGCTCTCCAAAATACAGAAACTTATTGAAGTGGTTACTAGTGGATATGAAAAATGTAGGTATCATGAGGCTGCAAGAGCGATTGAAGAATTTGTGATAAATGATCTCAGCCAAACTTACATACCCCTGACCAGAAATGAGATTTGGGATGATAGTAAAGAAAATTTGAACAGAAGATTGGCGATCTACGCTACACTTGATGAAGTTCTAAAGATAATCAATATACTTTTACACCCAATAAGTCCGTTTATCACTGAGCATCTTTACCACACATGTTTCAGCAGGAAGAAAAGTATACTCTTAGAAGAATGGCCTAACAAGAAAGAAAAATTTGTAGACGAAAATGTTGAACACGCTTTCGATACCCTTAGGGAAGTAGTTTCTGTTGCGGGGACTGCAAGGATGAAGGGACAACTGAAGCGTCGTTGGCCCTTGAAAAATGCATTCATTTGTATAAACATGAATGATATTCATTCATTGCAATCTTTACATGAGTATTTAAAAGCGCAACTGAATGTAAATGATTTCAAACTTATTGGTATAGAAAAAGGAGGTGTCGGTGCAAGTATACTCGCATTGATTACTAATGATTTACCAGTGACACCAAGAATATCACTGAAACGTGCACATATTGCACCCAAGGTAAAAGCAGACATCGGTCTGGTGCAGAAAGAATTTGCAAATATAGATCAAGTAGAATTCTTAAAGATTCTTCTAAACAAAGGAGAATTTGATCTTAATTATGGAGGAAAGCAAGTAACTATAACCGTTGACGATATTGAAATAGGATATGAAACAGGAAATGGTTTTGTACTGGCAGAACGCGGAAATATGGTTGTTATGCTTTCAACTGTTCGTGACAAAGAACTCACAGCTAAAGGTATAGTTAGAGATCTAGCAAGGAGACTACAGTCGTTGAGAAAGTTAAGGGGTTACAATCCTACAGATATACTCGACACTGCATATGTGGCAAATCTCAGTGAAGAGATGATAGAACTCATTGTAGGAATGAAAGATGAACTAGCCTATTTGGTGCGAGTTAAGAATGTTGAGCTGATGCCAGATGCTAAACAAGGAATAAAATGGGAAGAGGATGAGATAGATGGCATGTCTGTAAGACTATCTATAGAATAATGAGTAAGAATATGGCTCTAATAAATATTCGATTATGTCATTGTTATGATATCAAGGCAATATTTCTTATATCTTTATTCTGGTTATCCAGTAAAAAAGTTATTCCAATTGGCTAGTATAAAAAATAAATCCTGTATAACTAATACACCAAACCTATTTAACGAAATATCCAACCCGTTATTTAGAGCTGTGATAGGAAATTGTAAAACCAAGGACCGGTCACAAAATTAGCCCTCACCCAATTTCTTCCACCAAACCAGATCTAGTATTACCTTATCACATCTCAATCTATGAAGCAAAACAAGGAAAAAATACCAACGATTTGGAAAATACCGGATGATTTATGGAATGAAATGAAAAATATACTCATGTCAAAAGCCGGCAGATATAATTAGAAGACCTGTTTTACCATACAGAAAAGTGGTAGACATAATCAACTCATCTCAAAACCCTACAATACATCAAAAATGATGCAAGATTAACAAATGCCAGATAGTTTTCTGCCGTTCTTTCATATCTGATCCTGGTTCTGTGGAACCCATTCTTCAACCAGGCAAAGAATCTCTCAACTACAAATCTTGTCTTGTTGTAATGTTTGTAATCATTATTTTGCAAGATGAATTTAGAATTTATTTTGTATGGGATGCAACATGCAATATTTCTATCCCACAAATACATTCTGATGTATTTTGCATCATTTTGTCTGCATAAACTGATTCTATCTGTTGTATTGAATCATCATCAAGATAGTCTGAAATTGATTCTATAACATCCATGCATTTTGTACTTTGTGTCATGTTCATTTGCTGGACTCAACAGTATGGATATTGGAAATCCGTTACTCTCTACTGCGGCATGTATTTTTGTACCTGTTATTCTCTTGAATCCATTATATCCAGTTACATTGCCCCTTTTTTATTAGGAATGGATGAAGAGTCAACTGATATTTTTTGTAGATTAATTTTGCCAGATTTATGTGCTGAGTGAATAGTACGTGATAGAATCTTTTTCCAGATTCCTTTTTGTTGCCATTTGTTTAACCTTCTGTTTGCAGTAGAATCATCACCATATCTTTTTGGCATATCGTCCCATCGGCATCCAGTAGTTAGAACATGGATTATTCCGTTAATGATTTTTCTATCATCATCCCTAGGCCTGCCAGTTTTTGCATGTGGTGGTATGTGTGATTCTATCATACTCCACTGTTTGTCTGATAATTCTTGGAATTTCATAAAATAATTTTAGATGTCGCTATTCATGGATCTAAATGGTCGCTAAAAATTGTCTAAATGGTTAGTTTTGAGATGAGTTGTATTTATTGGCATGTCAGAACCAATATTTACAAACTTAATCAGGGTTAGATTACTTCACTGATAAGGAATTGGGTAGTATAAGGAAACCAATTGAGAGAATATATTGGTATAATGGGGAATTATCTTCTTGTCGTATTACAATTCCGGCTGCTTGTAGCTTCATTATCAAGAAAATTCGTATGATGCATGTGATTTCTAATCATGATGCGAGGTCATGGGAAAGTCAACCAATATGACATTAACTGGAAAATATTCTGTTATCGAACTACGTAGTAGATGTTCGATGGAAATATTATCAGAACATTTCCTCTATGGTATAGGTAATTGATTTACCCACGTTTATCAACGCACTGCAATAAGTTAAAACCATGGTCTAAGAAAAAATAAGGCAAACCTTTGGAAAGTATGAGATTAACTCAACATATACAAAGCGGAACTCTAGTCCTACGAACCAAAAGAGAGGATGAATTATAAAGAATAATAGATGATTGTGAAGCCTTTTATTATTGTGGTTGTTTTTGTTATTGTTCAACGATGACTGCATTTTGGCACTAGTATTCTATTATTCCATTACACATTCTTCTTAAATTTTTCAACGATTTCCTTTGTCCTTTCACGTTCTGATTGTGAAGGTTTTGCTACGTTCGTGTTCATTATCCAATATTTTCCACTATGGTAGACAAGTGGTTCCTTATTTGAATTAGACACATCAACAACTTCACCAACAAACATTGTATGATCTCCCAGAGAAATTTCATGTAATAATTTACATTCAGCATTCATTGCGGTGTCTTTAATCATGGGTGCTTTAATCTTATTTGCTTTGTAAAATTCAAATCCAAGTTCCTTAAGGGCGTTTATCTTGTCGTACTCTTTACCGGAGTAGCCCCCAGATACACTGGACATGACTGATTGATCATTAGCACAAAGATTCACTCCAAACTCTTTTGTGTGATTAATATTCTCATGAGTTGCGTCATGTGGTCTTATACAAACTGCTATCAAACCAGGGCTAAATGAGATATGATGGGTCCATTCGCAAGCCATTACCCCAGGTCCATTGGGACCATCACTAGTAATCAAACCTAAATTGGTTATGAATTTGTTTGAACTCTTATCCCCTAATGGTAAATCCATTGATTCTTATCTCCCTTCCTTCCTAGTTGCTATGGCCTTTTACCACTATTTTATTTTATCCAGATCTGATATAACAATATAATTGCAGGAGATTTATTTTATTAGATTGAATTTTAATCCCAACATTCAAAGTATTTTGCACGAATTCTATCCATCAGAAAGTACCATGTATAGGAAAGGATCCGATATTAGATCTACAAGATATTACACTATTTAAATAGCAATTGAGTGGGACAATTCTAGAATAATTTCAGTTAAACAACGCCTAACTCCTACATGTTATATACAAGATGATCCGACCAATTTAGGGATAGGATCTAAAGTTACATTCAGAAAAGCTAAGAATACAGATGTCTGTGCGAGACGGTGTTAGCCACAATTAACTTTCGTATATCGAACCATATTAGCAGATATAGAATTCTTGATATATAGTAGAATGACCGTATAATAAATAAAATCGTGTATGGTTCAAATGTTACCAAAGCACAACAAAACAATAAATAGTTAAATTACGATAATATAATCAACGATGAAGATTCTAGCAGCTGTGATTTTATCGGCCGTGCTTGTAATGTCAGTATTTGCGTCCTCACAAAGCTTTGGTATGCACGATAACCATTCATCTTTGAAAATGACAATTGATAAAACTGATTATCTACAGGGCGAAACAATTGAGCTCTCTGGAGCAGTAACTCCACTTAAAGAAAATGTTCCCGTGCATATTGAAATATGGGATCCTTTTGGCGACAAGTATATTTTTACAGAAATTTTGCCCGAACAAAGTGAGGTGAACTCAGGCTCTTACTCTTACAATTTCAGTGTGGCTGAGGAAGCACCACTTGGAATCTGGAATATTCATGCAAAGTACTCTAGCCAATACATGTCCTACGGCAGTGCAAATGCATTGTTCAGGGTTAGCGATAGTATAGACATTGTATCAACACCTTTAGCCCAAATTACTGTTGATGGAATTATTGATTCAAGCTCGGGAGAGTGGGCGCACAAGTATGACACCAAGCACTGGACGCCCTTTGTCTTTGATCCAAGAGAAATAGAGGGCAATATTGCCTTTAATGCTTATTACGTTAATGGTATTTTATATGCGAGCTTCGATATCCCAGATAAGGTCTTTCACTCCAAAGACTTTGTAGAATTGGGAATAGATGTCAATAATGTTGGAGAAGAATTTCAAATAGGAGATGAAGTTTACATCTTCAAGATTTATAGAGATGGAACATACGAATCTTTCAGATTAGGTACCGAGCATGTTGTGGGTCAAGATGCTAGTCATTACTTCAGCGCCAAAGCGGATGAGGCTGGAGATATCAGAATACAAATATTTGATCAAGACGGTAACTTTGTAGAAGCTTTTGAATCCCTAAGGAATACATCATCCAAATCATACAAGGGTGTATTGGGTGTTGCCGGAATAGAGGTTGATCAAGAAGGTAATCTTTTCTTGCTCGATAGTGACAGTGGAGTTGTAAGCAAGTTTGATGCACGGGGAGAGTTTCAAGGTGCTTTTGGTTCCTTAGGAACTGACATTAAGGAGTTTATTGATCCAACAGGAATTGCTTTGGATTCTGAAGGAAACATTTACGTTGCAGACACAGGTAATGCGAGGGTTCAGAAGTTTGACAAACAATCCAAATTCGTAGGAGCCTTTGGTTCAATGGGAATTCTATCGGTTGGAATGATGCAGGCTGGAGATGATTCGGGAGAAAATATCCGTCATGATTTGTTTGAGAGTCCTGAAGGAATTACGGTAGATCCATCTGGTGAGATCTTTGTGGTAGATAGAAGAGCCGGCACTGTAAGCGTATTTGACGGGGATGGTAATTATGTAAAGTCGTTTGGCTCGTTGGTAAACCCCTCAAGTATTGCAATTGACTCACGAGGGTATGTTTATGTTGTTGAGCAAGGAAATAACAGAATAATAAAATCTGACCAGAACGGAAATATCATATTGACATGGGGGACCTTTGGGAATGATGATGGATTATTCAAGAACGCATATGGTATTGCTATAGATTCTGGAGACAATGTTTATGTTTCTGATAGTGTTAACCACAGCATACAAAAGTTTGACGGCAATGGTAACTTCATCGCAAAGTGGGGAACCATAGGTGTGAATCCAGGTGAATTAAATGGTCCACATGGCTTGGCAATAGATTCCTCAGATAACATCTATGTTGCTGATGCCAACAATTATCGTGTACAAAAGTTCGATTCTGTTGGGGAATTCGTGATGGAAATGGGGACAAAGGGGACTGCCCTTGGGGAATTCAACAAGCCCAGAGATGTAACCTTAGACTCGGAAGGAAACATTTACGTTACGGATGTTTTTAATAAGAGAGTTCAGAAATTTGATGGTGACGGCACGGTTCAACTGGAATGGGGTACAAATGGTGTTGGTAATGGTGAGTTTAGGGGACCATTCGGTATCGCAATAGATGCTGCTGATAGCATTTACGTTGCAGATCCATTAAACAGAAGAATCCAGAAGTTTGACTCTGGTGGTAATATGCAACTGAGATGGGGAAGCGGAGAATTTAAAGAGGCCTCTTCTATCAGTGATATTCCTAATGATGGAAATTATATTGCAATGGAAAGTAATTCTCACGAACCTATTGGAGTGATAGATAGGAAACTTGTTAATGAAAATGGAGTAGGTTCTTACTTTATCGAGAGTGGGAGTATATGGAAAATTCAGCACATTTTCAGGGACACTGTATATATCAAATCTCTTGACTATGTAAGGAATGAAGATCCTGTTCTATCATGGACACCAGACGGAATAGATGTTGATTCATACGGTAATGTGTACATAGTTGATAGGGAGAATGAGGTAGCAAAGAAGTTCGAACCCAATGGTAAACTAGTTTCAAAATGGGGATCAACTGGAGTAGGTGAAGGCGAGTTCTCAAAGCCGACAGCAATGAAATTGGATTCAGAAAACAACGTGTTCATCGTGGATACGGGTAACAATAGGATGCAGAAGTTTGATAGCGAGGGTAATTATATAACGGCTTGGGGTTCCCTTGGCGAAGAATCTGGCAAATTCAATGATCCTCGTGGAATAGATATAGATCGCCAAGACAATGTATACGTACTTGATAATGGAAACAACAGAGTGCAAAAGTTTGACAGTAATGGCAACTTCATAACTGAATGGGGTTCCCAGGGTTCTTCTTCAGGTCAATTCGATAATCTAAGCACTGAGGGAATAACTGTAGATCCAGAAGGTAGAGTCTATATTGCTGATCTACCGGGGGAGAATAGGGCATCTCACTGGATAGCTGAGGTGGCTATACCTTTATTTGCAAAGGGTGACACGTTCCGCATGTTTCTTGCTGAAGGAACATATGGTGATCATCAGGCAGTAGATCTCTCAAAAGCAGATTCTGTGAATATATACGATGTTTACAGAAATGCATGGCCATCAGGGGCAATATCGGTACTTCCAGAAACATGGGCCAAGGCTACACTGGTTGATATTGAAGAAATAAAAGTTGAGTCCGAAATAATTATAGACACAGTAAGATCATGTACAAAAGAAATTTGCAGTGACTTGAACGACTTTACCAATCCAGTGCCAACAGGTGACAATGTTATAGTTACATCAAGAGTTGTAGCTGATACATCCTTTGGTAAGTTCGAATATGATGGAACCCAAGTGACACTCCAATATAGCCTAGATGGGGAAGAATGGACAGATGTAGACTCCAAGTTCGTACTGGTATCAAAAGAGGTTCCCGCAGCAGTAACCCTAAAGTGGACTCCGATGGACTCCGGTGAGGCAATGATTAGGGTAATATCTTCTGGTCTGCTTACAGAAGAATCCACAAGCGACCTTATGACTTTGAAAGTGGAGGAGTCTGACTCATTCAAGATAAGGGCTAATGTGGAATGGTCACCAGATAGGATAATGCAGGATGAGCCAGTGGAGTTTGAACTAGAATTTACTGGTGCTGATGAAAACATGTTACAGAGTTTGAATTACGATTTGAGGATAATTGAAGATGATGTGACGGTAGCAGATCTGCCGTTGGTGCATATAGAAGATGGTAAAGATATGTTCAAGTATAGATTCAAACACTCGGGGTTGCACATCCTACAGGTGCATGTAAACGCAATTGGGGATGTAGATGACTTTATACCAATGAAGAAGATCTTCAACTACAAGATTGATGTTCAACCAGTAGATACCCCATTGAAAGTAACTACTATACAAAAGGGAGAGGCTATGAAGATTAAGCTCAAGAATCGTGATATTGGTAATCTCCGGTTGAATTCAATAGTTCTAAACCTTACAAATATTGATAAGGTCAATTTCAAACTTCCGGAGAGCTGGACAAGCAGTTTAAATACAGAATCAATGACAATCCAATTTAGCACAGAGGAAAACCCACTTTCAGGTGGAGATTCTATGGAATTTATTGTAAGATCAAAAGCTTTTGTAAAATCGCTTTACAGTGTTTGTTGGGATCTTGAACAGTCAGCATTGGAAGTAAAGGTCTGCTGATTAACCAAAAGTACAGAGGAGTGGAAGTTTGAGTAGTATTGTTGGTATAGGTCTATCGATTGGTATGTTCCTTGCCATGATTCTGGTAGCAGGTATAGGTAATGTCCATGCAGAGGAGAAGCTGAATACAGCGATCTTCTTGGAAGAGGTTCCTGAAAAAGTATTTGCTGGGGGAACCATAACGATCAAGGGAATCCTTGTGGTAGAGGATACTGGAGAAGGACTTTCAAAAGTCCATATAACATTAAGAAATGAGAATGATTTGACCGGTGGAAATATAATTGCAACAGGATTTACAAATGACGATGGAAGATTTAGTATAAACTGGCATGTTGATTCGAAAGGAGAAGATCTCTTCGGAGTCTATGCAAATTACATGGGAGGCTCTCTTTATTCTGATTCTCAGAGTGAAAAATATACCATAAAAGTCGAAAGACTTCGTTTGGTAGTCTAGACCAACAAGAAAGCTTACGATAACGGCGATGACTTGATCATCTTTGGAAAGGGTAGACCTAATGACGATCTTTCTGTTTTTGTGACAACTTCTTTGGACGTGACTCTTTTGGGTACCAAGATAACCATCAATGAAACGGGTCAGTTCGAGGCCAATCTTCTGACGTGGGGCGAGTCACACTACAAAGAACCCTCTACCTTATTCATGTAAGATCTATCAATGATCTTATGTCTTCCGACAGGGTGATGATTTTCCTGAATAAATCTACGTCTGCGCCACCTAATGGTACCCAAACCATCCTAACCCTGGAACCTCTTCCTGCCAATGCCACCTATAATGATAATCAACTCTTCACGGGCCAGCTTACAACAGCAACAGGTTTGCCGATCATGGATGCGACCATCTTGATAAAGCATAGAAACGAGACAAAAGATAAGGTAATAGCTAGGGGCATAACTTCTGATGGTGGAATATTCATCATCTACTGGAAGGCTCTACAGGTTGACTCGGACATCTTATCACTTCACGGAGGCTTTGAAGGCGGTAATGGGTTTCTTCCATCAACAAGTGAGGAATTCAACATTACCTTCAAGCCTCGAACCCTAACAATGGAGCTCAATAAGGTCAAATTTGGACCCAATGATCCCCTGATTGTATCTGGAATAGGCCCGAAGGAAAGGTTGAATATCAAGTTGATCGATCCCGAGGGCAATCCTGCTGTTACCGATAGCATACTCGTTCCTCCCAACGAAGGTTATGAAAAAACACTTATGCACTGGACCAGGTCCTCTTACTTATTCCCCGAGGGTCAGTATTCTGTGACGGTTGAGACAGAAAACTCTCCCGTACTTACTGCTTCCATGCCTCTTTATTTCGAAGAACCAAAACCATTATCCCAATACAAGATAGCAGGCACTATCTTCTATAAGGATCAAGATGGTACTAGACATGCTCTTGAGGGAGCAAAGGTAACTATGACCAGTCCGTATGGAGAGATAGAGTCCTACACTGATCGCTTTGGATACTACACCTTCAAGGATCTGCATTCAATAGTTGAAAATTTGGGCAAGACATATTCACTTGAAGTTGAGCTTGATGGCAAGTATTTCAAATTGATAGATGCTACAATCTCACAAGTAGTATCAAAGAGAAGCGGTCCTATCAAGTTTGATGGCAGCCTGCAGGATATATCCCTGGAGCCTATATTTTTTTCAGATAAATCAGAAGCAGCAGCCGCAAGAATATTTGCTTTACAGAATGATGTTGTAAGGTTCTATACTGATGTTCTAGGTCTACAACCAAAGAAGATAGACATCGAGATATTCAGTGAGAAGACACCTAAGGGTAAGTATGGATACGAAACTGATAGAAAGATCCCAAAGATCTGGATAGGCAAGGGAACAAGCTCTCCTAGAAATCCATACACATGGGACACCCTAACACATGAATATACCCATTATATGCAGGGCCAGTATGCCAGCGTGGATCATTACTATGATATGAATCATGGCGGCTTCAGCAATCCAACAACTGCAGATTCAATGGTTGAAGGATTTGCAAATTTCATGTCAGCGATCATCTCCCAACACTACGCGAAGGAGCAGGCAGGGAAGTTCTTAAAATACGATCTAGAGCACAACTTCAAAGTAGATTCTGTAAAATTTCTCTCAGAGGAGTTGGCGGCAGCTGGCATCTTTTGGGATATTTATGATGAAGGTATGAATGGCGAAGATGGTGATAAAATTTCTCTACCAATTGAGGATATATGGAAAATAATGATTGCAGAATATCAGTTCCCTTCATATCATGAGGACTCTGGATTTGATGCCATGAAGCGCAATGTATACTATCTTAAGGATCTACATTACATCCTTACCAAAGGAGAATATACCATGAAATTGGATGAGGGGGTCGTAGAAGAGCTCTTCCGAAGCCATGGATTATTTGATGGCTTTACAGATCCAGAGAGACCGGGTAGAATATAGAACCAATAGGAATTATAATATATGTAAAAGGGTAATAGTATCTTTGGATTTATGTGCAATGGGATTGTAAGTAGTGTTTTCATATATAATAATACGATATTCTGAACTGCAAGGATGTCTATAGTATGTTCGATGACTCCGGCTATATTAAATAGATTTACATATGAAAATAGAGGTTTGAAATAAAAACCAAAATGAATCCGGCAATTATTGCAGTTATTCCCACGTCTATTATATAATCGAATTCCTATACCCCTGTGAGCCTTCCAAAAATCCAATGTGTGAAATGGAAATAATAATTTGTAGGTACAAGCATGCTATCAGGTCATTCAATATAACAAGGATCATGAAGAAGAAGGTCGACAACAGAAATATGAACAATATGCTATTCAAATTTCTCTCTCCAAAACTGATTTCATTACATGTCTTGTATTTCTGAAGTGAATTTTATATATTAAATCTTTTTATTAATAATTCACTGCATACTGACTTGGTTGTATATGATAAGCGGTTTTTATGTTGCTCTCTAAATGCAATGTTGTTGCCCAGACTAAGAGATACTAGGGTATTCTTCTATCGTAACAACACATCAATTCTTCTTTTATCTATATATTCATACCACTTTTACTACATTGGAGCGATGTATCTTCCACTCAAGTACAAAAAGAGAAATTAAAAAATTTGAGGTAAGTTAAATTCATTAATCTCTATTTACATAATTATCATATGGGACCTAATCATCATTCATTTTTTGCAACATTTATTATAATCATTTTAAGTACCGTTTATCAAACAGCTTTCTCTTCACAGGGAGATCCTGAAATATTCTTCAACAGATCAGGATATGGTCCTTTTGATGATGTTTATATTGTAATGAGACACCAAAAGTCAAACTCTAATCCTAAAATGATAGAAATATTAACCACATACCTTTCCACCCCGTCTATGTTAAAGGATCAGAAACCTGCTCAAGATCTATTGTTCAAGGAAAGGTCAGCAGATAGTGGGGTGTTTGAGGCCCGCATAAAGTTGACGCCTGACCCTATGCTCTGGCCAGGAGACATCGTTGTTCATCGGGATGATGACCTTATAATCGAATTCAAGACGATAGAAGGTCAATTATTCACAGGACGTGCGGACGTTGATTATTATACAAGCGCAGCAATGTTTACAGAACCAACTTACAAAATTTCAGAATCGTCTAGGATAATAGTAATTGACGTTGATGAAAACCGGAATCCCTACACGTTCGACACCCTGAAGGTCATGGTTTGGTCAAGTACAGACAGGGGAGGATTATCATTAGTGCTGCGTGAGACCGGGGCCGAAACTGGAATTTTTGAAGAAGTTATTACCTTCGTATTAGATGAACAAAGCACTAGAACCAGACTGAGGGTTTCTGAAGGTGATACCATAACTGTAAAGTATACTGACAGAACACTTCCCCCGCCAGCTGCGTTGAGTGCGAATGGTTTCATGACTATCGAAGTAGAAGAATTATTTGCATCCGCAAAAATTGGATATTTGACATCCACACTTGAAAGAGCGGTTGCGTCGGAACCAAGAATTGTTGATGAGAAAGGAGAGATTCTCAAGTACGTTCCGGCAGGTCAGCAACTGCTTATTCAGGTAGAGATAACTAATAGCCAGAATAGGAAACAACCATTCACATATATAATTCAGATAAAAGATGAATTTGGCTCAACATTGTCACTCTCTTGGCTAACTGGTGAGCTCCCACAAGCGGAATCGATCACAACAGGACAGTCTTGGATTCCTGATACTAAAGGTCTTTTTTCTGTTGAGGTATTTGTTTGGAAAAGCATTAATGATCCTCTAGCACTATCACCCGTTCGAAGCATGCAGTTAGCGGTCTCTTAAAGGAGGTAAAATTACATTTCTTACAACAGATCTTTAGAACGAGGGCATATTTTTCTGATTGTAGGTACTATTCTTTTCATTGGCGGTATTGTTACTACAGGAGTATTTGCTAGTTCATTTGTTCCACACTTCTTGAAGGAGAGTATCCAAATAACAAAAGGTACAATATTGCCAGAATCATCCACTAGCTCTGCGATCCTTTTAGAAGGGGAAGAGACGAATGTTGCAGTTATTGTGCACTCTGATCCTTCATCCATTCCGATGATTGTACAGATTAAAGACCCCAAGGGATTTTCTGTTTCTGATTCTAAGTTTAATGGTGAGTTGATCACTACATTTAGATCGAAGACCAGTGGAGAATATCTTATTACAGTCACAAACGGTGAAGCTGAATCAGTAAATATCGATAGCGTTTACGCTAAGGTTCCGTTCACAGGCGGAAACGTTCTACCCGAAGTTCGTGCACTAGGGGGTGTACTGATTGGTACTGGGGTCATGGTCGGAGGTGTTATCGTCCTCATTATAGGCGGAATTATTCTAGCAAGTGGGCGAGGAAAGGAGGAAATAGACGCTGGTGACTCTGGCGAATTATTTATTGCTAAATGGAGTGATAGGTTTTTCGCTTGGTTGATTGACTTTGCAATCATAATGATTTTGATGGAAACGATTCTCCATGCTTTCTCTCTTTCATTTTGGTCTGGTGGAGATCCTGCCTCTTGGTTTAGCAGAATAGGGTCAATGGATTATCTTATTCGAAGCTTAATATTCTTTACATATTGGACATACCTTGAATCAACTAAAAGTCAATCTATTGGTAAGATGATTCTACACTTGAAAACAGTAGACATCGCTGGAAAAAGTGCGGGCGTTAGGAATATCGCACTTGCAACCTTCGGCAAATGTTTTATCCTTCCCGTCGACTTGATTCTGGGTTTGTTGTTCACAAATGAGAAACGACAAAGAATTTTTAACAGGGCAAGTAACACGATCGTGATCAAGGTAAAACAACAGGAAGCTACCAGTAACATATCCTATACGAAGGAGTAAACCAAAGGCATGTATAATTTACAATATCGTCAAGAAAAGATATTATTCGCATGTCAAACAAAATAACATATACTTTGATAAACTAGCTTTGATTCGTCTATGGACTTGTAATTCTCTGTCAAGTTATCTAATAAATCTATTTAATCTTTAGTGAAAATCTTAGTAATAACAAAGAGCTGTGATTCAATTCCAAGTGCTTTCTCTTTTATCGTATTATGTATTAAATTACCACATTCCTTTACTCATAGGGTAGAAAAATATAAGAAAAAGCTCATCCTCCGAAGTTCTGTATTATGCTTCCACATAGCATAACATACAAGGGGTGCCAAATTAGGTGAATTATTGCCGCCGGTATGACTTGTTCCAACGCAATGTTGCGCGTGTTCAACTCTTCAAATGGTTTGTTTGGTCTTTTAATAGGCTCTCCCCTCTCGCGATTGAAATGGGGTATAGAGAAGAAAAAGATTTTGAACGGTACTATCGCTAATACTATAGTCAATACGAAAGTAATCACCAAGTAAAGTAAACATTGCCTGATTGAAGAATTATTAAAATAATATGGTGCGTTTTGGATTAATTAATCAAGTGTGTATTTTTAATTAATCAAGTGTATATTTTTAGGTTATTTCACTAGAGGCGGGTTAGGAATCAAGCATTTTGATCCCTCATTCGGTTTCCTGCTTTTGCCTTGGGTATTCTAACCCGTTAGATAATCCTGCCCTCCTTCTTTGCTTTGGCGTCTAGCGAAGCTCCAATCGCGGCGCCTATGCTTATTCCTATACCCATTCCGATACCCATTCCGATACCCATTCCGATACCTACATTTCCAAGTACAACGCCAAAGACGAGGCCAAAGGAAACGCCAAATACCATGCCTATACTAGTTAGTTTCCCAACGTTCTCTCCGGTGATGACCAATTTGTGAAGTTTCTGGAGATGTTTTGTCATGGTGTTAATGACCCTTGAGTGGTTTTTGCGCTCTTCTATTGTCGTAGCTGGATCATCCAGGTTCCTGACAAGCTTTGTGATTTCCCCTCGAAACTGCTGGCATTCATCGCAGCCCATGGAGAAACTGTCGACTCTCTTCGCCATTCTGAGAAGAAAATCCAACTTGTACTTCTTGTACGCCTTCTCGCCAAACTTATCCCTGTATCTCCTGATTTCTCCAGCAATCTCATCATACCAATCGGACGAATTCGACAATATCTGTTCACTCCTCTCTATGTAACCGTTTTTCTTATCATGTTGTGAGAACTCTTCAGTTGTGTCTTGTTAATCGTCTCCAAATATAGTTTCCGTAGTCCTACTAACCATTCAGGCATCCTGACCAAAATATTTGGACTAATTTCTGCTGTCAAAATTTCGTTGGCACTATCTTCTCCTTTTCTATTTCTGCTTTTATGCCAACCATGTTTCATAGCCGCAATTCAAATTTATTTTTACCGAACTGAACAAATGAACTGACCAAACTTGGAATTCATTTATCTTTAAATACATCAAATCAAAGTTTCAATTCCTCTCATTATCCTTGATGATGAGATGCAACATCATATGAGATTGGAAGAACAAAACCATCGCATCCATGCAACAAATGTTGACATGTTCATTGTCGTTCAATGGTGTATAATATGACAACTCCTAGATCAACATTATACTATCTAAGCTTAAGGATATTACATTGCATCTATGGCTATCGACAAATATGTCAAACAACAAGTACGAAATAAAGAAGGGTATTCGAAATGGAGCGATTGCAGGACTCATTGCAGGACTGGTGTTAGCGGTTACTATGTTTGGTACAAACACTCTGGACCTTCAAGTGCTATTGCCTACCACTCTAATCGTAGGTGCAATATATGGTGTGTTGACATCCAACGATAGTGTTAAACCAGTAAGAACCAAAGATGCAGTATCATTGGGTGTAATTACTGGATTGGTATCTTTCGCTGTAATAGCAAAGCTAGTATCAATACCATACATGGAATTGCTTGTGCCATTACTACAGTATGCTCTCTTTGGTGCCATCTTAGGTTGGATGACCTCATTACTGGCTAACAGGGAAGAGAAGCAGAAGATAGGCATCTATGCATAAAGAAAGAGCCCGACTCGACTCCATATCTTTCCCTCTTTTTCTTTTTACTAATTCCTTATCATTTAAGATTTGCTTCTGTTATATCATAATTATCCTAGGCCACACTGCTATATGTGTCAAAGAGTTCGGTAGTTCAGTTGTAAAGCATTGTGATTTTCCAAGAGTCAGTTAGACAACTCTCCTTTTTATTTATAATTTTGATGTTTTTTATCTTTTGTAAATTCTATTGTCCACTAATTTCTAGTGCAATCCATTTGTGATAGAATAGATACTATCGTATCAAATGGTGTACTTTTACCTATAACATACAAATTATATTTATGGAGACGAGATCGGGGGAAACAACTTAGAGCTTATCCGAAAATTAACATCATAGCCTAATTGTTTATACCGAAACAGATCTAGAATATACGAAAACGTAAACTAGCCATTTTAAAATTTTGACAAATCTGACGACCATTATATGAATAAAAAATAATGAATGAATCACGCAAGGCAAGGTCATGATGAACTTTAGCAATTTAATCTGACCAAGTGATTGAATCAGAGCCTTATATAATTGAGTACTTAATGGTAGAACTTATATTGTTGGATTGCCTGAATCAAAAATTCTCTAGCTTGTTTATCTTCTACATACATATCTATAGATGAATCAGGTTTTGGTTTGAATCTAATACGCTTACAATTAGGATCATCGCATTCTTCGCAGTTTGTTCAATATTACTGTTCAATATTACTACCATGCTTACTTCGGCAATGTAGCTAGTTATTCATTCTTCTTCATTCCCAACTTTCATCTGCACCACCTTTCAAAATCCTGAACTAGAACAAAAAATACTTATACACAATACCAATGCTGACACAGTTCCATTGTCTATAGATTATATTATCCCTGTCCCCAATCCGACTCCGTCATTATACATGAAATCATATTGTGCAGATGCTACAGCGTTTTTTGGATCGATTTCTTTACGGTAAGCATACGTACCTTTGCATACGTCTATATGTCCGCTATAAAGTACATGTTTGTATTCTATATGTCCGTTATAACGGATACCCTTATATATCGGCTATAATTTAGTATTCCTCATTGGTACTAGGGGGTAGCCAAATTCAAAGATACACTAAATCCTGATCTTGAAAAACAGCTGAGGGAACTTGAGAAGGGGATAGCCAAATTCAAAGATACACTAAATCCTGATCTTGAAAAACAGCTGAGGGAACTTGAGAAGGGGATAGCCAAATTCAAAGATACACTAAATCCTGATCTTGAAAAACAGCTGAGGGAACTTGAGAAGGGGATAGCCAAATTCAAAGATACACTAAATCCTGATCTTGAAAAACAGCTGAGGGAACTTGAGAAGGTAACCAAATTCAAAAATGCGCCAAAACTACCGAGTGACGAGGAGATCCTTAGAATCCTCTATCATCACAATCCTTGGTGGATGAAGAAGCCTATACCGGAAGCCAAACTCAAAGATTTCAAAAGGCGTGACTACCACAAACTACTTGAACAATTACAGAATGATAAGATAGTAGCCATAATAGGTGCCAGACAGGTCGGGAAAACGACATTAATATACCAGTTGATCAACGAACTAATTTCTAAGACAAATCCACAAAATATTTTCTTTCTGTCTTTAGATGACCCGTATCTTAATGTGACATTTCAAAGTTTGGGGAAGATATTTGATCTGTATGCTAGAACCATCATCAAAAAACCACTCGATGAAATTAAGGATCGGGTTTACTTCTTCCTAGATGAAATTCAAGCAATCGATAGGTGGGAGCTCGTGCTGAAACGTTGGTTTGACCTAGGTTATAAAATCAAGTTTGTTATATCAGGCTCATCAAGTGTTAGCATATTACATGGAACTTCAGAAGCCCTTGTTGGCCGTATCAGGCCACAAATTGTTTTACCCATGAAATTTTTGGACTATGTTAGATTCAAGGAGCATGATGAAATTGGTAAAATCGTTAATACGACCAATTGGGATATGCGGCGAGCCCTTAGGTATGCCCTAACAGAAAAAGAGCCAGATAATTTTTACGAAATGCTAAGAGAGGAATCCAAGGCTTTAGCAGGTGTAAAAGATAAAATGCTTGCGCATCTTCAACAATATTTTCTCAAAGGGGGTTATCCGGAGATGGTACCCATTGATGATATAGTTACATGTGCAAAAAATCTTTTGGATTATTTGTATTTGACGATATACAAGGATATATTACGAACTAATAAAGTAAGAGATCCCGCAGCACTGGAAAATCTGTTTGCAATATTGGCAAGGGAATCATCAAACAGAATCAACCGTACGAAATTAGCAAAAAATCTTGATCTCAAGAGGGAGACTTTGAATACCTACATCTATTTACTGAACAACGCTTTCCTCATCTCTGAAGCTGAATTTTATTCAAACAGTAGGGTTAAGAGAGCAAGAAGAGAGAAAAAAATGTATGTAAATGATATAGGAATTCGAAACGCAGCTGCATCTACATTTGACGAACAAATACTAACGAATACAACTGAATTAGGAAAGATCGCTGAAACAGTCATTGCAGATCATACAAGACGACTGCAATTCAACTTGGAACCATCTCATGTTCCAA
Source organism: Nitrososphaerales archaeon (assembly GCA_965197925.1). Lineage (GTDB taxonomy): Archaea > Thermoproteota > Nitrososphaeria > Nitrososphaerales > UBA213 > CBDAOC01. The sequence continues at coordinate 117,810 of CBDAOC010000019.1, forward strand.
AAATATTCTACTGGCGAGACGTATATGAGGTTGACATGGTGATAGATTTATTCCAGAAATCATTACCAATGGAAATAAAATACAGGGAAAATATATCCAATTCAGATTTAAGAGGGCTTGAAGACTTCAATAAGAAATTTAGAACACCGTTATCATTGATGATCACCAAGGATTATCTTGATATGCAGAATTCAATCATATTCATACCAGCTTGGCTTTATCTGATTCTATGTTAAACTCCTAAATTGATGCCGGCCGAACTTTCTAGAGATGCTGATAATTATATAAACTGCTTTATATTGGTCAAGCATATTATACGATTTAATATGGAAAAAAGGGATTTGGATATGATGGTTGCAGAAGACCTGCAACATATCCCCAAAAGGAGACGACATTCAGGGCGAGCTTCGAATGTTGTATAATGCTATAAGACGACATGATCTGACAGTTGGCGATTCGAAAGAGCAGATTTTATCTCATTGTCTTGAAACATTAAAACAAGATATCCCGATCAACAGCCCATTTACGACAGAAGCTTCTTCAGGTTAATTATTGAATAAATTAATTATCTCCCTACAGTTAATCGCTAATTTGGGTGACGATTACCTCCCTTAGTTACAAGAACTAAATACAATATCACTTGTAAAGTATGATACAAGTCATATACATTCATTTATGCCTAGCCGCCTCATAACTAAAAAAGAGATAGGGTTTGGTTCGCTTACCGGTAATCTGCAAATCCACCAAACATGCTAAACAGCGCAAAGAATAATCCCACTGGGAGTATTCCTATTACAGTCCAAGCATAGGACTTTGCATTGGCACATGCCCTGACACCGTCGCCCTCTGTTGGGCAAGCGATTGCTCCGTCAATATTGGAGTAGATCAGGATACCAATTATGATACCTGTTGCGACCCCAATAAATCCCATTACGAAAGGAAGGTTTATCATTTGTGTTTCTGATCGAATTGCCAAAGAGATGATATATTAAAGAAAATAATTTAGTATATTAATGAAATTAGTTTTGTCAGTGATTGGTAAAATTCTCCTGTTCATCTTTTTTGTTCCGTAGGAACCTGTTAGGTTATGACGTTGAATTTTGTCAATGATGTTATCATGAATTGTTAAAAAATGAGTTGGGAAATTATCACGTTTGTCTGTGCTATTTTCTTTTACCCGTTCATAATTACTTCATCACCTTTCTTGTGTATGTCAGGATCTTGTCAGTCATGACGATAGCTATGTCCTGCTTTGTATTTCCTACCTTTCTTACATCGATGACCTCGCATGTCTATTTGTGTCTCCCGAACATCCTCTCATTGACCGTGCTAATGTACTTTGTACCATCTCTGTGTATGTTGCTAAAATACAGCCCGTGGTTACCGTAAGGATTTTTTGTTCACATTGGTTTAAGATGTCGTGTGATGATATATTAAAGAAAAAAGGAAGACTCATTTTCATAATCCAAGTGCCTCATAAATAGCGTCATCCTGTTTCTTCGTCTTGCGCTTGGAGGTCTGCTTTTCCTTGTATTTTTTTATGATGCTGCTTATCCAATCCCTAAAGAAGAATACCAAATCGTTCACTCAACTTGTTAGTGTATCCATCCGACCCCACAATAATACCGTCCAAAATCTGTCTGACTACGACCTGTTGGAATGTGTTGAGCGATGCAAAGTGTTTGGCGATGTTCATGATGTTCATCCCGTATGTTATCCGTAACCAGAACCGTTTATGCAATGATTCATTGCCTGCAACATCCTTTGTCTTTATCTCTAGTAGGTAGTATCCTTGTTTGTCGATTGAAGTTATTAATTTGTGAGGGATACCATGTGGAACCAGGTGCCACTTCTTGTCAATTGTGGGGATGCGGTATAATGTTTCATTTATACCGGATATGCGATCCGATGCTAACAGTTCAAAAGTTATAAGTTCATCCGTCATCGCATCGATGATCACGCACTGCCTATTGGACCTGAGATCTTCAGGCGTGCAGTTGCTGCCTATCGGAATATTTGGATTTGTTTCCGTGTGGATGCGCATGATTGACAACTCTGGTCTCACGGCATCCACGTAGATCTTCACCTGGTGTGGTTCCTCGAGTTTGCCTGTCTTATCCTTTGCAAAATAGTTGAATTTTATCATGCCTTTCTGGAAGCCGGTCTGCTTGTATGCCGTGATGTTCTGCCCTGACTTGAGATAGCATTCACCCTGTCTGCAATCCCCTTCCCCGTAATAAAATGGCGCACCCTGGATAATGATATGCTCAACACCTGCAACGTCATCCGTTGCCATGAATTTAATCACCGGTGCCTTGTCGTAGTACCATCCCGTTACGTTGTTGTACATGCCATCAATCGTGATATTGGTCCTGGGTGGATGAAAGTCCGTTGCCCCCTCTACACCTACAATACCTATGATAAAAAATACCGCAGTCGTCAGTAGGGATAATTTAACTGCTTTACAATAAGTCAATTTTGTTGGAATTAGGCATTTGTCTCTGTTTGTTTATAGTCGGGATATTCCTGTATCTTTCTGCCGTTCAACAATTCACCGCCTGCCCCGTCGCCACCGACCCCTCCAAGTTGCTTGAACCACACCCTGACGTTCTGCTCCCTGCATTGCCTGATTATGGCCTCTGCCCACTCCGCCTGCATTGGTCTTGGCTGCTGGCCATCCCTATTGACTTCTTCCAGGCTCTTTGACTCCCCGCCAATTATTACCCATTCAATGTCCGAGAGATCCAGTTCCCCCATATCTTCAATCAATGGCTCGAATGAAACAAAATGAATGTTGCATCTAACCTGCCTGAGAAGGTCTATCCTATGTTTTGCATTTTTGATGCCGCAACTCACGCCCAGCCAGACACGATCAGGACAGACCCTCTCCTTGAAATATACTGGTAGGCGTTCCGCCCTTTTCGTGAGCAGTAGGAATTGCTTGTCATATGCCTTGAATATCCTGTACATCCAGTTATCGATTATCTGATCTGGAATCTTCTCGTGCAGCCAGTCACTGAATGAGTTCACGAAGATGATCTCGTCATACATCTTCACCTTCTTTATTGCATTCACCATGTCCAGTATCCTGACCTCGGTTGGATCTTTGCCAAATTTGGGCATCAATCTGTAGATATAGCAATTCCTGCATTCCTCTGATACCTTCGTGCAGCCCATTGCCAGGTTAAGTGTTGAATGCGCCCAGGATATACTTGTGTGCTTGCCCAATTATCTCATGTCCCACATGATCTTTGCTCGACCCTTTGACACCTGGCAAAATATTCATCGTTCTTTTCAATCCCTATGTATCGCCTGTTCAGGCTTGTGCATACACGTATAATGTTGCCTGATGCCCCCATGAAGGGATCAATCACCAGTTCATCCTCCTTGGTCGAGTTCTTTATTGCCATACTATAAAGTTGCCTTGGTTTTTCTGCGGGCTGTCCACCCCGTATTGCTGTGTAGCGCAACAGGTTTGTGTATTTTTTGTTCAGTTTACGTTCACCCTTTTCAAAAAACAGTATGTATTCACACTGGTTGACCCAGTGATAACCGAGTGTTCTAACATTTTTATCCCAAACTATCAGTTGCCTGCACTCAAACCCCGTCTTTTCGATTTGTGTTTTCATCGTTGGGAGGCTTGTAAAGTCGGTCATGAAATAGGCATGCGTGTTGTCATCAAGTATCCTGTATAGTTCAGTGGCAATCGGTAGGATGTCGTCGTATGATATCACGTCAAACCATTTCTTCAGTCGTGTGGTCGTGCCAACGGACCTGTGGGTTTCCATGCTGGGATATGGCATATCCGTCCAGACCATCTGTGCGGTCCTGTCAGGTATTCCCTTCAATAGTTCCCTGCTGTCACCATGTATTATTTTATTATCCATCCTAGCATCAATGTCTTATGATTGTGCCTTGCCCATACCTTGCGATTGTAGATCTTTCAGACTTTTATTATAGTCACATCTTACAATTGCGCTGTGAAGTCGTGCGATGATATCCTCATTCACTCGTTGCAATTCTATATGATATGCCAGGGCTGTTTCCAATGACCCGACATTATGACACTTTTCTGCGGTCTCCAAAAGATAGTGTAACACGGTATAGTTGGCAAAGTTGCTTGACATGCGTTCCCGTTTCGACTGTAGTTTCTGGATATCTTTGTCACTGAATGTTTCAATTCGACGCATTTTCTATCAACATTATATTGTGAGTTTAAACGTGAATGATTTGATAGTTAACTGACCGTTATGGCAACCGCATTCGCATTCTCTCCACAAATATTTTGTACGCCCGTAGATCTCATATGGCTGCCTTCTGCCGCCGCTACATTTGTCGTGCTTTTCCATATTGCAGGAAATACTTCTTTTGGCGATTATGTTTTTGATGTTGTTCAATGTGCATCTATCACGACCACTCTGGTTGCACCTGGTGGCCTATGGGTCTCACAATAGAAACGATGGTCCTCTGTCCATGCGTGTCGTGCGCTTATCTGTGACAAGGTTATATCGTTTGTCTCCTTTATACAGCCAACACATCCAATCATTTTATTGGCCAGGTATTTTTGTGGCATTATTTATTTCCTTTTTTTATCCTCGGTATGATGTGGTCCTGACCTTTCACCAGTATGATTGATTTTCCTTTGCGTGACTTTAGCATCCTGCAATATTGGTTCGGGTATTTCTTCTTGTGTTTGTACTTGATTCTAAATTTCTTCCTATGTGGGTTCCCTATGGGGTCGCCCTCTTTCGTTGTATACCCCGCAAATGTTGTTGTGACTGCTTTCATCACTTCAACTGCCTTGTTCTCATTGATTCTACGCTTCAATGACATATTTTCACCGACCTTGGTTGTCTACCTGTAGCTCTTAATTCATCCAAGTATTCATTTAGGATATAGGAATAAATTTGTGTTGTTGGTAGATGTCGTATTACTAGATAATCATGTAGTACGTCGGATGATATGTAGTTGTGTTGCAACGCACATTTGATACAATAGTGTTTAGTAATGGAGCCTCTGGAATTATTCCTGCTGACAAAGAGGTCTGCATCATACTTGTCCTTCGGAAATAATTTCCTTTTGCATTCCAGGCAAGTTAGATATTCCTTTGGTTCGGTGTTCAATGGATTTTTACATTCACGGCATCTCGATGCATCCTTGCCGTGAAGCAACTTGCAGTCGAAGCAGTAATTGTGTTGTTGAAAACGTACATGGTCGTTGTAGGGCGTCAGTACGCATCCAGTGACCTTGCCTATGTACTTGTGTGATGATGTCCTCATGTCCGTTCACCAATTCCTGTTCCTGTTTCTGCCATTCCAACCTTCCAGTGTCCGAGCCTGCATGTACATGCGTTGGAACTGGTTAACGCATCGCCATCCCACCCAATCCATCCAAGAATTGAGAAAAGTAATGCGTTAACCATAACGGGAAAAATAGGGGTCATTGTATATCCTCCACTTCTCTCATGAATTTGTGAAGGGATTTATGGTGTCGTTTCAGTTCCTCTTTTGTCTTGTGTCTTCTTTTGCAGCAGCAGCATTTGAATGATTTGTTGTCCACCGTCATTATTTGGTCGCCCCCTGCCAGACTCTAAGGCTGGCCGCCTGGTATGTCTTGTGGACATCCTTCAAATGCTGCTGCAGTTCGTCGGGATTTTCAGTGAAGAAGCGCCTGGGCGTGTCAAAACAAAATGTGCATAGGAACCATGCGCTTTTCTCGTCATATGTCCAATTGAGGTCAACAGTCCGCAATCGTGCTTGGTTTGATGGTCTTTCCATAGTTCGCTTGACCCATTCTTTTGCTGTGTCGGGTGACATCTCCAACTGTCCCTGTGCTGAATTTGTTTTTAATATCGGGCATATCTTGCAAAAGTCCTTTGGGTAGAGTTCAAACTAGTGTTGCCATCAGAGAAACCAGCAAGAACAGTTGGAAGACCAGCTGTACCATTTAGAAAAGTGTTGAATGGAATACTGTACGTATTAAGAACTGGATATCAGTGGAAGAAGGTATCGAAAGAATTTGGTTCTGGTTCAACTTGCCATGCAAGATTTCAGGAATGGATTGGGATAGGAGTACTCAAGAAGGTATGGAAGAGGCTGCTGGAAATATATGATGAATTAAAGAGTATAGGATGGGACTGGCAATCTATGGATAGCGTACCGAAGGCCCCATTAGGGGGAAAACGGCCGGAGCAAACCCAACGGATAGAGGCAAGCTAGGTACCAAACGTCACATGCTTGTTGATAGAAGAGGAGTACCTCTCTCATCTGTAATTACTGGAGCAAATAAACACGATATGAAATCAGCCTTTCCTACAATAGATAGCATTGTTGTTGATAGGCCCAAAGTTAAACAGAACATATGCATGAATAGGATACGATTTCCCTGAGATAGAGTATGGAGTTAGGAAGGGGATATGTAGATCACATTCGTCATAAAGGTGAAGTGTTGAAAAAGAATTTATACAAAGCAAAGAGATGGGTTGTAGAAAGAACCGCATCTTGGCATAACAGGTTCAGAAAGTTATTGGTAAGGTTCGAGAAGAGAGAGGAAAATTATCAGGCGCTACTATTACCAACCCGACATTTGTTGCTCCAACTACTAGGAAGGATTTAGGTTTCTCACTGGTAGTTAACGACGGTGTATTTAATAGCATACCAGATAGTGTACAAGTGACACCCGTGACGTTAGCCTCTCAACATATTTCTTCTAACCGCCAAAGGTTTAGTAAATGGGAATAGAACTAATCTTTGAAGACTAAAGGGAAGGCGATGTCTTTAATGGCTTTGTAAAGATATCTTTAATGATATTGTTAAATCACTGTTTTATTGCATGGATTAAAGACATAGTATTGCGGTTCCAATTTTGTAAGAAGATTCTTGACAAACAAGTCAGAAGGGCAGATACTTGTAAGTTGTGAAGCTCACAATTAAGGGAGATACAAAACCACATTTTTTATTTGAAATAGTTATGAACTCTGCCTTAGGTTTATGTCTACCTATTTAATCACACAAAGGAAAAAGGCTTTCTGCTTAATGTGTAATATGTTACTAATGCATGGTAACGTTAGGTTTGGATTGTTTTTGGATTGTTAATAGTTTAGTTATTTTCTTGAATTAATAGTAATCTAGGGCTACGTCTGCGGTAAGCGTGGAGGAAGAATAATACTATACAACAGCGTTTAATCCTTTATTTTTTATTTTATATACGTCAATAATCCATGTTTTCTTGAAGGTTAAAGCTTTCCTTTAATTTCAGCATGTGCTTCCTCTATCATTTCTAATTCGTATTTTTCAAGCCTCCATCCGGAAGCACCTGCGTTATCCTCAACCTGTCTTAGATTCTTTGCCCCAGGAATCGGTACTACTAGTGGATCTTTGATGAGCCAGTTTAAAGCAACCTGTGGAACAGTAAAATTTCTTCTTTTCGCAATTTCTGTTAATGACTTGATTAGATTTGATATTGCTTCCATGTAACGAGATGAGAAAATCTTATCAGATGTTCTGAATCCTATTGTTGGTTTGTTATGCTCATTATACTTCCCCGTTAGTGCTCCCTTGGCAAGTGGACTGTACGCTATTACTGATATACCTTCTTTCCTTGCATATGGAAGCAAGTCGCCCTCTATTTCCTTTTGAAGTAAGTTGTATCCGACCTGGTTTGATACTATGTCATGTGATGACAATGCTTCTTGTGCTTCCCTGAGATCGTTTACGTTAAAGTTACTTACGCCTATGTATCTAACCTTGCCTTCGCTAACTAATTTTTCCATAGCTTTCATTGTTTCCCTGATTGGTATCGAAGGATTAGGCGAGTGTATCTGGTAAAGGTCAATATAGTCTATGTCTAGCCTAGTCAGGCTTCCTCCTGCAGCAGCAAGCACATCATCATATGAAAGATTAGATGAGGAAACCTTTGTTGCAATTAGAAGCTCTTCACGATTTTCTTTAATGACTTCTCCAATTATTTTCTCTGATAAACCATCCCCATACGATTCAGCTGTATCAATGAAATTTATTCCGAGCTCAAGAGCTTTGTTTATCGTTTCCACTGCCTGTTCCTTTTCAAAATCGATTGACCATCCCCATCCAGTGCTACCTATCTGCCAAGCGCCTAATCCTATAACAGAAACTCTTAGATCCGATTTACCTAACCTAACATATTCCATGACTCATCAAAGAAGCTAAAAGTAATGGTATAAGTTATTTTTACTTTTAGCCTAAATAGGCAAACAGTACGAGGATTACAGTTCAGATACCTATTGAATCACGGCTAGAGCAAGAGTCACTATTGGGTCTTTAAGATTTTGTTGCTTCTAGAGCGGTTCCAATTATGTAAGATTATTCATGACAAACAAGTCAGAACGGCGAGATACTTTTAGATTGTAAAGCTTCAATTAAATGGAATATAAAACCAACTTTTTTTGTTCATAATTTAGACATGGTAATACAAATAAATCTACATTTTTATAATTTTGATACCAGTTAATGATACTATATTGTAGCATCAACTTGAATAATAGTCAATCCCGAGATTATTGATGTGGTCAATGTTCATCTACGAGAAGGTGAAGATACCATGTTGTTCAAGTAGAAAGATCGATAGATACAACTAAGATACGAGCAGAATTAACAAGAATGCCTAATCCTAAAGAAATTGACGATATTATCGAAGGCGATGTACTCTAAATCCTTCGTAATTAGGTGTTAATTAGTCAAAATTACATAGTTTATACATCATAATGGGATATGCCTTCCAGTGGAGCTCCATATTATCTGTATGATTCTATGTTCTCACAAGTGGAAGTACTTCACATAGGAGTACAGGTTATTACAAGTCTTCTACAAATCCCATGGCAAGCTCCTCTTGATCCTACAACACAAATAACCAAAGTAATGATGGTTTATGTTTTTTCATTATAAGTGTGATATTCGGATCTGAATTAACATCCTTCCTTAATTCCACCGTGAATTAAGAGGGTGTAGGTTTTTAAGAAAAGAATGAGGGAGAACTTGATAAATAACTCATGGTTATTGTAGATTTTGGGCTAAGATTGTAAAAGAAATGAGATGTAACACAATTTAAATTCGTAATGAAATAGTAATCTCCTTTGCCCTAGTTCCAAGGCAATGACGTCCACTTTTATCCCAGTTGTTCGTCAAATAAGAAGATAATACTGTAATAAAATAATAAGGCTAAACTCATTGACTAGTAATTTATCTTCAAGAATTGATTCTATGCTTCAACAATATACAACTCCTGACAATGGAATCCTAAATTAGTCTTTGTCAAAATGCTTATTATGTGCTGGCATTAGCTCTTGTCATATAGGAAATTAATTTATCTTATAAGTATACTTGCATTCATACGGGTTTTTGATTAAACTCAAAACTACCTCAACATGAAGGAGCTCCCCAAGAAATAATTTAGTTTAGAAAATTTAAAAAGAAAAAATAAATTACTTACAAATTTTTGGCTTCTGTTAATTCACTAATCTTTCCATAGTATAGGACCCTAATAATCACATTTAGTACTTATTTTTTCTTCTTCTTTTTTTCACTCTTGCTCTTAGATTTTTTCTTACTGGGCATTAAGATTAAACCAGTTCAAAAGTTTTATATCACCTGTAGTTAGACATAATAGACTAATACAGTGAATTCATTTATAGCCATCAGAAAGTAGGGGAGTAACAATTCACTGAGAAATAAATCAGTCACTCAACAACTTGTTATATAACCCTCACATGAGCAATTTCTTTAAGCTTCATTGCAGCAACTTCAGCTGCCTTTTTGCCAGAGTATAACATTGCACCAAAAGTAGGCCCCATTCTAGGAAGACCAAATGTCTCGGTTACAGCCATTCCAGCAGCTATAAGCCCAGGAAATACTTCACCAGTTTGATCCACCAATAAATCCTCCGCACTTTCTACGCACATTGGGTTCATACCAGCAAATTTTACAAGACCACGGTCTGTCAGTCTCCTCACCGCAACTGAATCATGTCCCGATGCATCTATTACAATTTTTGATTCCAGTGCCACTGGATCAACACATGTTATGTTTCTTGGAAGTGCTGATACGGGCATCCAATTCACAACCACTCCTGAAACCTTATTGTCTTTTAAAACTAAATCATCGAATTTTGTAAGGTTCAGGAATTTTACGCCCGCATCACACGCGGCAGCTATCAACTTGGAACAGGCATTAGGTCCTGGTGTTGCATATAGACCTTCAGAGACTTGTTTGTAGTGTATATTCAATTCATCAAATATTTTCTGAGCAGGGGCTCTAACAGTTATAGGGTTCATCATAAATCCCCCAACCCAGAAGCCACCTCCAAGATAATTATTCTGCTCCACAATCAATGTTTTAAAGTTCATTTGTGCAAGTTCTTTTCCAGCCATTAGTCCGGAAGGACCAGCTCCTATTATTATCACATCCGAGTCAGCATAATCAATAAATGTTTCATGGAACATTTCTGCGATTGCCCTTGTTATCTCTTTCTCTCCAACGTTTGAAAATGTTGGCATATTAAGTGGTGGATCGAAACTATATTAATACTTTTTAATCAGCGATTAATGGGTATTAATCACTTCTGCAATATGATCTTATTGTTTGGCAATACTGCAACGAATTTGTAGCCTTTATTAATTAGGTTCTCTACTTCTTCCGCTGTCACTACTTTCTGACAACCCACTTGCTGTTGATAAACTCTGGCAAGACTAACAATTCATCAAATGTCATTGATTTAACTGCATTCTCAACATGTTCTCTTATTCAATTCTTCGTATGTTTAGAATATAGTGATTTTTGGATTTTACTTCCGATAGTCTTCGACCCTTTCCTCTCTTGACTTTTTGTATTATGACAATACATATTTATCATTACTCTTTATCTCCCTTGCAGCAATTGGCCCAAGTGTGTCCGCTGTCGGTGTGAAGAAGAATTTATTGAAGGAGAACTTATTGAAGGAATAGATATGTGCCATGTTGAGCTTCATTATTCCATAATATTTTATCTGATTCGGCTCGGCAAATTCTGCTCTCCCCATTGTATTCCTGAATATTGTCTCAATCATCTTACCGTCTCAGATAACCTTTGTTGGAATCTTTTTTAGTTTGCTATATCTATATTGCCAATGTCGTCCTCAATTAACAAAGTCAGTGTTTTTCCCTCTTCAGAATATATGATTACAAAAGGGTTTTCAGTTCAGGTTTGAAAAAGGCCCCATTTTATATAATATCTACTGACATTACTATCAAAATGTTTCATATAAGATTTGAAAATAAACTTGTTGCTTTAACACATATGTTATAATATATTCCATTGATTATCATTAATCTAAATAAGAACAAACTGTTATCTACTTGTCCCCATCTAAAAACAGGTCAAACATTATTAAAAAATTATTAAACCTGATGAAGCAAACTACATGATTTCATGATTGTTAAATACCTCAATAATTATCAATTCTAGCCCTTATCAAATTCAATAAAGGTGTAAACCGATCAAATATTAGGAATGCTTGTTCAAATGATGAAATCGGGTATGCTCAATTGAAAACTCTTTTCAACAGGCTAATTATACAAAAAAACTACCTTGTTTATGGTCCTTCATCTATTAGTAGATTCAAAACTTATTCCTCATTAATCTGATCCAAAATCCAAAAATCCTATAATGCAACTAAAGGTAAATTGATAAAAACCCATGAAGGTCTCAAAATTATACTTTTTTTATCATTACACTCGACCCAAGAATTCCTGATATCATTTCAATTTTATTCACTATGATAATGAACTATCCTCGTAACCAATTTGTATCGAGTAGAATTATAGGCTAATTTTCATTTCTATAAATCATTAAATTTAGGTAAATGTTAATGAAATACAGAATGACAAACAATATTTGAAACAGCGTTTAAAAACTACACAGATCATATAAGCACCAATTATAAAATAAATAATTAACAATGAGTATTAAGAACGAAATAAGTATAGACAAAACAAATCAGAGCATTGTGAATATGAGTATCGCTGAAACGGTGGTAGAACTGATGACTTTCAATGATTTTGTAAAGTTTGCCAAGTCGAGACACAGGTTTACCAGACACGACATTTACCAATGTTATAGCAGAAGGAGAGTTCAGTACTGGCTAAATAGGGCCTTACGGTACAAGATTATAAAAGAACTTGAATTTCATAACTACGAATATAACCAAGATATTCTGGAGTCCTATGAAGAATTCATTGGTTGGTTACAGAACGTTGACAGATTCTCGCTTGAAGAAGTACCAGCTCTCGATAGGTATAGTTTGATCCTACAAGCTAAGCGTAAAGGAATCATCAAACCTGTCGATAATTGGACCTGGGAAAAATTCACCCGTGATAATTGATATATCTCAATACCGTTCAATTTTTTGACCCTTCATAGAAGTCATCGACTATTGGGCTAGTGATGAATATTTTCCAATTTAAGAAGTATAGAAGCGCAACTCATTAATAATATAATAATCTTAAACTAATTCTCTTTCTAAGGGTAGTACACAAACATCAAAATTAAAAAATAATATTGAGTTTTTTAAAATAGTCAATTAACTTGCCTGTATCTCTTCTTTACAACACCTTTAACCAGTAAGTAAAATTTGTGCTCCCAACTTTTAGAAAACTTTGATTCAACACACATTTATAAAAGGTCAAGTAGCCAAGGTGTTTACAAAGTTCGTATAAGAATCTCGTATTTTGACCGTCTTCGGTGGATTTTTGAACCCGTAGGCACAAATAGTATCCTTCAATGATAGTTTCTCGTTCTCTTTGCAGTATTTTATTGCTCGAACAACATCAAGAAGCACATTACATGCATTCTCTCCATCCCTGCTTCTCAGTGTAATATCAATGATGGTAGGGCTATTCAAAAACCCTTCACCATACATCCAGTAGTGACTCATACGAGAATCATTTAGAAAATCGGCGTATTCAGTTGTACCAGCAACAGATTCAAACTCGTAGGGTGCCTCAGTGTTGATTGTTGCAGTTTTTATCTTTCTTTTCATTGCCTTTAAATTTTCATCTATTGTGTTTAGAGTTTCCAAACTACCTCCAACATCAAGCTGATAACTCTTCTTCACTTTCACACCTCTCTCCACCATAAAGTCAATCAACCCTTTATGGAAGACAGTGCCTCCAAACTGGCTCATTAGATCATCCCCAACCAGCAACAGTCCAGCATTGACAAATTTCTCCACAAGCTTACCTTTAGTCAACAAGGTTGGTGTTGCATTAACAAAGCTTGCATTTGCCTCCAAAGCACACTCCGCATATTTCTTTGAGGAATTATCCATTCCAGATGGAATTAGATTAATAACAACATCTGGTCTAGATTCTTTTACAGTTTTCAGTACATTGTCATAAATATCACTTTTGACGACAATAATATCTTTAAGGTTTGAAGGAATATCATCATAGAGTATCCCAGCGTAAACTTCTATATCCAAATTTTTAAGTTCCACATATCTTCTCTCTCTGTCTCTGAATATAGCACTGGAGAGATCCATCCCAATCTTGGTAGCATTTACATCAAATGCAGATACAATCTCAATATCTGAAGCTTTATACCCTCCAACAATGTTATGCCATAATCCATCATTTCTCCCATTAGTATAAAAATCAATTCCTTGTACCAGAGTGCTCGCAATATTGCCAACTCCAATAATTGCAATCCTAATCTTGGACATATACTACCCGGCTCAAGTTGAGAATTTGTTCTTTTTAATTCTTATGTATTCTATGAACTTACTTGATTGCTCCTATTTACGCATTAAAATTAGATTCTAAATTGGTTATTCCATCCTTTTGAAAATATTTAATTCTAACAATCATTAATAATAGAAAATGAGTCGTATGAAGAATGGATTGACTTGGCGTAAAGTAACTTCTACCTAGGGACAAAATCTAATTCAATCTTAACTGACAAGATCCTTATATCTAAACATTTCACAACGCAATAAAACCCCTAATATTAAGTCAAGGCTTCTATCAAGCCGTCGCCTTACGCCTTATTTTCTCATTTATCTCTACTTCTATATTTTGTAGCAATTCTATGATATTTTCCTTATTAATAAAGAGATAATCTTGGCCTTTATCTTTCATCTTAATGTGATATACCCTTAAATCTCTATGTTCTTCAAAGAAGTTTTCAATTAGAATACTCCCATACTTTCTGGGCTCGATTAGATCAGAAATATAAGATGATGCGCTTGTTAAATCACCCTTCTCTACAGCATGTTTTGTCTTCGCCACATGTTCGCTTAAATCTTTTAACTCCAACACTAGGCCTAATACCTCTTTTCGTGCACCACCAAATGGGGTTTCCTTTTCTATACCTATCTTCTGTGCTAATTGCTTTGCAAGTGTATATGATTCTTCCTTACCAAATCCTAACCCGCGTCTTATCTTCCTTATTATCAACCCTTTTAGAAGTAAGTTGTTTATTGCTTCTTCTATATCCTCCCTATCCATACCAGTTATCCACACCATCTTACCAACAACTTCGTAACCAACTCTTATCGCCTCCAATACAACAACTTCAATTATTCGTCTAAACACCATCTCTCCCCTGGCATTCTCAAAATCTTTGTCTTTTACTGCCTTTTTAGCATAGGAAATTTCAATCTCTATAGCACGTTTCAATGAATCTAATGATTCATCGATCTTCCCTGTAAGACATGAGTAACATGCTTTGTTATACCACGCCATGCCCTCGTTGGGATTAATATCGATCGCTTTCTCACAACACTCAATTGCCTTTTCATAATTCTTCATTTTATAGTATGCTAATCCCTTCATATTCCATGCTTCAGCATTGTTCAAGTCAACTTGTAACGCATTATCATAGGAAGCCACGGCCTGAGCAAATTCATCCATATGGAATTTACAATATCCCTTCTTTATCCATGCATCAACATAAGAAGGATCTATTCGTAAGGCGAGATCAAAAGTGTGGATTGCCTCTTCTAGTTTTTCAGAAGCCATATGATTCACTCCTTTCTTATAAAGATCCTTTTTGGCAAATTCTGAGCCACTCGTATCCAAGTTATGGCCTTGGCCACCTTCTTCCTTGGGGTTTGATCTTGCCAGAAACCTAGGCATAAGTAATTTGATTGAAACTCCGCATAAATAGATTATGATATTAAATCAGAAAATATTGAATATTAATATAGGTAGACCAGTTCAACCCACCATTCTCTGAAATAAGTGTTTTTTTACGTTTCACACAAATTGATACGGAATGTTTCTCTTCAGTGGAGAACTCCATTGACATTATATCCAAATATATACTTGTAATTACGTTTCATGCAGAATATACTAATTTTATCTCAAATTAATCTGTATTAATTATTATATAGAATATAGAAGGGCAAACACTTTTCTGCCCCCCATTCTGTTGACATAAAGTATGAAAGTTAAAGCACTTGCAGTTGATATTGATGGTACTTTGACGGAAGATGGCAACGGCATGCTTCACATAGGTTCGTTCTCAATGCTGCGAACTATAGAGAAGGCAGGCTGTAGGGTGATCTATGTGACAGGCCGCTCATCTTTAGAAGCATATATTTTATCTATGTTCGGCGGTACTACCAGAATCGCGGTTGGTGAAAATGGTGGCGTCGTTACTACTGGGCCACATGAGCATAAGCTATTAGTAGATAAATCACACTCTGATAGAGCCTATGAATTTCTTAGCAAAAGAATAGATAGCGTAAAAAAGAAACTGGTCTTTACTAGATTGACCGAAGTAGTGCTGGAACGCACCTTTGATGTCACCATTGCGGCCCAGTTATTGAAGGAAAGTAAATTACCCGTCATAATTACAGATAGCAAATTTGCATATCATTTGAACCATGAAAGTATAAACAAAGCTGTAGGTTTCAAAGCAGCATTGGAAGGATTAGACATCACACCCGAAGAATCTATAGCTATTGGTGATAGCGAAACTGATATTCCACTATTCAATTCTTGCGGATATAGTATTGCCTTGGGCAATGCGGAGGATAATGTGAAGGTATATGCGAAGCATACAGTAAACAATAATGATGGGAATGGTTTGGTTGACGCATTGGATCACATAGCATACAATTTTCTGGGTGTGAAAGATGGTATTCAGACTTTTGATAAATGAAGTTAGGCCATTGCTAAATGATGTTTTAGCTAAACTTGACTTCCCGAGAGTAGTCTTTTCCGTAGAGGAGACTCCTAGAACAGATCTTGGAGACGTATATAGTAATATAGCATTCCAGCTAAGCAAGGAGATTGGAAGGAAGCCCAGTGAAATCGCAAGAGAGATTTTTGTAGTTGTCAAGTCTTCCTTGGATCAAAAAAAGAATTCATTAATTGCATTTGTAGATGCACATCCTGCAGGTTACATTAACTTCACGGCAAACCGTACTAGATTAACCTATGAAACATTGTCAAGGACTAACGCGTTTGAACAAGATACCTTAGATATTGGGAAGAACAAACGTGTCCTTGTAGAACACACTAGTGTTAATCCAAACAAAGCACTGCATATAGGTCACATACGCAATGTAGTGCTTGGAGATTGTGTATATAGAATTCTGAATCACACAAATCACAATGCTTATGTTCTGAACTATGTTGACGATTCTGGGCTCCAGGTAGCAGATATAATCGTTGGATTGAAATTTGCAAACTTTCCATTAAAAACAGAAAGAAAATTTGATCATTATTGTGGGGATGAGATTTATGTAAAAGTGAATGAAATGTACCAAAAAGACACAAGCCTGGTTGAAAAACGACGATATGTGGTAAAAGAAATCGAAAAACCTAATTCCGAAATTGCAAAATTTGCTAGGGAACTCACTGGAAAGGTTCTCAACGAACAGCTCAAGACCTGTTGGAGGATGAAGGTAAGATATGATTGCTTGAACTTTGAATCTCAAATTATTCAGTCCAGATTGTGGGAAATTGTACTTGAGTTAATGAAAGAAAAGGAAATTGTAAAGACGGAAAATAATCCAAAATCTAAATACATGGGCTGTTTGGTCATAAAAGCAGGATTCGAAGGCGATGAGAAGGTTCTGCTCAGAAGTGATGGCACCACCACATACATTTCCAAGGATATTCCATATGCAGCATGGAAGGTCGGGTTGGTCGAAGACCCGTTTAGTTACTACAAATACGCTACCCAGTTTGATAACACTACCTTACTAGCAACAAAACTCGATTTATCAAGGGAAGTGAATCCTAGATTTCATGCAGCAGATTTGGCAATTACAGTGATAGACAGTAGACAGAGTAGACTTCAAAAAATAATATCCAAAGTGCTTGCTATGTTTGGAGCAAATTCGGAGCTCTACATACATCTTAGCTATGAAGTTGTTACATTAAGCAATGATACCGCTAGAAGACTTGGCATAAAGATAGGAGAGAAGCAGTTTGCTCAAATGTCAGGGAGAAAGGGGGTGTATGTAAATGCAGACACAGTACTCGACGCGCTATACAGAATATCATACGAAGCTACAAAAATAAGAAACCCGCAAGCTGATAATGTATGGTTGGAAAGAATAGCTGAAAGTATTGCGATAGCAGCTATACGGTATAGTATGATAAAGCAGGATATCGACAAAACCATTTCATTTGATATGAAGGAATCGTTAAACCTGGAAGGAGACACGGGTCCTTATTTGCAATACGGGCATGCTAGGGCATGTAGGATAATAGAAAAGTCCGTCGAATCTTCATTAACTATTGATCATAATTTGGCATCGATGTTGAACACAAAACATGAAATTACTCTAATCAAGGGGTTATCCAAGTTTGGAATGCATTTGGAAAACGCGGTTCTCAATCTATCTCCAAAATTAATTGCAAGATATGCTTATACACTTTCTACCCAGTTCAACGCATTTTACGAACACATTCCTGTATTGCAAGAGAATGATGTAGAAGTAAGAAAAGCACGCTTAATATTGGTAGGCTCATTTATTGCTGCTATAAGAGCTGCATTAAACTTGCTCGGAATAGATGCCTTGGAGAAAATGTAATTATTATATTCTATTTTTTATTACCTATTCAAGTTAGTTTGCAGACTGGCATTTATCCTTGTTTTAGTTAGGAAATATCAGCCCAGACCAGGGAACTTGTAAATAAAAAAAATGATCTTATCAATTCTAGTCAAGTTCTCTAAGAGCGTCCCTCCTGTGTTCGAATGACGCTATGAGTAGTTGATCAAACTCTACCCGTAGCGATTCTCGTACTACGGGATCTTCCGTTTGGACGTATTCCTTCATTTTCTGAAGAGCTTCTCTCTGTTTATCAAGTGAATTCATCGATAACTTCTTGTAATTGTCGTGTGTTGAAATCAGGCGTAATGATAAATATTCTCCACGTAAAGTATCAGTATCAGTTATAGATTGATTAATTATTTCCGTAAATTGTAGATCATCAATAGCACCTTGCTGCCAAGTTACAGATGCATTATCAATAAAATCTAATTTCCGTTCACGTTTCTTCTCAATGTCCATGATCTTGTCGGTATCTGAATGACTTTGGCTCATGACACCTGCGATCGCTGTGAGTATAACGACTCCTGAGGCAATTCCAATTATTAATTTCTTATTCATGATATTGTATCACAGGTTCATCATATTAATAACTGGTAGCTACTCGAGCTTCAGCTTGAAGGGTTCTTGTTCAAAATCAATCCTAATACTATTTAGTTGTTTGACCCCACTAAGAATAGCCTCATAATTTTTTGTCTGCAAACCTGTCCACATTATTACTAAAAGTGCATCAGTAGCTTCTTTGTATTCTTCATTACAATATGTCTGCACTTTATGCACGCTACTTTCAATCTTTTCTATCACTTCTGCTATATGTTCTACTGATATAGTTGAACCCAAAGAGTCCCATAACCACTGAGAGGGTGCGGAGTAAACTAGTTCCCTTAGGCCTAAGGATATATTCTTGATCTCCTCTATCTGTTCCTTAACTGTGTCAAAATTAACACTCATCGGTAGAGAATCCACAATAATACCTCATAAAGATTAGCATACTCATTAGATTAGCATACTCATTTTCCATATTGAAGAACTATAACACTAATCCGCAACATTTGATTCTCTTTCAATTAACGCTATCAGGAAGCTATGTTAGTATGTGTATAGTTTGAGTCAGAATAAGTTATTTGTGGAATTGTGTTGGGTTGATAATTACAAGACCCTCGAATTTTTGGCTTACAATCACAGATTAAACATGATCAAGGATCATCTGTTTAGAATATCCAGAACTTGTATCTTTACACCTTTCATTTGATTTATCATTTATACTTCGTCTAATTAGTCCACTAGCCGGTTCAGATTGTTAAAACAAAAATAGTAATGAAGAAGAGTAAACCGGTGACCAATCCTTTGATATCCTGCACCTCTAATCTTTTTGGAGATAATTGAAATCATAATTATGTTATGTATGAATTTTCCCAATGAATATTGCCTTCTATTATCTTCAACTGTGAGTACTTTCGTTATCGTGTTGAGATTTTTTCTTGGATAAATAATTCTATTACCTTAGTGATCATAGGCAAAAATTATCTTGAATCTTAATTATGAGTCCCCATAGATTAATCGTAATTTTTGTTGATATATCATCAGGAAACAACCTATTGTCTTAACAGCTATAGTATCACAGTCCATAGAGATACGAATTATTCTATTGGTGAATATTCTAGCAAAAACAAATGTTGAGAACTGAAATCCTGAGCCTTGGTATGCCACGTTTTATACAGTAAATTGAAATTTTTATTATTTTCTTGAGCTCACGAATTCTGCTGCTACTAAACTCCAGTTCCACTTCCATAAGTAATGAACAACTCATGTATTATGAAAATAATGGGGAACCGTCTATGATTAGGATTCACTCGTGATTGCAAATGGTGTTATGACGATAATTTCAAAAATAGGATATTGATCGAAGTAGATTCCCTTTCGCCAGAGGCCTTGTACGTGGTTTAAAAATGAAAGAATAGTTACTATTTGCTATCTTCTTCCTATTCAGATCGATTATCATCTACATTTTTATTACTATGGGTTGTTGTTGCCATAGCTAATCCTATCCAAGCCAATACTCCAAGCATTCCCGCTACAGCAACTAGCACTGTTAGCTGTAAAATGATCTCCTTCCAATCAGAAACAAGTAGAAACCATGCATAAATTATGAAACCAATAATACAAGAAATGAATATTGTTATACCGACAGTTCTATTTTGTCTGGCCATGCAATATTCAATTTCTACCATTATATTACATTATTTATTTCCTACATGACCATTACACCATGAATAGATTTGATTTATTCGAGCGTATCGATGTCGTTAAGACTCTTGTCTTTAATGCTTCTTATTCTAGGAAATCTCAAATCGTAACCACTATTACGCCTTTCATTTTTTCTATATGCTATCGAATGCTATTTCTAACACAACTTCAGGTCTAACAAGTATTCTGTAACCCTCATCCTGGATTATGATTGACTTTGGCCTATAAGTCAGCTATAAGATCTCTTCGTTAGTTATTCCAGAATAAGCCTTTGCTACCACATTCAACTCGGTATTATCCCTTACTGCAAATGTATAATCCGAGAGAATACTTGCTCTCTTACCATGGTCCTATTCTACTATTACTACCCCAGTATCTATAGTGTCAAGTTCGTGTTAGTTTGACCCAGTGTTTTCCTCTCCTTCCCGGCTTATACGTCGAATCAAGATCTTTTAATACCAATCCCCACGTCTTATTCTTCGGCTTTCTGTAGACATTTTCTCTATCCTCTCTACACCATCCAGACGTAAGAGTGGTAGGATAAACATTGGTTCATTGAACGACAACCAGTCAAGTTGATCCTTTCTCCTTGTTAACGATTGTTTCATTGCGCTAGAACCGTCGAGATAAAATAAATCGTATGCCATGTAAATTACTGGTATTGCCTTCATAATATCATGATCAACATTCTTTCTTCGTAGTCTTTGCTGTAACTCATTAAAGGGTAAAGGCTTGTTATTTCGAGCTAACACTATTTCTCCGTCTAATATTAAATCCCCTGTTTGCTTTGTACATGTGTAGGCAAGCTCTGGGAAAGATGTTGTTATTTCTTCTAACTACCTTGAAAATATATTTATTTTATTGCCAATTTTATTAATCTGCGCCCTTAAACCGTTGGATTTATACTCTGAGATCAAGCCCAAATTCCGATTGATAGAACTGCAGCAATGCCAGTCTATTATTATCTGTAGTATGCTTGTACCTTTCCAATGGGAATACTGGATGCCCTCTATACCTGCTGAAATCACATAACTTGTGATCATCATATCCTTCATCTTCTACAACATACCTTACCATTCCTGTAGGCAATGAAGATGTTATGCTTTCATACATCTTGTTATCAGTAATGCTAGCTGTTGTGAAATCAGCTGATAATGGAACTATCAATGAACCTGTGCTACATGCTAGATGCATCTTGTATCCGAATATCCATCCCTTGGTTCTGCTGTAGCCCCATCGAGCATCTGTATCTATACCTGAGCGTGGCACTTCGTTCTTCATGTTTGATCTATGCCATACATGTCTCTTTGCTTTCAACAATGAACTGTCAACGGATACTATGGATGAGTCTACCAACCCATCTTTTATGAAGAGCATATCCATAGCACCTATCCTTGATCTTATGTCAATTGATATGGCTTTGACCTTCTGTCGAATGTTCTTCTGTCTGGTAATCTATCCAAACCACATGCCCTCATTACCTTCCTGTTGTATGGCATATCTATCGAAAAATATTCATGCAAAGCGTTGTTGCTTGGTATTTACCCATACTCTAACGATGAAGCGTCTCACCATTACTGTAGGGGAATAGTAGCAAGGTTTACCTCTCTTCCTATTAGGTTTTGTCCGAATCACGTCAATCAAAAATAATATACGAAGAAGTATCGAGTCTGGGCTAAACATATCAACAATAAAAACTAGAACCTGATCTTATCGTTTCGAACTACTTAATTACGACCAAGCCTCAAATATCTAATATGCTAAAAAAAATCTATTTAGCTAGTCCCTATGGATTCTCTGAAGGCGGTGAACACTTTATGTTCAATGTTATAGTCCCCGCTCTAAAAAAGACTGGGTTCATAGTATTAAATCCTTGGGATTCTCTAAAAAGTACATCTAGAGAAATTCAAAAAGCCTCAAAGACACAATCTATTTCTGAGTTAAAGAGACGCCTAAGGGAAATAAATCGGGAATTAGCAAAAATGAATGTGGTTAGTATAAGAAAATCTGATATCGTGGTAGCTGTACTGGATGGTCAAGATGTCGATAGTGGTGTGGCAGCTGAGATAGGATACGCTTATGCACTACAAAAGAAGATTATCGGATATAGAAGCGATTTCAGATTAGCAAGCGACAATCTTGGTGGTATAATAAACCTACAGGTCCAATGGTTTATTGAAAATTCTGGGGGAATTATTGTTACTAGCCTTGAAGAGCTTCTTCGGAATTTACGAAGGATGAACAACAGTATTAAGCGTGGTAAAGAATAAACAATATTAGTTCTATCAACAAACCTATTCTTTGAATAGGTGATGTCCTCAGAACAGCTAACCTTACAATTACGCATAAAAAGTACAGAATTAGAAAAGCAGTTAAAAAGAAAGGCGTTCAAGCCCGGTATTGTGGGGCCTTGGAAATGGAAGGGCTGATGCCCAATTAATTAATACCAAATTAATCAAACAGGTTACATTGCTTGCGCCTGTATCCCTGTATTTTTGTTTTGTTTTTGAGCATCCTAAATCCAATTCCTATGATATCGAATGGCATCCGGAACAGATTTGAAGCTGTCTAGTTTTTTCAATCCTGTTTTGAGTTGGAATATTTCCCTTTAGCATGATGCAGCTTTGGATATGTCTGCAGTGCCTGTTGCCCATCTTTCTTAGTCCGTAATGAAAATCAGGACGCCCACAACTCCATATATCTGCGCCCTGTAGTTTCTCAACATTGTATTTCTTCCCCGAGTTTTGGGATTCCACATAGTGGTTGCTTGTTATTTTTCTAACCGGATTTGTCTTGGAATAAATCTGAATTGCTTTCTGTTTTCTTGAATCTATGTTAATAGGTAACATTATAGGTTATATAAACATTAGGTAATAATTTAGGTCATCATCTACTAGGTCAGGATATAGGTAACTTTATAGTCAAGTCATTAAAATAACCTAATATGCCTGAAACAAATTTGACCAGATTAGTTTTAGCAAACAAGAGTAAATCTTTGAGAACTACAATCCCTGCCCATATTATCAGGCAGTTTGATCTTAAGGAAGGAGATCAGTTAGAATGGACACTTGAAGTAAAAGATGGCAAGATGGGGTTGGGAGTAAGACCAAAAAAATCAGTGACTATTCATGGCAATAAATGGCAAACAAAGAAAAATTGACTATGGTAGCCGGTCAAAACCTGAATTGGCTATCAAGAAGCTTGAAAAAAGAAAAAAATACGGCATAATTGGGGATGAAGAAAGAACCGAAGTTTTTGAGGAAGAGGTGCAAAAGAAATTACCTGTTCTAAAGGAAGTTGGGAAAAATGGAATTGAAGATGCATCAAAACCAAACAGCATTCTGATTGAGAGCGATAACTATCATGCTCTTTCGGCTTTGAATTATGCACATAAAGGAAAAACTGGAAGTAAAGGAATTGATCAACTTTCCTCGATGGACAAGACAACTAATTCACAGACCTGGTTCTGTATGGCTTGCTGCCATATACAAAAACAAAATTTGCGGAGTAAGCACATTTCCCGTGTTTATTAACGTCAAACTTTTCCTCAAAGATTACAACGAGACTATTATTTGGGAAATGTAGATTTCTAGATGATGATGACATGTTGCTCTATAGATGTTACCATTGAAGGCAACAATCTTATATTAACCAGTTCCAGCAATGATTAACCCTACGGAATCTATAAGTAATTTCAAAATCCTCCAACGCATTATGAATTTTGCCGGATGCAGAAATCCCACATACGTTTCCGGCAATTCTTCATAGCTAATCGTTGATCTCCGGAACCCCTGTACTAGCAGATATATCGATCGCAGAAATTTCATTAACCGTTAAAGAGTTTTGAGATGACCTGCTTGTATTAAATCATAATCTGTCATATTTTTCATAACTACAGTATAACAAGCATTTGCATGACTGACTTTGAGTTTGAATTCACGTTTTAAAGTGCTCTTGAAAAGCTCTTCACGTGGAATTTGTTTGTTATCATAATAAGTGTAGATTTTATGAAAAAGCTCTGGATTTAATAATGCTTGTCTTAATCCTGTTCTTCGTTCGTCATCATTCATTGGTGATACTATGGATGTCCCTACAGGTATAAGGGTCATGGGTGATAACAAGTGGAAGACAATAATCCAGAACGCATCATTGTGCAAGAAAAACTCTTTGAAACCCTAAAATTCAACATGTCCAATCCTGTCAAGACTTCATACCAAAGAGGGCACCCAGTGCACTTCGAATGGTCTGATTCGCAAGACCTACTGGCATCCCAAGACCGATTACGATGTATGCAGCCAATGCCGTATCACTCAGTGTAAATGGCATATCCTTGAAACCAGCAAACATGACTACCAGATGCACCATAATGATATTGCATCCAATAACCCACTTGACCCAGCGAGATAGTTTTTTCTTGTCTCCGTCAGGTGTATCCTTAATTGGTACGTTACCGCTCAAATCGGGATTTGGTAGTATATCCGTTGATGATCTGGCTTTGAAGCTGCTTACTGGATCTCCCAACTGTCAATCAGCCATCCAACTCTTTCTTGTAGTATTTTTTTATTGTATAATCTGGTATCTCTGTTCCAAACTCCCCGTCATGGTGTGTATCCCAAGGGGAACCAGGCTCATGGCACATCCTCTGCAAGTCACTAAACGACCAATCCCCATAATGTTTCACAGTCAAGTCTATTATGCTGCGCTCATCATCACTTATGACCACCGAGAATAATCGTTCAAGGTGATTGTCAAAGTTCATGTCCTGTCTGGGTTTAGTTCCGCAATAGTGAAGCTTCTGTACCTTTCCGTCGCCCCACATCTTCAGTTCGTGGTACAGCACAGGTATTACAGGTCCGTACTTCCAGGCTTCTATGCGATCCCGTATGAGGGGATTGTCCTTAACACCCAATGTCCTGCCATGCGATATGAACACCAATTTGATAAGCTGGAACGGGGTGAATCTGCAATCATGTCTGTAGACTATGTAGTCCGATATCAGCAGTGAGGAGTGTCCCTGCTGTATTCCCATGCAAATTATGGCAGACATGACAGTTTAAATGTTTTCCAATTATCCGAGCCCGTGAAAATTCATATCACCATAACTTTACAGACACAAAAGATCTATATCCAGCTCCCGACACTTTCCAGGGAGAAGAAGATCCCGTTAAGTTACTAGTTCCGCATTAAAACATACTATATTATGAGCACTTCGTTCCTTCGTATCGTTTCCCTACCCCTGAAAAATGCTAATGTTTTTGACTTGTTACTTAACTTTTAGTCTAGTTTAACACTCTTCCAGAACTGTTTTCAGGCCGTAATTTAGGTAGTGCTCCTTTACGTAAAGGTACACTACCTAGGGTGTTCCTTTTTGCAAAAGGTACACTACCTAGGTACACTACATAATTTCAAAAATGATGTTATTTTATGCCCTATTTTATGGTAAACATAAAATAACGTGCCTGTTATTCTCATATAATTATTTCTAGATCTGTCCTCTCTAGCTAAATTTGTGAGAAAATCAAAGAAAAAGAGCATGCCGACCATATGGCATATACCAGACAATCTATGGAAAGAGTTCAAACTAGTGTTGCCACCAGAGAAACCAGCAAGAACAGTTGGAAGGCCAGATGTGCCATTTAGAAAAGTATTGAATGGAATACTGTATGTATTAAGAACTGGATGCCAGTGGAAGAAGGTGCCGAAAGAATTTGGTTCTGGCTCAACTTGCCATGCAAGATTTCAGGAATGGATTGGGATAGGAGTATTCGAGAAGGTATGGAAGAGGCTGCTGGAAATATATGATGAATTAAGGGCATAGGATGGGACTGGCAATCCATGGATAGCGTACCGAAGGCCCTATTAGGGGGAAAACGACCGGAGCAAATCCAACGGATAGAGGCAAGCTAGGTACCAAACGTCACATGCTGGTTGATAGAAGAGGAGTACCTCTCTCATCTGTAATTACTGGAGCAAATAAACACGATATGAAATCAGCCTTTCCTACAATAGATAGCATTGTTGTTGATAGGCCCAAAGTTAAACAGAACATATGCATGAATAGGATATGATTTCCCTGAGATAGAGTATAGAGTATGAAATATGGAGTTAGGAGAAGGGGATATGTGGATCACATTCGTCATAAGGGTGAAGTATTGAAAAAGAATTTGTACAAAGCAAAGAGATGGGTTGTAGAAAGAACCGCATCTTGGCATAACAGGTTCAGAAAGTCACTGGCAGGATTCGAGAAGAAGAAGGAAAATTGTCAGGCGCTGGTAGAACTTGCTGACTGCCTGATAGTGTAGAGCGATATATTGGTAGTGTCATAAACACGTTAATGCAACTGTTTCTAGTATCCGCCATCCACAATACCAATAAAATCAATAGCAAGAAAACCAAACCTGACAGCATGAACCAATATTCTTGCATTCTAGATGTTATCATTTCTACCAATCATTAACTATCAGCTAGAATTTTAGGATAAGCTCTTAGTTGAGCAATTTTTGACATGATAATTTTACGAGCACCTAATGACATTAGGGTTTCCAGTGCTTAATGCCTTGTACGGGATAATCACGGCTGGTTTACTGCAGAATTGTTTTAGTAAATTGAGTATTGTAAAACCTGCAACAGTTACACTGCCTATGTAAATATACAAAGACAAATTCCCAACTTTACCAACTTTTGTTGCATGGTTATGTAACCCCATTAATGATTCATCACTAATATTCAATCCGGGAACATTCTTTCGATCACCTAAAAAACAAACTAGAACTTTCGAGCAGTATTTTCTTCCAGTTTTTTAATTATTTCTTGTCTTTCCAAATATATTCAACACTTCTTATACATTATTTAAATTTAATACATTCAGGATCTATTGAATCTATTATGGGCCATGATAACCCGACAGAACCCTGCCTATACCGCACCACGCTAATAACACCAGCGATTAACCCTGATTCCACAATGTTCTACATCATTCTAGAAAGTTCTAACAATTTCGTGCAGGGAATTCTAGATTAATTGTTCATTATACTTAAATACGCCTGTAAGAACAACAAGGATAATGAATAAACTAACAATACCAAGCATATTAGCAGCAACAATATTGATAGCGGGAATATTTACATTCATGCCAGTAGAGAAGGCAAGTACGTTGCACACAGGTCTAGAAGCCAAGTTGGAGGCAGTTGAAAATGAAATCAAGGGTGAAATTAATAAGAACAAATTTTTCCTGGAGACCGTTAACCTGAGTGATCTTGACGATGGGACTACGGTAGTAGTCGCTGATACTACTCCCCACGGAATGGGCCAGGTTCACATAGCCGCAACCCTTCCAGTCGCAGACGTTGGTACCGATGGATGTGATGATGAGGAGCCATTGGTAGATGTAAAGGCAGGTAAGGCTCCAAATCTTGATATAGTGCTGACGGGTGCCCATAACACGGGAATTGAGGGAAGAGCGGACTTTGATAGCGGAGAATGGTTTGAATTTGCCGATACCGCCGATATGTGCGTATTCCATAGGACCATAACTGTCGCAAATGTCGATGCAGACTCGCTGACTAACATAGTAGTAGAAGGAAAGGTAGGAGCATTACCGGCAGACGCCTTCATTACCGTGTCAGGCACGGGCTTGATGGATGACGGCATTGGGCTATTGGGTGAAATATCAATTGGATTACTTACTCCACGAACAGGAGACTTTGCTTCTTTTGGCGAAGAAAATTTGGCAGGCACTAGGCTGGGAGTAGTTGATTTTAATCAACATCTCGAAGTGATGGGAGCTCCATGGAATCTCAGAATTGTTGAGAAGGACACTGAAACTGACCCCGACACCGCATTAGAAAAACTAAAGGAGCTTGATGCTGAAGGAATTGGAATTGTAATTGGTCCTGGAGCTAGTTCAAGTGTTGACGCAGTCAGAGAGTATGCAAATTCTAATAACATCCTACTTGTTAGCACCGGTTCTACTTCACCTGAACTAACTATTGCAGGTGATAACGTGTTCCGCCTGGTTCCGGATGACAATAAACAGGGAACTGCACTTGCAGAGCTAATAAAGTCTGAAGGAATTGACGTATTGGTTCCTGTGTGGAGGGATGACGTGTGGGGTAATGGATTAAAAGCGGTCGTGACTGAATCATTTGAGGATAAAACTAGCGGAGCAAATCCAGTGGGACGAGTACATGCTGGAATTGATTACGTTCCTGAATCTCCGGGGATTTCTGATGTAATTGATAGATTAGAAACTATAGTACAAGAATATGTTGATGAAAATGATGTTAGTGCAGACGATGTCGCTGTTTTATTTATAGGATTTGACGAGATTTTAGAATTCCTACAGGAAGCTTCGGATCATGCTATCTTAAGTGATGTAAGATGGTTTGGATCAGATGCCAATACAAAGCAACAACTTCTAACAAATGATCGTATAGCATCAGATTTTTCAACTGAAGTAGAATTTACATCGCTCCAATTCACGGCATCTAAAAGCGCAATCTATGAAAGGGTGAAGGCTGACTTCGGGAGTGATCCTGGCATATATGCTTACGCCTCATACGATGCCGTATGGGTGATTGGACTTACAATGCTTGATACCCAAAGCACCGATGCCCTTACCATAAAGGGAAAGCTTCCAGAAATTGCAGGAACCTATAGTGGTGCAATCGGATCGACAAGACTGAATGCAGCAGGAGATTTGGAACAAGCCGATTATGATATATGGGGAATCAGAGGCGGAGATTGGGAACTATTAGGAAAATACACTGAAAGCACTGGCAGAGTGGTACTAACCTAGATACGCTTGGCTCAGGGCGTACCAGTAATTTTTTTATTTTTTTTTGCTATCCAGTGTAAAGCTAGGCCGCGATGTTTTTTTGATGAAAGCTGATGTCGCCTGAATATATGGTGGACAAGCCAAGGACGCTTTTGGGCAGGGTGCTCTTGCCGCTGCCGCTTCCGCTAGATCCTATTATTACGGTAGTCCCTTTTTCTTTTCTTCTACATGATCTTCAAGCAGCAAGTCTATGGTCCTATTATTACGGTAGTCCCTTTTTGCCTTGCCTTAAAATCCATGCCAGACAATACGTGGCTGTTTGCATAACCCGCATTTAGCGCGCCTGCACGAATTGTTGGTTGCGACATCTACCTCCCGGACATGATTCTACCACTTTTTTATCATCTCCTCCGAGCTATCCCCCTGCAATCATTCGTCCTGCATTCATCGCAAATGCATGATCTGTGTATCACGGTGCAATATCCAACATGTGCTCTGTAATTAAAAATGTGATTTTTTGCTCCCTGCAAATTTTTGATATCTTCTCAAATATGTCGTGCGCCGGCGCCGGGTTTACACCTGCAATTGGCTCATCCATTGGGATCATTTTGGCACCCGGCATCATTGCCCTGCCTAGATCCGGCAGTTTTTGCCGGCCTCCGCCTGAGGTTTTGACTGGAAATACCCTTCTTCCCTATCAGACTGACTATCTCCATTACCTCCAATGCCCCGTCATGATCTTTTTTCCACTTTGATTTTATTGGCGTAAAAATAAACGGCTCGCCGGCATTTGTACTTGGTATTAAAAAATTCTCCATGGTATCTTATTTTGTTTTACTTGATAATGGTATCTTCCAATGTACATGCAAAGTGGCGAAGTTATTGAGGAAGATCTTGACTACGAAGAGATTGTAGACGCAATGCCTCAGGCCTTGACAGGCGAAAGGCATAAGGATCCTTCCGTCTATTCTTCCAGTTTTTTAATTATTTCTTGTCTTTCCAAATATATTCAACACTTCTTATACATTATTTAAATTTAATACATTCAGGATCTATTGAATCTATTATGGGCCATGATAACCCGACAGAACCCTGCCTATACCGCACCACGCTAATAACACCAGTAATTAAACCTGATTCCACAATGTTCTACATCATTCTAGAAAGTTCTAACAATTTCGTGCAGGGAATTCTAGATTAATTGTTCATTATACTTAAATACGCCTGTAAGAACAACAAGGATAATGAATAAACTAACAATACCAAGCATATTAGCAGCAACAGTATTGATAGCGGGAATATTTGCATTCATGCCAGTAGAGAAGGCAAGTACAGTGCACACTGGCCTAGAAGAGAAGATGGAGGCAGTTGAAGATACAATCAAAGGTGAAATTAATAAGAACAGGGTTTTTCTGGAGACCGTTAACCTGCAGGGCGTTACCGATACTAGTAAGGTAGTAGTCGCTGATACTACTCCCCACGTAATGGGCCAGGTTCACATAGCCGCAACCCTTCCAGTCGCAGAAGCATGGTGTAGTCGATACATGTGAAGGACAGGATCCATTGGTGGATGTAATGGCAGGTAAGGCTGGTGTAGATCTTACAAAAGTGCTGACGGGTGCCCATAACACGGGAATTGAGGGAAGAACGAACTTTGATGTTGGAAACACTGATAATCCATTTGACGCTACCGATCGTACCAACGATATGTGCGTATTCCAAAGGACCATAACTGTCGCAAATGTCGATGCAGACATGCTGACCGACATAGTAGTAGAAGGAAAGGTAGGA
Source organism: Nitrososphaerales archaeon (assembly GCA_965197925.1). Lineage (GTDB taxonomy): Archaea > Thermoproteota > Nitrososphaeria > Nitrososphaerales > UBA213 > CBDAOC01. The sequence continues at coordinate 148,699 of CBDAOC010000019.1, forward strand.
GCACTACCGGCAGACGCTTTCATTACAGTGTCAGGTAATGTGTTATACAGGCCGTAGAATTAATAAAACCACTTTTCTCTTTTTATTTATACAAGGCGCTTGCAGACCCATCTATGTTTATGTACCGGACATGCATTACCAATCATACGAATATCCAATATCTTGCAATAGTCAAGATAGGCAATGGCCTGCGCTTAACCTTGCCGTGGGATTTGCAAGGCAATGAAGATTAAGGCTGATAATGTACGTCATGGCCAATGACAGGGAAATCACGGTTAGGAAGAACAAAATAACTGAAAGGAAGTGAATGGAAAACATGGTTAAAGAATCGTGTTTCTTCTGCAAAAGGGAGCTGGGATGGGGTAAAGCGAAGCATAAGAACAGTGAGCTCCTTGAGAAAGGAATAGAGCCCGACGGAATGTCTCATGAAGACATCTGCTGTGACCATTGTTTTAATGCCAAGAAGAATGCAAGGGTTGAGCAAAAACAACAAGAGGCAGAACCAGGGACCGCCTTGAATCAGCAGCCGCGGCAACTGGCATCAAGGGTAGATGACTAACCGCTTTGGGATAAGAACGGCATAATCCAGTTCAAGAATGAGCAAATCGCCATTCTCAAGAGGGCCATCGGGGCACAGGTGGAGTTCATCATAGCGTTTGACGACCTGACGAAGGAGGGGTATCGCTTGATGGTTATTGACGAAGGTAAGGAAACAGGAATGGGCGGTCTTGGGGGTGGAATAAGTTCATACTTTTACTTCCAGAAGCGGGAACTAGTATAGGCTACAGGTTCCTCCAGCGATCAAGCAATGCTGTTGTTGTTTCGAGTAATTGTCTGCCTATACCACACCACGCGCCAGTAACACCAGCAATTAAACCTGATTCTACGAAGTTTTACGTTATTCCAGAAAGTTCTAACAATTTCACGCGGGGGATTCTAGATTAATTGTCTATCATGCTTAAATATGCCTGTAGACAGCGCTAGAACAATGAACAGACTAGCAATACCAAGCATACTGGCGGCAACGGTACTGATAGCGGGAATATTTGCATTCCAACTGATCCCAAAACTGATCATTTAGTGAATAATTGACGATCATTTGGATCTATTTGCAATGCTGCCCGTAGCAGATCATGAAATTTCAGGAGATAACAGGTGAACAATGGAAGATGATATCACCGCATCTCCCCAAGCCAGCCAGAACCGGAAGGCCAAGGGCAGACGACAGAAAGACAGTCAACGGAATCCTGTTTGTCGGGATAACAGGATGCAGGTGGACTGAGATGTCACAAAGGTACGGCTCCAAATCAACTGCGCACCGCAGACTGCAGAACTGGCAGCGACGTGGAATATGGAAGAATATCCTCTCCGCTGCAGTCAAATCAGCCCACAGATCAGGCAAGATGCAGCTGCAAAAAACGGTCGATTCGTCATCAGTTCCGGCCAAAAAAGGGGAAGCGTCATAGGATACAACGGATTCAACAGGATTTCAGGCACAAAAATACACGTTGCGGTGGAACAAAACGGACTGCCAGTCTCAGTAGTGATGGGTCCTGCAAATCAGCATGACTCTGCAAGATTTGTAGACGTGATGGATGGCATCTCACAATATCTGGATGAGAGATCTATCAGAAAAATTGCGCGGTGCCAAGCAGACAAGGGCTATGATGCAGAATTCATCAGGAAATACCTCACCAAAAGAAAAATCTCTGACTGCATACCTTACAGAAAAAACAGTAAGACACAACAACAAAATGATAATACAGAACAATACCTATACGGCAAGACGCGCTATGTTGTGGAGAGATTCTTTGCCTGGTTGAAGAATGGGTTCCACAGAACCAGGATCAGATATGAGAAGAATGCACAAAACTATCTGGCATTTGTTATCATTTCGTCGATTATGATGTATTGGAGAGTATTGGGATGACTTCATTATTTTGCATTCTTAAAGTCCCTGATTCTTCCTGTAACATCTTCAACTAGAATCTACGATGTTCGATTTTCAGCCCTTTTTCATTGATAGTCAAGACAATTGTTAGCAAAGCTTCATTGAATTCCTCTATTCCATATTCTTGGTACATAATCATTCTTGGTACATAATCATTCTTGGTACATAATCATTCTTGGTACAGGCAAAGAATCATTCTTGGTACATAATCATTCTTGGTACATAATCATTCTTGGTACATAATCATTCTTGGTACATAATCATTCTTGGTACATAATCATTCTTGGTACATAATCATTCTTGGTACATAATCATTCTTGGTACATAATCATTCTTGTGTACATAATCATTCTTGGTACATAATCATTCTTGGTACATAATCATTCTTGGTACATAATCATTCTTGGTCAACAGTATGGATATTGGAAATCCGTTACTCTTCTGCGGCATTATTTTTGTACCATTCTCTTGAATCCATTCTATGTTACATGCCCCTTTTTTATCATTCTTGAGTCAACATATTTTTTGTAGATTAATTCTGCCAATTTATGTGCTGAGTAATCAGTCTTGAATCTTTTTACATTCATTTTTGTTGTTTGTTTAACCTTTGTTTGCAGTAGAATCTCACAATATCATCATGATATCGATCCCATCATCCAGTGTTAGAACCAATTCCGTTAATGAATAATCATCCCTCTGCCAGTTTTTGCATGTGGTGGTATGTGTGATTCTATCATACTCCACTGTTTGTCTGATAATTCTTGGAATTTCATAAAACAATTTTAGATGTCGCTATTCATAGATCTAAATGGTTGCTAAAAATTGTCTAAATGGTTAGTTGTTTGTTGGTTATTGTCTTGAAAGTATCAACGTGATGAACCTTATAGAATGCATGATGGGGAATCATGTTTTCAAATACCATAAATGAAATAATCTCAGTAGAATTGTGGTCATGAAAAGATAACTTCAAGAATATTGCGGCGAACAAAATCTGTTAGAAGAGATTAATCCAAGCTTGATAAAACTGAGACCGAAAGAGCAAATCAACTTAGATGGTCAACTCGCTGCTATTGCTTTTGTACTTGTAATCGGGGCATCTCCAATGCTTAGATCATGACCAAGATCTTAAAGAAGTGTTGGATTTATTCATTATATTGATGTTAATAAGGATGTTAATAAGGCCGTGGAATATTTCAAAACGAGAGTAAATCTACTGAAATCCGTATCATGCAGTTGGTTACAATCAACTGCAACTGTATTTGGGAACTAAAGCGTGAATCCAAGAGTTTGTTAGAACAGCAATCGATTTGATGCTAAGGACTTTTACCAGTTGCATGGAATTCGTACAAACTGCATACTCTATCTTATGCTATACAATGTAAAAGATTGACGCAGAAAGTGGTTAGATGCAGATTTTATTGCACCTGACAGAATCTTTTTCCATACTTTCCTTTGCTGCCAGTTCTGTAACCTGCGATGTGCAGTTGATTTTGAGCCATACTTTTCTGGCATCTCACGCCACCTGCATCCAGTAACTAGAACAAACATGATTCCATTTATCGTGACACGGTCATTACTCCTTGGTCTGCCTGTTCTTGCAGGTTTTGGAATGTATTTTTGAATTGCTTGTCTGTTAATTCTTGAAACATGAACAATGATCTTTGCAAAGAAGATCTTGATTGTCATTAATTCACTAAAATTGCATGATCATGGTTCAATGACTAATTGGAAATAGATCTAATGATCGTAATTAATTCACTAAAAGTGTAGCAGTTTTGGGACAAGTTGATAATCATTCTTGGTACATAATCATTCTTGGTACATAATCATTCTTGGTACATAATCATTCTTGGTACATAATCATTCTTGGTACATAATCATTCTTGGTACATAATCATTCTTGGACAGTGCAACCAACATACCAATGCGTTAATGTGAAAATCATAAGACCCACTGTGGATAAACGAATACATATTTTGAAAAAGCCTTTCAAACCTAGAAGAAGAAAATGAATCCGTAGATTCCTTAGTCTGCTTTATTAAAGAAACAGGCTTGTTCGATGAAGATTCAATATCTAAACCCACTGTGGATTCAATTAGAGCCCAACATTTTGAATGTCATTACATCAAGGTCTACTCTGGTAGCCAATAGAGAACTGTGTTACCCTTCAGTTTCTAAAGACATCGATCATTAGAAAAGATTAAAAATTGTGGGAATTGGTACAAAAATAAAGTTTATAATCCTGACAAATTAATTTATAACTTCAATGAAAATTTCTGTGAGAATGTTAAAAGCATTGAATGAACAAATTTCAATGGAAGCTTATGCTTCAAGACCAGATAATATTCTCAAAAACGTTCATGTCAATATCTGCACTCCGTGGATGATGATTGGCAAACTAGGATTTTTAATTGTCGAGTATTTATTTTTAGATATACTTTGGTCAGTAGAAACCATCGTTTTTATTGCATATCGAATTGCACCATTGGATCAATGTGTTACGTGCCATACATTTCTATGCATTAGAGTCCAGATACGATGAAGAAAGACAACACATGCTAAAGGTCATTCATTATTTAACTGGAATTGGAATAAATCCTGTAATACCTTCAGTAGAACAGCCGCCAAAAACATTCAACTCACTGGAAGCTGCGTGTAAGACTGCTTTAAAGAATGAAGAAGCAGTTACAAAATCTATCTATAATATGGTAGAATTCGCACAAGAAGAAAAAGATTACAATACTTATAGTTTTCTTCAATGGTTTGTTGACGAACAAATGGAAGAAGAAGTCAAATCATTTGGAGCCATATTGCACAAGTTTGATTTGATTGGAAGAGACAAATATGCAATTAATGAAATTGACAAGGCTTTGATGAACTTGAAAAGTATAACTTAAGACGGTAACCAATACATCCTAGACCATTTTCTGGATTATAAGTGTATCATGCCTGCCGGATATGAAGATGTCCCGGTATGGAGAGCATGCGGAAGATGCGGGAAGCAGGTGAAGAGGAGGTTCCGTAACCAACTTTACCATCAGAGGAACAAGAATGAGACTACCTGTGACAAAGAGGATGCTTGGTGACCGTATGGCATCAAGAACGGTGAGGATGCAGGACAGGTTGATGTTAAGTATAGCCTGCAACATGCATGGATTGACCGTATTTATGGCATGGTTTCTACAGAGCCTCTTTAACCAAACATGTAGTGTTCTCTCTATTATATGTTCAAAGCAATTATGCTATGGGCTATTTAGAATCAATTCCTAGAATGGTTCAATAGCGAAGCGGGACACAATTCAAGAACATCGAAGGGGAAAAACTGGAAGTAAAGGAATTGATCAACTTTCCTCGATGGACAAGACAACTAATTCACAGACCTGGTTCCGTATGGCTTGCTGTCATATACAAAAACAAAATTTGCGGAGTAAGCACATTTCCCGTGTTTATTAACGTCAAACTTTTCCTCAAAGATTACAACGAGACTATTATTTGGGAAATGTAGATTTCTAGATGATGATGACATGTTGCTCTATAGATGTTACCATTGAAGGCAACAATCTTATATTAACCAGTTCCAGCAATGATTAACCTTACGGATCTGCAAGTCATCTTAAAACTCTCCAATGCATTATGGATGCTGCTAGATGAAGTTCCATATGCGTTTCTGGTAATATTTCATAGCGCATTGCCAATCTCCTAAACTCCCCCTTCAGCCATGCGAAGAACCTCCCAACATATGTTCTGTTCCTTTTGGACGCATTTTCATCTGACATAGCTGGTCAAGTTTCTTCTTCCTTGTTGACAGTCTAGCTATTCTGGCTTTTATCTTATGCAATGAAGGATATGTTCTTACAAAGAATGAATCGCATGCCTTATCGGCATAAACAAGTCTACTCGGTCTTGCACCCGTCATGATTCTTGTGTCCTTCATGACTGGAATGAGCTTTCCGGTATCATGTTCATTCGCCGGACCCAACAAGATGGATGAAGGAAGAGAATCACCATTGACAGCAGCATGCTTGCTTTCTAGTACCTTCTTGCTTCCATCATATCCTACCATCTGACGGTTTAGGGCATCTATAGTAATCGAAGAAGAAATCAAAAAGTTTTCAAACTACAAAATTGCTTTAGAGCATTTAAGGAATGTATTTGGCGATGCAATATGTGAACACACCTTAGGTCAGTTTACTAAAAATAATTAGTGATTATCTAAATCAGAGGCAACTCGAACACTCGACACTTAACACGGAGAATTATCACGCGCTAGCTTAACAGGGCCAATTGCTCATTATGCTTAAATACTCCCCGTAAGAAAGAGATTTAGATTAATGATATTAATGAATAAACTAGTAATACCTAGTATATTGGCAGCGACAGTATTGATAGCAGGAATATTTGCGTTCATGCCAGTAGAGAGGGCAAGCACGGTGCACACAAGTCTAGAAGCCAAGATGGAGGCAGTTGAAAATGCAGTCAAGGGTGAAATTAATAAGAACAGATTTTTCCTGGAGACCGTTAACCTGAGCGGCGTTACCGATGATAGTACAATAGTCGTCGCTGATTCTACTCCCCACGGAATGGGCCAGGTTCACATAGCCGCAACCCTTCCGGTCGCAGACACTGGTGCCGATGGATGCACTGATGAGGAGCCATTGGTGGATGTAAAGGCGGGTCAGGCTCCAAATCTTGATATAGTGCTGACGGGTGATCATAACACGGGAATTGCCGGAAGAGAGAATATCAATACGAGTGATAATGCGTTTCCCATTGGCACCGATATGTGCGTATTTCATAGGACCATAACTGTCGCAAATGTCGGTGCAGACCTGCTGACCGACATAGTAGTAGAAGGAAAGGTGGGAGCACTACCGGCAGACGCCTTCATTACCGTGTCAGGCACGGGCTTGATTGATGATGGCATGGGACTATTCGGTAAGATAAAAATTGGTAGCATACTTCCACTAACGGGACGTCTGTCCAGTCATGGTGAAGAAAATCTGGAAGGCACAAGACTGGGTGTTGCCGACTTTAACGATCACTTGGCCGGACTTGGGGAGCCATGGAGCATTGAACTGGTTTCAGAAGACTCTGAAACAAGTCCTGCTATTGCACTGGAAAAGATAAGGGTATTAAATGCAAAGGGAATCAACATAATAATTGGCCCTGAGACCAGTGCCAATGTCAGGGAGGTCAAGGATTATGCTGATTCAAACAACATGCTGCTTATCAGCTGCTGCTCGACTGCTCCCTCACTAGCCATAGCAGATGACAGTGTATACCGCTTGGCGCCAGATGATAACAACCAAGGCACTGCACTTGCCAAGCTGTTAGAGCATCAGGGAATAGAAGTAATGATTTCTATATACAGGGACGAAGTATGGGGTAGGGGCCTAAGTGAGTCTACAATCAATTCGTTTGAAGGACGTGGAGGTCAGGTTGGCGAAAGAATTCCTTACGACCCAGAGTCCCCCGAGTTTTCAGCAAAAACTTCATTGCTGGCACAAGAAGTACAGAAGCACGTTGATGACCATGGTCCGGAAAAGGTAGCTGTTTTATTTTTGGGCTTTGGTGAAATTGTAGAATTCCTAAACTCAGCTTCAGAGCACGATGTATTAGATGATGTAAGATGGTTTGGCCCTGGGGCTAACACTAGGGAGCCCAAAATAGTTGATGATCCAATAGGATTAGAGTTTGCTACAAATGTACAGTTTACTACGGTGCAGGTGGCAGTATCTGATAACGAGATATATCGGCATGTGCAAGATCATGTATTTGGGGTGCTTGGTAGAGCACCCAGTACGTATGTGCATACCTCCTATGATGCACCATGGATTGTGGGCCTGGCAATGCTTGAAACCCAGTCCACCAATGTTGATATGATAAAAAGAATACTGCCTAGGATTGCAGAAAATTTTGACGGTGCCACTGGTGGAATGGAGGGGATAATACTAAATGATGCGGGGGATCGGGGTCAAGCTGATTATGGGATATGGGGGATTCGTGGCGGTGAGTGGGTCTTGCTGGGAAAATACACCCAAAGCAATGACAGTGTGGTACTAACTGGTTCCTAGATACGCTTGGCTCAGGGTGTACCAGTAATTCTTGCGGCTTTCCTTTAAAGACGCCCTTGCCAGCAAAGAGCCTCCTAACTTTAGGGCATGCCTTACATCTTGTTCAACCACAAGTCATCCCAAAACTAAGCGACTGGTGAAACTTCCACGATCGCTCGGTCCATTTGCCGGCACCATGCCTAATATTGCATGAAATTCAATGAATTAACAGGTGAGCAGCGGAAGTTCATAGAGCTATTGGCTAAGTCAAGGACGGGCAGGCGTATGGCAAATAATAGGATGAGATGACAATCAACGGCATATATTGACAACAGGATATGGATGGATGGATATGCATGCCAAGGAAGTATGGTGATGATTCTACGGCTAGCAGGGGGCTGAAAAAATGACGCTTTATCCTTTCGCTGGAATGAACCAGTGCAAACCCTTCCAAACAATCCCTTAGAAATGCATCAAACCTGTTCTGCAATTCCAAGTGACTGGATGTGATAAGCAGTGTCCCCCAATGATCTGTTCCTTGTCAAGCTTTTCTATTTTCCCATCTACTAATATCCTGTTTTCAAGTTCTGTAGGTTCCAGCGATATGTTGTCAGCATCCTTGACGGTATTTTTCTGCCAATCTTAGTCTTTTATTCATAAAAGACAACCCGCTTGCTATGTTTGTAGCCGCCTTCTCTGTCTACAATTTTATCATTATATGTAAATTATTTTCCCGTGTTGTAAGGAGGAATGTAAACCACACCAGTTTTTCCCCTTTTCTTGAATTGTGTCCCGCTTCGCTATTGAACCATTCTGGGAATTGATTCTAAATAACCCATAGCATAATTGCTTTGAACATATAATAGAGAGAACACTACATGTTTGGTTAAAGACACTATTTAATGGTCTTGACCAGTGAGGTACTATTCATAAGTAAAAAAGGCAAAGTTGGGATTGGAGAGATTCAAGATAAGTTTAGTCTAAAAGAGATCGCATATACGATTACAACCTTCCTCGTTAAATTTGGCTTCGCAGAATGAGATACAAATAAGAAATACGTCAAACTAAGTGAGGCATACAAGAGATTCTTGGATGAAGAAGAGGATTAGGTTTATAGTCTGTTTTCTGAGATGATTATCTCACGTGTAATATACGCACGTTTATAACATATTTACCTTTACTTGTGATGTTTGAAGTCTAATAGTAAAATCACATTTTATGGAGGTGTTCATGAGATAGGTGGAAACAAGTTTCTGATAGAAGACAAAGGCACCAGAATATTCTTGGATTTTGGGATGCAGATGGGAAAGGTCAACGACTATTTTAGTGAATTTATGAAGCCTCGGGTCCTAAACGGCATGGGTGATTTGTTCGAGTTTGGGTTATTACCACCGTTGAAAGGACTGTATAGGCAAGATTATTCAAAACATATGGGTTTTGATGGCGATGAAGATACTGCTTTCGACGCGGTGATACTGACCCACGCACATGTTGATCATGGAGCATACGTACATTATATCAGACCAGAAATTCCAGTCCATTGTTCGGAAGCTACTAAACTGATTTTGCAGGGACTACAGGAGACGGGTGGTAAAGAGGAGTATATAACCTTCAAGCGAAACTTTCAGATCTACAAAAATAAAAAAGGTGAAATGAGCAGAGGCAAGGGAGAAAATTATCAAGAACCGCGCAACATATCAGTATTTGAAAACGGAAAGAAATTTACTATAGATTCCATGGAAGTTGAACCTTTGGCTGTGGATCATTCTCTTCCCGGTGTTACCGGACTTATTTTACATACATCAAAAGGTTCCGTGGCTTATACAGCTGATCTCAGATTTCATGGACGACGATCTTCGGATACAGAAAAGTTTGTAGAAAGATGTGGCGACTCTGATCTCGATATCTTATTGTGTGAAGGTACACGTGTTACCGAAACTTGTTCAAAAACAGAATACAATGTGGAACAAGAAGCCAAGGATATAGTAAAAAAGACCAGTCAGTTAGTAGTAGCCGGCTATCCCGGTCGTGACCTGGATAGATTTCTGTCATTTTATAACGCGGCCAAGGAATGTGAACGTGACCTAGTGATTGATCTTAAGCAGGCATACCTACTGAAACTATTCCAATCATCGGAATACTGGAACAGGATATTTCCTACGCCTAATGATAAAAAAATCAAAATATTCATACCTAGAAAGTCATGGGGCCTGATTGACAAGGATTCAGGCACCTGGACTAAAAAACAACAACAAGAAGACTATGATAAATGGGAAAGGGAATTTCTGGGCTATGACAACGCCGTTGATTATAGGTATGTTTCATCAAATCAGGGGGACTTGATATTTTATTGCAGCGATTATCAATTACAACAGCTCATTGATATCAGGCCTAATGAGGGAACGAGCTATATACGTTCATCGACAGAACCATATGATGATGAAATGGAGTTAAAGGAAGATAGAGTAAAGGGATGGCTCAGACACTTTAGACTGATATCAAGCGAGAAAGACTGGACCTATAACCATGTCTCAGGACATGCCTCTGGAGACCAGATAAAGAAAATTATAGAAGGTGCTAAAGCAAGAAATCTCGTTCCTGTACACACCGAACACGAGGAATACCACAAAAAATGGCATGATGGAGTAATAGAAGTTGAAGCAAATCATTCCATAGAATTTTAGCTTTATATTAAACGCAATCATCCATTCCCTGAATTTTGTAGATTCACATAAATCGAGTCAGGAAATATGAACTTCTGGATGCATGAAGGAAGAGCTTGCACCTATTTAACATTCTACTTGCCTATCTACTTGCCTAATAGCAATTCGTGATAACGATAGAGCAAGCAGAAAAGTTCACTCTTATCAAGGCTAATGTCACGGACTTTTCTGATTCATTAGGATATTGCGAACACAAGATTCCATTCTATATGGAAGGAATCAAGGTACCACCTTCTCCAGAGACTATCAGGGGAACTAGTGCCCACAAGCAAGAAGAAGAGTCTGAAAAGGGGCATTTCAAGTTTGTTCCAATCACCCGTACAGAGCTGGCAGATATGAATCGCGACATAGAACTTGCAAGGGAGAATATTTTCACAAGATTGCTAGTTCCAACCAATATCGGACAACTACGTGCATTTGTTCTATTGTCTGGGAGGGCCGATAAGATATTTCGGCATAGACAGACCCTAGTAGTACAGGACGACAAATTTCCAACCAACCTTAAAAAATATGAAGAAAGGTCCGGACCATATCCTAATCAAATACTTCAGGCGTTGGCTTATCTAAACTCAAAATTTACTGCAAATGGCAGTTGGAATGAGGATGAATGGTTTGAGATACTACACAAGGAGAAGGCGTGGATTATACAAATAAGAGACAGGAATAATGAAAGCAAGCCGTTCAGAGTATTCAAAGGCGCACAAACCGAAGAGGCTAAAATGATCTTTCAGGGAAGCCTTGCAAGGTTTGCGATGCTGGTGTTGGGGAAAGAGGAGAGGATGCATCATAACAAGCCGGACAGATGCGCTCCTTGTAAGTACTTTGATAAATGCCAGTTTAGGCTAGAACCAACTAAATGACGGAAGTTTGCATCTTCCATTTTTTGTAGAGTTGTAATGCATGCTCTATAGAAACAGGTTCGACTCGTTTTTTCACATGTATCATCCTACTATCTTTCATTTCGTAAGCAGGTTTGTTATGTGCTAGAGCATGGTTAACCTCTTCCTACACCAGAAGTGATCTTGCCTAACAATCTTGAAAACACCAATAAATCGCAACCGTCAACAAGTTTCTTACAGAACTACATTCCACCATTTCTTTTCTCTGGTGCATTTTTATAAGTGCCTGGGTCTACTGCGCTACAATTCGGAAATTCTTTCATGACAAGGTTCACATCTTCTTTCTCATCCCGGCTTCCATATGTGCACTTAGCGTGAGTGTAATAGATTTTCATGCATTTCTTGTTATCATTCTGAAATTTATTGCTTGAGTCGTCTTCCCCTTGATTAGATATGGCAATCGCCATGCAAAATGAATTGAGGTTTCGTAAGGAAATTATAATTATCTTGGAACAGTCCCTAACTTGTTACGCCTCACACGATCGAAGCTCTCCTTCCTTGTACCGGTTCCTAACCTGACAGGATAACTGAACTTTCCTGCATTGTCTTTGACGCTGACAGGGTCTTCTGTCTATGCGATCGCTGTAATCAAACGATATTTATCAACACCGTCTTCAGCTTTTAGCTTCAACGACTCTAGAAACCATGGATTTTAGCCCATTGTATATCGAACTGCACCATTGGATCAACGTGTTACGTGCCATGCATGCCTATGCATGAAAGAGTCCAGATACGTCAAACTTGCAAAAACAATACCTGATGTCTTGACAAGGGCTAGAGTACCGCCCTGCATGCACGGGAAGAACAATGTTATTGGTGCTATACATAATCGGCTAGCACTCTTGTGCAGCTTGACAATGACAATTGATCCCTACTCGGTTTCTCATATATGATCTTCACTATATTGCTTCAGTCTTCACCCTAACTATTCATCTTTAACCAAAGGGGCGGACACATTCCTGGGGCTGCAAATAATTGCTTGTCTTCACCCTAACCATTCAGCTTTAGCCCAAACAGAATGTCATTTAAATGACCGCAGCCATGGGTCGCCTAGCATTGACAGCCAGCAGATACGGTAGAACCGTCGGTGCAAGGTTAAAAGAAGAATTAGCAACATCTAGCTATGGCACCTCCCCTAATCTACGTACGCCATCCAGCCTAGTTGATATTGGATATGAAGACCATAAGGTACATCTACCAAAAGACCAACAGCAAGTATGGAGACCTTGTTGATGCCTATATTGATCCAGATGACTGGAATGCAAGCCAAAGAAAATAACATGCCGACAATTAAACAACATCTAAAAAACAAGAAAAGTTCAGTTCAGAAATCAAGAGAATGCCTATCACTCGACACTTCACGGAGAATTATCACGCGTTAGCTTGACAGGGCCAATTATTTACTATACTTAAATACGTCTGTAAGAACCACTAGAATAATGAACAAACTAACAATACCAAGCATATTGGCAGCAACAGTATTGATAGCAGGAATATTTGCCTTGATGCCGGTTGAGAAGGCAAGCACGGTGCACACTGGTATACAAAATACGTTAACAACTGAGTTGACGAAGGTACAAAATAATATAAAAGATTTAGAAAATAAAATTACGGTATTGGAAGTAGAACAGGAAACTGATAGTGACCTGGACAGTGGAGACAAGTTCACGTTAGATTGTACGGAAGAATTTGCAGTAATATCTATTTTTGCAGGATTGACGGGAGATGCTGGTACCAGTACCAGCCTCGCTGTCTCAATTGGAGGCGAAGATATTGGTATGCCAGTTGCTCTGGCAACTAATGGGTTCAAGGAATTAGTTGAAGAGGTTAGAAGACCTGAACCTGGAAGGGCTTTTATTGCAGTAGCAGACGAGGACGTGGTACTAACTGCTGCTGAAGCAGATGCTGATGATGGCAATGACGAAGAGGTGACCGTAACGGCTCAGGTACTGGTGTCAAAAGGTGGAAGCTGCACGTTTGAAAATATTGCAGCACTAGCAGCACCAAACGGATAAACTATTTTTTTTCTAATATATTACTGGTTATTGGTAACAACATGCCAAATGATCTCATTACAAATATATTGTTTTTACTCCGCACCGTAGCTAAAGCCTAGTCTTCCTTCCCCGATCCTCTTTCGTTGGTTTACCTGTTTTTGCTCAAGTATCTTATCTTCTATGTGCTTTTATGACGAATGTGATCCACATATCCCCTTCCTAACTCCATACTCTATCTCAGGGAAATCATATCCTATTCATGCATATGTTCTGTTTAACTTTGGGCCTATCAACAACAATGCTATCTATTGTAGGAAAAGCTGATTTCATATCGTGTTTATTTGCTTCAGTAATTACAGACGAGAGAGGAATACCTCTTCTATCAACCAGCATGTGACGTTTGGTACCTAGCTTACCTCTATCCGTTGGGTTTGCTCCGGTCGTTTTCCCCCTAAATGTGCCTTCACTATGGCACTATCGATAGACTGCCAGTTCCATCCTATACCTTTCAGCTCATCATACCTATCGGCCAGCCTTTGCCATACCTTCTGAAACACTCCCTTCTTGACCCATTGTTGGAACCTAGCATGACATACAGAAGGAGATGCATATTCCTTTGGCACCTTCTTCCACTGGTACCCAGTCCTTAGAACAAACAGTAATTCCATCTAGCACTCTTATGTATGGCACAGCAGGCCTCCAACTGTGCTAAGTTTCTTCCATATTGGCAGTACCCGTTTGAATTCGTTCCAGAGATCGTCTGGTATATGCCATATCGTTGGCATGCTCTTCTTCTTCTTATCCTTCTTGACCTTTCTCACAGTTTGAGGTAAGAGACGATCTAGATCTTTTTTGGTACAGGAAATAAGCTATATTGTTAATTTTAGTATAGGCTCTAAATCAAAACTCTTTCTTGATTATAATAAAAAAATGAGCCTAATGTTCAGGTATTGGATCGCAATAGTCGCGGTAGCATCATTTGCAATAGGTATAGTGGCAGGTCCTATTGTAACTACTGCAACTCAAGATCTAGGTGTGGAACTAAACAGCACAGACAATATAGAGAAATCTAGTGATGAGATTAGTGATGAGATTAGTGATGAGATTAGTGATGAGATTAGTGATGAGATTAGTGATGAGATGAAGAAACTTAGTGATGAGATGAAGACGTTTGGTGCTGAGATAAATGAAATTAAGAACAAGTCAAATGAGGAACGGCCTGAGGTTTCTGAAGACATAGCAAACTGGGAAAGGCAGATACAAATTATTGATTTAAGGATTGATAGGTTAAGCAATTTATCTGGAGATATAGATGAACTTAGGAAAGAGATTGCAAGCCTGAAGACACTACAGCAGTCACAATCGCTATCAGCATCTCTTGGGAGCTCTGAGTATAAAGTAGGAGATTCATTGATTCTGAATGGTGTTGGTTTCTCAAACAGATCGGTAAAGATCTCGTTGCTGGATTCCAACAGACTTATCATCAGCGAAGGATCAACCACATCTGACTCATCTGGGAAATTTACATTTACAGTACAGCTCTCGACAAGTCTGTCGGATGGAAATTATATCATTAAAGTGAGCCAGGAAAGTGATGTAATCGAGGAACCCTTTAGAATAGTATCAACAATAATTCAGACTGAAGGATTTACACTTACAAGTGATGACAGGGAATATTTACGTGGGGAAAAGGTTCTGCTTAGAGGTATCACTGATCCAGATGTATGGGTTGACTTTGACATATTTGACAGCAATAAAATACAACTTAGAATTTCAACAAAGTCAGACGCTGATGGAAGATATAACGTTGAGTATACAATTTCCACAAATGCTGTTATTGGTAAGTATGAAGTTAAAGCAACGGTAGGAGATAAGCAGGTTAATGTCAAATTCTCTGTAGTCCTGACAAAATCATCATCAGCCTCAACATCAAACAATCTAACAATTGAGACTGGCAGATCCCCATTCAACAGGGGAGATTTCGTTACTGTAGTGGGTAAGGGCAAAGCAAATGAAAAGGTTACCATACTTGTAGAACCTCCAAGAGGGGATAACTTGTTACTTACAGTGAATCCTGACAGCTCTGGAAACTACAGATCAGTGTTTGGCATAAAACAAGATACCTTCACAGGACAATGGAAACTTACAGCAAAGCAGGGAACTGATGCTGCTACAATTGACATTACGGTGATTTGATATGTGCAAGTATGCTGCTGGCATATATGGAGGGTTCATGACTGGTGTTGTCGTTGCGTTTGTTGCAGCTCCTACTGTAGCGAGTCATACGACTGTTCAAGATGCATCCACAATATGGAAAAGGTTCATAAACGAAGTATATTACCAAAGATTTGCGTCATTCCATATGTGTAATAACAATTGACCTACCAATTAATAATTTAGGAAATAATTATTCAATTAATAGGTAGTTGAGGCTTGGTCGTAATTAAGTAGCTCGAAACGATAAGATCAGGTTCCAATTTTCATTGGTAATGTGTTTAGCTGACTCGATACTTCGTATATTATTTTTGATTGACGTGATTCCTCGGCCAAAACCTCTTAGGAAGAGAGGTAAACCCTACTATTCTCCCACAGTAATGGTGAGACGCTTCATCGTTAGAGTATGGCTAAGAATACCAAGCAACAATGCTTTGCATGAAACTTTTCGATAGACATGCCATGCAACAGGAAGGTAATGATGGCATGTGGTCTTGATAGGTTGCCAGACAGAAGAACATTCGACAGAAGGTTCAAGACCATATCAATTGACATAAGATCAAGGATAGGTGCTATGGGTGTGCTCTTCATAAAAGATGGGTTGGCAGACCCAGCATCTATTGGGTACCACTAGGGAATCACCCGACACATCTTATAATATGTTACCAATAATTGGTAACAATATGCTAAATGATCTTCCCCAATATTCCTTCATTGGTTCACTTGTTCTTGTTTCCCCAAGTATCCTGGAGCTTGCACGAAAATCCTGTTTCAGGGATTGTACCCTGCCCTTATACCAGCAATAATTATACGGAATTATTGAGTTGTGCAACAAGGCAGCTATTATGATAAAGAGACGCTACCTGCAATCAAGGTAAGGAAAACATCTTCAGTCAAAACGGATTGCTATCCCAGACGAAAAGCTGTTTTGGCACAATCGTGCAACTTGGATCCGTGGAGGCTTAGCGAAAGCTGTGGGCAACGATGGATTGTAAGATCCGTATTTTCATCATCCAAGCGGTTCTTTGGTGAGCATGCTACGGCACACAAATTCTGTAACATGATAAAGGAACTAGGACTCAATGGCGTCTTTGTATAATTTGTTTGCAGGTGCTTGATTATTAATGAATCATCATCTAGCGTGAACTGCAGAAATAATCATTCAGCTATGCAACACAACATCCTGCAACATCCTTAACCCATGCTGGTATTGCATCACCTTGAGAGCATGCATAGCCAAGACCAACGCTGAAGGCAACTGCAAAAATCAAGCAAAAAATAATGGTTTTCATGCTATCCCTCGAGGATTAGACAGAACCGGTGTCACTAGGAGGACCTAATTTTTGTGCACCAGGCCAGTCAGCCTTTGTAGTATCCAGAGCCGAAGATGTACCCGTCATGCAATACAAGCCAAGAGCGCTTGTGCCCCTCTCCGCCTGTTTGGGGATTTGCAAACTGATACCCTGCCCAGGCGTGCCCGTTGCGTTCGAGATCTGCCAGAATCTCTTCAGCCGGCCTGTCTGCATCGGTAAGAATGACAGAATTGGTTCCAACCAGGTATGGGTATGCACCGTGCGCCACAATTGTTGCGGTATTGGGATTTATGACAAACGGATAACTGGGGTCGGTGCTGGCCATTGCGCTGATCCTCTCAAGGGTGCTACCTGGATCCGCATCATACATGCGGATTGTCTCCTTGACTACCTCCTGGACCCTTGATTCCGGCGTACCGGCAACCTGTCCGTCTAACTGGTAGGCAATGCCGGCCATGACTGCCACCGCAACTGCTACAACTGCAATCGGGATCAGTACTTTTAAGCGCAATGCATCTTACCTAGCTGCACGTTAATGCGTGTCGTATTTATAATTTTAAACCGGGCTAGAGGAAGAAAAGGAACCGTTTTCTGATGGTTTAAGAGTGGCACAGGCAAAGTAACATGATTGGGAATCCACAAACTATCTGATACGTCATCCTTGGCATTGCTCTGGGCTGACGGGGCAGTCCACACCTGCAGGCACTCTAAAAAATATCTGAACCTCCTGGATCTTGATTCGGGCAGGGCACTCCACTCCGAGTGCGTCAGGATATGGCCGCACTACGGCGAAGTAATAAAGAACAGGAAAAAATGCATCATGGATCTGGTTGTTCATCATACCATGGGAGAGAAGATCACGCAGCTGGCAATCTTTGGCAGTGGCATGGATGCCCTTTCCCTGGAAACAGTCTCACGCACGGGAGGCGTTGCTGCCTATGAGGTTGATTATTCGCGGATGAGTCTCAAGGAAGGGCTCATCAGGAAGGCATGCGGCACGGGAATCCCAATCAGGTGCATTTCCTCGGATCTGAATGATGTAAAAAAGGTTCTTGGCTGCATGAGAAAAAGAGGGTGGAACAGCAGCATGCCGTCTGTTCTGGTGCTTGAGGGGATATCCTACTTTTTAGGCAGAAAAAGCCTGTGGGACCTTATTGCCGCATTCAGGACGGCAGACAGGAGAAACGTGCTGCTGCTAGAGTACCTGATACCCAAAGAAAACATTGCCAAGAGCAGGCAAGGGATACCGGAGCGCGTTTTTGGAGCGATTCAAAGAAACAGCGGTTCGGAGGTGCGCCGGACTGCAAGATACGACATAGGCGAGATGGGGGCGCGCCTTGGAAAGATTGGCGGGAAGATCATCAGGCGGTACAGCATGAAGGACATGGAAAAGAACAGGACGGGACGCAATGTGTATTTTAAGACATGCAAAAGCGGGTGGATTGAGGTGTGCCAGGCGTCCATCTGAGCATGCCTTGTGACATGCCAAGAATATTGAAAAACTGCGTGAGGTACTGACAAGCCTCCTGGCTGGATAATGATTTTTCTTTTCATTGCCAAAATATTCCACGATTACCTGTATAAAGAAACACTTGAGCGGTTCAAACCGAAATAACTGGTTTTCGATACATCCTGGATGTTTCTTTTGCAAGAAGGATGTTTGCAACAACCCGTGAATTATACAGAATCAGCGAATGGTAAAAGTACGGCAACCTGGTGGATTGGTTCGGGCCTGCCGTTCCTGGCTGCAATCTTTCAATGCACGCATAACTGTCCCTGTTCCCCACCCCTGTACCAGCAAACGCGTCGATCGCAGAAATCTCATTAACCGTTAAAAAGTTGAGATATCCATGGGTAGCCAATACTTAACACGGCAACTGTTTGCGGGATTATTGTCGGCATCATCAAGAACCCTGAATCCCACGCTATTTTGCGCCGGGCCTTCACGGCTTGACCGGGTTCATGGGCTGATGTCATGGATGAGATCGAACCTGACTAATTATTCCTTGGCATCAGAATAACTGGCGGGCATTCCCAGCCAGCTATCTAACCCCCGGCATTCCAGAATTTTATATCGCGGCGGATTTGGATATCAAAATTACATGATTTGCTGATTTTCCGGTGATCCCTTTTGCCAGGTGCATGATACGTGAAAGATATGAGCTGGTCAAATGGACATGTCAAAACATCGTCTTAACTTATCCTTAAATACTCCAGATCAAGGTTCCAGTTCCTCTCATCATCCCTGATGACGAGATGCAACGTCATATGAGACTTGGAGAACAAAACCATCGCATCCTTGCAACAATTGTTGACACGCGTATTGTCCTTCAATGGTGTATAATATGACAACTTCTAGATCAACATTATACTATCCAGGCTTAAGGATGCTGCATTGCATATATAGCTATAGACAAACATGTCAAACAACAAGTACGAAATAAAGAAGGGTATCCGAAATGGAGCGATTGCGGGACTCCTTGCAGGACTGGTGTTAGCAGTTACTATGTTTGCCACAAACACTCTGGACCTTCAAGTGCTATTGCCTACCACTCTAATCATAGGTGCAATATACGGTGTGTTGACATCCAACGATAGTGTTAAACCAGTAAGAACCAAAGATGCAGTATCGTTAGGTGTAATTACTGGATTGGTATCTTTCGCTGTAATAGCAAAGCCAGTATCAATGCCGTACACAGAATTACTTGTGCCATTACTACAGTATGCTCTCTTTGGTGCCGTCCTAGGATGGATGACGTCATTCCTGGCTAACAGGGAAGAGAAGCGTAAGGTAAGCCTCCACGCATAAGAAGACCCCGACTTGGCTCCATAATTTCCCCTCTTTTTCTTTTTCCTAATTCAATTATGATTTAAGATTCACTTCTGTTATGCTATAATTGGACTAGTCTGCATGACTCAGTTTATCATCAATCGTAATACTTGTCTACAATAATGGGTTCTTGAATCTAGTAGCAGCTATCCCCATACCTACAACAGCTGTCATTATTACGAGAACACTTGATGGAAATTCTGGAACCACAGTTAGCGAGATGCTTGCCATGCCGCTATGCTTTGTATCGTACGGCTTGTTAATGCCCAGACCTGCTATGTCAATTACTAACGTAAATGAACCTGTATTTGAAAATGGAACTGATTGTACATCTACACCTTCATGAGTGTGCATATTTGCTGAGTTCATCACACTGATACCCTCTTCGTCCGTAATCATGAAATTATAATTCACATGTTGTAGGGGTTGACCCGTTGCTGGATCAAGGAACCTTATGTCAAACCTGACTGGCTGAGGTGGATCTATTGTTAAGGATTTATCATCTACTGTTCCATTGTCTATAATAACTTCAACGTTAACGGAACCATTGTTTGTCGGTATTTCTATCTTCTGTTGTGGTGGTGACTCAATCTCTCTGAACTCGTGGACTATTTCTTCTATTAGAGTACTAACCTGTTCTGGGCTCTGCATAGAAGCAATTGCATTCTTCAGATCGATAAAAGATAGTTCGATTTCTTCATGCTCATGTTCAATGGTCTTGTTGGCTATACCTTTGAATACAGCTTCCGCACGTATGACAAAGCCTTGTGCATCTTGATACTCGACCATTTCCTCTATACCAACTTCAGATATGGCTTCCTCATACTCGTAATCAGCTGTTTCTAGTAGTTCTATCGCAACTTTAGTCCAGAATACAGTGTCTTCCCTCAATGAAGATGAAAGAGAAGCTCTTATTACATTTTCAAGTAAGACATTTATTTTATCGACTTCCTTCTTGAAATCGGCGTTGCTCAATATCTCTACCTTATTGAAAAGTTGTTCCAACGCTGTTTCTAATTCATCGTGTAAAGCCTTATTATGTTTCAAGATCTCGGGTGCCATTGAATCAAAGTGTTCTACGATAGGATGACCTGCATGAGCTTTTGCAAGGTTAATTTCATTGGCTTCTTTATTTGCAACAGCCTGCTGAAGATGTCCCCTAATGAATTCTATTTGTGTTGCAAAGTCAACATGGTCCTCTTCCCCTCCATGATGATCTGCTTCTGATGTGTATACATTGATTGGTGCTGTTGCGTATACATTGCTTGGTACTACAAATACAACTAGTCCCGAAAAAATTATCGCGATTCCGATTAGTATACTTTTATTATTCATAGTAGATTGCCCAAACAACATTATTTAAATCATATCTTTGGCTCGGTAGAAACCATACTATAAAGACAGTCATTCTGTGCATATTGTAAGCAATTACCCTAAATGTTGATTCCCTGTTATGCATCTTAACAAGTCTTGATGTTACATGCTCTCCAGACCATCTCTTTATCACTTGAATATTTTCATTCCATGAGCTGATTATCATTATTGAAAAATGTGTATCGGATTTAAAGGATATTGTAACGAATATAGCATCGCATGGTAAGAACATTGAACAAGGAAGCAATTACACGTATGAAAGGAATATTCTTAGCATTACTAGTCCTAAGCTTAGTAGCTATTGTTGTATTACCCATGACTTATGATATTCTAGACAAAAGAGAATCTCTAATACAAATTGACATCTACATTACTCTCCTTGTAGTTTGGATATTGTTGATGCTTACCCTAGCCATCATTTACCTTGTAGGGGAAGCTGGTAAGAGGTTCAAACCATATTCCCTGCCTATCAAGGGGGAGGTAGATTAGAGTGTCTCTGGAGGCTACATTAGTATCGGAAATAATGATGAAGGATGTAAAGCAGGTAAAGTCTTCAGAACCTGTTCTTTATGCAATTGGTATAATGGCAAAACATAAGATAAGCAGCGTTGTAATAGTTGATGAAAAAGATAGGCCATTAGGTATCTTCACAGAGAAAGATGTCATAAGAATCATACCTGAACATAACAGACCATTGATGCTGCTGTTGAACTTAGTGATGACAAGCCCACTAGTAACCATACTTCCCTCTTCATCTCTATCGACTGTTTTGATGTTAATGACACAGAAGAATATTAATCACTTACCTGTAGTCGAAAACGAGAAACTCATCGGAATAGTTACAGAAAAAGATATCTTCAGGTACGTTTTGCGGAATGCAGGATTGATGGAAGAAATGCTTACTGAAGGAGCTCGACAAATCCCTGCACAGATGTTGGAAAGGTTTGGAATGGAAATGGTGGAGAAAGGGGTCTGGCCAGAACCAAGCAGGACAAAACAAGGTCCGTTCTTATTACAACCCTAATTTGATATTTGTGGATGGTCACTCGGCGGCAAATTAGCAGGATAGGACTCGCTATAGGCCAGCCTATGATTACCAAATAATAGCTGAGTATTGAAAACGCTGTGCTTACCAGAATGATTCCTAACCATTTAAAACGCTTCCTTATCCTCTCAAAACTTGTTATTACTGATGTTTGGTAATGACGACCCACAACAAATTCCAATATCATCAAGGTCAAGCCAAAGCTGAACATTATGATCAGATACGGAACCAGAAACGCGCCCCCACTGTTTGTGCCCACAATTAGGGAAAGCGCCAGATATCCCCTATTCCAACTGCCGAACCTATTCCAGCAAAAATGAATCCCACATACGAATCCCAATGCCTTCTATTTTTCCCAAGTCTGTATGTCATAATTCATGTTCTTAAAAGTATAATACAATTTGATCGGTTTTTTGTACGGGCAACAGAAGATTGTATTCAACAGTTTGTTTAATGATTATTTGATGTCTATTGTTTTGATCAAATAATGTTTTAAATTCATTTTAGATCAAACTTTTGTAAGCAACGTTTAAAATACCTGTAGTTTGGTTTTTGTTAATGAATGGTAATGTACTAGATCAGCCATTGAGGAACTTTATTCATAAGAAGGTTATCATGCTTGATGTCGATCAAACTATTGAAGAGGCTGCGAAGACAATGCGTGATGAGCAGATTGGCAGTATTCTTGTTTCAGAGAAAGGTGAGCCAGTTGGAATTATTACAGAAAGAGATATTCTTTATAAAGTAGTGGCAGGAGGCAAAGATCCTTCTGAGTTAAAAATAAAGGAAATTGTTAGCAAACTGTTGATCTTCATAGATTCCAATGCAAAGGTCAAAGATGCTATAGCCTTGATGGTGAAGAAGAATATACGTAGACTGGTGGTGATGGATGGAAAAAGCCTTAGCGGTGTTATTTCACAGAGGGCTGTTGTTGGTGATGTGCATAAAGCTGATGTTTCTATTGCGGAAATTGATTTGCCCAAGGGAATATCGTGTCCATACTGCAGTTCCGTTTTCGAAAACAAAGAAGAACTTTCGAAACACCTAGACAGGATACATATTGGATACGGGTTGCTAGAAGGTATAAGGTAGACACATCTAAATTCTTAGAAATACCATATTAATATACCCGGTAATTTACTCGATGATTTGATATAACAATCATAGTAATGTTCTACTTGCAGATTTTATTGTCAGCAATGGAGCACAATATATGAAGATGCTTATTTCTTGCATTCTCGCTCTATTTCCTTCAAACTTCTTCGGTGAAGGAAATACAGAAAACCTCCGCTGATGATCATAACACCTCCAAATATGGTTAAAGCCTGGTAGTATTCCATATACTGAATAGCATATTTCGGATCCTCTTGAAATTGCTCAACAGGAATAGTTGTAATAAACATAGCCCATAATGCGAACACCGCAAGTACCACTCCAACGCTTGTTATGGAGATTCCAGCTATCTTTGACAAACGATACACCATTGGGATCAAATATATTTACTTGAACATTCTTAAAAAGACAATACTAAATTTTCAATTATGATTTTCATTATTGAAAATTTATTATTTGAGGTTAAGCGATATAATAAGGATCCAGACGGTCCTTGAGGAGTGAAATTTGGTAACAGGGCAACACGGTAGTTGTTATAACGAATACCAGTACCTTGATTACAGAAAGACAAAGACAGGACAAAATATTGAGCCGTGACAACCTCTATTTTTGAACAAGTTTGAAGGACCGATATCTACTGCCTGGGTATTTAATAGTTTTTCACGTATTGCACAAAGAGAGCAGGAATTCAAAAGTTTGTCAAAATTAACGGCAGAAAACAATACAAAATACAAGATGGACTCTCACGAACTACGGGACCTGTCAAAATCGACATTTATTGATTCCTGATTCAGACCGGATGTGGCAGACCACGTTATAGGTCACAAGCCAAATGACTCTTACGAAAAGCAGGAAAAACTGTACCTGAAACTCCAAGAAAGGAATTGCAAAAGCATCAAAGAGACTCGACATATTCACAAAATTCTCCATCAGTAATCAATGGAACTGATGATGCAGATGAACTGAAAACAGGGTTAAAACAAAAAATTCAGGAAATGGATGACCTAAAAAAAGAAATTGTAACCGAAGCAGCGATTAAGAAGTAGATATAACTATTCCACGACATCGCATTGACCCCAGATTTAACATCAAAACAAAACCCGTAAGATCCTGATTACTTAACAGAACCAAAACTAAAACAGCCCCGAAGTTTCCAATGGAAAAACTAATCTAGTTTGTTGCGCCTTTGTTGGTACGGATATCAATGAGTAAATCCGAAATTAATACCTTGGATCTCATACCCGTAAGGATGCTGACACAGTATGTCTACTGTAAACGTTTGGCATACATGGAGTGGGTACAGGGCGAATTTGCATACAATGCAGACGTAGTAGACGGCAAGTACCGGCATAGAAATGTGAACAAACCATCTGGAAGAAGAAAACTTGAGCAGGGCAGCACGGATGAAAAAATTCACGCAAGATCAATCACTTTATCAGATACAGAACTTGGACTTGTATCCAAGACGGATTTGTTGGAACTGGAAGGAAGCATTGCAACCCCAGTGGAGTATAAACGTGGAAGCACTCCTGAAAATCAAGATAGGGTATATGAGGATCATATCATACAGGTATGTGCACAAGGACTGCTACTTCGTGCAAATGGGTACACGTGTACAAAAGGCAATATGTCATAATAGGAACGCAAGACATGCTCATCTCAGGCGCATTGAATCGCGCATATGGGAACAATCCAAATGTATGGCCAATCATCTTTGGTTTACTCAACAATGACAGCATGTGGGTTATGGATGAGGTTCAGATTATGGAAAATGCTCTGCCTACGTCGATACAGCTAGATAAATTTCGAGATCAGTTTGAAACATATGGGCCACATAAAACAGTATGGATGTCTGCCACAATAAATCCTGATTGGCTAGAGACTGTTGACTCTCCAAAGGGCAGTCTGAAGATACACAATCTTGAAGAAGCAGACAGCAATGATGAACTCGAAACACGTAACAAGGCGAATAAAACCCTTCACAAAGCGCCAATCACGTTAAAAAAGGAATACAGTAAAAAAGACGTAGAAAAGATGCTAGAATTACACAAAAAGGGTACTACAACTGCAATAATGGTAAACACAGTAAAAAGGGCGCAAGATCTGTATAGAATTTTATCAGGACAAGCCGACTGCAAGTTGATTCATTCAAGATTTAGGACTGCAGAACGGAATGAATTAAACAAATGGATAAGCAATTTAAAAGAGAATGAAGATAAAATTATTGTTTCAACACAAGTACTTGAAGCAGGTGTGGATGTCTCTGTTAGAATGATGATTACGGAGGTTGCGCCTTGGGCTAATTTGGTTCAAAGATTTGGAAGGTGTAATAGACGTGGAAAACTGCCAGCTGGAGATGTGTATTGGATAGACATTGACAAAAATTATCCGCCATACAGCGAGGATGATCTCACACACGCAAAAAACAAACTAGACAAGCTGGAAGACAAGTCCATATCGCCTAGCGAATTGCGAGACATTGAAGAACAAAAATTCTTCGATGCCGTACTGCGCCGCCGAGACATGATTAATTTGTTTGACACTGCGCCTGACCTGTCTGGCAATCACACTGACGTATCTAGGTTCGTACGCAATATGGAACAGCAGCTAGATGTGAGTGTGTTCTGGCGCGATGGATGTAATTGTAAATATGACAAAAAGGACAGATTCAAACCCGAAAGGGATGAGATATGCAGCGTACCAATATCCGATCTTAGAGAATTTCTCAAAAAGAAGAGCGTATATGGATATGTTTGGGATTATGCGGATAGAACATGGGAAGAAGTTTATCATACGGATCTATTGCCCGGACAAACTGTCATGTTGGATAGTGGGATTGGCGGATACTCCAAGACCTATGGCTGGGATGGCAAAAGCAACGACCGCGTAGATGTTGTAGGAAAACCACAACAGGTGCCAGAGTCACATGATAGTGATCATACATCACAATTACGGATACCGGTAACGTTAGGAGATCATACCAAACATGTTCTGTGTGAAATAGATCTTTTTTTGAAAAACATTTCATATTTGGATGATGGTGTCAAAAATGCCCTTCGCACAGCAGCAAGATATCATGATGTTGGAAAGGCTCACAGCGTGTTTCAGGAAACGATGAAAAAAGGCATCTGCGATGAAAGAAAAAATGAAGGCAAGGTTTGGGCAAAGACTCAAAAGATGTCCAGACACAGTATATCGGGTTTCAGGCATGAGGTTGTAAGTGCATTGGCATATCTCAAACAAAAAGATAAGCTCGATGAGGAATTAAGAAACCTAGTTGCATATCTCATAATGTCGCATCACGGAAAGGTCAGGCTTTCATTAAGAAATTTTTTCAAGAAGGAACGCACAAAGAAAGATAAGGAATATCTATTTGGCATAAAAACAGACGGAGACATGCTGCCAAAATTCTCCAGTGACGATGTATCCATTGAAGAGACGCGTATTGATATGTCGTTGGCTAGCATCGGAAGAGATGAATCAGGAAATTCTTCATGGACAGAACGTGCAATCGCGTTGCGTGACAAGTATCATCCGTTTCGTCTTGCATATCTGGAGATGTTGATCAGGAGAGCAGATTGGCTTGCAAGTGCAAAAGAAAACGAGGAGAAATGTTGATGAACCAACACCTACTAGAAGGATGCAGGACAACTCCGGTATCCAACTATCTCAAGGCCCTGGGACTGTTCAGGATTGTATCAAAAAAAGATCCCGGAAGTACGGCCTGCTGGAAGAACGATAATTTTGTTCTTGAAACTGAGATGAGCAAGGAGGAGATCATGGAATTTTTGTTAAATAAATACAGCCCAACTCCAATAATTAGTCCATGGAGTTTTAATAAATTTGAAAAAACTCGTGATAAACTCAAGGATTTAATTGAATTAGAACGGTTCGAACCATATAAAAAAACAGTTGATTGTGTTCGTGACGTATTTAATAAGTTACATGGCATTCATAAGATAGAAAAAATTTCTAAAAACGAAATAAACGAAAAAATAAAACTGTCGCTCTTGAAATTATGTCGCAACTATCTTCCGGATGAGGCTGTACCATGGCTTGATGCTACTTTTGTAATTGAAGCAACAAGCAGACGTAGTTTTGCTCCGATACTGGGTACAGGCGCAAATGACGGGAATTTTGACATGGCGGAGAATTTTGTTAAATGTATCCACAAGATATTTGGATCTGGAGGAGAAAACAATGCTAAATCCAAGGAATGGTTAGAATCTGCATTATTTGGTAATGTCGTTGAATTAGATGAAAGATCAACAACAGGCCATGATCCTGATGGATCAGGGGGTCCAAATTCAGGAATGGGTTTTGAAGGCAAGTCTTTGTCTAATCCCTGGGGTTATGTTCTGATGATTGAGGGCACCGCATTATTTGCAGGCAGTTTATCAAAACAGCTGTCTGCCAACAATACGGGCAAAGCCGTGTTTCCATTTACTGCTGGTACTTCAAGCGCAGGATACGCTACGGCATCCAACGAAGACAGAGATGGGATAAAAGACTCATCATCTAGGGGCGAAATTTGGTTGCCAATATGGGAAAACCTCACAACATATAAAGAAATAAAATATGTTTTTAATGAGGGGAGAATCCAACTTGGAAAAAAACACGCGAAGACAGGAACCGAGTTTGCACGTGCCATCATATCTCTGGGTACGGAACGCGGAATATCAAAATTTCAGCGGTTCTGTATTTTGAAAAGAAAAGGCAAGTGCTACCTTTTCACAAACGCCGGCAAAATAACCGTGGCAGACGAACCCGTTGCCAGTCTGTTGGACGAATTAGACAAATGGTATAACCCAATCATCAAACAAAGCAAAAAGAATGCATCCGAGAAACTTGTACGCTTGGTAAAAAGTCTTGATGAATCTATAATGAAATTTTGTACCTATAGAAAAAAACAGAATCTGCTACAATTATTAATAATGATAGGAAGGCTTGAGAGATACATATCTGGAGATGCTGACTTTGAACCATTAGAAAAACTGTCAGACAGATGGTTGGTTGAATGTTATGATGGATCCGCAGAATTCAGATTAGCCGCATCTATCGCGTCGATAAAACATGCGAATGGCGTAGGCAGCATACGGGAAAATTTAGAAAATGTAATACAAAAAAATGACGGTTGGAAACATAAAAAAAATTCAGTATCATTTGTATGGAAAGAAGACGATAACTTGCTGAAAAATATGAGTCGTGTCTTGCAAAGACGCAGTCTGGACGGAAAGATCAAGTCACATGACATCATTCCAATCAAAGGAATCATACCTGCTAAAATTGATGACATCACTAAATTTCTCAATGGTGATTTGGATACAAGAAAAATAAGCGATCTCATACTCCCATTATCGATAGTAGACGTGACACCTGAAACAGAATATTCTTGGAAAAATAACCTCCAAGAGGACATTAGTTTGCCATTACCGGAGGCATATATGATTATGAAGTTAATTCATCCTTCAGATGAAAAAGAAAACATCCCATATGATATGTCTGTGCTAAATTTGCTGTTTGCGGGACTAATAGATAATGCATATGCAAAAACAGCATACATGCTACATGCACATGGATTATCGCCTCTTAGATATTCTAAAAAAACAGGCAATGCCAAGAGCACGTCTCTTTCTGACGTTGTGAAGGAATATTTAGTAGCCTCATTACTTTTTCCAATTTCAGGTAAGGACAGAGAATTAATGTTAAAATCAGTAATAGTAGATCACACTTGGGCCTAAATTCGATACCAGAAATATCCATCGGTGGACGCCGTTTAGTTTGTTCTATTCGACTGGATCCAATATCTGATCTGCCATCATGGATAATGCGGGAGGCTTGCATTGGCCAGAACCGGAGCGGCCAACAGATATTGTGTTGGTTTCGGTGCAAGATTGGTGTATTGCCCTGGACTGTCCAATCCAAAGGCACCAAATGAGCACGGAGTTCTAGTTTATGCATGGCTACGGCAGAACCAGGGGATGGATGTTAGGATACAAGCTGCATATGGGCTGCAGTACAGGCTCATTGATTGCACCATTGTCTGCTGACCTGGCTACGGCAAATATTTCTGATAATAACATGCATGAGAGTATAACGGCACCATTACCAGAAGGGGGTTAGATACATTGCGGGAGATGAAGGATATGATGATCACAAGTTATGTGATTTCAGCGGGTATAGAGGGCATCCAGTATTCCCATTGGAAAGGTACAAGCATGCCACAGATAATAATAGACTAGCTGCGGTTCTATAACTCTGAATATGGGCAGTATGCATATTCTCGGAGGGGCATGAGCGTTGAGCCATTGATAGAGCAGATAATGGAGATATATTTGATAGATCCATTGCCAGTAGAGGGTTCAATAAGGCAGGGAGCATGGTACTGTTATCAGTATTGTTGTATCAGGTAATGGTGTACTACAATCTAGCAGGAAGGCCATTAAGAGAATTGAAGTATATGCTGGACAGTTAGTTAAACCACATCCATATGCAGCAGGTATCTTATTGCTTAATTATGCCTAACCCTCAAATATTTGGTTGGATTATTTTTCCAGACGGATAATTTTTTCAACCCATTGCTTATACTAGGAACCATGTGATTCACGACATGCCAAAGTTATCAAACAGGATAAATGGCAATACAAATAACAAAAGCAGGATAATGCAGGATAGAATACTGAGCACGGTTGGAATGAAACGTGAAGATGATGCCAAATACATCGTAAGTTATGGGGGAGGAATAAACTCTACGGCCATGATTGTGTATTTAGTCAAGAACAAGTTTCCACTTTGTATTTTCAGATACCGGAGATGAGATGCCAGAGACATATGAACATCTTGATGTAGTGGAGAAACATCTTAAAGGAAGAAAAATTCCGTTTGAAATTGTAAAGGTATGAAATGATACTTCTTTGTCTGACAGATGTTTTAAGCTAAAAGCAATCCCATCACAAGTTTGGCGATGGTGTACCCGTGACATGAAGGTAACCCCGATTCATTCATTTTATCGAAAATTGCATTCACACATATATCAATACATGGGAATTGATTATGATGTAGTTCATAGAATGAAACCAGCCAAAGTAGATTATATGACTAGTCTGTACCTGTTAATTGACTGCAAGATAGGCAGAAAGGAATGTGTAAATCTGATCAAAAAAGCAGGACTGCCAATACCTGTAAAAAGTGGTTGCTAGATGTGCCCATTTAACAACATGGAGAGGTGGGCAGAAATCTATGAAAAACATCATGGTTTATTTAATGATTTATTCAATTCCAACATAGAAATCAAAGGCAGTGAACCATTTTTTCATAGTTATAATATAATAGGTGAAAATCAAACCAAAGTTGTTGGTGCTGGAACTATTACAATAGGTGCAAGTAAAAACTGCGTGGTTATTTCGTCATTATTCCGCCATCGACAATAAGAACCGCCAGTAACCCAGCTAGATGATTCTGAAGTGAGGTACAGTATAGCCTGCGCAACATCTTCTGGCTCACCTATTCTTCCTAGGGGTTGCAATGAATTGAGTATCTGCTTTGCTCCATCATCCTCTAAGTATGGTTGGAGGAAGGGACCCCTAACTGTACCGGGACACACACAATTAGCCCTCACATTGTACTGTCCATATTCCAATGCTATACTTTTTGTAAACATTATAACTCCTGCTTTGGAGGCGTTGTATACCGCCAAAGGAATCTTCTCTACAGCCTTCATACCTGCTACCGAAGCAATGTTAACAATAACTCCATTCTTTTGTTCAAGCATTGTTGGAAGCACCGCTCTAGTCATCCTAATAGTTCCTATCATGTTGGTATCAACCAGTTCGTGGATTACCTTATCTGACATTGTATGAAAGGGTTCGGGATCATTAATCACAGCCGCGTTATTTACCAAAATATCTATTCTATTGAAGTGCCGAAGTGTCTGTTCAACAATATTCTGTACCTCATTTTCATCTGATATATCACCTTGTACGGCTACAGCCTTCTTACCTTTTTTTTCAATTCGGAAACTATTCTGTTTAGATTTTTTAAATTCCTAGCTACAAGAGCCACACTAGCTCCTTCATTGGCAAAAAGCTTTGCCGTGGCCTATTTTACCTATCAAGGGCTATCGGTGACATAAGGAATTCATTGGCAAAAAGCTTTGCCGTGGCCTATACTACCGCTCGCCCCTGTGACTATGGCAATTTGATGACTTAACGACACGTAGGAAATTCAGACTCATCATAATAAAACATTTTCCTTCTTATATGTCAAATTTTCGTTATTATGGCTCTGTAGAAACCATGGATTTTAGCCCATTGTATATCGAATTGCACCATTGGATCAATTTGTTACGTGCCATGCATGCCTATGCATGAAAGAATCACGATACGCCAAACTTGCAAAAACAATACTTGATGTCTTGACAAGGGCTGGAGTACCGCTCTATACGCACGGGAAGGGCAACCACATCCATACGGTCTGGCAGCATATCATCCTGCCAGCATTCAGGCAGTATGAAGGGAAGGGCTACAGGAGGTTTGTGGAATGGCTGCGTGAAGCATGCCATCCCGGAATGTTTATGCAGCTAGGCAGGGTGCCACATTATACAACGCTCCAGGAGTTTGCCTCAGGAATCAACGGCACCTTGATGTACAGAATAGTATCCTCATTCATGCTTCCTACCAAGATCAGGAAATTGTTCGTAGGTACGGATGCATCAGGATTCAGGTCGGGCAATGCATCGTCATACCATACGGACAGAAAAGGAAAAAGTACATCAGGCCATCGATGGGTGCTGAATTGAAGGAACAGACAGCATGTTCATTAAAGACAAGAAGGGCTCCCAAGCATGATGCCATGGATTTCAGGGCCAATCATGGAGAGAGCGTCAAGCATGATGCCACTCCATCGTTGTAGCATACAAGGGTTATGATAGCGAAGATGGTGAAGCAAATCATGAATTTGTGCGAAAAGAACCTGATGCTGCCAGTATCATGCCTGCCTGATATGAAGATGTTCCAGTATGGAGAACATGTGGAAGATACGGGAAGCAAATGAAGAGGAGATTCTATAACCAACTTTACCATCAGAGGAACAAGAATGAGACTATCAGTGATAAAGAGGATGTTTGGTGACTGTATAGCATCAAGAATGGTGAAGATGCAGAACAGGGAAGATGTTAAGTAATAGCCTGCAACATGCATGGATTGACTGTATTTATGGCATGGTTTCTACATAGCCCACTGCTCATTATGTTTAAATATCTCCGTAAGAAAGACATCTGTTAGATTAAGGATGATAATGAATAAACTAGTAATACCCAGTATATTGGCAGCAACAGTATTGATAGCAGGAATATTTGCGTTCATGCCAGTAGAGAGGGCAAGCACGGTGCACACTGGCCTAGAAGCCAAGATGGAGGCAGTTGAAAATGCAATCAAGGGTGAAATTAATAAGAACAGATTTTTCCTGGAGACCGTTAACCTGAGTGATCTTGACGATGGGACTACGGTAGTAGTCGCTGATACTACTCCCCACGGAATGGGCCAGGTTCACATAGCCGCAACCCTTCCGGTCGCAGACGTTGGTGCCGATGGATGCACTGATGAGGAGCCATTGGTGGATGTAAAGGCGGGTCAGGCTCCAAATCTTGATATAGTGCTGACGGGTGCCCATAACACGGGAATTGCCGGAAGAGCGGAATATCAATACGAGTGATAATGCGTTTCCCACTGGCACCGATATGTGCGTATTCCATAGGACCATAACTGTCGCAAATGTCGGTGCAGACCTGCTGACCGACATAGTAGTAGAAGGAAAGGTGGGAGCACTACCGGCAGACGCCTTCATTACCGTGTCAGGCACGGGCTTGATGGATGACGCCATGGGGCTATTGGGTGAAATATCAATTGGATTACTTACTCCACGAACAGGAGACATTGCTTCTTTTGGCGAAGAAAATTTGGCAAGCATTAGGCTGGGAGTAGTTGATTTTAATAAACATCTCGAAGGGATGGGAGCTCCATGGAATCTCAGAATTGTTGAGAAGGACACTGCAACTGACCCCGACACTGCATTAGAAAAACTAAAGGAGCTTGATGCTGAAGGAATTGAAATTGTAATTGGTCCTGCAACTAGTGCAAATGTTGAAAGAATCAAAGGCTATGCAGATTCTAATAACATCCTACTTGTTAGCACCGGTTCTACTTCACCTAAACTAGCTTATCCAGGTGATAACGTGTTCCGCTTGGTTCCGGATGACAATAAACAGGGAACTGCACTTGCAGAGCTAATACAATCTGAAGGAATTGACGTATTGGTTCCTGTGTGGAGGAATGACCTGTGGGGTAATGGATTAAAAGCGGTCGTGGCTGATTCATTTGTGGAAAAAGGTGGCCAAGTAGATGATGGAATTCGTTACGATCCTGAATCTCTGGATACTTCTACAGTATCTACAGTAACTTCTCAGTTAGCCGGTATAGTACAAGGATATGTTGATGATGCTAATGTTGGTGCAGACAATGTCGCTGTTTTATTTGTAGGATTTGACGAGATTTTAGAATTCCTAAAGGAAGCTTCAGACCACGATGTCTTAGATGATGTAAGATGGTTTGGATCAGATGCCAATACAAAACAACAACTTCTAATAGATGATTCTACGGCATTAGATTTTTCAACCAGAGTGCAATTTATATCGCTCCAATTCACGGCATCTAAAAACGAAATCTATGATAGGGTGAAGGCTGACCTCGGGAGTGATCCTAGCACATTTGCTTACGCCTCATACGATGCCGTATGGGTGATTGGACTTACAATGCTTGATACCCAAAGCACCGATGCCCTTACCATAAAGGGAAAGCTTCCAGAAATTGCAGGATCCTATACTGGTGCAATAGGATCGACAAGACTGAATGCGGCAGGAGATTTGGCACAAGCTGATTATGATATATGGGGAATCAGAGGCGGAGAATGGAAACTATTGGGAAAATACACCCAAAGCACTGACAGTGTGGTACTAACATAGTTCCTAGATACGCTTGGCTCAGGGCGTACCAGTAATTCTTTTTTTATGCTATACAGTGCGGGGCAAGGCCCGTGATGTTTTTTTGATGAAAGCTGATGTCGCCTGAATATATGGTGGACAAGCCAAGGACGCTTTTGGGCAGGGTGCTCTTGCCGTTGCCGCTGGGTCCTGTTATTACGGTAAGTCCCTTTTTGCCTTGCCTTAAAATCCATGCCAGACAATACGTGGCTGTTTGCATAACCGGCATTTAGCGCGCCTGCACGAATTGTTGCTTGTGACATCTACCTCCCGGACATGATTCTACCACTTTTTTATCATCTCCTCCGAGCTATCCCCCTGCAATCATTCGTCCTGCATTCATCGCAAATACATGATCTGTATATCACGGTGCAATATCCAGTACAGTATGTGCTCTATAATTAAAAATGTGATTTTTTGCTCCCTGCAAATTTTTGATATCTTCTCAAATATGTCGTGCGCCGGCGCCGGGTTTACACCTGCAATTGGCTCATCCATTGGGATCATTTTGGCACCCGGCATCATTGCCCTGCCTAGATCCGGCAGTTTTTGCCGGCCTCCGCCTGAGGTTTTGACTGGAAATACCCTTCTTCCCTATCAGACTGACTATCTCCATTACCTCCAATGCCCCGTCATGATCTTTTTTCCACTTTGATTTTATTGGCGTAAAAATAAACGGCTCGCCGGCATTTGTACTTGGTATTAAAAAATTCTCCATGGTATCTTATTTTGTTTTACTTGATAATGGTATCTTCCAATGTACATGCAAAGTGGCGAAGTTATTGAGGAAGATCTTGACTACGAAGAGATTGTAGACGCAATGCCTCAGGCCTTGACAGGCGAAAGGCATAAGGATCCTTCCGTCTATCGTTTCTTGATTTTAATAACTGGATTAACAGTTACTAGATAAATTGGTTCTCCTCCAATCACAACCAATCTTGATTTTCTGACTTGAGCTAGGATGGTCTTTAGGCTAGGCACCATAGAATTGCTTAAATCATACACACCAAAGTTTTCTCGTAAAACATCAAACTCTACATCTTCATCACTAATAGTATTCCTCGTTTGTAATGTTAGATTGGCTATTACTTGCTCTAGGATTAAGTGTATTGTATGGATACCTAGCACGACGAAAGCACTCGATGAAATATTTGGACTATCCAGAGTTATTACGGTAGATGCTTCCCTCAGCTTGGAATAGTTCAATCATATGGAAAGAAATCATTTTAATTCAGGGTTAATCATGCGTGTTTTCATATGGGGTTTCATGAGCCTTGGTCAGCATACGTCATAGGTGCTGCAATAGCCATGGTTGCTGCATATATAGGAGTAACTTATTACCAAAAGTCCCTATTAACAAGCAGTTGAAAAGTTCCGAAGATTTACAAGTGTATGCCAAGTCCGTACCTGATCAGGTATTGAAGAATTATGCAGGCTGGACTGCCGATTCAGGTGCAGCCTTGAGATATATCCATCTGTCCGGCGGGATGTAACGCCTGCCATACTAGCTCATCATGGTTCGGGTGAGGTGGCAGAGCAGAAACGGATGAAGAAATCCAAAAATTAACCAAGAGACAAACGAGGCTAGAAAAAGCACATAGAAGATAGGATACTTAAGCAAAAACAGGTAAACCAACGAAAGAGGATCTGGGAAGGAAGGAAGGAAGACTAGGCTTTAGCTACGGTGCGGAGTAAAAACAATATATTTGTAATGAGATCATTTGGCATGTTGTTACCAATGACCAGTAATATATTAGAAAATAATGTTCCGCTAGGATTTATAGCTGCTAGCTGGAAGACCTGGTTTCGTTTGATAAAGGAATTTAATGGTTTCTCTCTAATTAGCGGACGATTATCCTCCTTGCTGTGTCGGTAGGGTTCTCTGATACTCCCGGGCAGATGATCGGTCTGATCAAGCAGGGTTCAAGCCAAGTTGTAAAAAATAGTTTATCCGTTTGGTGCTGCAATATTTTCAAACGTGCAGCTTCCACCTTTTGACACCAGTACCTGAGCCGTTACGGCCACCTCTTCGTCATTGCCATCATCAGCATCTGCTTCAGCAGCAGTTAGTACTACGTCATCGTCTGCTACTGCAATAAGAGCCCTTCCAGGGCTTCCAGCCTCTCCAACTAATTCCTTGAACCCATTAGTTTCCAGATCAACTGGCATACCAATATCTACGCCTCCAATTGAGACGGCGAGGCTGGTACTGGTACCAGCATCTCCCGTCAATCCTGCAAAAATGGATATTACTGCAAATTCTTCCGTACAATCTAACGTGAACTTGTCTCCACTGTCCAGGTCACTATCAGTTTCCTGTTCTACTTCCAATACCGTAATTTTATTTTCTAAATCTTTTATATTATTTTGTACCTTCGTCAACTCAGTTGTTAACGTATTTTGTATACCAGTGTGCACCGTGCTTGCCTTCTCAACCGGCATCAAGGCAAATATTCCTGCTATCAATACTGTTGCTGCCAATATGCTTGGTATTGTTAGTTTGTTCATTATTCTAGTATTCTTGCAACTTTATTTAAGCATGATAGACAATTGGTCTAGAATCCCCTGCACGAAATTGTCAGAACTTTCTAGAATAATGTAGAACATTGTGGAATCAGGTTTAATCGCTAGTGTTGCTGGCGCGTGGTGCGTAATGCATAATATGGGCGGGCAATTACACCGGCAACAGCATTTCTTGATATCGCTGGAGAAACTGTAGCCATTTGCAACTATTAATTCACCGGGAAAGTTACAATACCATACGCCTTCAAGTGATTTTCTGATAGGAGTTCAAGAATTGAAACAAAAAGGGGGAGTTCTATCATTATCTGCAACAGGTGGCCACGATAGTGGTGGCTGAGGCTGATCTATCTCAACAACCTTGTCATCCCATCCTATCATTTGCCCTACGCCTATGTCCTTGGCTTAGCCGGTGGTTCTATGAACTTCCGCTGCTCACCTGTTAATTCATTGAATTTCATGCAATATTAGGCATGGTGCCGGCAAATGGACCGAGCGATCGTGGAAGTTTCACCAGTCGCTTAGTTTTGGGATGACTTGTGGTTGAACAAGATGTAAGGCATGCCCTAAAGTTGGGAGGCTCTTTGCTGGCAAGGGCGTCTTTAAAGGAAAGCCGCAAGAATTACTGGTACACCCTGAGCCAAGCGTATCTAGGAACCAGTTAGTACCACACTGTCATTGCTTTGGGTGTATTTTCCCAGCAAGACCCACTCACCGTTACGAATTCCCCATATATCATAATCAGCTTGACCCCGATCCCCCGCATCATTTAGTATTATCCCCTCCATTCCACCAGTGGCACCGTCAAAATTTTCTGCAATCCTAGGCAGTATTCTTTTTATCATATCAACATCGGTGGACTGGGTTTCAAGCATTGCCAGGCCCACAATCCATGGTGCATCATAGGAGGGATGCACATACGTACTGGGTATTCCATCAACCGCCTCAGATACATGATCATTCACACGATGGTATCTCTCGCTATTAGATACTGCCACCAGCGTTGTAGTAAACCGTACATTTGTGGCAAAAATATCCTCTAATCCTATTGGATCATCAACTAGCCCACGCTCCTTAGCGTTAGCCGCAGGGCCAAACCATCTTACATCATCTAACACATCGTGCCCCGAAGCCGACTTCATGAATTCTACAATTTCACCAAAGCCCAAGAATAGAACAGCTACCTTTTCCGGACCACGGTCATCAACGTGCCCCTGTACTTCCTGTGCCAGCAATGAAGTTTTTGCCGAAAACCCGGGGGACTCCGGGTCGTAAGGAATTCCTTCGCCAACCTGGCCTACACGTCCTTCAAACGAATTGATTGTAGACTCACTTAGGCCCCTGCCCCATACATCGTTCCTGTACACAGGGATCATTACTTCTATTCCCTCATGATCTAACAGCTTGGCAAGTGCAGGGCCTTGGTTGTTATCATCTGGTATCAGACGGTATACACTGTCACCTGCTATGGCAAGTGAGGGAGCAGTCGAGCAGCAGCTGACAAGCAGCATGTTGTTTGAATCAGCATAATCCTTGACCTCCCTGACATTGGCACTGGTCTCAGGGCCAATTATTATGTTGATTCCCTTGGCATTTAATACCCTTATCTTTTCCAGTGTAATAGCAGGACTTGTTTCAGAGTCTTCTGAAACCAGTTCAATGCTCCATGGCTCCCCAAGTCCGGCCAAGTGATCGTTAAAGTCGGCAACACCTAGTTCCGTGGCTATCCGATTTTCTTTACCAAGATCGGATAAATCTCCTGTCAGTGGAAATATGCCGCCAATTTTTATCCTGCCGGACAGTCCCATGCCATCATCCAGCATGCCCGTACCTGACACGGTAATGAAGGCGTCTGCCGGTAGTGCTCCTACATCGCCTACTACTACTATGTCGGTCAGCTTCGTTACGGTTTCTAAATCATCCTCATCTGGAGTACCTGCATTTGATTCTCTGATCAATTCATTTACTATTGCAAGATCTATAGTCGTATGGAATACACACATATCGTCAGTAGAGCCAAATGGTGTACCGATGTTCACTCTTCCGTTAATCCCCGTGTTTTCCTCAGCCCCCAGCACTTTTATGAGAGCTTCGCCAGCCTGACCTGCAAGTACATCCACCAATGGCTCCTCATCAGTACATCCATCGGCACCAGTGTCTGCAACCGGAAGGGTTGAGGCTATGTGAACCTGGCCCATTCCGTGGGGAGTAGAATCAGCGACGACTATTGTACTACCATCGGTAACGCCGCCCAGGTTAACGGTCTCTAGGAAAAATCTGTTCTTGCGAATTTCGCCTTTAACTGCATCTTCAACCGCATCTATCCTAGCTTCTAGGCCAGTGTGCACCGTGCTTGCCCTCTCTACTGGCATGAACGCAAACATTCCTGCTATCAATACTGTCGCTGCTAATATGCTTGGTATTACTAGTTTGTTCATTAATTGATCAGTCATTCTTACAGGCGTATTTAAACATAATCAGCAATTGATCTAGAATTACCTGTATGAAATTATTAGAGCTTTCTAGAATTATGTGAAATATCATGGAATTAAATTAAGAGCCTATCCGAAAATCCTGTTCCATAGATTGTACGCTGCTCTTATGCCAGCAATAATTATATCGGAATGATGGAAAATAAATATAGACATCTCTTTCTGGGTGTGATTTTATCAATTTTGTAGAAAGCGCACGCTATAGTAATTCCAAAATCATGTACCTTAAAAGAATGTGATGCAATGAGCCGAGCTGCAGAAATTTATCCCTTAAGACATGTAATCCAAAAAGAGTTATTTCATCTTAAAGAAGATAAATTCAATGGAGAAATTATCAGAAAATATTTTCAAGCTAAATAGCTGAGGGTTTGAGCCTTGCCAGAATAGAGAAATGCATAAACATGATGAAACAAATACCTAGACTCTTTCGCAAGCCGTTCACCAATGCTACAAAGGAAGACATTGTAGAAATTGTTGGCAAGATAGAGCAGAAGAACTGTACTGATTGGATTAAATAGGATTATAAAATTATTCTGAAACATTTCTACCAATAACAAGGGAGGATTCGAGAATATTGTCTTCGTTAATGAAGCATCTTCCTGGAAAGTATAGAACCGCTAAGCCAGACAAGATTTTACTGGGTGAAATAGTGAGTTGTATTATTAGTAATAGAAGTAGGGTTAGTGATGCAGATGAAAAAACAATAGTTTATCTGATTGACAAATATGGGGCATTCTTTCTAGATTTGGAACTTCTCATAGAGGAGATATCGAAATACCTTGATTTTTTTGGAAAACATTTTATCACTAGGGAGGAGCTGGACAAGCCCGAATACTCCTTTGCACAAACATTAAAGAAGACCTTATAATCAAAATTAAGATGTATTACCTGAAGTGCCAACAAATACTGTTTGGATGATTTTTTCAAGTGTAGACGCAACAAAATCTGGATGTTGCTTGACGTAACCAACGAATTTTCTCATTTTACTCTGCCGTTTCGGGTCCTGAGATATTTCCTTAACTTCGGGATCATCAGTTGATAAAGTCTTCAAAGCTTGGTCGGCTATACTTAATACAACATCAATTCCATAATTCGTAATTTTTATGTGAATAGGATGGGCCTTACCTAGTGCGGCTACACCTTCTATGAGACCACCGTTCTTCAAATAGATTACCTCAGCGTAAGCAAAATCTGAATTAACTTCTTGTAATTCAGACTCCTTTATTATTGAATCTGTCTCATGATAATTTGCTGGCTGACCACCATAATATTTCTGATAAAGTGTATGTAAGATCCTGAATCTAATTTCTTGATGAATCCATCTTTCTAATGATGAA
This sequence comes from Nitrososphaerales archaeon, assembly GCA_965197925.1. GTDB lineage: Archaea > Thermoproteota > Nitrososphaeria > Nitrososphaerales > UBA213 > CBDAOC01. The sequence goes on from CBDAOC010000019.1 coordinate 189,595, forward strand.
ATATTGATAATTATAAACTTTTAGAAGGAACTTTAGGATATTCACGCCAGCACCAACTCGCGAATAAGCAATATAGCCGCAATTTAACCTTACAACATATCTACTTACAACTTCCACACTAATCTATAGTTCTATAGAAATGAATTGACATTGAGTGAATTGGTTCGAGATATCATTTAATATTGTAACAAGGTGTTGTATGACGTCCTGTCCTTTACATTTTGATTGTTATATCCCATTCACTTTAACTTCTGGGCTAGCTTCTAGAAGATCTAAACTATTATCTTCTTTTCTCAATTCATAATGTTTGAACAACGAGGAATATTTACAAATTGTTTAATTATATGAGAATTATATGAGGCTTGGGCATAATTTAGTTCGAAACGATCAGATCAGGTATTCTATGATAGTATGGTGTGAGTAAATATAAGCATTGCAAGCACTATGAGCTTCTATCCATAATCAAGGAGAAGGATGAACATTATTTAGCTTTCCAATAGAGCTAATAGATCCTTATGTTTACGTAGAATACTTTTACCTCTTGCAGTCAACAAATTGTAGATTCTACGCTTCCTCTTAACACGGTTAACAAAGCCCCTCTTAACACAAAACCGTAATACATCATGTATTCCAAAGTCATCAAAGTCCTCTAGCAACTCACGCGTATATTTTTCTTGTTGCAACCTATCCAATACCTTGCCTACTTGATTCAAGCGTTCATACTTGTCCGCACTTATCATATATAGTTATGTTATAACCTAACCTTTATAGCTTCCCGCATATACAGTAGATCGACAAGTGTAATTAGGATGTTCTGTTAAGTTTCAGAAATGTGTTATCAAGCTATCTATTCTCTATCTTAATCTGCTTCAATATTTCCTTAGCTTGGCTGGGCTGAAAACTCCTTCCTTGACCAATTCTTTACTACAACATATACTTCTTCGTTCTTGGCACCATCCATTTTTGCCAGATTCATTACATTCAGTTTGATATGCCCTGCCTAGTAATTTCCTTCATAACAAGACCAGCTAACAGTCCTATCAAAGCACCTAATGCTAAATTTTTTACCCATAAATATTCTTGGATCTTCTTCAACTGATCACGCACTTGTTTCAATTTATCATATTCTGTCTTCGGGACTCGTAAATTAACATATGGAATATTAGAGCCTATCCTAAAATTCTAGCTGATAGTTAACGATTGGTAGAAATGATATCATTTAGAATGCAAGAATATTAGTTCATACTGTCAGGTTTAGTTTTCTTACTAATGATATAATTAGTATTGTAGATAGTAGATACTAGAAACAGTTGCATTAACGTGTTTATGACACTACCAATATATCGCTCTATGCTATTAGGCACTGCTATTAGGCAGTCAGCAAATTCTGCTAGCACCTGATAATTTTCCTCCTCGGATTTTTCGACACCTTCCACTGGCATCCGGTTCTTAAAACATGCAGTATTCCATCCCAGCACTTCTAAATGGCACAGCCGCCCTCCAACTGTTCTTGCCGGTTTCCCTAGTGGCAACACTAGCTTGAACTCTTTCCATAGATCGTCTGGTGTATGCCGTATGGCCGGCATGATCATCTTCTTCCTAGATTTTCTCACAAATTTAGCTAGAGATAACGGTTCTAGAACTTTTTCGGTATAAGCAATTAGGCTATGATGTTAATTTTCGGACAGGCTCTAGGATGCTTGGAAAAAGCAGGTAAACCAATAAAGGAATATTGGGGAAGATCATTTAGCATATTGTTACCAATGATCAGTAACATATTAGGAAATGTGTCTAGTGGCCCTCTAGTGATATTCAGTAGATGGGCGGCCTGATCAAGCAGAGTTCAAACCAAGTTGCATAAATAAAAAAAGGGTATCCTGCCTAAGGATAATCCTAGTAAATACCACCGGGGTCTACTGACGGACAAAACCACCGTATACTGCCGGGGTTTACATACCCTACTAACGAGCAGTCTGCAGTTATTGGCGTTTGCATGGTAACCATTACTACGAGATGCCGTGGAGCTCCCATCTCCTCGAGATGTTTATTAAAATCAACTACTCCTACTTGGAGCTCTCCCAATTTTCTTCGCCATAAAAAGTCTCCTGTTAGTGGAGTAACTAATCCAATTGTTGTTTCACCCAGTTGTTGTTTCTCTTAGCGTACAAGTTCCACCGCTTGACGCTTGAACGGCAAGTAATATGACTGCTTTTTCGTCATCGTCATCATTTGTTTCACTAGCGGCTAGTATTACGTCATCGGTGGCCGGCGCTACAATATTCTCTGGATATATTACTCCAGTAGAGTTTGGAGCATAACTTATTACTTTATTTGGAGAATTAAATACAATATCCTCATCCTCTTCATTAATTCTGTTCTCTCCAACTAAGACATGGAGGGAGTTCTCATTTAGAGTTCCCTTCATACTAACAATGACTTTAGTTACTACAAAGCCTGTAGTACAGTCTATCACGTACCTGTCTCCGTCGTCCTGATCCTCATCAGTGTGTTCTAATACACTCAATGAGATAATTTTACTTTCTAATTCTTCTTGTAAAGTGTCTATCTTAGCTTCTAGACCTGTGTGCACCGTGCTTGCCCTCTCTACCGGCATCAAGGCGAATATCCCTGCTATCAATAGCGTTGCTGCCAATATGCCTGGTATTGCCAGTTTGTTCATTAATTTCCGATTCTTGGAGTTTTATTTAAACATAATGAACAATTGGTCTAGAATTTTCTGGAATAATGTAAAATATCATGGAGTTAAATTTAATCGCTGGTGTTATTGGTACGGGCATGCAATTACTCCAAACCGGTATTTCTTGCATTCCTCGCACTCCAAAACGGAGGTCGGAATGATGAATGCATTGCCGGAAGGATGAAAAGATTGCAACATGTTCATTCTTAAATTGAATTTTGTTTTTGAATTACACCTTTCTTGTTACTTCTTAAATTCAGGAACCTAGAGCGAACGTACCCGAAATAAAACTATCCGTCAATGGGAAGGAATGGCCAGACCCTTGACGGGGGAGACTTTTTAGAATTTCCGCCTGATCCTTATTTGTCACCAATGTAATTTGTGGGTATGGACAGGATATACCTCAAGAAGAAGCAGATTGTCGCGAGTTTTATTAGGAAGCATGGAAATATGGACCACGCAAGGATTCTGAATGAAGTTAATGTTGATTACGATACCCTGATGGAGATATTATCGGATCTTAAGCACGAAGGAAGGATTAAATAAATAACGGCAACGAATCCGTTCTTGTTAAGATGCCGCAACACGGATAATTCCTCCGGGTATTCCTATTACTGACAACATTTGTCACCCATCACATTTATTGTATCAACAACCTTCCCTTGCCCTGATTGCGTGAACGATACAAATTTGTGATTGGGGGATAGTGATCCGTCAGTCCAAGTGGCGTTGATTTCTTCATCTATTGTTAGTGAACGATTATCAATTATGTCAATGACTCCGGGTTTGCTGATTGCACGGTCAAGGCGTTGTCAACTTGGGTTGTACCAAATCACATGTGGCTCTCCTGCAATTTGCATAACTGATGTCTCTCTACCTGATTTGATGCCTAGTACAACGATTGCTTAGCCAACACACGCAATGAAGGCTTGACCGGTTTCTTCCTCAAAGATCCAAACCATGTGGCCTTGCTATAGAAGTGGATAAGAAATCCTTTGTTCCATAGTTTCCGGTTAGATCATGAACAACCCTGCAGGACCACTAACGCTTACCAAAATATTATCTGACTTGCGATCATATATGCACCAATGCGGCCTACCAGCCGGCTTTACGTAAGCTAGATGAATGTGCCGCCGGTGTGACTTTGTCAGAATATTCTTGCATACTAGGAACCGTTCTAAAATCAGCGGATATCCAATCCTAAACTATGGTTACTGCTAGGAAGATTCTTTGATAAATCTGGATGAGCAAAACTGTTTGGAAGTGGTTGGTCGATAAGATTTTATCAATAATAAATAGTACGACTTTAGTGATGCATAATAAATTCAAGAAAAAGGAGCTTTAAGGGCGTTCTGACTAGGACCAAACCCCAAGAATACCCTTGCAGCTGTTATTCGCCCGCACAACCCAAGAATTGCTGAAAGTCCAAACGGTGTTATGAAAGATGTAGCGAGTGAAACTCCTCCCTTTTGAGTTGGTATTACATTATAAGCTTCCCAATCATCTGTAACAAGAATAAATACCCCAAGAAAAAATAATGTGCCTGCTATAAGGATAACATCAATTTGTACAATTTGTCTGGCTCCAATTAACAACAAGCTCTACATCATGTTAGGCGCATTAAGGGACATGCCATAATAAATTGGCACGTAAACCTAGAATGAACATTTTACCAAGATTCCTTCCTTGGATCGAATATTATGATACGTTTCATCACATGATAAATTTCGTCATTGAAGCGTTAGGCGCCGAGATCGATGCCTGTCACGGAGGCGGCATCTTTATTATAAGACTAAAATGGGAACATCACCTCAAAATTGATGATCATATGCAAGAGCTTCATCAAATATTTAAACTATTAACGATATAGACTAAAGCTAGTTGCATTTCATGATTCTGATAAATTCCATACTTGTAGGGATGGTCTGACTGGACGCTTTGATAATAGCAGCGGGAGAGGGAACGAGACAACGAGCTAGAGGTGATTCTAAACCACTAATCCTTGTGCTTGGACTGTCCCTCATCGAAAGGACAATTTTGACTGCCAAGAAATCGGGAATCACAAAATTCTATATTGTAACAGGATACAATGGTAACCGAATTAGACATAGTTTGGGAGATGGGAAAAAATATTGTATAGAAATTGAATATCTTCACAATAACGAATGGGAACGAGGTAATGGCATCTCGGTTCTCAAAGCCAAAAATAGCTTAAAGGAACCGTTTATCCTCTTGATGGCTGATCATATCTATGACAGCAGGATACTTGACAGCCTTCTTACAAAAAACGTTAGAAAAGATGAGTGCATCCTGTGTATAGACAAAAATTTTCCACCACACTTGAATATAGACGATGCCACAAAGGTCTTGACTGAGGGCAATCTAATTAAAGATATTGGAAAAAAGCTAAAAAATTACAACGGTATAGACCCTGGCATCTTTCTATGTAATCCAGTTATTTTTGATGCATTGGAAGAAAGTACTGCCAGGGGAGACGACGGCCTTTCTGGAGCTATCAGAATTTTGGCACAACACGATAAAATGAGATTTGAGATGATTGACGGTAATTTTTGGATAGACGTAGACGATGGTGAAGATCTAAAAAATGCTGAGCGACTTTTGTATAATAATTTAAAAAAAGAGACTGATGGTCCTGTGTCTAAAACGCTTAACAGGCCAATGTCTCTGTGGATCTCCAAGATTCTTCTGAAGACAGGCATAACACCAAACCAGGTTTCATTGCTGAGTTTTATCATTGGGATTTCTGGAGCGTCATTATTTTTCCTTGGAGAGTATTTTTATCTGATACTGGGAGGAATACTGGTTCAAATCCATTCAATCATAGACGGTTGCGATGGAGAGGTAGCACGGTTAAAGCTAAGAGAGACAAAATACGGAGCATGGTTTGATGCAGTTTTGGATAGATATGTCGATGCAGGCATAATTTTGGGATTAACATATGGATACTGGAGTATAAACAACGACGGGTTGATATGGTTAATAGGATTTGTAGCCCTGACCGGAAGCTTCCTCAATAGTTACACCGGTGACAAGTATGACTCAATTTTTAGAAATGAGGGCAAAGCCATTAGATCTAGAATTAGAATTGGGAGGGATGTGAGGTTGCTGCTGATAACAGTAGGCGCACTAACCAATCAAATTCCCGTAATGCTGGTGATTGTGGCGGTTTTGGCTAATTTTGAGGCTTTGCGGAGATTGATAGTGTTCAGGGGTAAAGTAGAGAATGACATAGAAGCGAATGTAAGATCTAGAATTATTCCAGAGGACTAGCCCAAATAAGGTATGAAAAAAAGAAAAAAGTTTGTTTTATGTTTTGCAACTAATTGGAAGCTTCGCAGCCCAATGGTATCTCACCATTCTGGCAGGTTTGATATATCGTGACTCTCATGCATAACAGCGTATGGCATGTAACACAATGATCTAATGGTGCAATTCGATATGCAATGTCGATATACAATGGGCTAAAACCCATGGTTTCTATAGAGCCAATTCAGATTAAAAACATATTAATATTACACTGGGAAAAACACGGAACATATATGGGTAATCCATTTAAGAAATTTAGAAGAGACGGTGAACCAGAGGAGGCGGTCCGTGAGAGACCTAGACATAGCAGACCCAGGTCACCTGAGAGCAAAACGAAGCTTGGACTTGGGATAGTGACGGCAATAATCATTTTGGTAATAGTCTCACAGTCCGTAGTAATCGTTGAGGCAGGTCATCGTGGAGTGGTTTTATATTTTGGTGCCGTTGAAGATAGAGTACTTCCTGAAGGCTTCTCCTTCATAGCTCCGTTTGTGGAACAGGTTGTACAAATGGAAGTTAGGACCCTAAAGTATGAGGCGGATGCGAGCTCGTCTTCCAGCGACCTCCAAGTAGTATCTACTGCAGTTGCTTTGAATTTTCATGTAGATCCCGCGGTAGTTCATACAATTTATCAGGAACTTGGAGAAGATTATGCTGCTAGATTAATTGCACCCACCATACAGGAATCTGTAAAGGGGAGCACTGCAAAGTTCGTAGCCGAAGAATTGATCACTAAAAGAGAGGAAGCAAAGGCAAGGATTGGTGATACAATCAGTGAAACATTGATCACGAGAGGCTTTATCGTAGAACAGGTCTTCATAACTGACTTCCAATTTTCAGCTGATTTCGCTAGATCAATTGAGCTGAAGGTGGTAGCGCAACAGGAAGCAGAGAGAGAGAGAAATGTCCTAGAGAGGGTGCGAGTGCAGGCAGAATCAAGAGAAGCCGAGGCCATTGGTAACGCGAACGCAAACATAGCACAGGCAAAAGGTGAAGCTGAAGCAATATTGATAATACAAGAACAACTCAGAGAAAGCCCCGATTATCTAAAGTGGCAGGCGATAAACAAATGGAATGGAAAATTGCCAATAGCGATGGGAGGAGGAGGAGCAATGCCATTCATCGATATCACTACCTTAGCTACTCAGCCCGAATAATTGATTGAGGCTTGGGCGTAATTAAGTAGCTCGAACCGATAAGATCATGTTTCTGTTTTTATTGTTGATATGTTTAATTCAGACTCCATACCTCGTATATTATTCTTGATTGGCGTGATTCCTTGGCCAAATCCTAATAGGAAAAGAGGTAGATCATTCTACTCGCCAACATTAATGCTATATTGTTCTGAGAATTATCCCCATTCTTTAGCTTAATATCTCTAGTTATCTGGCATTAATGCACCATAACGTTGATGTTATGTGACATAAAGCATTACATAACTTTAATAATTTCAAGCCTTTGCTAACGTGTAAAAATTAACGTGTTTAGTGATGTTTGAGGGTGTTAAAGTCCAAAGCAACAATGGAAACATAAAGATATTATCTGGACCGCTTCTGCAGACAAACAAGGATTTAGAATACATTGCCTTCGGTAACATCGTCAACATTTTTAGGTATTGATGTTCTCTTGGTACTCCAATCCCTCCTAGATCACGATAAACACGAGAATTAGTTGAATAAGGAATATTTATAAGCAAACATCGAGTGATGTCTAATCAAGTCAACAATTATGGTGGCTAGTTCTTTAGGATCCTTTACTCCTTGCCCTATAATCTGGTCATGATTAAGGTTTGTTAATCATGTGCTAATTAGTCAAAATTCCATATTTAAAAAAAGATAATTGGCCAAGTTATGAAAGCTTAAATAGAAAATTTGTGCAATTATAAAAATGCCGATAGATCCTGTATGCCGTATCGAATTAGAAGAGGATGATGCTGTTGCCTTAGCCCATGGTGGTAAGACATATTGGTTTTGTTGCGATGGTTGTAAGAGAATTTTCTTAAAGAGTCCAAGAAAGTACAAGTAAGCCCCCCTTTTTTTATCTCAATTTTAATGAGGTCGAATTTACCGGAGACATTACCTCGAATCAAAGGAGTATTGGCTCAGGTCAAAAAAGACATCGAGATTTATTACAATTATCAACCAAATCTTATGAATTCCATATATGGCTAGATTATTTTAAAAATATAAAACTACCTCTCTTTCCAAACCTTCTATTAGGGATAATATTACCTCTATAGTATGGTTCCTGTCTGATATTATCTACATCGATATAAGAATGTGAGCTGGCCTACCCTAGTTTTTTCCTGATAATTGATTATTTCGTCAAAGACCCAAGACGCCGGTTATATCATCTTCCTAACTGGATCTTATAAAGAAGAAGATGGATTACAGTAATCCTAGTACTAGATATACTGTGAATCTAGATTTGATAACTTCCCTTTCATGAAACCGCAATAATCAAATTGCATTGACAAGTCCCTCTGTTTATTCATAAAATAATATTCTCTCGATATTAAATGATATCATCATTTGAGCTTCAAGCTCAAAACATTGAGGAAGCATTTAGCTCCGTCTTTGAAAGAGTCACATCTTCTCATGGGAATCAAACAAGGGTCTCAGAATTATCAATTTATCCCAACGATAAGATTCCACCAATTCATGAATTGTTTGATTCGCTTGGGATTTCTCAACTACTTCAATCTTTGTCACAGTTAGATTTTACAGCGCAGATGTTATTGCTTGGAGTAGGCCTCGTAATCTTCCTAGGGATAGCAGGAGAATCATTCTTCAAAAGGACTGGTATTCCCGACATTGCATTTCTCATGATATTTGGTGTAATTCTAGGACCCTTATTAGGAATAGTAGATCAAGAAATAGTATTCAAAATAGTACCGTATTTTGCCCCCTTGGCTTTGATAATGATAATGTTTGACAGAGGTCTAAGTTTGGATATACGAAACGTTGTAAAAACTGCACACTTCGCTGTATTGATTTCTATAGTGGGTTTTGCGGTATCTATTTTGATAGTAACCTTACTTGCAGTTTATGGGTTGAGATGGGCATGGCTTGACAGTATACTACTTGGATCCATTGTAGGAGGAAGCAGCTCTATCATTGTGTTTGGATTGGTTAAAAGACTACATGTTTCTGATGAGACGAAATCGATGTTGGGTTTGGAATCTGCCATAACAGATATCTTGGCTACAATAGGAGCTTTTCTACTTTTCGAAACAATCCTAACAGGACAATTCGATCTTAATCTAATTTGATTTACTGCTGCTAAGGCCGTTGCTGTAGGTTTCATCCTTGGCTTTGGAGTTGGGATACCTTGGATGTACGTAACCACGAGGCTTTCAAACGAAGCATTCCTATGCTTACCATTGGAATTCTTTTTGTACTTTTCTTCATGGCAAACTCACTGGGAGAATCTGGGGCTCTTACAGCATTAGTATTTGGCATGATGGTTGGAAATAGGAAACATCTATCCAAGTGTCTTAGATGCAACATACGAGAGATATCAACTGATAACACTTTCCATGAACAACTAACATTTTTAGTCAGAGTATTTTTCTTCGTAATTATCGGCTTGCTAGCAAGCTTTGGACAAATAGAATATCTCATATTCGGAATAATAGCCGCAGTTTTGATTTATTTAGGAAGAGGAGGAGTGATAAGAATATCTCTTACGGGAAGATTCTCCATGGTTGAGAGAAAGATAACCTCAGTCATGATTCCTAGAGGCCTAGCTGCCGCAGTACTGGCTACATACCCCGTGACGCTCGGCCTTCCAAACGCGGAGGCTTATCCACAAATTGTATTCGTAATAATCATGGCAACAATGATAATTACTACAATAGGCCTTGGCAAAGCGAAGAGGCGGCCGGGACAGATGCAGACAACCACAAAGATCTACCGACCTGGTTGAAATATTCTCGAATTAACTTGCTGTAAATTGATCATCAATCCGTTAGTTTATTGTAAAAATCATACTTTCTTGGGAATAGGATTACTTCAGAAAGCAGATAACTGATCAAATATAATGCAGTATCCACTTTACCATGGAAAGTATCTTCCAACAGATTAAAGAAACAAAGCAGAATAACATTTTCTGTTGTCCTATCGTTTGCAGACTTTAACCTCGAAGGAATACGATACTTACATTGGTATCTGTTCTTAATCTTGATATACACCCAATCGGTAAAAAGGATGAATGATAACCATAGACTGCAAGGATATGAAAGATCTCTTGTTGGAGGCAGCTGTATATCTTGCAGATAATATTGGGGCAGTGCCTGCAATAAAAACTGGATGTATAGCTCTTGATCCACTGACAGGTAGTGAATTAAATACAAACAATGTTAAAACACATCTAGAGGGGTTCCTTACTGAAAGAGGCATTTTACAACATTTTATCATCAAAGTTGATGGTGAGAAGATCAAGATTACAGCTATTTCAGAAAGGAAGATTGAAGAGAAGAATATGCAATCGCCCTTCCTTATGTGTCCTTATTGCGGTTTTGTCACATCTTATGAAGAAGAATTGGATGTGCATATGAAGGCAGATCTTAGTGGTGGCATCTTTTGAGGACTTTTTATCCTCCTTCCACTTTGCCTACCAATTCTCATCGTCATCGTGTTTCCGCGAATTTTGTTCTGGTAGATGTGAACCGCTAAAGTTTGCCTTTCTCCTAAGGCAGAACCTCCTCCTAAATGCAAGGGGAAAAATTATAGGAAAAAAAAGGAATAAGAAAAATATGTCTAGTAGTAGAGATATTGCCGTTACAGCTATAGATGCCGCGCACAGGATCCAGATTAAATTACTTTTATACAATTCATAGGTAGTTAGTATAGGGGCTTTAAATTCAATTTGCACCCATGTGCTCACTTCTGGTAGGTTTCATATAGAAGATAATTGATTCCAACTCTGTAGAAAACATACCATAAATACAGTCAATCTATGCATGTTGTAGGCTATCACTATGAACAGCAGCCCCCATTCTGCATCTTCATCAATCTTGATGCTATATGCACACCAAATGCGTTTTACTATAGACATTATCGTCTCATTCTTGTTTCTATGATGATATAGACTTGTATAGAATCTCCTCTTCATTTGCTTGCTGTATCTTTCATGGGTTCTCCATATTGAAACATCTTCATATCTAGCTGGTATGATACCAAGAACATTAAGTTCTTCCCTTACAAATTCATGATTTGCTTCGCTATCAATGCCCTTGCCTGCTACAACTATAGATAGTATAATTATGTTAGAAGTTCTTTCCATAATTGGTCTGAATTCTATGGTATCGTGTAGGTGCCCTTCTTATCTTCAATTAGAATGCTATTTTCTCTCTTAATTAAACACCTGCCGATAGCTTGATATACTTTTTCCTTATTTCTTTTCTATCCTTATAGCATGATGATGCATTACTGGATCTGAATCCAGAAGCATCTATTCCTACCAACTATTTCCTAATCTTGGTAAGAAGTATGAATGAAGAAAACATTCTTTATAGTATGTTGCCATCTATCTTTGCAGCAAATTTCTGAAGCTTTGTGTAATATGGGACTCTAACTGTAGGTACATTCTAAGTTAGATTGCTTCATGGAGCTATTCCACGAACCATTTGTGTCTCTTTTCATCATACTGTCTTAGGGCTAGAAGGATAAGGTGTATCTATCCAGTATAGATGTGATTGCTCTCCCTGTGCATGTGTAGAGGCACTCTAGCCCGCATCAAAACATTGAGCATCGTTTTGACAAGTTTGACAGACCTTTATTCCTTCATAAGTAGGCATTAGTATCATTTAGCACATTGTTCTCATGCTGCAATTCTTTATACAACGGGCTAAAATCTATGGGTTCTACGGAGCCGACTAGGAACCTACAGAGCCTAATCGTATAATAGACCTTCGATCTCAAACCTGATCGTTACTACCTATTGGCAACAATAAATGCCACAGGAGCAAGATGGTTAGGATGTTAATTTCATACGTGAAGTATGACTGGGATTTTGAAATCCTCGATCCTCTCCCTAGAAGAGTAAATATTCCAACACTCCGCACACCAAGATCCCACCCTACATGTCAAAGTCTATTGATTAACAACTCAATGTAAATAAGAGATTCATAGATTATTATCAATTATAGAAATATATCTATAATAATGAATCTAAAAAGTCATGAGGAGGATCTACGGATTCTACATTAATTGATCTTTAGAATCAAAGAGTTGAATCAAATTGGGTTTGAGTATCTTACCCAACGCATTACGCGGAAACTTATTAAGTTTTATTATTTGCCTTGGTATCTTATATGCTGCTAGACGCTCTTGAGCCCATATACGTAGTGAGCTTAAGGTTAAATCTGCTTTTTCTTCAAGTATCAGTGCTGCACAAACTCGTTCACCCAATAGATGGTCTTTGATTCCAACAACTGCACATGTCTTAATGAGTGGGTGATTGAGTAGCACTTCTTCGATTTCTATTGCTGATAACTTGTATCCACCGGTCTTAATAATGTCCAAATCACTTCTGCCTAATATACGAAATATCCCATCTTTTTTGACCCCAATATCACCAGTACAGAACCAGCCATCATGAAACGCCTTCTTAGTAGCTATAGGATTTCTCCAATACTCAATGAATACACCAGGCCCTCTGACCTCGATCTCTCCGGCGGTTCCTTGCTCGACCAAATTCCCTTTCTCATTAACAAGTCTTACTTCCACATCAGGCAGGGCTGTGCCAACATATCCTGGTGATCTATGACCATGAAGCGGGTTGGAAATACTCATGCCAAATTCTGTCATGCCATACCTTTCCAAAAGAATGTGACCGCTAACCTCCTTCCATTCTTGAAGTGTACGAACAGGTAAGGCCGCTGAACCTGAGACCATGAGACGAATATTGGAACATGATTCTGTCATGATTTTTTGTTCTCCCGACGAAGAATTTCTCCAGAATTTAATCAACTTCTCATAAATGGTGGGGACGGCCATAAAGAGAGTTAATTTGCCCTTTGTGATACATCTCCACGCTTCTGCCGAGTCAAACCGAGGAAGCATTTCGCTCCAACCCAGAGTGCACAAGTCAATACATTGATTATACCATGCACGTGATGTAGTGGCAACACAAGAAGGATGTGATCCTCTCCCGCCCATTCCCATGGCGAAACCAAGCTCCTGACTTGTGCTTCGATGTTTTTATGGGTGGTAAGCACGCCCTTAGGTTTACTGGTAGTACCACTTGTGTAAACAATCATTGCCCGCCTGCCCATCCCTACCAAGGGGAGCTCGTTTTTGGGTGTCTTTGAGGGCATCGGTTGTTAGAACAAAATGTAAGCCACACATCTCCGCCACATGACGAGCATCCTTTTCATAATTTGGGTTTCCAACAATGATACTTGAGCCAGAATTACTGATGAAATATTCTAGCTCTGGTATTGGATGCAAGATGGAAAGTGGAACCGCAATACCTCCAGCGCGCCAGATCCTCCATTGAGTAGCAACATACTGAAATCCTGGTTGCATCAAAAAGGCCACAGATGTTTCTTTCAGATCGTGAGCTCCATTAAGCAGAGATGAGGCAATACTACTTGATGCTTCGAGAAGCTGCTTGTAGGTGAACACTCCTTCCCTTGCAATAATGGCAGTTCTCTCCACGTATTTTTTGGCTCGCTCAATTAATTGGAGGTTAGACATTCTGCATTCTACCTTAATGTTGCAATGTTCTCCAAGATAAGAATTGAGGTATTATGAATTGTTATCAATCAAATAAATCAGGACAACAAATATCGGTATCCAAATTATATAAGGATTGAAAGAATTATTATATGATTAGAATTTCCTCCTGATCATGGGCGACAATCTCTAGTAATTATTGAATATATTCCCAAGTTTTAAAAAAATAAAGAAAGATATGGAATAAATGAGTATATACGATTATAGATGTCACTGATATAGTGAGCAAGTAATCAAAAGAATGGTGGACTTCTGATGCAATGACAATTATAACCATATTTTACTATTATTCCGATTGGATTACATTTAATAAAGAATTTATGATAATATGATACGAATTGATGAATTTATACAAAGAGATTGGGGTCTTGATGTTGATCATCTCACTTTTTGTACCAATACTACTTAGCACCCACTCATCTTATAGTTATCCCTCCTCAGTTAAGGGGATAGGCCTAAAGTGGTCCAACCTGCATCTTTCCATTTGCATAACCAACTCGGCTGATCCCAAGTATGAGAAATTGTTTATCAGGGCTATCGATGAATGGAAAATTATTTGGCCGCACTTTACTTATGAGATTCCAACCGTTCAAGCCTGTAATATAGATGTCTTAATCCTAAAAGATTATGCAGAATATCAGGAAGGAGGATTTCTGGGCAGCATGGACCCAAAATTTGTTTACAATGATGAACAAGGGTATTTGGAATTTTTGAGTGCAGAAATCATCATTCCAACCAAGAATAAGTTTAATTTGATGCAAGGTGATTTCTGTTGCCGACAAGTCTACATTGAAACTACCGAAAAACAATTCTATGTAACTGCAATGCATGAATTTGGTCATGCTCTTGGTTTAGGCCATAGTAGTGACAATGGAATTGGCTCTGTTGATTTGATGAACAGCGCAAACCTTGCCGGGGTTCTAGAAAACGAAGATGAAGAGAGGAAATACGTATTATCCTCTTTGACCATTAATAAACTGGACGAGATTTATGGTACCGCTACTCAAGCAAAAGATACACCGCTTGACATAAGATCATCGGTGACTCTTGATGTAGCTATTGATAAAGGGATCTATTACTTTGATGAGACAATGCAGGTAACAGGAAAAGTCTCAGATACAGATGAAGCTGGTTCGATTATTCTACTTGAAGCCGTTGAAACTGATTATAATGCGACCAATATCCTCCAAGGACATACGATACACGAATTCAAGAGTTTCAAACCGGATCGAAATGGAATTTTCAACTTAAGCCTTGATTTGAGAATAGATAACCCTGGAAAATGGTTGTTATTAATCCAGTTTATGGGAACCACAAAATTTCTATCTTTTGAAGTAAAAGAAATATTCCCTGCAATCCATGCTCAGACTGATAAAACAATCTATACTTTAGGAGAAGTTGTAAAAATAAATGGTAATGTAACAAGACATGGAAAAGAAGTTGATATATACCTGATTAATCCTGATGGTATCAACTTCAAATTTGTCAGGACTCCAATCTTGAAGAATAAGAACTTTGAAGCAGAGTATACTTTGCATGAATCAAGGCTTACTGTTGAAGGTGTATGGACAATTCGTTTAGCCTATGCTGATATTATTACTGAAATTACATTTAATCTTGAAACCAAAGTAGGTACAAACGAATCCGAGGAAATTGAAACGGAACAGTTCGATGAAAGTTCATCTCCTGAGGCGTTATTAAATGTTAGAATTCAAGCTAAGCAGATAAAAGATGTAATCATCATTCGTGTAAGAAATATGGCGGGTAGCACAGTAGATATTGAAAGTTTCAAGATACTATTTCCCGATTCCTCATTAAAGGCATTCAAAGGCCCAAGAGATTGGACAAAAGAAAGTATATTTGATAACGGAGCACTATTTTCAGCCCCCGATAATCCTATTAATGGAGGAGATAAAGAATACTTTTTACTAAGGGTAGAAAATGTAAAACCAACAATTCTATGGGAAGTGTATGGTTCAGATAAAACTTCGTTAGTATTGGGTTCGGTTATCCCATTCATGAGGTAATCTCTAACATGAAATAAGAAGATCCAGATTTAGCCCCTCCTCATATTCGCTTTTCCATACCGAATACTGCATAAAACCTAATTCAATCATAGGGTAAGTATAAATCTCCAAAAGATAGATAAACCTCGCTTCGCTCATTTTGAAAAAATAAACTTTTCGCTGAACATTTCAGTACGGTTAAATTCTCAAACAACTATTTCTCCGTAATTTAGAATTGCTTGTCCGCTGTATTGACATTCCTATTCCTATCCTAGATGGCTCGCAATATATTGAAGAAAATTTCTATATTGAGATATTCCATGGTGTATCATTAGTGGCAAATATCACAATAATATTCTGTTAATGAAATAAATCTTATTTGATATGATGAACCGTAACTTTCAATCTATACAGTCATAGACTGTACAAGAAATGGAATTTAATCAACTCTTCCAAATAGAATATTCTTAGAATATTGTATATTTAATTCGCCTATTATTCACATATTCAAACCTGAGAGCTTACATCACTATCATATTGAGGGAAACCAATTCACCCCGAATGACGTTGTCCTACTAAATTGTTCAGGCTTGTTCGCATAGAGGAAGGCATTAATTCACCTTTGCTATTGTAAAATACTACAAAACTGCATTTGTTCTTATAGGCATTATTGGAAATGCGCCGCAGGTGTCACAGAATTTAGAATCTTTACTGACGTATCCTTTGCAGTCAGGACATCTATTGTCACCCTTCATAGTTTTCGGTGCGTCAAAGAACCTTCGATAGATCATATAATAATACAAATGTTCTCTGGTGCGTATCCTCACTGAATCCTCCGAAACAACAGATTTGACACTTTCTGAATAGGTTGTATCATTGATATTGATATTAAGTGATTTTGCAAATACGTCCAAACCTGCACCTTCTTCCAATGGCATTTTTCTTCTCCAAGCAATATCTCTCGTTATGTCATCCTCAAAGCAAGTTCTTAGTATCCACTTGCCAAACTTTACACCTTCATTATCACCTATCTTAAGTCCGATAGGAATGTGTTTAGAGAATTCCAAAAGCTCCCTATCCAGATATGGTGTTCTCACGTTGACACCTAATGCCTTTCCTATAGTAATTGAAGAAAAATGCATCTTGTGCCATAGTTCTTTTAACATACTTTCAAGTGTCTCATCATCAAGTTTTAGCATATAATTATAACCAACAAATATTTCGTCTGCACCATCTCCTGTCATGACAGAACTGAAGCCATTACTCTTCAGCTCCTTCAAGGAGGAGTAAATTACACTCGTGTTCCTGATCTCCATTGGATCAAAAGATTTTATAATTTTAACCACATTTTCTATTGCATCATTCATATCTTCTATCGTAAGATGATTTATGAGATGCTTGAATTGATACTTCTCCGATACAATCTTAGCATATAATAGATCGGGGGCATTTTTATTTACAGTAGTTATACCCGTTAAACCGGTGATTTTTACTGCTATGCTTGCTATTATGCTACTATCAACTCCTCCAGATAATAAAATAGCGTTAGAGAGATTTCTTTGAATACTAGCTGAGAGTAAATCTCTTAGTTCAACATAATTCCTTTCAGGCATGCCTTTAACAATCTAAAATTCTTTTATGTCATGGTATAAAATTGTTGAATTCTCTATTAAGCATAAATTAGTAAGATGGGTGTCTTTAATTCTAATCAATGCTAATAACGAATCAATTAAGCAGTAATAATTCCCCACACACATTTGTGCTCATGGACTAAAGAAGCGAGTAACAATGGTGTTCGAAGCGAATGTTATCAAGAGCAAGCTAATAGCTGAACCCATCAATACAACAATCAAAACTTTTGAACCCACACCAAGCATTCTACCAATAACAGTTGTAGTAGATGAACCTGTTCCTTGAAATGGAATTATCATGAACAATATCAAGCCCACCCACCAGAGCTTGCCAAACCATTTCTTATTTATGATCGTATTGCTCTTCCTCTCTACCCTAGTCATCACTCTTCCAAAAAATCTAATTTGTTTCAGCAATTCATAGTTCCAGTGTACAAACAACGCAGCCAAAAAATCCATCAAAAGGATACTAATTGCAAGAACAAATGGATCTATTTTAAAAGAAATTCCTAATGGTACTATAGATTCTTTTCCAAACGGTGGTATTATATACGTTGAGAGTAAAGACATAAGAAGTACAGCTGATTCATACTTCAGTGCAATCAAACTGTACACATAAACTACACCCACAGTTGGTGGGATGAGTATCTTGAAATATTTAATTTTTGATCTATCCAACATCCTTATTACATCCTCAATATTGATGCGTAGTCAATAAACCTTTACAATCACTTAATTTATTTTGTTGATGTCTTCTAAAGAATTTGGAACAAACATTATTTCTACAATATTGCCTAACTGTTATTCTCCTTGGAGGATAAGGATTTAATTTGGATAGGATTTGGATAAACCGATAAATACGAACAAAGTGAAATTTAGGTAGTGGAAATAAGTATTATTATAGCCGCAGTAGTTGGTGTCGGCTCATTTTTCTCGCCATGTATGATACCAGTGTTACCTGCATTTATAGCCTACCTATCAGGAACCAGCGTTCGTGAAATGAGTTCGAGCAATGGGCTAACGCTCACTTCAACTAGACTAAACATCTTTTTGAATACTGTGTTTTTCGTGCTGGGATTCTCGCTGGTTTTCTCCTTATTGGGCGTTTTGTTAAACAGCGTATTCTCTATCTTTGCTGTTGATTTTGCATTGTGGCTTGCAAGAATAGGTGGGATTATGATAATTGCCTTCGGATTATACTTGTTTGCATCAGCAAAGCTCCACTTTTTAAATTTTGAGAAGAAGATCAAAATTTCTAAATTCAAACTAAGCTACCCCACATCCTTTGTGTTCGGGCTTGCATTTGCAGCTGCATGGACACCTTGTGTTGGTCCTATACTAGGCAGTATATTTACACTAGCAGCTGCGTTGCCGGGGCAGGCATTCAATCTTTTATTGGTATATTCCTTAGGGTTAGGAATTCCATTCCTGCTAACGGGGTTATTCTTCTCAAGAACAACTGCAATCGTTAAAAATGTGAGTAAACATTTGAAGTTCTTCAATGTAATTGTGGGTGCTGCATTGATCGCTTTAGGCATACTTGTATTCACTAACCAGTTAGCGGTGATAGGAAGCTTTCCAATTGTGAATGATATCATATTGAGGTGATCAAAACGAGAACAGAGCTGAGGAGTGCAATTATAGTCTTTGCGGCAATAGGTGTAGCCATAGCGGGAATAAGTATTTACTTTAATTCTATTCAGACGGGTGACAGTGTTTCGTACCAGCCTGCAACAACAAACAATTCTGGCGTTATCACTATTGACAAGTCAAAGTTTCTCAAAGCACCAGAACTGGAGGGAATAAGCGGGTATATCAATACCGAGCCCATTACTACGGAGGAGCTAAAAGGCAAGGTAGTGATCGTAGATTTCTGGACATATTCATGTATAAATTGCATCAGAACCATTCCATATCTTAATGGATGGTATGAAAAGTATTCAGATGACGGTCTTGTAATTTTAGGCGTGCATAGTCCTGAGTTCGAGTTTGAAAAGAACTACGACAATGTAAAATCTGCTGTAGAAAAGTTTGAGATCCGATATCCGGTAGTGCAGGATAATGAAATGGCCATATGGAAAGCCTATAAGAATAATTTTTGGCCGCACAAGTACATTGTTGATCATGAGGGTTACATACGCTATGATCATATAGGTGAGGGAGCTTATGAAGAAACGGAATCTGTAATACAGGAATTGCTGAATGAGAGGGCTGTAGCATCTAGTCTTGAAATTGACCTTGAGGAGGGTATGATTTCTCCTGAATCCACCGTTGACGTTGATTTCTCCAGAATACAAACGCGTGAGCTTTATCTTGGTTATGGGTTTGGTGTTCAGCTTGGCAATAAAGAGAGGCTTATCCCAAACGAAACAATGAATTTTTCACTTCCCAAGGATATTGTGACAAACAAGGTTTACCTGCAAGGAGCTTGGAAGAGTAGTAGGGATTATATGGAATTGATGTCCGATACTGGCAAAGTTGTTTTGAATTATAACACAAAGGTAGTGAATATAGTTGCTGCAGGAAATTCTACACTCACCATTAAACTTGATAATTTATTGATAGATAATTCTAACATTGGTAAGGATGTCCATGAGGGGCAGGTTCATATATTGGAGGAAAGACTGTATAATTTAGTTTTCAGTGAAGAGTATGGCGCGCACATCATTGAGATAGATGTTGAGGGAGAGGGGTTTAGGCTCTACACGTATACTTTTGGTTAAGGTTTTTATAATTAATAAACAGAATAAAAGTTATGGAAAGGCCTTTAGTGAGAAGACGGGTAAGAGATATGCGTATGGTTAGGGAAGGAAGAGGATATTCTCTTCCGGAGCTTAGGGAAGTAGAACTTGATGGTTCAAAGGCTCTAAGAAGGGGTATTCCCTTTGATAAATTCAGAAAGACAAAACATGAAGACAATATTAAGAAATTGAATTCCATTTTGACACACAATTAAGAAATTAGGTTAAAGAAAGTTTATATAAATTATAGCCAATAACGATTAGAATGTTATTACCCTCAGAGATCGAATCAAAGTCACTGATTCCTGCAATTCGAGTAATCATAGCAAAAAAACTCTCTCTAGAATTCTATCTTAAAGAGGATGATATTGCCAAGATGCTTGGTGTTACCCAGGCAGCAATAAGCAATTACGTACGAGGTACAAGAGGAGATATGGAACTCGTTACAAAATTAAATAGCATCCCTGAAATAATGCGTATGGCGGATGATATAACAAAGGATTTGGCAGCGAACAAAGTGTACACCCCGTCTAGCATGGCGAAGTTTATAGCATTGTGTAATTACATGCGACAGAGTTTGATTATTTGTGATGTACACCACACTCTTGAAGAAAATATTGATGAGGGTGTTTGTAAAAGCTGTGAAAGTAATCTTTTAAAGGGATATTGAATTTAGCCGTAGGATGTTATTATTATCAAGACAGTATAATACCAGTTGATAATTTTCTTCGCTCATAATGTCGAATCTTGTTACTGCTTTTTGTAGCCTTGGTTTGATGGAAATAGATCAATGCTAGTGCGTTTGCATTAATACATGCTTAGGTTGCTCTTGTCTCTCTTCCTTGATGAGTCTATCTATGCTTCCCTGCTCAAGAATACCAAATGATATAAAGTCATCTTCTATCAAATATGCTATTCAAGGTGGGTGAAGAGATATAGTAAGTATAAGGATGTGTTTGAACGATACTATTGCAATTAATGCAAACATACATTCAGGACAAGACTGGAACAATATTCCATTATTCACACATTTCATTGTCTGAATAGTTTCTAGTAATCTATCTGATCTACATACCATAGATGAGTATGTCGATAAGCGGTATAAGCTACCAGTTCAGCATACCATACAGAATATGCTACCAAATGATTAGGGGAGTAATGGAGAGACCTGCATCTGTAGAAGTAAAACTCAAGCTTGATGGCAGAGTAGAGATATGAATTATACGTAAAGGCTGGCACGAAGGGAGGGAAGTACCATGACCTCATAATTAGAAATAGAATGCCCAGAGGAAGGGATATAAAGTAAAACCATGGAAGGACAGGGAATATTTTACAAGGATCATCCAATGGTTTTGAGTTATCAAAGGAATTGTGAGACTGTATTCGATATGCCCATGCATTATGATTCCATTTCAAGCGTGGTTTGTAAGACTGTCAATTATGGTTCCAGGGTGGATACCGATGAGTATGCTTCATGCAGTCCATTGAAGGAACATGGCTTCAAGCATGAATGTGTATCTCATTCTAGGAGAGAGTATACCAGAGCTGATGATATGTGTCAACAACTGTAAGGACAGAACTAATCTGCAGAAGATGTGGTTATCTAAGTTCATGGGTGTTAACAAGTTAAACCTCTAAGGATACAAAAAGACATTCCAGTTCCTGCATAACAACAGGGCTATGAATATCTATGAGAAGTTTAAGAAAATATTATTAATAATGGTTATAGCAACAACATTCTACATTATGAGCGATTTTCTTAATATTTAATTTTTATCAAAAGCGGGTATAAATATTCCAATGGAGGCATTTTCTGAACATATCTAGGATTTTTATGGTGTTTTAGAGAATTTGTTTGCTATGCGAAAATGGCCCTGCTCAAAAAACTCATTATCTGATGCCTAGGGCAAATATTCACCCAGAAATTGTTTACGGTCATCATTGTCAGAATGTACATTTCATTTCCAAATGAACCTTCCTATAGCACTTCAATAATCTCTAATTGTATTTCTATAAATAAATTTAGAATCCTATTTTCTAGAATTTCCCAATATTTTTTTTACTAAATCTGCACAAGCTAATTTTCAAGCAACCAAGTAATCGGTATATCCTGATACTTTCCATTAGGTAAAATTCTTCGTAAGGAAATAGGTAACGCCTTCTGCATCAATTCGGCTTCTCCCATTAAGATTGAATCCACAACACCTTTTAAAGGAGCTATCAGTGATGGTGCTCCCAGAGAAAGCTGTAAAGCCCTTATTCCTATTATTCTTGCCTTTTCAAACCTTGTCAAGCGTGGAGGGCCTACTACAATTTTCTTACCCTCTTTGGGTCTTAATTCTCTGAGTTCCTCTACTATTTCATCCGCACTCACCTGTTCAGGCAATTTTTCTACTACTTTCTCTGTTTCATGGAGTTCTAGTGGTTCCATGACTTCTGCAACTTCTGTGACTATGACTGATTTTTTCTTACCCTTAGCCATAGGGGTTTCAATTTTTGAGTCATTTCCCTCTACAACTTTTTTAGAAGAATTGCTTTTCACTGGCAAGAATATCAGGTGAAATAATTGTAATATAATTAAATGTTGCGAAAGAATATTCACGATTTTTCACATGCTTTAATAGGAACAATCCAATTTAACATTCATGCCAGGATCGGTATCTAGAACGAAGCTATTATTGGAATTAACGGGGAAGGGGGTTTGTGAATGCGAGCTTGTAAGACATTTGGCTCCTTTTACTGTTGGAACACTTTTGACTAGGCTACCACTAGAAGGTAGGAGTTTTTGGTTTGAGGATAAGTTTGTTTATTTTGAAACCGGTCTAGCTATTGGAACTGAAAAACAGCGATCCCACTTCAGGAAAGGTGATATGACATTCATGATAGCAAGTGGTTCTGTTTGCACTTTCCTTCAAGATACATCAGTAAATACAGTCATGAATCCAATTGGTAAATTACTCACTAACATTGAACTGCTTACAAACTGTGTTCCTGGAGATGTACTTCAGTTAAGAAAACCCTAATTTTGATCTTGAGGACTACCCTCACTCGCTACTTCCTGTTCTGGAGAATCATTCTTTATTTTTTCCTGTATCAAAGCGTATACTTTATGACCACTATATCCTCCAACATATTTGATATTACCCCCAGCTTCAAGAGATTTTAAGAATGCATTTGCCACAGAAATTTTAACGCCAGTGTTCTTTGCCAACTCTTGTGGCGTTATAGCCTTCAAACCTGATATCGCTTTCATACCATCCCCCTCATTTAGCATTACTGATATCCTAGCTTTCTGTTGAAGACCCTTATCCCCTTTCTCTTTCTTATCCTTTTTCTCATCTTTCTTTACTTCTGCTGCCTGAGGGCCAGAATCTTTAGACTTTGAAGATGACCCTACATCTTTCTTCTTCGCTCCTACCATAGCACGAGTCATGTGTGACCGACTTATTAATCTACCATAGATCCATCCTTTTATTTTGGAATACTCTTGATCCTTGTATGTGGTTTTCCATAATCGTGGAAATTTTTGAAATGATGGAGAAGACAACTAAGCGCCTCGAACTTACGGATCACTTAGTAATGTTATTCAAATCCACGACAAGAGAACTTATCGATAAAGTGATCTATTTAATTCAAGGCAAGCTTTATCCTGATTACGAAGGAGTCGAATTAGGAATTGCGGGAAAACTTGCAATGAAAGCAATTTCTTTTTCCTCTGGCTTAAGTGTAGATAATATTGAACAGATGTATAGGAAGATTGGCGATATTGGGAGTGTAGGTGAAAAGGCATTGAAAATGAAGTTACAAACCACACTGTTTCAAGAAGATATTACAGTTGAAAGGGTTTATTCAACACTCGACAAAGTTGCTGGCTTTATTGGAGAAAGGTCTCAGGATATGAAATTGAAACATATCTGCAGCTTGCTCAACGATTCAACCCCTGTAGAGGCTCGCTATATATTGAAAGTTATAACGGGAAAATTGCGATTGGGTATTGCGGATTACACTGTACTGGATGCACTTGCAATTGCTTTCACAGGTAAGAAAGAAAACCGAACAGTACTCGAACGCGCTTACAATGTAACCAGTGACCTTGGTTTGGTTGGTAAAACTATTGCCATTAATGGCCTAGATGCTGTAAGGGCTATAATGATCGAGGAATTTAGACCCATACGATCCATGTTAGCTGAAAGAGTTTCGAATGCAGAAGAAGCGCTTGAAAGGATGAATGGCAAATGTGCGGCTGAATACAAGTTGGACGGAGAACGAATACAGATTCATAAGTCTGGAAATAAGATTATGTTGTTTTCTAGACGCCTTGAAAACATAACGAACCATTACCCAGATGCAATAGACGTAATGAAAGTGTCAGTCAATGTACATGATGCCATATTGGAAGCCGAGGCGGTTGCAATAAATCAAGATACCGGGGAGTATTTACCATTTCAGGAATTAATGCATAGAAGAAGGAAGTATGGTATTGAAGAAGCTGTTAAGAATTATCCCATATCTCTGAACTTTTTTGACATTCTTTATAAGAACAAAGAAGATTGCACTAATTTAGAGTATGAAAAAAGAAGGGAAGTGCTCGAGAGAGTGATCATAGAGGATTCCAAAGTTAGAGTTGTTCCCATGATCATTAGTAATGATAAAAAAACGATAGAAGACTTTATGGAGCAAGCGATCGGCGAAGGATGTGAGGGTTTAATGATAAAGGATCTTAAAAGTAACTATAGGGCAGGAGCAAGGGAATTTGCTTGGATAAAACTAAAGAGAGAATATAGGAGTGAAATCGTAGATACACTAGATCTAGTAATAATAGGTGCTTTTTATGGGCGAGGAAGAAGGGTGGGAAAGTATGGAGCTTACTTACTTGGATCCTATGATATTGATGATAATTTATTCAGAAGTATTTGTAAAGTAGGAACTGGTTTCACAGATGAAAATCTTACAAATTTTCATTCCATACTAAAAAAGTACATAATACCTCGAAAACATCTTAGGGTAGATTCTAAGTTAGAAGCTGATGTATGGTTCGAACCACATATTGTCATAGAAATAATTGCTTCGGAAATAACATTAAGTCCACTACATACATGTGGTATAAACATGATAAGCCAGGGTATTGGCTTAGCTCTCAGATTTCCGAAATTCACCGGTAAACTACGAGAAGACAAAGATGCTCAAGATTCGACAACGACGCAAGAAGTAGTAAATCTTTATAAGAAACAGCTCAAAGTTGTGAAAGAAGAATTATGAAAAGAAAAATACGATTACATGGTAAAAAAATTGTCTTCAATTTATAGGAAGAGTTATTAAATAGATTAGGCTTTTTATGAAATATGTACAGTGGAGAGCTGGAAGTTCAGGCTAAACGGAAGGCTTTGGCGGTTTTGCAGGATGAAATAACTAAACTATTGAATGCCGGACGTGATCTCTCAACAGTTTATTCACATTTGATAAATGGTGACTCTAAAGATTTGCATGTCTATCTGGAAAAGATGCGTAACACTGAAGAAGAGGTGGAAAATCTTAGAAGAAAAATAACCAGAGATGTATCGGAAATTGGAAGCTTGATGATGAACAGGGAAGACATTCTGAGAACAGCTTATCTAATGGATGAAATTGGTGGTTTTATGAGTGGTGTTGGTTTTAGGCTATCTGTGATAAAACCAAGTGTTCTTAAGAAGGAATTTAGCAATGAGATTCAGTCTCTTGTAGATTTGGTCGTAGAAGAATTATTCAGACTAAATGAAATGGCAAGAGCATTGAGTATGAGTCCTCTTAATGCAATAGAAATTGCACCTGCAGTTCAAAAATTGGAGAGGCAAGTGGATGAAAAATATAGACTTTTAACGATGAAAACATTAAATGAAGTTTCTAGTGTGAAAGATATGCTATTGGTAAAGGATGTTATAGAGGGCATCGAAGGACTATCAGACAAGTGTTTAGAGACTTCTGACTCCTTCAGTATTTTGGCTTTAAGCATGTAGATATAATATTATGAAGATTAGAGGCGAGCTTGTAGAGAATAGGATAGTCATATGGAATCTTGAGCAATCTAGAAATTTATTTGAAGAAGGATTTTTTGGTAAACCACTGGGGGTATCTAAACCAAAAGGGAGTGACTTCAATTCACCTTTAATTCTTGACCTTATCGAAGGTCACTATCTTATTGAACAAAATAAACTTACTATTTACAAGAATAATGTACGCAACTTGGTTTCAATAAAAAAAATGAATTCCATATGCAAAAAAGAATATGAGGACTTTGAAAGCAAGTATCTTGTATTCACTGAACTACGTAGAAATGGTTATGTTGTTACTCCGGGTATAAAGTTTGGCTGTGATTTTGCGGTTTATGAACATGGACCTGGGATAGATCATGCACCATATCTAGTACAGGTTGTAAGGCCAACGGATATGCTTACTGCAACTTCGATCATACTTGCTGGAAGATTGGCTACAACTGTAAGGAAACAATTCATAATAGCCAGCCCCAAACTTAAAGAACGAAAAGTTGAATTTGTGTCATTTGATTGGTGGAAAGCTTGATTGCCTTGATTAAGTTTGGATGGTTAATTATGTGAGGCTTGGGCGTAATTTAGCTCGAAACGATATCTAGAATATCAAAACATCAGGTCATACTAGTGGACATTATACCACTGACTTTCTATTAGGTAACGATTGAATAAAATGCCCTTTAAATCTTTCAAGAGTTGGTAGTTTCGATGTTATTTATTCTTTGGTCCACCAGAAGGTTCAACCCTACATTATGTTGTGATAAACCCACCGTAAGCTCACCAGAAACCACCTTTTTTGTTTCTAATCAAGTTCGACAGTTAACATGAATAACCAATGGTATTATTTTTACAGGAATCGCTAAGCCATTCGCCTATCGAAGGTTCTATCCTCAATTATACTGTAATAAACCCACCAAAAGCAGACCAAAACCCACTTTTTCTTTTTTCTAATAATAGTCTAGTTCCAGCGGTTCAGAATAGTTCTACATGAGCATTAGGTGTCTATGGGACAGACGGTTGTCTTGCTCTATTGCAGAGACCATGACCCCGACGGAGTTAGAATCTCTGACTTTTTTAGGTCAAACTTGGAGAATTAATAATTTTTAATGGGAAGACGGAGAAGATGGTTACGACGTTGAAAACCTGGAGATAAAAAGATAGGAGAAAGAGACAGTATCTCCCCCTTTTTTCTTCAAAAAGAATTGTTTTTAGATAATTGTTTCGCAAGTTATGTTTGGTGCATCGCATACATCAATGTCCATTCCGCCTTCTGTATAGTCGCCATCGCCGCTACCAATCAATCTGTCATCGCCCGTGCTGCCAAAAAGTCTGTCGACACCATCGTTACCTTTGAGAAAGTCATTTCCTGGTCCGCCTTGTATCCAATCGTTACCATCGTTACCTGCTGCAAAGTTATCACCTTTACCAGCACCAATAAAGTCCCTGTCTGGACCGCCGAAGATTCTATCATTATCCTCATTTCCATTCAAGTTATCTGCACCACTTCCTCCACTTACCAAGTCTTCACCAAGACCAACATTTACAAGATCGTTACCAGCTCCACCAAATATCCTATCATTCTCATCGTCGCCACATATTCTGTCGTTTCCACCAAGACCTTGTATAAGATCATTGCCTGCCTTGCCTTTTATTACGTCATCACCAGGGGTTCCTATTATCTCGTCATCGCCATCAGTTCCTATAATAATTACTTCTTCACCAAAGCACTCAGGGACTGCCATTGAAGGTATAGGTGCCATAACTGTACCAAAAACTCCTAATGTCAATATTGCGAACATCAGTGTATCTACTTTGTTCATTGCTTAAATCACCACCAACTTTCTAATAACTGCTCGTGGATAATACGATCGATTATTCCTTATCATATATTCCCATTTTTTAATATAGAAAATAATATTGTTAGTTATGTAGTTCAGGGTAAATTTGTCATATTTAGTCTAGCAAAGAGCCCGAATGTAGTGAGCGAATAAAGTGAGTGAGCGTTAAGCGTAGTTCGGACATGCGGGTAGTCTCTGAATTTTCTTGAAACATCTAGGACACTGCGGATTTGTTAAGTTAGCCAAAAAAGCCAATCCAAAAAAACCGAGAAGTAAGGATGCTAAGGCTTCTCATAGGTCGTCATCCTTAGACATATAAAATACTGGAGATATATCCTGTTAAGCCTTTTGGATTTTCTTATTCCTGTTAACTATGAATGATAGAATCAAATAGTTCTCTAGTTCTAATTTTCTCGTATCTAAACCAAAATTGGATAATTATATATTTTTCGAGTTTCTTACTAATGTCAATGAAAGCAAAAGGATTGAAGGTTTTCTTGGAATTCCTGGAATCTCACGTAATGGAAATTTATACTTACCCAGTGAACTAGCAATACAAGACGGTGAACCAGTTCCTATAGATTGGGATCATGTAGCCAAAACACTAGGACAAGCTACACTACACTGGGATGAAGAATTGCAGCAATTAAAGATAATATTCGAAGAAGTATGGAGTTTGAGTTAAACACATCAACAATAAAAACAGGAACCTGAGCTGATCGTTTCGATTCAGGAAGGACCTGAATACATATTGATGTTAATATATGCAGTAACATAATTCTTATCCAGCTTGCCAAAGTACAGACATTTACTCGGGAATATGAATGGCAACATCCGTTACTGTGATCCCGGGCTTGTTGAGGAATGGTTCATCTGTATACTCCCTCGTCCCTGCTATGTAGCTTCTAGGACTGTACCAGTTTTTAGTTACTACAATTGTATGTTTACTACCCCTGCCCATAATCCGATGTATGCCATATACTCCTATACAGAAGGCCCAGAAGAGGTCGTCATGCATATTTGATGGATGTGTGAACCTTATCATGCCTGATTGCATCAAATCTCTTTCTTGCTCTTGTAGCTGCTTCTTGAGCTGTTTAGCTCCTTTCTTTGGAAGTGTTATCCTCTATTCCTGCATAAGCCTAATAACAGTCTCGATTATCTCTACCCTCTTTGGGTTTGATAGGGTTATACCCTCAACAAGGAGATTCTTGGCCTTCAGCATATCAATGAACACGTTACCCATGCCAGTCTGATCGAGGAATATCTTCTTTAAGTGATATTTTTTATGCAAAGATTCGACATAGTTCGCTACTATAGTGTAGTCAAGTTGCAGTTCATTCAGAGCGACAAGTTTGATTGTATTACCCATCCTTTCCAGCAAGACAATGCCAAAAAAGTCATGTTGTTTGGCAGGATCTCCATCAAGATAGTATTCTGTGCTAGTCATTAGATCTCCTCGAGTAAATAGTCCTCTTCCATACCTTCTCGAATACTCCAATGCTAACCCATTCCTGAAATCTTATATGGCAAGTTGAGCCAGAACCAAATTCTTTCGGCACCTTCTTCCACTGACATCCAGTTCTTAAAACATACAGTATTCCATTCAACACTTTTCTAAATAGCACAGCTGGTCTTCCAACTGTTCTTACCTGTTTCTCTGGTAGCAACACTAGTTTGAACTCTTCCCATAGATCATTTGGTATACGTCATATGGTCGGCATGCTCTTTTTCTTAGCTTTTCTCACAAATTTAGCTAGAGATAACAGATCTAGATCTGTTTCGGTATAAACAATTAGGCTGTGATGTTAATTTTCGGATAGGCTCTTAATCAATACAAACCTCAAACCCAGCGAATTGATTCTTCCCTAGATTTGAATATGAATGTTCTGTTTAAACAGAAACACGTATTTTGATCAAATATTTCTATTTAAAAGTTAGTGACAATATTTTTTTGGTGTCATAGATCTTGTTGCATTTCTAGATTCCTAAATTGCCACTTGGTATTCTCAGTTAACTTGCACAAGAATCAATTGTAACATGTTGACCATTTCTTGAATAATATAAATATGGAAATAAGAGAATATTTCTAGAAACCCTGTTAATTGTTCAACAATCTAAAGATGCGTGTGACAACCTTCACAGTTAAAGAAGTTCAATTTTATCAATGTTAGGAATAGTTGTGCAAAGCAGTAGTTGCTAAACTTGTCTCATTCCAGCCTTGCATTCATCGATAAAGCATTTTGTTCTCTCATGAAAGTTAATGATGTAAGAATAACAAAAATTCTTGTTGCAAACCAACTATTCTACTCCGTCTCAGAAGATTTTTCCCATAGGATTAAAATTTGATTCACTCAATTAATATTTCATCATAAACCTAGAGGTGGTCTTGAATATCAAACAAGTACATCTGGACCACATGGTTTAACAGCATTCCAACTCTAATAGGAGTTTTGTCCAAGTATTGCCTCCTGTGCTTCTGTTGAAATTTTCCATCTGAACTAGATGCAGGCTTGTTAGTACATGACAGGTATAAAGATAGTATTTTCTGTTTTATGGACAGTGGTGGTTCACAAGGAGGGGGGCTTATTCACCCTCGATATACTGAATCATAAACCCTGATGTTTAATATTTAATCAAAATTTTTCTATAGTAAGAGCCCCAATCGATTATTAGCTTGGCTATATAACTCTCAATTTCAGAGCCTCTGGCCTTGACAGAGGATTAGGTTCTTCTAGGCTTTTCCATACGAATATTTCTATTTTATAATCACCCTGTTTTTCCGGTATCCAGAATATTGTAGGATTATTACTCTCTAGGGGATCTAACGACATACCCTTTATCCACGTTATCAATACTGTAAATCCTTCAGCATTCTTCACTTGCACTATGTAAAGTAGAGATACTGCTTGGCTTTCATTACTTGTAAGTGTAGACTTTATACCTACTGGAATACCCATTGAACCTTCATCGATTTTTTCTCCTAGTTCGTTAGAAAGAGATGATGATTGCAATGAAATTGGAAGCAATTTCGTTGCTAATTCACTAACAGTGAAAGAATCTTTTACTTGTAAACCTAAGAACGTTGCAATGATACCCCATTCACCAGCAATTGCTCCAGGCCCACCAATCCTAAACTCATAACTGAAGTTGCCATCCAAATCAGGGGTTATTTGACCAAAATTGTGTATTACTCCATTAGGATTCATGACATTTATGAGAACCGGTCTTCCCTTTATCAGGGGCTTGGCTGTACCCGTAATGACTGTGAAATCTCCCAACGTATATTCACTCCGGTCCATCCTCATAATCAGATCTGCAGACATACTTACCTTTGTTGAAACAGTAATGGTAGCAGTTATTGTTTCTCTTAAATAGTCCGCCTTGTCAGCCAGCACGGTAACCTTGTGAAGGTTTTCTGACAGAGCAGGAGAGGTAAAGAAATAAGACCCAATCCCCCGGTGTATGGGGGTTATACCAGTTGACCCGAAGAATACCTCCAATTTATCAGGATCGATTAGCTGACCTTCGGGATCTCTAAATGTAACAGAAATTTGTGCCGATTCGTGTGCAGCGTACATCTGCTTGTCGGCCTGAATAATAACATCAAGGCGTAGTGGTTTTAATTGAACTATATATCCTCGACTGGTTGATTTCGCATTGGTAGAACTTCCGTCATATACGGCCGATATCTGAAGTTTTAAGTTTTCTAATGCCCCAATCCCTTCCTTTACTTTATATACACCAATTTCCTTGAATTTTTTAGCACTTACTTTCCATTCGAATATGAAGAACCCATCTTCGTCTGATTTGGATGTTGCTAAAACGATAGGATCTTGTGCATTGTTGAAATTATCTATAAGCTTTATTTCAGCATCCGGCAATGCTTGGAGGTACCTGCCATATGGAAGCTCCATAAGCCTACCATATATTAAATGAGTTTCACCAACACGTACAAGAGATGGAAAAGCGTTATCTGGATCGCCTGTTACTTTACCATCAAAGTCTTTCTTTAACCCAAGATTTAACCGAGTTTGGGTATTACCCTGCGCATCTACAGGAGTTGTAAAGGCAAAGATGGACATCATCAATGATATTGCTATAGTTAAGGCCAAGAATTTGGAAAATTTCATAAGAGAATTAATACTACGCGTATATAAAAGGGGTACCAACAAAATATGAACTACTAATAGTAAAAATTAATCTCTGTGATGTGATTATCCAATTTACCTTACTTCAATTGCTCGTCCCATTTTCCCTCATCTATTTCCTGCAGGACTTCTTGAGGAGTCTTGCCCTCTACCTTCAAACCAATGCTTACACATGAACCCAAAACCTCTTTCACACATCCACTTAGATTGCTTGCATATGAGCCACTTATCTTCAATTTAGCAACTTTCACTATTTTTTCGATTGACATATCCCCTACAAATTCTGTTCCAGCTTGCCCCGAACCCTTCTGGATACCAGCCTCTTTTGCCACAAGAGCTGCAGTGGGAGGCACACCTACTACAACATCGAACTCCTTTGTATCTGAATCAACCTCTACCTTTACTGGAATTTTTGTACCTGCATAGTCCTTTGTCTTTTCGTTTATCAGTTTCACAATAGAAAGGACATTTACTCCTAATGGTCCTAAAGCAGGCCCTAATGGTGGTCCTGCATTCGCTTCTCCCCCTGTAACCAACGCCGATATCGTCTTTTTATCACCCATCGTTAATCTCCTTTGCTCAGCGAATTATAATCCTTCCTATTCTACTAAGGAAGCTGTTGTGAGGTCTTCTGCACAAGTTTGAGGTAGTTAGCATCTACAGTAACAGGCAACTGATAAGGTGCATCAAGCAGAACAATGGTAGCCTCTTGCTTTTCATAGTCAACACGTGTTATCTTTGCTTTCATGCCTTTGAAGGGACCTCCAGTAATTTCCACAGTGTCATCAACAGATAATTCTGTAACCGTTGCCTTTTTGATCAGAAATCCTTCTATATCCTTGAATTGTAGTTCACCTCTGATCTGACCTCTAACATGTCTTACACCTGTAAGAACTTCATAAACTACATTGGCGTCAGCAGCTTCTATCACAATATAACCTTTCAGGTTATCTAATACAAGTATGGATTGAATATCAAGTTTTTTTATTGCAACTCTGTTTTCTAGCAATTTGGCTACAACGTGTTCCTGACCACCAGTAGTACGGATCGCAAAGAACTTTGAGTCGGATTCAGAAATCAAAGTCATCCTCCGCTGAAGGAGATCAGGGATGATATAAACTGAATCACAAAGCCTATGGCGCCTACTACCACAAGGCCCAGCAGAACCAATTTAAGATGAATCTTGTATTCTGTCCAAGTGCCCTTTTTTGCAAGTTTTAATGTGTTATACATATCTCTGAATTTTTTCTCTAGATTAATCTCCAGTTTCATTTCAACGACTATAAATAAACTGAGTTTTATATTTCTTTCATGTTACCTTTACTCATAGCATCAACACTTGATCCTGCTGGTTACAACATGGCATCTTATATGATAGCAAATCATGGCTTCAAGAAGCTGGATAATGATCTTTATACAAATGAATTTGCGATGTTATATATCTCTGTAGAAGAGGCCCTTATGATGGAATGGCTTGATAATAAATTCTCTACCCTCTACTATGTGTTCCTGTCAAAGCATAAATCTAAAAGCGGCATACCAGCACTTACCTGCCATACAACAGGCAATTTTTCTAATTCTAACCAAATGGGTGGCAAACCCAGAGAACTGGCATATGTGTATCCATCTCTTCAGAAGCAATATATGAAGACCCTTTACAAGAAAAGCGGTAGGATTCCAAATTATCAACTGGTAATAGAGGCAACTCATCATGGTCCTACTTCACTAACTAAACCCATTCTGTTCATAGAAATAGGTTCCGCTGAACAACAATGGCACGATAAAAACGCAGTGTCAGTTGTCTGCGACGCAGTGATGGATACTATAAGGACAGTAAAGGAATATGGTAGTATTGGCATTGGTCTTGGTGGTACACATTACCCTTCTAAATTTACTAAGATGCTTGTCGAATCTGATTATACCTTTGCATCCATTGCTCCAAAATATTCATTGCCGAGTGTTGATAAGAGAATAATCCAACAAATGATAACTAAGAGTGTTGAAAACGTGGAACATGCTTTCATGGATTTGAAAGGTCTAGGTACGGAGAGGGATAGGTTGATTAGCATAGTTAACGATTTGGGTCTTAAAGTGACCAAGGTTTGAATTTTTATGAAAGAATCTACCACTTCGTTTTGAAGATCCCCAAAGGGAGGGTCACCAGTTATGGTGAAATAGCAAGAGCCATTGGGAGACCAAAAGCAAGTCGAGCAATAGGGCGAGCATTGAATAAAAATCCCTGTCCAATAACAATTCCCTGTCATCGTATTGTGATGTCAACTGGGTCTTTAGGGGGATATAAGTATGGTCAATGGAAGAAATCAGAACTCCTTGCGAAGGAAGGTGTTAAAATATCGAAGGAAAAGATTCTGGAATTTGATAAAATATATTTCAAGTTTGATCAGTTGTAGCTTCCCGGGCCAATTCTCTCAGGTGGGCAAGTGATCTTACATGTCCACCTCTGATCTTTTTATAAAGAGACCAATATGTCTTATTACTTATTTCCCCTCTTGCCTTGAAGATTCCTATATGCCTTCGCATCGCTCTCACCTTCTTCACCCATATCTGTTTCTTGCCTTGCCTTGCCTTTTTGCGACCCTTTTTAGAGCCAGCTCCCGTCCCATGTTTTCTCGCCCTCAAGTGTTTTACGCGTTTTCTTCCCCTAGATGTTCCCGTTATTTCAGCAACATAGATACTGCGCGCTGTAACCAGACTTCTGATATCGTCTCTGGTTATAGCATCTAGCACATCCTCAATAAATTCCGGTTCAAACTTTATTCTGCTAACACCAACGCCAAGAGTTCTTGCAGCAAGTTCACGTTTATCCCTCAGATTTATCGGCAAACAAAATCACCTTGCATTTAACACTTTCAGCCTGAGACCCTTCGCCTTTTCTATAATTTCCTTTCTCTTTCTCTTACCCACGGTCGCTGCTATCCTAGCAGCATCTTTTTTTGGGTCGAGAATACTTAACCCATTAACATTGTGAACAAGCTTATCGTAATAACCAGAGGGATGTAAATATCGACCACACTTTGGTCCTCCATAACCTATCTTGACAAGTTTCGGCCAACCTTTTATCCCTAGCCGCATCTTACTGTCTATTCCCCTTGGCTTTCGCCAATTGGATTTTACTCGTTTATACCTCCAACTCTCTTGTCTCACAAAACTAGGTCTATTAGTTCTTACCTGTTCCCTTGTGCTTGAATGCTCATTTGTACTTGCCATTGTGTAGGAAGCATTATGTATAAATAAATAGTTTCCGAGCCGTATGTGTACAAGGGGAGATTTGGGTCAGGATAACTTGCTCACCATGATATTATTTATAAAAAAAGGAATTGCGCTAGGTAGTTATTCTGTAGTTTCTCTTATCCCACACATATACAACTATCACTGCAATTCCTAGAAAGGAGATTATCATGAATGTCTCTTTCAGAGGTATACCGAACAAATCATGGTAATCGTATATCAAGCCATTTGGAGCCAAGTCATTAACATAGAGAACGGTGAAGCCCTTGATATCGCCAAGGTCCGTAATTACATCGGCCTCTATCCAGTGTTCACCAACATTTCGAGCTGGAATTTCCAGTAAGTTTTTTGAGGGTGTAAGGGAAAGGGTAAGTGGATAACCACGCCTGTTCTCTGCATTCGATATCTTTACCTTTGCAAACGTCCAATTTTCCTCAGAATCAATAGACAACCATATTTTCCCATCTTCATTCCTGCCGTTCAAGGCAACTTTATCAGCATAAACTATTACAGGTATGGAAATCTTATCTTGCTCCGACTCAACATAAACTCTACCCTCAAATTTCCCAGTCGTAGGTTCGGAGAGCTTTGTACTAATGATTAGACTTGATCTACTTTCATCAATAATTTTAATTTCAGCATCGAGTGGTAATGGTTCGTCCCAATCTGTACTTACATTCAGCTTGCCAATTTCGTCCCCTATTGATTTCAGATCTATCACCTTGGAAACTTCCTTTCCCGCAGAAAGATGGAATATGGCATAATAGGGTGTCGCAACAATGTTTGTGTCTAGGACTGCATCTACATCAAGCCGTCCTGCACCAGCAGAATCAAATGAATATGTAAGTCCATAAGCATCATGTAAAGACTCCGCAGTTGTGGCTAGAATCGATGAAACATCACTTGGTTTGAGTTCGGGGTTCTTCTGCAATAGTAAAGCAATTGTGCCAGTCGCATGCGGTGCCGCGAAGCTGGTTCCACTTGTAACATTGTAAGAATGTTGAGTACTTGTAGAATTTATGAAGGCCCCGGGAG
The DNA here is from genome assembly GCA_965197925.1 of Nitrososphaerales archaeon. Lineage (GTDB taxonomy): Archaea > Thermoproteota > Nitrososphaeria > Nitrososphaerales > UBA213 > CBDAOC01. Next base: position 226,036 of record CBDAOC010000019.1, read on the forward strand.
CTACTAGGGTAGGCTTTAGATAGAACGGCGAAACAGGACCTCTGGAACTGAATGGTGCAACTATATCAGGGTTGTAAAATAACGCAAGCTCAGCATTAATTAGACCCTGACTTATCAATTCCTTAAGTATTAAACCTTCTTGCATTGACACAGAAACTACTGGAATGCTCGGCTTGTAACCTTGTGAAGAGTTATCATTGATCAAAGTACCATGAAAAACACCTGGCATGTTATTATAAACTATGAGCGCTTTTGCTCCATTTCTTGCTACGTTCATTTCCTTAGAAGTAAAATATACTATCTCCGTCTGCTGTTTTCCATCAACCTCTATTATTGGTCCGCCCCTCTCTGCTAGGACTATCCTTCCACTCACATCAACTTCAGCAATGTCATCCGTTATTGCAAAGCCCCCAAATACCAGATTACCATTTATTGGCTTATTGGGAATAACAGAACCTAACATTGGTATCACATTGTATCTATCATCATTATTGCTGACCCTTAATGTTGAAGCAGCACTCACTGTTACATTGTTTAGTGAAGCCCCTACACTGATCGCATTGGGTGATGATGCTGGACTGCCAATCTTCTTTGTTTCGCCGTTGTTTCCTGCGGCCGTAACAACAACAATTCCTTCAGATACTAGTTTTTCTATGGCATTGTCAATCTCTTCACTAATAAAGTCTAGACCCAAACTTATATTCACAACATCAATGTCATCAATAACAGCTCGATCAAGTGCCCTTATCATATCAGCTGTAGAAACATAGTTACCTTTAGATGCTATCCTATATGCTATAAGTTCCGCATTTGGTGCAACCCCTTTGACAGATCCGTTTGCAGCTATAATCCCCGCCACAAGAGTGCCATGACCGTCAGTATCCATGGGGGTCTCGTCATGGTCCAGAAAATCATAACCACCCACAACTTTCCCATCATTCCCAAACCCAAATAAATCTGGATGTGTGTAATCTATGCCTGTGTCCACGACCGCAATGCGTACTCCACGACCATCAAGTTCTCTTCCACTTGAATCTTTTGCCTTGATGTCATTAGCTCCTATGAGCTTCAAACTTTTATCAAGACTTGTTTTGAGAAATTTTTCTCTATAAATATTAGAAACTATCGTTTCACTTTTTAGCTTATCAACTTGGTCTGAAGTTATTTCAAGTACTGCCCCATACATCAAATTATTCAACTTATCCATCACTTCAAAATTATATCCAAGCATCTTCAAATATAATAAATTTAAATCCACATGAGCAGAATTAAATTCTATAATAACTTTAATTCTATCTTCATACAACGTCGATGGAATGAAATTTAGAAACATTACAAAAATAATGAGAAAGAACAAATCTTTCCTTTGAATACTAATCATTGCGTAAGATGATTTGAAATACTCGCTATAAAGCTACCCCCACTAGATTCGAGCAAAAAGGTTAAATTAGATGTCGGAAAATAGGAAACATGGTAAAAAAATATTCACTGCCGGATCTACCATACAAATACGAAGATTTGGAACCACACATATCGAAGGATATCATGACATTGCACCATGACAAGCATCATTTGGCATACGTAAATGGTGCGAATGCGGCATTAGACAAGTTGGAGAATGCTAGAAAGAATGACTTCAAAGGAATTGACGCAAGAGGTGTGACAAGAGATCTTTCATTCCATGTATCTGGTCACTTTATGCATTCAATATTTTGGCCCAATATGAAAAGGAATGGAGGAGGCAAACCAGGTGGTAAGCTTGGTGACTTGATAAATGTAGACTTTGGTAGTTTTGATAGCTTCAAAACACAGTTCACCGAAGTTGCCAAAGCAATCGAGGGAATAGGATGGGCTGTATTAGCCTATGATCCAGTTTCGGATCAGTTGATGACATTCAATATAGAGAAGCATAATATACACACAACAGGGCCGGGAATGGTACTACTAATGGTTATTGATGTGTGGGAGCATGCATACTATTTGCAGTACAAGAACGACAAGGGTAGTTATATTTCAGCATGGTGGAATGTTGTAAACTGGGACGATGTCGACAAGAGGTTAGGAAAGACAATCTCATAAAGGCACTCTCTTTCTTTTTTTTCTTTGGTATAAAACTCCTCACAAGTAGTAGAGATTTTAGACTCATCCTAATACATAGGTATGAAAAATTAGAGGAATTGGCTTGAAATGAGGACCAGGTATTCGAGTTCTGTAATGGTTAAATGTTTATTTGAAAACGAAATAATTCAGCATAGGAGAACCCATCTATCTGAGGATTGGGCGTAATTTAGCTTGAAACGATAAGATCAGGTTTCAATTTTCATTGGTAATGTGTTTAGCTAAGACTCCATACTTCTTCGTATATTATTTTTGATTGGTGTGATTACTCGGCCAAAACCTAATAGGAAAAGAGGTAGACCATTTTATTATTCTCCTACAGTTATGAAGAGATGCTTCATCGTTAGAGTATGGATAAGAATACCAAGCAACAATGCTTTGCATGAAACTTTTCGATAGACATGCCATGCAACAGGAAGGTAATGATGGCATGTGGTCTTGATAGGTTGCCAGATAAAAGAACATTCGACAGAAGGTTCAAGGCCATATCAATTGACATAAGATCAAGGATAGGTGCTATGGGTATGCTCTTCATAAAAGATGGGTTGGTAGACCCAGCCATAATATCCGTTGACAGTTCATTGTTGAAAGCAAAGGGACATGTATGGCATAGATCAAACATGAAGAAGAACGAAGTGCCACGCTCAGGTATAGATACAGATGCTCGATGGGGATTCAGCAGAACCAAGGGATGGGTATTCGGATACAAACTGCATCTAGCATGTAGCACAGGTTCGTTGATAGTTCCATTATCAGCTGATTTCACAACAGCTAACATTACTGATAACAAGATGTATGAAAGCATAACATCTTCATTGCCTACAGGAATGGTAAGGTATGTTGTAGGAGATGAAGGATATGATGATCACAAGTTATGTGATTTCAGCAGGTATAGAGGGCATCCAGTATTCCCATTGGAAAGGTACAAGCATACTACAGATAATAATAGACTGGCATTGCTGCAGTTCTATCAATCGGAATTTGGGCAGCATGTATACTCACAAAGAAGCATAAGCGTTGAACCATTGATAGAAGACATAAAGGATCAACTCATCTCAAAACCCTACAATACATCAAAAATGATGCAAGATTAACAAATGCCAGATAGTTTTCTGCCGTTCTTTCATACCTGGTTCTTGTTCTGTGAAATCCATTCTTGAGCCATGCAAGGAATCTCTCAACTACAAATCTTGTCTTGCTGTAATGTTTGTAATCATTATTTTGCAAGATGAACTTGGAATTTATTTTGTATGGGATGCAACATGCAATATTTCTATCCCACAAATACATTCTGATGTATTTTGCATCATTTTGTCTGCATAAACTGATTCTATCTGTTGTATTGAATCATCATCAAGATAGTCTGAAATTGATCCTGTAACATCCATGCATTTTGTACTGTCATGTTCATTTGCTGGACTCAGCAGTATGGATATTGGAAATCCGTTACCCTCTACTGCGGCATGTATTTTTGTACCTGTTATTCTCTTGAATCCATTATATCCAGTTACATTGCCCCTTTTTTATCAGGAATGGATGAAGAGTCAACTGATATTTTTTGTAGATTAATTTTGCCAGATTTATGTGCTGAGTGAATAGTACGCGATAGAATCTTTTTCCAGATTCCTTTTTGTTGCCATTTGTTTAACCTTCTGTTTGCAGTAGAATCATCACCATATCTTTTTGGCATATCGTCCCATCGGCATCCAGTAGTTAGAACATGGATTATTCCGTTAATGATTTTTCTATCATCATCCCTAGGCCTGCCAGTTTTTGCATGTGGTGGTATGTGTGATTCCATCATACTCCACTGTTTGTCTGATAATTCTTGGAATTTCATAAAATAATTTTAGATGTCGCTATTCATGGATCTAAATGGTCGCTAAAAATTGTCTAAATGGTTAGTTTTGAGATGAGTTGGATGTATTTGATATAGACCCACTACCTGTTAGAGAATTTGATAAAGCTAAGAGCATCGTTCTGATTTCTATATTGCTATACCAGCTGATGGTATACTACAACTACTTGACAGGAATGCCTCTGAAGGATTTGAAGCACATGCTGGGAAGCTAAAGAAACAATAGCAACTTATTATTATTATTGAATTACGCCCAAGCCTCATCAATCTAGATATCTTTAATTGCATCTGACAAAACAATTACCAACAAAATTTTGATATATAACATCATAAATTGGAACCTAAAAACTCTCTTTACTCTTGGAGGAAGGTATGGTCCATATTAATGGAGATAAAAATGACCTAAGTTTGATCCCAAAAATTCTTAACGATGATTTACCCATACATTGCCTAAAGACTCATGCTTTGGTCCTATTGCAAAGGCTAGACATTCCCATTCTTGATTTGAGTTGTTAACAAATCTATGAATCGAATTGGGCGGAATGTAAACAAGTGTATTCGGTCTAACTTCCACATCTTTGCCGTCTATGGTTGCAATTACATTTCCCCTTAGACCATAAACTATCACAGTCTCATTATTATGGTAATGTGCTTGGTGCACTTCACCTGGATTTAGTTTGGCACCAAGAACCAAAATTCTAGAATTTTTTTCATTTTCCTCCAATAATTTTTTTATTTTTAACATATCATCAGCTTTACTCGTTTCATAAGGCCTAATCCAGCATTTTATATCTTCAAGATTTATGCTCTTGCTCATAAGAAGAATGAAGCCACCAGCGAATAAGAATCTTGTCAGAGTGCATTTATAAGCAAGATATATTTGCCTTTTTCATTATGAGTGAAGAAGAAAAGTTACAGGCATTAGTTACTCAGATGAAAATGTACGAAGCTTATCTTAATGATATTCTTACAAGAGAAAACTCTGTTACTAGATTGATGGAGGAAGGTAGACTTGGAATAGAGGCTATAAAGAACATTTCAGAAGAAGAACCTTTGGAAATGTTGGTGCCAATTGGCATGGGGATTTATGTGCAAACCTTATCATCACCCAACAAGAAACTCTTAGTAAATATTGGTGCAGGTGTTGCGATCGAAAAAAGTAAAAACGAGGCAGTTACATATGTAGAAACTAGACTTAAGGAAGTAGAGGGAGCATTGAGATCTATGATTGCACAAAAGCAGGAACTAGCCGCAAAAATGGAACAGACTCGCAACGAAGTGAATAGTATTCTTAAGAAGATGAAATCGTCAGGTTGATATGTTATGTTTGATAGGCTGAAGAGAACATTATCAGAAGCATTAAAGAAAATAGGGGAACAGGAACTGGTGGAGAGAGATATAGATAAGTTGTTCGCCGATTTACAAATATCTCTTTTAGAAAGTGATGTGGCTCAAGAAGTAATAGATGATTTGACGCAAAGAATGAAGAAAGAATTAGTGGGGAAAAAAGTGGAGAAGGAGGACGGGAAAGAGCATTTTGTCAAGAAGAAAATTGAAGAATATTTGCTACAAATGTTCGAGAGGGCAGGCTCAGTTGATATTGTAGGTAACATTAACACAAAGAAATCTAAGAAGGCGCCATATTCGATTGTTTTTCTAGGCATTAATGGAACTGGTAAAACCACTACTATTGCCAAAATAGCAAAAATGCTCAAAGTACAAGGTTTTTCTCTGGCTATAGCTGCAGCTGATACTCATCGTCCGGGTGCAATAGAGCAAATATCACAACATGCATCAAATCTTTCCGTTAGAGTTATAGCTCAGAGATATGGTGCAGATCCGGCAGCCGTAGGGAGAGACGCTGTACTACATGCAAATTCAAACAAATTAGATGTTGTTCTCATCGATACTGCAGGGAGAATCCAGACAAGCAAGAATCTTATGGATGAAATGAGTAAGATAATTCGTGTAGTAAAGCCTGACCTGAAGATATTCATAGGGGACTCCTTGGTAGGTAATGATACAATAAACCAGGCAACCGAGTTTTACGAATATACAAAATTTGATGGTGCGATCTTAACTAAATCTGATGCTGATGTGAGGGGTGGAGCTGCCATCTCGATAGTACATGTAACGGGCAAACCCATAATCTACTTGGGTGTCGGACAGGAATATGATGACTTGGTCTCCTTTGATTCCAAATCATTTGTAAATTCCATTTTGGGTGGTAGTGTTGCAGGGTAAACATATTCTATCCATGATGGAATTCACGAAAAGGGATATAGAAGATATAATCAAACTTGCAATAAAACAAAAGAAGAGGCCGAGGCCCTTGCTGAAGAAGAAAATTCTCACTATGATTTTTCAAAAGCCTTCCACGCGTACTAGAATGAGCTTCGAGATCGCAATGTTGCAGTTAGGCGGTAATGCAATTTATCTTACAATGGATGAATTACAACTTTCACGTGGAGAAACTGCAGAGGACACCGCAAGAACTTTATCCGTCTATGCTGATGCAATAGGAGCTAGGGTTTATGATCATGCAGATATTGTGAAAATTGCAGATAATGCAAGCGTCCCGGTGATAAATATGTTATCTGACATGTATCACCCATGCCAAATTTTGGGAGATCTCCTCACCATTAAGGAATTGAAATCAGATACAGAAAGGTTAAAACTGGCTTGGATAGGAGATGGTAATAATGTTTGCAATTCACTCATAGTAGGTACTGCACTCATGGGAATAAATAGTACAATTGCCTGTCCGGATGGCTATCAACCGCATAGAGACCCTCTAGATTTTGCATTGCGGGAGGCTGCCAAAAATAATTGTTCTATTGAAATAATTGATGACCCTGAAGAGGCAATAAAAAATGCAGACATCGTCTATACAGATTCTTTTGTTTCAATGGGTAAGGAAGCGGAGAGGGAAGTAAGATTAAAGGCTTTTCTGCCCAGATTTCAGGTAAATGAAGATTTGATGAAACGCGCCAACCCCAGGGCTATTTTCATGCATTGCCTCCCAGCTAAGAGGGGGGAGGAAGTTACCAGCAATGTTATTGATGGTAAACAATCGGTGGTATGGTTGGAGGCGGAAAACAGGTTGCATGCTCAGAAGGCTTTGCTTTGTTTTTTGTTGCTCAAGAATTTAAAAGGTTTATAAGGGCTTTGAATACGATTGCTCTAAATATCGGAGGATTATGGACAATTGAGCTATACACCCTTGCTTCGAAGGATCAAGGAAGATAAAACTAACTACCGTAGAAGGAAACCTATTTTGATTAGCAAGAGCTATTTTGCTGCAATAAGATTAAGTAATCAAAATATTCAAATCCAAGTGGTGAAACCTACAATAAAAGGCGACACTGTTCTGATTTATGCTCATAGTAGGGAACTAATAAAAAAGGGCTGGAAGGGTTCTAGGAAGAGCCTCCCGGCCTGTTATCTTACAGGTTTACTAGCTGGTACTAAGGCAATTTTGAAAAATATAAACGAGTGTATCCTTTACACGGGTAAGAGACATTATTCACCTAAGATTGCAGCCTCTGTCAAGGGATTATTGGATGCAGGAATTACTATTCCTATAGAAGAAGAGACTATTCCTAAGGAAGAAAATTTGAATGGAAAACATATTGCTGACTATGCAAAAGATCTCAAAGAAAAAGATCATGAACTGTATAATGCCAGATTTTCTGGACTGATTAAGGAAGGATTTATTCCGGAAAATTACGTTGAGAATGTTGAAAGGACTAAATCGGAAATACTTGGTAAATCGGTAGGCAAGGAGGAGGATAATAATGGAATGGAGACGCAAGAAAAGGAAGGAAAATCAGCTCAAAGGCAAAAAAGAACTATCCGCGATAAGGGTTCTAAAGATAAAGTTTCTAAGAAGGATGGTAAGGGTAAGAAGATTTGAGACGAGAACAACAAATTTCAGAATGGAATCCCAGAACAAAACTGGGTATACTTGTAGCTGAAGGCAAGATAAAATCTGTGGATGAAGTATTTGAAAATGGATATAGGGTGCAAGAGTCAGAAATCATAAGGGCTCTGTTACCGGATATAAGGAAGGAGGTAGTTCATGTTGGAATTGTGCAGAAACAGACAGATGCTGGTGAGATGACAAGGTTCAAGGCTATTGTAGCTGCTGGCAACGAAGGTGGTTGGCTAGGAATTGGGAAGGGCAAGGCTGCACAGATGAGAAGTGCTATTGACAAGGCTACCAATGCAGCTTTACTCAATGTTATACCGATCAAGTTGGGATGCGGCAGTTGGGAATGTCGTTGTAATCAACTACATTCAGTACCATTTATGGTTGAAGGTAAGGGTGGGAGCGTAAGGGTGGAGATTCTTCCTGGACCAAGGGGTGTTGGGATTGTTGCTGGAGAAAATATACGGACTTTGCTAAAACTTGCTGGTTTAAAGGATGCTTGGACGAAAACTTATGGCTCCACTAATACAATGTCTTCAACATCGAAGGCAATTTACAATGCGTTAAGGAGCACATATAGTGTTGGCTAATGACAGCTTACTTGGTTGTTCGAATCATTGGTACAGTGAATGTGCCTTCATGGGCTGACAAGACAATGCGATTATTGAATCTCGACAGGAAATTCAGGGCTACAATAATACCGGAAAATGCATCATTTGCGGGTATGTTGCAAAAGGTAAAGAACTATGTTGCTTGGTGCAAGGCTGATGAAGAAACCGTAAAGACATTGATTGAAAGGAGAGCAAGAAAAAGTGGTTACAGAAAGATTAATGATGAAGACATAAAAGCTATGGGATGTGAAAATCTGGGCGAACTAGCAGTCGCCATTACAAATGGTAAAATTTCATTGTCACAATTGGACATAAAACCATGGTTTGCGCTAGCTCCTCCTCGAACTGGATTTAAGAGAAGTACAAAGCGTATGTACCAAAATGAAGGTATTACGGGGGAAAATAAGGAATTGGCGTCACTTGTGAAGAAGATGATTTAGTGGTTATCTTGGTAATAAGTTTATGACTGGGCGAATTTTCTTCGCTTGTAACTCTCATTTCTAAAGTTGTAATTCATCCTCTAACAAACACAAATTGTAAAGGGCTTAAACTTATCAATGATAAATAGGAATAATAAAGTTAGGAGAAACAAGAGTTAGATTTAACATAAGACATTATCATCTAAAATCAAAAAGTGAAATCAAAAAATTGCCAAAAATCTTCATTATATTTTCGATTATTTCTTCATAACCTTGCATACTTTCATATAAATAATGTCAGATTTGTGCATGATAAAATATGCATCTCCTACATTGATTGTCTCTTAATATTTCCATTTGGACAATAGATTGCTAATTACATATTTCATGGTGAAATTGTCAGCTAAAACCTATTTATCGTAATTCGTTGTTGGGTGATGTGATCATAGGCCATACAATTCCTATTCAATACTTCTCCATGAATATCTATATTCAATATTCCGGTGTATTTTGCCATGACCTCATTAAGCTGATCCTGTTTATAGTGTCTCTAGACGATGAAAATACATCATGAAATGGTCCTGATACATGCAATTTTTGGTAATCCATGGAGTGAATATGCTAAACTTCACAATAATATGCTTAATTTATTATCAGGAAAAGTGCTCTTCTCCACATTCAAGTATTGAACACCTATCAATACGCTTGATTAAGTTATGAATGATTTAGACCCAAGAAAAATTGAATATATTCACGTTTTTATTAAAATGATCAAGAGATTAATCTGATTATTTGCTATGTCCAGAAAACAAAGAAATATTATCGACAAAATCCTTATTTTTGCAGACATATTCCAAAATAACTTGGTTGTAATAACTTTGTTATTTAATGTAACAATAACAACTAGCAAGACTTAATTTAGACCTCTTTATATGAGCTTACAAATTCCCAGTAAAGGTGTTTGAGATAACAACGAGATTTAGAAAGACTAGGAAGTTAAGAGCTTCTAGGACCTATGGTTGGGGTCAAATCGGTCAGCATAGGGGTTCAGGTCATAAGGGTGGTCACGGTAAAGCGGGCCTGCACAAACACCATTGGACCCGTACTGTAATGTTTGCCAAAAGATATTTTGGTAGACCTGGATTTCATAATCCGACGACTACAGTTACCAAAAAGTGGATTAATATTGGTGATTTGGATAATTTGTTCGTCAAGAGTGGTAAGGTTGAAAATGGGAAGAATGTGATAGATTTAATATCATTGGGCTATAACAAATTGCTCGCAAGGGGCAATGTGGCCAACAAGTATAGTGTAATAATTAACTCTTTTTCTAAGAATGCCAAAGTGAAGATTGAAAGTGTGGCTGGGGAAGTGTTGACTCAATGAGTAGCTCCGCTTCTGGCTTTTTACAGGGAAAGATCAATATCAGGAAGGTAGTTAATACAGTAAGTAAATACGTGTGGCAGATCCCCAAACCAAAGAGGAAACTTTCGCTTACAGAAAGGTTTGTTTGGAGTGGTATGGCCCTCGTAATTTATTTAGTAATGGCCCAAATTCCCCTTTATGGTGCCCCGACAAGCATATTCGATCCCTTTGCATTTGCGAGAGTGATATTCGCATCACAACAAGGAACTCTGGTTGAGCTGGGTATAGGACCCATTGTTACAGCAGGGTTGCTTATGCAGTTGTTAAGAGGTTCTGAGATAATAAAGTTAGACTTCAAGAATCCAGAAGATAGATCGCTTTTCACAACTGCTACTAAAATAGTTACAATAGTTGTAATTTGTGTAGAAGCCCCTCTTTACGGTTCAGCTGTTTACCAAGTTCCTGCAAACATTGGTGTGATCTTAATCAGTCAGCTGATATTCGCAAGTATTGTTGTAATGATGCTTGATGAATTGGTACAAAAAGGATGGGGCCTTGGTAGTGGAATAAGCTTGTTTATATTGGCTGGTGTTGCGCAGCAGATTTTGTGGAGTACTTTTAGCCCATTACCGGCTGGAGATGGGTTCTCTATAGGTGTCCTTCCATTCATTATAGAATCGGTCACTAGCGGAGCTGCTAATTTTATGGATATCATGTTTAGGGTAGGGGGACTACCCAGTCTTTTTATATTGATACTAACAGGTGGTGTGATATTGTTGCTAGTTTATTCACAAGGAATAAGGATAGAAATACCCATAGTGTCAAGCAAATACAGAGGATTCACTGCTGTTTACCCAATAAAATTAATGTATACATCTGTAATACCTGTTATATTTGCAACAGCGCTTACAGCAAATGCAATATTCTTGTCTCAGATATTTTGGGCAAGTTACAACCCAAGTAATGAAAATCCATTCTTCAATTTTATAGCTCAATTCAATCCTGCTGATCCCCAAACTCCAATAGGTGGTTTGGCCTATTATCTCATTCCGCCTAGAGGCTTGGAAATTGCCGCACTTGACCCAATGAGGGCTGGAATATACATAGTGATAATTACTGGAATAGTAATTGTATTTGGTAGGCTATGGGTCGAGCTTGGAGGTCTTTCAGCTAAAGCGGCTGCCAAGAACCTGTTAGATTCCAATGTTCAGGTTCCTGGTTTTAGAAGGGCAGAACTATCTGTGGTACAACTCCTACAGCGGTATATTCCTGCAGTAACAATCTTGGGATCTTTGTTCATTGGTTTATTGGCAGGTTTTTCAGATGTTCTTGGTCTCATTGGTACAGGAACGGGTATCCTCCTAATGGTTGATATTCTGTTTAATTATTACAACTTGCTGGTGAAGGAGAAGGTTGAAACCTTGATGCCAAAGCTTGGTGCTATACTTGGACGCAAATAAGAGATTACCTTTGGGCAGTCCATTCAGGTTATAACCTTGAGATATTAGCTGGTAAGAAAAATCATAAACATTTTGTTTTAAAGCAATATGCATAAAGAATTTTCGTGTAGGCAACCAGAATAATAAGGAGAATATTCGCTTTACAAAGGATGATATATAAGGTGTACCGGCGGTACTGCAAATCATTATGTTGTTATATTGGATATCAATTTGGGTGCCAACTACGGGAACAATAAATACCAATGTATTGGCACATCAAGTGGAAAGGCAGGAAAGAAACATCTATGTGATAGGAATTGATTGATATACCCCTTACACTTTATTTTATGCAGGTTATTACACTACAACTTTCACCACCTACAGGTTCTGTGAACCCATACGTATCAAGCATGATCGGTGCAGCTCTGTTAATTTTGCTTATTGCAGTAGGACTCCAGGCTCTATATGCTTGGCTAAGACGAAAGATGACTGATCAAGGAAAGATGAAGCGAATCATGAATGAAACAAAGGATTGGAGAAAACAGTACATGGACGCTATGCGAAAGAAGGATAAGGAATTGATTGACAAGTTGAAGAAGAAACAACAATACGTTAACAAAATGCAAATGGAGATGATGCAGATGAATTTCAAACCGATGATAGTGTTCATGATTCCAATGTTTGCCATTTGGTGGCTCTTTTTACCCGCTGTTTTTGGTAATACGGTAGCTATATCACCAATCTCGTTAAACATTCTAGGCGATCTTATGCCTATTACATGTACAACAGCAATGATTGAACAGGATGTTGTGGAAATCACTGATGAACTTGGAGATAAAGTCAATGAGATGCGAAGTGAAGGGAGTGTTACCAGAGGCGACGAGGTTCTAGCGTTAGCTGAGGATGCCAAGCAACTTTCTACAGAAGGAAACTACCTTGGCGCAAGAGAGAAGCTAATTGAAGCCTACGATGTTTTGAATGTAGGTCTGGATGAGAAAGTATCGGTAGAGGTCCCCAGATGTACCGCAGAAAATGAAATGTTCCTATGGGCATGGTATGTTATATCTTCCATAGCTGTTAGTAGTGTTATCATGAAGGTAACAAAAACTGGAACAGATTATGGACTTTAATTTTGATTGGATCTATGTGTCTCAAATGAACATGCTGTGTCAAATAATAAACCAAAAGATCGTGGATGTTTGATGGAATGAGATTTTGATCAGTTATTATCATTGAGATTCATGCCTGATATGAACTGGAAAATGTATAATGTACTCTTAAGAGGAGGAGAGATATTTGATATGGATTTCATAGATTCATGGTCTGGTGAATTAGTGAGAATGAATGTAGGTAAGTAATCCATTCATGTATCCAGAATCATTCCTAGCGATGCTTTCTTTTGTGCTTGCTTACCCTCATATCTGGCATATCCTTTACCTATAAGGTAGGTATAATAAAACACACAACAGACAACAGGCTAAACCTCTACTGTACGCCCATATATAGCCATAAATCAAAGGGTGTTGTCTGTTGTGTGGTTGTTTTTTTCCTGTTTTGACCGTTCTATCATAAAATGTAAATGCTTGAAGCCCTAAGGTAGGGCATGAGGTCCAGAAAACAACATACCGATATGACAAAATATGCCTTCTCTAATATCGAAAAGGAAACAATCGAAAGTCAACAGTGCAATAGATAACCCCGACATGTTTACTTCATTGATCTCTAACATTCTACAACCTGTTATCAAACAATACCCCATAATGAGGGCTAGAGTTAATCCTATTGGACATAAAAGTTAATCATGACATTATATCGGCTGCCCTAGTCGGGTATATGTAAGGGGAACTGACGGAACTATCACAGCGTTAAATCATTTATTCCAGGATGTTATAACTGACCAGCTAAAGGAAATTAATTTATCAAATGCACCGCAAGTTTATCTGAGTGGTTTGTTTGAGTCAAGAAAATCAGGATAGAGAAATGGCAATTGCAACTCTAGTCGATGGAGTTGGTTCCTTATTGGTTCAAGATGACATAAAAGATTTCGATTATTTTTCATATTACAACCGACAGAAGGGAGATCCCCATATAGGATTTGGTACCTGAAGACATGAAGTCCTTTTCACCATTAGCAGGTAGATTTGGGATTCAAAATAGCTAGATCATTTGGTATATTCCATATGGTCGGCATGCTCTTTTTCTTAGCTTTTCCCACAAATTTAGCTAGAGAGGACAGATCTAGATCTGTTTCGGTATAAACAATTAGGCTATGATGTTAATTTTCGGATAGGCTCTTATTTATAGCAATTATAAATCTCCATCGGTTGATCAGAACGACCTAGGCCTATAGAAACACTTGTTCATCATTATGCAATCTCTTTCCAAAACTAAATTTGGAAAAGCGGTTGTTAGTATTTCATATAACCATCATACGATTATGACAGATAGATCTGAACATAATATCAATTGTCAAAGTAGATAGCTAGTGGTATAAGGCATCACAAAGGAATACATGGTTGGGTAAAATAAGACTTATGTACCAAATATTTTATGAAAGTATGATCAGAGAACCAAGGTAAGTGCCTTTTTGTTCCTGATTGATGCTGTTTATGTTTTACTTACTATCAATTCAACACCTGTATGCAATATAGGTTTGTCTTACATCATTAAGGGCGAATCCCCCCCTTAATTGACTGTTATCATTTCTTAATTCGAAGAGTCTTTTGAACAGAATGAATCAAGCTAATAATTCATCCATCATGATGGTTCCTTTAAACCATTTCTTTATTATGCCATCATCATTACGCTCAGGGAAGTGTATTAAACAGTGCAAATTTTTGATGATCTTAGCAATACTTGAGGGAACAATTATCCTCGCTCTTCTTCAACATCATGTTTCAAGACCTCTAAATACATCAATTCCCTTACAACAGTTGCAGTAATACTCCCCCAATCTTGCCCGTAGTCTACCCAATTTCCTTTGAAATCAGATACTAATTGTATTTTTCTTTGTTAGATTTTCTCGGGTTCCAGACATGGGATACTAATTTTTTTCTCGATTAACGCACTTTGGTGATGAACCGAATGGTAGACCTTTCAGTGTTCTGCTTTCGAAGTATTTGTGAATTAATTGAACGTATTCATGTCATTGACGCTAGCCCTTCACTTAAATGAATTCTCTCTTCCCCTTCTTAGTTCAAATGTTAATTAAGGTCTTTAATGAAGTGGCTCTGTAGAAACCATACCAAAAATACAGTTAATCTATGCATGTTGTAGGCAATTACTCTGAAGAACAGCTCCCTGTTCTGCATTCTAACAGATCTTGATAGTATATGCTCACCAAACATTCTCTTTACCACAGACAGTATGGTTTCGTTCTTGTTACTCTGACAGTAAAGTTCCTTGTAGAATCTCCTCTCCATCTGCTTCCTGTATCTTCCATGCGTTCTCCATACTGGTACATCTCCATATCTAGCAGGGACTGCTCACAGCACCTAGATACTCTCTAACAAATTCGTGATTTGCTTCGCTATCATAGCCTTTATCAGCTGCAACTATAGACAATAGCATTATACTTGATGCCCTTTGCAGCAATGGTGTGAAATCTATAGTATCGTGTCTTGGCCCTCTTCTTATCTTCAAAGAACATGCCAGCTGCTCTCTCACTTCAGCACCTATAGACAGCTTGATGTAACGCTTCCTTATTCCTGCTACATCAGTATAATATGATGAAGCGTTACTGGATTTGAATCCAGACGCATCTATTCCCACAAACATCTTCCTTACCTTCGTAAGAAGGATGAATGAACTGATTATCCTGTACAGAAGCATGTCATTCATCCTTGAAGCAAACTTCTGCAGTGTTGTATAATGGGGTACTATATCTAGATGTAGAAAGATCCTCAGGTAGTATGCTTCATGCAGCCATTCCACAAACCTCCTGTAGCTCTTCCCTTCATACTGCCTTAATGCCAGAAGGATTGTATGCTGCCATACAGTGTAGATATGATTGCTCTTCTTGTGTATGTACAGGGATATCCTGGCCTTTATCAAAACATTGAGCATGGTTCTAGCAAGTTTGACATACCTTGACTCTTTCATGCATAGGCAGGAGTTATATGTGATACATTGATCTCATGGTGCAATTCCGTGCACAACAGGCTAAAATCTATGGTTTCTACACAGCTGTGATTACCATCAATATATTTAATAGTTATAGACCAACTATGAAAAATAATACCGAATTCAGATGGGGAACTAGGTACAGAGAATCCACCAGGATCTGGACTGTATGAAGATAGTAACATACCAGGTTCAGAAGATGATAGTGAAGTTTTTGAATTTAGTAAATGGGGTTTTAAATGTGTTATTGGAACCTTTTCAAGGAAAGGACCCATGGGACATGTAACAAAATTCGTACCAGATAATAAGAAAGTGGAATGTAAAATAGTATATGGTGCGGCGGTGGTTAATGTAGATGGAGCTGAAACATGTATCATTAGACCTAGATTTAAAGTATGTACAAAATCGGGTGTAACGAAAACTTATGAATGGTATCAAGTGGCATGTACATCCTTTGGGATTAGTGACTATGCTACAGAGATAAGGTTTCTCTTTGAAAAACCAGATATTGTGTGTTTAACAAACTGGACCAAAGCGGCAATAAATATATTCTTAGACCTACTCAAAGCTGGACTGGGGAGCGAGGAAGCTAAAAAAGTAGCTAGAACCTTGGTGGGTATGAGTGTAAATTCCAGAAATAAGCCAACAGAGGAACTTATAGCGCAACAGTTTGCACAAAGTGAAAGTTTTAGTTTGTTAACTAGAAAAAATGAAAATAAGTTTGAAAAATTAAAAAGTCTTAGTATGTTAACTCCAAAGAATGAAAATAAGTTTGAAAAATTAAACGAAGAGGAAAAAATCGAATCGCCAAAAGAGTAAAATACTTAATCAAAATAAAAAAGAAAAGATTAGTGTTACTATTGAGCAGTTGAGATTCTACAAGTTGAAGTTTAATCTAATACGGCTCCTGCAACTCTATGAATTCCAGTTATAATTACTTGTTGTACTTCATTCCTACTAGAAGCTTCCATCTCTAGATCCCTAGCAGAGCCTAGACCTAGTGAATGTCCTTTAACCCACATCACATTCCTGAATGTGTTGTTTGTTGTGTTAGTCTGAGCTTTTACTGTGTTAGTTACTGTGATATCTACTCCGTATATCCTCTCCAACATTCCACTAACGGTTATATTTGGATTAACGAACTGGGTTAGGTTAAATAGATCAGATTCAAGTGACAATTCTGCGTAAGATTTCTCATTTAATGCTAATACAAGCTAAAAGGTTTCAACCCTTGTTAGTCCAAATATGAAACAAAGTCATCCAAAACAGAATAGGGGTCTAGAAATTGTTTCTTTATCGCTAGTATGGTATCTAACATAGGGTTATGATATTTCATGAAATTGTTTCTTTATCGCTAGTATGGTATCTAACATAGGGTTATGATATTTCATTTCGCAAAACTTATCAAATTTTTTCAATGCATACATTACAACATCCTTCAAGTATTCGGAATGATAACTACGGTAAATTAATGCAATGAAATCTTCAGCGAATTTCATGTTTCTGAGTAATTAATACATCTGCGAATATTTAAACAAAATTTAATTAGGAATAAATTGCTAATTATATCTATATAATTTCAATTCTAATTTAACTACAAAGATCACCTATATGAAACACTTAAATCCATTTTGGTAAAGATATGCATATGGTCTCAGATTCAGTACCCTCGTTTGTGAATGGTATACTCGCGGGTGCAGGTGCTCTAGTTGCTATAATGGCATTTTCCTTCACACAATTGGTAGGTAAGTATGAAGGAGTCATGGGGATCACTACTGTAGAAATGCGCGTAGCAATAATTCTTGGGGGAATAGTTTGTGCAACAGCTGTAGGTTACGAATTTTACCGTTTGAGATCGGTTAAACAACAAGATGTGAGCTTTTCCTAACGGGTATATGAATGAAATCAGCTATGCAATTAGTATTTTCAGTTTTTTTCTGTGGTCTGTAATGAATATAGCATTTACAAGAACTTTTGACATTATTCTAACAGAATGGATTTTCCGCTTATTCATATAGAAAGGGAGAGGTATTTTGCTGTACAAGCAAACATATTTGTTCTAAACGTTACAAGGCTTTGGAGTTTTAAACGTTCTTCCTGAGTATAGTATAAAGCGTAATTCACATGTTTCTTGTTATAGCTAAACACTGAAGGCAATTTATTATAATGGTGTAAAAATTGAATTTTGTTTTTGCCGCAAAACCGTTAATGTTGCCAAATATTGCCCAATTGTTTTTTTGCGTACAGACCTGCTATGATCACTATGAACACTGATGACAAAAGAATGAATATTGTAAAGGGAAACTCAGGGACTGAGAAGTATGAACCCTTCCCAATACGTTCATCATAAATAAACATCACATTCTTTACGTCATCATGTAAAAAGAACAACAACATTCCCCTTACGGTACTTCCCGGCTCAAGCTCCCCATTCCTTAAGGGATTATCTAGTGAAAATAGGTTTTGAACATCTATTGGGTACAGACGACCCTTATCATCTTTTACAAAAGCATAAAAAGGGCTATAATGGATAGTTTCGTTGCTAGTATTCTTAATCGATATATCAATAACATATGCTTTTGAGGAGGAACTCATTAATTCTTGATGTATTGTCAATTCAGATCTTCCATCAGTGTAAGTTTTGCCCTTGTTGGAAGTCAAAATCCAATCACTTTGTAAAGGCTGGTCCGCAGGGATTTTAGTACTAGTCAGTTCCACAGTGATCTCTAACGTATCAGATTCTTTCCATACGAAGAGTGTTGGAATAGTATTGTTTGGTACAATAAACGTCATTTTACCTTTGAGAATATCATCAGAAGGTATCCTTATCGGTAATATGCCTTTTTGTAAAGGATCTACACCGTATTGATTACCCTTGCTATCAATCATTCGTACAAAAAAATGATTAAAACTTCTAGCATTGGGTTCGATATTTTTTATAATCATACCCACATCAACTTGTTTAGTAGTGTTATGTTCAGTCAATATTGCTTCCGTCATCTCATAAACATATATCTGCATCTCTTGATTTCCTACGATCTCTTTTATGGACCCAGTGTTAGATGCAAAAGCTAATGATGTTGCGAGTACTGTAGATATTGCAACGATTAAGAGAATTTTTAACATGTAAAAAATATTGTAATTAAGGACATTAATTGGTTTTGAATCATGATTGGTAGTGATAAAGTTTAATACCAAAACTTAATTCACCTATGAATGCTAGTCGAATTTTGGGGAATGACATGCAAAATTTAATGTTCGATAATGCTCAAGTATGATTAAGAACTTTCTCTAATACAATATCAACAGCTTTGTCAAAAGAACCATCTATCTTCTTCATTATAGTGTTTACCACCTTTTCTGCTTCCTCCGTTATAACTTTCGCCTCCTCATCAGCCTCCCGTTTCACCTGATCGATAATGTGCTTTGCTTCTTCTTGAGCAATTTCTGTTATTTTTGTTTTCAAATTTTCTATTTCCTCTTCAGCATAAGCGTTAAATTTTTTCTTGATACCCTCAACCGAGGCGTTAATTGTATCCAAATCATTCTCCAACTGGGAGAGCGAATTTATGATACCCTCAACCGAGGATTCTATCGGCTTAATTTCTTTGGTTGGTTGTTCCATAGGCAAATGGAGTTGTTTGAAAATGGGTATTAATTCCTTACTTCGTTGTGAGGGTAAGAATTGCTTTTGCTAAATCTCCCTTTGACTCGGTCAGTGCCTGTATCGAAATTTCTTTACTCACACTAGCCTGTTGTGAAACTAGCATGATATCCTCCTCACTAAATTTTGGCACTTCCCGTTCGGTTTCTTGAATATCGTCTCCAACTACTTGATATATTGTAGAATCTTGACTCTTTAATTCTGCCACTGTCGGTCCCCTAATGACTATTTCCCTATCATCGGTCTTTATAACAACTTCTTCTACATTCTTGAGCTCGTTCATGTTAAGGCCCATCTTATCAAGCATACGTCTCATTTGTCTATTTCCACGCATCATAAGATTATTTTCACCTTCCTCCTTTTAAACTCTCGCGTATCTTTACTGCTACGCCCCGTTTGAACTCCTTGATCATTTTGGCCGAAAGAATTGCCTTACCAACAGCAATAACCTCATCTCTCTGGTCCAATACAGCTACATCACTACCTACCATTACATTATTGCCACAGTTAATAACATGTTTACAAAAGACTGAACTACCATTTGAGATGAATTCTGCAATCTCATTATCAACTGTAACACAATTCTCCCTGAAGACCTTGCTTCTTAATAGTACGTTAGCACCGTAAATCGAAATGGCCAACCAACCATCTGTGCGTAATGTAGCAACTAAATTGTTATCATGGAGAATAAATTTTATTCTCCCAGTTCTTTTAGAAAAAGTAAATTCAAACTTTTCTATAGGTATAGAAGAGGAAATACCACTTCCAAAAATAGCGTCAATGTTGGCCGCGATCTTTTTCCTTGGATCTATAGATAATTTATTCATACAGATTTTGAATTGTAGGTTTAATTTAATAGTCTTTTGATGGAAGGGCTAAAGCAACTGAGTAAGTGATTTGATGGAACTGTATTCTCTTGACTGCCTTAATCATCCAACTAATACATGAAAGAATCTTACCAAAGGGATGAATGATATGATAATAAAGAAGGAAGACCCTTAATGCCATAATTTAGAAAAATGGATAGAAGATCCTAACGGATAGAAGTTCTTCAAATATTGGGAGCATGATGTTTACGCAAAACCATAGCGGGTTGTAAAGAAGATTCTAGTATATTTTTGATTCCCGTCCTTCGTTTTTACATTCTAAACGGGAACTACCTTAATTTTTATATGCAAGAGTAAGTCTGTGATAGACAGTCATTGAAATCCTAAGCTATTTCGCCAATTCATTACGGTTTACCCAATACCATCTATTGACTGTGGCTGAAAACTGATCATATTACGTTACTTTAATACAGTCATTACAAGATTATTAGAAATAAAATTGAACTTCCTGATATAATTCCACTATAAAGCATAGGGTGATGGGTTTATAATCCCCGTTTGGCTTGCCTAACTCATTAAGGTTGAACACAAAACTCTTCTTTCCTGGAAGTCTCGGCTTCCTCACATTTACAACCTTGGATAATATCTCCATTTTTATCCCTTGCATAGATAAGCCTCATAATTACTTGTAATTCAAAGCAGCATGAAGCAGTCACCTCTACATCTTATATATCAGAATTCTGAATAGCCGGTGGGATATTAGCATATCCTGCTGGATCTACATTATTCAAGTTCCATTCATAATTTTACTCAAGCTAACAACCTTTCTCGCCGCATTTTCCACTAGACTGCAAGTATTCTTGGTTTGAATCTATAATGATCATAACGCCTCTTAACTACAATTGCTATATGTCTTCCTTTATTGAATATTAGATCACATTCACAGCTACCCTCAACTGTCACTAGGGTTTTAGTTCTCAGTTTCTTTGTTTTAGATTTCACTTTTTTCAATTTTGCCGTCCCATCCTCCCTTTTTGTATTGGTATTGTAAGATCAAAGTATTTGAAATAATATAAGATATTAAGAATCGAATGTGAACAATTTCCTAATCTTAAAGAGAAGTAAGAATGATGAATTTATTCTGGACTGTATGTTGCCATCTAATCTTCGAGCAAACTTCTGAAGTGTTATATAAGGTGATATCTGACTAATTATATAAGATATAATAAAGAATGTTTCTTACAGCTATTCACAACCCCTCTATAACTCATTCCCTCAGACCTTTGAAGTTGAATTTCTGGTAATCTTACTTTTACCCTGAATTTGTAGGGATTGATATCAATATCATAATAGACGAGATACCGTCTGATAATGGTGAGATACAAACTGATGGTGCTTGATTGGTTTTTCCTTTCATCAAGATAATCAACCAACCTGTTTAATACATTGTGAGGATCCAGTTTGTCATTCTTGAGTAATAATGTTAGCATTGATTTCCATGTATTAATTGCTCAGGCTGAAGGATTCAAAACATCTCTACGCTTTCCTAGAATTCTTTGTTTTGAGTTTTTTGTATGGGATCTACGAAACATCAAACCAACATAATCTTCAACCAGTTCCATTAGCTGAAAATTGAGCCAAGACGTATATAAGTAAACATAACATATCCATAATTGTGCAGGCTATACTCATAACTTATCCACAACGTGATTCTATTAAGGAAGCAATTGCACTTGCAGAAGCATGTGGTTATGAGATTATAAAAATTGTTACACAACGTTACTTGACAAAATCACGATATGGTATTGGGCCTGGAAAGGCCGAAGAAGTAAAAGAATATGTTAGAGAGTTAAAACCTGATCTAATAATATATGATCAAGTGCTTAAAGCTGTGCAGGTATACAATCTTGCTAAATTATTACAAATTGAAATAATCGATAGAGAAGGGTTGATACTGGAAATTTTCGATAAGAGAGCCAGGAGTGCAGAATCTAGAATACAGGTGAAACTAGCTCAACTGAGATATGAGATGACTAGAGCCAGAGAAAAGGTTAGGCTCGCCAGACAGGGTGAGCAACCAGGATTTTTTGGCCTTGGGAAGTATGAAGTTGACATTTATTATCGTGATATCAAAAGGAGAATAGCTAATCTTAAACAAAAACTAACCAAAATTGCTACGAGGAGGGATCTTTACAGATATCAAAGATCAAAACAGGGTCTTCCGTCGGTTTCACTGTCTGGATATACTTCTGTAGGGAAGACTACACTTTTTAATTCGCTTATTGGCGGGAATCATGATATTGGTAAAGGGTTGTTTACAACTCTTTCGACCTCGACTAGGGGGTTGGAACTAAAGGAGAAAAAGGTATTGATATCAGACACAGTTGGTTTCATAAGCAAACTACCTGCTTACATGATAGAGGCATTCAAATCTACTCTTGATGAATTGACGTATGCAGATTTGGTACTTCTATTAATTGATATTAGTGAACCCTTGGCCGAGGTGGAAAGAAAATATGATAGCTCTGTAAGAATTCTTAATGAACTGCATGTGCCACAGACTAAGGTGCTTAATGTTTTGAATAAGGTTGATCTGATAAGTAAAGAAGAAGCAATAGAAAAAGCGAAGCTATTGAATATTTTGGAAAGCAATAGATATGTCATAGTATCATCAAAGACAGGGTTCAATATAGCACGGCTCAAGGAGTTGATCAATAACATAATATTTGATGAGGTTAAAGTCAGGGTAGATAATGAACAGAAGATTCTCCCTAATGATGAATGTATAGGAGCTAATGAAATCCCTATTAGTAATTTCGACAAACAAGTGGCTGGCAATGAACTCACTAATGTGAGTAGTTCGTCATACCTTCTGGATCCCCTTGACAAAAATGATTGAGTATGAAAACATCAGTTCTTAGGATGGGTCATAGGGTTGTTAGGGATTATAGGGCTACTACCCATGTAGCACTAGTTGCAAGGGCATTTGGTGCGGATAATATGTTAGTGGGTAACGCTGAAGATGACATCAAAAAAACAATCAAAGAGGTTAATGAACGATGGGGAGGTTACTTCGAAGTTAAAGAGGTTAAGAGTTGGAGGAATACAATTACTGAATGGAAGAATAAAGGTGGTGACGTGGTACATCTCACCATGTATGGGGTCAATGTCGATGATACGATCAATGAGATCAAGAACAATAAAAAGGACCTGCTAATCATAGTAGGGGCTGAGAAGGTACCCCGTGAAGTGTATCATCTTAGCGATTATAATATTTCAATAGGAAATCAACCACATTCGGAGATAGCTGCTCTTGCAATATTTCTTGACAGATTGTTTGGAGGTACGCAATTAAAAAGTGAATTTAATGGAAGGTTCAGTATCATACCTAGGAAAAGGGATAAGGCTGTTAAAATTAATGAAGTTAAATATATATCAACGGTTGACAAGGTGTACTTGTAAATGCGAATAGAATACGAAGACTCTTTTGTTCAGATCGCACGTTTGATTGGAGGAGACGAATATCTTAAAGTTGCAAGAGCCTTGCTTAATGCAGAAGATGCTACTGATGAAGAGATTGCCAGTGCAACTGGTTTGAGGATTAACATAGTTAGAAAGGTCCTTTATGATACCTTCGGTAAGGCACTTATCACTGGTGTAAGAGTAAAAGATGAAAAGAAAGGTTGGTTTGTCTATAGGTGGAGGGCTAAGCGGGATCATGTTGATAATTTCATAGAGAATCAGAAGAAGACAATCCTTGATAGGTTAAAAAAGAGGTTACAATATGAGGAATCCACTGAATTCTATCATTGCAGTAATCCAGATTGTCCCAGGGTTGCATTTGAACAATCTGTAGAAATGTTCTTCAAATGTCCTAACTGCAGAAGCTTACTGAATTTAATTGAAAATGCTAATCTAAAACAGGCGCTGAGACAGAAAATAGAGAAGATATCCAGAGATTTACAGAGCAGATCTCCAGAGATATAATCAAGAAATAGTTTAATACAAGATTCTAACAAGGTAATTGAAACTTTTTTTGTTTGAGAAAATTTCCCATCGACGAAATTATTAGATATCTAAAGTCTAAAAAGTACACTAACAATGGATTGCCAATGATTGTTGGATTGCATTCCCCAATTTTCATGAATTTTTAGAAGAGATGAGTGTTAACCCTCATTATTTTGTATGACAGAATCACCTCATCTTCAATCTTCTTTATTTTTTCTAATTTAAGTTTGATTTTACAATTATTTATCCTGGGAAACCCCATTCCTTCGACCAGTGTTATTGCATTTCTTCCTCCAACTATCTTGGGTGCCACTGTTACCATAATTTCATCAACCAGTCCGGCCCTTAGCATACTCCAATTGATCTCCCCCCCTCCTTCGACCAAGACTTTGTTTATTCCTTTATCTTTCAGCATTATTAGTAATTTCTTTAGATCAACCTGATTCTTGCCACATATGAACACTGAAGCACCTAGAGATCTTATTTTCTTCAAGTTTGGTCTACTAGCTCTGTTCGAAACAGCAATGATAGTAGATACATTTTTGCAAGTATGCATTACTTTCGTTCTTGAATTGATCCTAGCTTTGCTGTCAATTATGATACGTGTAGGATTCCTTGTTCTATACTTGGCTACAAGCATAGGATTGTCAGTTAATACTGTATTGATACCAACTAATATTGCATCGACAGTTCCTCTTAATCTATGAACCCTTGTTAAATCTTTCTTGGATGATATTGAAGAATCACCCTTGGTACTAGCGATCTTTCCATCAAGGGTCATCGCTGCATTCAATATTACATAGGGTCTACAGCTCCCCATGCACAACCTTTCCTCCCTTCATCACAGCCATAATGTTGCTTTCATTTACTCTGTGTGCTATCGTTGTATAAGGATCATGCATAGGTTCTATGTCAATAGAGTGTGTATCTATGAAAATTGCATCGGCGAACATTTTTTCTTCTATATAACCCAACTTTTCAAGTTTCAGTATATTGGCTGGATTGACAGTTACCATTTTAACAAGTTCCTTAGCACTCAGGAAAGTACTTTCAAGAGCTCTACTAACCTTCCACAAATAATCTAATTCTCTGAATAGATCTGGAGAGTTAAGCATCACATTATCAGTTCCTATGGCAATCTTGCATCCATATTTGATCATCCTAGCGATCTTTGGTATACCAGCACCAATTACCCCATTGGCCCTTGGACACACAATTATACCTATATTTTTCTCCGCTACCCTACGCATGTCTTCATCAGTTGCATTAGTCATATGGACAACAAAATCCGGTCTAAGATGTTCCACTATGCGAGTTACCTCACTTTTCCTACAATTTTTTATTGAGTATTCATATGCTTTCACGGTCTCGGCAGCGTGTATAGCAAGAAGTTTACCATTTTCCCTCCCAATTCTTCGAAAATATTTTAATGCCTTATCGCTATACTCGTTAGCACCACTAATACCAAAACCATCACATGAATTTATCACTTTTTCCGCCATTCTTGCTACCTCTTTGGGCAATTCATCATTATTCTGTAAAGAATCTTCACTAAAATAATATTCTATTCTACCAAGACAAATACATCTGATCCCCATCTCACCTACAGCGTCCTTTAACAACCCGATACCATCGATTCCGTCTTCTCTAAAGTCCGCAAAGGATGTGATACCTTTCTTTAACATCGATAACAAACTTGTCTTCATGTAAGTAGTCAAATGTTCTTTCTTGCTCTCTTTCAAGACGGTGCGTTTTATACTGGATATTGGGTTTACACGTTGATCCAACCCTTGATCTGATCCTACATCTTTCGCTATGGAATCAGCAATATGCGTATGTGCATTTATTAGCCCTGGAATCATCAGGGAACCTTTTCCATCATAAACATCTCCATCATAAACAATCGGGTCTTTAGTAATAGTTTCAAATACTCCATTTTCGATAATAATATTTACATTCTGTATGAATGTCAAATCTTTACCATATAGCACACTAACATTATTTATAAGCAACTTATCTCAAAAACCTGTTCAATTTTTCCTTCTTTTCTAAGATCCCTGAGCGTATCAAGGGCTCTGGTCGCCATCTCAGCTGCCTTTCTAGCCGTTCTTGCCTTACCTATTCCACATTTGAGTTTGATATCCAAACCATTAACAACTTCATCCAATATAGCAGAAGTTTCAATATTGCTAACCCCATTTGCCACAACCATAAAATTGTCACCACCTAAGAAGAATGTAAGAGCTTTCTTTTCCATAAAATTCTGCACGAGTAATGCATGAAGTTGTACTATCATTGATGTTATTTCATAGGGAGTCAGTCTTGTACTAAGCTTTGAGGTTGAACCGTCAATATCTAAGTGCATTATCTGTACATAATCATCACTTTTAGCACTACCGTATACCTTAAACTTGGAATCATAAAAATCCTTGTTCTTACCTGCCTTATAAGCGTCCAAATGTGCCTCATAAGGTGTAGCACCGTTGCCTATGCTCATACTGATATCTAAATCGTATAAATTTAACAATTCCTGCAGAATTTCTATATGTTCCTTTGGCCCAAGTCCGTTAGTAATGGAAAACATCTCATCAAATCGATTAAAGAATACTAATGCCTTTTTATGAGCAAACAATTGCTGAACGTCGCTGTAAAGTCTTGATTGTAGGATTTGCAATTCGTGCTCCCTATCACTAC
This sequence comes from Nitrososphaerales archaeon, assembly GCA_965197925.1. Classification (GTDB taxonomy): domain Archaea; phylum Thermoproteota; class Nitrososphaeria; order Nitrososphaerales; family UBA213; genus CBDAOC01. The sequence continues at coordinate 253,092 of CBDAOC010000019.1, forward strand.
CCTTCATTAGAGTCCAAGGACCATACCCATCTATTTTGATGATAGTTATCTGGACCATTACCTTATCACATTCAATCTTTTGGCTCCTGCTCCATGAAGCTTCCTTAGCCTACCAGTCATCAGTACGGCCGCAGAAACTGCTCGAACAGAAACAACATTTATCCTATTCTTGGCTTGCAATTTGCTCATGTTGGGACCAGAGATACCTAGAGTGACAGGTTTACCATATCTCAAGGATAGGTCTACAATTGATCGAGCCGTATTCCGAGCAATAATCTCATCATGTTTTGTTTCCCCCTTTATGACGGCTCCCAAAGTAACGACTGAATCTATATCCTTCTTTTTCAATAAGTTTTCTATCATTAGCGGCATGTCGAATACTCCTGGAACGTAGCAAATATAGTTTACAATAGCACCAAGTGATTCTACACGTTTCCTTGCAATTGCTAACATTTTTGATGTAACGTCTTCGTTGAATTCTGATACCACGAAAGCAATTCTAATTCTCACTTAATGCACCTTTGCAAAATGTGATTCAAGTTCCCCACCCTCCACAATGACAAGACCATTTTCCCTAGAATAAAGCTGCGCACAATCTATCGACAATGCCTTGTATGTTGAACCATCCAGCATTTCGCAAATCGAAACAGTAGGAGTCAACCCTGCAAGCTGTGCCAAATAAACTGCCAGCTCAGTATGACCAACCCTATTGTTGAACAACCCTTCAGATGCTATCAGAATGGGAACATGCCCCGGTGCTCTAAATGCCGATATAAAATCCCGCCTCGCATCAGACCCGTTTAGGGACTTTGAGCATATTCCTGCCATCTCGGTTATTGTTTTGGCTCTATCAAGATCGGTTATGCCGGTAAAGGTATTTTTATGGTTTATCGCTATAGAAAATGCTGGCTTATCCCCATATGGGGACTTGTCATAAACAAGATCTGCCATTGTAGGATTGACATCTTCAAGCATGCTTAACATGTCATACATATACACCAGTCCTAGCCTCTTTGCCATATCATGTCTTAATGCCAAACAGAGAAGACCGCCAGCATCTCTTCTAATTCTTGCTACAAGTGAAGGTGTGACGTATTCTGCAGCAACCACCATATCTATTTCGTTCTCCCTTTTTCTGTTATCGTGTAGGAGGACAATCTCTCCCTTTTGTAGAGCATCGATCGCCGCTGTGAGAGAGGACATATATTAGGCAAAATTCATAAGCGATTATAAGTTTTACTACAATATTGTTACCAACCAATATATTGGTAGCATTAATTCCTTTTTGTTAAAACCCTTCTAACATATTTTCCTAAAATGTCTACTTCAATATTTACGTGATGACCTTTTTTCTTCGAACCAAGCGTTGTTTGTGCAATAGTATGAGGAATCAGCGCTACTGACAGCCTGTCGTTCTTGGAATCTATAATTGTTAAGCTTACTCCGTCAATTGCAACCGAACCTTTTGGGACAATATATTTCGATAATTGCTTATTTAGTGAAATCCATATTTTCATCTGATCCTTCTGCTTTACCTTATCAATTATCTTGCCTTGACCATCAATATGTCCAAGAACGAAATGACCATCAATTGTATCGCCAGCTTTTAGGCTATGTTCAATATTTACCATCTCTCCGGGTATCAATGAACCTAAAGAGGTTTTTTTTACAGTTTCACTGATCAATTCAAAAATCGCCTTTTTTTTATTTAATTTTGTGATTGTCAAGCAGGCACCGTTTATAGATACGCTGTCACCAACTTTAACTCTGCGGGATGATCTGCCAAGATCTACTGTTAGTTGAGCAGCTCTTCCTCTACCTCTAATTTTCGAAATATCTTCTACCCGTCCTAGAACTTGAATTATCCCTGTAAACATCATATAAATTGCAAATTAAACATTATAAAAACCATTTACAGCGTCCAGTAAGGCCTTCGCCCTTTTGTAATGCACCATATCTAGCATCTTACCCTCGAGTCGGATAGCTCCTTGACCCTTGCTCATGGCATCACTTAAGGTATCAAATACCTTCTTGGCCCAATCAACTTCCTCCTTATTTGGCACAAATATTTTGTGGACTGGTTCAATTTGAGATGGATGTATTATGCTCTTGCCTTTGTAGCCAAGTTTCATACCAACTGTGGCATCCTTGATCAAACCACTTGAATCATCCACCTTCTGCCATATTGAGTCTATAGCATATACACCAGCAGCCCTTGCATCTACGGGTATTTTTGCCCTTACATAGTTGTATTCCACACTATCTTCAATATAATCAAGACCCATATCCAAGAGAAAATCAAAAATTCCAAAAACAAGAGCCGATACTCGTGTACTTGCATTTGCAATTTGAAAGGCATTAACTACACCTAAGGCGCTCTCTATCGAAGGTATCATTTCTATACTACCACCCTCAATAGAATGCTCCTTTTCAAGATCTGTTATCCATTTAGATAATTCAATAATTTCGTTTGAATCATTCGTTTTGGGTATCACCACACCATCAATACCATTGATTACAACCGCCATAAGATCCTCGTATGCAATTCCAGAATCAAAAGGATTGATTCTAATATACACCTCTCCCTTGAATTCAGATCGACTTTTTAATACTTCCATTACCATTTTTCTTGCGGATTCTTTTTCATTGCTGGGCACAGAATCCTCCAAGTCTAGACAAATAATATCAGCATTCAATAATTTGGCTTTTTCAATGAACCGACTATTATTCCCTGGAACAAATAAAAAACTCCTAAGTAGCCTTGCCATATTGGGAATAGCAATGAAGGAAGTTAAATTGGTTATGAAATAAAAAAAAGATTAGACAAGTTCTTCTAATTCTCTTTCCGCATTATCCTAAGGGTATGGTATGATGTCTATATTTTTTGTGGAGTAGTAACAAGCTTACCGATAATTTTTCCATCAATCATTCTCTGATGACCCTCAGCCACTCTGCTGAATGGTAATACTTCGTCGATCAAAGGTTTAATTTTTCCATTACCTACCCAGTTAAAAAGTTGGCTCAACTCTGCCTTGGTACCTTGGGTGGAACCCAAAAGGTTGGTGCCCTTAAAGAACAGATATCTTAGGTCCAGAGTAGAATCATAACCAGTCGTGGCTCCAGTAGCAACAAGCGTACCTCCCATTTTCAATAATGACACTTCTTGGGGAAATGCTGCCTTGCCAATATGTTCAAAGATAACGTCTACTCCTTGCTTTTTGGTAATTTCTCTAACTTTCTTCCACCACTCTGCTTCCCTATGGTTGATCACATGATCAGCCCCAAGCTTAAGACAAGCGTCCATTTTTTCCTTACTTCCAGCCGCGGCAATAACTTCGCAATTATACAGCTTGGAAATTTGAATCCCTGCCATACCAACTCCACTAGTTCCTCCCATGATCAACACTGTCTGACCGGGTTTGATTTTCGCTCTTCCTACGAGCATATGCCATGCCGTCATTCCAACCATGGAAATTGCCGCTGCATCATTGAAGGATATATTATCTGCAATCTTTAGCACATTCACTTCAGGAAGTTTGCAGTGTTCTCCAAATGCACCATCTAATGGTCCCGTTTGGAAACCCCATACGAGTCTCCGTTGGCAATCAAACTCCCTACCAGAAGTACATGCTTCACAAACTCTGCAAGATAAATTTGAGTGAGAAACTACCTTGTCTCCAACCTTTATAGTTGCTACATCTTCACCTACTTCTGTTACAGTTCCGGCAGCATCGCTGCCTGAAATGTGCGGCATGGGAACTTTGATGGGGTCACCCCAGATTGCCCAAAGATCATTGTAGTTATATGATGCTGCCTCGACTTTGATCAAAACTTCGTTTTGTTTTACCTTCGGAGAATCCACATCCTCGATCTTAATTGCCTTTGCAGGTTCTTTGTTATACTCTCGGAATACCGATGCCTTCATTGTAATTTAACGCCTTTATGAGAATTAATATACTTTATGTGTCTTGAGGGTTTAAAATAGATTCTAATGGACTTAGGTACATCCTAATTTGGTTTTCAATAAGTTCTCAGCACAACCTTTCAGCGACTTTATACGGTATACAATAGGGACTTCCTAAGGATTAGACAAAATGAGGCATCCCATTCTTCTATCATTTTAATGGAACCAGAAAGATATCGTGAAAAAGTCCTTCGAAGTTATGAATTACGATTATGGTATACCTGAAGGAATAATATTGCTGTTAGTGCTAATAATTGGTATTAAATCCTAGAACGGCTTGGTAAAAACCACTATTTTCCATTGATTTAAACCCCTTTTTTTGGGGAACTGGTCTTGTTCAAAACAAAATTTTCCAAGCCTCTGAGCCACGTGATAAGAGCGTCTTTGTGTTCTCTAGGTCCCCCTAAATAAAAATTCGAATAATAATATCCGTCGTCTTCTAGGTTAGTTGTATCAACACCCCTCTCCTTTAATAATGAAATAATATCAGTCTGTTCTTGATTATCGGCAAAATGTCTCTGTCTAAACGAGGGAATTTCGCTCTTTATCAACACAAAACCGTTTTTTTCGAAAACCTTTTGAATTTCATCTACTGGATAAATTCTTAGAACAGAAAAGGCGAATAGTGGTTTTGGTATTATTCCAGAAGAACTTTTAGATTCATTTTGATCTTGTTCCGATTTGGTTCGATGATTAATGGCTTCAAATAGTTTCATAAATGATTTGTGTCCAATATAGCCGACACAACCAGTAGCAATTATCATATCCACCACTCCTAACTGACGAGAAGCGTTTGATGAAACCTCATCTTGTTCTAGATTGATGCAAAAAGTCTGTGTACATAGTTCCATATCATTTGCAAATCGAAGGGCTTGGGAAGATGTGTCAATAAGAGAGAATTTGAATTGGGGGTTTACTTTTGGGAGATTCTTAAAAAAATTCACCGTCTGCTCATTCGTAGGTGTATTATTACCATTCAGAAAGAAATTATCAAGTTCAGACATCGTTATGTCATAAATCAAAAGGGAGGAATTGATTCCATAAGAACTTCCAATATCAAGAATCTCAATTGGCCTGCTAAGATCTTTGTAAAGTGTATTGGCCAAGTATTGATAAAAGGATTTTGTTATATTTGCAATTCTATATTCTAACCTTCGCATTTCTTTGAGATATGGAACAGGAGAATCTTGTGCATAAATTTCAGAAAAATCTTTCTTGATTTTAGATTTCATCTTATACTTCTTGATTTTTATTAGTATTTATATTATTAACTCATTACACATAAAATAATCCCTATTGTAGAGAGTATAAAATATAAGTGGTGTCTCTCATAAAGAGGCCTCAATATATTAGTGGCTATCTAAGAATTAATTTCAGTTCTTTCTGACCATCGTCCTATAGTATGTAAAATATTTTCAGCATTGGAAAATAATTTAGAAAATATAATATGATAATAACACTCTTCACTTGACCGAAGTAAAACCGATTGTTTCTGCCGATATGTTTCCGCTTCATCTCGTTTTATTATTTTTGCAATCGTCTCAGATACTAAATTAACGGTTCCGCTACCCTCATCAAATTGCTCTTTCTCTCTCCAAATTATCTCTTCAGGTAATAAATCCTCAAAGGCTTTACGTAAGATCCATTTTTCAGTGGGGGGATATCCAAATAACTTCCATTTTGGTGGAATGCTCTGTGCCAATTCAATCATTTTAATATCCAGAAATGGTACACGTCCCTCTATTGAGTGAGCCATAGTCATTCGGTCAAGTCGTTGCAAATTAATATTATGAAGAGAATTTACCGAGCGCCGAAGTTCTATGTGAAGATCCGTTTCATCCGTTATATCCTTATAATAAGTATAGCCACCAAAAAGTTCGTCAGTACCTTTTCCTGTCAATATGACCTTAACAAATTCAGAAGCCAATTTTGAAATAAAGTAACAAGGAATTGCACTACGAACAAGATCTTGATCAAATGATTCAAGATGGAAAATAATTTCTGGAAGTTTTTCAATGATATCTTCTGCTGTAATTATATACTCATGATGTACTGAACCCAAGTATTCAGCAGTCTTTCGTGCACATTCAATATCGCTACTCCTTTCTCTTCCTACAGCAAAAGTATGCAATAAATTCATATGTTTTCGAACAACAGTCGCTATCAGACTACCGTCAAATCCCTCAGACAGAAAGGCTCCTAATGGCACATCGCTCATTAGACGCTTTACAACAGAATTTTCAAAGGTCTTTCTTAGGTTCCTGATATGTTCTTGGTAAGGGATATCCTGAGGCTTCAATTCAAGTACTTTATAAAATGATTTGAAACCAATATCGGAATGGTACCAGGTACCCGGTGGAAACTCTCGCACGCCATCTTTCAAGCTGCTCATACTTTTTAATTCTGAAGAAAAGTAGAATGTACCATTTTCATCAATCTTGTAATAAATGGGTTTTATGCCGATGTAATCACGGGCCACAAAGATAGAATTACCATCAGCAATGCAAAAGGCAAACATTCCATCCAGATAATTTACTACCTCAACTCTATGTTCTTCATATAAATGAAGAATAGTCTCACTATCATTCTTGGTGGAAAAGATATGTCTTTTTGAAAGTTCTCTATGCAGTTTTGGAAAATTGTAAATTTCACCGTTCGCAATGATTGCTTTTGTATTGTCTTCATTATAGATAGGATGATTTCCTTGCTCAAGATCCATAATCGAAAGACGGCGATGCTCCAGAGCTCTTTTATTCGAAGTATGAACACCGCTTGCATCCGGTCCCTTATGAGACAATCCCCCCCCCCCCCATCATGGTTTCAAGTAAAATATCATCTCTTGAACCCCAGATGCCACAAATTCCACACATATTTTTTTGGCTTCTTAAGGATTAATACTGCAATTTCATATTAAAGTTTATTCAAATCTTTAGTGAAACAGTTGTGTGATTAATTTTATATAAAACAAGTATTCTCCTGAACTTATTTTATATACGCCGATTCTTGAGTTAATTTGATATAAAATACAATAATCCAAATTAATTGAGGCTTGGGCATAATTTAGTTCGAAACGATAAGATCAGGTTTCAATTTTCATTGGTAATGTGTTTAGCTCAGACTCGATACTTCTTCGTATATTATTTTTGATTGACGTGATTCCTCGGACAAAACCTAATAGGAAAAGGGTAGACCATTCTACTATTCTCCTACAGTAATGATGAGATGCTTCATCGTTAGAGTATGGGTAAGAATACCAAGCAACAATGCTTTGCATGAATACTTTTCGATAGACATGCCATACAACAGGAAGGTAATGAAGGCATGTGGTCTTGATAGGTTGCCAGACAGAAGGACGTTTGATAGAAGGTTCAAGACCATATCAATTGACATAAGATCAAGGATAGATGTTATGGGTGTGCTCTTCATAAAAGATGGGTTGGTAGACTCATCCATTGTATCCGTTGACAGTTCATTGTTGAAAGCAAAGGGACATGTATGGCATAGATCAAACATGAAGAATGAAGTACCACGTTCAGGTATAGATACAGATGCTCGATGGGGCTACAGCAGAACTAAGGGACGGGTATTCGGATACAAACTGCATCTAGCATCTAGTACAGGTTCATTGATAGTTCCATTATCAGCTGATTTCACAACAGCTAACATTACTGATAACAAGATGTATGAAAGCATAACATCTTCATTGCCTTTAGGAATGGTGAGGTATGTTGTAGGAGATGAAGGATATGATGATCACAAGTTATGTGATTTCAGCAGGTATAGAGGGCATCCAGTATTCCCATTGGAAAGGTATAGGCATACTACAGATAATAATAGACTGGCATTGCTGCAGTTCTATCAATCTGAATTTGGACAGCATGTATATTCTCGGAGGAGCATAAGCGTTGAGCCATTGATAGAGCATATGAAGGATGTATTTACCATAGATCTATTGCTAGTTAGAGGATTTGATAAGGTAAAGAGTATAGTGTTGTTATCAGTATTGTTGTATCAGGTAATGGTTTACTACAACCATCTAACAGGAAGGCCTCTTAGGGCATTGAAGTATATGTTGGGAAGCTAATAGTAATAATTTCAAAATAATATTATAATTGAATTATGCCCAAGTCTCAATTAATTATTAAACACAAATCTGAAATGCTTTTTATGCGAATGATTTCAAAAAGTGTGAATTAAACAATTGGTTATACCAAGAATCTACGGATTAAAGTACCATTGATTGGAAAAAAGTACACATCTCTTGTCTGTTCAGGTTTTTTTTGATAACACCCCTCATATTCTGCGAAATTATCTTCCCTTTTCTATTACCTAATAATACCGATGAAAAATATTGAGGAATGAGGGTTAACTAGCACTCCGATTGGGCTATTTCGTTCTCCGCAGTGTTTTATTATTTAAGTCCTACGAACCTGAATGTAAAATGATTTATGCTCGCGGTTTGTAACAATGATAATATTTAAATCAATTTTCAAAGTAAGGTCTCTGTGGCGGGCAAGTTCTACATACTAGGAATAGTAGCTGGAGTGATACTGATATCAATAGGCACGATTTCGATTTTTGTATCACAAGATGAATATGTGTTTATCAGGGGTATGATGGTTATCATAACTGGCATGATTGTCTTAGCGATGGGTATAAGGTTCAAGTCACTCGGACAGTAATCATTTGTAATTGATCTTAAATTCTCGTTTTGGTTGTTGTAAAGATGAAAGTATTTGTTTCAGATCTTCATCGGTAACCTCTTTCTTTAATCTTCCCTGTGAGCCCATTGTTAAGAGGTAATCTTCAACTGTTTTAGCAACATCTGGTTTCACGACTCTGACGTTTGAAAGACGATCCCTTGCACCGGGTGTAAGCAAGACACGCAAGGCACGATCGCGCATCACTCTATCTTCTGATTCTCTTTTCTTGTCTTCTTCTGGAAGGTCTTGTCCCACTCTAATCACCTAACCATACCTTTTCAATTCAGGCAATACTTCTATCAACTCCAAGTATATTTGCTTGCTTAGACCATCCATCATCTTCATCCCCTCACTGGTCAGCATCCTGCCCTTGCTGTCAGCCTTGGCAACGTAACCTGACTGTTCCAGCTGTTGTAATGCCTTTCTTATTGCAGAGCCTCCAGCATCTCTGTGGTGTGCTGCAGCATAACCTATCCTCCTTCGCCCACCGTAGGCAGACTTTAAATCTGTCAATCCTATAGGTCCATGAAAATAGACCTTTCGTAAAAGAGAAGCACACCTCACATACCACCATTCAGAGTTCAGTGGGATCCTCTCTGTATGGGCGCCAGTCTTCCCAAAATGTGACCATGCGGGGGGTTCTATGTTTGAGTCCTCCTTTAGCATATTTGCAAGTTTTTTTATTAGAATATCTGCAGGAACGTCATATACCTTTACCATGATGAAACATCTCTTTCAATCCCTTATAAATGCTATTCAGCACTTCCAAGGTTCGCATTAAGCAAATATAGAATAAGTGGGAGAAAACCCCTATTTGTTTCCGATACTCCAGGTATTCTTATGGCGAGTTTGTTGTATTCAGGCTGCATAAGCGGGTATTTTTACTATTTCTCTTTAGCATCATAGTAATTGCCATTACTGCAGTATCAATCGGTGTATCCTTCGACGAACCATTATTTTAGCTGAGTGAATTGTTTTCACAAAGAGTGTAATGGTTTTCAATTACGTAGTAATAAAGGCTCAAAATATTGCCCTAATGTTAATTTTATCTCATTAAAGCATGGTGTCCAAGAAAACGAAATAAAGAAGATCAATATCATGAATTACTATATGTAATAGGGGATTTAGTTAAGAAAAATAATCTAATTCTTTGAAAAGAGGATTTGCAGAATTGGTGATATGTGGAAGAAGAGATAATTGATTGTCAACTAATGATAACGCTGATAAATTACGCCAATGAAATCATCTACGCCAGAATTACCAAACTTATGAGTTATATAGCAGGTGTTAATTTATATTCACAAAGTTTTTGTTTTTTCCAATAAAAGTGAGAATATTGTTATTTTTTAAGACCTACAAACCCACCTTATAATCTCCATTTGATGTCGCTAGATCTATTCTTATTCATAGAACCTAGTCGACAAGTAATGATAACGATCATCCATACCCCAACTATTGGTGGATTTTCTTTTAATACATGACCTGTGTTAGTAAACTTAAATAAATATGAATAATAAGAGCCCCTGGAGAGAGCTTACACCTGAAGAAAGGCTCAAAAGGTTTGAAGGACTAGATCTTCCAAAAGATGTTAAATTGAATAACAAAGCAGATACGATGGAGCTTGTAGTTCCGCTAGATATAATTCAAGAGATTCTTGGAAAAATGATCCAGCGTTGTTATATTACGTTCAATATCGAAATCTCTCATAAGAATGGTAATGCTGTTATTGGGACTATGATGCCAAATGACCGTGTTATAGGCTGAAGCTGGATAGCAAGAGACTGTTTATGATATAATGGATGTAAAGATTTCAATTCTTCCAGACCGTTGCATACATTTAGAAACAGTCACTAGACTCCCAGATAGAGGAGAAATTTATCTTAAAAGATTCTAGCATACATATTGTTAATAAATATCCTACAATACGTCAGTATAATAAATCAAATCGGACTATGCATTATTTCTTAACTCACAAATTGATGTAATTCAGAATTCCTATCAAACTTTAATTTATGATTTTTTAAATTAAATGTCTCCAATCTGGAGTAACTATAACATGTCTATTGTAAAGAGAGGGGAAACGCTACTTTCTAACTATATTGGTTTTGACGGCAATTCTTGTATTTTATTTTGTAAACCATTTCAAATGACATCTAATATTACGCCATGCTGGAGTAAGGTTGCAATGTTTTTGGGTTTTTGTGTGAATGGATTTAATAGACTAATACGCTTTTAACTGGATGACAAAAAGTATTAATCGGTATTGAACTCGGTTTAAAAAAGGCGGTAAGCCATGGTGGCTGCTTGGCTCTACACGATTTAGAAACTCTTTTTAGCTTGAAAGTATTGGTCATCTAGACATTTAGAGATTTATAAATCACAAAATTTATTGGATTAAAAAATCAAATGATATATAGTTAATCACGACGTTATTTTTCTCCATACAATTGTTTAACATTATGCAAAAGATGTGTAGGGTGTTGGAACGTCCTGCATTTATGGATTTATTCTTAGGGAGTACACAGCATGTAAAATCATTTCAAGCGCAATATGATGTGAGATACGGCTTCTTCGAACGGCAGTTTGCATCTTCACCGATTCATGAACCCATAACAGAGAACAGGAGTGGTAATGAAACCGATTCACAATACCCTCTGAATTCTTACCATTTCCCTGAACGGGAAGTCGAAGAGGTAAATGGGAGATATTTTAATACTGAATACGAGCCGTTTTAATGATTTAATTGGATTATCTTTTTTTGTATGAAGCACAGATATTGGAAAACATAATGTAAATGGATTGAAGATTATGTTGAATCTCGAGTCGAAATCAAATATTCCTTAGACTTTAAATGCGATTCAACAATGTCATGCAGCTGACTTTAAGGAATATGATAAAAGTTATTTGGAGTGACTACTAACGTTATCTAAATTATGCAGGGTTAGGGTTAGATATCGATGAATAACTAATCTGTGACAATAAGCTTGAACATTCCCGGTGTTATCTCTTTAACTAATCCCTTTTGTATTGCTACCGCAAGGAAAGTTTCTACAAGCGTACCTTTTAGATTTCTGAACTGATTCTTTATTTCTGATTCGCTACAGCCTATTTCGGGTGTAAGTAATTGTTTGACATGTGATAACATATCCTGAAATAGTTCTTCAGGAAGATCACTTTTTGAATTATTCTTTAATTCGACGGTTTCTTTAGCTTTTTCAGGTTTAATATTTTTAGACTTTAAGGGAGTTGCAGATTTCCTATTTTTCTCTCTCTGTATTGAGCCTACATTGGTATGCTCTGATCCTATCCTTCTGGATACAATAGCAAGTATTTCAAGTGCATTTAACCTCTCATTGCGGGAAAGACCTTTAGCGGCTATATCCGCAAGATCATCATATACGGAGTCGTTCAAATGGCCCAAGAGGTCAATAGCACGCAGTCTTTCGGTACTAGTGTTTTCTGTCGAAAGAGCAATCTCCTTTAGTTTGACCGGCCAATTCTTTGAATTTTGGTTATCTCTTCCCACAGCAATAAATGATAAGTTATTAATTATTAATGTTCCTCTGGATGTATTACAGGGCTATTCTGCTTTATTATTTTTCTGTAAATATGATTACAAGCCAAACATGTTATTCTTACGGCCTTGACATTTGACCTCCCAACTCTTACTCTCATGGTTTTACCTGGGACGTTGAATTTTTTACACCTTTTACAATAAAGCTGCCGAAATTCATATGGCAACCGGACCCTATATTTGGTACTTATTTTCTTAGCAAGTTTGGCCTGCTTCTCTGCAAGTAATGGATCTGTCCTAGCAGTCACTAAGGCAATGTTTACAAGTATCTCTATTCTTTGCAATGCCAGATCCTTAAACGATTTTTTCAATGTGTACGGTATTGATAATGGGTCGGATAAAAAGTAATTTGAAAATTTATCCTCCTCTTACGAGCAAGAATATGCTAAACTAGGACAATAAATTTATGCAATAATTTTCCATATAATATTTTGAATTATGATAATGCTTTCTCCTTAGTGTGACCCAGATGTTTCATTTATTTTAGCATTGTATTTATTTGGTATATAATCTTGGTGTGAATAAGTATTCTTTGTAATTATTTTAATATCTTAGTCTTAAAATCACATTTACCAGAAATAAAGTTTTGTGGTATCCTATTTACATCACAGAAATTTTCTAGCCGACGTATAGTTTCCCTAGTTGTAGACAAGGTCTTAGGTATGGGGACAACAGTTAGGTTTTAGGTTAATATTAGCTTATAAAAAAGAGTAACAAACGATGGTCAGAACAGGCATTACAATCGCAATTGTTTTGGGAATTGCTGGTACTATTACTATCTTAGGTTTGTTTGCTATAGTTTCTCAAGAAACCACTGTATCAAGAAACGATAATGGTAAAACAGAGATCGGGTCCCAAGAATTGCTATTAGAATGTAATGAGCTTGGTATACCTGAGATTGAATGTACGGAACAGAGTATACTGGAAAAAATTGAGTTGCTATTAGAATGTAATGAGCTTGGTATACCTGAGATTGAATGTACGGAACAGAGTATACTGGAAAAAAAGAATGTGCAGGATCGTAAAGAATCAGAATATGAATTGCAGGAAATAACCATTGACGGCATTCCGTTGACTGTAGAGATTGCAGACGATCGAGAAAAGATTACACGAGGGTTAATGTTCAGGGATGAATTACCTGAGAATCAGGGAATGCTTTTCACATTTGAAGAAGAACGTAAATATCAGTTTTGGATGATGAATATGAAAATCAACCTTGACATAATATGGTTAGACGGGAATGGAAAGGTAGTGTACATAGCTGAAGATGCCCAACCTTGTATAGATGAAGCGCATACATCACTATGCACATACAGACCAGATACCCCAGCTAAATATGTTTTGGAAGTAAATTCGGGATTTGTAGAGAAGAACGGGATAAATGAGAACTCTGTTATGAAAATAATATCCCGATGACGTGTTTTCCTTTATCATAGTTTTATCAAAATCATTGCCGTTCATTTCAAAGAGTGTAGCAAGAATTCTCATATATATTCCATAATTTGATACACTTATAATTAAAGGAACTTGCTGAAAATCTGTGAAAATAGACCTTACTTATATCATTAAAACTTCTTTCTTGTACTGAATTCTTGCAGCAAGTTTTTCTCTTATAGGATTTCTGTTACTAGAACACCAATACCTCGACAATCCATTAACGGGAGGACTTGACATAGTGCACATTGGAGGGCATATTCTTTTGGGTTTGATGGCCGGTGCCGCAAGCCTGAGTTTAAGATACCTTATTCTAGCCGGCTCTCTTGCCATTGTGATTGACTCATCACTTTATACAACTTTTGAATATTGAGGCAATTGGAAGGATGGGTCACTCGATTCCTTTTGGAATTATCTCTGCAGTTATCATGATGTTTGTTTTTGGTAAGAAAGACTATCTATTGGGCGGAGTAGTTTTCTCAGCTATGTTAGCCCAATAGCCAACTCATCTCAAAACCCTACAATACATCAAAAATGATGCAAGATTAACAAATGCCAGATAGTTTTCTGCCGTTCTTTCATACCTGATTCTTGTTCTGTGAAATCCATTCTTGAGCCATGCAAAGAATCTCTCAACTACAAATCTTGTCTTGTTGTAATGTTTGTAATCATTATTTTGCAAGATGAACTTGGAATTTATTTTGTATGGGATGCAACATGCAATATTTCTATCCCACAAATACATTCTGATGTATTTTGCATCATTTTGTCTGCATAAACTGGTTCTATCTGTTGTATTGAATCATCATCAAGATAGTCTGAAATTGATCCTGTAACATCCATGCATTTTGTACTGTCATGTTCATTTGCTGGACTCAACAGTATGGATATTGGAAATCCGTTACTCTCTACTGCGGCATGTATTTTTGTACCTGTTATTCTCTTGAATCCATTATATCCAGTTACATTGCCCCTTTTTTATCAGGAATGGATGAAGAGTCAACTGATATTTTTTGTAGATTAATTTTGCCAGATTTATGTGCTGAGTGAATAGTACGTGATAGAATATTTTTCCAGATTCCTTTTTGTTGCCATTTGTTTAACCTTCTGTTTGCAGTAGAATCATCACCATATCTTTTTGGCATATCGTCCCATCGGCATCCAGTAGTTAGAACATGGATTATTCCGTTAATGATTTTTCTATCATCATCTCTAGGCCTGCCAGTTTTTGCATGTGGTGGTATGTGTGATTCCATCATACTCCACTGTTTGTCTGATAATTCTTGGAATTTCATAAAATAATTTTAGATGTCGCTATTCATAGATCTAAATGGTCGCTAAAAATTGTCTAAATGGTTAGTTTTGAGATGAGTTGAGCATTTGACACCTATACCGGCTCAGGAAACTTTCCTCTCTTTACTCCCTTTTACAACGAATTGATAAGATTTCAAAATGCAGATTGGGTATTTTTTGAGCTAGGGGCAGTCATAATAATAGGGTTGCTCATGATGAAAACCAAGTTGATGAATGAAAAAACTCAACAAATGGTTAGTTGAAATTGTCCAGCGATAAATTTCTTTATATATTAATTTGTAATATTTCTCGTTGTAGTTCGTAAATGGATTAGTAATTAGATCCACAAATCCATCTGTATTGAGTTGTCATTAAGAAAAGATAATAATTAATGCTAAAGTTCATGATTTGTTAACTGATCACTTAGAAAATTGTATGCTAACTGTCTGTCTCAAGATTTCCACACACAAGTATTTATGTCTATTATTTGGTACTTTCTATAATGAGAAGACAACTACTACCTTTTGTTCTTGGTAGTGCATTAGTGCTTGCAATGATTCTGCCAGTATACAATGTAAAAGCGCAACTTGATCCATACGTAGATCTAAAGTGCCTAAACAAGAAGGTAACCATTATGGGAACGCCTGGTAATGACGTTATAACCGGTACGTTGGGTAATGATGTTATTCATAGATTGAGTGGAAATGACCTCATTATGGGACTTGAAGGTAATGACCGTATATGTGGTAATTCAGGTGAAGATCAGATATTTGGAGGAGACGGAAATGATCGCATAGCAGGCGGTGATGGCGACGATGAATTACATGGCGGAGACGTAAATGACAGAATGTATGCTCATGGAGGGGATGATATGCTATTTGGAGGAGACGGAAATGACTTCTTGGGAGGAGGCACGGGAAATGATAGCGTTCTAGGACAGGGCGGCAACGACCATCTACAAGGCTTTGATGGTAATGATGAACTTGACGGCGGTGAGGGTAATAACAGACTTAATGGTGGAGATGGAATAGACGATTGTCAGAATGCAAATAAAGAACAGAATTGTGAAATCTGATAAATAGGCGAATAAAGCATTAGCCTATAACGATCTTTATTTTCCTTTTTTCATTACTTTGGTCTTATTAATTAATATAGGATTACTGTATATAGCATTATTTTTTACCAATTTCTTTTTTCTGTACTAAAATTAATTGTGTAAAATAATAATTCTTAATTGGTAAATATGCAATAGAGTATAGGAATAATCTATTACATCTTTAAGAAAGACCTACTAGAGAATAGATGAATATTCCTTCTACAAGCTGGTAGGTAAATCACCTAAGAGATGAGCCCTAGGATATAATAGATAAAGTAAATGTTTTTACTTGATTTAGTTTATCAAGTCATATGCTTCATGCAATTTAAGATGGGCCTGATACACCTCTTTATTGGATAACATCTCACTCGCTTCTTCTCTCAACTGGTCAGCTTCATCAATCTGTTCTAATCTCGTAGAACCCATCATTTTCATCGGTGTAAAGTTCGGTATAGTTTTCGAGCTGTAACTCAAGTTCAAGTATTGCACTTTTACAATAATCAGCCATGTATGGTTTGAGCGCTCTTGAACTAGGGTCCTTAATGGTATCTACCGTAACACTACAGGCTCACGCTACAACTCCTATAGCAGATTCCTCCAAATCTGTTCCTGCTTGTGACTGCAAATGGATATTATTGCAGTAAATATTAGCAAGTATGTTTGCAGCGGGTTCAGGCTTGCTTGTTTCGTTCAACCGTACCTTGATAGCATTCATCATTACAATACATTTTTCATCTGTAAATGTTGATGCATTATGAATATTACCATAGCCTATGAGTGAGGCCGTTAAAGTTTGCCATATAGTTCCAGATAAATCATTGAAGTCAGGTGATAAGCCAGCCATGATTATTCCAAAAGTTACCAATCCCATGAGGCGGACAATCCTTTTTGTTATAACTTTATTTTTTCTGATACTCATATTCTTTACCTTCCCTATTCCAATATGATATTTCATTATATTATCGGGTTGAGATTTGTCATGGATCTGAAGGCATAGATAAGCAAATTCAACATTACTACTATAAATAATAGCGATCCTAGCAGAGAACCTTTTCGTTCGAAGTTTGTTAACCTAAAAAGCATTATGGATGCAGGGATTTGGAGCGGCATATTATAGATTATTCTTGTCTGCATAACATAGTCACCAAAGAGAATTGGCAAAATACCTACAAAGAGTGATGAGAGTAAGATGTTGTCGAAGCTGTTGTTAAACTTAGCTTTCAAAACCCAGAGGAGAGCAAGCAAAAGTAATACAGCGTTCGTGAAGTATCCCCTACGTACGCGTTAAAGGTGAAACGCAAATTGTCCCATCTTGAAAAGAACTCTTCCTCTCCCACAGTTCTCTGCGCGAACCAGATATCCGATTCTAAACCACTCGAACTCCCCCAATATGTTCTTGTAATGTCAACGCCAACATTTGCTATTATTATAATTCCTAGAATCACAGATATCTTCACTTTCTGTTTCTGCTGTCTATTCTTTGCATAGGAAATAGCAATGAATAGAATGGCAGCTGCCATAAGGTAGGTCCATGTGTATAAGTGAATGAAGAGTGTTAACAATGTGGTGGCAAGAAATGCAGTATAGTAGTAATGGGTTTTTTTGTAGTTTGTTTTATCTCCATTATTCCAAGCCGCAATCAAAAATAGCAGTGATAGATATGTGGTAACTAATGCCTAACCAGTTTGCAAAAAATCCTGCATACATGCCTACGACAAAATGGAATGACACCACGGTGAAAAGAGCTGATAGAGATGCTAAATTTTTCCTTCAGGTGCCGATCTTCACAAAATAGTAGACAACAGTAATCAACATCGGACTAAGAATGACAGGTAGGAATCTTACAACGACGATAGTTGGCAGTCCTGTAAATGTTTGTATTCCATAGATGAAAAGCAAGCTCAGAGGCCTATCACCTTTATTGACCTCTGTAAATGCCGCAGCTAGATTATCGCTCTTTCGTAATTCGTCTAACCAATCAACATAATAATGCTCATCAACTGTTGTGCTGAATTCCTGGTTTATCATTGGATAAGAGGCATAGATGGTAAGCACAAATGAAAGACCGTAGGCTGACGCTAGTATCCATTTATGGACTTTCCTTCTATGAGTTCCGTCTAAATTGACTTTTGCATCGTTATTCCTGTCACCATAATCGTACACATCCATTTTTATGGACGACCATAATGGAATTCTGTTCAACTATGATGTAATATTTTTCAAGGATGGTTTATAGAGAAAAGCGGACAGGATCAAGATCATGATTAAGGCAGATAACAATCCAAATGTATGGAACAAATGAGCTTCAAGCTCTGCCGCTTTCCAACTCGTCCCCGTACATTGGGCTCGGAAAAATAGGGTAACTCAACCATCTTAACAGTGCCATTGATTCAAAACCAATTATGAAGATGACCGTTGTAACAACAATCGTATGCAACTTCAAACGAGTGCCAATAACTCTATCTCTATACAGAAACAGGAGAACAGCTACCGATGGTATGGTTAAGAAAGGAGATTTCAATTATTGAAGGAGAATAAATTCCGGTTATAGCAATAGCCGTAGCTATAGCAGGAACATATACAGCGTAAACTCGTGTTGGTACAATAAGCCAAATCACCAAGAAGGTAATGACCAGTATCAGGATACTATCTACAAAGAAAGAACCTGTGAAAGAACCACTGAAGGTTTGAAGGTCAGTAATCCTGTGAATCGTTGCGTAATATTCGATATCTGCAAATGAGAGCATTCTTAGTATGTACAATAATAGAAGGAAAGAAAGAACAGAATGTAACCAGAAATTACCCAAACGGGAATAGTTAAGTCCGTATTTCATTTTCTTGAGAAATCCACTTTATATTCTGCTTATTTTCTATTCAGTAATGAATCTATTCTTTATTTATTGATGATAAATTACCCATACCCTATGGTCTCATAAAGCTAGTTTGAATTGAATTCTAATGACGTCATTACGGTAAGGTCTTCGTATGTTGCTTTAACTGAATAAACTCCGTCAATCACAATCGGACCTTTCATCTCTACGGTCATATGGTATATTCCATCCATGTTGGGCAAAACTATTTCTTATATTTCTTTTAGTAGCAGCTGCCATAGCGATCACTTTCCATTTTTAAAAGATGTAAAGGGTTTTTCTTGGCAATTTCTCAAAGAATGATATTAGACTCACCTTAAGTTCTGCCAAGTAACCTAACTTCCTTAGAGTAATAAGGATACTCTGAGTACTTTGTTCAGGACCATGGTTTTCGGTGTCTATAATTACTTCTGGGTTTAAGGGTTCTTCATAAGGATCCTGCAATCCAGTAAAGTTAACAATTTCACCATTAAGTGCTTTTTTGTAGAGTCCCTTGGGGTCTTTCTTTAAACAAGTTTCTATTGAAGTTCTTACATACACTTCGATAAAATTTCCTATTTCTTTTCTTGCGAATTCCCTGAATACACGGTATGGTGAGATTAGAGAGACTTGCAATTATTCCGTTTCTTACCATCAACTTGCTCAGGTATGCTACTCTTCTGGCTTGCAATTCTCTATCCTTCTTCTCGAAACCAAGATCTGGACTCAGTGCCATTCTTACTTCATCTCCATCGAATAATTCCACTTTTAGATCCATTTCTTTTAGTTGTTGATAGAGTATTCTAGCAATCGTAGTCTTACCGGAGCCAGGTAGTCCTGTCAGCCAGACCACGAAACCTACTCTATCCATTTTTTATTCTCCTTATAACCAACCTACTTTCAGCTTGCATTTCTACGTTTGTCAGATCTAAACAGTACTGTTTTTTGTGAATGGGTAATGGAATTTGCTAATCATGTTTGAGATAAATTAGTCCTATTCTCTAGCAAAGTATCAAAGTGTTATTGGGATCGATACCATACATTCATGTTTTTCCTTCACAATTTGGTCCCTCAATTCAATCTCAATAGACTGGATTCTTTATGTCTCTCCAATTGAACCAGATAATCTTCATGCTAGAGCGCAAAAAGGGGCTTATAGCCAGGTGTTTCTATATCCATGTTCCTCTGATACCACTTGAGCACTCTAAGTCTATAGCTAATGCCGAGAATGTCTATGAACATTCTAACAACATCCTTGATTTTGAAGCTTCTGTTAATTTCTAACTGTACCGGCATTTCTACAATTCTAAGGCCAAGCAAGTTGCCAACCGCTAGCATCTCTACATCAAACGCGTACTTATTGACCAAAACTCTTGTAAAGATCTTTTTGAAGGCCTCTGCTTTGCCTGCTTTAAGCCCAACCTGTGTATCGTTGATCTTCATATTCAAAATAGGATTTACAAGTAGATGAAATCCTAAACTTAGTAACTTCCTGATCATCGGTACCTTCACTTTAGAATCATGATGATGCTTTGAACCTATGATGATATCAGCACTTTTCAGCTCATTTAGACATGATGTGATCACATGGGGGTTGATATTTCCGTCTCCATCTATGTAGAGTATGTTCTTTCCTTCAGCTGATAACACCCCCTGCTTAACGGCGTAACCCTTGTCCATGTTTGGTTTGTAACTGATCAGTCTTACCCTTCGATCCGCGGGATATACATTGTTCACTACTGATCTGGTGTTATCTATACTGCCATCATTTACTACCAGGATCTCGTATTCTTCCGTGAAGTGGCTCATTATGCGTTTGATGCGCTCAATTGAGGCTTCTATATACTGTTCTCCATTGTAAACTGGAATGACGATAGAGACGTTTGGCCCTGTTCTCTGTATCTGCTCCTGTGCTACCAAACATTTCCCCCCAATCTCATATTCGAGTAGTATGCTGAAAATCCATACCATCTCACTATTTCTTGATCGTTGATCCATTTCGATGATCCTACCCATCCCATTGCATGAGCTGCTCTGTAGGATGATTCTGCGATAGGTCGACCGATCCTATCTATCATAGTCAAGAACGAGTTCTGTAATCCAGAGATTAATTTCCCTAATATCCTGGCAATTACCGTCGCAAGTGTAGCATTATTCACTATTTTTACATGCCTTGTTATGAGACCACAAAGGATCCTGTCTTGGTCTGTGAGTGATTGGAACCATATTCGCTTTCGCAAAGCTCTAGTTCTTAGATTTGATAGGATCTCTATGACGTTACGAGAGGTAAACAGTCTTTGAGTGTTCAAACGAACTCTTCTAAAATACCAATTTTTGGAGATAAAAGTTAGCGTCTGTCTCATCGAGAACATTCCTGTCTTAATAAAGGATTTGATATCTAGGTTCTGTTAACTTGGTGTGATCTAGCTACCAATCTTCTTCATGTTAACTGCCGTGAGCTGGACAAAAAAAAGGAAGAAGGTTGTTTTACGTAGCTGGTTTCAAGACTAATTTGTCACCCTTGATGTTTGTGATTAATTCCTGATTCTTTACCCATTCCAGTTTTTCAACATCTTCCTTTGTCAGGGTTACATACCATCTTTTGTATTCCTTGTCACCTGTACGTCGGTTTAACTTTTCACGTAGCTTCACAGATCGTATATAGTTGTAATCTCAATGTATGCAAGTGAAAATGCCTTGTGTTAACTATTTTATGAAAAATGGCGGTGTCGCTATACGCTCACTGTCGTTACTGATGCGTCTATCATCAGCGTCGTAATATGTTATGTGGTAATGTTGATGAATGTATTGGTATGTTCCTGATTCGGCATTGTCTTCTGTAAGCAGTATGTCTATTGCATAGGTTCCATCGTCATTTTGTATCATCTCTGGTATTTCATCACATCTGTGGGTGCCATACATATCGACATAACTTTGAAAATAACACCCATACCATATTGATTTATTCTTCCCGCCTGTTGTGGATGTGGTTCCTATCTGGTCAATAGTTGTTTTCCTGTCAATATGTATTTCTGGATGTGGATTGGTACTAGGTTGTTCAGGTAATACAAGTTTCATTCCCGTAACGTGTACTGTCTCGCCTATCTCATATTCCAGCTTGTCGGTTTTGATGTACGGTTCTGGTGGAGTATGTTCTTTCACTATGCCGTTGATACTGTCAATCTTTGCCTGCTTCTTGGCTATCTTGTCCTGTAGTGTATCTATTCTGTTTTCAATTTTGTATTTTTTGTCTTCATACATTTGGATTCTGTTTTCAATTTTGTATTTTTTGTCTTCAATCATTTGGATCCTCTCAAGTAGCTTGTCAATGCCTTTCTGAATTTTTGCTATCCTGTCATCATCGGATATTGCATATGAACTAACCCCACCCCCCACAATACTGCCGATAACGACAACCGAAAGCAGTACTACAGAAAACAAGAGTCGCATATGCATATATACACGTACTTATGTAGAACCTATAAAAATGATTCTGTTAACTTGGCGTGATCTGATATCTATATTCCAGATCTATTTTCTACAAGTAATTCCTTCCGTTGGGTCTAAATCTCTTATCACGAAAATAATATTGATTTGCTTTTGTTATATTCCAAATAAAGAATATTGGACATCTGACAAAGTTTTAGCTGTAGCAAATACTGCACCTACCGCAGGAAACTTTCAAGGTTTTAAGGTATTTTACATTAAAAACAAAAAAACCAGAAGCACTTGTAGAAGCTACAAATGACCAGCATCCTTCAGCTGGACAATCCCATCGATCAGTGTTGGTGATGTCCTCGTAATAGACTTTAGTGCTACAGAGAATGGGAATGACACACTCCATCGTAGATCACCCAAGCGGGAATGATCAAGCTCATATTTTATTTTCTTGAAAATTCAACTTGATTTTCTACTTGTTCTAATTCTATTTATTCTACTTGAACTGCTCAGCAATGAATTCATGTTTCACTCATTAACAACAAAATATCGATTATTGATAATACTAAGGAATCTTTTATCAGATTTATCATGATAATACCATAGTCAAACCAATTTTAGTTTGAACTTACTTCCAATGTTGTCTGTATAGCATAGCCTAAATAAGTTGCTTTCACTGTATAGACTCCATCAATTGCGAGTGAGCCTTTCATCTCCATGGTTGTATGGTATATTCCTTCCATATCATGCATAACCTGTTCAATTTCATATATCTGGTTATTTGGATTAAACACTTGGATTGTTACTGCCTCGCCATCGTAAAATAGTGGTACTTTCCCAATTACCTTTACAGTTTCGTTTTGGATTCCTGCTGAAACATCGAATATACCTGCCCTATTTGAGAGTTGAATTATCGTAAATCCAATTTTGGAACTATCCTTTGCGTAATGCCTTTCGTTAACCTCGAACTCTTCTTTTATCTTCGTTCTCTCTACAAATTCGGTTTTGCTCCTTTCCTCTTTATCTTCCACTAGAGGTATACTCTCCTCAGGCACTGTTACTTGTCTTGGCACCGAGTCGAGTAGGTCTTGTACCTCTTCCAGCAAAAGTTGTGCCACAAATACTTCGTTCCTAGTGAGCATTTCCTTAACATTCTCGATCAATAAATCTACTGTTTCTATTACACGTAGATAAATGGAATCAGCCTCTACTTCGATCATGCGAGAAATTTCTTCGTATTTTTCAGCCTTCAGTCTTGCAAAGGTGGTTGCGCTTTCACAGTATTCGTTACTGTAAGGTTTGAGTTTCTTTGAACTTTCTTCATCTATAGTACCAGAAGCTACACTACATGCCCATGCAATGAGTATTGAACCATCCTCTGAATTTGTTGTGAACTGTTGTTGCAGATCAGTTCTATCACAGTATATACTTGTGAGTGTTTTGGCTGCATCCTCAGACTTTTTAGTTTCTTCCATCAATTGTGCAACAATTTCGCCATTCGTTTTAACACATATGTCATCTGTCGAGTTCAAACGAGCATTCCATACTTGTATTTTCTGTGGTATGCCCCCTATCTCTGGGTATAATGCCCCAATTGTTATCATCACCACTATTATTCCTAAAGTCTAGGGGCGGTAATCTTTATGACCCTTTTGTGTTTTTTACTCATTTTTCATTCTCTAGCAATTTAGGTGGTGATTTTATGAATCTAGTTCATGGAAAAGTTTCTTGAACAAGAGCAACAAAGTATAGATCTGGTTCAGCATCATTCATCTGATTATCTATTCTCCATTCCTCACAATCAAATATGACAGCTTTCATTCCTAATATTGTAATTCTACGAAGATACGAAATGGCCTGTCTTGATTTCTTTTATCCATAATATCTATGGTTGTTTTAATCTTTGAAATTCTCTTCATTTCTAGAATGATCATTACCTTTATTGTCGTTAATATTTAGCACCCAATTATTGCGTCTGAAGTTATTATCGTTCAACCTGTGAAGCCCACAGAGACACTTATTGCAGTGAGAGGGATATAACGACGGCCATTCCTAAACCGATCAATCCAAACATACTTCCGAGTATATACAGCATCAGCGTTAATGAACTCAGGTAGATTACTGCGCCAATAAAAACAGGTTTACTCCTTTCCCTGCCTAGAAGTCTTGAGTTGATGATAGAGTTTATAGTCATCGGAATTATGCCAAAACTCATTATTTGAGTTGCTGGTATTGATTCTATATAATTAGGGAATAACTGTTCTATTACGAAGGGACTAACTAAGAATAAGATGATAGCAAAAATAACTGATGTCACTAATCCAGCAAATCTGACCTTTTTTCTTTCAAGTCCGGTTGACTCTTGAGGTAGGAGGTATTGGAATAAGGTTGCAGGTATTAGTCCAAGGAACATTAGGAACTAAAAACCGAGCTGATACAGACCTAAAACGGTAAATCCAAATAATGGCGCAATAATTAATTTGTCTGCATAAAGTGTTAAGGCTTGTGATAAAGTAAGGGAATAACTGTGAGTCATAAAGGCAAAGCGCGGTCTGAGTTCACTGATAGCAAACGAGAAATTTCTAAAGGTCTTGAAGAACCGATAGCTGAAGGTTAAGGCAGCAATTGCGTATCCTATTATGATTCCATCAATCCCTATTACAAAATAAAGGCCTATAGATAGTGCCACTTGTGATGCTCTTTCGGCTATTAGTAAGAAAAAATATTTTTTATATAACTTTCCTCCTAAGAGCTCTGCTACTGACATCGTGAAGAAACTCAGACCTATGATGAGAAAACTTAATGGTGGATAATTCATGAATATTAGCAATATGAATACGAACGAATTAGAAACCAGCACCACTAGATTCGCTTGATGCCTTATCTTCTCAAAGCCCTTTGCTACAAACGTTATGACTGTTGTATTTAGACCTAATAAGGAAACAACGCTTAACATTGAACCTATGGCAATGTAGTAATTCAACCTTCCATAGTCTTCAGTAGCCAAGATTGATGCAAGGGCAAACCAAAATAATCCTCCCAGAATAGAGGCTAATAGATTACCTGCTCCTACATACGTTAACCCCGAATCTAATTTAGTGGCCCTAAGTATCTTCTTTATCGATGCTATCATGATTTGTTTACCTTATAAGTAACCATCATCATAGTCTGCTATCACAGGCACCTCAATGTCTTTCCTAAGTGCGTTTGTCAGACGAATCTTGTGATCGATCAAAATCTTGACATAATATAGTAAAACATGTTAAAGCAAAAACCTTCTCCTTTAGAAGGTGCAATCCAACACTTAAAGCATACAAACTAACATCGGCCGAGTAAACAAAAGGTAGAATAGAGAATTTATCTACCATGATTGTATTTGATTGTTGTGCTGAAACTGACAAGGTCGCTTTAGTACCAAGTAATTTTCTTAGTTTCTCCTTAACGCTAACAAAAAGATCCATAACACATAACATGTTCAGCAGGAACCATTACCGGCCTATGATCCGTGACAAGAATATCTGTATACTTCCATGCGTTATTTACGTTACCAAAAGCCTCATACAGAACACCGATGCGATTTGGATCGAATGTTTCAATGAGGGAAAGAGAATTGTACTTCTCCAGTCCGCCTTGAATGATGACGTTCATTTCTTTTATCGATACAAGATCAGAAAGATGTTTGACATCGTATATGGTGATGAATCCTTCCTCAAAGACCTTGTCTAGATCATTCTGTGCGTCCAATAATCCAAACAATTTCTCGGTATGTGTCTTGAGCCACGGAATGTCGTTGTGGACTAAAATGTAACCCACGTTAAGAGGTTGAAAGAATTTTCCCACATTAGTAACATCATGTGAAAACATTAGGCTGTCATATCGCAACCTGTTACCGAATAGAACATCGTAATTAAGATTGTTTAATGAGACGGGTAATGGCGACAAATCTCTTTCAGTAACACCTAGACGATTGGTATACCATGTTGAAGGCGTTCCAGCGTATGGGTAACCCCATACGGTCTTGCGGCCATTATCTCTCGTCGATAGGTATGATACTGCCTCCTCGTACTCCTGTGGCAGTTCAGCAGACTGAAAAATACCGTTAAAGTCACCAGTAACAATAGGGTAATTGGGTAGAAGACTAACCACCAAGACGAAACCGACAAACGTGCACGAAGCAGTTCCTGCTACTATCTTGTTTTGCTTTAGATACTCTAACAGTTTTATGCCTGTCAATGCAATCATTGGAGATAATGCAAGAATTGCAATTGAGGTGAACTTAGGGGTTCGGAACGCCCACCCATAAAGAGAGCTAAGTGGGGTTTCGAAAATAAACCAGTTAGAGAGATCGCTTGCAAATCTTGGGCCGGCAGACAGGAATATGGAAATTGTGAATAAGATGGCAAAGTACCCCATAAACTTCATTCTTTTTATAAACAGCAGAGAAGAAATCCCTATTATGGTTAAGACAACTGATAAGATAGGAGGGTTTAATCCCCAGAAATCCCCAAGGATGGGGGTTGTCTCTCCATACATTTCTACCATCCCAAAATTTCCCCTCATAGCAAAAGCGTTCATGGGATCGGCGTTCATGAACAGGACTTGAAGACTTTCTACTGTTACTACATTTCCGTACAACGAAGTACCACCCATCAACACTCCTAGCAATATCCAGTAGCAGTTGATCAATACAAATGTGGACACTGATGGTTGAGTTGATGAATGCCTGTTTGAGAGTAAGCCACACCTTCTTCTTCTCCAGGATAATGTTGTACAAAGAATGATAGAGAATGTAACCAAGTATTATTATGAAACCGAATATGGTCCAATGCATGCCTCCTACGGCAAAAGACAGTGCTACAACACAGTACAGCAGGTACGTTTTCTTACTTTCCGTTACTCCCTTGATGAGCAAAAAGAGGATCAACGGCGCCAGGTAGTAACCATACTTTAATGTGGGGTGGGTTAGTTCCTCTACAACAAATGGCGAGAATATGTAAAAAGTAGAGGAAGCAAGGAAGAAGAGATCATTATAGCGACTTGATATATCGACGGTTCTCCCAACTACATACTTTGTGAGTTTAAACATCGAAAGTGCTCCTATGGTGCCAAGAATAACATGATATGCAAAATAGGTTAAATGCATCGGAGCGCTAAAGCCAAAGGCATTTAACAGTATCATGGGAAAGGCGTGAAAGAGTTTGGAAAGGCTATTGATAGTGGGCTCTCCTGTTGAATCGTTCCAGAGCGGGATAATAGTACCGATATAGTCACTGGTATCAATAGCTGAGCTAAAATCACCATACCAAATCGATTCATTTGTCAATAGGCTACTATAGACTAGAGAGTTAGAGACGGCAAAGATGGAGGCAATTAAAATATATTTCTTCAGTTCTTTGTTGAGAATTACAGTTCTAGAAAATTTCCGTGTTACTGAATTGTATATAGTGCTAAAGCTTCTAGATCTTACCGAGATGCGTTTTAGTCTTGGTTTTTGGATCATTTTCACTGGTAGCATTAGAATGACATGTCTAGTCGACTACGCTGCTGTGTGTTTGCAAGAGAAGATCTTATACATCAGCGACATGCAAATTCCTGGAACTTCTCTCAAATACTCGTAAAGAGAACTCGTTCCAGACTTCTCTACGCCAATAAAGAAATTGGGCCAGATTGCCTTTTCTTCTGTACTAATTTTTGACATTTATATTCCTATGATATTAGACCTAGAAATCATTAGAATCAACATCATAAATCTTATATGGAAATTATTGCTAGACAAGCTCTACTTCCCTGTCTAACAATATATTTTTCTCTCTACAAATCTCAAGTGATTTTCTATAGTCTTCGTCTAATTTCTGCAAGACATTGTTTGGAATTTGTTCAATAAGTTTTGTATATTCGAGTTTTCTACTCCCCCTCTTATCAACAGTTTGAGCAATGAACTTCAACATATTTACTGGTCCTAAGTTCCTTGTGAAGTCCCAAGGTATCCAAAACTGATTTTATAGGGAGGTATTGGACTTTTAACATAACCAGTAAAGTACCTCTCATGTAAGTGTGTATCCGAAACTGAAGGGATTTCTGGAGGAAATTAAGGAAGCCAAGAGTTTACGTTACGTATTTCCTTTTGGTGACAATAGAATATTTTTTTTGATAGAAAAATCTATGGTCTTGTTGTAATCTTCAACCAATACTTTTGAAACGTATCCTGGAATAACAGCAATAAGTGGTGAATAATTGGATCTCGTTCGCTTTGTTTTATCGAGGAGGGATCTAAGAACGTTTCCAAATTGATAAGATAATCTATAAAATTCCTTCTCCAAACCAAGTTTTTGAAATATGGTTAGGGAGCGAAATTTCATTTTACCCAATGTCACCATTAATTGATTATAGGCTACGCTATCGGAAGGTGTAAAGATGCTGATGTTTTTCTGAGAAATTTTTACTTTCATAGGATCTAAATTAAGGAATTTGAACGCCTCGTCCAATACCTCTTGAGGAAATTTGTTCAACTCGTCATTTTTAATTACTCTAACGTTCTCACCAAACAAATTATAGTATTCGAGGACTCTATCATAGAACAAGATGGTTTGCATATCAGGGACGATGTAATCTTCGTTCCATCTTAGAAAATCATCTTGCTTATGTTGGATGTAGGAATGAAAATACATACTTATTAGTCGGCTCTTCTGTTCTCGAACGACAAGAATTACCTTGGCGTTGGGTGAGAAATTCATTAGTTTCTTTGCAAAGTCATTTTTAAACGTATACGATACGGTTCCATCTACTCGATATCTCTGTTCTTTTCCCTTTGAATATAGTTCAAAATAATTCATCAAGTCAAGCAGTAAATGGCCCGCTTTTTTTGTGATATCACCAGTGAACCATGGAGGATATGTTTCCCCTTTGTACAATGTGTTTGGCTCTTTTTCCCACGGTACCATGACATCGGGATGCTGTGCAAGATAGTTACATAAAGCAGTTGTACCACATTTAGCAAAACCCGCCACAAAAAGATTTGGCCTCCAGTCCATTTGCGCAGATTGTTCTTCGGCCGTTTTAATATTGATCAAGATCTACTCCTACACATCTATATTTTTTATTCCAAAAAAATAACTACCAATTCCACATCTTATATCTAATGTATTATTCAGCTGGTTACCATACTTACGGATAAAGATACGACTAGCTTCAAGACGTGGATCCTTAGATACTCTTTTGGTATCCGTATCAACACGCGGATCATATTTTGTCTTGACAGTTTCAGTAGCAATAGAAGCTGTTATCCCTGTTTCTTTGATTCTTACCATGCCTCGGCTCAATGAAACTAAATTTATACATTACAATAATCTCAAAAAAATCAGATTGTTTTCTATACCATTTTCACTGCAATAAACTCAAAAAATTTGAGAATTAATACACCCATAGCTAGAACTGGATTTTTCAGGAACACCATCTTATTCTGCCCTTACAAATAAATCATGAATCTATTTCTAACCGAGGTGAGGTGTGCGGCATGCTCTGGATATCTCTTTACATACACCTTCAGTGTTTTTGCATAATTAGACTTTTTTCTACACCAGTCGATCAATGTAGCTCCCTCCTCTATGTGTAATATTTCAGATTCAATTCTTTTGATTGTAACTTTATAGGCACTTTGCAATTTATTTTTGATGGTACTCTCCTCGAAAAATACAACGTCCTCGTCAAAACCACCAACACGCAACACTGCGGATCTTTTAAAGAACCTGGGCGACTCTACTTCCGTATTTGCGTAAAAGCTTCTCTAGAAATCCCTGACCTTAACCCAGAAACCACTTCCTATAGACCTTTCTGGTATAGTGATTGCATATGGCTCGTCAAGACACGACTGCACGCACTCTGTGACTACATTTTTGGTGAATTCCATGTCCGAGTCAATGAACAGTACATACTCTCTCTTGGCTGCATTACACGCTAAGTTCTTGGCCTTGGCCCTCCCCACTCCAGTTTGGATGAGCCTTGCACTGTACCTCTCTGCTATTTCCCTTGTACCATCCGTGCTGTGGTTGTCAACTACAATAAGTTCTATTGCTCTGTACGTCTGTTGAATAATCGACTTTAGACATCTTTCTAACGTTTTCGCAGAATTTTTTGAAGGGATTATTATACAAACCTTCTCTTTGTCTGAAACTTGATTCTTATTATCCAATTTTAACGAACGTTTTTTTTGCTCAAGAATTCTCTCTATAATACTCTAACAGAAATTTAATCCCTTTCTCAACTGTCCATTGAGGACTGTAGCCGAGGGATGCTGTTATGAGCGATATGTCTGCGAGTGTATCTTGGACATAATTTTTGAGAGGGTTTTGAATATATTTAGATTCTATCGATGCCCCCATCTCGCTGTTGATAAGTGATACGATATCATTGAAGCTTTTCCCTATACCTGTACCAACATTAAATATGCCAAAGTCTATGTTAGATGTCGTGGCCAGGATGTTTGCTGATAAGATATCGTTTATGAAAGTAAAGTCCCTGCTTTGCATCCCGTCGCCATAGATCACTGGGCTCCTGCCCTGCATCATGTCCCAGAGGAATTGCGATATGTTGTTTGCATACCTGCTTTTGTGCGATTCCTTAGGCCCATATACGCTGAAGTACCTTAACCCTATGGAACTCAGGTTATTTTCGTAGTAATATGTTTGTGCAAGAATTTCCCTACTATGGAAAGACGCTTCGTAGAATGTCTTGGCAGTTATCTTCTGATTCTCGCTAAATGGTAAGGGATTGCCACTATACAACGATGATGATGAAGCATATATGACCTTCCTCACTCCATTGCTAAGTGCTGCCTTCATCACGTTCATAAAACCTATAACATTGACCTCGATCCCGTTTCTAGGGTCTTCCTTGAACATCGGTGATGAGCTTAGAGCAGCGTCGTGAAAAATAAAGTCACAATCTTTAGAAGTTTTACCCAACAGTTCCTCGTCCATTACAGAACCTTTCACGAACTCTATTTCTTTGTTCAAGTTCTCGCTCTTCCCAAGGTAAAGGTTATCCAGAGCTATCACCCTATGTTCCTTTGATAGTGCCTCTGCTAGATTAGATCCTATGAAGCCAGCTCCACCAGTTACCAGAATCTTCATGTTAACCCTTTAGCGTACATATTTCTGGGTGCTTCTCTATCATATTTAGGAATTCTTTGGTAGTGTCCAAGCTGAAGCTCCAACTCCAATCTAAAGTATTTCTAGCGTATGATTCCAGACTCACCCTATTCTCTAAGAGCGAAATGGCTCCCCCAGCCAAGGTAACAAAATAGTAATCAAAAAGAGAATAGTTGCTATCGAGATTTTACATGGGATTAATAGTAACACGATCTGATGTATTGAACTGATGAAACTTTGTAGGAAAATCCTTCCTAACATTACGGGTTCATTGTACGATTTGAATATGCGTATTACTGTTAGGAGCTTAAGCTTTGTCTTTCTTTCTATTCTTTATCAATAAATTCTAGGTATAAAACATACAACATTGCAACACTATACATTCAAATAGGTTATTTTTAGGTCATAATACCCCTTATCAGACCAAATACCCTACCTACATGGTCAGAACAGAAAAAAGACAACAGGACCCTAATTTTGGGTCAAAAACCAAGGTGTTTTACTTGTTAACCTAGGCAGATATGAGGAAGCTATTTCCTATTTTGACAAAGCACTGGAGATAGATCCGAATTATTTCCAAGCATTAACCAGTAAAGGCTTTGCACTTCTTAACCTAGGCAGATCTGAAGAAGCTATACCCTACTATGACAAAGCACTGGAGATAGATCCGAATGATGTCCTAGCATTAAACAATAAAGGTGAAGCACTTGACTCACTAGGCAGACATGAGGAAGCTCTATCCTATATTGACAAAGCGCTGGAGATAGATCCGAATGATGTCCTAGCATTAAACAATAAAGGTGTTGCACTTGACTCGGCAGATATGAGGAAGCTATTTCCTATTTTGACAAAGCACTGGAGATAGATCCTAATAATGCTGATGTAATAAACAACAAGAATATAGCACTTGGCAAACTAGGCAGAGAATCAGAAATAAAAGAGCCAAAAGATGGCACCAGTGGATGCCTTATAGCCACAGCAGCTTTTGGTTCGGAATTGTCACCACAAGTTCAATTCCTGCGTGATTATAGAGATCAAGAAATTATGAATACTTTAGCTGGTTCAAGTTTCATGCAAGTATTCAACGCCTGGTACTCATTCAGTCCATATGTTGCCGATTATGAAAGGGAACAGCCGTGGTTGCAGCATACGGTCAAGACATCCATCTATCCCTTGATAGGCATTCTACAGACATCAGAAAAGGCAAATTCTTCAATAGATGGTGAGTATGGAACAGTGGTCGCTGGGCTTATTGCTAGTTCCATGATAGGTGCAATTTACTTCTGGCCATTTGCAATCTCTGTAAGACGAGTTCGTACTAGCCCATTCAACTACAAGCTTGCTCTCTCTATGATCGCAGTTGTATCTGTCGGTATAATCGCTTCATTAGCAGCAGGTAATGAATATACTTTGATGGCAAGCACATCATTGTTTGTATTAACTTTAATTTCAGTTTCAGCAGTGCTATCTGCAAAATTAATCATAACAGTATTTCATACTGCTGGTAATATGACGGCAAAGAGACGTAGCACCGAAATCATAAACAAACCCAAACATATCTAGCTGCGTTCATTACATATTCAACTATTAGCATTAATGCATACGTTCGTAGTGATGATGATACATACGATAGTACTAGCGATAGTTGGGCGATTTTGTGGACTGTGTCTATACCCCATTTCAAATGCAAGGGGGATACCCTATATAAAGAAGAAAGCAAAAAATCCACAAAACTAACCTTTAACAACACTGATACCACCAGACCTGATATTCCTTCATCTCTCTTATGGATACTCTCTGGATATAGTTAATTAGAAATTATAGGATTGGTTGTTAATTATATTATCATTCCTTCGCTTAATTTGCCACTAGCTTACCTTGTTATTTGCAGTTACCAAAGAAATTCCTATTCAACTTTATTGACTACCAAATTAAATTGAGAATTTTTATTATGTTAGCCTTGATTATTTATTCTATTGGTATCACTGATAATTGCTGAGGCTGCATTAGAGAGAATACCCAAAACGATTTCAAAACATTCCTCCGTTGCCAAACATGTTAATTTGAAACAAAAATCCGCCCAGGATATTTTACTGGACAGAAGTTATCATCATGCCGCCATGCTCAAACTAAAAAACGCCGACAAGAGAGGAAGACCCGATCTTGTTCATTTCACGCTGTTAGAAGCAACCTCAACACCACTCTATAAGAAAGGGTTACTACAAATATACATACACACCATCGTGGATAAGGTAATAATCCTCCATAGAATTGTTAGATTACCAAAATCATATTTCAGATTTGAAGGATTAATGGAACAACTATTCAAAGAAAAAATGATAAAATCCAATGCAGATCTGTTGATGGAGGTAAAAGATATGCAACTTCCAGAACTACTGAAGATAATAAAACCATCAAATGTCATAGGATTATCACAAAGTGGATTAAGGTCAAGTGCTGGGGAAGTCGCCAGAATTATGGAGGATAAGACTGTATTAGTGATTGGAGGATTTCCTCATGGCCATTTTTCACAAAATATTTCAAGTCAAATAGATCGACTGTATTCCATTAACGAGTCAGGACTTGAGGCACATGTTGTTACCGCAAGAGTTTTGTATGAATATGAAAAGAAATTGTTTGAAGGTTCTGTCTAATCCTCGATTAGGATCTAAATATAATTATAGCGTTAGTGATTCAATCAAAATTAGATGAATAAATCCAGACAACTATTCGAAAAGGCCAAGACCATAATAGCTGGTGGAGTGAATAGCCCCGTCAGATTTTATGAACCCTACCCATTCTTTGCCACTAGAGGTAATGGTAGTAGGATTATCGATTCCGATGGCAATAGATACATTGATTACTGCATGGGCTACGGTGCATTGCTTCTTGGCCATAATTATAAAACAATAACAAGTTCGGTAAAATCACAGTTAGCAAGAGGAAGTTTGTTTTGTACCCCAACTGAAAAGGAAGTAGAACTTGCTGAATTGATGATTGAGTGTATTCCATGCGCAGAAATGGTTCGCTTGGTAAATACCGGGACTGAAGCCACAATGCATGCGATAAGACTTGCAAGAGGGTTTACAAAAAGACAGAAGATCATAAAGTTTGAAGGTTGTTATCATGGCGCACATGATTATGTTTTGGTTAAGGCTGGGTCGGGAGCTGCCCATCAAGGCATACCAGTATCGGAAGGGATGCTCGATTCAATAGTTGAGAATACCCTAGTTACACCGTATAATGATCCCCAATCATTGGAGAGAATAATCAAAAGTAATGATGTGGCTGCTGTAATAATCGAGCCAGTAATTGCAAACATGGGTTTGATACTACCAGACAAGAATTTTCTAACTGATGTTAGAAAGATTACTGAGCAGAGTAATACGCTGCTGATCTTTGATGAGGTTGTCACTGGTTTCAGGCTTGCACTTGGAGGTGCACAGGAATATTATGGCATAAAGCCAGATTTGGCTACTTTTGGCAAGGCCATCTCAAACGGATTTCCCTTGGCTGCAATTACTGGAAAAAAAGAGATAATGGAACACCTAACTCCTACTGGTAGGGTGTATCAGGCAAGTACCTTTGCAGGTAATCCCATTTCCGTTTCTGCAGCCATAGCAACACTCAAGACATTAAAAAACAGAACAATCTATTCCAAAATAAGCAAAACAAACGGAGAGATAGTGAAAGGAATCAAGGATAGTCTAAGCAGCTTAAAATTCGAGGCCACTGTTAATTCATTAGGTTCTATGTTCCAGATATTTTTTAATAATTCATCGGTAAGAAATTATGATGACGCCAAGAAATCCGATATGAAATTGTATAAACAGTTTTTCGATCAAATATTGAAAAAAGGGATTTTCGTACCTCCATCACAGTTTGAAACCTGCTTCGTTTCATATTCTCACAATAAGACCGATATCAGACAAACATTGGAAGGTTTAGATGGTGGGCTTCGAAAGGTGAAATCATGAAGCTTAAGGTGAGATCGTGAAGCTTAAGGTCGGAACCCGAGGCAGTAAACTATCCATTGCACAGACACAACAGGTTTTGGACTCATTGAAGAAAGTTGAGGGGAATCTAGACTTTGAAATTATTGTAATAAAGACAAGAGGCGATACAGACGTCAGACCATTATACACCATAGATAGGAAGGGTATCTTCGAGAAGGAGATTGATGCTGCCGTACAGGATGGAACGGTTGATTTTGCTGTTCACAGCATGAAGGATATTCCATCCTTTCTGCCGGAAGGTCTGACCATCGCAAGTATCCCCAAACGTGAAAGCCCATACGATGTGTTTCTAAGTGACAAGCGAGTAAAGCTTAAGGATATCAAACTAGGCTCGGTTATAGGAACCAGTAGTTTAAGACGTGTGATACAGATTAAAAGAGTTAGATCCGATGTTGTTGTAAAACCGATAAGGGGTAATATAGAAACAAGAATACGCAAGATGGTGAATAAGAAGTTCGATGCAATTGTGTTGGCAGAAGCTGGATTGAAGAGGTTGGCATTAGAGCATTTTATCGTTGAACGATTTCCTATTGAAGATTTCGTGCCACCACCTGGACAGGGTGCGATGGCCATTGTTTCAAGAAATAATAATAAAAAGTTGAACAAGATTCTCAGCAAGATAGATGATTACAAGTCCAGGGCAGAAATTACGGCAGAAAGAGCGTTGCTTTTACGAATAAACGCTGGCTGCCGGTTCCCCCTTGGGGCAATCGGAAGTGCAAATGCCAGCAAGCTTCAACTCCATGCAAGCGTTTACTCAGTTGATGGTAAAAAGCGAATAGATGTGAAGAAGAGTGGTAAGATGGCTGATGCCGAAACCCTTGGCACGAAAGTTGCCGATGAACTTGAGGAGAAGGGCGCAATGAAGATCGCTTCGCTGTGGAGGGATGCTGTAGACAAATGGAGTGCCAAGAAATGAAGGGTATTGTCTACATAGTTGGTGCAGGTCCTGGCGATCCTGGGTTGCTTACTTTGAGGGGCCTGGAACTTATCAAGGGTGCGGATATAGTATTGTACGATAGACTTGTTAGCGACCCAATACTGAATATGATACCAGGCATTGTGCAAAAGGAATATACTGGAAGGAATGTTGGCGATGATTCCAACCATCAGGATAAAACAAATGAACTGATGTTAGGACATGCCAAGGACGGGAAGAAAGTTGTACGATTGAAAGGGGGTGATCCCTTTGTGTTTGGACGTGGTGGAGAAGAGGCCGAGTTTTTGAGGGAGCATGGGATCGATTTTGAAATTATACCCGGAGTCTCTTCTGCAATTGCATCTCCAGCATATGCAGGCATCCCATTAACACATAGAATGTTCTCATCTTCCGTTGCTGTAGTGACTGGACATGAGGATGTACAAAAGGACGGGACTAAAGTTAGATGGAAAGAGTTGGTCGACGCTGTTGATACTATAGTGGTCCTGATGGGGATGGGAAGTCTTGAAAAGATTGTAAGTGAATTGATTTTCGGAGGCGCAGATATGGTCATGCCAGTTGCTGTAGTTTGTGACGGTACAACTGAAAGACAAAAGGTTGTGCTGGGAAATCTAAGTAATATTGTGATTAAGGTAAAGGATAGTAAAGTTGGGCCTCCTGCGGTAATTGTGATCGGCAAGGTAGTGGACCTGGCAGAAAAGCTTGATTGGTTTGGTGTTAATAATGCTTGATGGGTTTGGTGCAATGAATGCTTGAAGGTAAGGTAATTGCAATAACAAGAGATGAAGAAAGTGCAAAACATTTTGTGAGCTTGGTAGAATCCAACATGGGCAAGGCAATTGCGTTACCAACAATATCACTGGTTCCAAAAGATGCTAGCGCAATGATACAGTTTCTTGAACTGCTTAAATCAAAAAAGCATGATTACACTTTGTTCATGAGTGCAAATGCTGTCAAGATGATCTTTGATGTATTTCATAAAACGAATCGGGTTAAGGACTTTTTATCATCATTAAATAATACCATAGTTGTTGCCGTTGGTCCTCATACAAAGGAGGCTCTGGAAAATTACAATGTTGTTGTAACCATGATGCCAAAAAAATACTCTTCCTTTGGTCTGATAGATCTATTCACCCAGGGAGATAGTGTGAAGAAAAAAATTATAATACCGAGGAGCGCCGCATCAACCAAATTCCTTGCTGATTCGCTCTCCAATATTGGAATGATAGTGGATGAAGTTCATGTTTATGATGTAAAGCCAGCGGAACATTCCAAATGGTCCGATTTCATGAAGATGCTGATTTCAGGGGAGATCGACTGTTTGGTCTTTACCAGCGCTTCGTCTGTGAACTCATTCTTCGAAGTAGCAATCGGTTATGAAAAATATCAACATTTAATAGAGAAGTTAAATTCGATCAAGATAATTGCCATAGGTCCATTTACCAATGATTCCTTATTAGAACACCAAATTAGGGCAGTAGTTGCTGATGAGCACACCACAAGCGGCACGTTTAAAGTTGCACTAAAATTGTTAGAGAAATAACAATAAAAGAAGAATTATCACAAATAATAATCTGAAAGGATGTATAAAACTTATAAAGTATGACGGGGTTATGACGAGTGTGACTACACAAGGAGTATCGAGAGATTACTCAAAGTATGGTTTTAGTGATCCTGTTGAGAGCTATGTATATCTAAGCAAAAAGGGACTTTCTCGAGAAACGATAGAAAACATTAGCGATCTCAAGAAGGAACCGGAGTGGATGAGAGAGTTTAGGTTGAATGCATATGATGAATTTCTGAAGCAGAAGATGCCCAATTGGGGAGGCGATCTAAGCAAAATAGATTTTAATAATATCTTTTATTATGCTAAAGCATCCGACAAGAGCGAAAAGAGCTGGGACGAGGTTCCAGAGCAGATAAAAAATACATTCGAGAAACTGGGCATTCCAGAGGCAGAGCGTAATAAGCTGTTGGCTGGGGTCGGGGCGCAGTACGATTCGGAGACGGTTTATCACAGTCTAAGAGAGGATTTACAGCAGCAAGGAGTAATATTTTGTGATACAGATACTGCGTTAAAGGAGCATGAGGATATACTAAAGAAACATTTTGGTAAAATAATTCCATCTAATGATAACAAGTTTGCTTCATTGAACGCTGCGGTTTGGAGTGGTGGTTCATTTGTTTATGTGCCGGAAGGTGAGACAATTGATCTTCCTCTACAAGCGTACTTTAGAATAAATGCAGAGAATGTAGGACAGTTTGAAAGAACTCTTATTATTGCAGAACCAAACAGCAAGTTACATTACATAGAAGGATGTACGGCACCGGTTTATAGCACAGAATCACTGCACTGTGCAGTTGTTGAAGTCATTGCAAAGAACGGAGCACAGGTTCGATACACCACATTACAGAATTGGAGTAATGATGTATACAATTTGGTAACAAAGCGTGCATATGCGTACGAAAATGCTTTGGTTGAATGGGTTGATGCCAATATAGGGAGCAAGCTTACAATGAAGTATCCATCGGTATACTTGTTGGGGAGGAATGCAAGGGCTGAATTGCTTTCAGTCGCATTTGCTGGCAAGGGACAGCATCAGGATGCAGGGGCAAAGGCCGTACACTTGGCACCAAATACAACATCCCGTATAACATCCAAATCGGTTAGCAAGGATAGTGGTAGGTCAACGTATAGAGGATTACTGCATGTTGCAAAAGGTGCTACCCAAGTAAAATCAACGGTAAGATGCGATGCGCTACTAATTGACGAAATTTCTAGAACTGATACTTATCCATATATTGAAGTAAATGAGGATGATGCAACCATCACACACGAG
Organism: Nitrososphaerales archaeon; assembly: GCA_965197925.1. Lineage (GTDB taxonomy): Archaea > Thermoproteota > Nitrososphaeria > Nitrososphaerales > UBA213 > CBDAOC01. Next base: position 292,385 of record CBDAOC010000019.1, read on the forward strand.
GCAACGGTAGGTAAGATAGGTGAGGAACAGGTATTCTACTTGATGAGTAGAGGATTCACGGAATCCGAGGCATTGAATATGATAGTGACTGGATTCTTGGAAGTCTTTACAAAGACACTACCGATGGAGTATGCAGTAGAATTCAATAGGTTGATACAGTTAGAGATGGAAGGCGCGGTAGGTTAATTTCTTTTTCTGATTTCCATTTTTGATTTATTTGATTTATAATGACAAATCATACTCTTTCCTCACTTAACGAAGATTATGTTAGGGCGTTGGGTGAAAAGGAGCCCAAATGGTTAGCAGAGATTAGAGAAAATTCTTTTTCTCATTATAAGAATCTGCCACTCGAGGTTTCCCCACTTTACAACAAATATTCCGGTGTAGGTGTTCTAAACCCAGAACAGGTATTTCTTTCATTAGATCGTAAAGGCAGCGAACCTCACTCCGAATTAAATCATAGGATTGGTGAAGCGAAATCAGGTATATGTGCAGTACATGTGGGTAATGAGATCAATTCGGTTTACTTGCCGGAGGATCTTAAGAGTAAAGGAGTAGTTATTCAGAGTATAAACGAGGCATTAAAGGATCATGAAGAACTTTTTAAAAGGTTGCTTGGGAGTGGCATAGATCCAAGTGAAGACAAATTTCTTGCACTAGAGTATTCACTTTTTAATTCTGGAATCTTTGTATACATACCAAGAAATTTGGTGTTAGAAGAACCAATTACCATAATAAACACCATGACTGAGGATGGTATTTCAAATGTATCTAGAAATATATTTTTCTTGGAAGAAAGCAGTAAAGCAAGTATCGTACAGGAACTTTACTCACCACTTGGAGGAGGTGGAAAGGAACAACAAACATACTTTGAGCTGCTGGAAACACATATTGGGAATAATGCAAATCTTGAACTCGTTACGTTGCAGGCAATGAACAAAGATAATTTACACATTTCAAACAGAAAGGCATTCATAGAAAGGGATGGAAGCATAAATTGGCATATTGGTGCTTTTGGGGGCAATCTTTGCAGATACAAGGTGGATAATCTGTTAAAGGGTGAAGGAGCCTATGCAGAACATTATGAAGTTATCTTTGGAGATTCAAATCAAGCATTTGATATAACAGCAGATCTGACTCATTTGGCACCAAACACCAGAGGGAGGATACTGGCAAAGAGCGTTTTGAAGAATACTGCAAAGTCATTGTTCAAAGGAATGATAAAGATTAGTAAGAATGCAAAGGGTTCAGAGTCATATCTTGCTGGTCATGCTGTTCTGTTGGACAAGGGAGCAAAATCTGATGCAATCCCTGGATTGGAAATAGAAACCAATGAGGTCAAGGCTACACACTCAGCATCTGTAGCACAGATGGATGAAGATCAGGTGTTCTACTTGATGAGCAGAGGTCTTAGTAAGGATTCTACTAGACGAATCATAGTTGATGGATTCCTAGAACCATTGGCAAGAAGGGTTAGCCCAAAGGTAAGAGCCTGGATCAATTATTTGATCGATAGCAAGTGGCATGGGAGGCCTTTGATACTGAAGACTGATGATGTAATGCGCGAAATGATTGAGGTTGAAGAGGCTAGGGTAATCGATACTGATATATTCGAAAAGCACTACAAGTACAGGTGATTCGATGGAGTGGGTAAAGGCAGCAAATAGCTGTGATGTTAACGAGGGCGAGATTTTAAGCGTTGATCTAAAGGGAAGGGAAATGATGATCATAAAGAAGAATGGAATTTTTCATGCTCTAGATAGAATATGCACACATGAACGTGCTGACCTTTCAATGGGTTTTCTGGGCGAAGATTATGTTACATGTCCTCTTCATCTATCACAATTTGAGTTTCAAACTGGAAAACCTTTGAATCCACCGGCTGAAGACCCCTTAATATCTTATAAGGTTAAAATAGAAGAAAATGTTATTTATGTTTTGCAGGAGTAATTTATTATGAAAACTAGTGTCATTGATATTCAAAAGATACGTCAAGACTTTCCTATACTAAGCAGAAAGATAAGAGCTAATAAACTTCTAGTTTACCTTGACAATGCTTCTACAACACAAAAACCAATACAGGTCATAGAAGCTATACATGATTATTACACGCGTTACAATGCTAATGTGCATAGGGCTGTGTATCAACTAGCCGAAGAAGCTACCTATGCATTTGAAGGTGCAAGGGAAAAAATAGCCAAATTTATCAATGCAGATAAAGATGAGATAGTTTTTGTTAGAAATGCAACGGAAGCCATTAACTTGGTAGCATATGCTTGGGGTAGGGAAAATGTGGAGCGCGATGATAGAGTTTTGATAACAGAATTCGAGCATCATAGCAACATAGTGCCGTGGCAGATACTCACACAAGAAAAGAATGCAAATCTGGAATATATTCGGATAAACGATAATGGTTTAATTGTAATGCAAGATCTTCATGATGCACTGGAGAAAAATAATTTGAAACTTGTGTCCGTAAGTCACATGTCCAACGTATTGGGAACCATTGCACCCATTAATGATATAGTGAAGGCCTGCCATGCTAAGAATGTACCGGTTCTTGTCGATGGAGCACAATCTGTTCCTCATATGCAGGTTGATGTAAAAAATATCGATTGTGATTTTATGGCGTTTTCGGCCCACAAGATGCTTGGTCCTACAGGTGTGGGTGTCTTATATGCCAAGAAGGAATATCTTGAAAAGATGAGGCCGTTCATAACTGGTGGAGATATGATAAAGGAAGTGCACAAGTATGAAACAAAATGGAATGATCTTCCATGGAAGTATGAGGCCGGAACTCCAAATATTGCAGATGTTATAGGTTTTGGCGTTGCCATTGAGTATCTCACTGATATAGGTATGGATAATGTAAGGGCTCATGAGAAGGAGCTCACGAGATATGCCTTGGATAATATATCTGGTGTAAAAGGGATACAGGTCTATGGAACTGTAGATGTTGAGAAGCGGGGAGGAGTGATTTCCTTCAATTTTGGTGATATTCATCCACACGATCTATCTACTATACTGGATGAGGACGGGGTTGCGATTAGAGCAGGACATCACTGTGCACAGCCCTTGATGGAGCTCCTTGGAGTAGCAGCTACATCTAGAGCGAGTTTTTATATCTACAACACAAAGCAGGAAGTAGATGTACTTTTGAAATCCTTAGAAAGAGCTAGACTGATATTTAGGTTATAAGAGTGTGAAGAATATGGGAAGCGCTGACATTTATAGAGAAATTATTTTGGATTACTACCGGAATCCCCGAAACTATGGTAAAATGGAATCTCCCGATATTTCCATCAAAGACAGTAATCCTTTGTGTGGTGATGAAATTGAGTTATTTGTAAAATTCGATGGAGACAAGATCATCGATGTTAAATTTACTGGAAAGGGATGTGCCATTAGTCAGGCCAGCGCATCTATGTTAACTGAAATGATCATTGGAAAGGACTTGAAGGATGTCAAGGATGTTGGTAAGGATGATATACTCGATTCTCTCGGACTACCGAATCTTGGGCCTGCGAGGATAAAGTGTGCACTATTGTCATTGAAGACACTTAAACTTGGAGTATATTCTCATGTCGCAGGGAAGCTTGGAACTGCTGATGCAGAGAAGCTCAAGGACGAGGCGGCCAAACTTTTCTAGAATGACTCAATTACTTTCTTTATTCCTGTTAGATGCCATTTCAAGAACTTCCATCAATGGTAATTTTTTACCTGATAAATACAATACCAAAGCTCCACCTGCTGTGCTTATATGATCTATCTGAGTACTAAGACCAAATCTCCGAAGTGCTGCAGTAAGATGTCCACCACTCACTATGGTTGTACCCATAGAGGTTGCTACTGCACGCAGAAGGTTCTCCGTACCAAAGCTATAATCAGGCCGCTCAAATGCACCTGCGGGTCCGCTTATGAATACGGTTCCCGCACCTTTGATCAACCTCGAGTACATTTCAAGGGTTTTGTGACCTATATCGAGTATTGAATCACTTTCATCCAAATCCTCAATATACTTTTCTTTTCTTTCTCCATTCCTTTCGACAGCAATATCAAGAGGAATAGTAAACACATTCGGATATTTGATTAAGAGTTTCTGGGCCTTTTCTTTCAGAACTTGCTCCTTTGTTATCTTGGAACTGCTTACTATTTTTCCTTGAGCAGATAGGAAAAGATTACTGATTAGCCCTGTCAACAACACCTGGTTAGCCCTTCCACTTTGGATTAGAGTATCTATTGCCTCTAGCCGGTCAGCAATTTTTGCACCACCCAGCACAACTATGAATGGTGCCTTTGCAACTGTAAGAACGTTATCAAGAGATCCAACTTCATTGGTAAGCAACCTTCCTCCACAGGATGGTAAGAGATATGGAAAGCCAACAATAGATGGATGTGCTCTATGTCCGGAAGGAAAACAATCCAATACGCATATATCAAATAATTTGCTCAATCTCTGTACCATCACTGTTTTGGCTGCATCCGATGGGGTAAATTCATAATTTTCTTCAGCACAGAATCGGAGGTTATCCAGCACCAAAACATCACCATCATTCATTGAGAATACTCGATTTTTGGCCTCTGGGCCGATAACATCCTCAACATAATCTACTTTTTTGTTGAGTATTTGTTCAAGTACATTGGCATGTTGCTCCATCCCAATATAGTCATACCTTCCCACCCTTCCTTGGTGGGAACCAACAACCACCTTCGAATTATTTAGATCCTTGATGGTCATACTAGCCTCTTTGATCCTACTTGGTTCAATTATGTCAAGGTTCTTTGGATGTATAGGCACATTCATATCTACACGAAGAAAGATGATTTTTCCTTTAGTGTCCATGTCATCCAGTGCAAGTATGCGCACGTCCATCCTATTTCACAAAAGTTTTAAAAATCTTTGGACCTTTTCGGTATTACAAAGTAATATCAAAATCAATGAGGTTAATATTGGCCAATGAGGTAAACATCGGGATGGAAGGGAAAAAAGCACCTGAATTCAAGTTAGCGGATCAAGAGGGTGCCATGGTGGAACTTTCTGACTTTAAGGGTAAAAAAGTTGTTTTATACTTTTATGTACGTGATTTCACGCCTGGTTGTACCAATCAATCCTGTAATCTCAGGGATAATCAGGAAGAATTAAAGAGGGCTGGAATTACTACATTAGGAATTAGTCCCGACGATGTTACATCTCACAAGAAATTTTCGCAAAAATATGAACTTTCATTTCCCTTACTTTCTGATGAGGATGCAAAGGTAGCCAAAAAATATGGAGTGTTTGGTGAGAAGACCTTCATGGGTAGAAATTTCCTAGGGGTAAAGAGGACCACTTTTCTGATCGATAAAAATGGTGTCATAGTAAAAGTCATGCCCAAAGTGAAGGTAAAGGATCATGCTAACGAAGTAATTAGTGCATTCAAGTCCTTGTGAATTTTCAATATTAGGTAGATCTCAATGGCTTAAAGCCTTATCAATGCTACACAAACTTAAAGATAACCTATGCTGAGCATGCAAAATGCCGTAGTAAATATTAGATCCGGTAGATTTGTCTTATTGGTAGCTATTTTCATAGCTTTGCTTGCACTTGTACAGTCCGGTTCAACCACTAGGTTTGATGAATTGATTATTGGTAATATTGCTGATGCAAGGAATAATGTTTTAGATTTCCTAATGATATCGATAACCACATCAGCCGATCTCTTCCCAATATATTTTTCACCGTTGATAATAATTTCTATCATTCTTGTAATCAAGAGAAAGACCAGGCGAATTGGCGCAGTACTTTTATTGGCAATAACACTTTCAACTTTAACGACATCTTACGTCAAAGCAATTGTTGACCGAGAGAGACCATCTTACGAGTTTGAATCAAAGTTGGGCTTCGATTACGAGCCGCAGCAGGATGTGGTATCTAGATTCGCAAGTTCTTTTCCATCAGGGCATGCGGCTAGGAGTGCTGCATTTGCTTTGGTAATAAGTTTCATGATTAGAAACCGCACTTTTCTAGGGGTATCAGCAGGTATGATCATGTGGGTATACCCAGCTGCTATTGCTCTAAGCAGGGTTTACATTGGCGTACATTACCCCACTGATGTAATTGCTGGCGTCGTCCTCGGTTTAATAGTGGCCAATATGCTGGTTAAGATTCTTAAGGTAGAGCCTGAAAAGCGGTTAAACTAGTTTCCGGTTTCTTCTTGGGGAATGGAATAGATTATTTATTGAAATAAAATAATTAATGAAATACATTATTAGCGATACAATTATTTTGTAATATTTTGTTGGTATAAAATATTCCACCAATATTTTTTCAGTATTTAGATCTAGGCGGACTTGGTTAATTCATCCAGCCTAATGCAAGCATATGCCTCAGGGAGTCAAGCGATTTACAATAATTCAAGCAAATCACAATAATCTTCAACATTGAAATTATTCGCTGAGATCTGAAAGGGATATGCCCGATCAACCTCATATTTTTTTCTTTAAATGCTGAGATGGAATTTATCCACATCTAGACTCTGGCCAATTATGGTATATGTTAGTATAATCCCATTACCTAAAGTTGTAGCAGACAAGGGATATGATAGGGAGTATTATCATGAATTTGTCCAGGGGAATCAAAAGATACTACCCACCAATTGTATCAATCTTATTATAATGACATATTCAAGTAACGATAAATCCTTCAGTTAGGAAAGTTTATTAGTTAAAATTCTCGACGTTCTAAAAAGGCTTGGTTAAATTAATAATTATTTGAGGCATGGGCATTATTCCATATAACAAAAATAACTTGATGCCTCTGATTGATTAACTTCCCAACATGTGCTTCAATGCCCTTAATGGTCTTCCTGTCAAGTAGTTGTAGTATACCATCAGCTGGTATAGCAATATGGAAATCAGAACGATGCTCCTAGCTTTATCAAATCCTCTAACTGGTAATGGGTCTATATCAAATACATCCTTTATCTGCTCTATCAATGGCTCAACGCTTATGCTCCTCCGAGAATATACATGCTGTCCAAATTCCGATTGATAGAACTGCAGCAATGCCAGTCTATTATTATCTGTAGTATGCCTATACCTTTCCAATGGGAATACTGGATGCCCTCTATACCCGCTGAAATCACATAACTTGTGATCATCATATCCTTCATCTCCTACAACATACCTTACCATTCCTGTAGGCAATGAAGATGTTATGCTTTCATACATCTTGTTATCAGTAATGTTAGCTGTTGTGAAATCAGCTGATAATGGAACTATCAATGAACCTGTGCTACATGCTAGATGCAGTTTGTATCCGAATACCTATTCTTGGTTCTGCTGAATCCCCATCGAGCATCTGTATCTATACCTGAGCGTGGCACTTCATTCTTCATGTTTGATCTATGCCATACATGTCCCTTTGCTTTCAACAATGAACTGTCAACGGATACTATGGCTGGGTCTACCAACCCATCTTTTATGAAGAGCATACCCATAACATCTGTCCTTGATCTTATGTCAATTGATATGGCCTTGAACCTTCTGTCGAATGTTCTTCTGTCTGGCAACCTATCAAGACCACATGCCTTCATTACCTTCCTGTTGTATGGCATGTCTATCGAAAAATATTGATGTAACACATTGTTGCTTGGTATTCTTATCCATACTCTAACGATGAAGCATCTCACCATAACTGTAGGAGAATAGTAGAATGGTCTACCCCTTTTCCTATTAGGTTTTGACTAGAATCACGTCAATCAAAAATAATATACGAAGGAGTATCGAGTCTGAGCTAAACATATTACCAATGAAAATTGAAACCTGATCTTATCGTTTCGACCGGCTTAATTATGCCCAAGCATCAGGTAGTTACAACCCAATATTAAATTCGTTGTCATTGTCGCTTATCTGCCTCTTGCTAAATTCGCCCATCATACGCTTGCATAGTTCACATTTCTTTGAGGGACTACCTGCATGTTTAGTAGATATATGCAATTGAAAATTGGCAAACCGTACCATGGCTGAGTACTGTTTTGTTCTTTCCTCTTCCTTCTTCTTCAACTCTTCAATTTCCTTGTCCTTACTCTCGTATTTTGCTTCCAGTTAATTTCGAATACTCTGTTCTTGTTTATTTGTCATTGCAATATCGATGGTTAGATATGGTATAGCTTTTCTGTAGTCTTGTACCAACTCCGTTTCTTTAGGTGTATAGTATCTGCCAGAGATGCCTGTACTGTGCCCCATAAGCATCTCGACATTAATGGGCTTCATGACTTGTTCAGTTCTAGTCTTGAAAAACTTTCTAAACCCATGATCTGCTTGGAACTCGAAGCGCTTCTTATGATCTCCACTTCTTAGGCCCGATTGCTTTAGTAGTCTATGAATAATTGTTCTAATGCCATCTCTTTCTAAAGGTTTAACATTACTTGCATTAGATCGAAATTTATCCCTGAATAAGGGGCTATTATCGTCTATCTCCTCTCCGCTTCGCCTACGATATTCTATATACACATGTATAGCCTCATATACTTCCGGAGTAATGAATGTGTTGTGCTGTTCCTTATCGACAGGGTAAACAGTTAATGAAGCTGCTACAATATTATTATCCTCTTGGATGGGTTTCAAATGTTTTAATTTTAGATCACTGATCACACCTAACCCTTATACCACTAGAAGCCATAAACAGAATTAATGCCCTCGTTCTAAGATCTCCAAATTTCAATAATTACCTAATTTCATTTAGATCAATGGCTCTATCTTCACCTCCATTTGCCGTAGGTAATATTTTTGCTAGCTTGGACTAGTTTAGAGTAACGTCATTCATGACGCATAATAGTTTTACAGCCTGGTAGAATCCTTGAATCGCTGAAGGTGATATCTTTTCTTGCTCCACTTGTTTTTTTTTATTCTGTAATAAATTCAACTAGTATGTTAGTTAATTGCTTTGGATTCTTTTCTCCTAATTCGATAATTTTCTCCTGTGATAGTTGGGTATCTTTGCAGAAGCGTTTAAGATACTATTCATAGGTTTCCTTCGTTGCCTTTGATTTTATGGCACTCTCGAACAATGCTATACACGCTAACACAGTAGGTATATACTAAAACTTATTTAAAAAGTGTAGCAATATTGTCACATAACATCAACATCATGTGGCATACTCTCCATAAACCCTGCAGTGGTCATTTTTATGAGTTCAGCGTTATTCTGCATTTCAGGTATTGTGCTTGCTCCACAGTAACTTAAGCCAGAACGCAAGCCCCCAGATAGCTGCCGCAATATTTCTACCACACTTCCCTTGTAATCCACAAGAGCTTCAACACCTTCTGGTACGTAATCGTTTAGATCATCTTCTAACGTTAATTCACCCTCCCTGAATTTCCTTCCTAATGATGCGTAAAATGAAGCCATACCTCTATAGATTTTATACTTTTTACCGTTCTTTGTCAAACTAGCGCCCGGACTTTCATCGGTCCCTGCAAGCAAACTCCCCACCATCACCGTTGAAGCTCCTGCCGCAAGTGCCTTGGTTATATCTCCAGAATTCCTTATGCCACCGTCAGCGAGAAGAGGAATGCCATAGTCCTTAGCTGCCTTGGCACAATCCATTAAAGCTGTTAGTTGGGGAACACCAGAACCTGTAATGACTCTAGTTATACATATTGAACCAGAACCAACCCCAACTTTTACAGCATCAACACCAGCACCAGCTAGATCCTTCACTCCTTCTGGTGTTGCGACATTACCGGCAATCAATTCAGAATTAGGAAACGCTTTCTTTATGTGTCGAACTGCATCCATCGCATTGTCGCTATGGCCATGCGCAATATCAACCACTATTGAATCTGCGTCTGCTTCATACAGAGCTTCTGTTCTATCCATGAAATCATCCTTGACACCGACCGCAGCACCTACTAATAACCTACCCTTCTTATCCTTCGAGGCAAGTGGGTATCGGTTAATCTTGGTGATATCCATACTCGTAATCAAACCCTTTATATGGTTCTCCTCATCTATCAACGGTAACTTCTCTAACCTGTTCTTATGCAATATCTCTTTGGCCTCATCAATAGTAATACCATATTTTGCAGTTACGACATCTTTAGTCATAAGATCCGAAATTTTTCTTTCAACATTAGCTTCAAACATTATGTCCCTACTAGTTACAATCCCAACCAACTCGTTCCCGTTTTCAACAACAAGTAATCCTGAAACTCCTACCTTTTTCATATAATCAATCGTGTTTTTTATTGTTTGTTCAGTTGTTACAGTATAAGGCTGCTCAATAATTATACTTTCAGAACGCTTCACCCTCTTAACCTCCTCTACCTGTTGGTCTATTGTTAGGAACCTGTGAACTATCCCTATACCACCTTCCCTAGCAAGGGCAACAGCCATATTTGCTTCTGTAACGGTATCCATATTCGCGCCTACAATAGGTATATTCAATCTAATCTTTCTGGACAATTTCGTCGTTAGGTTAGTCTGTGATCTAGATAACACATGTGAATGCTTCGGGACCAGTAGTACGTCATCAAATGTCAGTCCTTCACGTATATTCAACTAATACCCTAATTTTAAGGGGAATTAACAGTTATAAGCCTTTGCCCACACTTGAACCAAAAAATTCCCTTGTTAGGGAACAGAATTTTTTAGAATTGTACGGGGCCGCCAATGATAAGTTAAACCTATATGAAATCAGATAGTCTATAGTTCCCTTTTATTAAGGGTTCAGCATCATATCCAATTTTATTCAAATAAGCCGCAAGATCTATAGAATAACCATGACATGTATATACCTTGGCAGGGTTAGATACCTCTACTATTGAAACCAATTCTTCAAAATCGCAATGATCGCTTAATGGTAGTATATAATCCATTCCGGCAGAATACTTGTACCAACTTGAAAGAGCCCAGCCACTAAAACCAATAGTAATAGCCTTGTATTTCTCTTTCATCTCTTCAACAAACTTGGAATTAGAGTTCATTCTTGGCCCAATCATAAGCCATGGTTTCTTACTTAGTAAATTATCTTGTACTGCCTGTGAATATTGCATAGCTTGGCCTAAATCTATCCCCAATTCATCATAAGTACTATTAATCGCATGGACCGAATCATGTAAGAATATTGGATCCCAGTGCCCGAACAAACTTGTTAGTATCTGCGCCTTACCCAATGGATACCCCATCAAAATCACAGGTATTCCTTTCGAATACATATTAGAAATTATTTTGTTCACATGGTCAGTGATTTCCTTTATAGGTGGAAACCTAAATACAGGCTTACCAAAAGTAGACTCCAAAATGAGTGTCTCGCACTTGGGTATTTGGGCACCTTTGAGAAATGCCCTATTTCTTGTGCAAATATCCCCAGTGTAAAATATATTACCATCTATCAGTAAACCTTTTGAGCCCAAGATATGTCCAGAATCTACCAGCTCAAAACCATCCATTGATTCTTCGAAGTTTGAGATACGATGTCCCCTAATGCTAGCAATTTTAACCGTTTCAAAAGAAGTCAGAATATTTTTCCCATTGCTAGGTGTGTGTAAATGATCCATATGTGCATGTGATACGAACACAACATCTGCATCTACGTTCTTTTTTGGATCAAGTGCTATATTCTTCCCATTATGGTGAACAATAATTCCGTTTCCAACCATAGTTGTTAGTGTTTTGCGCAACTTTTCTAAAATAAAGATATTTTCATATAAACTTGTTCATTGCTGACACATTTATTTTTGGACTTCCTGTAATGTGTAATTGCATAGATCAACACATATTTCAATTCAGGTCTAATGGATTAGATCATTTTTTACTGGCTTCCATTTACAGACCCATCATAAACATGTGTCTCAATGTATACTATATTGGGGTATTTCTCTTGTTCCGACATGAAAGAAGACCTGTATATTATTTCATAAAGATTAATGTGGTAACAAAATTAATGTGGTAACAAAATCACATATTAGGGGCGAACCTTAACTGAATGTGTCAATACCGACTTTCTTCAATAGAAACATTTGACCAGTATATCCCCAAACTGGGCTTGGTAGGAATTTATAAAAATAAAAGTAAAGCAATATCAAACTTATTGTTACGAAAATAATGGATAAGAATTAATATCAATATTCATTTCTGAGACATTGAATGATTCGCCATTTAGCTCTTATTCCTTAACTTTACTTCTTGTCACTCTCCAGTCTTTTAATCTATTATAACCATCATTCGGGATATTTGTCTACAAATGAACATTAATTTGGCATAATATGAAAATAATCTATTTAAATCATAAAAATATTACAGGTTATAATCACTTTGTTGCATAACTCAAAGATTCTGTAATTTTTTGTCTTATGGTTAAATAATGGAAATGCAATTCAGAATTTCATACCACAATAACAGAATAATTTCGTTATTCAGTAATAGGATTTCATAGTTATGCAACAAGGCAGTTATAATGAAAATTAATACAAATTCTTTATTGGTACTAACACTTGGAATTGCGAGCTTTGTTAATATCTGTTCCGGCCTCCAGCCAACCAATCTTATGTCAAGGTATACCCGCTACTATCATTGGCAGCCCTGGAGATGATGAAATTATGGGAACTTCTAGTGCAGACATTATCCTTGGCCTAGGAGGAAATGTCAGTATAGCTAGACTTCAGGGTACAAATATTATCTCCGGTGGTCCTGGTGATGATACTATTGGTGACGACCTCATGGAGGGCGGACCAGGAAATGGTATATTCTTTGGTGCTTATGGAAATGACACAATTATTGGTGGAGATAGGATTGACTTTGTTATTGGTGACCTGGTGATGATACCATCAAAGGCGGTGATGGTGATGATATTCTGAGAGGCGGTGATGGTGATGATAGGCTCGAGGGTGGAAGTGGAGCTGACCAATTGCATGGGGATTCTAATATCGATTCTCTTCTTGGTGGTCCAGGCGATGATACACTTGATGGTGGTCCGGGTACAGATATACTCAAAGGTGGTCTTGATACTGACATATGTCTTGATGGAGAAACAATTACCACCTGTCTATGTTAGTATTAGAAAATCTGAAATATTCCTATTCAATGTTTACAAAATAAGATGATGATGAAAATGAGGGGAAGATCATTTCTTCATACACGGCGCACCTATGTGTACAGATGACAAGAGTAGAAAGATGATTGTGATAACCACATAAATTTATTAAATAATGATACTATCGAATCTGCATTGATTAATTTAGGAATATTGGTGTCTGACAGAGGTAGCAATATGGAAGCAATTCTTGAAAAGATTAAAATTGGAACCATAAAGAATGTGAATCCTTCTATCATAATAAGCAACAAATCTAACGCCAAAGCATTAGAAGCTGCAAAGAAGTACAACGTGAAATCACAGTTCTTGGATGATGAAGGTAGGAAGGGTGCAAATTGGGAATATGATAGAAAGATCGTGAACTGCCTTGATGAAAATAATGTTAGACCAGAAAACGGGCTAATATGCTTGGCAGGTTTCATGCGTATTATCAGCAAAGAATTTGTGCAAATGTATAGGTGGGCTATAATGAATATTCATCCCGCCCTACTTCCATCTTTCTCTGGTCTCAATGCGCAGAAGCAAGCTCTTGAATTTGGCGCAAAAATTACTGGTTGCACCGTTCATTTTGTGGATGAGAGTGTTGATACGGGCCCTATAATAATTCAAGCTTCTGTAGAAGTAATGGATAACGATACGATAGATTCTCTTGCAGATAGAATATTAGAACAAGAACACAGAGTATATCCGGAGGCTGTGAAACTTTTTGCAGAAAAAAGACTCTCAATAGAGGGAAGGAGAGTTAAAATTCAATTATGACTCGATTTAAGGAGTAAGGTAATATGCTGACCTCTTTAGGAAATTTGTAACATTTTATTAGTTATAGTCTTTGTTGTTAAATGTTATTCTTTCTGTTGTCCACAGCCCCTTGATATTTAACTTATTATGGGGCTTAATGTTATATGATGCTTTCCTAATATTATATAATAATTCACTTTTTTAGCATGTTAAAAGATTGTGATGAATAGAAAAAGAGCGATGACACTCTAATCATGGACATTGCTTGGAATCTGTCTATTTAGGTTGGGTTATAATAAGTAAACAGGATAAATTTCGCTTTTCAAACTTATTACCAATACCAATCCAGAATGATTCTATAGTATTGTCGTAGACGGGATTTTATAGATTTTCATTAAGAAAATATGAATGGTTTATTATCAATAATGTGATCATATGTGAATATAAAGCATCAATATTGGATGATAATAAATAATAATTTATTAATTTATTCTGATAGTGGATGGGGTACGCACCCCCTACCATCTTACTTTCAATACAAATTACTATTAAAGAATACATTAAATCTATAAACAAGATTGTAGTTTTGTTCAATATTGACAGGGCGTATAATTGATGGTAAGGAAGTTGCAAACCATATGAAAAAAAAGATCGCTTTGGCCGTTAAATTCCTAAAGGCTAGGGATATTGAACCCTGTCTTGCAACTGTTCTTGTTGGAGATAATCCAGCTTCTTCCACATATATTGGTATGAAGCAGAAAGCATGTTCAGAAGTTGGTATCAAAACTATCGATCATCATCCCCCACAGGAAGTTGAGACACAACAGTTGTTAGAATTAATAACCATTCTTAACGAAGACAGGAAGGTAAATGGTATATTAGTACAACTGCCCCTACCTAATCAAATCACTGAGTTCGTTGTGACTGGAATGATAGATGTCAAAAAGGATGTAGATGGTCTAACACCCACTAATGCTGGTTTGTTGGCATATGATGTTGCAATGCTAAAACCATGCACTCCTGCTGGTGTAATGGAATTACTAAATTATTATAACATAAAAGTGGAAGGGAAACACACCGTCGTTCTGAATAGAAGTATGCTGGTAGGCAAGCCTATTAGCCTAATGCTATTACATAAAAATGCAACCGTAACCATATGCCATTCCAAAACCCCAAATGTCGGCGAAGTTTGTAAGCAGGCAGACATACTGATTACTGCAGTTGGTAACAGAGGTAAATTTATGGTAACCGTAGATATGGTTAAAGATGGTGCGGTGGTGATTGATATAGCAACAAATAGGCTTAATGGAAAGCTTATTGGTGATGTTGATTTTGAAGCCGTGAAAGAGAAGGCCTCATATATCACTCCAGTACCTGGCGGAGTTGGCCCAATGACTGTGGCAATGTTGCTGAGAAATACAGTCTTGGCCAC
The DNA here is from genome assembly GCA_965197925.1 of Nitrososphaerales archaeon. Taxonomy (GTDB): domain Archaea; phylum Thermoproteota; class Nitrososphaeria; order Nitrososphaerales; family UBA213; genus CBDAOC01. The sequence goes on from CBDAOC010000019.1 coordinate 307,631, forward strand.
GTCACTTGGTCAAGGGATACAGGTAGATGTATAGTTCGAAGGACAAACTTCGTCAGACAATGTTAAAGATTAGAAATTCGTTAAGTAGTGAAATCTTAGATAAAATGAGTGATGATATTCAGATCAAAACATGTGGTATGAACGAATTAACAAGGGCTAGTGCGGTAGCGGCATATCATCCCATAGGATCTGAGGTAAAGACTACTAATATTTTGAATGGAGTGTTGGAGATGAACAAAAAATTAGGATTACCAAAAATAATCAACGATTCTCTAGTTTTTGTACAAGTGAAGGATTTGGCTAATGATCTGGAAATAGGCAAATACAACATAATGACTCCAAAAGATCATTGTAAACAATTGGCAGATTTAGATTTGGTGTTCGTTCCAGGAATCTTATGGGATGAAAATGGATATAGAATAGGATATGGGGGGGGTTACTATGACAGATTTTTATCAAATATTGATACAGTCAGTATGGGATTAGCATATGAGTTTCAAGTCTTTGAAAATATACCACATGGAAAGACGGATTTTCGAGTTGACATGATAGTCACCGATAAGAGGATAATTATGACAAAGTAAGTTATTAATACAACCATGTAATTTTTTACATAATACCTTTTCTTGCGGGTCTACCTTTTTACAATTAGATCTTATTTATGTAAACTTGCAAATATTTGGAATGTATTATCTTCTATAAAGGACAAATAAAGTGATGACATGTATAATTTTCATTATATATCTGAGGCTTGGGCATAATTCAATTATAATATTATTTTGAAATTATTACTATTAGCTTCCCAACATATACTTCAATGCCCTTAATGGTCTTCCTGTTAGATGATTGTAGTAAACCATTACCTGATACAACAATACTGATAACAACACTATACTCCTTACCTTATCAAATCCTCTAACTGGCAATGGATCTATGGTAAATACATCCTTTATCTGCTCTATCAATGGTTCAACACTTATGCTCCTCCGAGAATATACATGCTGCCCATATTCAGAGTTATAGAACTGCAGCAATGCCAGTCTATTATTATCTGTAGTATGCCTATACCTTTCCAATGGGAATACTGGATGCCTTCTATACCCGCTGAAATCACATAACTTGTGATCATCATATCCTTCATCTCCTACAACATACCTTACCATTCCTGTAGGCAATGAAGATGTTATGCTTTCATACATCTTGTTATCAGTAATGTTAGCTGTTGTGAAATCAGCTGATAATGGAACTATCAACGAACTTGTGCTACATGCTAGATGTAGTTTGTATCCGAATATCCATCCCTTGGTTCTGCTGAATCCCCATCGAGCATCTGTATCTATACCGGAGCGTGGCACTTCGTTCTTCTTCATGTTTGATCTGTGCCATACATGTCCCTTTGCTTTCAACAATGAACTGTCAACGGATACTATGGCTGGGTCTACCAACCCATCTTTTATGAAGAGCATACCCATAACATCTATCCTTGATCTTATGTCAATTGATATGGCCTTGACCTTCTGTCGAATGTTCTTCTGTCTGGCAACCTATCAAGACCACATGCCTTCATTACCTTCCTGTTGTATGGCATGTCTATCGAAAAATATTGATGTAACACATTGTTGCTTGGTATTCTTATCCATACTCTAACGATGAAGCATCTCACCATAACTGTAGGAGAATAGTAGAATGGTCTACCCCTTTTCCTATTAGGTTTTGACTAGAATCACGTCAATCAAAAATAATATACGAAGGAGTATCGAGTCTGAGCTAAACACATTACCAATATGAACTGGAACCTGATCTTATCGTTTCGAACTAAATTACGCCCAAGCCTCAATTAACTATTAAATATCACACCAGCGACTCATCACTTATTGGTATAGGCTTTCTACCAGTGAATCCTTCATCTTTACCATGCCAGAATTTCACCTCATCCTCTCCATCCTTCCAACACAGCCATACCTCTGCTGTGAACTTCAGGGAAGGAAAATCGAGAAGACCTTCATCAACACTTTTGAGGATTATGCCCATACTTTCAAGATCCTCAATAGTTTTGTAAAGATTTGACATGGCAGTGTTTAGTTCTTGTTTCTTTAAAATATATTTTTCAAATGTTCCTCCAGTATTGAGAATGTGTTGTAGATCTTCCTGCATGTTTAGGATCCGACTACGCGTACCAATAATGAGGTTAAACTTTCGCTTTGCTTCAGGCAGAACTTTGTTTGCTTCCTTTGGAGTATAATATACAAACATAAGTATTCCCCTATTTGATGTAATTTAACCATTCCCTTTCTAGCGACATTCCGCTTTTCACACCCAGATTTTTTCTTATAATTTTATTAACATGTTCATTAAAATGAATCCAAAAGGGTTTGGATAACTGCTATAATATGGTAATTATTTGATACAACATTGTAAATGTATTGAAATTTATATTTGAACAAATCAACCTGCAAGTAATTGCTTTCATTCTTGCATAAACAGAGAATCAATTTAGTTTATGTTGTTACGCATAGACTTGCTGATGTTGATGCATATTGTGCCTCATATGGCACAGGGAGATTATTAAAAGCGATTGGAAAAAATATGATAGTTAAGTTCGTCTTTCCGGAGGGACTCAACACTATAGCAAGAAAAGTGAGTAAAAGTTTTCCTATTTCTATAGAAAATAATGCAGATTTCGCAAGAGCTGATCTTATTATCATAGTTGACACGAATAACCCTTTATTGTTGTCAAAATCAAGACAGGGGATCGTAGAGAGCAAAGCAGAAAAAATCCTCATAGATCATCATCCACTAGGGAAAAATGTAAAAAAAATTGCCAATGTTCTATTCGTTAATACCAAAGCATCCTCCGCAAGCGAAATAGTTTACGATCTCTACAGGTCAAATCAGATTAACATAAGCAAGCGTGTAGCACAGATCTTACTCTTAGGAATAATGGCAGATTCACAACATTTTTTCCTTGCAAGCGGTGAAACAATTACTGCGGTAAGCGAACTATATAAGATTGGGGCCTCGATAGATAGTGCAAAGAAAATTCTAACACGTGAAAGAGATCGCTCAGAACGATTGGCAAGACTAAAGGCTGCAAGCAGAGTTACACTCTATAGTGTTAATGAATTCTTAATAGCCTTTGCTAGGATAGGTTCTTTTCATGCTTCAGTTGCAAAGTCTCTAATAGATCTTGGTGCCGATGTTGGTATTGCAGTTGGAGGCACTGGAAATCGTTCAAAAGCAAGTTTAAGAGCTACACCGAATTTCTACAGATTATCGAATTTGCATCTTGGAATTGATGTAACGAGCAAACTATCAGAATCTGGTGGGGGACATGCAGTAGCCGCTTCTTTATCAAGGGAGGATGTTGATGAAAATACGTTGGGAGGACTTTTGTTGGATAAAGTGCAAGAAAAGGTGGGTAAGTTAAATTTGGTCAAGTAGATTATATTCGAATGTGATAGATCCTAATTTTAAATGTATCAATGATCAAGGGAATAGGGCTATCTAACCCCAAGTTCATTGTCAGAAGTACTGATTGGTGTGTGGTGAATATTTTTTGGGCAAAATCTATAGTAGGGCCAATTGAGGAATGTGTTTGCTGTATTTTTTTTTATAACAGATTGACTTCCTACCACTAACATAATTGGAACCATTATCAGCCTTAGAGATGAAGGAATAATGTATTAGAAAGAATCTACTAGACATATATGTTCCATTCTTAAAAGATAGGACATCATCATAATTTGTTGCGAACTAAGGATTATTGAATGAATTGGTGAAGACTTAATTAATATTACAAAAGAAGACTTGGTTAGTTAGAACCCCTCATGGTGAATTCAATTGGTTAAACACTCAATATACAAACAGGATTGGTTAGGGATAAACAAACGTTAGGTAGGTGAAATTCTAATACTCCTTCACGTTAGGTTTTCCCAGACCAGCAAATTCGATGCAGGAGTTGATCAAAAGAAGTATTAAACAGTGTTGTCGGCTCAAAAAATGCTTTCTCTGGATAGAAGGATGGGAAAAAATATGATGGCTTGGCCAAGACATTGTAAGGCATTGTAGTTGATGTATGGTCCAACTTGCATCTATAGTTTGGTGATGTAGACATCGAGAATGGGGTTATGATGGATGTATAGCTAAATGAGGCATGGGCATTATTCCATATAACAAAAATAACTTGATGCCTCTGATTGATTAACTTCCCAACATGTGCTTCAATGCCCTTAATGGTCTTCCTGTCAAGTAGTTGTAGTATACCATCAGCTGGTATAGCAATATAGAAATCAGAACGATGCTCCTAGCTTTATCGAACCCTCTAACTGGCAATGGATCTATGGTAAATACATCCTTTATCTGCTCTATCAATGGTTCAACACTTATGCTCCTCCGAGAATATACATGCTGCCCATATTCAGAGTTATAGAACTGCAGCAATGCCAGTCTATTATTATCTGTAGTATGCCTATACCTTTCCAATGGGAATACTGGATGCCCTCTATACCCGCTGAAATCACATAACTTGTGATCATCATATCCTTCATCTCCTACAACATACCTTACCATTCCTGTAGGCAATGAAGATGTTATGCTTTCATACATCTTGTTATCAGTAATGTTAGCTGTTGTGAAATCAGCTGATAATGGAACTATCAATGAACCTGTGCTACATGCTAGATGCAGTTTGTATCCGAATATCCATCCCTTGGTTCTGCTGTAGCCCCATCGAGCATCTGTATCTATACCGGAGCGTGGCACTTCATTCTTCTTCATGTTTGATCTATGCCATACATGTCCCTTTGCTTTCAACAATGAACTGTCAACGGATACTATGGCTGGGTCTACCAACCCATCTTTTATGAAGAGCATACCCATAGCACCTATCCTTGATCTTATGTCAATTGATATGGCCTTGACCTTCTGTCGAATGTTCTTCTGTCTGGCAACCTATCAAGACCACATGCCTTCATTACCTTCCTGTTGTATGGCATGTCTATCGAATAGTATTCATGCAAAGCATTGTTGCCTGGTATTCTTACCCATACTCTAACGATGAAGCATCTCATCATTACTGTAGGAGAATAGTAGAATGGTCTACCCCTTTTCCTAAGAGGTTTTGGCCGAATCACGTCAATCAAAAATAATATACGAAGGAGTATCGAGTCTGAGATAAACATATCAACAATAAAAACTAGAACCTGATCTTATCGTTTCGAACTAAATTACGCCCAAGCCTCAGCTAAATAAAGAAATATCGGAACAGAAATTGAGATAGCACTTTTGTATGACGTTACTCAATTTCTACACAAATGTTCTCTAAATTTCATAATATTGATGGAGAATCTGTATTAGCACAATAGTTCTTGAGATGTTGCGAAACGATATATTCAAATATCCTGAAACTACCAAAAAGGGATCGATGTCCCTCAATGCTCATTATTGGTGTAATTATTACAAGCAGTCCTGAAACAAAATATTGAAAATTACAATAGTTCTTCTTAATGTAATTAAAATGCTGTAACATTCAAGAATTTTTGGGATATTGCTTAATAGCCGTTTCACATTGATAAATTTGGATGTGAAATATATTAAAAAAGGAAAGATAAGAATTGTAGCGGACGAACGAGAAAGGAAAAGTAGAATACCCTATGAACGCACGAGGCTAAATGCATAGGTTGATTTTAAGCAATTGGATGTGGGTGATTACCTAATTTCACCAAGTGGAGCCGTAGAACGTAAATCCATACGAGATCTGATGAATTCAATTTATGAAGGTAGGTTATTTACACAATGTTCCGAGCTTGCATTGCACTATGGCAAACCGATTTTAGTAATTGAAGGTGACATAAATTCTGTTGAGAAACTAACTGACAATATGATGGTTTTTTATGGTGCGGTTGCAACTCTTGCACTCAATTTCAAGTTAGTAATTATACATACAGCAATAAAAAAAATACAGCCATGATGTTGTACTCATTGGCTCATAATGCATTGAAGAATAATGAGACAGGGCCACAAAAAATTAAAAAAAGGTAATGCGGTAGAAATTCAGCAATTATCAATTTTGGCATCATTGCCTGGTATAGGTGAAAAACTTGCCGTTAGAATGCTTACGAAGTTCAAAACACCAATTAAGGCTTTGAATGCATCAACGGCGGATCTTGCACGGATTGGGGGAATGGGTTATGTTCGGGCATCGAAGTTACGCAAGATTTTTTTTAGATACAATACTAGTTGATGAAAAAATAGAGTTACAAACAGCCCTAGACACCTATGATATCAATGATAATAAAATATCATTAGATTATAGGTGATGGTTCTTGGTGCTGGCTGAATAAAAATGTCTTGTAGATAATATACATTAATGTAATTCCGTAATAAGAAAATCAAGAATCCGTTCTTTCTAGAATCAGAAACAACCTAATTGCAATCTCGGACGGAGAGCAAGTATTCTAGAATATTTCCAACAAAAGATCAATGCTTTTTATTATGTGTTAATTTTGTTCTAAGTCTATTTCCACAAGTTACGCATTGTTTTTCATTTTTCCTATACAATACACTACAAGCTGGGCAATATCTCAACCATGTTCCGACTTTTGTTATACCTTTACTCATTACATAAGACACTTGAATATTCGAAAGTTCCCCAACATTTGCTACAGCAAAATCATCAGTTATTATTAATGGATTTGAATCCCTCAATTCAAAAGCCAATGCTATCACTGAAAGATCAGCTTCGGACATCTTAACGAGATCTCCACTTTTTTTAGCTATATATCTGGCAGAAGTTATGAATTTGGCTTCGGGTTCTATGACTTTCAGATTACTTGACTGTACAAGCACCTCTATTGCAGAAATTGAACTTTTAATATGTCTTATTTCCTCAAATACTTTGTCTGTAGTATAATATTTCAAAAGACCCGAGAAGGCAATCCCAGCATAAAATGCACTTGCGTCCAATATGACACTAGAATCCGAGTTTAGCAAGCTGCCTCAGACCCTTCGTCTCAAACCTTACAAAAGTTGCATCATGCTTATATCTTGCTATCTTGATATTGTCTTCACGTTTTGTTTCAAGAACAACCTGACCGTCAACAATTATTTTTGAATCAAAGTTACTGCTTATTTCTATCGGTTCATCGGGGAATATTAATGGTGGCATTCTATTAACTGTATTCATTGGAGTTAACAAAAGAACATTAAGCTCTTCATACAGAACAGGACCGCCTACAGAGTATGAATGTCCAGTTGATCCAGTAGGAGTTGAAATAATTATTCCATCCATTCTCTGCTGTATTTCATCCTGTTTGAACTTTATCGTGAATGTAGGAGTTCTTGTAACATTGATTCTGCTTATAAAAACCTCATTCAACGCAGGTACTGAATTTATTTGGTTTATTGATGCGTATATTCGCATTCTTTTTTCCAAATGAAACGAGTTTGAAAAGATCTTTTGCAAACTTGTGTTAACTTCATCAGCATGTACAGTTGCTAAGATTCCACGGGTCCCACCAGCTTTAATACTGAATATGGCTACACTTTTGGTAAGGCACCTAACAACTTTTAAGGTAGTACCATCACCACCAACAGCTATCGCAAGATCGATTTCCTTCTCAATTAATTCATCTATTTTACTTAGCATAGTTCCTTTTTCTACAATAAATGGTGATATAGTATAAACTTGAGACCCCCCTTCCTGTAGAAGTTTTACAACTTTCCTCGATATTCGTTCTGCAAGGGGGCTATTTTGCTTAGTAACAATAGCTACATTATGGATGTTCATTTGGAATATTGTGTAGTGTAATTGGCATAAAATCCTTGCGAGTATCTACATTATATTTAAGTATCTTTTGGCGTTTAATTTTCAATAGATTTCTGCTCGAAAATAAAAGTGTGATTTATCTCACATCATATTTTCATAGTACATTCCATAAAACTTGCAACATACCCGACTTCGTATTTTGTTATTTGACACTTACCATTCTAAGGTGATTTACATTAGGCTGTGTGGAAACCATAGATGTTAACCCATTGTATATAGAATTGCACGTGAGATCAATTAGTTAGATACCTAACATGCCTATGCATGAAAGAGTCTAGATATGTCAAACTTGCCAAAACTATGTTAGATGTGTTAATGACGGTCAAAATGCCTCTCTATGTGTACAGGAAGAGCAATTTCATCTATACTGAATGGCAACACCTTATCCTTCTAACAGTAAGCCATTATGAAGAGAAGAGCTACAGAAGGCTCGTAGAATTGCTCTATGAAGGATTCTATCTTAGAATGTATCTACAGAAAGTCCAATATTATGCAACTCTTCAGAAGTTTGCTGCAAGATTAGATGGTAGCACACTACAGAATATTTTTTCATTCATTATTCTTAACAAGATTAGGAAATTGTTCTTAGGAATAGATGTATCTGGATTCAGAACCAGCAATGCATTGTCATGCTATACGGATAGAACAGGAATAAGGAAAAAGTACATCAATCTATCTATAGGTGCTGAATTAAGAGAGTAAACAGCATGCTCATTGAGGATAAGAAGGGTGACCACAATACCATAGATTTCAGACTAATTACGGAAAGAATATCTAACATAATGCTACTCTTTAGTTGTAGCAGATAAAGTGTAATGATAGTGAAACAAATCATGAAATTGTACAAGAACTTGATGCTGTTAGTATCATACCAGCTAGATATGAAGATATTTCAATATTGAGAACCCATGAAAGATACAGCAAGCAAATGAAGAGGAGATTCTATACAAGTCTATATCATCATAGAAACAAGAATGAGACGATAATGTCTATGGTAAAGTGAATATTTGGTGAGTATATAGCATCAAGGCTGGCCAAGATGTAGAATAGGGAACTGATGTCCAGAGTGATAGCCTACAACATGCTTAGATTGACTGTATTTATAGTATGGTTTTTACAGATCCCTACACATTACCGAAATGTATTATCTATAACCTTCAATACATGAATTATTTATCAGAACATGGTACATCTTGTTAGGTGGAAACACAACAAAATCCGGTAACAATTTAAATATGATCGAAAGATATGAGAGAGGAAATGAGTTACGTACATGGTGAAGTTGTGGTAGAAACAAATTGGGTTGCGGAGCATATTAACGACTCCAAAGTAAGGGTGGTAGAAGTGGACTATAATCCAGAAAACGCGTATAATCAAGGACATGTGAAGAACGCAGGGCTTGCATGGTGGAAGCGGGACATAAATGATCCGGTAAGACGAGACATAATCAGCTCAAAACAATACGAGGAGTTGATGGGCAGGATGGGAGTAACACAGGATACTACATTAGTACTTTATGGAGATTTTAATAACTGGTTCGCCGCCTTCGCGTTTTGGGTCTTCAAGTATTATGGACATGAAGATGTGAGAATAATGAACGGCGGTAGAAAGAAATGGGAAACTGAAAACAAGGAGTATGTAAAAGATGAACCAAAATTCCAGATAACAACATATACCTCAAAACCTCCAAACGAAGAATTGAGGTCATATTTGCCTGAAGTGAGAAAGATAGTTGATACAAAGGATCCAAACTGGGCAATGGTGGACGTTAGATCACCTAAAGAGTATAATGGAGAGATAACGGCTCCTCCTGAATATCCAACAGAGCATGCACAAAGGGGCGGACACATTCCTGGGGCTGCAAATATAGCATGGGCGCAGGCCGTGAAAGATGATGGAACATTCAAATCTTTTGAGGAATTGAAGCAGTTGTATCAGAGCAAGGGAATAACCCCAGATAAGAATATTATAGCGTATTGCAGAATCGGAGAAAGATCATCACATACATGGTTTGTACTGAAATATCTATTAGGATATCAGAATGTAAAGAACTATGATGGTTCATGGACAGAATGGGGTAACATGATTCGCAATCCGATAGAAAAGTGAAGGTAATGGGTAAAGACCAAAATCTCCTTAAGAAAGGAGAATTCTTCTTTATTTATGATGAAGATTCCAATATAATTCTTGAGGATAAAACAAAGCGTGGTCTTACTGTAATAGAACTATCTGCGGATGAGAAATTTGGTATAGAATCCGAAAAAGGCATGATCCATGATCAAGATGGCATCGGTCATAAGGTATCAATTCGATGGTATTTTCCCAAATCAAGATTTGTATATGGGGATGTATTAAAAAAAGGCATGGAAATGGAAGAGCGTTATAGAAAAATAAGGGAAATGACCTGTCCTGACTAAGTAAAGCTTTAAAGTCTCTCATCAATACAAAAATAAGGGAATGTCATCACTCCTTGAAGACAAGGTATACACGGTTCTCTCAGATACAGCCAAACGTGGCGTTTATCCTTTACATGCCTATCGCTTAGGCTTGTTCAGAATCCCCGCAGAATTGACGGATAAGAATGAGAGGAAGGATGCAATTAACATTTTAAAACTATCATTCAAGATTGATGAATATGCTGACAGAATATACGTTACTCACAAATGGAAAGAAGCTGACTATAGATCACCAAAACCTCAAGATTGGAAGGAAGCAGAGCTTGAAGTTACCGTAGAAATTGTAACTGGTGAAGTTGTTGATATCATTTATCAGATCAAACCTCTAGAAAATTTTCCTGACGCTCATTGGATTAAGAATTATAGAATCAAGGCAGATCAGAATGCAAAGATGGTTCTTGATTCCATTGTTAGAAATACGGTTATCGGTGAAAAATGGAAACAGTCTTGGGTAAAAAAAAATAAAATAAGCGAACAAGAAGCCCAAAAGAGACTTTATGGGTTGACACCATTAGCAAAGCCAATTATTAGTTCAAAACCTATTCAAGCTGCTCAAGCTCCAACGCCAGCAATAAAAGTAGAACAAAAACAAACAAAGGTAGTAGGACAGCTACCAAAGGAAGCAGCTGAAAACAAGTCACCCACACCAGCACCTAAACCCAGTACACAGCCTGCACCTATGCCACAACCTACTGTTACATCTGGTACAGGTATAGATGTTAACTTTAGGAATAGCAGGCAAATAGCGGATGATCATATTGGACATCAGGTTTGGGGACCACTCGATATTCCAGCGATGCTGGGAATACATGGCACATCTGTCGCGGTTGACTTTGACATATGTGTTGCAGATGGCGCTTGTATAGAGGCCTGTCCTGTCAATGTATTTGAATGGTTCGAGACACTAGGACATCAGGCCTCAGAAAAGAAAGCTGATCCAACTAGGGAATCGGAGTGTATATTCTGTATGGCATGTGAAACTGTTTGTCCCCCTGTAGCAATAAAGATAACTCAGGGAGTTCATCCATTTACTAAATAACCCCTATAATTGTATGGGTGTTCATTTTCTGTTCAATTTTACAAAACAGTATATATAGTTAATAACGAGAAAATAGGTTGAATGCTCGCTTATATATCATTTGTATTTTTTATCACCGTCTCTTGGATTATGTCCCTTTACAGTTTGAATTTTTACTATCTTGTATACATGTCTTGGAAAAATAGTAGGGAAGTAAAGTCAGTCGAGAATGGGTTTCCCATGGTAACAGTTCAGCTTCCAATATTCAACGAGAAGTATGTTTCCGCCAGACTAATTCAATCAGTATGTGCAATGGATTATCCTAAAGATAGGTTACAGATACAAGTTCTTGATGATTCAACTGATGATACTAAAGACCTCTGTCAGAATATTGTAGAACGTTATAGGACGCTAGGGTATGATATAGAGCATGTAAGAAGGAAGAGTAGAGCAGGTTACAAAGCTGGTGCATTAACAGAGGGGATGAAAACCACAAAAGGTGAGTTTATAGCTATATTTGACGCAGATTTTGTTCCCCCTAAATGGTTTTTGAGGAAAGCAATCAATTACTTTTCATCAGACAAGATTGGTATGATACAGTGTAGGTGGGGACATTTGAATGAAAATTACTCTCCATTGACTCAAGCACAGGCATTAAGTCTTGATTTTCACTTTTTGATAGAACAGAAAGCCAAAAGTTTAACACATCTCTTCATGAACTTCAATGGTACAGCCGGTATATGGCGTAAGAGATGTATAGAAGATGCCGGGGGCTGGCAGGCTAACACTCTTGTTGAAGATATGGATTTGAGCTATAGAGCACAAATGAAAGGATGGCGTGCTTTGTTTTTGGATAAATTAGTATGTAATGGGGAAATCCCTGTTCAAATCAATGCAGCGAAGAGACAGCAGTACAGGTGGGCAAAAGGATCTATCCAGTGTGGCGTGAAACTTCTTGGAGATATAATAACGAACAGGAAATTTCCACCAGACACAAAGATACAGGCATTCATTCAATTAACTAGGCATATAGTGCACCCATTGATGTTGATACAATTCTTATTTCTTCCAATATTGCTTGCAATGGATTTTAAATTGTATCCAATTAGTATTTATCCTATAACTGCATTGGTAGTATACCTGCTCTTTGGTCCTGCTTTTTACCTATACGTTATAAAACGCCTCTGGAGACAATCTTGGCTGAACAAGGCCAAGGCTTATTTGTATCTAATATTGTTCTCAATAGGAATATCAGTAAACAACACAGTAGCAGTTTTCGATGCAATGAATGGAGGCAGACCAGAATTTCTTAGAACACCGAAGTTTGGGATTACTGATAAAGGTGACAATTGGAGAGATAAGGCCTATACACTACCATTTACACAAACTACATTGTTAGAGATATTCTTTGGTGCTTATGGCATATTAGGAATATTCATATCAATATTTAGCGGAAATCCTGTTTATGCACCAATATTAGCCCTGCAGACAATGGGGTTCATTTACATATCATTTCTTAGCATTAAACATTCTATGCTTTCAACATTTAAAAATAAGGAAGGCAATGAATTAAGAGAGATAGTGGGAGAGAAAAGTGGTAGCAAGACGATATAAAGCTATAATGATAATGACGCTTGGGCTCTTATTGTTTGGTGTGATTATGGCATATGTTGGTTATAGCCAAACAGTTTATCCTTTGGAAAAAGCCAAAGGATATCTTCAAAGAAGCTTGTCCTCTCCGTCACCAGAAATGATGTTAGATTACCTTGCGAGTGCGAAACCCTTGATTCCAAGGGAAGGAAATCCTGTATGGGCATTTCCTACTGTGACAACTGACTTTGGTTTGATGCAGAGAGATATGGACATGATGATGGACAGACTGAGAATTCTATCTACATTGCCTAGAGATGGCACGGCTTTTAACACGGGACTTGGCGATGTTCGTGGTGAACTATCCATACTTGAAACACAGATCGACGCAGCGCAACCATATGTTTATGCCAGTTTCCAGAATGTTGTTCTAAGTTCCATATGGATTGCCATAATATTGATGATCTTCACAATATTGAAAAGAGGAAAGGCGAAGTTAGAGGAATATGAAAAAGTTATTGGCGGAGAATAATTAGCACCTAGCTTCTAAGATCTTAAACCATATTTCTCCAGTTATAATAATATTTAATTGCTAATGAATATTAGATAAGGTTTACCTAGTCAAGTCTACTATAGATGTTTCTATGATTGATACTTCTACGCATTAATTTCTGCTTTGGCTTTGTTTATTCATACTTACCATACGCCCAATAGATGTCTCCCCCATTATCAGTTTAATCTGTACTCATTCTAGAATTGTGTGTCATAAGCAAGATCTACAAACTTTATTCCAATCAAAATTTACCGCCCCTTACCTAGATTGAAACTCCATTATTAATCAAATTATAATGTAGGATTATTCAAACCCATGCTTTTTCATCCCATGAGAATGTAATTATGGAATTCTCTAGAACACCTTATTTGTATAGTGTAAAATTAGAGTAAAAGGTTGGGTGATTAACAGTAAAAATTTATCATATATCCAAAGATAATTCAGTGGGTACATAGGGAATATTATACTCATAATGAAATAATTATAAGTATTTTGTTCACGTTAAATGACATCTTCACATAAATCATTTATGAGATAAAATACCTCAAATGTCTATCGATAATCTGTATAGACGAATAGAATCGTCAGGAGTAAATGGCGTACCAAAGGCACAACTTAAGAAAGAGTTCGATATCACTAGCGATCAACTCTTCGATGGGTTACTCTCTAAAGGTGTTATATTTGAGGAAAAGAAGGAGCGTAAAATAACCTACTGGTCAAAAGATAACTACGTGCAATATCTTGTGGGTGACGACCCAAAGTTCAAGTTAATATTCGATTTGAATTCAAAAGCCAATAATACAATTTTAGATACAATTTCAAAGATAAACAGTGAGCTAAACAATAAAGTTGCTACTGTAACAGAAGAATTGAACAATAAAGTTGCTACTGTAACAGAAGAATTGAACAATAAAGTTGCTACTGTAACAGAAGAATTGAACAATAAAGTTGCTACTGTAACAGAAGAATTGAACAATAAAGTTGCTACTGTAACAGAAGAATTGAACAATAAGGTAAATTCAGATACAATTTCAAAGATAAACAGTGAGCTAAACAATAAAGTTGCTACTGTAACAGAAGAATTGAACAATATAGTTAATAGAACCCTTACTGACGTAAGGAAAACAGTAGAACAAACACCTAAAACAAAGGGAAACTGGGATAATGGTAATACTAATTTAACTCTAGATAAATTCAAGATGGAGTTTGATCGGACTTTAACGGATATTCCAACTTCAATAGGTTGGGTCGAGATGGCTATGATAAGAGAGAGGATTTGTGACAAATATACAATATCAACACAGAATTTCTATACGTTAGCTTCACAGCTTTTTGACCAATTCAACAACGGGTACGAATTATCATCTGGAGGCAACGAAGGGGTAACGGTTAGAGGTTTATTGCATGGTTTCGTGAGGTGTATATAATGTACCCTTATAATTTGAAGGATAATCCTTTTCCTAGTAGTCCTACGGCTACTCTAATGGATGCAAAAGTTTTAGGAGGCCCAAGACATAAAGCTTCGAAAGAAGCTGTAGTGAATTGCATAACTGAGCTCTTTGACAAAGTCTCTAACAAAGGAAATGCTAACCAAAAGGATTTTCGCTTAATTACTGTGATACAAGATGTAGGAGCGGGCAAGACGCACCTTGCTCTACATATAAAGACAACTCAAACTAATTCCGTTTGTTCTTATGTTGACCTGAGTACAATCTCACCAAAAAATTTATCAAGTCTTTATAGTGCGCTGATAGATGGTTTTAGTAACGAAGATATTAATCAATTAAAGGCTACTGTTGTTGATTATATTAAAAACGAGGCACTTGATGGTGATAAAGTGGCAAAGAAGGTATTCAGACCACCTTTCTTTGGAGGGAAGAAAGTGGGGGTGTTAGCCAACGAAGTTCTGGAGGGAAAGAGGATTCCTGATATTCGTGCGCTAAACGAATTCCTAATTGATGATTTTAGTGTTATTGAGCGTATTGTGTTGAAGCAGATAATGTTTGATGATTTCAAAAATACTTCGAATGTAAAGAATTTGGAGGAAATGTTACTTCAATTATCAGCAATAGCGAAATTGAACTTGAAATTTCTGAATAAAGTAACTGTGTTGGAGATAGATGAATTTGATTCAAACGTAGATGCTACTGATTTTATAAAGGCCGTTATAAATGCACATCTACCTTCAACAGTATTGTTGCTTATAACTACACCATCTCTTTACGCAGACGTGCAGAAGGTTGCACCATCGGTTTTTGACAGACTGGAGAAGGCTAACTACAAGATAGATCTTGCAGGCTCAAGTACTTTTGAAGAAGTTTCTGATATAGTACTAGAATACATAAGGGTGAATTTGAAGGATTTGACATTTGGAATGTATGAAAATGATATAATGAACAAAACAAGGGTAATCTATGATGAATTCCAAGAATTCAGAAGTATACGCTCAATGCTTAACATATTGTATCATGCAATGGAAATTTCAGGTAGAATGAATGGAGATACGATAACGGAGGAGGCATTGGATGAAACCATAAGACAAGCCTATCCTGGTCTAAGGGTTAGAGGAAGCATAATGAACGTCCCCATATCAGAATTTATCAGGATTAGAAGAGACTGTGCTGAATCTACAATCTTGGAGACTAATGTAAAGGATGCAATAAAGAGCTTAGTTACGTTTGCACACGAACAAGGAAGAGTATCAAAACCCGAGTATCCCAATGGTAAAGGCGCAGTTCAAAATGTAGATGCTTTATACAATGTTTCTGATGGGAGCAAGGTCGCAGTAGCAGTAGTGATTGACAAGGATCACGTAAAGGGCATAGAGAGGATATCAAACACAAATAATTTAGGTGCTGATAAATTGGTGGTACTTACGAATGCTCATACCGTTAGTGCAGATGATACTACTGTAGTAAATATGGATAAATGTAAAATGATAGACCTCATCTACTTCAACAGGAAGTACAAGGACGAAAATATAATAGAGACAGATTCAGATAGGGCATTGATGCTAGCAAAATCAATGTCACTATGTTGAGATACTTTCTTTCGATCTGGATGACATCATATTCAGAAAAGATCCAGAGGATGTCTTTTGGAAAAAAATAATGGAATTGTTTACGGAGAGGTAAAAAATATCATTCAGGAGTGCTAAACTAAATGTAATGAAATAATATGAAGAATTAGGGTAGAACGATGTAAGATTGTACATTCTTGAATAACGATTTCAATTGTTTAAGCTAGATATACCCTTGGATACCATTTTGAGTACTATAAATTATGTTAATGGTTTATCTGAAGATGTTAGTGTAGTCCATGCCCTGCCAACAAAGTTCATATCCATCATATTTACAAACAATCCTAGAAGTTCATGAGCACAAGCTGAGTATTTAATGAACCAGAGTTTATTTCACACATATTATCTTCGGTATAAAATTATGAAATGGTGAATAATAGATAATTTTTCAAAGGGATGAATTGTAAGCTGGGGAAAAAACCTGATGAAATGTTACACTCGACGATGATCATTTTTTAGATGTATTAGAACCATGTACTGCTGGCATCTATGCGATTCTGCTTAATCATTATGATAACCTATGTTCTCTTCGCACTCTTAGATTTGAATGAGTTAATATTGAATCACTAGTGTAATTACTGGGGTTGTATCATGATTATTACACAAAATAGAATACATTCTTACTAAATCTACTTTCGAAAATCAAGATTTCGCGGGTTGGAACACTTGTTCCGTGTTACTTGTGATATATGGAACACTTACTTCGGGAAAGCTCTTTTGTTCTAAGACTCGTAATATCAATGAGAGCAAAATGAGAGTACGGATTTCTACAATTGTCGGGGTTGCCATAGTTATATATGTAGCAGCCTTCCTGTTGAACGGAAACCTTAGCAGTAGTGATATAGCGGAGGCACAGCATGTAAAACGGTATCAGTTCGATAGTACTGGTGTTGCAGCGATTCCGTTTGGAAAGCTCGAGGGGTCGCAGGCAAGTTTTGTCTTAAGTACCAATGAGCTTAGCAGAGATGAAAACAGTACATTGATGATGGCTGTTAAAAATGGCTGGGTTTCTATCGATCATGGTGAAACAGTTACAATACATAGATTCGTTTCTGAAACTTGGCAAGGTAAATTCAATAATGATGGTAGTACATGGTCAGTCTCTGGTGTAATCAAAGATCCCTTTGGTAATTTGAATGCATTGGAATTCAATGGTAATAAGGTTCAGACCACAAACAAAGGTGATCTTTATGTAGTTACTGGAATGATGAAGAATGGCGAAAGCGAGTATAGCCTACACCATTTAGGAACTATTGATGTCAAAGGCTGATGAGCCTACCTTTCTTATTTTTTAGAATTGTATAATGATTAAATTGGTAATAAAAAATATCTATATTGGAATCTGTCATCATCACTCTATAATAAGAACCGATAAACCTTATCATTCTAAGATTTTTGATTGGGTATAGAAAAAGAGTAGATACAGATGGTTGTAGATATATGTTTTGACAAGAATATAATATATCTAGGACCGTCAATTGTGCTCGAGTAACTTGGATTCGTTGTAGCCTCGGCATAGACCAAATACAAGGAATCATCTGAACATAATGAGATAAATAATGGAGAAAAGTGTTCTTTAGGTTCTTATTTATAATTAGGGCCGAAGACTACATGAATTATGAAGTGATTAAATACCAAACGAGTTCACAAGTTTGATAGGTGTTATAATCAAACGGTCCTATAAAATGAGACGAAATATCCCAGTTTAACGCCTCATACAGAACGTTCTAAAGTTAGATTCAATTTAAGATATTCGGTGGGGATCAACTCTCACAGTTTATATCGGAATAAAGAAGTAATGAAAGTGTAAATGCACCCAATATCCAGGATTCCAGGTTTTGTAATTATTATGATTATAGGTCTTGCAATTATAGGTTATGGCTTAACTCTGGACATAAATCCAAACTGGATTGTACCTATCGGTGTAATTTTTATCATTATTTCAATATTGTCAGTTACGGTAGTGCGGTGACCTACCACCTAATTGGGGTCCTTATCCATATTTTCAGTATATTCATCATCAAAAGTATAGCTTGAAGTATCGTCCATAATATTGTCACAGGATTTATAGTATTGAAAATTGAAATATTGGATCCATCGGGTATAGATTTCTCGAAAAATAATTCTGAGCAATATTATTTTGACAGATGCAGCAACTTTGGTGTTAATATTCACTGAATAGAATATATTCCTACCACGTATTCTTCTCCATAATAACAATTTTCTATGCAATGTGGCAAAGCATTGTACTTTTATTCATTACCATTATTACATTGAGTTAAGTTATATGCGTTAAAAACCACAATACACAAGTAGAAATAATATGATTATTGTGAAGGGACATATTTTAGGAGGTAAGATTTTTATTGTAGTTTCTATTCTTAGCTTTTAAAGGTGATTTATTTGTCACAACAACAGCCAAAAAGACCATTAACGCTACTTCAGCGAGCCATTAACAGAAAGGTATCAGTTAGGCTTAAGAGCGAATATGAATACAGAGGAAAAATGAATAATGTAGATTCATACATGAATCTAATATTGGTCGATGCAGAAGAATTTAATGGTACTAATCATCTTGCAAATTATGGAAAGGTGGTAATCAGGGGTAACAATGTTTTGTTCATAAAGCTGGAAAATGAGTTATGAGGCGCGATAGTTATAATTTCATGTTTTTAAAAGTTGTATGTGTCTATGGCTAAAAAATTATTTACATCAGAATCTGTGACTGAAGGTCATCCGGATAAGGTTTGTGATCAAATTGTAGATACCTTGTTGGATGAATATATAAAGCAAGATGTAGAATCTAGAGTAGCTGCTGAAGCTCTTGCTGCACCAGGGCTGGTGGTTGTCGTGGGTGAAGTAACATGTAGAGGAAACGTGAATGTTGAAGATGTTGTTCGTCGAACAATAAAGGAAGCTGGTTATGATAATTCTGCTTTGGGTTTTGATTACAAGACCTGTAAGGTACTTGTTTCATTACATGAACAGAGTCCTGACATCTCAATGGGTGTGACAGCCTCAGAGAATAAGGAACAAGGTGCGGGTGACCAGGGTATTATGTTCGGATATGCGACAAATGAAACTGCTGAATTAATGCCTATGCCAATAAACTTGGCGCACAAACTTACCATGAGACTTACCGAAGTGAGGAAGAAGAAGGATCTGAGCTGGTTAAGATCTGACGGGAAATCTCAAGTTACAATTGAATATGAGGGGAGCAAACCTAAAAGGATTCATACCGTAATTGTATCTTCACAACATGCACCAGACGTTGATAATGAAACTATTAGAAATGATCTGATAGCTAAAGTGATTGAACCGATTTGTGATGGAATGCTTGACAAAGATACTGTATGCTACATAAATCCCACGGGCCGATTTGTCATAGGTGGCCCCGCAGGTGATTGTGGAGTAACAGGGAGAAAGTTAGTTGCAGATACCTATGGCGGGGTTGGAAGTAATGGGGGGGGAGCGTTGTCTGGTAAAGATCCAAGCAAGGTTGATAGATCAGCATCATATATGTTAAGATATATTGCAAAAAATATTGTAAATTCAGGCCTCGCAGAAAGATGCGAATTACAAGTTGCTTATGCAATAGGTGTAGCTCAACCCGTATCTTTGATGGTTGATACGTTCGGTACGAGTAATATATCGGAAGACGAAATTGAAAATATTATTAGAAAGAATTTTGATCTTAGACCCGCATCTATAATAAAAAATCTTGATCTAAAGCGACCCATATATAGAAAGACATCAGTTTATGGTCATTTCGGTAGGAACGATCCTGATTTTACTTGGGAGAGAACTGATAAGGCTGATGTGCTGAAGCAATATAGTTAATAGAATATAAAAATAGAATATAAAAATCAACCAACTCATCTCAAAACCCTACAATACATCAAAAATGATGCAAGATTAACAAATGCCAGATAGTTTTCTGCCGTTCTTTCATACCTGGTTCTTGTTCTGTGAAATCCATTCTTGAGCCATGCAAAGAATCTCTCAACTACAAATCTTGTCTTGTTGTAATGTTTGCAATCATTATTTTGCAAGATGAACTTGGAATTTATTTTGTATGGGATGCAACATGCAATATTTCTATTCCACAACCACAAATACATTCTGATGTATTTTGCATCATTTTGTCTGCATAAACTGGTTCTATCTGTTGTATTGAATCATCATCAAGATAGTCTGAAATTGATCCTGTAACATCCATGCATTTTGTACTGTCATGTTCATTTGCTGGACTCAACAGTATGGATATTGGAAATCCGTTACCCTCTACTGCGGCATGTATTTTTGTACCTGTTATTCTCTTGAATCCATTATATCCAGTTACATTGCCCCTTTTTTATCAGGAATGGATGAAGAGTCAACTGATATTTTTTGTAGATTAATTTTGCCAGATTTATGTG
Source organism: Nitrososphaerales archaeon (assembly GCA_965197925.1). Lineage (GTDB taxonomy): Archaea > Thermoproteota > Nitrososphaeria > Nitrososphaerales > UBA213 > CBDAOC01. The sequence goes on from CBDAOC010000019.1 coordinate 328,570, forward strand.
CTGAGTGAATAGTACGTGATAGAATCTTTTTCCAGATTCCTTTTTGTTGCCATTTGTTTAACCTTCTGTTTGCAGTAGAATCATCACCATATCTTTTTGGCATATCGTCCCATCGGCATCCAGTAGTTAGAACATGGATTATTCCGTTAATGATTTTTCTATCATCATCCCTAGGCCTGCCAGTTTTTGCATGTGGTGGTATGTGTGATTCCATCATACTCCACTGTTTGTCTGATAATTCTTGGAATTTCATAAAATAATTTTAGATGTCGCTATTCATGGATCTAAATGGTCGCTAAAAATTGTCTAAATGGTTAGTTTTGAGATGAGTTGAAAGAAGTGAATTTGTAGGTAGTGTGACAAATAAAAAGGAGCTACCTAACTTGAAAATTCGTGACAATTGTTCTGAATGCAAGAGGTAAGGGATCTGTTATACTCTTCCAGACAAATGCCTCGAGCATATACCCTCCTGGTTCTTGGGGTACCCATGCTATCGTGGTAATATCAGATTGCTTCGGAACCAAAGTACCCATTGACCAAGACAGTGACGATATGAAACCATTTTGATCTGTAACCTGAAGGATATACGTATACTGTTTCCTTTCGTTTAACATGTTGGTAATGTTCAGTTGCGCAAGCACTGGATCTTCAACATCAATTATAGCTGTCACCTTATTGTTCTTGTCCAAGGTTATTAAGTCAGTGATTTTCGCTACTTCTGGTATGCGTTGCATTGCGGTTTCCTCTACTTGTAATAATCTCTCTGTTTCTCTATAATTGCTAGACTCAGATGAGATGGCATATCCACTTATGTCAATTCCATTATCTATTTTAACCCTAGCAGAGAATGTCGCACTACCAAATGGCAAAATATCCCCAGGCTCAGTTATCATTTTGGTCATTCTTTACACCTATACACAACGTTGCAAACGTCATTAATAAACATTTTATCCTTCCTCACAAGCCAGAAAATACATAATTTTGCCCTGCAGGAATCAAGTATAATGACGAAGTCATCCCAATACTCTCCAATACATCATAATCGACGAAATGATAACAACGGACCCGATAGTTTTGTGCATTCTTCTCATATCTGATCCTGGTTCTGTGGAACCCATTCTTCAACCAGGCAAAGAATCTCTCCACAACATAGCGCGTCTTGCCGTATAGGTATTGTTCTGTATTATACAACACACTATTTTTGTTGTTGTGTCTTACTGTTTTTTCTGTAAGGAAATAAAAATGCAGTCCAGAGATTTTTCTTTTGGTGAGGTATTTCCTGATGAATTCTGCATCATAGCGTCATTCTTTACACCTATACACAAGCAAACTTGAAGGCTCTGCTATGGCACCGCGCAATTATTTCTGATAGATCTCTCCATCCATTTTGGTCATACATTGTGAGTCATTAATAAACATTTTATCCTTCCTCACAAGCCAGAAAATACATAATTTTGCCCTGCAGGAATCAAGTATAATGACGAAGTCATCCCAATACTCTCCAATACATCATAATCGACGAAATGATAACAAATACCAAATAGTTTTGTGCATTCTTCTCATATCTGATCCTGGTTCTGTGGAACCCATTCTTCAACCAGGCAAAGAATCTCTCCACAACATAGCGCGTCTTGCCGTATAGGTATTGTTCTGTATTATCATTTTGTTGTTGTGTCTTACTGTTTTTTCTGTAAGGTATGCAGTCAGAGATTTTTCTTTTGGTGAGGTATTTCCAGCCCTTGTCTGCTTGGCACCGCGCAATTTTTCTGATAGATCTCTCATCCAGATATTGTGAGATGCCATCCATCACGTCTACAAATCTTGCAGAGTCATGCTGATTTGCAGGACATTACTACTGAGACTGGCAGTCCGTTTTGTTCCACCGCAACGTGTATTTTTGTGCCTGAAATCCTGTTGAATCCGTTGTATCCTATGACGCTTCCCCTTTTTTGGCCGGAACTGATGACGAATCGACCGTTTTTTGCAGCTGCATCTTGCCTGATCTGTGGGCTGATTTGACTGCAGCGGAGAGGATATTCTTCCATATTCCACGTCGCTGCCAGTTCTGCAGTCTGCGGTGCGCAGTTGATTTGGAGCCGTACCTTTGTGACATCCCAGTCCACCTGCATCCTGTTATCCCGACAAACAGGATTCCGTTGACTGTCTTTCTGTCGTCTGCCCTTGGCCTTCCGGTTCTGGCTGGCTTGGGGAGATGCGGTGATATCATCTTCCATTGTTCACCTGTTATCTCCTGAAATTTCATGATCTGCTACGGGCAGCATTGCAAATAGATCCAAATGATCGTCAATTATTCACTAAATGATCAGTTTTGGGATCAGTTGGAATCCAATATAGTTATTCCCTTTTGGACATCAACTGATAATATGTACAAATCATCCCTATTTAATTTTTAATAAAACTATTCTATCTGTTACGTAGCCCCCAGTGTTGCAAAATCTGCCTTTCGAATTCTGCAAATTGGGGTTCCGACAAAACATCTCCACAGTTTTTATGCTTTGGGACAGTCCTCATGCCTTCCAACTTGAATTGAACCTCGTAGAAATGCACTTTAAGGCAATTACACATCGTCATTTATTTAGTAATATTATATATTTACTTTAAGTCATAACACTTATCTGCTTGTTTAGATATGAAAATTTATTGAATACATGCCTACACATGTTTGCAGGAATTCTAATAATTTTAATGTTAATCCCATTGGAATCATTCGGTGAAACACAGGAGTTCATGAAAATGATTACACAACAAGACGCAGGCGATTCTTTAGAGGGAACGCTGTCAGAAGAACAGGAAAAGACCGTAGCGCTTGAAACTATCAACGGATTGTATAAGATACTAGTATTTTGGGAACCCACTGAAATAAAGCCTAACCAGATTGTAAAATTTGATATCAAGTTCAAGGACTCTATGGCGGGTGAGCTGCTAAATAATGTTTATTACGACTTTAGGGTTACTAAAGATGGAGAACCTATAAAGGAACTTAAAAGCTCTCTAGCAATAAACGGGATTACGACCCACACAGTGGAGTTTCCCTCATCTGGCTCATTCAACATAATGGTAAACGTACTGGGCATAGGTGAGTTTATAGAGCCCCAGAATGAGTATGTATTTTTAGAAATAAAAGTCGTACCTGAATTTCCTCTTAGTACAATAGTAGTTATGGCATCTGTCGTTGGGATAATGATAGCTCTTACTAGGTTTACAATAATGACTAAGAAATATGGAAACATAAATTGAAAAGTCATACGTTAGATAAATTTTTATCAATGTTTTGATCACTTATCAATTCAATGACCAAATATACAGCTTTTGTGCTGATATGTATATTGATAGTGGGGGGAGTTTTAGTTACAAGGTCAGCTTACGCGCAAGAGTGGTTTCCTGGAGACAATGCACAGGAAGGCCTTTTGGTAAAATACAGGATATCCAATTTCGATTTTAAAGGAGGGTCCCCGTTTGATGTAACCCTATGGTTAAATTCAAAGGACGATAGAGGTAATTGGATAACTGATATAATAGTTGAAGACAAAGGACAGGTAGTAACCGGAAGACTCATTTTATCATCGCTTACTTTAACACCTCTGGGAGGGGACATATCCCCAGAGCTACAACCTTACCGAGCACCCATCAAAGATTCCCTTGCTTGGTTGGATAGTTATGCATCTCAAATTGAACCTAAATCTTTGACTGGAAATAGAGTATGGGGGGTCATTGCTGCCATTGGAGGGGGTAGTATAACAGTAAAGCCGGTAGGCGCCGAGACCATTCAGGCCGCTGGTCAATCATGGGATACTTCTATAATTGGGTTCCATTATGGGGTTGACAGCAAAGTTTGGATTAAAGATGATTTTCCATTGCCTATAAGAGCGAGAGTATACACTATTTCTACCCAACAACCAATTCCTGTTCAGTTTGAATTTGAATTGCTAGAAACTAGAATAACTGATATACCGCCTGAACCTCCCAAATCAGAATTACAACTACCAAAACCCCCACTTAGAAGCCTCACTACCTCTGCAATATTTTCTGTTGAATTGTACTGGGAACCGATCACTATACAAACTGACGAGTCTACGACATTCACACTAGTAATTTTTGATCAACAAGATAGAGTTCTAAAAAATGTTCGATACAACTTACTAATAGAAGATGTAAAGGGAAGTACAGTAATTGATGAAGGGTTTTTGGCGGAAGAGGGTCAAGGAAGTCATGAAATAACTTTTGAAGAAACTGGACGTACGCACATAACCGTCACAGTACAGGGAACGCTTGGAGGTATGCCTGAAAGAATTATTGAGAAAGCAGAATTTGAAATCATTGTCGTGCCTGAATTTCCATTGAGCTCAATTATAGTTATGGGCTCAATTGTGACTATTATGGTAATGATGATTAGATTCAAGAGGGTCAAGATGCCCGGTCTGTAAATAGATATATTTTCAATATTCAATCACGAATAGCTAGGTGTGCTTATATGTCAAGTCTATCAAAAATACTGGGAGTTGCGGGGGGAGTGAGAATTGTGATATTAATAGGCATAATAGGATATGGAGAAATGACAAGATCATCAAGAAGTGGTTTTTTGGAAGTTCCTACTGAACATTGGAAGGTTGGATATTCATTGAAAGAGAAGACCAGAAATGGTATTTATCACTAGCAGTCGAAGATCCTTCCAAAGGCACTATTAAACAAGGATTGGTCATGTTAAGATTTTTGATAGATAATGGCACTATAAATCCAGAAATGAAGCCATGTATGGAAATAATAAATAGTTCTATACTATGGATAGTAGACTTTGCACTCGAACCGAAATATCTATCCAGTGGTGCAGTTTGGGGAAGTATAACACACGGTGTGCATAAAGAAGAAATTAAGATTACCTTGAGAGAGCAGGTCTTAACAGAGGCCGGGATGTTTTCCTCTTTTGTTTTAAGTTACATGTTAGAAGACAAGGAAAGCAAGTTTTGGATAGTAAAAGATAAACCACTGCCAGTAAAGGCTCGACCCTTTGATTCAGACGGAAAGTTGCAGTTCGAGTTTGAATTGGTGAATAATTAAACCGCTATATGGATCCTATTCTATAGCAAAAGATCAATAGCCAGTCTACAAATTTCCTAACATCATCACCTATTTGACACCATATATTTATGGAGCCTGGTAAAATATCAATCCTGCCTTTCTGCAGAAAAAGCTTTACTCCTTCCATACCTTGATACATGAAAGCATCTTTAGATTCAATTTGTTCAAACATTTCCTCCGCCTTTTCCTTTATTCTATCTTTTGGTATAAGAAATTTCTTTCTTCTTGGATCCAGAATAATAGTCATGTTTTCAGTTCCAAAAGAATTTAAATCTGATATTTTTTTTGAGTCGGGAAAGTGTAACTGCAGGGAAACTCCATGTTTTGCACTAACAGAATAAGCCATCTCGTTAATCTGCACAAATACCCTTCCGGGATTATTTTTACTCATTTCTGTCATCACACTTTTATTTTTCTCAAGCTGTAACTTCAATTCATTAAGCATAATAGTGAAACTCATCAAGAATGAGCTGTCTACTATGATATTATATGTTTATCAGATTTCATTAGTTGATACTAATATAACAATTGATTACTCCAAATTCATAGATATTAAATGGGATAAAGGTTTTCCCATTCTTAATTTTTCTATACATTCACGATAGAAACAGGTAATACTTCAAAGATTCATTAATGTATAAGAGAGACAATATGTTGATATCAATTTCAAATTATGGTTGTATAAGGTTACAAATATTGATAATGAAAAATCGATAAGCGATAGGCCAAAGCCAGGATAGCCCATAAATAGCCAACTCATCTCAAAACCCTACAATACATCAAAAATGATGCAAGATTAACAAATGCCAGATAGTTTTCTGCCGTTCTTTCATACCTGGTTCTTGTTCTGTGAAATCCATTCTTGAGCCATGCAAAGAATCTCTCAACTACAAATCTTGTCTTGTTGTAATGTTTGCAATCATTATTTTGCAAGATGAACTTGGAATTTATTTTGTATGGGATGCAACATGCAATATTTCTATTCCACAACCACAAATACATTCTGATGTATTTTGCATCATTTTGTCTGCATAAACTGGTTCTATCTGTTGTATTGAATCATCATCAAGATAGTCTGAAATTGATCCTGTAACATCCATGCATTTTGTACTGTCATGTTCATTTGCTGGACTCAACAGTATGGATATTGGAAATCCGTTACCCTCTACTGCGGCATGTATTTTTGTACCTGTTATTCTCTTGAATCCATTATATCCAGTTACATTGCCCCTTTTTTATCAGGAATGGATGAAGAGTCAACTGATTTTTGTAGATTAATTTTGCCAGATTTATGTGCTGAGTGAATAGTACGTGATAGAATCTTTTTCCAGATTCCTTTTTGTTGCCATTTGTTTAACCTTCTGTTTGCAGTAGAATCATCACCATATCTTTTTGGCATATCGTCCCATCGGCATCCAGTAGTTAGAACATGGATTATTCCGTTAATGATTTTTCTATCATCATCCCTAGGCCTGCCAGTTTTTGCATGTGGTGGTATGTGTGATTCCATCATACTCCACTGTTTGTCTGATAATTCTTGGAATTTCATAAAATAATTTTAGATGTCGCTATTCATGGATCTAAATGGTCGCTAAAAATTGTCTAAATGGTTAGTTTTGAGATGAGTTGAGCTTATGATTGCTCATCACACTTAACATGATACTTTGACATCTGGGAGGATTTGTTATCATTGGTGAAGATTATTTAGACAAGACCCTAGCAATGCTGGGAAATCAGGGGACGAAATGCAATTGAGTACCAGTGTTGAATAGACAAAACCTGATGTGTCAATTATTAAGTGTAAACACAGAGCGTAATTTAGTAAGCAGGAAAAGAATTGATAAGAAGGAATTAGCTATGTACAACTCAAAGGATGAACATTTACCGTTATTGTCTTTTCTTGAACATGATTGTAGATATATTTAACGGGTTTTCTCACTATCATCTTACGAGAATTTTAGAATCAAAGAAGATAAAATGCGTTAATTCTAAAGTCAATCACAATATCACAAATCAAGCGTTGTATCTACCTTGATGTTGATTAAGAGCTTATCCGAAAATTAACATCATAGCCTAATTGTTTATACCGAAACAGATCTAGATCTGTCCTCTCTAGCTAAATTTGTGAGAAAATCAAAGAAAAAGAGCATGCCGACCATATAGAACATACCAAATGATCTATGGGTAGAGTTCAAACTAGTGTTGCCACCAGAGAAACCAGCAAGAACAGTTGGAAGGCCAGCTGTACCATTTAGAAAAGTGTTGAATGGAATACTGTACGTATTAAGAACTGGATGCCAGTGGAAGAAGGTATCTAAAGAATTTGGTTCTGGCTCAACTTGCCATGCAAGATTTCAGGAATGGATTGGGATAGGAGTATTCAAGAAGGTATGGAAGAGGCTGCTGGAAATATATGATGAATTGAAGGGTATAGGATGGGACTGGCAATCCATGGATAGCGTACCGAAGGCCCCATTAGGGGGAAAACGACCGGAGCAAACCCAACGGATAGAGGCAAGCTAGGTACCAAACGTCACATGCTTGTTGATAGAAGAGGTATTCCTCTCTCATCTGTAATTACTGAAGCAAATAAACACGATATGAAATCAGCCTTTCCTACAATAGATAGCATTGTTGTTGATAGGCCCAAAGTTAAACAGAACATATGCATGAATAGGATATGATTTCCCTGAGATAGAGTATGGAGTTAGGAAGGGGATATGTGGATCACATTCGTCATAAGGGTGAAGTGTTGAAAAAGAATTTGTACAAAGCAAAGAGATGGGTTGTAGAAAGAACCGCATCTTGGCATAACAGGTTCAGAAAGTTATTGGTAAGGTTCGAGAAGAGAGAGGAAAATTATCAGGCGCTAGTAGAATTTGCTAACTGCCTAATAGTGTATAGAGCGATATATTGGTAGTGTCATAAACACGTTAATGCAACTGTTTCTAGTATCTACTATCTACAATACTAATAAAATCAATAGTAAGAAAACTAAACCCGACAGTTTGAACTAATATTCTTGCATTCTAAATGTTATCATTTCTACCAATCATTAACTATCAGCTAGAATTTTAGGATAGGCTCTAAGACCAGAAAGAAACAAATTGTTGCTACCTACTAATTGTAATTATGCCCAACCTACATAGTTTTAAATTAGACAATAATCAGACCATTAACATTTAAATTAGTTTCAACTGTCTCATTTTTCGATGTCTAAAAATGTGAGGATTATTTATAATATAACACAATTACCTGAGCTTGAGGAACCATTTCTTGTTTGTGGTTTACCTGGTAGCGGGTATGTAGGGAAGTTAGCAGTGGAACATCTTATACAAGAAGTTAAAGCAATATTACTTGCTGACATATACTCAAACTCATTTCCACCACAAGTTATGATCAAGAGTGACGGCACCGCTGATCTAATGAAAAATGCAGTATATTATTGGAAGAATGATGGTAACCCTGATCTGCTTTTGCTCACTGGTGATTCACAGCCATCAACTCCTGAGGCCGAGTATAGATTAGGGAACGAGATTCTTGAACTTGCTGAAAAATTTCATGCCAAGACAGTCTTCACGCTAGCAGCATATATCACTGGAGTTTTTGTCGAAAAACCAAAGGTCTATGCAACTGCAACAAGTGTATTTCACCTTCAAGAATTCAAGACCCGAGGGATTTCTGTAATGGATGGAGGTAGTATAACAGGTATGAATGGATTACTGATCGGGCTAGCTAAACTGAAGGGAATGAATGGTATATGTCTCCTTGGAGAAACATCTGGATACGTTGTTGATGCAAAAGCATCACAAGCGGTTTTAGAGGTATTGTTGGAGAAAGTAGGCATAACCATCGATATGAAAAACTTGGAGAAGAGAGCCAAAGATACAGAATTGTTAATTCAAACTTTAGAGCGACAAATGGGAACAAGTTCTCCAACTGAACAACAAACTAGATACCAAAGTAAGGATGTTGGTTATATTAGTTAAAATTTTTATTCCAGAATGTTTAACTTGCCGTATTTCCCTATACTAACCTGATTCTCTCCCCTAAAGCTTGTAGTATATCCATTCTCTATGCCAATCTTTGTACCTGCTTTGACTAATTCTATATGATCTTCCCATAACGACAGTTTAATTTTTCCACTATCATCTTCTATCATAACATCCGCAACTTTAGCAGTTCCCCCATCTCTCTTATTCACAGTTCTTGCTTCCGAAATGCTTACCACTGACGCTTCAATGTTGACGCTTCTCATTCCACTCCTAAGTTCTGATATCTTCATAACACGGCTATAATTAGTTCAGCATAATAAAAGTTTCCATTTTCTTGTTGTGTCGAATAATCAACCAGAAGTTCGTGAATATTTCATAGAATATGATTTTGATCAGTTATTATTGATATGTGTGCCTGATAGGAACTGGCAAGGGTGTAATGAAGCACTGGTAAAGTCTGAACGGTCACTCATCTATTTCCTGTTTAATATCCGAAGAGCATCTACCTAGTATGCTGAAATGGGTTTTTCCATCGGAGGCCATATCATTATATGAATTGAGTATTTGGCCCAGATACTCATCTCAATCTTCTTTTATCAAACTAATTCTGAATTTTGCATTCGGAAGCAAGTCCTTTAACAGTCAAATAATATGTAAATATCAAAATTCCTATAGAAATGATTCTCAAGGGAATTTCGTAGTGGGTAAGAAAGGCGGCGGCAATGGCTCCGTATACACCGAAACTTGATACTATCGCAAATCCAATCGAGCCACAACTACAGGCACCAGCACTGGCCCCAATTAGGGCTCCTAAGAAGCCTGAACTTCCCTTCCTTAGGCTTGTGCGTATTAACCTCATCCTATAAATGCTCATACAAATCACGAGTCCAGACAACGCAGAAACTACTACAATCAAGGAAAAACTCAGTATTGCTTCGTGTGGTACATAAAATACAATAAAAGGTGCTATAAAGAGATATTCTGAAACAATGCAAAGTGATACCAGCATGGCTACAAATATAGAGACGGCCAGCAGCAAGTATATTTGAATAGAAAAAATAAGCACTAAGATTTGTTTATTGCTGTACAACCAACGCAATATTTAGTCAACTGCCTTTCAGAATACAAAACATGATTGAGATTTAACAATCCTTTCCAGGTTTCCAAGAGGTCCGACTAATAAATGTTTATGGTGCTCAACTCAATTTGTGTTACTTGTAGATTTGTTATAAGCCATTCTTTCAATAAAATTTCTTGAATCTAAGAATTTGTTGGATCCTTCTATATCATGACCGACTTAATTGTTTTAATGCATTTGGCCCAGTCAATCCATTTTGTATATTTTCCTGACTGTCGTAGAAATTTCATAATATTACCAGGCGTCTTGTATGATCATCGGCACATTAGAAAGATTGTGAAGTAGATTCCCGGTCGGTGCCCAAAAATAAAGTCCTAGAAAATATAATTTGGTTTTACCCGTTTCTGTATAGAAAGTATTTTTTTGTTGGTTTTTCGTTGAAAAATCACAGGTGGATCTTGCATATAGAAAGACTTTAAACTCTTTAATTGTAGATGTGGTATTTATTGAACTTAACCAAGGAATCTATAGATGATTCAATACCCACAGTTGACCTGTTGACTTTCGATGTTGTTCATGACATTAGTTTCCATTGTAAAGGCCCTGCCCTTTTTTAATTCCTACATGTGAACCATAATTTGATATGGTGATAATGAAAACCCGAGGATCATGCATTTCGCTATACTCTTACTCTCTTCAAATATGATATGCTTGCATCCTAAATCCAGAGAATCCAATGTAGGTCTGTAACATACACCTTAATCCACTAATATAATGGCTTATTTGTACAATATTGTAATATCTGTTTTAAGAATATCTGAGCTTCCAGACTACTCGTTAATGAAATCATATTCTCAGCACTTTCTTGCTGACTACATCTCTGGCAACCTCATATGAACCCTCGTTCATTTGCCTAAATTGGTCTTTGTTTCACCAACAGCTAATTGTCTTCTATACATCTTATCTTGCACTGATGATTCCTTTCGAATTGTATTATATCATAGCCTTACTGATTCATACGAAAATCTACCAAATGATGATGTCTCCCTATATAATAATCCAGATTAGTGGATCAAGGTAACGATAATCATGATGTTTGCAAGTATCTTGGTATGGTTTAATATTTTAGCCTCCATGGCTGTTTCTACAATTACATCAATAGTAATTACATATAGGATGAGGCGATAAATATGCAAAGAGGTAAAACAAACACTATCTTAGCAAATTCCTATCTTGTGATCATCATTTTGGGTACGAGTTATATATTCTCACTCTTTTATGTGTGCAGTGCAGGGGTACCAAAGCCTGGTCAACTGGGCGGGACTCAAGATCTACAATGAGTGATCCCGTCTCTTAGGAGTTCGTGGGTTCAAATCCCACCCCCTGCATACCTTGTTTATTTCTCTATGCTAAGTGCTAATAACTTGAATTGTATATTTTTATTAAGATTAAGCATCTTACATAACATAAAGAATAAAAAATAAAGAAGCTGTTGGAAAATCAGTAATTCCTTAATAGGGTGTATCATCATATATTGTTTTGGATATCTTAATTGAATATTAAAAAGGAGTTAATAACACCCAACAAATAATTATTTTATTCTGATCAAGGTACTGAGACCACGTTTTTCAATACCGAAATTGTTTGTTACCTCCTCAGCGGTTATGGTTACAGAAATAATGTCAGTTAGTATGCATGAACTCGCATCAAGTATAATAAATTCATCCAATTCTTCTTTTGACTGAAAATCTATTTGATCTGCAATAACCGGTACATCACAAGAACCAAGGAGCTGGACAAATTGTTCTTTGGTGTAGTAAGCGACCTTTATGTTTCGGTCTTTGCGAGGCTTTGCTTTAATATCAAGGCGGATATTACCCGCTGGAGCATTTACATATCTTGACTGGTCTCCAACGAAGATAAAAAAGTCAAATGGATAACCCGCAGTATGTTCTGCCATTTTGTTTATACCATCGTCTTTTATAATGTCGACCTTCTTTATAGTATTACCAAACTTTCCTATCCATCCATTCGTAGTTTCTACAACTTTGTCTATTGAATTTTTTCTTAAAACATTCTCTTCTTCTTTTAAATTGTATCTATCAACCCAAGCCTTGTAATCCAAACTTATATCTTCTATGAACTGAATACATGTTAATTTATAATCATCAATACTAGTTGCCCTTTCAGACTCGAAATCTACACCGAACGACATCGCAATTTAGCCCACCTCATTGCATAAAAAGCTGTAACATATTTCTTATTAGTATGCCATTGTTGAACTAGCGTTTTCTATTACACCTTAGCTAAAGTGATTAATTAATTCTCTTCAATGAGTTAGAAAAGATTAATCTAATCAATAGGTAATGGATTGCTATAAATAGTGCTGAGACATGATTTTACCTAGAATTGTCATCACTTTGATGGGTTAGTTCCTTTTAGCAATTTATTATACCACCAAGTTATAGAATGGATCAAAGTATCGCATCAATCATCTATTATCTCATACTTCTAGGGCGTTTATTAGCACTCCATGAATATCCGCTATGTCGAATAATTACCATATTATAGTAGTTATTCAAACCCTTTTGGATTGATTGCAATGAACATGTTGTATATGGATGCGTTTAGCATTAGTTTCTTTACCATATTCTTCCATCCTACTGCCTTTAAAAGCTCACCAAAAATACCTTGAATCCAGAGAAAACCGATGCTACAGCCCATCTGTGTCCATATTTATGATTCTTCTTCCATATATCAAGATTCCCCTTCTACTCTATTACTGATAGCTTACTGGGCCTTGGAACGAATCCCTTAGCTTTTAGCGATTCATTACTCCCCAACCTTTATCACTGGTTCAACGCAGCTATTTGATAGAAACCTGAAGTTCCTTCTAGAATCATAAGCTCCATCTGCTATCACCTTGGTCACAATACTTTTCTTCAACACTTTTTAACATAGATATCATCTTCTTGCTGTCAGGTACACGCCTAGTTACCCCCATACAACTATCTCTTTGCTTTCCTTACCCACAGCTGTATGCATCTTGATGAATCCCCTTGTATACCACTTCTTCCTTATCCATTCTCACTGTTTGCTACCTTTATACCAGAGGAATCTGCAGCAATTACAATAACATCCTCCTCTATAATTGATGGGTCTATCTTAACGTCTATCATCCCTACCTCTCATTCTATGCTTGTGAAGTCAGGTAGATTCAGTCACTTTACATGGTAACTTACTTCACCATTGTGAATCCTTCTAACTGCTTGTATGGTACCAGGTAACCAAGCATAACAGAAAGCATCGCTAGGAATGATTCTGGATACAGGAATGACGTGCCTACTTTACCTTCTTTCATTCTCGCTAATTCGCCAGACCATGAATCTATGAAATCCATATCAAGAAGTATCTCCTCCTCGTACGAGTACAATATATCTTTGCCAGTTCCTATCAGGCACACATATCAATAATAACTGATCAAAATCATATTCTATGAAATACTCACGAACTTCTGGTTGATTATTCGACCCAGCAGAATATCCAATAAATACTTAATATATGACGTTAAATGATTAATATTTTTATGGTTTTAATACGATATCTGGATAGTTGCATTTTGGACTTGAACGAAATAAATGAAATATTCAGGAAGGGTATAATCAAAATTTACTTTGAGCCAGAATTGCAGAGATTAGGTTATAGAAAATCGGATATCAAGCACCCAACTATCAGTTTTGATGGATTGGCAGCCAATAATTTCCTGCATATATACTTCGACATTAACACTGGTAGTGACTATCCTGATGGGGATGAATGGTTTATAGTTGAATATCTTTTCCCATATAGTGTTAAGCTGCTAGATAAGTTTAAGGGTCCAGATTATTTTACCACCATAGCCTCAGAAGACGGAAAAAATTTTTGGAGGCATAGAGAACTCATACGTTATAAATACGGCAAGTCCAAAAAGTTGTGTGGGGCACTAACTTTCATAGATAAAAAGTATAAAGAACTTTGCAGTTCGCTTGAAGAATCATCGGTTACCAGTAATTTGCCATGATTAATCTTTAAATTCTTATCAAAAACAGTCATATTTTTATATTGAACCGTCATGATGCGCTGCCATATTACACATCCATTTAATTTTAATCATCAAAATCAGTGCGCCTTTCAATACAGGCCAGTAGTTTTGAGTCAATCATTACCATTATCTATACATCGAATAAAATTGGTATTGGATATATCAAATTTCTGATACGCTGGAAGTGGTGTTATCCAAATTTATTGATTTAGAGTATTTAAGATAATTGGCTAGCAAAGACACGCTAATACTAAAGAAGAAATAATGTTCTACATTTTCCAGTTGAAATATTTTCAAAGTACAAAGTGACATCGTAAAAATACTCGAATTAACTAAAACTATCTTTTAATACATCATATCGATTGGAACTAGATACCATTGACTATCCTTTAGATTCTACGACAATCATACATGAATTGTCACTTGATCCATATTGGTAAATTCTCTGCTTTCACTATAATCCTTCAAACAAATTCCAATTTTGGTTCAAGTTTTCTTCTCCTTTCTTTGTTGTTATCCGAGTACAGGAGTTAGAATAATGTACGCTCTTTAGTAGTATAGAAAACTAAGTGTGATATTAATTTGAACTAACTGATTCATCAGCAAGGGAGCATTAGTGGATGTTATTTCTCTAAAGAATCTATAGAGTATTTCAAGTATTATCACTAGAATAGATCAATTTTTTAATATTTAAAACAGTGATCTCTGTTAGATTGATATAGTATACGTGTATGAACATGAATTGATAAATTCAGATAATTCATGGCTCTATATCCCGATACTGAAAGACTGGAATGGAGTGGAAGAGGACAAGAAGGTAAGAATTATAATGAATGATATCTGCGTAATAGTGCCAGTGGGGATTGCTAATGGTACGGGAGAGTTACTGGTTTTAAAATTCCTTGAATCCATGATAGAAGGTAAGTTGATTGAATATGGAGATGTGCAGAAAGCACTGGAACATCTACTTTGAACCATAATTTATTCAATTTCATTCTCCACATAATTATTTGAGGCTTGGGCATAATTAAGCCGGTCGAAACGATAAGATCAGGTTCCAATTTTCATTGGTAATGTGTTTAGCTCAGACTCCATACTTCTTCGTATATTATTTTTGATTGACGTGATTCGGCCAAAACCTCTTAGGAAAAGGGGTAGACCATTCTACTATTCTCCTACAGTAATGGTGAGATGCTTCATCGTTAGAGTATGGATAAGAATACCAGGCAACAATGCTTTATATGAAACTTTTTGATAGACATGCCATACAACAGGAAGGTAATGAAGGCATGTGGTCTTGATAGGTTGCCAGACAGAAGAACATTCGACAGAAGGTCAAGGCCGTATCAATTGACATAAGATCAAGGATAGATGTTATGGGTATGCTCTTCATAAAAGATGGGTTGGTAGACCCAGCCATAGTATCCGTTGACAGTTCATTGTTGAAAGCAAAGGGACATGTATGGCATAGATCAAACATGAAGAAGAATGAAGTGCCACGCTCCGGTATAGATACAGATGCTCGATGGGGCTACAGCAGAACCAAGGGATGGATATTAGGATACAAACTGCATCTAGCGTGTAGCACAGGTTCATTGATAGTTCCATTATCAGCTGATTTCACAACAGCTAACATTACTGATAACAAGATGTATGAAAGCATAACATCTTCATTGCCTACAGGAATGGTAAGGTATGTTGTAGGAGATGAAGGATATGATGATCACAAGTTATGTGATTTCAGCAGGTATAGAGGGCATCCAGTATTCCCATTGGAAAGGTATAGGCATACTACAGATAATAATAGACTGGCATTGCTGCAGTTCTATAACTCTGAATATGGGCAGCATGTATATTCTCGGAGGAGCATAAGCGTTGAACCATTGATAGAGTAGATAAAGGATGTATTTGATATAGACCCACTACCTGTTAGAGGGTTCGATAAAGCTAGGAGCATCGTTCTGATTTCTATATTGCTATACCAGCTGATGGTATACTACAACTACTTGACAGGAAGACCATTAAGGGCATTGAAGCACATGTTGGGAAGTTAATCAATCAGAGGCATCAAGTTATTTTTGTTATATGGAATAATGCCCATGCCTCAGTTAAGTAAAAAACTCATTTCTTATCAAACTTTGTAAAAATATTTTCTGAGATGATTCTCCACCGATCATCTTTACCTTTACTAAAATCAAGGTATCTACAATTCTTATTTTCAAGATTATCTAAGGATTAGTCAATACTTTAAGTGATGATACATTGGATAATATAATCGAAAGTATGGACAATGTTTTCTAACTATATCACTACACTTTGTCAAGAAGGAATTCTCAAAAAAATATATAGCGCAAATCTTTATCCTCACAGATACCCACGACCAGTGTTTGTGTGCTCATGCTACCTAATTAGGCAAGTATTATTCTAATTACCACAGTATTCTGGGTTTGTAAATCTCAGAAAATAATAATGACTTATTCCTGCGTGATTCATCAGTTTTTTTACTCAATGTATAATGGCTTTTAGATTTGCCAAAATTTTAAATTGGTTAATTTACGTTTTCATATATATTAAAAAGTACAAAAAAGATACAGCTTACCTAACACATGTAAATGAATTTGATCAGTGAGTTTTGCAATTGGTGGTAACAAAGTTTACCGAATATTAAATATTTATAAATAGAGTATTGATACCAATATTGTTTATGAAAGCTTATGTTGAAATAAAGGTAGAACCAGGAAGCAATATACTAAGTATTTTAAGCGTTATGAGGACTGTTGAGGGTGTAAGGGATTCCTATGCTGTTACGGGCCATACAGATCTAATTGCCTCAATTGAAGCTTCTAACCTCAAAGAGATCGCTGACATTGTGACTCAGAGGATTCATCCTATCAGAGGCATTACAAATACAGAAACGATGGTTTGTGTAGAGGACTAAACTACACTTTTTTTGTCCGGAAATTTATCATAATAATTCTTTGATTTTCTATCTTATCTTTATTAGCCTACCTATTGGAATTAAATTAGGAATGAATTTCTATTAAAACTGATTCACCACGACTATAGTAGTATAAATACCTCTGGTTTCAAGCCAAGGTATTAAGCTAGTTGACATATTTCTAAATAAATCTACTCTCATCCATTGTTATAAGTAAGGGGCAAGAAATTGATACTTTTCAAAAAAAGTAAATCACATTTACCATCATTTTCCAAAGTATAATTAATTCTATATTATCATGAATCCGCCATAGTAATTTAGGGCTTTGCACCTGATATGCCTTTATCACAATATGTGACATAACAATTGTAAACAGCCCCAGAGAATAGATAACGGAATAGGATGTTATGATAAGAATTCATCTAATGATATGTATCAAATAAAAGAGAGGGGGGTTGGAGAATTAGAAGAAGCAATTAATGAAACCTACTGAATTGTTTTGTATTGTTATTATCTCTTATAGGTATGAATTGGTCTGTTCCAGAAATTATTCATGCAAGCCACCTGTAATCATAACGTCATTATAACTTCAGTACAGTCATTAAAACTTCATAATAACGTGATAATAACGTGATAAAAGTCATTTTAACAGACCACAACTTAATAGACCATCTTCTTGTCCAAATTACGATCTTTTGTAATGAGTGACATAAACGAGAAGAAAAGTACCATCATTATTATGAACAACATCCTCATTCACTTGGTTGGAATCCATTGGACTTAATTGAATTGTATCAATCGCCCAGCAAGTTCTTAATTTATATACGGAGAGCTATTCAAATTTATATACGGAGAGCTATTCAAATTTATATACGGAGAGCTATTCAAATTTATATACGGAGAGCTATTCAAATTTATATACGGAGAGCTATTCAATCTAATAAAATATGCCATATTTATATAACATCATTAGTTGGATATGAAAATAAATGACCAAAAAAATCAAAGCTAGCAAGTTCACACCGACTTCTTACAGGTCAGCCAGTAAAAAGTATGCAAAGGCAGAGCGCTTTAGAATGAAAAGAAAGAAACGTTAGCTTAAATATTTGAATATTCCTGCATTATCAAAGTGGCATAACTAACACCGTCAAGCACATTCTTAATGGTAGTAAACTCATTTGGTGCATGAATGTTCGCATAAGGTGGCGAACATCCTGTCCAGACAGATTGCAGTTTCAGTATTTTGGTAAAAACAAAGTCTGGGCCCGAACCCCACATGCTAGGAAAAACAGAAGGTTTCTTCCCATAGACCAGTTCCGCAGCTTTCGACGTAGCCTTTACGATCTTTGCTTTGATATCAGTTTTTGAGGGTTCTACAGTTCCTAACTTGTAGATTAACATATCTGTAAATCCGCCCTTTGCCAAATATATCCTAAGCTTCTTTACAAGATCCTCAGTGCTTTGATCATACACAAGCCTGAAATCAATCTTTACAAACGCCTCATTTGGAAGAACAGTTTTTGCCCCCGTTGAAGTGTAACCGGACTGAATACCAGCTATGTTACAGGTAGGTTCAAAAAGGAGTTTTTTCAACGCCTCCTTGCCTCCAGCTCCCCCGATCAGTGATTTAACACCGTACTCTTTCTTGATCATCTTTTCATCATAATCCAATTTTTTAACTATTGCAAGGTCATCATCGCTCGGAACTTTCACATCATCATACCACCCATCGACAATTATCTTATCATCTTTGGTCATTGAATGTAACGCACTAACCAAACGCCATGCGGGATTGGGCACTAGAGGTGCCAGACCAGAATGGACGTCTATAGAAGCTGTTTTACATCTCAATTCAATGTATAACAAGCCTTTCAAACCTGCATAAATGGATGACGTACCCGTAGGATTTAGAGAGCTATCGAAACATAAACTCGCATCGGCCTTTAACATTTGTTTATTATCCTTCACATATTGGGGTAAGTTGATAGAAGATATTTCCTCCTCACCCTCGAAAAGAAACTTGAGATGAAGCGGCGGTTCCCCTACGGTATCAAGGTAAGTTTTAGCGGCCTTTATCAGAGCTATGATATTTCCCTTAGAGTCTGAAGCTCCTCTTCCATGTATTCGATTGTCTGCGACGACCCCAGAAAAGGGATTATACTTCCATTCATCCATTGGTTCTACCGGTTGGACATCATAATGCCCGTAAAGTAGCAATGTTTTCTTACCGCTTGACTTGACTTCACCATAAACTATTGGGTTTCCATCCTTTAGCTTGGTGATATTAGTATAAATTCCAGAATCACGCATGATTTCATTTAATGCAGAAGCACATTCCTCTATTCCTACATTTTGTGCTGATATACTGGGGTGTTTTACTAACTTTCTTAAATCGCTAACAATATCATCTTGGTTATTTGCAACATGATCTCCTAACCTGCTTTGCATATCAGGCTATTAGAACCCACATGAACTTAATGCTTTTGCATGGGTACATGAGATGGACAGGGTAGATATTCTATTATTGATGTAAAGTGAGGCTCTAATATTATTAGATAAATGAGACATTCATCTCATCAAGTAATTTACCTATATCAGTAATAGACTTCCCACCCTTCTCAATGATCTGTTTTGCGGGGGGGTTCTTAAGGTAAGTATCCAACCTTGTATTTAGTCTCTCCTCGTAACTTGGTATATGCTGATTTTGGTAAAAAATACCAATCGGTATCTTTTCGCCCCACTCATGCGATTTTTCTACAGCTTGTACTATCTTAGCATTATTTTCAGATTCATCCTGACCATCCTTAACTTCCGGGTCATACCCATTTCCTTCCAGCTTATACACCCTTGGCATTGCTGCACCATTGAGGTCCTTCCTGTCAATGCCGGAGAACCAATCCTTAGTATGAATATCATTGTAGGTAGGGCAGGGCTGCAACACATCCACAAATGCAAGACCCTTATGTTGAATTGCCTTCTTCATTATACCCTTCATATGTGATATATCAAATGAATATGCTCTGGCAATGAATGTGAACCCGGATGCCAATGCAAGCATAATTGGATTCACACCCTGATTTACATTGGGACCTGGGAGAGATTTTGTTTGCAAGTTGAATTTAAGTGTTGGAGCCGCCTGTCCTTTTGTCAAGCCATACACAGCGTTATCAAACAACAAATACATCATATCGATATTTCTTCTTCCAATATTTACAAAGTGCCCGGCACCGATACCCAAACCTCCACCATCTCCACCTACAGCTATCACTTCTAAATCAGGGTTTGCCAGCTTTGCTCCAGTAGCGTATGGCAGTACCCTTCCATGTAGCGTATGTATCCCATTAACCTTGATGTAGTGTGGGGTCTTCCCTGAACAACCTATATCTGAAAATACTGCAACGTTATGTGGTGCCATCTGCATGTCAGCCAATGTCATCTGTATCGCATTAAGTATTCCAAAATCTCCGCAGCCAGGACACCAGTCATTGTGTTTCCCTGATTTATAATCAGTCAATTTAAGTGCCAGCCGTTAGCACCTCCCTTGGGTTCGCATTTCCATCAATAATTTTCTTTAATATGTGATAAACCTCACTAAGTGAAATTGCCCTTCCATTGTATTTAACTACCAAGTGATCAGGATCGCGTTTGAGGTTTTCACTAAGGAGCTTAGCAAGCTGGCCGGTGTAGTTCATTTCAACATCAATCAATAAGCGAGTTTTTGAAAGCAAAGATTCCACCAGCTTAGTAGGAAAGGGATTAAGCAGTCTCATCTGTACGAAGTTTATCCTTTTCCCCTCCTTAGCAAGTAAATCCATGGCATCCAAGATAGCGCCCTTTGTAGATCCCCAACTAATAATGGTCACATCTGAATCTTCACCAAACTTCACTGCCTTGTCCTCATCAGCTATCCCTAGAACCAGATCCAACTTACCCATTCTCTTGTTCATCATTTTTATTCTGATGTTGGGATGTTCAGTAATGTGACCATCAGGCTCATGTTCATCACCAGTATTCCAAAATATTCCATTTTCGGTTCCAAGTTTTACGCGTGGAGATACCCCGCTTTCAGTAAACTCAAACCGCTCATACTTTTGTTGTCCATCAACCTTGTCTAAAAGCAATCCCCTCTCAATATTCACCCTTTGAGAATCGAGCCGCTTGATCGTTACTACAGTACTTCCAAGTAACTTGTCGACGATATGAATTACGGGTGTTTGATATCTCTCCGAATAATTGAAGGCCTTTATTGAATCATAGAATGATTCTTCCACATCACCTGAAGCAATCACTATCCTCGGAAATTCCCCATGACCTGCATGTATGGCAAATTGCAGATCACCTTGCTCGTGCCTAGTTGGGAGGCCTGTGGCAGGTCCTGCTCTTTGGTATAACGTTATAACTATAGGTATCTCATTTATCCCTGCCCATCCAATCGCTTCTGCCATTAAGGAAAATCCAGGACCAGATGTACATGTCGCCGACCTCGCACCAGACAGTGCTCCTCCAGTTGCCATTGTGATTGCCGCTATTTCATCTTCGGTCTGGACTATAGTAAATCCACCCTTTTGTTCGATATCAATAAGGTCCAAGGAATCGTTTGCTTCAAGGAATTCACTCTCATCAGAAGCAGGGGTTATGGGGTAGTATGTTTGGAATCTGCAACCAGCTACCATCTTTCCTAATCCAGTTGCTTGGTGGCCCTGAATAAGTATAAGGTTATTATCAACTTCTCTAGCCTGTAGTTTGTATCTAAAGTGATTGCCAAACTTTGCTTTTGTGTGGTTATATGTATAATTTGCAGCTTCGATATTCATATCAACAATTTTGGGTTTTGTCTTGAATGTATACTTGATCCCTCCAGCAATAGTACTTTCGTCATAGTCTAGTAAAGCGAATGATGACGCCATGGCCATTACGTTTATCATCCTCATTAACTTACCCATTGATGGCTGATTCTTCTTTTCTGCCAGGTCTCGAAGCAAATTCTTGAATTCTACCGGAAATAGACTTGCCCCATTATCTTTGGCAAGATCGAGCATATTCCCTATTGTTTCCCCTTTACCCGCTGTTTCCAATTTTTCCTTCAGTTCTTCCATTATAGGGTCTTCCATTGTTGGAACTTCATCGATGGAAATTTCAACCAAACTTGAATCGTATACAATTGCTCCTCCGCTAACTACATGCAAAGAATGTGTAAACAGTGTTTCCGCATCAAATGCAACTAGGACATCAATTTCATCAACATGTGATCTAATGGGTTTTTCGCTTACACGTATTGTAAAATAACTATGCATGCCCTTAATATTGGAATAATATTCTCGCTTGCCATATACATGCAAGCCTCCAAGAGCACATGATTTGGCAAATATATTGGCAACGGTGTCGACACCACTGCCTTGGGCTCCACCAATTACCCATGATAAATTATTAATAATCTGTTCCATTATGTAATTTTTACATCATTTCATCCTATTAATGGTTTACAGCTTATCCCCCACCAGTTGCTGTATCAAACAAACAGCATTCACAATCATCTCTTTCTCCACAAAAGGGGCAAACGCAAACACATGACTCGACTGAAATACCACAAAAATCGCATAAAGCAATCTCCTCGGTGTCACTCATAAACATATTTTGTACAACATTGTATTAATAGTTTTTATGAACAAGAATTGAGGACTGGAAATCCTCTCACTAGTGCTATGATTAAAATAAAAGAATCTAATTTTAATTATGCATGTACAGATCAAGATTAAAAGGAAGATTGAATAGAGAGGTACTGAATTATTTATCGTCGATAAATGATGATCTTGTCCTCTTGCACTATGATATTGTTGGTAGTGAAGCACATTCTATAATGCTTTACGAGCAGGGATTGATCAAAAGGGCGGAATTGAAGAAAATATTAGATGCCTTGGAAAGTACAAAAGAAGACCAACTGAAAAAGCTTGCTTCTAACTATGAAGATATTCATGAAGCTGTGGAGGCATTGGTTGTAAAAAAAGCCGGTGCAAGTGCAGGTGGAAAAATGCACACCGCACGATCAAGAAATGATCAGGTTGCGCTTGATATAAAAATGAAGGAGAGGGACGATATTAATAATATCAGTTTACAGGTAATTGAGTTAATTAAACTTCTTCTGTTAAGAGCAGAGGAGAATAAGGATTCTGTCATGCTTATGTATACACATCTGCAACATGCTCAGATAGGAACCTTTTCACATTATCTAATCTCATACACAGACATAATATTAAGAGACCTGGAGCGGCTAAATGAATGCTATACTCGTGTCAATAAATCTCCCTTGGGTGCAGTCGCGATTGCAGGAACTTCAATAAAAATAAATCGAAAGACGGTGGCATCTTTACTAGGATTTGATGGTATTGTAGAAAATTCCATTGATGCAACTACTTCGAGGGATGTGACAATTGAATTGTGTTTTTGTCTTGCAATGTTAATGCTCAACATGAGTAGAATAGCAGAAGACTTTATTCTTTGGTCTTCCTCAGAATTCAATTTCATCCAACTTGCAGATGAACTAACATCGAGCTCGAGTGTGATGCCACAAAAGAAGAATCCATGTCCACTAGAACTATTGAGAGCGAAGGTAGCACATGTAGTTGGATTGTTATTCAGTGTAATGATGACGATAAAGGCTCTCCCAACTGGGTACAGTAGGGACCTACAGGATTCAAAACAGATACTGTTTCAAGCAATAGCAATTACGAGTGAATCGGTGAACATTATGTGTTCTGTAATGGATACTTTGCAGGTAAATAGGAATTCAATGTTAAGATCGGCAGAGAACAGCTACGCCATTTCACTTGATGTGGCAGAAGAGCTGGTAAGGGCTGGACTGCCATTTAGGGAAGCTCATAGGATAGTTGGGGCATTAGTAAGATTAGCATCCAGTAAAGGGAAAAATCTACAAAGTTTAACGGAGGGTGAAATCAACATGGCGGCTGGACAAAAGTTAGTATCAGTGTTGAGTAATACTCTAGGGAAAATAAATGCTAAATATTCAGTTCACTCGAGGATATCTAGAGGTTCCCCTCATCCCAGAGAACAGGACCGCATGATAAAGAGCAGAAAAACAATGGTAGGGATCTATCAGCAAAAAATAGGGGAGCGTGTGGAGTATGTTAGCAGAGCTTTCAAACAATTGAGGAAAAGAGTAAAATCCTTCTAAAATACCAGGGAATCAGTAGATCAATTAACATGAGAGCTCTGGTAGGAGAGGCAAAATGGGGCCTCTCCACCAAACAGGGCTCATAGGTCATGGTGTGGGTCTGGTTTGGGCTTATTACACCCATTTCTATATCACTAGTGATTAATATAATTATTTCGAATGAAAATTATGGTAAACTTGTGCTACAAATATTGACCAAGTAATTTAATAATTTGACCACAAACATCCCCGAAATTAATATTGGATTATCAACAATTGTTTTCTTTCAAAGATTCCAGGTACTGGTGTTTTACGAATTGAATTAACTTGATTG
The DNA here is from genome assembly GCA_965197925.1 of Nitrososphaerales archaeon. Lineage (GTDB taxonomy): Archaea > Thermoproteota > Nitrososphaeria > Nitrososphaerales > UBA213 > CBDAOC01. The sequence goes on from CBDAOC010000019.1 coordinate 353,261, forward strand.
CATCCTCCTCCTTCAAGCTTTTTCTATGAGTTTTCACATATTGCTCCATGCGTTCAAGCACTTGATCTTCTACTATTCCTTTTGCTCTATTGAACAGTTCTCCATAAGTTCGATCTGGAAAGTAGATACGTTTTGCAGTTTTCTTCAAGATCCTCTTTGTCTCCCCGTCTATTATTCCATCTTTGCAAGCATGATATAATGTATAGCGAATGTCAATCAAAGCTTCAGATTCTAATTTGTAATTTTGTATTGAAAAGGTAACTGCCACTTCATCATCTGAATCTAATATACCTTTTTTATAAAGTTCGAATATTTTTCCTATACCCTTCATTCCAAATTTTTCCAGCTCTACAGCACGCAATGCTCCTAAGCTTGCTGCTCCAATTACAAATACATCCTTCTTTTTCAATAATTTGTAAACTTCAATTGGTGTGGGAGGGTAATCTTGTAGAAAAACACCGTCTATGAATCCTATTAATTGGGCATCTGTTTTTAGAATTTCATTAAAATCCCCCTTTCTAGCTGGTGGCCTGAAATCTGCAAAAGGGAGTATTCTCTTGGCCAACTCCAGTTTCAAACTTGGACCCAAAAAAATGATAGGTAACATGATATACCTACCTACCTTCCTAATACCTTGGCCTACGAAAATATCGTCTGGCACGCTTTCCAATGACACCTTTCGTGACCTTAAATGTCTCCAAACCAGGTATTATTACCCTTACAACCGGGATTCCGATTTCCTCATCCGTTAAGTTAACTACAACTGCTCTGTCAACTCCAATTTCCTTAAGGTTACGGAGTAGCAGTTGTATATCATCAAGAATGTCAATATTTTCGAATGTTCTCACCATATGAAAATTTTCCCTTTTCGAAGAAGGCATGAAAAGCCATGATTTAGTTTCTGCTGTATTACCCATTTCATAATTCATTCTACGAAGATCATCCCGGGCTCCTTGGATATTAGCAGCCCTGGTCTGCGAAACTTCTGTTATTGCCCTTACTAATGCAATTCTTGCATCAGGATGTGTACCATGCCCTTCAGCCAAGTAGCCATAATCATGTGTAATCCATTGCACGCTTGTAGCGATAAAAGTTGGTATACCAATATCAGTTGTTATATCCTTAAGCAACAGAGGGATATTTTCATCTAAGAACCTGCGTAATAATAATTCAATGTGGTTTGAATCTGTTCCAGAAGTATCAATGTCGGGAAAAATATTTGGATCGTCGACATATTCTTTTGATTCCAGTGGTTTTACATTGAAGCCATTATACTTGACTGAATCAATTAGGGAGCGTAAAACATGAAAATTAATTACGCTTGATCTAAGTTCGGCCAAGCTGACCGCGTCTCTCTCTATTACTTCACATAAGGCATGGCATATAGCCTCCTCCATAACATTACCAGATGCTAAACCATTGGTGTGAGAGAACTGGAAGGGATTAACGGGAATACCCCAAGGTTCATATCTTGATTGGCTAATACCTGCAGGAACAAAGACTTTCTCAGCCGTAAATAAATCCATACCTACCATGAAATCTAGAGGGGAATCATCAACATAAGGAAACTTTAACGGCTCAAGCACATCATCTGGATGTATAACATATTTATTTCCATATTCTTTTGCCATGCTCTCATAGCTTTCAGTGATGTACCTATCGGTTTTCCTTGGTAGTGAACTATACCTCTCAACACTCTCCATTAATGCGCTTGTTTTTGCATGTGATTTAGTTGGCCCTTTACCGCTGTAAACCCAAATGTAATCCTGAGTACCAGGCAAAACTGCTGAATAATTCGGAATTCTTAGAACATCCATATGTGTAATATCAGCCAACCTTGTCACCCCAATTTTCTTACCAATTTGTTCTGCATGTGATAGCGTATCTTTTATTGGATATACTCTTGAGGAACCATCTGCCCACTTTCTTCTACTCTGAAGCTGTATAATGCCTCTTGACATGAATTTTATTTTTTTGATGGTTATTAATGTCTATACAAAATACAAAATAATTAATAAGAATAAAAACCAGTTGATCAGAGATCCTTTTGGATAAGAATGAAACAGAGGTTCTGAATTCAATTTTTACTAAGATGGCGAAAGATCCTGAATTTAGGAACAAATTATTCAATGAACCATTGGAAGTTCTTGCAAAATTCGAAATATCTGAAAAGGCAAAAAACCTAATAGCGGATACCATCAATAATATTCTTAACCAATGATTGAATTAGATTTGTTTCCAGATAATTTATTTTGATTCTTATAGCGAAACCTCTCTGAAAAGTTCTACAATAAATTAAACCTGTCATGAACTTGGATTAACATCGACAATACTTTATCAATGGAGTCGTAACTGTTTCTGGTGCTATATAGAGAAAGAAATGAACAATTTTCCTAAAATGAATTATTTTAGATTCCAGATATTTATAGAAAATTCACTTTTCAGGAATGACTTTCCTTGAAATAGGGAATGACTTCGTTTCCGAATAGTTCAATATGCTTATAGTAACCGCTTCCCCAAAATCTTATAATAAAATGCTTTACCCCTGCTTTTATGAATCGCTCGAATATAGGTATAATATCATCAGGTTTGCCCACTGCTATAGCTGATCGTGCGACCTCATCCGGGATGATTTGAGCTTCTTCTCTCATTTTAATCATAATATCTTTTTTTGACATTGAATACTCCGTAAAGTACTTTCGAAAATCAAATTCAGCTTTAGCTTCAATATTATGAATTTTTAGGACTTCTGGCTTGTACAAGCTAACTTTAAGGGGATTTTTCAATCTTGGCCATGCCTCTTCTGGGTCATCAGAAAAGTACACATCAATATCTAGACCAAAGTCTATCTTCTCCGGATCACGCCCAGCCTCTTTTGCAGCATTGGTAATAATCTGTGCATGATGCTCGTACAGTTCCGGTGTATACGCTATCGGTAACCAACCATCACCAAACTTTCCTACTAATGAAAGTGTTCTAGGAGCACCGGCCGCCAAATACATAGGAGGTTTAGGATTTCTTATTGATTTGGTTTGTAGACAGGCATTATTCAACTTGTAAAACTTTCCGTTGAAACTCACCCTGTTATCAGGAGACGAATTGAAAAGCAATGAGATTATTTGTAATTGTTCCTCAAAACGACCTACAGGTTTATCCCACAATATACCAAAGTCATTTATGTTCTGTGCCTCACCAGCACCAATACCAAGTATTGCTCGTCCTTGAGATAATCTATCAAGGGTAATAGTCTGTAACGCCACGGTAGAGGGATGTCTTCTTACCGCATCCGTAACGCATGTTCCTAATTCAACATTTTTTGTAACCTGAGAAACTACAGAAAGAAATATCCATGCATCATTTATTATAGCCTTAGACCATTGAGGAACATTAGTATGGTCCATTATCCAGACTGAATCATAGTTCATTTTGTCAGCAAGTATACATGCTGTTAGCTGCTGGTCTTCATTAAGCCCTAACCTAGCAACATTCAGTCCTTGTTGAACCCCAAATTTGACCATGAGGGAGCTCCTCTATTTTGATAATTGCCCACTCGGCGTTACTATTACCTTCATTCCCTTCCTACCCTTCACAACATCAATTGCTTGGTTTATTTCTTTGAGTGGGAATTGATGTGTGACCATTTCCACAAAGGGATATTTCTCCCATTTCTTGGACATGAAGTTCACAAATTCATATTCATGTCTTGGTATTTTTGAATAGGAACCTATGATGGATATCTGTCTGCTGGTTATAAAGTAGGGATTTATCGGAGAAGGTCCATAATCTGCATAAGCACCAAGTTCAAGAACCCTGCCACCATCCCGAACCATATCTATGGCTTCCGGTAGCGCCTTTGGATTGCCAGTACAATCCATAACCACATCTGGGCCATGCCCTCCACTTGACTCCTTGATTTTTTTTACTCTTTCTTTTTGATCACCAAGTGATTTGATATCAATAACTTCATCTGCACCCATTTTCTTTGCAAATTCCAACCTTTCTGCAGAGTCAATACCTATTACGTGCCTAGCACCTCTTTCTTTAGCCATAATTATTGCAAATGAACCTACAGGACCAGTTCCCTGTACAGCCACAACATCGTCAAAATCTATCCTAACGTTTTCAACTGCAGCTATTACCGTAGGACCGGCACAACCAACAGAGGCCAATGCTATGGTAGGCAAACTGTCAGGAAGTTTGAATGTTGTAACTTGAGGTGAGAGATAAATATATTCGGCAAAACCCCCCTCAAGATGAGGTGGTTTATCGGATGGTGTACTCAAACCTATTGCTTTTCTATTTATGCACCTTGTTCTCGTTCCTTTCATACAGTAAAAACATCGACCACATGTTATACCCAAAGCCCAGTATATCCTATCCCCCTCTTTAATTGGATTACCAACACTGTCAGTCGTAACACCCTCACCGAGTCTTTCAACGATGCCAACGCTTTCATGCCCCAATATTATCGGCACCGGTACCCATGGTACCTTTCCAGAAACTACATGAACATCTGTTCCGCAAATACCTGCACTAATTATCTTTGCAAGTATAGCACCTTCTTTTGGTTCAGGTTTGGGAAATTCTTTTAATTCTAATGGCTCATCATTTTTATTGAAGACTGCCGCAAGCACCATGTTATTGCTTTTTCATTGGCGCAACTATTTAAATATTGTAAACACAACGATTTCCTTTTTTAGTTCAAGATATCTGATTCTCGAGTAAGAAGTAATTATATTTAAATGGTAAAGATATTCTTGTTCATAATGCAAAGAAAAAGTGAGATTATGGTTAAACAGACCTGTCTTCAAGACATTGATGCCATAGTGGCGTTACAGAAAGAATCCTTCCCAGGCCTTAGCGAGATAGGTGTTGTCTGGAGACCAGAACATTTGCAAAGACAAATCCAAATATTCCCAGAAGGACAGCATTGTGTAATCTATAATGGGGAAACTGTAGGTTCAGCAAGCAGTTTAATTGTGGATTTAGGAGATGACCAATATAGGTACCATACTTGGAAGGAGGTCACCGGGGATAGTTTCTTTGACAATCACAATGCAAAAGGTGATAGTCTGTATAGAGCTGACATTTCTGTGCATCCAAAGTATCGAAGACTAAATATCGCTACTAGGATGTATCAAGCAAGAAAAGCGCTTGCAAAAAAACTGAACTTAAGAAGGATCATTGCAGGTGGAAAACTCTACAATTACTGTGAATACACTTCTGAAATGTCTGCTGATGAGTATACACTCAAAGTTTTGAAAGGCGAGATCTCAGATCCTGTGTTGTGCTTCCAGTTGAAAGCCGGTTTCAAAGTGATCAAATTATTACCCAACTACTTGCGTGATCCACGGTCCTTAAATTTTGCTACATTTATAGAATGGATAAATCCGGATTATAAAATGAAAACAAGATGAATAGTAAATCAATTAGAGTTGCATTGGTTCAGTATGGAATGCGGAAAATCAGTAATTTTGGAGAATTCTCAATCCAGGTAGAGTATTTCGTTTCAACGGCAAAAGATTACAAGGCTGATTATGTTATTTTTCCAGAGCTTTTAACTCAACAGCTTTTATCCTTTATAAGAGCAAAAGATCCTCAAGTTGCAATACGACGTGTTGCCAGTTATACAAGAGATTATATCCAAACATTCAAAAGATTGGCGAAGGAGTACAAGTTATTCGTTATTGGAGGTTCCCACCCGACCCCAGTAAATGGGGGACCACAATACATCATATCTGTTTACGCCTTCTGGCAAATATTACAGACAAGATAAGATGCATATTACTCCTGACGAGCGGATTTGGTAGGGGTTCAAAGGAGGTAATTCCTTCAATATCTTTGATACGGGAAAGGCAAAGATCGCCATATCGATCTGTTATGATATTGAATTTCCTGAAATTGCCAGGATATTGAGCTCTAGGGGAGTTCAAGCTATATTTGTTCCCTTTATGACCGATGAGAGAAAGGCCTATCTACGCATTAGATATTGTGCACATGCGCGAGCAATAGAAAACCAGATTTATGTCGCGATGGCTGGCACGGTCGGTAATTTACCACATTCTGAACATATGGATTTACAATATGCGCAGTCTGCAGTGGTTACCCCATCAGACTTTCCATTTGCGAGGGACGGGGTTGCCGCTGAGGCTAGCCTAAATACAGAAACGATGGTTGTTTGCGATCTTGATTTGGGACTTCTGCAAAAAGCCAGAAACAATGGTACAGTTACTCAAATGAAAGATCTCAGGCGAGATCTATACAATCTTTCAATAAATGCAATAAACTGCAATTGAACAGTTTTAAGACTAGTCAACATATCATCATACAATTATCAATTTTCGTTGAATATCTGCATAAAAAATATACATTTAAAAGGTAAAATAATGTTAATCAAAGCCGATGAGGAATTTATGAAAATGGTTGATGAACTTGTCGGGTTAGCTGAGACCGACGAAGAATTGTGTGCTGGAATAAAATGGATTGATAATGAATCAAAGAAATTGGAAATCTCATTTTACGACATGTTCCTAATCGTTATACAGAGACATATTGCCGACGAAAAGGCCAAAGAGTGGTTAAAAGGAAGACATTCATAGGAAGCTATGATCTTCGTTTTTGAAGAGGTAAGAACTCACACCCTAAAGGACCACAGTATTTACCTACATATGAAGCAGTTGGTCTATACAGCATAGGTTTTGGCTGTGCTTCAGCAAACTTCTCTTCTATAACATGGGCAGTCCATCCAGCCATTCTTGCCATAGCAAATATGGATGTGTTGAGATCGAGCTCTATACCTATCATATAGTATACCGATGCAGAGTACAAATCAACATTGGCAAATATATTTACTTTCTTTCTTTTCTTCATCTCCTTTTTTGTGACATCCTCTAGTTTTTTCGAAATATCATACCATGGAGATTTCAGTTTTGTAGCAAGTTGTCTAGACATCTCCCTTAAGACCACCGCCCGTGGATCATCCGTTTTGTAAACAGCGTGACCCATTCCCATTATTCTTTTACCCTCATCAAATTTTGTCCGCACCCAGTCTTCCACATTTTCCACCTTGCCTATTTTTAGTAACGCCTTCATGACTTTGACGTTAGCACCCCCATGCAATTCTCCAGATAGGGCTCCGATGGCAGCAGCTATTGAAGCATACATATGTGCCCTAGTTGACACTACCTCACGGGCAGCAAAAGTTGAAGCATTAAAACTATGCTCAGTATGCAGAATTAAACATATATCAAGATTTTTTACAATTTCTTCACTAGGTTCTTTACCAGTAAGCATGTACAGAAAGTTCGCTGAATGATCAAGTTTCTTTGAAGGTTTAACTAGAGGTAAGTTTTTCCTAATTCTGGACCATGCTGCTATCATTGTGGGAAAACTGGCTAAAAGATTAATTGCCCTCTCATGGTTAGCCTCTTTTGAATCATCGGCAATGTTTTCATCATAATCAGCAAGCATTGAAACGCAGGATTGAAACACATCCATAGACAATGCCGATTTTGGCCTATCCTGCATGGATCTCACTAATGATGATGGGAGATTCCTTTTCGAAATTAATTTAGATTTGAAATTCTCAATATCAGCCTTTGTAGGTAAGTCACCAAATAACAAGAGATACGCCGTTTCTTCAAAGTTTGTATTTCTTACTAAATCAAATATATCAAATCCACGGTAGATTAATCTACCATTCCTTGAGTCTATAGCACAGATCTTTGTATCTGCAACCTCAATATTTCTTAAGCCTATGTTCTTCGCGCTCAAGATAATAGTTATAGCATTTCTTTCTATATTAAGGTGGTGTGTTTTATTAGCTATAGATTGATGAACTCATGTAACAAAATTGTTTGACCAAAAATACATATTTCCAGTATATTGAGATAATCAAAGACAGGTAGAAAGGGATTAGATCAATTTGCACAATGAATTTAGTATATAACGTTATCTACATTATCCACCAGGCTATCAATCGATGAACTTTATTAGACAGATTTATTATCTAAGGAATTAACATGCCATTGTGAAAATCGAATTTAAGAATGTTTTCGATTAGACTTGCATTAGCCTAAACAAATGCTTGTTAAGTAATTCCCAAAATAACATATACTATGGTTCTGCTTAGAGCCTATCCTAAAATTCTAGCTGATAGTTAATGATTGGTAGAAATAATATCATTTAGAATGCAAGAATATTAGTTCAAACTGTCAGGTTTAGTTTTCTTACTATTGATTTTATTAGTATTGTAGATAGTAGATACTAGAAACAGTTGCATTAACGTGTTTATGACACTACCAATATATCGCTCTATACACTATTAGGCAGTTAGCAAATTCTACTAGCGCCTGATAATTTTCCTCTCTCTTCTCGAACCTTACCAATAACTTTCTGAACCTGTTATGCCAAGATGCGGTTCTTTCTACAACCCATCTCTTTGCTTTGTACAAATTCTTTTTCAATACTTCACCCTTATGACGAATGTGATCCACATATCCCCTTCCTAACTCCATATTTCATACTCCATACTCTATCTCAGGGAAATCATATCCCTTATCTATGCATATGTTCTGTTTAACTTTGGGCCTATCAACAACAATGCTACCTAATGCAGGAAAGGCTGATTTCATATCGTGTTTATTTGCTTCAGTAACTTGGATGAGGGAGGTACTCCTCTTCTATCAACCGGCATGTGACGTTTGGTACCTAGCTTGCCCTGTCCGTTGGGTTTGCTCCGGTCGTTTTCCCCCTAATGGACCCTTCAGTAACGCTATCCATGGATTGCCAGTCCCATCCCATGCTCTTCAATTCATCACATATTTCCAGCAGCCTCTTCCATGCCTTCCCGAATACTCCCATGCCAACCCATTCCTGAAATCTTGCATGGCAAGTTGAGCCAGAACCAAATTCTTTCGGCACCTTCTTCCACTGGCATCCGGTTCTTAATACGTACAGTATTCCATTCAACACTTTTCTAAATGGCACAGCCGGTCTTCCAACTGTTCTTGCTGGTTTCTCTGGTGGCAACACTAGTTTGAACTCTACCTATAGATCATTTGGTATATGCCATATGGTCGACATGCTCTTTTTCTTTGATTTTCTCACAAATTTAGCTAGAGAGGACAGATCTAGAATTTTCAAGAATAATGTAAAACATCATGGAATTAAATTTAATTGCCGATGTTATTGGTAATATCCCACCATGAAAATAATGATTTAAATTATATCCCCATGATGAAAAAATAATGAATAAACTAACAATACCTAGTATATTCAACTCATCTCAAAACCCTACAATACATCAAAAATGATGCAAGATTAACAAATGCCAGGTAGTTTTCTGCCGTTCTTTCATATCTGATTCTTGTTCTGTGAAATCCATTCTTGAGCCATGCAAGGAATCTCTCAACTACAAATCTTGTCTTGCTGTAATGTTTGCAATCATTATTTTGCAAGATGAACTTGGAATTTATTTTGTATGGGATGCAACATGCAATATTTCTATCCCACAAATACATTCTGATGTATTTTGCATCATTTTGTCTGCATAAACTGGTTCTATCTGTTGTATTGAATCATCATCAAGATAGTCTGAAATTGATCCTGTAACATCCATGCATTTTGTACTGTCATGTTCATTTGCTGGACTCAACAGTATGGATATTGGAAATCCGTTACCCTCTACTGCGGCATGTATTTTTGTACCTGTTATTCTCTTGAATCCATTATATCCAGTTACATTGCCCCTTTTTTATCAGGAATGGATGAAGAGTCAACTGATATTTTTTGTAGATTAATTTTGCCAGATTTATGTGCTGAGTGAATAGTACGTGATAGAATCTTTTTCCAGATTCCTTTTTGTTGCCATTTGTTTAACCTTCTGTTTGCAGATTTGTTTAACCTTCTGTTTGCAGTAGAATCATCACCATATCTTTTTGGCATATCGTCCCATCGGCATCCAGTAGTTAGAACATGGATTATTCCGTTAATGATTTTTCTATCATCATCCCTAGGCCTGCCAGTTTTTGCATGTGGTGGTATGTGTGATTCCATCATACTCCACTGTTTGTCTGATAATTCTTGGAATTTCATAAAATAATTTTAGATGTCGCTATTCATGGATCTAAATGGTCGCTAAAAATTGTCTAAATGGTTAGTTTTGAGGTGAGTTGAACGTTAAAAATTATTCCTAAGATTCGAATGTAGTGTGAGTGTTAAGATGGAAATTCCACCATTTTTATTGTGAAATTCCTTAGTGTTTCAAGGTGTAGGTAAAGGACATTTCTCCATGTAAATAATGTATTCAATATTCAAATGTTTTGTATTGTAGCTGCTCATTGAGTTCAAATTGAGTTCAAAGAGGAAATCATTGACTTTTAGTGTTCATGAATATCTAAGCAAATAAACTAAAGCTTCCTGATATAGACTAGGCATTTGGCTTGAAAGGACGGGAAAGATGGTTAATCTGGAAAATAAGCAATGGAATCTCTATCAGAGTTAATCTGTGGGCTTGGTATTGTAAATACATCTGTAAAGAAGAGTTGATGATCGTAAAATGCAGGGGAACCTTACCATATTAGGATTAATGGTTTACTTCCCAAGTCTCGTTTATTTTTTATTTTAACGCTAACCTAAAACCAAAGAATATCCTGAAATGTTTAATATGAAACATTAATATAATTTCTTGAGGAATGTAAATTATGTCTCTTTGGTTGTACGTTACTGTGGGACTATTGGTTTTGATAGCTATTATCGTAGTCATGAAAGCTGATTCCAATCCAATGAGAAGTTTTAAACATAAAACTGAACTGATTACCAATGTAACATACATTTGCTCCCATTGTGGTAATTCTTTCAAAGGGGCCAAATGTCCAACTTGTGGCTCTAACAATTGGCGAGGAGAGATTGGTAGCATATAAAGTAACAAGCCTCGGGCGGGCCTTGATCCCGCGACCTAGCGCTTACAAGGCGCTCGCTTTTGGTGAAGATCTCTACCAGGCTGAGCTACCGAGGCCTTGACCTAATTAAAATAGCAGGGAATAAAAAGGTTAATCGATTATTATTCGTGATTTTGACTAAGTTTTTTTGGATTTATTACAAGTTTGTTGGAATTTGTAAAGTCGTACGGGTCCATACTTATTCAAATTCATTACCGAGTTTATAATCAAGATAAAAACTCATTCGTTCATAATGCCCAATCTTATTACTGCTTTTTATAGTCTTGGTTTGATGGAAAAAGAATAATGCTAATGCGTCTTGCATTAACACATGCTCAGGCTACTCTTGTCCCTCTTCCTTGATGAGTCCATCTCTGCCTCCCTGCTCAGGGATGCAAGATAGTATAACGGCATCATCTGTCAAATTTGCTATTCAAAGTAGGTGATGAGATATGGTAAGTATAAGAATGTGTTTCAATGATACTTCAATGAATGTATGCTTACATTCATTCACTTTGCATTTGTTTATTGATTACGTTTTTTGATTATAATGCCTTCACTAGATTAGATTTGTAATGACCACGCATTTATAAATGCAAATTTTTATCTGCAAAAAATGCTCATCCACTCCAATGCCTTTAAATTGATGCCAAAGGAAGGGGGTTTCATGGAGTATCTTGTGAGAGTAATTGTGAAAAATAAACCCTACATAAATGATCCTAAAGGAGAGACTATTCTAAAGGACCTTATTGCTAAAAAGGGTTATGCGTCAGTTAAATCAGTTAGAACAGCAGAGATACTAGATATTATGATAGAAGCCAAGGCTCGTCAGGAAGCGAAGAATACTGTACAAGAAATATGTGATGAATTACGTATTTACAATCCCGTCGTAAGTGCATGTAATGTTGAAGTTATTGACAGGGATCAGGTAAAGTAATGCTTCAAATTTATGGGTCGTAAAGAGTCTTAGTAGCACAACCTTCTATGCAAAATTTGACAGTTGATGCATAGGTATTTATAATAAAATCCCACCTTTTGGGATAAAGCATGAAAATAGGGATAGTTGTGTTCCCTGGCAGTAATTGCGATAAAGATGTCCATTTTGTGCTCCGCAAAGTTCTTCATACGAGTAGTGGATACATATGGCATACTTGTGATAACTTGGAGGGATATGACGCTATCATATTACCAGGTGGATTTACCTATGGAGATAGGCTGAGGGCTGGGGTTATAGCAGCCTTTAGTCCGGTTATGAAGGAGGTAAAAAAGCTGGCACGCGAGGGGAAGCCTGTTCTGGGAATATGTAACGGTTTTCAAGTTCTGGTAGAATCTGGGTTATTGCCAGGAGCATTGATGAAGAATGATTCGATGAAATTTGTCTGCAAGTGGACTAACGTTACTGTTCAAAGCAACAGAACTCCATTCACATATTCATTTAAACCAGGGCAGCAGATTAGAATACCTGTAGCAAACCAAGAAGGAAGATATATTGTTGATTCTAAAATGCTGGATATCCTAGAAAATAATAATCAAGTAGTTTTCAAGTATTACAATGGCGATCCTAGTGGTTCTACTAATAGTATTGCAGGTATAAGTAATGAAGAAGGTAATGTTGTTGGCATGATGCCACATCCGGAGCGTGCAAGTATGCGCATCCTAAATCCATATGGATCTGATGATGCATTATTGATCTTCAAATCATTACTACATTATAAGGATGAACAAAAATGAGTCTAACTCAAGAAGAACATGTTTATCTCAGGAATCAGTTAAAGAGAGAACCTAATGATGTTGAGCTTAATTTAGTATCTGCAGAATGGTCAGAACATTGTTCTTACAAGTCTTCAAAACCCTTCCTGAAAATGTTGAGTGGGGAGGGTAAGCGTGTTATCATTGGTCCAGGATATGATGCTGGTGTTTTGGACATAGGTGATGATCTCGTTATAACTGTGCATATTGAAAGTCACAACCACCCATCGGCAGTAGAACCATATGGTGGAGCTGCTACTGGTGTAGGTGGTGTAATAAGAGATATTATTAGCATGGGTACAAGGCCTATAGCAATTTTTGATGCTCTTCGATTCGATGACATAACGAAGAGCAAGCAAGCCAGATGGCTCTTCAAAAATGTGGTTAGAGGTATTTCCGATTATGGTAATTGTTTAGGAATACCTACCGTTGCTGGAGATGTCGAATTTGATAATTCTTTAGAGGATTATTGTTTGGTAGATGTTGCCAGCATAGGTATTGGAAAGAAGGAGAGTATTCTAACTCCGCAAGCAGACATTGAAGATTATGTTGTCCTTGCTGGTGGCTCTACTGGTAGGGATGGAATTCATGGTGCGGCCTTTGCGTCTAAAGCCTTAGAATGCGAGAACCGATCTGCTGTTCAAATACCAGATCCTTTTTTAGAAAAATTACTTATTGAAGCAACTATGGAGGCAATAGACGCTAAATGTGTGAAAGTTATCAAAGATCTTGGTGGTGGAGGATTATCATGTTGTCTTTCAGAAACATCTGATAGAATAGGTAAAGGAATTGAAATTGACCTATCAAAGTTACATGTTAGGGAAAAGGGGATGACTCCGTCAGAATTGATGATATCAGAATCACAAGAAAGGATTCTCTACGTTGTTGATGAGCCAAATTTGAATAATTTGGTCTCTATATTTGATAAATATGAGATCAATTATTCAATAATAGGTAGGGTAAAAAATAATAAAAATTTGGTTATTAGATATGATAACGACGTTTTAGCTGATATTCCTGCATCCTTGGTCGCTAATGCTCCGTTGGCCAACAGAATTTCTAGGAAACCGGCAAGTGTAGGACAACTTAAAGTAAAGAAACCTGACATACCTGCAGATTTAGGCATAGTTTTATTGGATTTATTGTCCAATCCCACCATAGCTAGTAAACAGTGGATCTATCGACAATATGATCATGAGGTGGGGCTTAGAACTGTGGTCAAGCCGGGGTGTGGTGATGCAGCGGTATTACGTCTTGATAATGGGAGGTTCCTTGCCTTCAAATTGGATGGTAATTCTAAACAATGCCAGATAGATCCCTACTATGGTTCGATGGGTAGTTTTGCTGAAGCTTGTAGGAACGTAATTGCTGTGGGTGGAGAACCCATTGGTATGGTAGATCATCTACAGTTTGGCAGTCCTGAAGATCCAGAAATATTCTGGGCTTTTACTGAATCAGTAAGAGGTATATCCACTTACGGTAAGGCAATGAATATTCCATGTGTAGGTGGTAAGGTGAGCTTTTACAATGAGAGTGATAGTGGTCCGATTAAACCATCCCCGGTGATCGGCGTAGTAGGTCTGATCGATAATGCAGCACAGATACGAACCTCGTGTGTAATGGAAAATGATCTCATGATGATGATTGGATTTACCAAGGATGAAATGGGCGGTTCAGAGTACCATGAATTTATTCACAACATAGTTGGTGGCAATGTACCAAAATGCGATCCATCTAATGATCATAAAATAATGCAAACAATGCTAAACCTGATCAGAAATGATCTTATATGTTCGGTACACGACTGTTCCAAGGGTGGGTTAGCGGTTGCAGTTTGTGAAATGTGTATATCTAGTAATACTGGCATCGAAGTAGGTTTGACCAATATCCCAAATGAATGTTCTAGGATCGATGATCTACTGTTCTCAGAATCACATTCTAGATTTTTAGTATCAGTTCAGGACAGCAAACTTTCTAGTGTTAGAGATATCTTGGAGACCAGCAATATACAACATAGTGTGCTGGGGAAAGTGACAGGTAATTCTATACGGTTCGTGCAAGGCAGCAACAATATCTTAGATGTAAGCCTTGACAAAGCTGCAGATGTTTGGACAAGAACCATAAGGGATGTTATCGAAAATGGTTAGAGAGAATTGCGGTGTGGTTGCAATCTACTCATTGGATGACAAAAATATCATCTCTGTACTAATAGATTCATTGAGAGCGCTACAACATAGGGGTCAAGAGGCCTGGGGTATTGCAATTCCCAAAAGAATGCCATATAAAGAAATTGGTCTTGTCTCTGATGCCGCCAGTAAGTTCAACGTTCTGGAAGAAAAATATGCATCGCAAGCAGCTATAGGACATGTTAGATATTCTACCGTAGGCAAGAGTAACCTGGAAAATGCTCAGCCGCTCAGGGTTAAAGATTTATGTGTCGCTCATAACGGAACCATCGCAAATATTGATGAGTTATCTAATATGGTTGGAGGCTGCACTTTCACTCCTCAGACTATAAATGATACTTTGGTGGCTGCAAAAAGAATTGTCTCTTTGTTATCTGATAAGGGTAACATGGGTGAGGCGTTAGGCATCTTAAAAGGTGAAATGATCGGTTCTTTCTGTTTCACATTTGTAACCGATCATGGGTACGTCTTTGCAGCAAGGGATCCAAAAGGCTTTAGACCTATGGTGCTAGGGTACCATAAAACAACCAACTCCTATATCGTGGCATCGGAATCATGCGCATTATCCGCTATAGGGGCTGACTTGAGAAGAGATGTGGAACCTGGAGAGCTCATAAAATTGAGTGAAAGAGGGTTGGAAAGTGAAATTTTTGCCACAGAAAAACCGCATGCTCACTGCGCCTTTGAATACACTTACTTTTCGCATCCTACAAGCATAATGGAGGGTATTAACATTTACCTTACAAGGAAAAGAATAGGCAAGGCTCTTGCAAAGAAATTTGCGCTGTCAGACGCTGATGTAGTTATTCCTGTTCCTGACTCTGCTCGACCAGCTGCTCTTGGCTATGCAGAAGCATTAGGCATTCCCTTTGAGGAGGGATTATTAAAAGACAGATACAGTAGAAAAGGACCCTTCAGGAGCTTCATTGAGCCATACCACAGTGATAGAATAGAGATAACAAGATGGATCACACCGATACGAGAAGTTATTCAAAATAAACATGTTGTTGTAGTAGATGATAGTATCGTGAGAGGCACAAGTTCATCTGCTATAGTTAAAGTATTGAAACTTGCGGGTGCTCATAAAGTAAGTATGGTAATTTCTTACCCTCCTATCACACATCCATGCTACGCAGGTATAGATTTTCCATCAAAGGAAGAACTATTAGTACACAGAATTAACGCTAATGGTGACGAAAATGTTGGAAAACTAGTTGCCAAATCTATGGGCGCCGATTTCGTTGGTTATAACGACATCGATAATCTTGCTTCTGCAATAGGTTTGCCAAAAGAGGAATTATGTTTCACATGCTCTACGGGTAATTATTCCAACCTCGGCATACAACCGGTTTTCAAGACTAGGGCCCAAATGAAGGGTGAATAGAAAACAATTCTCTCATTAGTTCCTTCAATCCCAACTGCAGCTAGTTAATCATCTCTGTATACTCAATAGTAGGCTATAGTATGAAAACATTTTACTCCAGATCAACTTTTTGTTACTATATCTTTAATAATGGAATTAAATATCTCATCGTGTATTATGTATTGTTACAATGGTACTAATTTCATAGTAATATAGAAAATATTTTGCGATAGGACAATAAAATACAACATAAGTAGTCTTAAATGTAGATTTAGCCGCAAAGCTGATAATAAATGTCGGTGCTATTCAATAAAGATGCAAAAATTACTCATGTTATAACCACCAGTGTTGATAAATCAAGAGGATTGGGTGATGAGGGACGTGCGGCGATCCTTGCAATCTTATCACATAAAGTATTGTCAGCTGAAAATATCGTAAAGGAACTTAAAAAGGCAGGTTTTGAGAAAGCTACAACTACAGTTAGACATCATCTTGATGTGCTGAAGGACTCTGGTCTGATTGAGATTGTAAGGATACAGGAGGTAAGAGGGGCTGTACTTAAGTATTATGCAGCGACTACGAAATTTCTTGGGTTTGAAAATTCGTTCGATCCAGACCAGTACAATAAGGCAATTAATCAAACAGCAACAAAATTACTTAAGATTGCCGGGTTTATAGTTAACAGATATGGAACAATTATAGAGAATGCTGGAAGCTCAACATGTCCTTACTGTAGTATGCAGCATAGCAAGGAATATACCGTGATAGAGATCATGAATAGAGGTCTGGCTGAAATGAATCAGAAAAATGAATTTGTTGATTTGATGACAAAACTGAGCAAAAAGGAAAAGGTCATAAAGTCCTCAAAACAAAGACGGCTTGATTTTCATTAATAGCAGTTATCAGAAATAGGCAATATTTATACAAGGTTATTTTGGCGTAGAGTTTTTGCTCGTTGAGAGGGAAAAATCACAATCTAGGATCAAGTATACTTGTATTGAAATGTTTCTTGTGGATTGGAATACCACTATTCAATATTTATTCGCAAGATCGCTTTTGTATCGGGTTCCCTGAGCAGTTTAACCACAAATCTTGGTATGTCGCTGGATGCGTTATTACTCCTTATAGCCATCGTTCTGGGACAAACGAACGTACTCTTCCTTATAACAATATCCTCTCGATTGTCAAGGATAAGTGCAGAACTACCATTTCCATTGAAATCGTAAACATATTCTCCAACAATTAAAGACATATGTACGTAGGTGAACTCATCCCTCAATCTTTGTTTGAGGGTATCCGAGAGGTCTATGCATGCCTTGCTTGCTTTCACACCTACTATGCAGTCACCTCGTAAAGTGATCTCTTTTGCTTTGGTTAACTCGATTGTCCTTTCATGTGTTGCTCTAATATTTGGATGTCCATAGAAAAATATGTCCTCCTCCACACCGTCTTATCAAAATAAGAAACTTTTAAATGACACCTTAAAATGAATTATTTTGATTTGTTACCAGCAGCGGCAGGTTATGATAGAGCAACGACCATGTTTTCTCCCGATGGGAGGTTATATCAGGTCGAATATGCTATTGAAACAGTAAGGAGAGGGACGTTAGCCGTAGGATTAAAGAGCAAAGATGCAGTCATTATAGCCGTTGAAGAAAAGGCAAGAAAATTACAGAGTACTGCTTTAACTCAAAAGATCTTTCAAATAGATGATCATATTGGAGTAGCAGCGGCTGGTTACATACCGGATGCTAGAATACAAGTGGACCATGCAAGATTTGCAGCTCAAAGCAATCGTTTGATTTATGATGAGTCCATTGATGTAGAAGGTATAGCAAAAGGGCTTGCAGACCTAGCACAACAGTTTACTCAGTATGCAGGGGTAAGGCCATTTGGTGTTGCTCTCATAATTGCAGGTGTAGACAAGAGTGGATCTAATATTTACTTCACAGACCCAAGTGGAACTTATATAGGATTTGATGCGGTCGCTATAGGGGGCGGACATGATCAAGTTACTGAATTTCTAGAGCAACATTATAACAGAGAGATTTCACTGGAAGATGCTTTTGTTTTGGCAGCTGAATCCATATATCTCGTAAGTGAAGATAAGGTAGGAACCGACCACATTAAGATAGCTGTGATAGATAGCAAGGAGAAACGAATGTTTAGGCTGACAGATGAAGAGGTAGAAAAATATGCTAAAAAGGCCCAAGAGATGAAGGAGTAAGATGAATTAAGCAAAGTCCAATAATTCTTTTTTTAACTTTCTAAATTCGAATTTTGAAAGATATTTTCTTTATAGTTGAAGGTAATTGCTTAACTCTTACACATACAACATTTCATTCATTTGAATCTCATCCCCTGCCAACGTACATATTGTTGACAAGTATCTATTGTAATGCTATAGGCTTAGAGTCTCCTACATTTATCTATTGATCATTAATTTCTAAGCGACACCTTGAATTCACACATTCATATTTCTTAGAATTTCTTTACAATCGTTATTGGGTTCAATTTTCATACTTTTATTCATCTATTTGTCATATTAAACTGTAAAACCAATTTCCTATACTGGTGATATAATGCCTGCTACTTCTTCCGGGTAATGATTATCATTACCTTGATTAGATATTGTTTTCCTAACTAATTTGGCCAGGAAGTAATATACTCCAGATAAAAAATATTAGTTACATGCTCCAATTTAGAATCCCTGTAACTACCAGCAGATGATGGTTCACTTGTAACAATTAATTCCCCAGTGTAGGCCATTGTGGACTAAGAGCCTATCCTAAAATTCTATCTGATTGTTAACGATTGGTAGAAATGATAACATTTAGAATGCAAGAATATTAGTTCATAATATCAGGTTTAGTTTTCTTACTATTGATTTTATTAGTATTGTAGATAGTAGATACTAGAAACAGTTGCATTAACGTGTTTATGACACTACCAATATATCGCTCTGTATATTATTAGGGAGTTAGCAAATTCTACTAGCGCCTGATAATTTTCCTTCTTCTTCTCGAACCTTACCAATAACTTTCTGAACCTGTTATGCCAAGATGCGGTTCTTTCTACAACCCATCTCTTTGCTTTGTACAAATTCTTTTTCAATACTTCACCCTTATGACGAATGTGATCCACATATCCCCTTCTCCTAACTCCATACTCTATCTCAGGGAAATCGTATCCTATTCATGCATATGTTCTGTTTAACTTTGGGCCTATCAACAACAATGCTATCTATTGTAGGAAAGGCTGATTTCATATCGTGTTTATTTGCTCCAGTAATTACAGATGAGAGAGGAATACCTCTTCTATCAACCAGCATGTGACGTTTGGTACCTAGCTTGCCTCTATCCGTTGGGTTTGCTCCGGTCGTTTTCCCCCTAATGGGGCCTTCACAGTAACGCTATCCATGGATTGCCAGTCCCATCCTATACCCTTCAATTCATCATATATTTCCAGCAGCCTCTTCCATACCTTCTTGAATACTCCTATCCCAATCCATTCCTGAAATCTTGCGTGGCAAGTTGAGCCAGAACCAAATTCTTTCGATACCTTCTTCCACTGGCATCCAGTTCTTAACACATACAGTATTCCATTCAATACTTTTCTAAATGGCACAGCCTGTCTTCCAACTGTTCTTGCTGGTTTCCCTGGCGGCAGCACTAGTTTGAACTCTACCCATAGATTGTCTGGTATATGCCATATGGTCGGCATGCTCTTTTTCTTTGATTTTCTCACAAATTTAGCTAGAGAGGACAGATCTAGATCTGTTTCGGTATAAACAATTAGGCTATGATGTTAATTTTAGGATAAGCTCTAACTTCAATCTTTTAATATCAATACGTTAAAAAATGAATGACCTTGGATTTTTTTGCTGCCATACCAGATTCTGCATTGTCAGACGAACAGACAATAAGGGATAAAAGCATTAAGATTGCTCAGTTTGCAAGAGCTTTTTCAATTTTCAGAATACGAAAGATTTACATCTACTGGGATAGGGCAGGCAATTATAGTAAAGATAGAAAGTTACTGAAACTTATTTTAGAATTTCTTGATACACCTCCATATCTTAGGAAGAGTCTATATCCTATGAGAGCAGAACTCCAATTTGTAGGATTGTTACACCCCTTAAAAGCACCGCATCATAAGCCACAAGTGGATCCAGTAAAGATCAGAGTGGGAGATATAAGACAGGCAATTGTAGTAAATGAGCAGGGAAGACACTTTGCTAATGCTGGTTTAAGCTGCCTAATCCCCATAGAGGGAGATATACCAAAAGACAAGCGAATTACTATAAAATTCATATCAGAACATCCAAAATTAAGGTGCAAAGTAATCAAGTGGGCAGAAGCTGATGATTATTGGGGTTATCAAGTAAAGGAAGTAAGAAGCCTGGTAAATCTTTTGGGAGATGATTCAAAACTAGTTGTACTTGCATCAAGAGAAGGTGTACCTTTAGGACAACTAGAACGGGAACTTGGGAAGAGACTAAAGAATGCAGAAAATATGTTGGTTGTTTTTGGTTCACCAAGCCGTGGACTTGCAGAAATACTAAAAGATGGGAGAAACCAACCAAGTGAGTTTACAAAGTATTTTCTTAACTTCTTTCCAAGACAAGCTACTGAAACTGTGAGACTAGAGGAAGCAGTTATGGGTTGTCTGGCAATTATGAATTATCTTACACATAGATGAATAGATCTAGATATTCATAAAAATGAGATAATCATAGATTGGAATTGATTTGGAGAATATTAACATTCTTTCTGGTTAAGAAGTCTTGATCAAATGTGAGTGAATCAGGTTATTAGATCATTATTTTCATTCTGAACGTAACCTCTTACAGATGTAGAGAGGTATATCCCAGTTTTATTATGGTAGCACATTAAGTCTTATTGTCTACGAAATACGTTTCTAGGGATATTTTTTCAACTACACCAGATCAGGTTAGCAAGTCTTATCAGGTAGTGACAAGCTCGTTGTCAATATATAATCAAACAAGTTAAAAGATACTCCGTATTCGTATTTTTTCTCTCATAAGAACATCTGATGACAAAAATGGGGAGCGCCAATTAACAATCTCATTAATTTAAAAGTTTGGGAGTATTTTTTTTAAGATTTCATTTTTGACAACATATTTCTTTCGATGAGTTTGAATTCAACTATAAATCTATGTACAAAAATCTTATGATTGGCGTTGTTAGGAGGAACTAAATAACTACCTTATTCCAGGTTATAAATTTATAATGGGATATGTATAAACGCGTACAATGGGTCATAGAAAACATAGTACGCCTAGAAGAGGTAGTTTAGCATATCTGCCGAGGGGTAGAGCTAGAAGCTTTGAATCACGCATAAGGACATGGCCTGACTATAATGGGGAAAAACCAGTTCTCTTAGGGTCTGTCGGATTCAAGGCCGCAAATATTCACGTTATTACAATTGATGATAAAGAAAAAACCCCAAACTTTGGCAAACCTCTTTTTAACTCTGCTACAATCATTTCAACTCCACCAATTAGGGTCATTGGGTTTCGTGGTTATGAAAAAACTCCATATGGTCATAATTCCGTCTTTGATGTTTTTGCTTCAGATCTTCCTAAAGAGCTGGTTCGCAAGATACGAACCAAAAATGTTCCATTAGAAATAGCCTTGAACAAGGCTCAAGATAAAATGGCCATAACCACTGTATTGATGGCCATTGTTGCAGTGATACCAAGAAACGCAGGTTTAGCCCAAAAGAGACCGTTTGTTTTTGAGCTAGGAGTGGCTGGTGGTGACATAAAAACACAATTTGAGTATTTAAATGACTTGTTGGGAAAAGATGTTAAGTTCAAGGATTTGTTCCAAGTAGGTTCGTATGTTGATACAAGTGGGATCACAAAAGGGAAAGGTATCGAAGGACCAGTTACGAGATGGGGTGTAAAGAAAAAACAGCATAAATCCCGAAAAAGCGTAAGAGCAGTTGCTACCCTAGGACCTATCAGTCCAGCATCTGTAATGTACACCGTCCCGCGGGCAGGGCAAAGAGGATTACATCAAAGGTTAGAGTACAACAAGAGAATATTGATAATTGGTAACACTATGGAGAAAGACCAAGAATTAGTACCTTCCGGTGGTTTTGATCACTTTGGTGATGTAAATGGCGATTACGTTGTGATCAAGGGTTCCGTGCCGGGAACGATGAAGAGAATGGTCAAGATTCGTTACCCTATCAGGGCAAGGACTTCAAAAGTTTTAGAACCAAAAATAATAGAGGTTGTTGTATGAAAATCCCCATTTATTCCCTTGATGGAAATACAGTTGATGATGTTGAACTACCAATAGTATTCTCTACTCCCTTCAGACCAGATCTGATTCGTAAAGCATTTGTAAATCTTCAATCGTTGTCATTCCAGCCACAAGGAAGAGACCCATTAGCTGGTGAAAGAACTAGTGCTATGTCAAGAAACACTGGTCTAGGAATTGCCAGGATGGCAAGAGTGAAAGGAAGTGGTTTTCCAAGGTCTGGAATGGCAGCAGGAGTAGGAGGAGTTATCAAGGGAAGGCAGGCGCATCCTCCTGTATCCAACAAAAATATTGTTAAGAGACTTAACAAGAAAGAGAAAAGATTTGCTTTGTGTAGTGCTGTTGCTGCAACTGCCTCGAATCAAATTGTCTCTTCTAGGGGACATAGAATTGGTAGAATCCAAAATCTTCCATTAGTAGTAAGTGATGATATCAGTCGTGTTAGCAAAGCAAAGGATCTACTTAATGTAATAAATTCATTGAATCTTGATGATGATTTGGAAAGGGTCAAAAAAGTATGGAAGAAAAGAACTGGAAAATCTAGGATGCGTGGAAGGGTAACCCGTGTTGGCAAGAGTGTCTTGATAGTAGTGAGAAAAGACGAAGGTATCGGTAAAGCCACGGGCTCTTTTTTGGGCGTGGAATCTATTAACGCAAAAGACCTCAGTGTTTTGCATTTGGCACCAGGTTCTCATCCTGGAAGACTAGTTCTGTGGTCCAAAGGTGCCTTAGAACACCTCAAATTACTCAACACTCCGGTATTAACACTTCTGAGGTTGGTAGGTAGATGAATACAGATCAAGCAAACCGATTGATAATGAATCCGTATATGACTGAAAAGACATTAGCTCTTATTGAGAAGGAGAACGTGATTGTATTCATTGTTCACGATGATGCTAATAAAACTAGCATAAAGGAGGCGATGAAATTACTTTACAATGTTGATGTTGATACTGTAAATACCGCGAGAACAATTTATGGTAAAAAAGCATTTGTTAAAATGTTAGAAGATAATGCGGCTAGAGATCTAGCCACCAAACTCGGACTGGTATAGAATGAATACGTTAGATTTAATAAATGCTTCAAGGGGAAAGCTGTTTACATGGTTAAAGAATTTAGATATAGAGGAAACTCATTGGAGGAGTTACAGGCAATGTCATTAGACAAACTTCTAACTATTTTTCCAGCTAGGCAACGAAGGTCGCTTAGTCGGGGCATCACAGATGAGAAACGTAAATTGATTGAGGAGATTAAAAATATAAATGAATCCTCGAATCCAATAAAGACACATTTACGCGATCTTATAATTCTCCCTTTTATGGTACACCGTATTATTCATGTTCATAATGGAAAAGACTTTACGCCTGTTGAGATAAAACCAGAAATGGTTAGTCATTATTTGGGTGAGTACGTAATGACTAACAAACGTGTGCAACACGGTACGCCTGGTGTAGGTTCTTCGCGTTCAAGCCTCTATGTTCCCTTGAAGTGATTTCCTTGCCAAGACACCTTTATTCTTTCCATAAGTTTGAAAAAAATAAGCATGTTAGAGCAAGCTTGCGAGAAGCTGATATTTCACACAAACACGCAAGGGAAGTTTCCCTTGCAATTAAGGGTATGTATCTAAATAAGGCAAGAGAATTTCTTGAAAATGTTGTTAGTCTTAGACAGCCAGTGGCATACAGAAGATTCAAAATTCAAGTTGGTCATAGGTCGAATCTGCAAGGCTTTCCTGCAGGAAGATTTCCAGTTAAAACTTCAAAAGAATTTTTGCATTTACTAGACAACTTGGAGGCTAACACAGAATACAAAGGAATGGACCTTGATAGGTTGAAACTAATACATGTGTCCGCCTACCCAGGGGTCAAGATTAAGAGGTTCCAACCTAGGGCATTTGGCCGAAATAGTGCAAAATTCAATACCTTAGTACATGTAGAAGTGGTCGGGATGGAGAAGTAATTTGTCTGCCATAAAGAACGTTATGAAGAATTATTACAGGAATATGGAATTAGATGAGTTCCTTGCAAAGGAAGTCGTCGATGCTGGTTACGGAGGTGTAGACATACAGAAATCTCCTGTTGGCACAAGAATTACTTTGTACATTACAAGACCAGGTTTGGTGATAGGCAGAAAAGGAATGGGCATCAGAGATCTTACTATGAAATTGGAAACTCAATTTGGCGTTAGTAACCCTCAGATTTCTGTACTCGAAGTTGAAATTCCTGAACTTAATCCCAGGATTATGGCCACCAGAGCGGCTTCCCAAGTAACACGAGGTATTGCATTTAGACGTGCGGCTTTCTGGACACTGAACACGATTATGAACGGGGGAGCATTGGGAGCAGAAATTACTATCTCTGGCAAGTTAAGGAGTGAAAGATCGCATTTTGAAAAATATACAATGGGAATAGTACCAAAGAGTGGTGACGTAGCCAAACGTGTAGTAAAGGAGGCAGTAGCTCATGTTTTGTTGAAGATGGGCATGTATGGTATAAAAGTAAAGGTAGCATACAAGAATATGATACCGCCAGAATTTGAACCTGTTGCTACTGATATAGGTATTAAAGAAGAGGAGAATAAAGATGGGTAGGCTGAAGCTAAAGACACTGAGGGAAATGAAAGATAACGATTTGGTTGATAAGCTTTCAGATTTGAGAGCGGAACTAGGAAAGTTGAGAGTGGAGGGCGCAAAGGGGACACTGAGAAAGGAGGGTGGAAAAGTAAGATATCGTAGAAGAGATATTGCGAGAATTTTGACCATAATTAGAGAAAGGGGTGCTAGAAAAAAATGAAAATTACTTCAGAAAATATAATGGCACATGAATTGATTGGAATTGACGCAGATATAGTAGAAAGTAAAAATCCGTCAATGATGAATCTAAATGGTAAACTTGTATATGAGACCAAGAATACACTGGTCCTGAAAGTTGGTACAGAAAAAAGAATAATCCCAAAGAAAGTGACTTCATTAAGATTGAAACTCCCTGATAATGTTCAATGTTTAATCAATGGCTCTGCACTTATCGGCAGACCCGAGGATAGGATACAGAAGTTGAAATAATATGACTAGAAATATAGGTGTTACAGTTAAACCTCCAAAGAGGGAATGTCAAGACGAATGTTGTCCTTTTCATGGAGCCCTCAGTATTAGGGGAAGGTTATTCACAGGCAATGTAGTAAGCAGCAAGGCAAAGAAGATGACAGTTGTTCAAAATGAATATCCACATTTGATTAAAAAGTATAAAAGATATGAAAGGAAACGGAGCAAGATTCATGCCTACCTGCCCCCATGTTTAGACATAAAGGAAGGTGACACTGTTAGTGTCGCAGAATGCAGGCCAATCAGTAAGACCGTAGCTTTTGTTGTCATTGGAGTGAAAGGTGGTAATGCCAGCGAAGACTAGAGCCGTATCCGCAAAAGGAGCAGAAGAGTTCAAGCCTTACATTACGAAAGCAATTCCTGTCGGTACATCGTTAGTGTGCGCAGACAATACTGGAGCAAAGATTTTACAAGTAATACAAGTTACAAAATACAAAGGGCGGGTATCAAGAATGCCAGCAGCAGCAGTTGGTGACTTTGTGAATGTTGTGGTGAAAAAAGGTCCTTTTGAATTGAGGAAGCAGGTCCATGGTGCCGTTATCGTTAGACAGAAATATGCCATAATGAGACTAGGAGGTATGCGAGTGACATTTGAGGACAATGCTGGTGTATTGCTTACACCCGAGGGTGAGATAAAAGGTACTGACATAAAGGGCCCTGTTGCTGTAGAAGCAGCCGAGAGATGGCCAAGAATAGCAAATATAGCTGCTATGATTGTATAAGTGATAAATATGGCAAAACCCTCTAAATCTCGATTAAAACAAATATACGAGGCTCCTAAACACAGGAGGACCAAAAATTTGGCTGGTGGTTTGTCACCGGATATGCGTTCACAGTACGGTACTAGAAGTGCAAGGATTACAAAGGGCGATAGCGTAAAGGTGTTGCTTGGAGAGTACAAAGGTATGGAAGGTAAAGTCACAAAAGTGCATATTAGTGAGGGGAGGGTTGCTATAGAAGGAATTCAGAGAGAAAAGGTGAAAGGTGGAAATGTTCCTGTGTTAATACACACCTCAAATCTTATGGTAGCAAGTCTTAATTTAAATGATAAATGGCGTAAGGCTGTGCTAGAAAGGAAGCGAAAGGGGGATTAGAAATGGGGAAAATGGGTAAAGACACAAGGATGAAAAGGCAGATGGCTCCTGCATTTTGGGAAGTCGGGAGAAAGCGCCATAGGTTTACCCTTGCGATTAGTCCTGGAACTCATGGTACTGCAAAATCCTATCCATTAGGCGTAGTACTTAGGGATGTACTTAAGATCGTGAATACAATGAGAGAAGCGAAGCATGTTGTAACTTCTGGTAGTATAAGGGTAGACGGTTTGATTAGGAAGAATGTAAATTTCCCTATTGGTCTCATGGATGTAATTGAAATACCAGATATGGATAAAACTTTTAGAATGGTCCCCAAGGATGGGTTGACTGTAAAACCTATAGAAATACCAAGGGAGGAAAACACGGTTAAATTATGCAAGGCGACTAGTAAACTTACTGCGAAAGGAAATAGAACTCAATATGGATTTCATGATGGAAGAACCTTGATAAGCGAGGAGAAGATGAATGTTAATGACACGTGTTTGATTACCGTTCCAGGACAGAAAATTATTAAGAAGATAAAACTAGAAAAAGGCTCGACTGTGCTTGTAATAAGCGGTGATAATGCCGGTACAAAGGGAATAATTGATGAGATAAGAGAGGGTACTTTCATACTTCCAAAACGAGTGTTAGTAATACTTGAAGATCGGAAAGTTGAGTTACCAATTCGTATGGTGATGGCGGTAGGCAAAGATGATCCCACGATAATTAATTAGTGATAGTCATGAATCAAACACTTCAACAAGAAAATGTTATGAGAATTATAAAAGTGGGAAAAGTGGTAATCAACATTGGTGTAGGTAAATCGGGTGAGCCTATGGAGAGGGCAGCAAAAGTGTTGGAAGAGATAACTCATCAGAAAGCCAGTAATCGGATTGCGAAAAATTCTATTAGAGATTTTGGAATTCATAAGGGTGAACCTATTGGTGTTATGGTTACTCTCCGCAGGAAAATAGCAATGGAGGTGCTTAAGGTGTTAGTTGCAGCAAAGGAGAACAAGATAAAAGCATCGTCTTTTGACGATTTTGGTAACGTATCATTTGGAATAAGAGAACATATAGATATTCCTGGTGTAATCTATAAGCCTGAATTGGGGATATTCGGGATGGACGTTACGATTGTTTTGGAAAGGCCAGGATATAGGATTGCGAGAAGACGAAAAATTCCAGCAAAAATAGGGAGAAGTCATAGAATAACTAAAGAAGAAGCGATTTCATTTATCAAGAATAAGTTAACATTAGAGGTGGTTTGAATGGTAAAGATTAGAGATTATGCAGTGACGAATAGAAAACCAAGAAAATATGGCAAAGGTGCTAGATGGTGTAAAAGGTGTGGCGATTTTGATTCCCTGATTAGAAGCTATGAACTTAACTTGTGCAGACGGTGCTTCAGGGAAGTTGCGATCCAAATAGGATTCAGAAAATACGAGTGATTGCTATGCCAGCACTAAATATTATCTCAAATCTCCTTGTAACTCTATACAATAATGAGATGAGAAAGAAAAAAGAGTGTGTTATATCACCTGCATCTAACTTTGCTAGTGAGGTTCTGAAAGTTATTAAGAATCACGGTTATATCGAAAACTACGAATATGTGGATGATGGCAGAAGTGGGAAATATAAGGTTACTCTTCTTGCGAAGATTAACAAATGCGGTGTGATTACCCCCAGGCACAGCGTCAAAAAAGATCACTATACTAGCTGGGAAAGACAATATCTTCCTTCTTACAATCGAGGTATACTGATAGTATCTACTTCTGATGGGGTAATGTCCCATCATAATGCACAGGAAAAGCAACTTGGAGGTGTTCTAGTTGGATACGTATACTAAAGGGGATATTAAAAGCAATATGGATGAGAGTATCGTAGCTGAAATAGAAATTCCTGAAAATGTCAATGTAAAGTATGAAAATAAATTACTTGAGGTTCTGGGACCACAAGGGAAATTGAAGAAAAATATTGAGAAAATTCCCATTATTTTGACGATTGAAGGCAATAAGAAGATAAAAGTCAAGCCTTATGGAAAGAGAAAGAAAGATTTGGCAATAACTAATACAGTAAGATCCATAATCAGAAATATGATTACTGGCGTACAGAGCGGATATACATACAAACTTAAAGTTGTATTCGCACATTTTCCGATTTCCATAAAGGTAAGTCAGGGAAAAATTACTATTGAAAATTTTTCAGGTGAGAGATCCCCTAGATTGATAGACATAATTGGTGATTGTAAGGTCACTGTTGAAGAAGAAGACCTAGTTATCAAAGGGCCCAGTCTTGAGGATGTATCACAAACAGCTGCCAATGTTGAATTGGCTACAAGAATCAAGAATAAGGACAAGAGGGTATTTTTGGATGGATTGTTCATTTATTCTAGAGAAAAAGGAATGTAAGTTCTGATAAGAAAAGATTAAATCATAATATTTTATGAACAGTAATGTTGCCGCCGTAGCTCAGCATGGTAGAGCATCTGGCTGTTAGCTAGTTGGTAGAAACCAGTGGGTCGTCGGTTCGAGTCCGACCGGCGGCGCATAGAGTTTCTTTCAAAATTCGAATTCTGAAATATATGTTGATAGGATCAATTAGTTAGAAATACTATTTTTTACCCTAAAAATAGCGGGTAGGTTCTTCAATATTATTATCTAGAAATTCGTGTATAGACATGTTACCATCAAATTATTCCAGAATAAGTATTTGTGCCTAAGCTTTCTGTATTTAGGGAATAGAAGTTTTTCATATATGTAAATAAGATTCTAGGCCAGTAAGCCAAAGCATTCATAATTAAATAGGCTATGATAGGAGTATGATATAGCCCGTGAAACCCCCCTATCGTGGAAGATACTTTTGGGCTTCAAGCAGTATACTCCCAATAACTGGGGTATGTATTTTGCCAAGTATGTTTAGTAGTCATTCTGTTTGTACACCTAGGTGTGTTAATTTTGTTTGTATGCTCATGGCATACATACCCCAGTATATTAAAAAAATGCAACTATTCGTAAGCCGTGGGTATGTATGTTGTAGCCCTAATTAGCATTCCTAATTAAAATTTTCATGACTTTACCCTTTACAATAGTTTTATCTTGCCAGTATTGCTTTGTACCCCTAGTCTTTCTATCACTTTCATTTTTTACCATAAGCAAGATTCTGCAATTAGGGCACTCATAGGTATAGGTCTTTTCACTATTTCTTGCAAAGGGATTGCTCATATTACGCCTATACCACACCTTTTTTCTACAAAAGAGACAGCTCACCATATTGCAACAATATCAAGAGGTGCTTTAACCTCCCTTGTTAGGATAACTTTTCATAATCATGTTAAATAATTGATTAGGAGATTGCCAAATGAAAAAATATTACTTAAAATTATTTTAGCTTTATTTCAAAATTCGAATTCTGAAATATTAATAAATAAAGATCTAAAGTTATTACTTAATGATTGAGGATGAAGAATTGAATACCCTGCGTATAAGTATTAAAACACAAATGAGTGAGGGTCAGTTAAAGGAATTACAGCAATACTTTGCATCGATGCCAATGGAAGAAATAATTCGTGGACTTCGCTTCATTTACAATCGATGGACTGCTGAAAAAGGCGGCTTTCTTATGGTAGGAAGAAAAAGCAAGATAAAACGTGAAGTTCATTTGCTTACCCCAGAGCAGGCTAGATGGAGACTTGAAAACTGGAAGATGATGATTAGAAACTTTAGGGAGCGTGGTTATAGCTATCCTACTATATCTAGAATTAAAAAATCACTACAAGAAATTGTCCGATTATCTAAGTAAACAATTCTTTGTCAGCTGTGTTTTCTAAGATCCTTCTTTTTTGAGTAGCCATCGGTAGATCAGGAAGTTTGTCTTTAATCTGACACTCCATAATAGAGGCTGCTTCATTCAGTATATCTTGCGCATCTGTAGTAGATGCATATTGGGCAACATCTACGGTGTTATTTGGAACTTGTCCAGATTCAATCAATATGCCACTCACAAGCTGAGAAATCTCCTGCATATTGTTATCAACCTCAGGCATCATCCCTGCTATACCAGCTCTCACATCTTTCACAATTGCCATAGCAGGGTTAAGTGTAACTACTACATCCCCTAACTCTGTTATTGTGCCCATTCTGATCTGTATCTGTTCCAGTGCCATTCTAGCATGATTGACTATTTTGTTTATTTTACGAATCTGTGACAATTCATTGGATAACACTGTTGAGTATTCCATATCATGTTGTTGTACCGCTAACACTATCTTTCTGAACATCATTTGATCTCTTTCTCTTAATTTCGTAGATACGGAATCTAGCCTAGACATTTGCACCTGTAATTTTCTCTGGGCCTGTTCAACACGTGATTTCAATCCTGGAGCAGGTCTAAGAGTGCGTTTCATTCTTTCAGCAAAGCCTGGCTTGTCCGACTTACTCCATTTCGATATAAAGGACACATTAACCTCTGCATTATTAGACTTAAAAGAGATTATGTTACCACAGCTTTTATCACCATGGTAACAAAGAGATGGGATACAATAATTCTGCTCTCAATTATGATTAATATAACAATTAATACATTCATAAATCAGATTAGTGACATTTTCTGCACAGTTTCACCGAATGCGTGTAAAGCATCGTCAATATATTTTTCGAGTAATGTGGTAATCGACACCCTTATTCTCGCACCGCCTTTACTTACAGTAGGATATCGAATTCCTTGGGCAAAAACACCCTCCTTTATTAGTAATTGCGAAAACATTAAGGTCCTTTTTTCATCACCTATGATGATAGGTAATATATGGCCAGATGAACCCACATTCAAACCCGCCTCTAGCAATCCCTTTCTAAATTTATACACGTTATCCCAGAGTTTCTTCTGAAGTGAACCTTTTGAAGAAATTTTCAGTGCCATTGAAGCGGCCGATGCAAATCCGAAAGGCAATGCAGATGTATAGATGAATTGTCTAGATTTGTTGATCAAATATTCTACTAGATCAGTATTTCCAGCAACGTAACCACCAAAACAACCAAGACCCTTACTCATACTGCTTACGATAACATCCACATACTTTTCTGCGTTCAAGTGTTCAGCGGTTCCTCTAAAATGTTCACCATAAACGAAATCACCATGGGCGTCATCAACTATGAATAATGCATTATTCTCATGTGAGATTTTACCAATCTCCTTCAACTTTGCACAATCACCATCCATACTAAATACACCCTCCGTAACTACAAGTTTACGTTTATGTTGTGAACCAGCCAATTTAGATAACAAATCTTCAACATTGTTGTGCTTGAACACCTTTACATTGGCCTTACTCAAATTGCAGGCATCTACTATACTAGCATGGTTTATTTCATCACTAAGGATAAGATCTCCCTTTCTCCCAAGGCTGGTGAGGACGCCTAGGTTAGCCATATAACCGGTTGGGTAGACGAGGGCTCTTTCACGACGCTTCTGTTTAGCCAATTCATATTCAAGTTGTTCTAGAAAATGGTTACTACCTGAGACCAGCCTGGAACTACATTGAGATATCCCATTATTTATCGCATGTATCATGGTCTTAATTACTTGCTTATTGCATGATAATCCCAAATAGTCATTTGAACAAAGAAGAATCAAATCTTTACCATTGACCTTAACAATAGGTCCCATAGCTTCAACATTTACTAAATTCCTGTATAGATTCTCATGTTGCAAAAAATCTAATTCATTTCGAAGATTCACATTTTTCATGCTTTGAGGCCAAGTGCCTTTATCAACCTTATATCTTTCTCCGGTTGATTACCACCAACAGTAAGATAACCACCAGTGATTATTCCGTTTGCGCCTCCTAAAAGGGCAAGTGATTGCAATTCTCCTAGATGAACTTCTCTACCGCCTGCAATCTTTATTATTGATCTGGGTAGTATGAACCGATAGACAGCTATGGTCTTTATCACTTCCATAGAATCTAACGACTTCATTCCTGCTAATGGAGTTCCAGGTCTAGGCAACAAAATATTCACAGGGAATTCTTCCGGTTCCAGTTCGCTTGCTTCAAAAGCAAGCTCTAACCTTTGCACTCCTGTCTCCCCCATTCCTAATATTCCCCCAGAACAAAGCTGCAATCCACAGGATTTTACCATCTTGGCAGTATTCATCCTATCGTAATAAGTGTGGGTACTGCAAATCCTCTCAAAGAAACTCTTACTTGCTTCCAAGTTATGGTTGTATCTCTTCACTCCAATTTCCTTAAGTTTCTTAGTTCTTTTTTCAGTGAGAAATCCCAATGAGCAGTTTACATCAAGACCCACGACTTCTTTAATAGTCTTCATTATACTACAAATGTCCTCGAAGTTTTCTTCAGTCGGTTCTCTCCACGCACATACAAGACAGAAACTCTTCACCCCACTGTTTTTTGCTATACCAGCAGCTTCAAGAATCGTTTCTTTACCTAGCAACGGATACTTTGATACATCAGTTTCATAATGAGCTGATTGAGTACAGAACGTACAGTCTTCTGCACAGCCTCCCGATTTCGCATTTATTAGGCTCTCTACATCTACAGAATTACCATTCAATTCCCTGCAAATAGTATTGGCAGCCTCGGCGAGTTCCATTATATACTTATTGTCAAGGTTGAGAAGTTCATTTGCCTCATACATCGTAATTTTGTTGCCACCTAGGACCTTGTTCATACAGGAATAAATGCAATCTGAAGCATTTTGCATATAGGCTAACGTTGTAAACCTGTAATTAAAATTTTGGTTTACAACTATTCATCTTTTTTTCTGTACATATTTTATTATCTCAATAGTAACATCAAGGAGTACATTCAATTCTTTTACTGGGATCGCAAGTGGAGGCACTAGTAGTATTATATGCGCAAGGGGCCTCAGAAATACTCCACGTTTCAACGATTCCCTCATAATTAGGTTAGTGATCCTCTTTTTCTTTATCGTTAAAGGTTCCTTACTTTTCTTATCATTTACCAATTCAATACCTGCCAACATCCCTTTATGCCTGATATCACCTACTATGTCCAAGTTTTCTATCTCACCCAGGCGTTTGCTTATTATTCTAGCTTTTCTTTGCACATCCTCAATCAATTTTTCCTTTTTATACAATTGTAAGTTAGTTGTCGCTATAGCACAGGCAGTAGGATTGCCTGTAAACGTATGGCCGTGAAACAGATGTTTGCGTTCATCGTATTCACCCAGAAATGAGTCAAAGATATCTTCTGTTGAAAGTGTTACTGCAAGTGGTAAATATCCAGCAGTAAGCATCTTGCCAAATGCCACTATATCTGGGGTTGACTCTTGATTAATATATTCAATCATAGAACCTAACCTACCAAATCCCACGGCAATCTCGTCAAGTATCAATAGTGTATTATACTTCTCACATAGTTTCTTGATCTCCTTCTGGTAACCATCAGCATAGATAATAACTCCTCCCGCAACCTGTGCTCCACTCTCCATTATTACAGCAGCGACATTGTTATCATTCCTCAATATTCTTTCCATAGAATTTATACAATCATTTATGAAATCCTCCTCACTCATCTTGTTGGCCCTTCTGTAAAGATAGGGTGAAGGTGCTCTTTTTACACCGAAGAGTATATTCTGATAATTGTTGAAGAAACTTTCTATATACCCAACAGACATAGCACCTATGGTATCCCCATGATAACCATTTTTCAGCGCTACAAACCTATTTTTATTCGGTTTTCCTAAATTGCGCCAGTACTGTAGTGCCATCTTTATTGCTACCTCAATTGCGGTAGAACCATTATCTGAATAAAATACTCTAGACATTCCTTTTGCTTGTTTTATCAACATCTGTGCCAAACGTATAGAAGGTTCGTTTGCTAAACCAAAAAGAGTAGAATGCTGTACTTTCTTTACCTGTCCTATCATAGCATTTATAATTTCTTTTCTTGTATGCCCCCAGACGTTGCACCACATACTCCCAACGCCATCCAAATATCTAATGTTATTAGTATCTATTAACCAAGACCCTCTTGCTTTATTTATGATCTTAACATCAATCTCCTGCCAATCCTTCATCTGTGTGTATGGATGCCAGACGTACTTCTTATCGAGGTCCTTGAGATTCAATTCAGTTCAGTTAAGTTAAATGCTACTGATAGAGCTTATAATGTTATATGAGAGGCATATTTGTAACTGGAACAGATACGGGAGTAGGAAAAACCGTTGTTGCCGCTGGAATAGCTGGGGCTTTGAGAAGGGATGGTATTAATGTGGGGGTTATGAAGCCTATTGCCACAGGTAAACCACAGAAAAGTGATATCAAATCTCATGATTCAGAAATACTTGCAAGAACGGCTCACTCCAGAGATCCAGGGAACGAGATAAATCCAATTCTCCTTCCAATTGAAGCATCTCCATTGACTGCAAGTAAGACACTTCAAGTGGATATCAATCTTGACAAAATATTTTCAGCTTTTCAACGTCTAACTAGTAAACATGATTTTGTTGTTGTTGAAGGTATAGGAGGTGTAATGGTTCCTATAAAACAAGATTATCTTGTTATTGATATGATCAAAGAAATGGGATTACCTGTATTGATCGTGTCCAGAGCTTCACTAGGCACTTTGAATCATACATTGCTAACAGTTAGAGCTTGTAGAGATTATGAAGTAAATATTTCAGGAATTGTGGTTAACGGAGTTAGAGATAACAATATTATAGAGGAGGCTACAGGTGAAATGATTCATGATCTAACTGGAATATTTGTAATTGGCATTATTCCATTATTAGATGTATTTGATACAAACAATATAACTGATCTGGTGAGTAAATTTGTCAAATATGATTTGCTCCTCCATAATCCTCATTAAATTTATTAAATATGATCCTGAATGAAGAATTCGTGAAGGCAAGAATAGCACTAGGCCTAGTTATATTATCATTATTTCTATTACTTGTATATGGTGCCGATGAAGGTGCTAAACAGAGCAATGAAGAAGGTGGTTTCTTACACTTGGATGCTATGGTGAGAGGTATAGGTTTCGGGGGTACAGCAGTAGTCCTCTCGACCGTAGCCTTCTTCATTTCAATAAAAGAAAGGACGACACTTGTATCTATCTTGCTTCTCTTTAATGGCGTTCTCATTATTATTGGAGGGTTGATGGCTACGATGGCGAGTATTTCTACTGGATCCTCAGGAACAGGCGGTTACGGTGTTCTCGGCATGGGAATATGGATACTAATTCTAGGCATAATAAAGGGTCTCAAGACTAGGATAAATTGAACAATTTAATAGTAAAAGTATAGAAATTACTATATCTAATACTTATTAATTTATCAATCGGGTATGGTCAAAAACAAATGTGCAACATGTATAAAATGATACAGAAGCAACCAGAAGCGATTCAATATGCAATTGATAACAACGGAAAAGATGGAAAAGAAGCTGCAGAATTAATGAAGAATAAACGCATTTACCTAACTGGTTGCGGTTCTTCATTTCACGCTGCAATCTATGGTGAATTTGTTCTCCGCACGTCTGGATTTGATGTTCAGGCGGTGCATGCTTTAGACATGATTCATCACACTCCAAAACTAAAAAATTCTATTGTGATATTGATCAGCCATAGCTGGAAGACAAGAACTACATTGAAGGCACTCGATATTATTAACAGGAATAGAATTCCATCTGTAGGGATTACTGCAAATAAGAATGCAAATAGGGATGTGGATGTTCTATTGAGAACAAGTAATTACTATGATGAATCTGAATGCGTCACAATGGGTTATACAACAAAACTAGCTGCATTAGCTCTCATAGCTCAATGCAATATTGAAAAAAAAAATCTTCAGAAGATCCCTGCGTTAATCAAAGATGCACTAACCAATGAGAATCAAATTAAGGAATTGAGTAACGAGTATTCCAGACATAAGCGATTCTTCTTCCTAGGTGCTGGACATAATACAGCTACTGCATATGAAATGGCATTAAAGATGAAGGAAAGTAATTACACCGACACAGAAGCAATGGAGGTGGAACAAATGGTACATGGTTCGATATCGGGCATTGACGAAGGGGATGTTGTCTTCTTGATAGCACCAAAAGACGGTAAAACTAGACATAGAATTTATGAAACTGCACAAGCATTGACAAAGATAGGAGCATCAACAATTGCTGTGACAGATGATGCTATGGAGATTGCAAAAGAATGCACGCATTCAATAAAGATTGGGTATATTCCAGAACATTTTAATCCATTACTATCAATTATACCGCTTCAATTGTTCGCATTTTTTATTGCAAAAAATAATGGAAATAACCCTGATATGGCTAGAGAAGATGATCCAAGGTATAGAAAGGCATATGCTGGGTTATTTCTACACCTTAGATAGCTGAATTCAAAAAATTGTTTACGAGGGCCTATAAGATTTGTTGTAAAAGGACTAAATCATTAATCCCTGCTGCTATACGCGTGATGCTAATTTTTGCATTGATAACTACTCACAATCATACGGTGAGATAACCCAACAATGATCATACGATTTTTATAATGTGTGGTAGATAGCTATAATATGAAAGCCGTAATACTAGCAGGCGGTTTTGGAAAACGGTTGAAACCACTGACTGATGAAATACCGAAACCCATGATAGAAGTTCTAAATAAACCGATAATAGAGTGGCAGATAAGATGGCTTAAGGATCATGGGGTAAATGAATTTATTCTATGCGTTGGTTATCTTAAGGAATATATATTAGATCACATTGGAAGTGGGAACGGATTAGGTGTTTATGCTTACTATACTGTCGAAGATAAACCATTGGGAACAGCTGGAGCGTTAAAAAATGCAGAAAACTTACTTATGAGCGAAGAAAAATTCTTCATGCTTAATGGAGATGTGTTGACCAACGTAAACCCAATACAAATGAAGCAGGAACTTTCTGATGATCTTGTCGGTACTATAGCGGTAGTCCCTCTCCCTAGTCCATATGGAATTGTGCAAATCGATGATACCATGATTGTTTCGGGTTTTTCTGAAAAACCAAAGATAAATGAATTTTGGATAAATGCTGGATTATACTGTTTTACAAACAAAATCTTTGACTATCTGCCTGAATCAGGTAATATTGAAAACACCGCTCTACCAACACTTGCCAAAGAGAAAAAGCTGAAGGCGGTAAAATTTGAAGATAGAATGTGGCGTTCAATTGATTCGCATAAGGACATTGAAGAAGCAAGTAAGGAAATGGAACTGCTATCCAATAAAACAACAATAACAAAGTAGCATCTTTCAGAATTCGAATTCTGAAAGATTAATCTATATACCGTCCCTACATCAATTTTATGCGTTTGGGATTCAGCCTTGGTACACTGCTAGTCCACGAGGATGTCCTGCGGTGTGCAATATTAGCAGAAAAACGAGGTGTGGAATCTATATGGATTCCTGAATCCTGGGCAAGAGAATCATTTGTAACACTAGGCAATATTGCCGCATTAACAAAACAAATACTCCTTGGTACAGGAATAGTAAGTATCTACTCAAGAACTCCTGCCACTATAGCAATGGCTATTGCAACCTTGGACACTATGTCAAAAGGCAGAGCATTCCTTGGTCTCGGCGCTAGTAGCAAAGTGCTTGTTGAAAATTGGCATGGGAAGAAATTTTCTCATCATTTAAGCAGAATGCGTGAGTGTGTTGAAATAATCCAATCAATCATCAAAGGGAATACGGTCAATTATGAAGGGAAAGTTAATACCATCAGAAACTTCAAACTTGGATTCAAACCTGAACGTAATCATATACCAGTTTACATAGCAGCTACAAATGAAAGGATGATGAAGTTATCCACAGTGATTGCTGATGGGGTTGTGTTATTTTTACGACCGGTTTCTGAATTAAGAAAAGCTGTAAGTTCGTTGAAAAAGCTCACTCATAATAGAAATTTTGATATCATATGTGTCATAATCACATCCATTGCGAAAGAGAGAGAATTTGCGAGAGACAGAGCGAGAAAAACCCTGGCATTCTATGCTGCTGTAGGTAATATATACGGGGAATTCTTATCCTCTATTGGTTTCAAGAATGAGGTTTTAGAGATAACCGAATGTTATAAGAAAGAGGGTCTAGGAAATATCCATAAGCTAATTCCTGATAAAATGCTGGATGCTATTACGATAGCGGGTGAACCTGAAGAGTCAAGGAAGAAAATTGGGGAATTTATGGATGCTGGAATTTCATTCCCCGTGATACAATTCAATCCTGTTGAAGAACCAGAAATATCATTTAAGGAAGTATTGGATACATTTCTAGGTTGAGTGGTATGCGCAGAATTGCCTTAGCGGGCTGTGGGTTAACAAAGTTCCGAAGGAGCGCCGAT
Organism: Nitrososphaerales archaeon; assembly: GCA_965197925.1. Lineage (GTDB taxonomy): Archaea > Thermoproteota > Nitrososphaeria > Nitrososphaerales > UBA213 > CBDAOC01. The sequence continues at coordinate 392,327 of CBDAOC010000019.1, forward strand.
TCTCTGTATTCAATTGCTTCCGAGTCAATTAAAGATCTTTTCAGCAATGTCAGTAAGCTTTCACAGAATGATGTTGATGCGGTTCTGGTTTCAACTTGTGATAATGAACAATACACAGCCAGCATTTTATCGGAGATGCATGGAATTAGACCGAAGATAGCACATAGAATAGAAAGCATGTGCAATTCTGGAAGTAATGCTATAATTTCTGCTTATTCATATGTTGCATCAGGTCTATGTGATGGGGTGATAGTGGTAGGCGTGGAAAAGGCCGATAGCCCATCTGCAAAGTTAGAGTGGGATATCACAAGGGGGCAGTTCAAGCATCCTGCACATTGGGCAGCCATGTTCTCTAAAGCTCATATGCGTCAATATGGTACCACGGAAGAACAGATGGCAATGGTATCAGTTAAAAACCATAAAAATGCAATTATGAATCCAAATGCATACTTTCAAAAAAAAGTAACTCTAGAAGATGTTCTTAAATCTAAATACATAGTGAAGCCGGTGAAACTTTACGATTGCTCTGCTCCCTGTGATGGCGCAGCATCCTTGCTTCTTCTCTCAGAAGAGAAAGCCAAAGAATTAATTGATGACCCTGTCTGGATAACGGGGATAGGACAGAGAACTGTCTGCGCAAGTTTTGGTAATGTAAAAGAATTGACCCGAATGGATTCAACAATATTGGCTGCCAGAGATGCATATGCTATGGCAAAGATCGAGCCTTCCATGATAGATATGGCAGAAGTACATGATGCATTCACAATTTGTGAAATACTGGCATATGAAGATCTGGGATTTGTAGAGAAGGGAGAGGGTGGCAGATTAGCAGAATCTATCAATGAAGAGAGTATTAAAATAAATACTAGAGGAGGATTGATTGGAGCCGGTCATCCTATAGGCGCCACAGGAGTAGCACAGGCAGCTGAAGTAGTAATGCAATTGCAAGGTAACACAGGTAAGCGGCAAATCAAAAATTGTAGGAACGGACTCGTGCATAACCTTTCTGCAGCCGCAACTTCAGCAACCGTAATAACTATGGGTATATAGCATGAATTGGTCTACAGAAGTATTGAAGAAAGACAAATTGAATATTAGTAAATGTTTGTTGTGTAAGAATTTAATTTGGCCCTCAACAGGGATATGTCCAAAATGCCTTTCTAATAATATTAAATTGACCACTGTTAGTTCTTATGGAAAACTCATTGAGTTTTCTGAATCCTTTATAGAGAAAAAGCCAGCGATTTTTGGAATTGTAGAAATGAATGAAAAAATATGCCTAATGGGAAGGATAATCTGTCATAATGATATTGAAATAAGGGAAGGAATGGATGTTAAGTTGGTCAAAAGTGAAATGAGAAATAAACAATATTATTATGAATTTCTACCAATATAATCAGGAATAATGAGGTCGTACCTGTTGAACTTGATGGCTGTGAATCTAACAACAACAATTAGCAGCTTGCACTTTCTTATCAATCATATGCATAATAGGAAGAGTTAATCTGAGTTAGCAAAGCCAGTTCAGGAAATATTTCCATATAACAAGAAAGAGAACATAATGTTTCAAATGAAGATCCAATTTACTATTTCTTTAGACAAATTTCTTTATGATCTTGCTATTGATTTTTTTTATGGTTCGTTTCTGTCTCACCTTTAAAAACAACAAAAATAAATAAAAAATATACATGAAATAATTCATAGAATTTAATAATGTGCCGAGCTTTGTTGCTAAAGTGGTAATCTGGATTAATAGAAATGAGACCAAAAGCCTTCAATCAACTCATCTCAAAACCCTACAATACATCAAAAATGATGCAAGATTAACAAATGCCAGATAGTTTTCTGCCGTTCTTTCATACCTGGTTCTTGTTCTGTGAAATCCATTCTTGAGCCATGCAAAGAATCTCTCAACTACAAATCTTGTCTTGTTGTAATGTTTGTAATCATTATTTTGCAAGATGAACTTGGAATTTATTTTGTATGGGATGCAACATGCAATATTTCTATCCCACAAATACATTCTGATGTATTTTGCATCATGTCCTTTGTCTGCATAAACTGATTCTATCTGTTGTATTGAATCATCATCAAGATAGTCTGAAATTGATCCTGTAACATCCATGCATTTTGTACTGTCATGTTCATTTGCTGGACTCAACAGTATGGATATTGGAAATCCGTTACCCTCTACTGCGGCATGTATTTTTGTACCTGTTATTCTCTTGAATCCATTATATCCAGTTACATTGCCCCTTTTTTATTAGGAATGGATGGAGTCAACTGATATTTTTTGTAGATTAATTTTGCCAGATTTATGTGCTGGGTGAATAGTACGTGATAGAATCTTTTTCCAGATTCCTTTTTGTTGCCATTTGTTTAACCCTCTGTTTGCAGTAGAATCATCACCATATCTTTTTGGCATATCGTCCCATCGGCATCCAGTAGTTAGAACATGGATTATTCCGTTAATGATTTTTCTATCATCATCCCTAGGCCTGCCAGTTTTTGCATGTGGTGGTATGTGTGATTCCATCATACTCCACTGTTTGTCTGATAATTCTTGGAATTTCATAAAATAATTTTAGATGTCGCTATTCATGGATCTAAATGGTCGCTAAAAATTGTCTAAATGGTTAGTTTTGAGATGAGTTGAATATAGATATACTGCATAATATCTTCCCTTTTGATGTTAATACATAAATCATGTAGTTTATTTATGACATGTAAAATTTTTGTTATTGAACACTTGTAAAATCGGTCTCTGGAATCTTTGCTTCCTATATTGAAGAGAGATTCTACTAGCAATTATTGAGGATGGTCTAACCATAATCATTAGAATTACTTGATTTTCACCAACAACCTTTAGGTAATCACAACAAGTGATCTTCAATACTTGGTTCTATTTTGAATTATCACAATGTAAATATGTTATCCTTCATTGTTTTAAAGAACGCGTGAAGTATTTAATCATAAGACTACATTTTCTTGTAAAGTAAGGTTATTTGTAGATGGATTGAAAACGAAGACTTTTAACATATCAAAGATTAACTACTCAAATGAGTTTCAAAAGCTATGCTGATGAGCGTCTCATCACCAGTAGAGATGCCTTGAACAGGATGGAGATAAAACTCAAGCTTGTAGAAATTGTTGAAGGAGCATTTGATCCTATCGGATATAAACATGGGCATAGACTATTGGTAAAAAAAGTGCTTGCAGTAATAAAATACACAATGACCGATGAATTTGAAGAAAAAGAATTAGACCTGGAAGGTATAGAAATTGAAATGAAAACAAAAAGAGTATTTAGTTCTTCAAACAGATGGGTGTATTCAAAAGATGTAAAGAATGGATATGTTTCAGCTAATAAGCACTTTGAGTTACTAGCTGATGCGATAGCTCTAGATTATGTTGTTATTTAACCATAAAGAGTCTAGTGTTGTGTGAAAGAGTCGTTTAAAGACATTTAACACTTTTTATCACTTCGTATCTAACTACAAATAATTGCTATGGTCTGTGTACTAAAATCTTCATCCTTTTTGAATTATGTTTGAGCTTAATGCATTCCATACCAAAGAGAGATTCCTTCACGCTCGTATTCATTGAATATAACCGTATAGGTAACCTATTTTTAAACTAAAGCAAATAGACTCCTTACTGATCTCTCCATTCTTGTTTTTCAAATTAGTCTTCAATTTCGAAGTGCTCTACATCAATCCTCCATACTTCATTAATGATATTTGTTTTTCATTGAAATGTATGTTGTCGTAATCCTTCTCTTCCTACGTATCATCTCTTTGTAAATATAGTAATTATAATCTCGCTTGTAAGAAATATGATAGCTGTTATACCAACATCATTTATGGATCATATTAGCCAATAGATAATACAATTAGAAGAGCCTACAAATATTTGTCCGCTCTTCTAATTATCATCCCTTAGGAATAGTAGAATAATATCTCAAAATTCACTTGAACGTCGGTTTCGCACTCATATCACCTAGATTAGTGGTGATAGTAAACTTTATCGGGTATCATTTAACACCATCATAAGATGGTGACTCGAGCAGTCGAGGTGAATAATCATAGTTACACAATAACGCTTAGTGATCAGACTACTATGCTTGTCACAAGGTTAAAGAGATTATACAATGCCAGCTACGGTGACGTAGAAAGCTTTGACGAGACAAGTGGAGCCATTTCTACTACAATAAATGAACTCATAAAACACACCATAGAACCAGATCCAGGGGATGAGGATCTTGATGGTGTGATACAAGCGTTACTGAGAATATTTGAAGAGGAGAATGCGAAAAGTTAACCTACAACTTCTATTAATTCAAGACTAGCTTTAAATGTGTGAAGTAGTTATGAAGTACATGATCCATTGCGAATGTGGTATATGTGGACATTCTTCAGAGAAGGATTGTATGCAGAAAGAATGTGAATGTTGTATGAATTTCCACTTAAGGTCGGGGCCTAAACTTAAAGCTAGCAATAATTTACAATGATTCATCTTATGTTTAAATAATAATGAGTCACTGCATTATTGAATGAAAAGTCAAGCGTTTCAGCAGTGCATAGATCCCAGATGTAGTCTGAACTATCCTATTCTAGAAGCTAGAATACAATGTGAAAAGAACCATTTGATTGACATAAAATACAAAGGAAACTTTCCAAAATATCTCAAGGACGTTTTTTATGGAAGGCGCAATCATGGGGGTAATATATATAATGAAAGTGGTGTATGGCGCTTCAGGGAACTACTCAATTTTTCACAGGTAGATATGGAAAGTCAAGCGGAGTGTTCCGAATTCCTTGTTTCCCTAGACGGTTCAGAAGGAAGATTATCAAGACCCTACAAGATGACCAGGGTCACAGATTATGTAGGTCTTAAATCTGGGGGTCTATTCCTTCAGCCAGAAGGATACAACCCAAGTGGATCCTTCAAAGACAATGGTATGGCAACTGCACTAACACATGCAAAAATGCTTGGAGTAAAGAGGATAATATGTGCTTCAACAGGAAATACCTCGGCGTCAGCAGCCATGTATGCATCCAATGAAAATATTCGATGTGATGTCTTTATACCAAAAGGTGAAGTTGCACCAGGAAAGCTTGGACAAGCATTTCAGTTTGGTGCACAGATATTTGAAATAGAAGGTAACTTTGATGATGCTCTTTTAGCATCAATCGAAGAAGCAAAGAAAACTGGTGCTTACACTGTTAATTCCATTAATCCATTCAGGTTAGAGGGTCAGAAGACGATCTTGTATAGAATCATGGAATATTTGAAATGGGAGCCACCAGATTGGATCGTGTATCCTGGAGGCGCACTTGGGAATTCATCAAGTGCAGGAAAATGTCTCATGGAATTGTATGAATGGGGGTGGATAAAGAAGGTTCCACGACTAGCGGTAATTAATTCAGAGGGTGCGAACACGTTTTACAACCTGTACAACGGCAAATACAATAATGTAATGTTAAGATGGAATGGTGGCAAAGTTGTTCAAGAGTTCATTAATAATTACTACGATTATATGGACAAAAATGCGATCAGACCAAAGACAGAAGCCACAGCAATTCAGATAGGGAAGCCAACAAATATTCTTAAGGCTTTGCGTGCGTTGGAATTTACGAATGGAGTAGTAACGCAGGTAAGCGACATAGAGATGTACGACGGTATGTCTATTGTAGGCTTGAATGGATTCGATTGTGAACTCGCATCGGGTTCTGTTCCAGCGGGTATAAAAAAATTGCTTAATGAAGAAATAATAAAAAGTGATGATGTTGTCGTTGGCATACTTACAGGAAGACAAAAGGACCCAATTGGTTGTGTGAAATATCATTCAAATCCAAATAACAGATTTGCCAACCCTCCAAAAACCCATAACTAATAGATTCACGCATTTTTTGTAATTCCATCTATAATTAAGATACAAGATTAAAAGTCTAAGATCTTTGTGTTAATCAAGAAACATATACCATTCCAAAATTTTTAGTACCTATCCTAATGTTTTTAACATGGTAAAATACTTATCATTGCAATATTATGCATATAGCTGCAATGATAATTGCTTGGGAATACATTTCTTTTTGACGCCCAGAGCAGCGAACTGTTAGCCCTGATATGTTATGGTAAAAAAACCAGAATTGAGTTTAAGAATGGTCCTAGTGGACTTGAGGTTTACCAAATGTAAAGTGATATAGATTCTATTTTATTTATCATGGAATTGGTGAGTTGATCAAAGCCACAAATCCACTCGCAATATCATAGATATACGGAACTACAAAAGGTAAACCAAACTGGTCATTATACTCAAATTTCTTTGCTAGAAAATTCCAACATACAAAATTAACCCGTGGAATATAGTTTTTTCGAGAATAAGAATAATATTAATAAAATGCGGTGGGCGGGATTATCAGGTATTTTCTACCTCTTGAACCCGCGTTGACAGCGTGGCAGGCTGCCGTCCTAGACCAAGCTAGACGACCACCGCATAACATCACTAAAAAGAAGCTACTATAATTTTATTATGTCCTCTGGTACTGTCATATTAACCTAGATGTAGAAATTCTACAGCTTTATGTAGCCCTTTCCTTTATGCTGTCACTATGATGAGGATATTTTATCTACATAATGTGTGGATATGGTAGATCCTCCTACAAAGATAGGAAAATTATGGGCCTAGACACAACGATTGCGTAAGGGCCAAGTGTGACTTCTAAGAATCTTCTTACATAATGGAAACCGCTAAAAATAAGTCTTAACTTATTTTTGGCTCTATCTGAAAGCATCATACTCGATACAAGTATATGGAAATCATAAATATACAGAACTGTCGGGGGTATTGACTACTAGTTGTCGGGTTCAACCTTCAGCTTCCCATCGGTAATTAATTTCCTCTTATAACACCCACACTAACAATAATACTCTTCCAATAATGCCCTTTCTTAATGTGAATTCCTCATTTGTGACATCATACTTCCATAATCTTAGTAATGCACCATCTTTGATGTAATTTTTTTTCTACATATAACACTTTGAGGAAGATGATTCTCCCTTAATGTCACTTTTTCTGCTATCATTTGTTGGAAATACGCTCAAATTGACTTTTCCGCTTCCTAGACTCACTAAAACGAAGCAACGAAACCACGATTCATTCGTTAAAGCCTTCCTGGATTTACTGTAATGTCATATTAATGTCATAATATCACTAAATGCCATAATATTCACTGATTTTAGCTCGCCAGAATCGTGGCTATATACACTTTATAAACCCGATAATATTCTGACATTTGTATCAATTAGTGATTATTATGAGACCAAGAGCCTATATTATGACAAAAGAGTGGAATTTGTGCTGCTGATAATGGAGCACTCGATAAAATAACCTATATTGGTCCGTTAATAACGTCTTATGTGACACTAATAATGTCATCAGTGGATTGATGGTGTCATCAGTGCGTATTTAGTGCACAAACAGTGTCATCAGTGGATTGATGGTGTCATCAGTGCGTATTTAGTGCACAAACAGTGCAGTGGATTGATGGTGTATTATTAACGTGAAGGTGAACATTATTAGGGGGTTACCTACACTAATAACTTCACTAACTAAATTATTTTTCCGTTATTTCAACAAAATCGTTGTTTTGAATAATTAAAATCCATACCTAATTCCTTCTAGCAATAATGCTATTATACTCTGATAGATGTTATCATCACGAATATTGGTGGTAGTGAGTTCAGCAGATAATGGTACAATCAATGAACCTGTGCTAGATCTTATACACGGCTCGTAACCGAATATCCATACTTTGGTTTTGTAAGTCCCATCTTACATCTATATCTATTCCAGAGTGTGGAATAATATGCTTCATCATGCTGGATTTGTGCCATACATCTCCCTTTGTTTTTAATAAGCAACTGTCAATGGATACTATGAATAGGTCTAATAACCCTTTCTCTTACAAACAGGATTGCCATTACATCTAATTTGATTTTATGTCAATTGATATGGTCTTGTACCTTCTATCGAATGTTCTTCTGTCCGGCTACCTACCCAACCCCGCATGATTTCAAACTCTCCTGATTTACACAATATCTAACGAAAAATATTGATACAAAGCATTGCTGCTTGGTATTCTTAACCATACTCTAACGATGAAGCATCACACCATTACTGTTGGTGAGTAGTAGAATGGTCTACCTCTATTCCTATTAGGTTTTTGCCAAGGAATCACGCCAATAAAGATAATATACGAAGGAATATGGAGTTGGGCTAAACACATTAACAATTAGAACTGGAACCTGATCTTATTGTTTCGAGAAAATTGACTAAACAAAAGCCTCAAGTAATTGTGGGTTAATTATAATGCAAAAATGCATCAAACAGCATGACCAGTCCAATAAAGATATGAAAACCTGTATTGATATGTCTCGTCAATCGTTCCAAATCAAAGTCTTTTGCACTTTAAAATATATCACTCATTTTGTTAGCTAATTTGTTCCAGTAAGGGGATTGAAAAAAAATTACCACATATGGTTATTAACAATTTTTGCACCTTAGTAATGGTAATAGAAAGCCCATACTACGTTAACTTCCACTATATACCCATTCACAATGATGGTAGTCCCTAGAGTTTTAAAAAAGAGAAAGTTTATTCTTATCAATTTTCTTAAAGGGTCGAAGAATTTTGTCTAATTTCTCGCCATAATGAACCATTTTAGGTCCATGCGCACTTACATAGGTTATCTTACTTTCAGTTTTCCTTACCTTGCTGGCTATAGTAGAGTAATCGTATTCGCCAAGGCGGAAATCATTTTTTGGGTTTCCGAATACTCTTGTATAGGTGATATCATTGTCATAACGTACATCCTCCCAACTCAAGTCGACCACATGGATTATGTTCAAATCTCTTATAAGATTAATCAAACCATCAGGTAATTCTGAAATTCTTTTCCTGAATTGCCATGCTATTTGAACACCATTTAGAGATATTCCACTGAAAAACTGTTTGACATCAGTGATGAATTTTTCATCTAAAAGTAAAGATGCGGGTATTTCAAAAACTAGAATTTTAGCATTAAGAATCTTACAGCATATTAGCATTTTATTAATAGTTTTATAAGCATCTTCTGTAGGTCTAATCCCAACCTTATGTGTTAAACCCTGATAACATTTTACACTAAATTCAAAATCGTAAGGAACTTGATGTCTCCATCTTTCTATTGTTTTAGGATCAAATATTTTGTAAAACGTAGAATTTACCTCTACAAATCTGAAAGTCTTACTATAAACTTTCAATCTCATACCTGGAGATAATAAATCCTTCTTATAATCATACCAACCTCCGGTACCAACATATATCTCCTCAATCATCATGAGGCAGCTCTAATAATGCTCTTATGAATATATTGATTATTTCAGAACTACTTGTTTGTTTAGGATAGAGATATCTACCTGAAACTGCATTTGGGTAATTGACTAAATGTTTATATCCTCCAAAAAAACATGTGTCTCTTAAATTAGAATGGGTCATGAATTATATAATTCATCTTTTGTCACATTATTAGAAAGAAGCGAATTGAATAAGGATTTCTTATTTATTCCTAACAATCTACTTCATCCAAGAATAATTGATGCAACCTTCCTGTATCAATTTTATAAGCTAATAGATCCAACACAAACTGCACTATTCAGTATCTATGATATCGTCATGATACTCTAAATGTTCCTTGATTTATTAGTTAATTTTTTCTACTTCTTGTTCCAAAGGAATTACATTTATCGTTGTAGTCGTTGGCAATTTGCTAGAAGCAGTCTGCATTGCTTCTTTTCCCTTTTGCAAATCTCTAGTCTTTACCTGCAATTCAAGTATCACCTGCCCCGAATAGATTCTTGCTGCCAGGCCAACGCCCTTCCCAAAAGCTCTTCTCATACCTTCCTGTAGTCTATCTGCACCAGCAGCAGCTATCATTTTGTTCTCCCTTAGTATCACATGTGGATACACCCTGAGTAAACTGTAAAAGGAAGATTCACCAACTTCGACCATTGCTTTGTTTGCAGCTAATCTAGCAGCTTCTAAAGCGTTATGTCTTATCTGAACTTTCTCGTTACTGATCAACTCTATTTTAAAATCGTAATTTCCAGTAGCTCCACCTGTGAATTTTGCAATTTTTGACTGAGGCTTCCCTTTAATATACTCACGTCTAACATAAGGCATTCCTCTCCATTCTCGGTAATTTCCTCCCCTCAACGCATATACACCTAAATTAAAGCAAAATCTAATATGATTTAATTGTTATGTCTGAAGTGGAATACACCATACATGGAGAGCTTTCAAGAGGGTATGTACTAATTGATGATGAAAACACCATCTCAGAGCTTACAAAGAAGGGTTTTGGAGATAGCGAAGGCAAAAAGTACTTGCTTAGGATTTATGAAGCACTTTACCTACTGTTTAGCAACAAGATGGTAATCAAACACAAAAACCAATTGGTGAACTTTGACCAGTTAGTTGATATAGCGATGAAGAAAGATGATCAAGCATGGACACGTTTCTTGGTTTACAGGGACCTTAGGAGTAAGGGATATGTTGCGAAGGAAGGTTTTGGATTTGGAGTTGATTTCAGGGTCTACGACCGTGGTGACTTTGGGAACAAATCCGCAAAATATGTCGTTTTTGGAATAAACGAGGGTACGAAGATGGAAGTAAAAAAGCTTAACGATACAGTTGGGCAGATAAGACATATGGGTAAAGAACCCGTTATAGCTGTTATTGAAAGGAGAGGCGAAGTAATTTATTATAAAGTATCAACTATGCGTTTCCTCAATAATAAGAGCCTATTTGACATTGATACGATAACCAAGTAATTAAATAATTATTTAATACCATTCTTCTTGTTTCTATCTGAAATTTTTTTGTGTATTGGTCTATCATAAATAGTTCAACAATTCATAATAGTAGAAAAGTGCTCCGGGCGGGATTTCCACCATAAAGGATTTGAACCCGCGATCAGCGGCTCGAGAGGCCGCTATGCTTAACCGGGCTACACCACCGGAGCACCGAGTTTTTGCCTATTCAGTGCAATTTAAAGCATCCTTTCATATCATTGTAATGTAATATTATTATTTTTTTAACCATGCAAGTCTATATGCAAGAATCAAACGTAAAACCCCTAATTTTCTGACAAGGGGTGTAATTCCTATATGATTGTGGATTCTTTCTCCACAGACCAACTATTACACTTTAATACTTCTTCAATTTACTTTTCCAAGAATAGCATCCAAATAATTGATTACTTAAACAGGGCGAATATACCTCTTATTTTATTTAAGCTAAACATGTTGTCAACTAGACTTGAAAGTGCCAAAAAGTATAATTGATGAGCTCATGAACAAATATGAACAATTACCCATTGCTCTTACGGGTTGCAGTACTACAACACAAACATTGGATTGTTGTGAATATGATTTTATTGTTTTATCCGATCGTGATTGCTATGAATGGCTTTGTAATGATAGTGAATATGCAGAGATACATACTATACCTGCAGATCAGAAAAAGCATGCACTTGCTCTACTACTTCAGAATATGCAAATAATAAACGACCCCTCTTGGATATTCGCAACCCTAAAACAAGACTTTGTAAAAATAGGGTCCGAAGCTCTATCTTTCTATTCTAGAAACTTAGCGGTAGATGCATTATTTTATGCTAATCGATCTCGAGAGGTAGCTATGGTAAATACATTATTGTCATCATTGTGGCTAAAGTGTGCTGCATATTTTTATTTAGAAGCCGTAATAGCAAAGAAAGGATTGAAACCCATGCCTACACATATGTTGGCACAGCTTCGTTCTTTAAATGATGATAATAATAGTATAGGTATTACTATTGCAAGTATCTGTCTGGGTCTAGAACGTGCAAACAGATCATCTATATCAAGATGTGTGGAAGCAGCAATAGAGCTAAACGAGCGGATTGTGAAAGACCAATCCAAACAGATCGTTGCAAGAAAAGTAGAATTCCTCCTCCAATCTGGAATGTATTCGGATTGTTATTTTTATTTAGGTTACTTAGCCAAGAATGCAGCGGTGAGACTAGCATCTAACCAGAAGATCCTAAGAGACCATATGTTTATGATAAATATTGCAATGGATCTTACCACTGACCAAACATTCATATCTAAATTTTCAACCAAACTAATGGACGCCTGCAATAAGCTAATGTTAGGATAAAAAGTCACTTGCACTTCAACATTGAAAAATAAATTATTGAAATAATTTCAGATAATCAGTCTGCGCTGTAGGTATCTTTAGGTATCTTATATCATTCGTATAATTATTTAGTCATCTTTTTCTTTTCTGTTACTTATGCAGCATTGACTCTAACCCTTCTACTTCTTCGATAAATGGTGAAGGCTCTGCATGTGGGAATCTTACAAGGTATACGTACATTGTTCCAGTTATACGGGTGTGTTCCTCTGTTTTGCTACAACTGAATACGATCTTATCGCCTTTCTTAATCCATATGTTATCTTCAAGTCATCAATCTTATAATCAATAGTTGTCATGTCGTTACCTTTAAGGTCAAAACCACCCCTGGGATGTTTAATACCGTTGATCTCAAACGCTAAATTAGATACGATCTTATCGTCTTTAAGATCCGCATTCCAATGATAACCCATTTTGGGTTCTGTTGCGTTAGTGGGTGTTGGCTAGAAATTTTATCCGTGTTGCGTGTCGGGTGTTTTTGGTCACCAGATCGCCAGATTTAAGAAGACAGTTACATTTTATCTAATATGGTCTGGCAAGCACTTGCGATTGGAATAGCTGCAGGGTTGATTGTGAAGATAATTGATGATGCTCTTAGTGAACATTGTCCTTATTGTAAGAGTAAACTTGAAAGACGAGAACCAAAGGTCTATTTTTGCAACAAATGTCAGTTGTACTTTTTCACTTCAAAGTAACTCATTTACTCGCATTTTCGATAATCGTTTTCCACTTGTTATCACCCTTGATCTCAATTCCTGTCCTGTCTGCTGGCGTATCTCCATCCAATCCCATGTGAGGCTTGATAAAATTATGGTATAGCTTGATTCCTGCAATGGCTGGTGAATCGTCTTTTTTCAATCCTCTAAAGACTTTCTCACGATCCCGAAATTCTCCATTAAGGCGTTCTTGAATATTGTTGTTAGCTAGCTGATTCTTGAAATGCACTTCCTTAACGTGCTTTGATGGCTTGTGCAGAAAGTTCTTTGGTGCATATTCCTTCTTGAAGGCATTATTGTAAGCTGGAAGTCCGTCTGTGACAAATACACTGGGTACCTTCTTAGCTACATCTTTTCCCATCTTTAGAAGACTTTGTGCATCATGCTTAAACTTGCTATCTGCTACTTCTTGGGCTATCCAAAATCTAGTTTCTGAATCCATCATAGCAAAAAGGTATTTTCTATCACCTTTTACTTTAAGCCACACTTCATCTGCATGCCATTTGTCACCTACTTGTGGAGTAATGGTTGAGAGATAGTTATCCATGAGTTTAGTGTATTTCTTTATCCAACGATAAACTGTGGTATGGTTTACATTGATTCCCTGTAGCTTGATGAATTTCTGAACTCCACGCAAGGATTCACCAGTAAAGTAAAGCTGCATTGCAGAGGTTATGATTTGAGGGGATGCATGCATCTTCTCAAATCCCAGATTGATAGAGAATCTTTTCTTGCAGTCAAGACACTTTAGCCTTTGAATGGAGTGTGTCTTGTTCTTTCTGATTCCGTCTTTTCTTAGCTGGTTAGATTTGCAGAAAATACAACAGTCAATATTTATAGAAGCCAAGACAACTTTTGGCTTTACTTCTTTTCTAATGGCTAGGCTAATCTCTACTGCATGAATGTGTTTGCAGCAGATTTTTCTAAAGTTATGATCCTCACAGGAGCAAGACCAACCAAACTCAGTACCGACAACATCATGGATAATATTTCTTGTCTGGCTATTCACTTCATAGTGGGTTTCATCTAGTCTTCTGATTTGATCTTGCTTTTCTGTAATTTCTTTTCCTCTAAGTTCTCTTTGATTCATATATTATAGGCATATTAATGCCTATATAAGTTATGCCCTTAAATATAGGCATAAATATAACGGGTCATAAAGATAGACATGAAGAATTTAATAAAATATTCAAACGTTGTAATTGCAAACAAGAATCAAACTGTACGCTGTACAATTCCTAAAGACATTGCAGAGTTGTTAGAGATTACAACAGATGACAGATTAAAATGGACGTTAGATGTTAAGACAGGACAAATTGTTTTGGAGCTGGTGAGGGATTGAACGTACTATGACACAAGAAGTTAACCAAGACGATGCGGAGGCAAACTTTTGAGATATATGGGCAATAAACAATTACTAACCCCAGAAATTTTGGAATTATTAGGGAAAAAGGGATTATTAGATAATAATTTAACATTATTCGATGCTTTCTGTGGTACTGGATCTGTTTCTGATGCTTTGAAAGGCTCGTTTAACATCGTAGCTAATGACATACTCAGCTGGTGTACCTTATACACCAAAAGTCGTCTTTGCGCTGGAGATTGCAAGTTTAAAAAACTTGGCTTTGATCCTTTTGAGTTTTTTAATTCTAATGATAAAAAAATTGAAGGTTTTTTATTCAAAAACTATTCCCTTGGAGGCTCTAAAAGGATGTATTTCTCCCCTGAAAATGCTAAACGAATTGACTATTTCAGGGCAAAAATAGAGGATTGGAAAAAGGATGATTTATTGACTGGGAAGAGGTTGAGAAAATACTGCGTGAGGAATTATTCCGGGAAAGGAAAAAACACCATGAAACCCTGGTTAGGATAACACAGGAAAAAAACAGATAATGATACAATCTATTTTCCCAATAATCTTAAAAAATAAATACATACCTGCATTGACCATCCTTCTACCAATTATATTTCTCAAGGCAATAATCATTCTCTCCCATCCGACATGTATCGGGTTTGATTGCAGTACCTACATCAGGATTCTTGAACATCCTGAGGAATGGCAGGAGAAACATGGACTGATTGAACCACTGTTTTTCGTCATGGCAAACCCATTGATGTCATTATTCAGTCCAGGTGACGTCATGAAAATAATGCAGTTCGGTGCGCATGCCAACCTTACAGTCGGCACGTTCATCCTGATGCGCAAACAATTTGGTATGAACGCCGCAATAATTGGAACCTTGCTGGTGAGCTTCATCGCACAGATGAATGTGTATATGACGGAATTGGTACGCAACATGATTTCATTGAGCATTTTTCCATATGTCCTTTACTTCATTTACAACAACAAGAATGAAACACCAAGGCAGTATGCCTGCATCCTGATACTATCGGTGTTGATGTTGCTGGCGCACAGGTCATCAATTGTACTAGTTGGCGCAATAGGCGTCTATATGATCTGGCAGCACAGGCAGGCAAGATTGCATATTCCAGTTATCGTGGTATTGTTGTCAGTTGCAATTGGCTATAGTTTGATGATACAAACCACTAGTGGGACAGCAGGAAGCCCGACACCGGGACACAATTTCATCTTGTTGTTGTTACCGCATTTATGGGTCCTGGTTCCAATATTCAGGACAAGGCTCCACCATCATTGGATGGTGAAAATTCTGCTGCTCTCAGTAATCCCCTCATTCATGATGCTCCCATTCATAGGATTCAGCATGGCACAGCGATTGATAATAGAAACACATTTACCATTAACCTACATGCTAGCCATCCTCATATCGATGTTATTTGATGGGAGGATATTATCACCTATTAAATCACGACACTTGCGAATCATTGCGACCATATTCATATTGGCACTGCTTATCATTGATGCCCCTGTTTCACTGACATTCCTAATTACCAGGTATGGCCAGTGACATGATGATAACAGGATAAAATAAAAAAAGGTAATAAATATGTCTAATTCATATAATATAGTAGGTGACAATGATGGTATTTGAACGAGCTAAATGGGCATTGGTACTTATTGGCGAAGCAGGAGAGATAAAGTTCTAATATGCATCATAAGAGGAGGGGTGTTATGGCTGTGTGTCTAAAATGTGGAATTGTTTATTCCATGTGTGAGAAATGCAATCATCTCACACCGACCGTGAGTGAGTTTAAACCCTTAATTTATTTCTAGCGTTATATGCTATTTTTCTCAATGAAAAAATACACAGATGAACAAATAACCAATATGGTAGAAGAAGGTGATAGCAATGCATTTGAAGGTCATTGTCACCGATTGAAATATCTGGTTTCTATTGAAGGTGAATGGGTTATTAAAGCTCCAGCACTAGCTTTAGAATATTACGAAGCCAAGTTGTGTTGGTATAACGGTGCCCATGTTGCTACAATTATTATGGCTCAGCTAGCTTTTGAAGAATTAATTCGTTCACACTATCGTCAAGCGGCAATCAACATGAAATTAAAATCGGGAAAACTTGTTGATGTCGCAGGATTTTCGGAGCTTATTGATGAAGCATTATCAGACGAATATATTACTGAAGACGAAGGAAAGAAATTACATGAGATCAGAAAAGTTAGTAATCCCTATGTTCATGTTAAGGATATTAAGATGAAAGGCAATAAACAAGATTTGGATTCACCTAGTTTTTTTACTCAGGATTTGAAGATTCATGCCCCCGAATTGATTGGAATTGGAATTATAGACGAAGCCAGAGGAGTACTCCTGATAATGATTAATTTGTTTCAAAGTATAGGTAATCGTACAATGGGTTTGTAATGAAATGGCATGCCTAGATTTATATTGAATATAGTTAATTCACATATTCATTATTATTATACGAGTTAGGTTTTAAGGGGGTATAAAGAGGGTGAGTAGTCGGGCGAATGTCGCCTCCCATCGTACCACACTACTCACACTCCGTACCATTCCTCACCTAACTCGCATAATTAGCTACAGATGCTAGCCTAGGTTTTGGTTTATTGGTTTGTATATATTCTTCTGCAATTCCATGCCTCTTACCAGTTTTTGTAATAAAACCTTCATACTCTAAAATGTCAAGTACAGCTTTAATTGGTTGACGATTTTCTACAATACGGTTTGGTAATATTGTATTTAACTCTGCTTTGTAAAACTGTTTTTTTGGAATTTTATTCAATACCGTTGATATAGTAGAGCCAAAGTCATTTAGACTTCCTAAGTTAATCTTGCGTTGATTATATGTGGAACTTATTACTACTGCTAGATACTCTAGCGTCTCTTCTTTCTTGTAATACACATAACGACCCAAGGCACCACGAATCATCTTGGCAGCTTTCGCTTCATGGATTTTCATAAATCCTTCTGGCACTTGAATCAGATCTTCAATTGGTTTTACTTCATCATTTGATTGACCGATTTCAATGGTAAGATAGCCATCAGGTGAAATGTTTACTGATAATCTTCTTGATGATTCATCATTCTCTGAAATATGTTTTCCATCTAGCTTAAGCAGGTATTTGGTAAAACCACTAATTTCAATTCCATCAAACATACTCTTGCTTTCCAGCCTTCCTTTTTCTCCAAGTTTGAACTTACCTAGCATGGAGAATAATAGGCTCTGTTACGCTATATAAATGCTGCGTGCAGCGTGGTGCAGCATACAATAGCGTTATATAACATGAATATTAGTAGATTCGTCTATCTCCCTTGTTTGCTTCCAAGTATCTACACGTTTATAGTTAGGAATAGGAAGATCGGGAATACTCAGAAGTAGTGATTTATTGCGTAAGCCATTTGTTTTATTAAGTCTTTGTTTAGCAAGTTTAACATACTGTAGTTCAATATCGAATCCTATGAATTTTCTTCCAGAATACTTCGCAACTTTCGTAGTTTGTCCACTCCCATTAAAGGGGTCGAGAATTAGATTATCGATATATGAATAAAGATGAATCAATCTATATGGTATCTCTTCAGGAAATGGGCATGGATGACCTATATGTCTGGGTGGTACGGGTGCTATATGCCATACAGAATTGGCTATCTCTTTTTTAACAAAATCATTTAAAGTAAGTTTACCAATCTCTAACTTTTGGACATGGTTTATTCCTTTCTGCAACACCAAAATATTTTCATGCATTATGTTAGCGCGATAATATGTTGGATAGGGGTGCTGTACTGTTACACCGAATCTTCTTGCACCTCCAGTAACCTTATGCCATATTATTTCTTCATGTAATTTCCAACCAACTTTAATCAGTTTAGTAAGTAAAAGACTTGGAAGTGGAATAAGTTCGCCATTCTTTATTTCATTTCCAATTACAATACAGCAATATCCTCCTTCTTTAGTTACTCTAAAAACTTGTGAAAATATTTGTGTCATCTTATTGAGATACTTTTTAATAGAAATTTTTGTCGTACCCCGGAAGTTTTCCTGTTTATTAGACCGTAGATTTTTTAAATGTGAATTGTAATTTATAGCATTTCCATAAGGAGGCGACGTAATAGTCAAGTTGATCGTTTCTGAATCTAGTTTCCCAAGAAGTTTGAGGCTATCTCCACTTACTATTATGTTTTCATACTGTGAAGTTGCCATGTCCCTAGAGTATCTTCTCTTATTGTTACATAAAATTGTTACATAAACTTTTTAGATCTAAATTCATATTAGGATCATGTTTTCTCCACAATTATGAGAAAATGCTTATCTTTTGGTTTGATCCTCCAGCATATCTCATCTTGCATGCATCCTTATAGGCTGGCAAACCATCATTCTGTGGCAAAGCTGCATACTGGACTTTAGTGCGATACACCTGATCCATTATTTTTATTTTTTCAAACTTTATTATGACCTCATTCTATAGAATAATAGTAGGTTAACCTGCAAAAACAGGTAGCCTACAAATACAAGGGTACTGGCCACGGCACAATCAAGATGGGTGGTTTTTAGTGCTCGTTTCTCTCATTAGTAGAGGATATTACAGTACGTTTAATTAATTGTATGATTATATGATTATATGATTAAGATGGCGAAGACAAGGCCAATTGGGGGTAATGATAAGGGTGAACGTAGTAAATCTAAAACTAATATACCGACAGAAACAATTAAGGCAATAATAGAAAGTGCTATACAACAGAACCCTATAGTCTTCAAAAGACTGGCAGAGATTTAATGGTTGATGTTACAAAAGACGATTTAATTAAGATACATGAAATTATTCAGGAAACTTTCAATATTACACCGGGAATAAAAGATGATGGGCTGCTAGAATCTATTGCAGAAAGACCTAGCCAAAATCCATACAATCATACTCCATTCCCAAATATTTATTCTAAATGTGCTAGTATAATGGAAGCCATTATAAAATGGCATCCGTTCATAGACGGGAATAAGAGAAGTGGATTACATGCTGCTCATCTGTACATGCACGTTAATGGTTATACATTAGTGATACCGGTAAGTGCGGTTAGATTCTCAGTATTGGTTGCCCAAGACGAAAAAGACTTGGATGAAATTACACAATGGATCCGCAAATTATCGGCTAAAGGGCGGAGGGAACTTGCCTACAAAACGATTCTATATTTTCTTTTACCGCTTTTCAAACCGCTGATATTATCTATATTCAGCCAAAAAAAATCCAATAAAACAATTGAAGGCTGGCTCGCTTTTGACATTTATCCAGAATATAGAAATGAATACAAAAAGACACTTAATTTCATATATGAATTAATGAATATTGGTATAAGGAACGTAACAAAAACAGGAACTAGGCCCTTGGGTCAGACAGTATAGGATCGCTATTATTGTGGCGAGCTGCCAACGACTAGAGCCGCTGGCTTCCTCATTCAATGGGCTGGCATGACCTTGCCGTTACCAGTTCACTCAACCGCGATCAATTTTTTTGGCACTATATAACGACCGTCAGATTTGTCAAAATTTTAAAATGGCTAGTTTACGTTTTCGTATATTCTAGATACTATAGTGTAATTTACATTGTCAATTATTGGGAACAATATACTAAATGATCTTCCTTCCTCTAGATACCTTAGTATGTTCCTATGTGTATGTTCTAGCCTAGTTAGTCTCTTGGTTAATTTTTGAATTTCTTCATCCTTCTCCTTCTGTTGTACCTCCTCAAACGCCTCTACAGATAACGGCCAACGAACATTTATCACAGTACTTGTTATTCAATTGATTCAAGTGCTTACAACGGAGGCATACCCTTGAGGTTTCTTGTGGTTTCTGTTCTTCTACTTTACCCAACCCATGATGAGCCAGTATCATGGGTGTCACGTCCTTACCGGATAGGTGAATGCACCTTGAAGCCATAGGCGAATCTGGGGTCCAACCTGCATGATTCTTCAGTATCTGATCGGGTACAGACTTGGCATATTCCGTAAGTTTGGAATGTCTTAACACATAGGGGTTCCAACACCGTTTATTCATTTTATGGTTTAGCGTTTCTTTGAGTTTCCTAAACAGCATATTTAGACTCATGTGGTGCATTGTTGGTTTGTATCTGTATTGACTCTTTTCACTACGAAACAAACCATGATATCTAACAGCGTTTTTATTTTTATTATGGCTCGTTAGTTTCCAATTCATACCAAATTCTAATTTAGGTTTGAGTAGCTCATATTAAGTATAGATATGTTGTTATCAAGTTTTTGTCCAATGCCTAAGTTCTCCCATTACTTCATAAAATAATGAATTTTAGTATGAAAACTATGAGTAATATAAAAGGAATGGATGAATCTTTAAAGAGAAACGAACATTGTGACAAATGTGAACAGGGAAATTAACGAAGGGTATCACTGTGTCGCTTGTTGTATGTATATCACTACTCATATCAATGAAAGCAAACCACAGTGTTTCTTATGCAGGGGAGCTCTTAACCGAGTAACAGATTCTAATGGTAAGATTATAAAACAACAGAGAGAGTGTCGTAAATGCAATATCAAGATTCATTGCCCAATAAATCAGAAATGGCTCAGAAAGTACGAAAAGGCTTTGGCTTCACAAAAGGAAGTTGATAATAAAATAGCCTCGATTCAAGCTATGGCTCTCCAACTTCATGATAAACTCCATGAAAATCTTAACGATGGTTCTTATGCCTTTTTCCTAAATTCACCACACTTTCCTCCAGAGCCTGAAACCCTATTATCTACGCCCATATCTCCAGAGGGTGAGGAATAACCAAATAAGTCAACAAGCAGTAAATATAGGCTCTGTAGAAACCATTCTATAAAGACAGTAATTGCTTACAATATGAACAGAATGACCCCTAAAAATATCAAAATAAAATGTCTCAAAAAGTAAGTTTATTATTTTTGGGACGGCAGGTTATGTAATATGAGTGTTTTTCGGGGTAAATTCGACCAAGGTTAACAAGTTGGAACAACAAATTACTCCTAGAGAATTCGAAGAATATGTTGTTGCAGTGTTGAAGGAATTAGGTCATTATGACATTAAACATGTTGGCAAAACAGGAGATCATGGAGTAGATATTCTTTCGATCAAGAGCAATCGGATTCACGCAACTCAGGTGAAATTAGTATCCTCTCCAATTGGAGAACCAATCATCAGAGATCTTGCGGGATCAGTGAAGGCTGTTAGAGCTGATGTCGGTTTGATATTTACGAATTCTACTCTGACCAATGCTGCCGAAACTATGGCTAATCTCTTGGGAATATCTTGCTATACAGGCGTGAGGCCAAAGAAGAAACTCCCGCTAAAAATTGAAGAAATAGAATCAATTGCAGAAGAATGGGTAACCAAAACCAAAAAAAGTATAATGAATTCGATATAACATCAGTCGAACCATCAAGCAAATCGTTTGGTATGTATGAAGTTAGATTCAACTGCATGTTCAAAGAAGGTTTTTTTCCTCGGAAGGAGCATCACGTTCAACTAATCGTTCTGGTAAACACAACTTCCAGATCGGTGGTCGGCTATACGGTAGAACACTAAAGGTATAGAACACTAAAGGTATAGAACACTAAAGGTATAGAACACTAAAGGTATAGAACACTAAAGGTATAGAACACTAAAGGTATAGAACACTAAAGGTATAGAACACTAAAGGTATAGAACACTAAAGGTATAGAACACTAAAGGTATAGAACACTAAAGGTATAGAACACTAAAGGTATAGAACACTAAAGGTATAGAACACTAAAGGTATAGAACACTAAAGGTATAGAACACTAAAGGTATAGAACACTAAAGGTATAGAACACTAAAGGTATAGAACACTAAAGGTATAGAACACTAAAGGTATAGAACACTAAAGGTATAGAACACTAAAGGTATAGAACACTAAAGGTATAGAACACTAAAGGTATAGAACACTAAAGGTATAGAACACTAAAGGTATAGAACACTAAAGGTATAGAACACTAAAGGTATAGAACACTAAAGGTATAGAACACTAAAGGTATAGAACACTAAAGGTATAGAACACTAAAGGTATAGAACACTAAAGGTATAGAACACTAAAGGTATAGAACACTAAAGGTATAGAACACTAAGGCATTAGGGGCGGATTGATATAAAAGGACATATTTTTTGAAAAACAGAAGAGTGTACAGAAATAGTTTTACCATATAGAATTAAAGGTATAGAACACTAAAGGTATAGAACACGTTTGTACACTTTGGAAAGTTGCGCTTTGGAATTTCAGAATTTTTTTTTTCAAAGTGTACAAAACAAATTATGGAAAAATCGAATTTCGCTCTCTCATCACTCTAGTATATAAAGCTCGTAGTGATCCTTGTGTCGGCATATGTAGGTCATTTCGCTTATTTTGGTTGATAATTACACAATATTTCTCATAAATAGCCCTCCCATGGTGGTCTACTGTCACCTTTCTGTCGGAGTTCTTCTACTATCCCGACAGTAATTACAAACTTTTCTTCCTTAGATTTTTCCTTGGTTAATTTCGTGTCTGAATTTCCCAGTTTTTCCTCTCTTTTTGGTTCTTTTGGCATATCGTCCCATCGGCATCTAGTAGTTAGAACATGGATTATTCCGTTAATGATTTTTCTATCATAATCCCTAGGCCTGCCAGTTTTTGCATGTGGTGGTATGTGTGATTCCATCATACTCCACTGTTTGTCTGATAATTCTTAGAATTTCATAAAATAATTTTAGATGTCGCTATTCATGGATCTAAATGGTCACTAAAAATTGTCTAAATGGTTAGTTTTGAGATGAGTTGAACGTAATAGAAGATTAGAATTATATATTTAATCCCGTTTGTATATTTTTTGGTATTTAGTTGTAAGAGCATATCGGTATCATATCAAAGATAAAATTCTTGTATTGGGAGACAAAATTGAACGAATTTAATTTGTCTACACAAAAGTTTCCATCATTTTAGATTCATTATCTACATCTCTATTCCAATAGTGGTAGCAGATTCATAACTTCGTAAAGATGTATCATTAATATAAAAATTAATATAAAAATTTTAAAAATGTCAGCGTTCACAGGCGCCATTTGTCATATTAGTATTTGGGCATACAAATCCACTTGGCTGACCTTTGCTTAGTCTCGTGTAGATAATGGGGCGAACGAATCGGAAGATATTGAGAGATTTAATGTGCGAAGGTCTATAAGTATTTCTCCTCCTAAATGATTTGGATGAGTGACGATTTAGAAAAGCTAGCAGAGTCAGAACAAGAAATACCGGCAGAGATTCAAGAGAAAAAAAGAAAGGGCTTGCTAAGAACGGGTTATACAACTGGCACATGCTCCACTGCTGCAACAAAGGCTGCATTAATTACTATGATATATGGAAACCCCGTTGAAGAAGTAACGGTAGATTTACCCAAAGGCAAGATTGTGACGCTAAAGATAAATCGTTGTAAGTTCGTAAACGACCAAACGGAATGTGTCGTAATAAAGGACGCAGGCGACGACCCCGATGTAACACATGGTGCGGAAATTGTGTCAACTATTTCATGGACAGATAATGTAGGAATTGTGGAAATCTATGGAGGAAAGGGCGTAGGAAAAGTGACTAAACCTGGAGTTGGTCTAGAAATTGGGAAGGCTGCAATAAATCCAACCCCCTTGAGAATGTTAAATGATATAGTTAAGAAGGTTGCAGTCGATCAGTTGAAGACTAGAGGCGTACAAGTTATAATTTCTGTGCCGAAAGGCGAGGAGTTAGCAAAGTTAACTGACAATCCTAGATTAGGAATTGTAGATGGAATATCTATACTTGGTACAAGTGGCATAGTTTTACCATATTCAACAGGCTCCTTCACTGCTAGTATTAGGCAGGGCTTGGATGTTGTTAAAGCAGTAGGCAATGACACTATTGTCCTGACCACTGGGGGAAGGAGTGAAGATTTCGCAAAAGACTTGCTTAGGTTGCCGGAGCATTGTTACGTTCAGATGGGTGATTTCGTTGCCTATTCCGTAAGACAAGCTCTCCTTAAAGGTATGAATAAGGTGGTTATTGCGGGATTCATTGGAAAATTGTCAAAGATTGCAATGGGGGTCAAACAAACGCATGTAAAGGGATCTCATGTTGATATGGTGTTCATGGCTAATATAGCTAAGGAATGTGGGGCTAATGAAGAGCTTGTCAATAAAATAATAATGGCCAATACAGCAAGACATGTATCAGAAATTGTTATGAGTAGCAAACTAAATGGTTATTTTGATTTGTTATGTGAAAAAGTACATTTTATGATGACTAATCATATAAAAGGACAGATACATATAGAGTGTATAATGTTTGACTTTGATAATAAGGTTTTAGGAAGATATCCAAAAAATTGTAATTTATATTAGTAGTAAATGACAAATCTAATGCAAGGTACCTCGAGAATAGCCGTGATACCACCTATTATTTACTTTTTTCCATTAATTGTGAGCGTGCTCCTACATTTTTTTGCCCCTTCCACTTCTGTCCAGTTCTTTACATCTTTTAATTGGCCCACTTTTTATTGTGATAGGAATTTTTATGACGGTGTGGGCCATTGGAAAGTTTCGACAGGTGGGGACGAGTGAGAAGGTCAATAAACCCACTTCAGCAATAGTTACTGATGGACCATACAAATTCACCCGTAATCCGATGTACCTATCTATAGCACTAGCTTATATTGGAATAGCTATTTCTTTCAATTCACTCATGGCCATGTTTTCCTTACCGTTGGTAATCTTAGTAATGCAGTTTTATGTAATTAATCGGGAGGAAAAATATCTAGAGAGAAAGTTTGGGAAGGAGTACTTGCACTACAATGCTAGAGTCCGACCCTGGGTCTGATCTTGTTTGTAGAATTTCATACTGTGCCAATTCTTAACTCACCTAAATGATATGGTGTATGAAAGGACTAACTAGATCTGATGCCGCAAGTCTTCTACCACTATTTGTGGTTACAATTGAACCCACAGAAAGCAATAACGCTAATCCCATTACTATAGCCATAGGTTTGTTTGAATCCATGAGTTTCTTGTGTAAAAGAAAAATAAAAGAGATACCGCCAGCAATTCTACAAAAAATATATTAGAAATAATTTAATACAAGTTAACGGCAATTGTATAGGTTGATAAATGAATTAGATGTTGGAGGGAGTGTGTAAGGTGAGTAGTTCTGGACGGAGGCAAAAAAGAGAAGGTAATGTTACCAAATATGAACTGTATACGTTAGTATCAACTTAGAGCCTATCCTAAAATTCTAGCTGATAGTTAATGATTGGTAGAAATGATAACATTTAGAATGCAAGAATATTAGTTCAAACTGTCGGGTTTAGTTTTCTTACTATTGATTTTATTAGTATTGTAGATAGTAGATACTAGAAACAGTTGCATTAACGTGTTTATGACACTACCAATATATCGCTCTATACACTATTAGGCAGTTAGCAAATTCTACTAGCGCCTGATAATTTTCCTTCTTCTTCTCGAACCTTACCAATAACTTTCTGAACCTATTATGCCAAGATGCGGTTCTTTCTACAACCCATCTCTTTGCTTTGTACAAATTCTTTTTCAATACTTCACCCTTATGACGAATGTGATCCACATATCCCCTTCCTAACTCCATACTCTATCTCTGGAAAATCATATCCTATTCATGCATATGTTCTGTTTAACTTTGGGCCTATCAACAACAATGCTATCTATTGTAGGAAAGGCTGATTTCATATCGTGTTTATTTGCTTCAGTAATTACAGATGAGAGGTACTCCTCTTCTATCAACCAGCATGTGACGTTTGGTACCTAGCTTGCCTCTATCCGTTGGGTTTGCTCCGGTCGTTTTCCCCCTAATGGGGCCTTCGGTACGCTATCCATGGATTGCCAGTCCCATCCTATACCCTTCAATTCATCATATATTTCCAGCAGCCTCTTCCATACCTTCTTGAATACTCCTATCCCAATCCATTCCTGAAATCTTGCATGGCAAGTTGAGCCAGAACCAAATTCTTTCGGCACCTTCTTCCACTGGCATCCAGTTCTTAATACGTACAGTATTCCATTCAATACTTTTCTAAATGGTACAGCTGGCCTTCCAACTGTTCTTGCTGGTTTCTCTGGTGGCAACACTAGTTTGAACTCTTCCCATAGATTGTCTGGTATATGCCATATAGTCGGCATGCTCTTTTTCTTTGATTTTCTCACAAATTTAGCTAGAGAGGACAGATCTAGAATATATGAAAACGTAAACTAGCCATTTTAAAATTTTGACAAATCTGACGACCATTATATAAGGAGTAAAAATAACTGATGTGTCGAATAATTATCCAAAAGATCGTGTTCGGTTGACAGAATAAGATTTTGATCACCATAACTATGCAGCATCATGCCAGATAGAAACTGGAAAGAATACAATGAGGCACCCGTTAGAAGGGGGGAGATACTGTTGGATATGGACTTCATAGATACATGGCCAGATGAGCTGGCAAAAATGAATGATGGAAAGGTAAGGGAAACCATTCGATTACCCGAAATCGCTGACAAGACTACTGGCAATTATGCATGCGTATTTGCCGCCATACGGGCAGTCGGAAGGACTTGCATTGACGAGTCATACAGGTTTGAAGGCACCGGCTCTGTAGAAACCATACCATAAATACAGTCAACCTATACATGTTGTAGGCTATCACTTTGAACATCAATTCCCTATTCTTCATCTTCACCATTCTTGATGCTATACGGTCACCAAGCATCCTCTTTACCACGGACAGTATCGTCTCATTCTTGTTCCTCTGATAGTAAAGTTGTTTGTAGAATCTTCTCTTCATCTGCTTCCTATACCCTCCATACGTTCTCCATATTGGAACATCTTCATATCTGGCAGGCATGATACTGGCAGCATCAGGTTCTTTTCATACAAATTCATGATTTGCTTCACCATCTTCACTATCATAACCCTTGTCTGCTACAACGATAGATAATGGCATTATGTTAGATGTTCTTTCCATAATGGGTCTGAAATCTATGGTATCATGCTTAGGAGCACGCCTGATCTTCATTAGACCTATTACGTAATTAGGAATCGTAACTACCTTAACCTCAGCCAGATGCTCGCTCTTCATAACATCATTCCTTTACTTCGCATCATTCTGAAGTTCACCAAACCAGAAACTATATCGGAAGCATTATTGTAGTGTTTTAGCCTATTCCTGAACCTTGTTCCCATTATATTGAACTTCCTTGCTTTGCTTATTGCATGCCCAACCACAAACCTCTTCCTTGCAAGCCTTTTATTCTTCCTTCCTTCCGTTTTCGACAGCTTTCTCTTTCTCTTCTTCTTTACCGGTAGAACACACCCCATGTCAGGAAAGTCATTCTGGACTCCATTGTATCCCAGATCGAAATGATTCTCAACCCGTGAAGGAGTCATGGGATGCTTCCCATAGATTGAATAATCGTGCTTCCTCACACTCTCATGACCTGTCTTATGGAGTATCAAGCCATTGTCATTCACCATGTACTGGATCTTCAGTATGCCTCTTCCTCTTGCCCGAGTAGTAGCACTTCCTTCTCCTCTTATTCTTGGGCCTGAGTATCTCCTGCCCTGCAGCATCGATGAATGTCCTGAAACCAGGAAAGTATAGTTCAACCCCTTCCATGGCTCTGGCTCTTCTTGACATGCTGTACAGTTTCCTTGGAAGTGGGATGCACTTCTTTACGAGAGATTCCAGCATGTGTATATCTCTATACACATTGCCCTGGCCAGGATCAAGGAGGAAGCCGGAGAGCGTGTATGTTATGTATAGCTTGTAATAGACCAGAAGCATCAGGAACCTGTCCTTTAGCCCAGGCTTGAATTTCCTTCCGGCATCGATATCTCTTTTTCTCCTTTCGGACAGGCGTCTTCTTTCATACTCATACCTTGATGTTATCTCCCTGTAGATGGCATCGAATTCTGCCACTTCCAGTCCGGTGAATGATTTGAATAACGATGGCTTCCTGAAGAGGCATGTATAGTTCAGCGATGGCATGTATACTATAGATACAAGCCCTGATCTGATCGTTTCGATTCAGGCTACAGAATTGTCTAATTACGCAATAGGTCTACTGTAGTCAAAATTAGTCATACTGCGGGTTAAGACAAGAATCCGACTCGTAAGTTTTTCTACCGGCTTCTGACCTTATTTTACTAGAAACCGCATACTCTGGGAAATCATAACAGACATCGTGGATAATATCCATTAACGTCATCTGATTACAATGGTCAGCAATTCTTTTCCTCAATTCATTAGCATATCTCTAGTTTTCTTTTCTGAACGGCCCAAATCTTTCACGACCTGCTGGTGTCAGTGCAAATCTATCGACCCAGTGGCCAAATGAACTCTTGACTTTATGTTTGTCAGCAAAACCATCTCCAATTGGAGACTCTACATCCTGTGCTAGGCTTGGACTAGGACCATGGTTGCTTGCCATCCAATCTTGATAAAACCTTGTCTAGGCCTTTTATTTTCTTTGAACCTAAAAACGCATATTTCTGCAATCTAGTTGCACCATCAATCCAATGTGGTAAAAAACAGATCGTTAGATCGGTTTTGGTAAAAACTGGCAAGAATTCACCAATTCTTTACCTTTACCAGTTTGGTAAAAACCGCTAGGTGGGGGTTTTTGTAAGCGTGCCAAAATGGTAAATGGTAAGCGTGAAAATGCTATTGGTAAGGAATTTTGAAAATGGCAGGCTCACCATTTTGGTAAACTGTTTGTGGGATAAAAGCGATAAAAAACATCACCAGTCAAATGGTAAAGATTTTGTGAACCTATTTTATTTTTGTAAAATATTTGAAGTGCAAGTGGTAACATCACGGATATGATAGGCGTGATTGTGATATTGCAGTCATAAAAAGTCATAAATGATTATTTCCCGAATAGTGTTGTTTGTGATATTTGCAAGTCTAATCATAAATGAAAAATTGTATTTTTACACACCATTTGAAAAAATACATCCCTTTCCTGCAACTAGTACCGTGATAGCTACGGTTCTGGCAGATTCTAGTGATCAGATCACCAGAATCTGCCAGAACATGCCCGAACCACGCTCCATCAGTTTTGTTTTAGTTTCAGGTTTTACACATACCGGAGTATCGTCAGATGATTTAAAAAGCAATTCTAGTTCTTTTTTACATAATAAATCGCTAATCGCAATACCTGAATTGAGTTGTTTTAAGGGAGGAAGCAGACTATAGTATGGTGGTTGTTCTAAATCTGCCATTGCACATAAACTAGGTGTGGGAAACATTGACACACCTGAAGCTATCACCTCGATTGTATTGGTATCTGCAGTTAACGGTATTTCCAGGATTCGTGCCTCATCAGTAGAGTTTTCCTCGTATTCTACCCCGAGCCCGTCAACAAGTACGATGAATATATCGTCTTCGCTAGGTTTTCCATCACGTACGAATTTCATATCAAGCATCTGTCTTGGTATGTAGATTGTTAAGGTTTCTTCCTTAGCTTCTTGCATATAAATCAATAAATTCGGCCACACACAATCAAGTTCTATTTTTTGTATAATTGAATCCGATACCTTATATGGGATGTGATACACATAATGCCCGTATACTAAATAATAGATCTCGTAATTAGGATCGGAAAAAGGATCAGTATTATCTGTTTCAATAGCAAAAACGGGCAGCAAAAAAAATGTAAATAGAACTAAAGTGGCAATACTAGTGAGTGCAAGAAAGAAATAATTATTTTTAGAATATGGAAAATAATTTATTTTATTTGTCATCATGACCATTTGATTTCACAACAAAAAAAGAAAGAATATTTTTCCTTGTTTTATCATTTACTGATTGTCCACGTGGTTCTATTCATAGTTATGCAGTTCTCTAGAGAATTTCTATCTGCAGGTGAAGTCGGGGCCTGTGATGTCTCATTTCCAGCAGAATCTAGATACTTGTATTTGGTAAACTGCATACTAAATGTTGGATAATGAGAACATGTGGTACTTGCTGTTTCTATTCCCATTCTGTGTCCTCCGCCTCCAGTTCCTAAATAGAGAGTTGTGTTTGGGGCCTGTTGGATCTGATAGCTATTCAATACTCCTTGCGTATGATCCTGATACGCTGCAAGCCAAGTGCCATTGCTATTGAACAGCGATAATGTGATATCGTGTCCAGCTGGATCAAAGGTCACTGGCTCGTATTTCTCCCATATCTTTGTACCTCCATCTAAATAACCACGCCAGAAGTACCACCCCTCTCGGTCATACCAGATATATCCTTAACGTATATAAAATTACATTCAACGTAATTCCCACGAGGATTTTCAAGATATGCAAGCAGTTGTGGTCCTGATGCCCAAGAATTTGAATTAATTGCTATAGTTTTCAAAGCACTTGGAAGCACACCTCTTGTTCTGTTTCCGTATGGCACAGGCGTGGTATTTGGCCACTGCATCAAAAATCGAAATCCAACATTAGCCATTGTCTCTTACCTTTCTTTTCTACAATATAAAAGCTTTCACGACTTATTCCAATAAGCGGATTTACATTTAGGACACAAAACACAGAGTATCTAGGAATATTAATACAATAGTTATAAGTGATGTTTTTGTTTAGTTACAGTAATTCTTAATAGAATAACTAAGCGGTATTTGAATTACTGCATTTTTAGACCAAGATAGAAGAATTAAAAATTCTAGAACCATAGTTTTTAGCCCATTGTATAGAAATATAGAATATAGAATTACACCATTA
The DNA here is from genome assembly GCA_965197925.1 of Nitrososphaerales archaeon. GTDB lineage: Archaea > Thermoproteota > Nitrososphaeria > Nitrososphaerales > UBA213 > CBDAOC01. Next base: position 423,501 of record CBDAOC010000019.1, read on the forward strand.
GATCAATGTAAGATTTCATTCATGCCTATGCATGAAAGAATCACGATACGTGAAACTTGCAGAAACGATACTCAATGTCTTGATAAGGGCTAGAAGTTAACAGAACTAAGCCTAACAGTATGTGAACAAAGGATCTAAATCTAATACAGATAATATATCATACATGTTCGTTGGACTAGATATACGCAAGAACTACATACAAGCAGCTATTATGGATGAACAAGGAAGTATAGGAAGAGAAGTATTCAAAACAATGTACATGATATTGAGAAATTCTTTACCAACATTACGGATGCCAAGGTAGTTATGGAGCCATCAAGCATATGGTACCACATATACAAGCTCTTGAGCAAAGTACCAAGTTGTCTTAATCCTATCAAGACAAAAGCCATTGCATCTACAAAGACAAATAGATAGATGCTAGAATACTTGCTGATCTTCTACGGGGAGGATACATAGCCGAGTGTTATGTTCCTGATGAAACTGTCGACAGAAACGCTTAAGAGCAGTTCACATGGGTATCCGAAAATCCTATTTCAGAGATTGTATTCTTATCGATGCTCTTATACCGCCAATAATTATATCGGAATGTGATAGATGGACTTACCAGTGAATTGCTCTTTATACTATTATTAGACAGTTAACAAATTGCTCTTCCAAATGCCCGATAATTCTCTTTCTTCTTCTCATATCTTGTTAACAACTTGAACCTGTTATGTTATGACGCTGTCCTCCCTACAACCTATCGTTTTGACCTAGGATTTTCTTCTTTATCATTATTCTTTATCATACCTTCTGTCTAATGTGATCAATATGTCCCTGATCAATATGTCCTCTCTCCATCGACTCTTCTTGTATTTCAGGAAAACTTGTCCATACACACATATTCTATTCTGTTTTAGATCTATCAATTACGATATTGTCTATTGCAGGAAAGATTGATTTCATATCGTGCCTGTTTCAGTTCGTGAAATGTCTGCATTATTGGGCATGTAATCTTGTTAGGTTTCCAGATGCAGTATTTCAGCCCCGTAATTCCTGGATTTTGTTCCGTCACTGTCTTATTACGCAGGCACTTGAGAATGAAGCCTTTGAACTTCCTGTTAATACTCTCAACATCTGTATCTGCAAGTAATCGCTCTAATTCCTCAGCTTCTTCGGCGGTCCATATTAAAAACGAGCGATATTTGCTGGGCATCTACTTACTCCCTCAAATGTGGTGCGGAACCATTGTGGTAGTATCCTATGGCGCAACGCATGCTGCAAAAATAATCATAATTCTCATCTTTGATTTCTGGTGGATTATGGAAGTAGCAAACGTCCTGCATGAGTATGGCCTCTGCAGTTGTGCGTGCGTACACCTTTAGCAGTGTGTTGACATCATCCCATCCCATTGATGCTACAAGGGTTGCATTGCTTGCCGTCCTGCGCATCGCCACATGCGCCCCGCTGTGCCTTAACACGTATACTAGCTTGTTTGCCCAGTACCATTCATCAGTTCCTTTGGGATAACTCCACTTCTGGTGCATGCCATTGTGCTCGTCATAATGTGACCTGTCAATTTTGCCTAGGGATACATAATAATCACTTAGTGCAGATGCAAGTTCGCTCTCCAATGCGACGACGCGGGTATTGTTACCGACATAGCTGCCACAGAATGTTGCACCGTGCTTCACACGCTTGATTATTTCAATCACCTTGGGATGTATTGCCATCTTGTCAAAGGCACGGTCTGTTTTGGATTCATACAATTGCATGATTGCATATTCACCATGAACGCCCTTGGCATCGATTGGCTTGATCTCAAATTTGTTCACCATCGTGATTCCCGTCTTGGTCCTGGGAAAGACCTCGTGCAGCACGGCAAACAATTCCTCAAAACCATAACCATGCATGAACTTGAGCCCCCGTTCAAACTCCCTGTCCGTAAGCTTCACATTGGCATATGCGCCAAAACGCTTCTTCCTGCCTGACATGATACCTGTGATCCCACGTGGAATAGCGATGCCATTCCTGATCATGAAATTACGGGTCGATGATATGTAACGGGTTATCTCCCTGGAACTGAAATCGATATTATTGAGTTGATGTGCGTACCTTGCCTCTCCTGCCTTGAACATTCTTTCAAACTCCTTTAGCAAGGCAACGCTTGTGTCAATGTCCTGCAGGAATGCATCCGGGTGAACATTCAGCGTGTTGCATACAACGTTCAGGCCTTGTATCATATGGTTAACCGATACCACTGGCTGCCCATTCTTTCCAGCGGTCATCAAGTCGTTGAACCATTTCTGGACTGATGGAATCTGCAGGAATTCAGACTTTGCCATTTCTGCATATTGTACCTGCTTCCTGTCCTGTTCTGACCTGAGTAGATGACCAGTATTGGGATCTTTTTGTAGTTTCCCAGCCTTGACTAATTTATTCCATTCCAACCATACCCATTGTTCTGAACGATTCATGAGGGAGGCAATTTCGCTCCTGCTCTTTGATGAAATGCCTTTGGACTTGTTGCCGATTGTATGTTCATATACCATCTGGGTTAGTTGCTGTTGATCTTCCTCGCCACCGGCACGGTTCTTCTGCCAGGAGAATCTAGTTCTTATGTTCCCTCACCTTGACGGCATTCCATGCACAAAAATTCACGATCGGCTGGATTCGAGCAGTCGCACTTCCCTATCGTGCTGTGAAAGCTGCATCCAGCGCATCTTATCTTATGCTCATGTATCGATACATTGGTAGTCATGCTTCCACCTCGGTTTTACGGTTCATTTGAGTGGCCTCATGATAGTCTACCTCTTTTCGTAAATCATGCTGAACCAATTGTGAAAAATTAGTAAATGGTTTGTTATGACCGCATATTTCATCACAATAAAATTTCAAACTTCTAGGAATTTTTATTGTGATCCAATCATCAGTTGTTTGTTTCATATGTTATATATTACATATACATCTATTTATAGATTATGTAACATTTTGCATAAAATAGTTCAATAAAAAAACATATAAAATTAATAAACAAATATGTAAAGTTTAACACATGGTAGAATGGGAAACAGTGGCAATACCTAAATCGTTAGTAGAACAGATTGAAAAAATCATAAATTCAGAATATGGAGCAAAAATAGGCTTACGAAATAAAAATCAATTTGTGACAGATGCTGTTAAAAAACTAATTCAAGAATGTTCAGAACGCCTCAAGCATATAAACATGTACGATGACCACGTAAAAATTATGGACAACAAGCTTGGTAAATTGGGCAGAATCGTATCGGTATACTTTAAAAAAGGAAATAATCCATGGTGCGACTACTGCGAGGAGCCAGACTGCATCCATGTCCAGTACGCATGGGAGATTGCAGGCGTGCGGAAGATTCTGGAAAAATATAGGTTTAGTCCTCCTCCGTCAAGGGTCTAACTTTCATTGGCGGATAGTTTGATTTTAGGTACATGATACATTCGCCCTAGGTTCCTGAATTTTTTGGATTACTTATTTCGTCTTTCCTTTTTGTTTGCCCTTTTTGGTTCCAGTATTATCTAGTGACCCCAATGAATTTACATACCGTGGCATGAATTGGCCAAACGCTGCGGCAAGCGGTCTGTTGGTCACCTTCCATTTGCGCATCCAGCGCTTGATATATTCAGGTGCATCTGACACACGCAATGGTGGTATATAGATACCTGTTGGTGCAGATTGATTGTTCTGAAGTTATCGGTATTAGTATCTCTGGAGAGCAGACCGCTGGTCATAGTACAAACAAGCTATGGTCATGCCGGCTCATTGAATGGAAAAGCCAGTGGTTCTAGTAGTTGGCAGTTCACAGAAAGAATACTGAATTGATTATAGCGTTGTTATATTATCATGGATGTAAGCCAGGATTTCATGCCTGGGAAGGTTCTGCATCCAGAGGGCGATGATCTTGACTGGAATTTTATGGGTTACCCCCTTGCGTTCTATTGTGATAGAAATGTTGTCCTCCGGGAACAACATGAATCTTTCCGCTTGCCTCTTGTATTGTCTTACAGCAAGATTTAATGTGCTTTCCAGCCACCTGTTATTTTTTTTGTACAGCTTGACCTTGCCGAAACAGCATACATACCGATTCCCGGTTACGCTGACATGATGCCTGCAGTACTCACAGAATATTATATGCTTCCGGCGATCCCTGAAGCTTGATTTGATTTTTCTGCACTTAACCTAGATGCTTATTCCTGCTCACCCTTGGGAGCAAACATCTTCTTGATGCCCTTCTTGCCCTTTACATCATCGTACTCATAGCGCACCTTGGTCTGTGTCAGCTCCTTTATCAAGGCACCATTGATTGACTTGGTCGCAGTCAGTGACCTGATGAACAGGTTGTAATAATTTATTGCGAGATGTTTTAATTTGTATGGCAGTGCATGAATCAATAACGGTATGTGTTCTATCTCAAAAACTGCCAGGGGAAGTGCATCAGTGCTTATCATTGAAGAGTAGAGTTGCCTCATAGGGTCGGGTAGTAACTATCGCCCTGCCTGTTGCTCTCCTGTATAAGCTCCATCAACCGATCGCTGGACAATGGTTGATATTATACAGCATATGGTTATGACGTTGAATTTTTTACTTGAACAACCGCTCTGTTAATAGTTTATAGAGCGACCTACCAGCCCATATCATTCAGGATGCCCAGCAGCGTCATGGTCCTCTCGCCGGAACGCTGTTGTTGTTGATCGCTCATAGTTCCATATCCTTGAATGTGTTCTGTAGGTATTCGCTGATCGTATCCTCGAGTTTTGGCAGCGCCTCGTTAGCCACTCCCATTGTGCGGTGCTCATTGATGACGGTCTTGTATTATCCCTGCTAGGTGGCCTGGGTAGTTCGCATCGTGCTGGTTTTGGCAGGACGCTGTTCATTGAGTTGATACATAGCATAATATCATATACCTTCCCCTGCTGGATAGCGAATACTATACCCTGCCTGTATTGCTGTAATGCAGTAGTGAGTATCTGTAGTAAGCCCATGGGGTAGTATAGGGAGGGGAGTATATGACGTTGAATTTCTAAAACAGTAATAATATACTATATGTATATAGGGACCTCGGTCCTTCGTATCGTCTGACTACCCCCCGAAAAATGTAAATATTATTGACTTAATACTTTACTTTTAATGCATCATAGTACAGCGCTAGCACAGCACTATTAGCATAATTTAGGTAGCACACTTTTACGTAAAGGTGTGCTACCTAGTACACACCTTTTTGCAAAAGGTGTGCTACTAGGTGTGCTACCTAATTTCAAAAACCGTGCTATTTTATGCCCTATTTTATGGTAAACATAAAATACCGTGCCTGTAAAATGCTAATAGTACTATTCTAGATCTGTTTCGGTATAAACAATTAGGCTATGATGTTAATTTTCGGATAAGCTCTTATTTTAGGTGGCATGCCTCCTGTTCAAATTTCAATGACGCGGAATGGAATAAGGTCAGGGCTGGAGTATGTATTGGGGACGTAGTTTATGATTTTAAAAATGAACGGACATTATATCTAGGAACAGTTGATGAAGGAGGGCGAAGAGAGAAGAGTCTATTCATTCTTAACGGATCACATCATCGCAGTCATCATAAATCTAATATGAAAAGTGAGAGTCTTATGTTTATAGACGATGAAGGAGTGTATACACCGGCAACAATCGGAAAATCTTTGAAGCACTATGTTCCCACCATACATGCGGCTTTTGTGTTTGAGCCAATATTGGATTTAGAGGAAGATTTAGGATTTAAAATATTGAAGAAAATACCGCAAGGAAGCAAGGTTCATAGAATTGTAATAATGGATGGTGCCAATAAGTTAGGTGTTAGGGAAACTTTTTCCCCTAAAGAGATAACACTACAGGAAGGAGACGTTGTTGAGTGGACCAGCAAAGAAAAAATATCTGCTCATGTCTTGATGAGCGGATCACATAGCAATTGGAAAAGCATGGGAAAGACCTTCATAAGTCCTATGATAAAGCCGGAAGGAGTGTTTAGATGGCAATTTAACACATTTGGTGAGTTTCGATATTGTAGCGCTACCTACAAGCATGTAGAAGGTAAGATTATAGTTAAACATGTAACTGTAATTCCACCTCCGGGAAAAGCTGCTATTTCTATAGCGATAAAGATGACCAAGAAATTAACCCTATTGGCAGTCAAAAACAATGATGAATTCCCAATTTATGGTCTTGAGTTAAAATCTACCAATGGTGGTATAAGGCATGTTAAAGCAAGAGCCAAAGGCTGGGGGAGAAGAAGGGTGGACCCGAATACCGTGATTATACAAACAGATGACGAACCTATAACCAAAGGGAGAAGGTTGATAGTTTTGCTATTACCAAGCGGAAAAATTGCAGATTTGGAATGGAAAGCTTTTGACTCAGGAAATAACAATATTGCTACTGGAGTATTACCTGCAGAATGATAGAAATTACTAGACTGGCATAGACGTCGTCATATATTCTCAGTATAGGTGGCTGTCATTCAATTGAGAGGGATAATTTGTGATGAAAGAAGTCCTTTAACAATTAGTGACTATCAAGATAGGTAATCACTAGAGTATATACTTTCAAACTTCTTTTCTAGCAGTAAGGCGGTCTACCTTTTCTTCTATGAACTCTACGTTTCTAACAGCCCCCATTTCCTATATTTATTTTCTGACTTCCCGTATCTCTTAAAAGTGCCCAATTAAAATAACCCAAAGAGTCATAAATTCAGTATTGTTACATTAATTCCCCTTAGGACAGCTAGATTAAATCAAAAGACTTTAAGAACATAAGGATTGTTTTGAAAACAATCTTAAATACGAATCCACAAGTTCCATTATGCACACAGAACTAATCCCAATCAAAATAGATTTGAAGGAAAATGTGTTTGATTTGTTTGAAACTATAGTGCAGAGCATAAAACAAAGTGGCGATCAGATATGTGACAGAGATATCATTGTTATATCAAGCAAATTTGTAGCTGTGAGTCAAGGATCTGTTGTTAAATTGAGTTCAGTAATTCCCAGTGAAAGGGCAGATCGGATGGCTGAAAAATTTACAATGGATCCTAGAGTTGTAGAGATTGTATTGCAGGAATCAGATACTATCCTCAATGGTATCGAAGGTTTCATACTCGCGGTCAAAGATGGTGTTATTGCCCCAAATGCAGGAATTGATAGATCCAATGTTCAACAAGGTCATGTCGTACTACACCCTAGAGATCCATTCAATATGGCACGAACGTTGAGAAGGAAGTTTTTTGAGAATTTGGGCAAACATGTTGGTATAGTATTATCAGACAGTAGATTAATGCCTATGCGAATTGGAACGATCGGTATTGCAGTTGCAGTTGCAGGTTTTGAACCAACTCAAGATTTACGCGGTAAGGAAGATCTGTTTGGCAATATTCTAAGAGTGACACTCAAAGCCACGGCTGACAGCATTGCAACTTCAGCAAATATGATTATGGGAGAAAGTAGTGAATCTATTCCTTTGGTAATAGTGAGAAATTTCAAAGTGAAGATGAGTGATAACTCCTATTGCTGGAAGGATCTTGCCATATCGAACGAACAATGTATTTATATCAGGGGATTGAGTAGGGGTGAGAATTGATTTGAGGCCATACTTATTATGCCAGGTATCATATAATACAGGCACAGCATTTTAATATGCCAATAAAGTAGGCTGGATATGAGTGATTATTCGTTACTGTATCCCAAGACAGTAGGATTGATGAAAGGACTTATTGATCTGATTAAGAATGATGAGGTGCATATGGAATCTTTGAACTTGATTGTAAGGAAGAAAGCTGAAGATATAGTACGTATCTTACTATCTGAGGGGTTTCATAGACTCAAATTCTGCGAAAGCAAAAAACCGATGCAAATAGGAAGTGGTTTTACAAAGATGTTAGATAGAACTTGGGAAATACACGTGAGACTGATTGATATGAAGGAGGGTCTTGTTGCAATTCAGGGAGAAATAGAAATTTCCAGAAGATATGTCCAACACGTAGTTAGTAGCAGAACTCCGGTAATATATGAACTTGTTAATATATTGAAGAAAAATAGCATTGATTACAGTATATGGAATAATAAGATAAATGATTATGTTGCAAACATTTTTGATAACCATCAGATAAAAATGAAAGGTATACAAGTTCCAGTCCCGTGGATACCTGTATGTGTAATTTTCCCTTCTATAGGCTTATGGTTTCTGCTTAAGTACCTAGGTGTGTTTTAGAGAAGACTCATAACGTAAGCACCCATTTTACTTTGTATTGAGCGAATGCGGTGGATCTATTATTATGCAATATTCAGGTTTATCATTGGGAGAAATTGAAGTACTCTTCACTATGCTGCAAGATACCTTCCCCGTTAGTGATCAAATTGAAGAAATATCTGATGAAAGAAATGTGAGCGAGGTCAAACTTTCCTTCCCACTGTCATATAACGAGGAATTCTTCAGAATGTTTGGGATAGACAGATGGGAGGGGCTCAAGGGAGTTTTGAAAAATATTAAATGGCGTAGAGGAAAGAAACCTATAAAACTCGTATTAAGCTTTGGAAGTAACCCAACAGTGTTATTTGTTATTTGTACTGATAATAACAAAATGTTTGGGAAGGCGTTAGATACTCTAGAATATCTTGTAGATTTAATACTATTACAGATAGATGCAAAAAAATTGCCCTCGAACACGAAAGAGATACATTATAAGTGTGATAAAAATGATTATAGATGGCACCCAAATAAGGCGATAGGTGACAAGGAATATATCTTTCTCAGAGATGAATGGACTCAAATGTAGTTTCGAAAACTTTGTTTATATTTCTTATTAATCTTCCTGGATTCAATTGTTATTTTATACGGATAATCTATTCTCAATCGATACATTTGTTAGGAAATAACTTACTGAAACTTTAGGAATCTTCTTTAGGGTTCTTACTACCAAATATTTCAGGAAACAAAACTATTGGATGCAAGCAAGATAACAATGTATTTCGTGAGCAGTTTGGAACTAAAGTCGAAACATGGGAGAAAAGTTTATGGTTGTTTAAATAATTGAGGCTTGGGCATAATTCAATAATAATAATATTTGATATTGTTTCTTTAGCTTCCCAACATGTGCTTCAATGCCCTTAATGGTCTTCCTGTCAAGTAGTTGTAGTATACCATCAGCTGGTATAGCAATATAGAAATCAGAACGATGCTCCTAGCTTTATCGAACCCTCTAACAGGTAGTGGGTCTATATCAAATACATCCTTTATCTACTCTATCAATGGTTCAACGCTTATGCTCCTCCGAGAATATACATGCTGTCCAAATTCAGATTGATAGAACTGCAGCAATGCCAGTCTATTATTATCTGTAGAAGTCATCCCAATACTCTCCAATACATCATAATCGACGAAATGATAACAAATGCCAGATAGTTTTGTGCATTCTTCTCATATCTGATCCTGGTTCTGTGGAACCCATTCTTCAACCAGGCAAAGAATCTCTCCACAACATAGCGCGTCTTGCCGTATAGGTATTGTTCTGTATCATCATTTTGTTGTTGTGTCTTACTGTTTTTTCTGTAAGGTATGCAGTCAGAGATTTTTCTTTTGGTGAGGTATTTCCTGATGAATTCTGCATCATAGCCCTTGTCTGCTTGGCACCGCGCAATTTTTCTGATAGATCTCTCATCCAGATATTGTGAGATGCCATCCATCACGTCTACAAATCTTGCAGAGTCATGCTGATTTGCAGGATCCATCACTACTGAGACTGGCAGTCCGTTTTGTTCCACCGCAACGTGTATTTTTGTGCCTGAAATCCTGTTGAATCCGTTGTATCTTATGACGCTTCCCCTTTTTTGGCCGGAACTGATGACGAATCGACCGTTTTTTGCAGCTGCATCTTGCCTGATCTGTGGGCTGATTTGACTGCAGCGGAGAGGATATTCTTCCATATTCCACGTCGCTGCCAGTTCTGCAGTCTGCGGTGCGCAGTTGATTTGGAGCCGTACCTTTGTGACATCCCAGTCCACCTGCATCCTGTTATCCCGACAAACAGGATTCCGTTGACTGTCTTTCTGTCGTCTGCCCTTGGCCTTCCGGTTCTGGCTGGCTTGGGGAGATGCGGTGATATCATCTTCCATTGTTCACCTGTTATCTCCTGAAATTTCATGATCTGCTACGGGCAGCATTGCAAATAGATCCAAATGATCGTCAATTATTCACTAAGTGATCAGTTTTGGGATCAGTTGGTAGTATGCCTATACCTTTCCAATGGGAATACTGGATGCCCTCTATACCTGCTGAAATCACATAACTTGTGATCATCATATCCTTCATCTCCTACAACATACCTTACCATTCCTGTAGGCAATGAAGATGTTATGCTTTCATACATCTTGTTATCAGTAATGTTAGCTGTTGTGAAATCAGCTGATAATGGAACTATCAATGAACCTGTGCTACATGCTAGATGCAGTTTGTATCCGAATATCCATCCCTTGGTTCTGCTGTAGCCCCATCGAGCATCTGTATCTATACCGGAGCGTGGCACTTCATTCTTCTTCATGTTTGATCTATGCCATACATGTCCCTTTGCTTTCAACAAGGAACTATCAACGGATACTATGGCTGGGTCTACCAACCCATCTTTTATGAAGAGCATACCCATAACATCTATCCTTGATCTTATGTCAATTGATATGGCCTTGAACCTTCTATCAAACGTCCTTCTGTCTGGCAACCTATCAAGACCACATGCCTTCATTACCTTCCTGTTGTATGGCATGTCTATCGAAAAATATTGATGCAAAGCATTGTTGCTTGGTATTCTTATCCATACTCTAACGATGAAGCATCTCACCATTACTGTAGGAGAATAGTAGAATGGTCTACCCCTTTTCCTATTTGGTTTTGACTAGAATCACGTCAATCAAAAATAATATACGAAGGAGTATAGAGTCTGAGCTAAACATATTACCAATGAAAATTGAAACCTGATCTTATCGTTTCGATCGGCTTAATTATGCCCAAGCCTCAATTATTTAAAAGTAATAAATTTTTTGATGCTATATCCTTATATCAATATTGTTCATTTGAAGATATTCCTTTACCTGTGAGACTGTATATCTTTCATAATGAAAGATAGATGCTGCCAATGCTGCATCTGCATCTCCCCTATTGAACACATCGAGTATATGCTTTGGTTCACCACATCCACCCGATGCTATTACAGGTATATTGACAGCATTGCTTATCGATTTAGTTAAATCCACATCATAACCATTATTTGTACCATCTGTATCGATACTTGTTAACAATATCTCTCCTGCACCCAACTGTTCTGCTTTTCTTGCCCAGGTAATCGCATCAATCCCTGTTGATTTCTTTCCACCAAAGATGTAAACTTCATACCAGAACTTCTTTCGGCTTCCCTTCTTAATGTTCTTCTTATTAAAATCAACTAATGTACGCTTCGCATCAATAGCAACAACTACACACTGTTTTCCAAAAATTTTCTGTAATTTGGTAATTAAATCAGGATTACTGACAGCTGCAGTGTTTATTGATACTTTGTCCGCTCCCCGAAGTAGAATATTTCTACCATCTTCCATATTGCTTATTCCACCTCCTACAGTGAACGGAATATCTATCACTGTAGCAACTTCTTTCACAATATTCCACATTATCTTCCTCCGCTGTTCAGAGGCAGTTATATCCAAAAAAACAAGTTCATCTGCACCTTCCTCACTATAGCGTCTTGCAAGCTGGACGGGGTCTCCACTATCCTTTGGATTATTGAAATGAATCCCTTTCACAACTCTCCCATTGTCCACGTCTAAACATGGGATTATTCTTTTTGCTAAGGTCATAATTTTCACATAGTGTTGCTATTAGTTATAGCCCTAATGCTCTTAATGTTTATCTTTCCATCATAAAGTGCTTTACCAAGTATTACTGCATAAGCACCCATTTTCTTCACTTTTATTATATCTTCGTCCTCCGAGATACCACCGCTAGCAATAATATTTACATTTTTGAAACTACATGCTTTATTCAGTATATCAAAATCTGGGCCCAACAACATACCGTCTCTTTCTATGCTTGTGAGTAGAAAGTAATTTACACCAATTTCGTTGTATTTTTTAATTGCATCAAAAATGTTGATACAGGCCGAATTCCTCCAACCATTTATCATTACCATATTGTCTTTTTGATCTATAGCGAGAACTATTCTATCACTCCCAAACTCTATTGTAAGTTTTTCAACTATTCTTGGATCCTTATATGCTAGTGTACCTATCACGATCTTATCTACAACCTTCAACAATTTTTGAGCAAGTTCAAAACTTCTAATTCCACCTGCAAACTGAACAGGTATGTTGACCTTTTCAATTATTTTGTTCGCCACTTCAAGATTATTACCACTCGTTAGGGTCGCATCCAGATCTACTATATGCAATGATTGGATCCCCTCTCTCTCCCACTTCTCCGCAATGCCTATTGGATCATTGCTGTATACTACTTTTTTGTTAGGATTCCCCTTTGCAAGCCTAACAACCTTTCCCTCAAACAAGTCAATTGCAGCAAATACCTTCAGGTTTAGCACTCTCGTAAAAAGTTTTTCAACATTAACGCACCAGCCCTACTAGATTTTTCAGGGTGAAATTGCGTGCCAAAGAAATTCTCAAATTCTATTACTGCTGGAAACTCTATTCCATATTCAGACTCTGCAACTATAACCTTGCTGTTTCTTGGCTTAACATAGTAAGAGTGCACGAAGTAGAACCAATTGTTGTCATTCAAACCTTTTAGTAGTCTACTATCTTTAACTAGCCTGATCTTATTCCATCCCATATGAGGTATTTTCTTTTTCTTAGGTAACAATACCACTTCACCATCAAGTATGCTCAAACCCTTCATCCTACCTTCTTCGCTTTCATTAAAAATTATTTCCATACCCAAGCAAATACCTAAGATAGGGATACTATCTTTAATTATACCATGAATTTGCTTCGTATAATTCCTTATACTCTTTATAGCGGGATCAAAAGTACCAACCCCTGGTAAAATCAACCCGTTGAATTTATTTAGATCTAGAATCTCATGTATTATTTGTACTTCTGCATTTAGTCGTTCGAGTGCAACTTTGAGACTGAATAGATTACCAGATCCGAAATCAAATATCGCTACATTGACCAATTACATCGAACCTTTTGTACTTGGAATAAATCTTCCCTTCTTATCTATATTAATTGCTTCACGTAATGCTACAGCAAGTGCCTTAACTGCAGCTTCCACTTTGTGGTGATCACTTTCCCCATATTGGACAGTGATATGTATACAGGCATTTACATTCTGTACAAACGTTCGGAAGAAATGCTCTAGATCTTCTTTCGACATTCCTTCAATATTCATTCTACTTAACTTCAGATCTATTAGGTAGTAGTCTCTCTTTATCAAGTCTATGGCAGCATAAGCTAGCGAATCATCCATGGGGACTATGGCATGACCAAAGCGATACACTCTAGATCTATCGCCTAGTGCTTTATCTATAGCTCTTGCAAAAGTTATTGCAACATCTTCAACTATATGGTGGATTATTCTATCCTTTGATCTTGCTACTATTTTCAGATTCATCATTGCATGCCTCGCTATACTACCTACAAGGTGATCAAGGAATGGGATGGTAGTTTCTATACTACTATTACCCTTGCCATCTATGTTCAGCTCCACTTGAACAGATGTTTCCTTTGTAATCCTCTCGAGTTTGCTTCTTCTCAAACGATAGATTGTGATCCAACCCACTAAAAAGTATTTGGTGGGATTAATGCTCAAACAATGTTAGCAAGCGAGGTAATATGTTCACATTCTCGATTATTACATCAACATCTCTTTTTTTGAAGGTGTTGAATTGGAAATCTCTATCTGACACAGCTCCATACACACCACAGAATACTGAGTTAGCGTCATCATTTTCCGATGCCTTTTTTGCCATTAACATATCTTCTATGGAATCCCCTACGAATAACCCGTTATTGGCATTAAGAACTTGCATCGATTTCAACAAAGCGTAAGGAGATGGCTTCTTAATCTGAGAAGATTTGATCTTTTCCTCTTTCTCTTCATCTTCAATAAATACGCTAGCGGGAAGATTAAAGTGATTTAATATAGATTTCAATGTATGTTGCGTAGCAAGTCTACTTCTTCCAGAAACTATAGCAATCTTGCCATTGAAGATGTTAGAAATACTTCTTACACTCTCTTCTGAAATCACTACTTGATCTTTATCAATAAATCCATGCGAATTATTAAAAATAGGTTCTTTTCTATGCATAATTTTAAAAAGTTCCTTACCATAGAAATATTCATCAAATACTGTGCCAAGTAAATTTGAAGTTCCCAACCCGGAATACTTTAATTCATCCTTAACTTTTTTAATAACACCATTACAATTCAAATCAGATAAGTGTTGTTCGATAGACTCTATTCCACGTTCGTCTGCATGTGTTATTATATTCGAGATAAACTTTTGTGCAAGTCCAACATCACTGGTATCCGCAGCAATTGCTCCTAATATTGCCACGTAGGTAGTATCAGTGTCACTGTTAAAACCGCCTGATATTCTTAACTTCAATATCATTTCGTCTGTAACAAGATCGTACCATTGTTTCCTACCGGTCATTTTTTCAAGGATGAAACCTGTAGTATGCTTTATACATGCATTATAAGAATTATTTATATTTACCAATGTACCATCACAATCAAATATTACACATTCGAGATCGTTAAATTTTGAAACTATGTTATCCTTTACCCATACATTATTAATCACCTCTCTGTAATCACTCATTTACAAACAACTTTTAACGCTTTTAGGAACTTGTCGTTCATTAATCGTGTGCCAATAGTTACTCTTAAACAACCCAAATGTTGGCCAATATCTCCAATATTTCTGATAACTACCCCTTGCCTAATTAAGTTTCTATACATTTCTTGATATTTCTTACCGGCTTCGAACAAAATAAAGTTAGTATCTGATCCAAATGCACCTAGTTCATCAATAGAATTAATCTCATCAAAAACACGCTTCCGCTCTCTCATGACATTTTTTATTGTTGTGTTTATATAATTCAATTTTGAGAGAGCAATACTGGCAGCGCTTAGCGACAAGCTACTCAGTGGATATGGATATTGTATCTTGTTAACAAATAACTCTGCAACTTTATTATTTGATATCATATAACCGACACGGGCCCCAGCAAGACCAAATGCTTTTGACATCGTCCTTAACACTACCAAGTTATCGTAGCTCCTTACAAGATCTGCAAGAGAATAGGGAGCAAATTCAACATAGGCCTCATCAACAATCACCAGACCGTCGAAAGAATTTATTACTTCCAGAAGTGTCTTCTTTTCGAATTGATTCCCCGTAGGATTGTTTGGTGAACATATGTAACAGATCATTCCACCTTTAGACATTGAAAGGAATTTCTTAGCTCCAAAAGAAAAATTGTTATCAAGAGGAATACACTTTATCTTTATTGAACGCAAGTTACATCTATCTTTGTAAAATGTAAAACTAGGTTCTAATGTTAATGCCCCTAAATCGGTTGTAAAGGTTGAGAGGAGTAAATCAATTATTTGATCTGAACCGCATCCTATTGCTATACACTCACTTGCCACATTAAGATATTTACCTAAACTTTTTCTTAACTCATCATACTCGTAGCTAGGATACTCACGAAGATCCATTTTTTGTGAAGCCTCTCTAATTATTCTTGTTATGAAGGTTTTGGAAAGGGCTAAATTCTCATTAGTATCCATCCTAATCGCGTCGGCATATCTTTCTGGTTTTTGGTAACCTGATATTTTTGTCAAAGAGGACACTCTTGACCTTACCCATTTATTCATCAGAGTCTCTCCAAAATTGCTTTATAATGATTCGGTAGATTTTCTGCTTCACTTAACAACTTGACAGTATTAGATACTTTGTTTAATCCCTTCCTATTAACTTTAACCACATTCATAAATTTTATGAAGTCTAAACAAGAAAGCGATGCCCTAGATTTACCAAATGCATTAGTCGGTAGAACGTGATTAGAACCTAGCGCATAATCGCTAGCAGCAGAAGGAGAGTACTCACCAACAAGTATCAAACCCGCTGATTCTATACTTTTACTTACTTTCTCACCGTTCTTCATAAGTATTTGCAAATGCTCTGGTGCGATTTCGTTGATAAATTTTATTGCATCAAATATATTCCTACAAAAAGCTATAAAGCCTCTATCTTCTAAACTTTTACGCACAATAGCACCCCTATCCACTTTATTTACTAATCTTGATAGTTCCGTAACTACACAGGCAGCAAGTTTTTTGGAGGGTGTTATCAAACCACAAAAAGTGTCAATACTATGCTCAGCCTGCGAAATCATGTCAAGCGCAATACTCCTTGCTCGTGCCGTCTCATCAGCAAAAACTAACAGTTCTGTTGGACCTGCAAGCATATCAATAGCTACCGACCTTGCTGCGAGTGCCTTTGCAACATTTACAAAGGAACCTCCAGGTCCTACAATTTTGCTTACTGGCTTAATAGTTTCTGTTCCATATGCCATCGCTGCTATTGAATGTGCGCCACCAACTTTGTAAAGTTCATTTACACCACAAAGATCTGCGGCTACAAGAGTCAACGGATCCAGTGTTCCCTTCTTTGTTGGTGGGGAACATACGACTATTCTTTTGACACCGGCTACTTTTGCAGGGACGGTACACATTATTAAAGTACTTGGGTATCTGGCCTGACCCCCTGGAACATAACATCCTGCACTTTCTACAGATTTCCTTTGTTTATTGATCTTTGTTCCCTCGATTCGAATTTCAATATTTCTGAGTTTTTTTATTACTGCTCTTTCAACAGTTTCAAGCCTTTTCTTAATTTCCTTCAGCGCCCTTATCTGTTCCTTAGTTGTAAGTTTGTATGCATGGTCTATCTCCTCACTACTTACCGCGATAGAATCAATTTTCACGCCGTCAAAATTCGAGGTATAATAGAATAGTGCTTTATCACCGTCCCGTGCGACTCTCGCCATTATTGCTTTAACCTTTTTTATCTCCTCATTACCGATACTAGTTTTTACACGTATTCTCGACGCAACTTTGATAGGATCATCTATCGTAAGATTCTTGATACCGAGCTCCATCATAAATCATGACCTTCCTATTTGCTATTCTTGATCCTCTTGAAAGCTGATTTCTTCTAGTGGTAGTATACCATTAGGTTCATGTACCACAAGCCCTTGAGCAAGTTTGCGTAACTTAGGGATTATTCTCACAAACTCGTCCTTTCTGATTACCGTATTAACACCAAGCCAACCAACCTCGCTAAGTTCGCTGATTGTAGGCCTTTTAAGCGCAGGCAAACTCTGAAGCAACAGGTCTAAGTTTTCCTTCCTTACGTTGACGAATATATGAAGTTTCTTTCTACCTTCTATCACGCCCTTAAGTAAAGTAACTATATCGTAGATCTTCTGTTTCTTCTTGTCTTCTCTCAACGAATATCTATTAGCGACAAGAACAGCTGTAGATTCCATAACAGTATCTATAACTTTAAGATTGTTCTGCTCCAGAGTTGTACCTGTTTCAGTTACATCAATTATTGCATCGGCGTCCTCAGGTGGTTTGGCTTCTGTAGCCCCGAAGGAAAGTATGACTTGAACTTTCTCGTTGTCACCCTTCCTCCACCAAGGTGTAATTATCATTGGTTCTCTATCACCAAAATTCTTAACGTATTCCTCATCTTGCTTGATGTAATTAGCAGAAATGTTAAGGTATTCTGTAGATATACGCAAGATTTTGCCATTAGAGGAATATTCTCTAATCATATCTGATAATGAATTAACATTTTGAGTTTTTGGTATAGCTATTATGATTTTAATTCTACCATATCCTAAGTCCAACAGAATTTTTACATCAGCGTTAGTCTCTTCAATCCAATCTTTACCAGTTATACCGACATCATATAGTCCTTCGCTAACATATGTCGGAATTTCTTGAGGTCTTAGCAGTTTGAGGGAAACCTCAGGATCATTTACAGATATTCTGTAGGTTCTTCCCTTACCATTTACACTGAACCAAGCTTGTTCCAGAAACCTGAAGGTATGTTCTTCGATACTACCTTTAGGGATAGCGAATCTAACTTTTACCATATCCAGCAGAAAATAGAAATAGTTTAGGCTATATGTATTTGGTGTTTTATCTAGTAACTAGTATTCTAGCTGGAAAACCCTCAAAATTATTCCCTTGGGTTGAAACAAATCAATAGGATGATTTTCTATCTCCGTTTCTTTAGAGTCTTTAGAACTTGCTTTGCCCTCTGCGTTGTAATGTTTCCTTCATCTGTGATCTTCTTAGCAACTGTGCCTATCAATTTTCCCTCTGCGCCGCTCATCATAGCAATGTTCCTTGCATGCAAGCTCATATGACCTTGTTGTATACCCTCAGATACTAGTGCTCGCAAGGCGGCAAAATTCTGTGCGAGTCCCACAGATGCTAAAACGTATGAAAGCTCCTGAGCAGTTTTGACACGTAAGATTTTCAAACATGTTTTTGCTACAGGATGCATTGAAGATACACCGCCTATAACGCCAACAGCCAGCGGTATTTCTATACCACCAACAAGATCGCCATTCCTATTTCTACACCAAGATGTTATCGGCGAATATCTGCCACTTCTCGCAGCGTAAGAATGTACCCCCGCCTCTATGGCTCTACTATCTTGTCCTGTAGCATTAGCTGTTGCTATAATACCATTCATAACACCCTTGTTTTGCGTTACACACCTATATTGGTCAGACATAGCAAAAGATTGGGCCAGCAATATACCTTCAACGACTTCACTGCCGATTTCATCTTTACTAAACACTGCTCTGGCCCTTGCTAATCGTTTCGTTGTATAATTAGACAATATTTTCAATAAAGTCTTCCCTCCAGTTATATATTCAATATAAGGAGCTACAGCTTCGCACATACTGTTAACAATATTAGCACCCATAGCATCACTCACATTTACTATTAGTTCAACTATGAGCATCTTTCCCCGAGCCGTATCTATCACTCGGAAGGTAACATTTTTAGCACCTGCACATTTCTTTGTGAGTGTTTGGCTTTTATTGTTTGCCAATTCAATAATTTTACTCTTAACTGCTATGACTTTCTGTCCACTTTTCTTAGGTTCCGGCAATCCTACTATTTGCACCTGACCGATCATCATTGATTGGTCCGCACTCGCAACAAAACCACCTTTTAAGCGTGCGATCTTTGCGGCCTTGCTTGCTCCCGCTATTACAGAAGGTTCTTCGATCACCATAGGTATCAGATAATCTCTACCGTTGATCAAGAAATTGGTTCCTATACCAAGGGGAAGAGCCATCATGCCTATTGCATTCTCCACCATATTATTGGCAATGTTTAATGATAATCCTACAGCCTTCAATATCTTGATATCACTATCTGTAAGATTTGCAAAGTTTTTCACTATTTGTAACCGCTGCTTTGGACTCATCTGATAAAATTTTCTTATCTCACTCTTCAATGATTTATCTAGGCTGGGTTATCCTTAAAATCTTATCATCGTCCGATGAAGGGAAGCCTCTTCCATCTCTGTTGCTTGTAATAATGTATAAGTATCCATCAGGGCCATGAACTACATCCCTAATCCTTCCAAAACCATCTAGAAAAGTTTCTAGTTTTAGTGCATCATTTTTATTATCAAATACAATATGTTCTACATGTTCGCCTCGAAGAGTTCCAAAGAAAAATTGGTCCTTGTAAGGTAATTTATTTGATGAATAAAAAGTTGCGCCTGCAGGAGCTATACTGACCTCATAGCATACAATCGGTGGCACAAACTCTTTAGCGACACATCGCTCTATTGGCCATCCATAATTCATCCCAGGTTTAATTACATTAATTTCATCATTCCCTACAGGACCATGTTCAGTTGAATAGAGCTCATTTGTAGAAGGACGCCAAGCAATACCCTGTGGATTTCTATGACCATATGAGTAAACAGGTGAATTGGGGAATGGGTTATCATCAGGAATAGAACCATTTGGATTTATTCGTAAAATCTTGCCTGCTAGAGAATTCAAGTTCTGTGGTAGACTGAGATCTGCGGCATCACCAGTTGTAATGTATAATTTACCGTCGGGAGCAAACTTTATTCGACCTCCATTATGTGTTGCTGCTCCTGGTATCTTATCTACCAAAACCTCCTCATTTGATGCTATATTATCCTGTTCTTCCAATCTCACAACTTTGTTCCATAGACTGCCTTTTGTATCAACATAAGTATAATACACATAAATGAAATGGTTCTTATCAAAATTTGGGTCAAGTGCCAGGCCTAACATCCCTGCTTCACTAAACTTTGCAACATCTGTAGCAAAAACTGGCCTTTCAACCAACTCACCATCCATGATTACCCTAATAATTCCAGTTCTTTCAGTAAGAAAAATCCTGCCATCATTGGCGAAATCTAAAGCCCACGGCGCTTGTAGGCCCGATACAACTACATCAATTCCAGTTTCACTAAAATGTCTTGGTGGAGGGATCGGCACCGGTGCTGTGGGAAAGGACACGAGAGCAGCCCCTATGAAAGCTATTGCAACAACAAAAACTATCACTTTTCTTTTCATACTTGATGTTAAGAAAATAGTGGACTGTAATGTAAAAGTTTACTGTCCCTGAAAGTGTATCTACCCCACCTTATTACTTTACAGAACTTCTTTTCTAACTTTGAATAGGATTTCACCCAAAGATGAAGAGTATGAGTCCGTAGTAATTGATTAGTTTTGACCATGTAAATTGATAAGTATATTTTCACTTATCCACGGATTATTAGATATAATCTCCTTGCCCTATGCATATTGCATCCTTTCAATGAAAAGAATTAAGAAATTGTTTCTAGCACTGAAGAAATCGTTGCTGATTTGTTATGTTTTTGAATCTCAAAATTGTACAATTAGAACTTATAGATTTTAATAAACCTAAGATCGTTACTAAACATAATGACTTCAGTAAATAATAAAACAGAAACCTGAGTAGACCGCAAAAGAGGATGCTATTATCTATGATAAAATTTTAAACATAAATTTCAATTTATCAGATACATACATTGCCAACTCATCTCAAAACCCTACAATACATCAAAAATGATGCAAGATTAACAAATGCCAGGTAGTTTTCTGCCGTTCTTTCATACCTGATTCTTGTTCTGTGAAATCCATTCTTGAGCCATGCAAGGAATCTCTCAACTACAAATCTTGTCTTGTTGCAATGTTTGCAATCATTATTTTGCAAGATGAACTTGGAATTTATTTTGTATGGGATGCAACATGCAATATTTCTATCCCACAAATACATTCTGATGTATTTTGCATCATTTTGTCTGCATAAACTGGTTCTATCTGTTGTATTGAATCATCATCAAGATAGTCTGAAATTGATCCTGTAACATCCATGCATTTTGTACTGTCATGTTCATTTGCTGGACTCAACAGTATGGATATTGGAAATCCGTTACTCTCTACTGCGGCATGTATTTTTGTACCTGTTATTCTCTTGAATCCATTATATCCAGTTACATTGCCCCTTTTTTATCAGGAATGGATGAAGAGTCAACTGATATTTTTTGTAGATTAATTTTGCCAGATTTATGTGCTGAGTGAATAGTACGCGATAGAATCTTTTTCCAGATTCCTTTTTGTTGCCATTTGTTTAACCTTCTGTTTGCAGTAGAATCATCACCATATCTTTTTGGCATATCGTCCCATCGGCATCCAGTAGTTAGAACATGGATTATTCCGTTAATGATTTTTCTATCATAATCCCTAGGCCTGCCAGTTTTTGCATGTGGTGGTATGTGTGATTCCATCATACTCCACTGTTTGTCTGATAATTCTTGGAATTTCATAAAATAATTTTAGATGTCGCTATTCATAGATCTAAATGGCCGCTAAAAATTGTCTAAATGGTTAGTTTTGAGATGAGTTGAGTGACTGCCACACTATTTTTGGCAGTTATCTCTTAATCCCGTGGGAACTGGCAACAACAACATTTTACCCCCATAATTTATCTTCTAATGGCTGGACACCATACGCAGTCTCTTAAATATTTTTAAATAATCTTCCTTTCTGAGATCAGAAGCTACATTGTCTATTTCTTGTTTAAGCTCCTGCTACATATACTTCTTAAATTGAACGGCGGGCCCATCTTGCTACTTTTATGCTGGGAATTTTATTATTAGTAAAGCTCTGGGTAAATTATTGTTTTTGAAATATTGTTACCAATTGCCAGTTCGCGTTGATACCACGTCAAGCGAGTAAATAAAAGCTTACTTCCAATTTACGACCAACCCTGAATAATAAATATTGTTTAAGATAACGGTGACAAGACCAATGATAGGTAGTTATTATTCAATGAGATGAAGAATTATCATTGAATTAAATAGGATTATAAATCACTCTTCGTTTTCTAGCATCATGCAATCTTCGAAACTTGTTGCGTGGATTTCAAATTACCTTCAAAGGCGATAACAATATGAAACTAAAGAATTATCCATTAAATGGTAAATTTGGCAAATTTGGAGGAAGATTTGTGCCGGAAACTCTTATCCCTGCATTGGAAGAGCTTGAGAAGTCTTATTTGAAGTTTAGAAAACAGAATAAATTTAATCAACAACTGGAATATTATCTGAAAGAATATGCTGGTAGACCCACTCCGCTATATTTAGCTAGTAATTTAACTAAAGCTGTGGGAGGAGCGAAGATCTATTTAAAACGTGAAGATTTGTTGCATGGCGGTGCACATAAGATAAACAATACTATCGGACAAGCTTTGCTAGCAAAAAAGATGGGAAAAGAGCGGGTGATAGCTGAAACTGGCGCAGGACAGCATGGAGTAGCAACTGCAATGGCTTGCTCATCTCTTGGTCTAAAGTGTGAAGTCTACATGGGTTCCAAAGACGTCGAAAGGCAAAAGTTGAATGTATTTCGTATGAAACTCCTAGGAGCAGAAATACATCCAGTACATACAGGTTCACAAACACTGAAAGATGCGATTAACGAATCCCTACGGGACTGGATTACAAATATAAGATCAACCTATTACCTGCTTGGTTCTGTGGTTGGCCCACATCCATATCCTATGATAGTCCGAAATTTCCAGAGAGTAATTGGGAGGGAGATAAAACAACAAGCAAAAAAACTGGAGAAAAAAATGCCAAATGCGATAATAGCATGTGTGGGAGGTGGAAGCAACGCCATTGGAGCCTTTTATGAATTCTTAGACAATATAGTTCCCTTGTATGGGGTTGAAGCAGGTGGTGAAGGTTTAAACACGGAGAAGCATTCAGCAACTTTATGTGCAGGAACTGAAGGAATATTGCATGGTATGTTCACATATCTGCTTCAGAATGGTGACGGTCAAATTATTGATACGCATAGTATTGCAGCAGGGTTAGACTATCCTGGTGTGGGGCCAGAACACTCATTCTTGAAAAGCATGAAGCGTGTAAAATACACAAATGTTAATGATGTAGATGCTGTGAAGGCCTTTCTTGCATTGTCGAAGTATGAAGGTATAATACCAGCACTAGAGCCGGCACATGCGATTGGATATGCAATGAAAATTGCGAAAAACTACAATAAGAACGATTTCATTGTAGTAGCTTTGTCTGGCAGAGGAGACAAAGATGTGCAAGTTGTAGAACGACAATTAGGGATTAATGATGACCAGAATCAGTGAAACTTTTTTAGATTTAAATTCTAGGGGAGAGCGTGCATTAATAGGATATGCTGTAGCCGGTTACCCGGATATTGATACTTCAATTGATGTAATCAATGCGATGGTTAATGGTGGTGTTGACATAGTTGAAATCGGAATACCTTTTTCAGATCCAATAGCTGACGGGCCAACAATACAGAAAGCTTCTTATCATGCGCTACAAAAGGGAATGACTCCTGGTAAAGCCTTAAACATAGCAAAACAGATCAATGATAGCCTTAACATTCCTTTAGTAATTATGACCTACTGTAACTTATTATACAGACCTGGTTTTGATAATTTCTTGAGAACAGCTAAATCGAATGGAATAGATGGCTTGATAATACCTGATCTAAATGTTGAAGAATCTATGGAATTAAGGAAATATGCGTCAAAAAATGATCTCGATTCTATATTCTTAGTTTCACCAAATACAAGTGACAGTAGGTTGAAAGCAATAGTAAAAGCGACATCAGGTTTTTTGTATCTGGTATCAGTCTACGGGACAACTGGGGAACGAAAGGGCTTTGAAGATTACACTATAAAAGCAATAAATCATGTTAAAAAATTTTCTAAGGATAGGGTACCTCTAGCAGTTGGATTTGGTATAAGTAAAAGTGAGCATGTGAAGTTCATGCTAAAGAATGGTGCTGACGCTATTATAGTAGGAAGTGCGTTTATTAATACAGTTAGCCAAAATATTAGGCAGGAAATGATGATAAAGGTAGAAGCATTAGCAAGAACTCTAAAGGATGCTACCAAGCAAATATAGAATAACGATTAAAAAGCTGTATTGCAATACCTGAATATGCAGAAAACAGAGACAAATTCTGACACAAAATATATTTTTGTCACTGGTGGTGTCATGTCCGGTTTGGGCAAGGGTATTACTACAGCTTCCCTTGCAAAACTACTGCAGTTATGCGGTTTAAAGGTTTCATGTATAAAGATTGATCCCTACTTGAATTTTGATGCCGGCACAATGAACCCTATTACGCATGGAGAGGTATTTGTGACCAAAGATGGTGGTGAATGTGATATGGATATTGGAACTTATGAACGATTTTTGGATATCGATTTATTGAAGGACCATAACATCACCACAGCACAGATTTATTCCAAAGTAATAGAAAGGGAGAGGAGGGGAAAATATCTGGGACATTGTGTACAGATAATTCCACATATAACAGACGAGATAAAAAACAGAATCAGAACTACAGCGAAAAGTGATAATGTAGATGTGATGGTTGTAGAATGTGGTGGTACTGTTGGTGATATGGAAAGCCTTCCATTTCTAGAAGCAATGAGGCAAATGCGGTTGCAAGATGGTATAGATAATACGTTATTCGTGCATGTTACTTTGGCACCAATACTTGATGTTGTTGGTGAGATTAAAACCAAACCTACACAACACAGCGTTCAGGAGTTGCGAAGAATCGGAATACAGCCTGACATCATTGCAATAAGATCCAAGATCCCTTTAGATGGTGGCGTGATAAGGAAGATATCTATGTTTACAAATGTTGAAGAAAAAGCTGTAATTTCTAATCATGATTCCGTTTCTATTTATACAATTCCCGAAATTTTGGAGGCCCAAGGTCTACACCTTACTATTATACGGAAGCTCAATCTTGATACGCAACCATTCAGGTGGAATGATTGGTCTGAAGTTTTAAATTCTTACAAACATTTTGAGGATAAAGTAAAGATATTGATGGTTGGTAAGTATGTGAATTTAGAAGATAGTTATGTTAGTATTAACCATGCTCTTAGCAACGCTGGAGCAAAACTTGGATATGAAACAGATATAGAATTTGTAGATTCAGAACAACTTGAAGATGGTAATTTACAAATTTTAGATCATCATGATGGGATACTTGTTCCAGGAGGATTTGGCAAGCGTGGAAGTGAAGGAATAATAAACACGGCAAATTATGCAAGAGTGAAGAACATTCCCTTCTTGGGAATTTGTTTTGGTTTTCAATTGGCCATTGTTGCTTTTGCAAGATATGAGTGTAATCTATCAGACGCAAATTCAACAGAAATTGATCCAGATACTAGAAATCCTGTAATCGATTTATTGCCAGAACAGAATGGTATTGATAACATGGGGGGTACGATGAGACTTGGTACACATGAAATTGATATAGTGCCAAATACAATTGCACACAATCTTTACAAATTCAATAAGATAATGAAGAGACATAGACATAGATATGAGTTCAACCAGCAATATAGAGAGCAATTTGAGAAACTTGGGATGATATTTTCTGGTGCTAGTGATGGCAGCAGGAGAATGGAAATATTGGAAATACCATATCAAAACTTCTATTTTGCGGTGCAGTATCATGCAGAATTTACAAGCAGACCAGCCAACCCAGAAGAAGCGTTTCTATCGTTCGTAAAAGCATCTATAAAGAATAAAAAGATTTAGATCTTAAGTTCATATGTTCTTTGTCTTGCATCCCTCAACGAAATTTTCTTCCTTACATAACCCTTATCCAATAAATAGCTCAAAGCAAGACGAACAGTTCTTTCAGGAAGCATGCTCCTTGATGCCAGCTCCTTCTGACCTAAAGCTCCTTCGTACTCAAGTGTTTTAAGTACTAATTTAGCACTTGGAGACATGCCAAGGAGATCTTCTGCTAGCCGTACTTTTTTTGCTATAAGTGATGTCGCAACAGAGTCCTCTGTAAGACTAATTAGCCTAGCTGGGAACTGGTGTTTCGAACACTCAAGCATTTTTCTTACCCTCAAACGCTTTCCGCCATCTAAAATTACCTCACAATGATACCTACTTGTAATATCGTTAATCTCAACTAAACTATCATCGGGCACAACTAGGGGTCTCCGTGTAACGTCAACGGAGCTTACAGATACTATAACGAAAACTTTTGCCTTAGGAAGAACCATTGGACCACCAGCAGACATTGAATATGCAGTAGAACCTATTGGAGTGGATGCTATGATACCATCACTGTTATCATGCCAAACATCTTCACCATTGACCTTCAACTTATGCTCCATCAAAATTGCACTTTTAGATGGAAAAATTGCAACATCGTTTAGAACCGGCTCTATATCTTTGCCATCCACTTTAACTCCTATACGTGTAACTTCGTCAATATTGAAATCACCAGCTTTTAATCTAGTGATTGCCTTATTCAAGTTCTTGATCTCAATTTGGGACAGGAAACCTGTAGAATCTGATTCGTGGACACCTAACACCGGAGGTGAATCAGTGATTATCTGATGAAAATAATGTAGTATTCCTTTATCTCCTCCTAAAACCATTACGATATCGGCATCTTTAGATGTGGCATAATGCCTCCCCATAACAAATGTTTGAATTCCCATACCTTCAAGCGTCTTTTTTATAAGAATAAGGATATCATTGTTGAACTCGCCATCCATAATTGCAATACGCATTAAAATTCATACTTGAATACTTTAATTTAAGTTTAGAAGTTTCAATCCTCAACTACCATCATTGTTAAAGTAGATTTTATATGTGTCAGTTGTCTCACTTTCTCGAATACAGTTTCCTTTATTATTGACTGTGAATTACCTTCCATCATGACAATGATATCATATGCACCATAAACCTCATAAATTTGTTTCACATTATCAATCTGTTTTAATTCATTTATTACTTCAGTATCTGTACCTGAATCCACGGAAAGCAGTACAATGGCTTTGGCCATAACATTAGTATAAGATACTAAATAAAAAACCTGCTTATCTGGTAAGCGATCTAATATTGTTATGAAGTATTGAAGCGTACTCCTCCACTTCTTTTCTGGCGGGTAATTTTTCTATTCCTACCTTGTTTGTTTTCAATGCTACAATCGAAGCTGCAACTCCATGGCATAACGCCCATTGCACGTCATTTGACTTCATATATGCAGACACATATGCGCCAGCAAAAATATCACCAGCGCCAGTTGAATCAATGGCGTCAACAGTTTCCGTAATAATTTCATATAAGTGCTGGTTATGCAACATCAGCGTTCTGTTATCGATCGTCATTATTGCAGTCTTGACATATAATTTGTATATAGCATCTATACCACGTAGGCCTGTGAGTGCAAAAGCCTCTTCCTTATCAACCTTGATTACATCTATGTTTAATTTGGAAAGATCAATTATGGATTTTTCAACATAACACCTACCCCCATCTCTAACTTTCCTTAATAGACCTTGAGGATCAAGGAACATAATGTTTGTTCTTTTAGACAATTTGTTTATTACATCACCATTTACTTCTCCAATTATAGGACTTACTATACATCCATCACTATCAACATTAACGTCATGAACAGTTAAATCAGCACATCTTTCTAGAAGGAAAAGCTTTCTTTCATTTCCATTAATCACAATCTTAAATCTGGTGGTAAGCTCATCTGTTTGGCAGTTATCTGAGATGAAGAGACCCCTTCTACTTAACAGATCCTTATAATCAAAGTCAATACCGATTTTGGTCAGCAGATTCACATCATGAGAGAATGATTTTATCATTAACCCACTATAGGTAACGGGACCGCCAACAGTTTCCTTATTTAACCTATTACTCTGAATGTGATCAATGGTCATATGCGAAACGACAGTTACATCCACAATAATATTTCTTGAGTATGATAATATAATTTATAGGGAAA
This sequence comes from Nitrososphaerales archaeon, assembly GCA_965197925.1. Taxonomy (GTDB): domain Archaea; phylum Thermoproteota; class Nitrososphaeria; order Nitrososphaerales; family UBA213; genus CBDAOC01. The sequence continues at coordinate 451,976 of CBDAOC010000019.1, forward strand.
TCTGATATTATCATAGACAAACTCTGGATGAGATCTCTCAAGGCAAGATTTATTCTATTATAGAAGGTAATACATAACGTCTCAAAATATGTTTTGAATGTTTAGAACGATCTGGCATCTCCGTAAAGACAAGAAGACAAATTTTTTAAAATCTATTTTTTATACAAACTATTACTAGATAATATTATTGGTAAGTCTAGAGATATGAAAAGAGCGTTAGATAATACAATTTTATACTTTCAAGTTTTTATCTGCTTGGAATTGATGAAGGTATTATTATTTGATTAGAACAATCACATTAGATAACTTTCTAAATTGTTCGATATCAATATATTTAACCGATGCCATTTATTGAGTTCAGAATTGGATTGGTTCTAAATTCAATTGAATCTTAACCATACACTTTCCCACTTCAATTCTATTCCATTGTATTATACCAATAAAGGAACACAACACTTAAAACATATTGCCAGGGTGTGAAATACATGCCAAAGAAAAGAACCAGCAGGGGTCGTTCTAAGGGTGGAAAGGGTCGTGCAAGTTTAATTCAATGTACCAATTGCGCTCGATGGGTTCCTCGAGATAAGGCAAAGAAGGTTACCCAGAGGTTAAGTTTGGTAGAACCACAATTGGCAAAGGAACTTAGGGCAAGTGGAACATACATCGCGGCCCCAACTATAGTAAAAACCTACTGTGTATCATGTGCAGTGTTCTTCGGTGTCGTGAAGGTTAGGTCGGAGAAGGATCGAAGAATGACAGGTAGACTGCGTTAAGTTTGCTTCATGTGTGAAACAACGAAAACGAGTCTCTGAATAAAGGTTATGCCTGCTATTATCGCTACTACCATTATTCCATATTGGATTAAACCAGCAATGCTAAAGATGGCTATAACAATCAAGCGTTCGGCTCTTTCACCGATTCCTATCCCTTTAAGCTCAATCTTTAGTGATTCGGCTCTTGCTCTGGTATAACTGACCAATAAGGAGAGGGCTAATGCAAGTAACACCAATTTATCATCCGCAAATCCGCCATAAAGTATGCCAAGAAATATAGCAGTTTCTGCAACCTTGTCAAAAGTCGAATCCAAAAATGCTCCCTTGGATGAGACTTGTTTAGTTGCTCTAGCAACACTACCATCAACGATATCGAAGAAACCTGAGATCAGTAAAGCTATGCCACCGTAAATTGGTGCATACATTATTCCGACCTTAACACTTGTATATAATAGTGAAGATAAAATTGCAAGTGTAAAACTAATAATAGTACAGATATTCGGAGATAGTCCGCTGGCAGCGAGCTTCAGTCCCAGCTTATTCATTGCTGGTTCTATTCTATCCCTTAATCGGTTCAGCAATGTTATTTTTGTTATTTAACAAGTATTTATAGGCTAGCGGTAAATGAAGAAAGTGAATGGGTAAGGTTAGTAAAGGGATAAAATGTAGTGTCAATAATTGTAACGATAACTCAGTTAGATCATTAAGCGCTAACAGAGTAAAAGATGTGGGCCTTGATGTTTATTCTGGCTCAAAGCAATCTTATCTTTGCAAGGAACATTATAAACAATGGAAGAAAGTAATGAAACAAGAAAAAAAAGATGACGTTTCATTGCGGTATGGTGGAGAATCCTAGTCATATTTGTTAGAAAGTTTTAATTCAACATATTTGTTCACTAGATATGCGAATATTACAATTACATTGCAATTTCATAGAGTATGAACCAATCGATAAAGAGATAGTATTGGCTGAGGATATTAAGAAGGAAAAAATTAGACTAGAGGATTTAGTTGTTGTATTGGTTGCTGTTGAAAATGAAGATGATGAGAATGTGGTTAGAACAGCAGTTGACGAAATAAAAAAATCCTGCTCGAACTTGAAATGTAATAGCCTATTGATATATCCTTATGCACACCTGAGCTCAAATTTGGCGACTCCTGGCTCTGCTTTGAATATATTAAAGTCTATGGAATCACTTGCAAAGGATGGAATAGAAGTTTACAGGGCACCCTTTGGATGGACAAAATCATTTAACATTAGCGTCAAGGGTCATCCGTTGGCTGAGCATTCAAGCGTAATATCAAGACAAACTCCAAAAGAAGGCGTTTCCTCTGCCCTAAAGGCCGAGGAGAAACTGGTATCATATTGGTATATATTGGATCCAGAGGGTAATTTAACAACCCTGGAGAAATACAATTTTTCACCCAAGGAAAGATTAGAGGTGTTAGCAAATTATGAAACTGTAAAGCAACGAACTGGTGACAGCCTATCCCCACATATGATATTAATGAAGAAACTGGCAATAGCAGATTATGAGCCAGCGTCTGATTCTGGAAACTTGCGTTTTTATCCCAATGGTAGATTGATCAAATCATTAATAGAACAATTTGTTACCAACAAAGTAATGGAATATGGTGGCATAGAAGTTGAGACGCCTATAATGTACGATGCAAAACATCCTAGTATGGAGAGTTATTTTAACAGATTCCCTGCCAGACAGTATAACATAACTGAAGAAGGTAAACGATTGTTTCTAAGATTTGCAGCTTGTTTCGGTCAATTTCTTATGGCTAAAGATTTTCAAATATCATACAAAAATTTACCCCTAAAGCTCTACGAACTAACAAGATACAGTTTCAGGAAAGAAAAGAGTGGCGAATTAGTTGGTCTAAGAAGATTACGAGCTTTTACTATGCCTGATTGCCATGCTTTATGTAAAGATATGGAACAAGCGAAGCAGGAAGCTATACGGAGGTTCAAATTGTCATTAAACGTGATCAACGAGTTGGGGTTAACAATTGACGATATTGAAATGGTTCTACGATGTACTCAAGAATTTTACTCCTTAAATAAAGAGTTCGTTCATGAGCTCGTAAGAATGTTTGGTAAACCCATTTTGGTGGAGTATTGGAAGGAGAGGTTTTTTTATTTCACTTTAAAATGGGAATTCAATTTCATTGATAATTTAGGTAAAGCATCTGCGTTATCAACAGACCAGATAGATGTAGAAAATGGCGCAAGATATAATATATTTTTTGTTGATGAAGATGGTTCCAAAAAAAATCCCATCATTCTTCATAATTCTCCAAGTGGGGCAGTAGAGCGTATTATTTACACACTGCTAGAAAAGGCTGCCAAAGCTCAGAAGGAAGGTAAAACACCCACTTTGCCAATTTGGCTTGCGCCTACACAGATCAGAATTCTACCGGTTTCGAATAAATACCTTCAGATTTGTGAAAAACTACTGGAAAAGTTGGAAAAAACACAGATAAGGATTGATCTCGATGATAGGGACGAAACACTTGGAAAAAGAATAAGAGAGGCGGAAAAAGAATGGATACCGTATATAATAGTAATAGGAGATAAAGAAATGAAGAGTGACAAGTTAAGTGTTAGGGATAGATTTTCAGGCAAAGTAAGGGAAATAAAAACTAGTGAACTCATAAAGGAGATCAATGATGCAAGTATTGACAAGCCATTCATGCCTTTGAATATGGTCAAGTATATATCAAAAAGACCACAAATAGCGGTGTAGTATGCACAACTCATCTCAAAACTAACCATTTAGACAATTTTTAGCGGCCATTTAGATCTATGAATAGCGACATCTAAAATTATTTTATGAAATTCCAAGAATTATCAGACAAACAGTGGAGTATGATGGAATCACACATACCACCACATGCAAAAACTGGCAGGCCTAGGGATTATGATAGAAAAATCATTAACGGAATAATCCATGTTCTAACTACTGGATGCCGATGGGACGATATGCCAAAAAGATATGGTGATGATTCTACTGCAAACAGAAGGTTAAACAAATGGCAACAAAAAGGAATCTGGAAAAAGATTCTATCGCGTACTATTCACTCAGCACATAAATCTGGCAAAATTAATCTACAAATATCAGTTGACTCTTCATCCATTCCTGATAAAAAAGGGGCAATGTAACTGGATATAATGGATTCAAGAGAATAACAGGTACAAAAATACATGCCGCAGTAGAGAGTAACGGATTTCCAATATCCATACTGTTGAGTCCAGCAAATGAACATGACAGTACAAAATGCATGGATGTTACAGGATCAATTTCAGACTATCTTGATGATGATTCAATACAACAGATAGAACCAGTTTATGCAGACAAAATGATGCAAAATACATCAGAATGTATTTGTGGGATAGAAATATTGCATGTTGCATCCCATACAAAATAAATTCCAAGTTCATCTTGCAAAATAATGATTGCAAACATTACAGCAAGACAAGATTTGTAGTTGAGAGATTCCTTGCATGGCTCAAGAATGGATTTCACAGAACAAGAATCAGATATGAAAGAACGGCAGAAAACTACCTGGCATTTGTTAATCTTGCATCATTTTTGATGTATTGTAGGGTTTTGAGATGAGTTGATAATAATCACTTAATGCCGATGCAAGTTCTCTCTCCAATGCGATGACACGTGCATTGTTGCCAATATCACTAGTACAAAATGTTGCACCGTGCTTCACACGCTTGATTATTTCAATGACCTTGGGATGTATTGCCATCTTGTCGAAAGCACGGTCTGTCTTGGACTCGTATAACGGCATGATTGCGTATTCATCATGAACGCCCCTGGCATCGATTGGCTTGATCTCAAATTTGTTCACCATTGTAATCCCCGTCTTGGTCCTGGGAAAGACCTCGTGCATCACTCCAAATAATTCTTCAAAACCATAACCATGCATGAACTTCAACCCTCGTTCAAACTCCCTATCTGTAAGCTTCACATTGGCATATGCGCCAAAACGCTTCTTCTTGCCAGACATGATGCCTGTGATTCCACGTGGAATTGCAACACCATTCCTGATCATGAAATTACGGGTTGATGATACATAATTGGTTATCTCTCTGGCACCAAAATCGATATTATTGTTGAATTGATGTGCATGCCTTGTCTCACCTGCCTTGAACATTCTTTCAAACTCCTTTAGCAGGGCAACGCTTGTATCAATATCTTGTAGGAATGCATCCGGGTGAACATTCAGCGTGTTGCATACAACGTTCAAACCCTGTATCATATGATTAACCGATACCGCTGGCTGCCCATTCTTTCCAGCGGTCATCAAGTCGTTGAACCATTTCTGGACTGATGGAATCTGTAAGAATTGAGACTTTGCCATTTCTGCATATTGTACCTGCTTCCTGTCCTGTTCTGACCTAAGTAGACGACCAGTTGTAGGATCTTTTTGTAGCTTGCCTTCCCTGACCAACATTTGCCATAGTTCCCATACCCACTGTTCCGAACGGTTGATCAACTTTGCAATCTCCTGCCTGTTCTTTGGCATGATACCCTTCGATCGATTGCCGACCGTATGCTCATAGACTTGCTGCAGTAGTTGTTGTTTATCCTGTGGTTTCTTTACACGTTGTTTATCCCAGGAGAATCTAGTTCTTATGCTCCCTCACCTTGATGGCATTCCATGCACAAAAATTCATGGTTGGTTGGATTCGAGCAATCGCACCTCTCTATCGTACTGTGAAAGTTACATCCAGCGCATCTTATCTTATGCTCATGTATTGATGTGTTGGTAGTCATGCTTTGGTCTCCAGCTTGTCTAGTTTTTCACGAATAACTAAATCGATAAATTGGTTAGTATTAGTCATGCTTGGGTCGGTCTTCTTTTTGATTAGATCTTTGATTCTTTTTGCTAACTCATCTCTTAGCCGTGCTGTCGTCCAACCTTTTACTGTCATACTATAAATATACTATAAATCCTATTTAAATGTTTATAGTATATTTATAGTATTTTTTCACAACATAGAATTAAAAATCAGGCATAGCCTTTTATTAAAATATCTGGTAATAATACTATATGGTAAAAGAAACATGGTCAGCAGCTAATGTGAGAATTTCGTTACTTCGCAGAATTAAAAAAGCGTTAGAGTCAGAAGAAGCAAAAGAAGAAGGGTTAAACAACGTTAATCAATTCATTGATTCGGCAATACGAGATCTATTAGAAAAATTAGAATCCGAACGCTTCAAGCATATAAACATGTACAACGACCACGTAAAAATTATGGACAACAAGCTTGGTAAATTGGGCAGAATCGTATCTGTATACTTTAAGAAAGGAGGTAATCAATGGTGCGACTACTGTGAGGAATCAGACTGTATCCATGTCCAGTACGCATGGGAGATTGCAGACGTACGGAAGATTCTGGAAAAACGTGGGTTTAGTCCTCCTCCGTCAAGGGTCTGACTCTTGCTAGATAGTTTGATTTCAGAATCCTGAATTACAGTGTAGTTATATTATCATGGGAATAAGCCAGGGTTTCATGCCTGGGGAGGTTCTGCATCCAGAGGGCGATGATCTTGATTGGAATTTTATAGGTTACCCCCTTGCGTTCTATTGTGACAGAGATGTTGTGCTCCGGGAACAACATGAATCTTTCCGCCTGCCGCCTGTATTGTCTTGCCGCAAGATTTAATGTGCCTTCCAGCCACCTGTTATTTTTTTTGTACAGCCTGACCTTGCCGAAACAGCATACACACCGATCCTCGATTACGCTGGCATGATGCCTGCAGTTCTCACAGAACACTACATGCCTTCGTCTATCTTTAAAACTTGATTTGAGTTTTCTGCATTTAATTTGAACACTGTTTATTCCTGCCCATCCTTGGGGGCAAACATCTTGTTGATGTCTTTCTTGCCCTTTACATCACCATCGTACTCATAGCGCACCTTGGTCTGTGTCAGCTCCTTTATCAAGGCACCATTGATTGACCTGGTCGCAGTCAGTGACCTGATGAACAGGTTGTAATAATCCCTTGCAAGGTGCCTTAGTTTCGGCGGCAGTGCATGAATCAATAACGGTATGTGCTCTATCTCAAAAACTACCAGGGGAAGTGCATCCGTGCTTATCATTGAAGAGTAGAGCTGTCTCAGGAGATCCGGGTAGTAGCTATCGCCCTGCCTGTTGCTGTTGCTCTCCTGTATAAGTTCCATCAGCCTATCGCTGGACATGTCCTGGTTATGCAGCACATGGTTATAACGTTGAAATTAGATTGCGTCATTCACGGTTGTCTTTTCCTGTGCCACCCTGACCAGGGTTTCATGTCGTTTTTTCCTTTCCTGCCATAACTCCTCACGCAGTATTTTCTCAACCTCTTCCCAGTCAATTTTGCATTCATGTGCATACCTGTTTATCGCATTGAATATAGAGCGTGTCCTGCTTTCAATTGCACCGGTTCTATTCTGGTTGAAGTATAGGTACCACCACAGGCATGCCCATACCTTGTCCCGGCCATTTTCTGCGAGCAATTTATCCATGAGATCCCTTGCAGGCATTTCCGCCCCGTGAAAATCCTTGGCGCACTTGTTGCATCCATCCCGGTAATAGAGTATACCATGTAATTTACCTAGCTCACTAATCAATGCAATGCGGAATGGGTTGTGCGTGTGATAAGTGTATTTTCCTATCCTGAACTGCTTGCGCAGCAGCATCGAGCGGTACAGCCTGGTGAACCTGTGCAGTTTCATTGCGTTCTTGTACCCAAATAACTTCTGGAAGTTGTCCATCTCCTCATCCGATATCGAGGTAACAATCTTGAAATCCGTGTCACGGAAGAACTTCTCAAGTGCCTTGCTATAGTGGATGTTCATGAACACGATTACCGGGTTCCTCACCTCGTGCCTTATCGTCGTCAGGCCTGCCGCCAGCTTGTTGCGCTCGGGTTCAGACATCTCTGCAAAGGTATAACTGGCATCATCGAATTTCAATATTGATGGTGCCTTTGGCATCTTCTTTATGATGTTGTGAACATCCATCAGTTCATCCGCCCCGTAATCGTAGACTGCAAAGTTCTTCCTCTCATGCAGCAAGTGGGATAACAGGGAAATTATCGTGTTTTTCCGGACCCGCTGTGCCCTATCGATAGTATGCCCGTGTAGCCGCTTAATGAGTTGTGGTTGAGGATATTGTTGATTACCAGGTTCGGTGAGTGCTTCTGCAGGATTGGGATGCCTAGCAGCGTCGTGGTCCTCTCACCGAAACGCTGTTGTTCTTGGTCGCTCATAATTCCATATCCTTGAATGTGCTCTGGAGGTATTCGCTGATGGTATCTTCCAGTTTTGGCAGTGCGTCGTTAGCCCACTCCACTGGGCAATGCCCATTGACGACGGTCTTGTATCATCCCTGCTCGGTGGCCTGGGTAGTTTACACCGTGCTGGTTTTGGCAGGACGCTGTTCATTGCGTTGATGCATAGCATGATATCATATACCTTGCCCTGCTGGATGGCAAATACTATGCCCTGCCTGTATTGTTGTAGTGCCGTTGTAAGTATCTGTAGCCCCATGTAGTAGTAGTAGTAGGGGGAGGTAGTTAATGACGTTGAAAAGCATTATAACATATTATATATATTATAGGCACTTCGTTCCTTCGTATCGTCTGGCTACCCCCTGAAAAATGTTAATGTTTTTGACTTATTACTTAACTTTTTTAGTTCACTTTAACTGTTCCAGAACAGTTAATATCCCGTAATTTAGGTAGCCCCCTTTACGTAAAGAGGGCTACCTAGTACACACCTTTTTGCAAAAGGGGGGCTACCTAAATTGAAAAACCTGTTAACTTCCCCCTACTTTATGCCAAACGTCAAGTTACAGGCACGTTATTCCCGATATACTGTCTTCTAGATTTATTTCCATACTTTATTGGTGAATCTTTTTCCCAAGCTACATACTCCCATTTCCAATGTGTATGATTATTGTCATATTCAACCATAGCATGATTCGATGTATTCACAAAAACCACAGGATTGTTTTTTGAAAGATACCAATGCAATATTGATCTTTCAGGTGCAGGAGGTTCATCCTCATGTATACTGTCATAATAAAGGCAGTAGCCTCCACTGTGAATATCTTCAAAAATAAAATGAATAGCTACATTATTTTCTGACTTGATCTTGAATGACTCAATATCCTTTATTCTACCATATCTTATCTTCCGATAAAGTCTATAAGGCCAATCGAAGACCCAATGTTTTCGAAGCCTTTCATCGTTAAAAACCAAGGATATATCAAAGTATCCGTTGTTATTATTATGACAATGAATTTCACGCAGGAAATTTTTCCAAGCATCTACATACGGCTGGTAAATTACTGGTATTAGCCTGTCATCAGGAGGAGAACCTGTATCAAAAATAACATCATGACCTTCTTTCCTCGGTTTTTTTGAAACATATTCCAATTCTTCAAACAAATTCTCAAGAGAATCGTCCCTTTCTCCTTCAAGTTGCCAAATCTCACATTGATCAAGGGATCTATCATCTTTCTCAAGGTCATTTTCTATTTTCAGCTTGATTACTTGTCTTTGATTTTCAGTTTGAGGAATGTTATTTCCAATTAGTGCTTCTGATACTAGCTTTGGTCTTTCAAAATTGATCACTATTACACTCATCATTGAATCAACCGAAATCTCTCTCTGTTTAAATCTGCTGTAAATTCTCTCCCTCCTCCTAATTACCACTCTTACCTTTTGATTTCCAAGTGGTATTAAAGTAAACCTACAATTATCCCAATTCCAACTGCTTTTCTCTTTTGTCCAAAATTCCTCAAAACTTTTCTTTTTAGGTTCGTATTTTTCTTGGGTATAAGAAAACCAAAGATTTCCCATTATGTTAACATAAGTTTGTACCGATAGATAAGTGATTTCAGGATAATTTCAAGGGTTGTTTTTCATGATAAATTTGTCTCCATAATTACAAAAGGTATCAAGATCCCTTAACAACAATATAATCAAATTGGGGTCTAATAGTATTTGAACAATTGATCTACTGTATCGAATAATCAACCAGAAGATCGTGAATATTTGATAGAATGTGATTGTGATCAGTTATTATAATTGAGATTCATCCCTGATAGGAATTAGAAAAGGTATTATGTACTGGTACGAGTGAGAGATACTTCTTGATATGGATTTCATAGATTCACGGCCGGCTAATTAGTGAGAATAAATGAAGGTAAAGTAAGCAAGCAATTCGTGTATCTAGAATCATTCCTAGCGATGCTTTCTGTTGTGCAGGCTTATCTGCTAACAAACAGGCAGTTAGAAGGATTCACAAGGATGTTAACCAAAAATGTTGACCGTTCAGATACACCTGAATTCACAAACATAGCATGGAAAGTAGCGAAGATGGATATTAAGATAGACCCATCAATTATGGAAGAGGCTGTTATTATAATAGCTGCAGATTCCTCTTGCATAAAGGTAGAAAACAGGGGAGAATGGACAAGGAAGAAGTGGTATGTATGGGGATTCATCAAGATGCGTACAGCTATAGGTAAGGAAAGCAAAGAGATAGTTGTAAAGAGGGTAACTAGGAATGTACCTGAAGGCAAGAAGATGATACCCATGATATAAGGTGTTGAAGATAGGTATCGTGACCAAAGTGATACTAGATGGGGCTTATCATTCTAGAAGGAACTTCAGATTCCTTATCGATAACTATATTGAATCCACTGATAAAGATGAGAAGATTGCATCGCTCAAAGCAAAAGGAGGTATATGACCAGGAAGCTATCAGTACCAAAGCAGTAGGAGGATTTTGATGCATGGAAGAAGAATCATGAATATGGACATAGATGGGCTGCAGTATCGGTTTTCTCTGCATTCAAGGTATTTTTGGTGAACATATGAGGGCAGTCAAATGGTAGAATATGGTAAAGGAACTAATGCTAAACGCATTCATATACAACATGTTCATTGCAATGAATCCAAAAAGGTTTGGATAATGCTATAATATAGTAATTATTCGACATAGTGGATATTCCGAAATCTTCATAAGGCATTTCAAACTATAAGATGAATCGATAATAATGGGTGGACCTGTTTGGAGAAATTAACCCAGACCGCATAAGATTTAAGCGCTTATTCGTAAATGAGAAACCTTTTGAATTATATCAAAAACTACAGTCAAAATATAAATATGCATTTATTTTAGAATCATTAACAGGACCGAAAGAAATGTCGGAAATGTCAGTAATAGGATTCGACCCCATGTTAATTATTACTGCTAATGAAGGCAAGCTTGCAATAACAGACTATGATGGTAATGAGGAAAAATACGAGGTCACGGAGCCAATGGAGCAAATTCGTAAATTAATACCTATAGTAAAAGATGACACCTTTAGGTACTTGGGTGGCGCAGTTGGTTATGTGAGTTATGATGCGGTAAGATATTGGGAGAATATACCAATGAAGCATGTGAGGACTGGTTACCCAGATATTGAGTTTGGAATATACACTGACGGTATATTATTCAACCATATAGACAATCGAGTTTATTACTTCTATTTAGATAAATCTCGAATAGACGATGTAGAGTTTGATGATGCTACTAATGATTCATTCATCTATAATGAACCAACAAGAAATGTTAACGAAGATAAATTTGGAAAGATGGTGGATAGAGCGAAGGAATACATTTATGATGGTAACATATACCAAGTGGTTCTCTGCAAGCGGTTCAATTTCAATATAGAGGGAAATCCTATATTGGTTTACGAGAAACTTAGAGAAATTAACCCATCACCCTACATGTATTGTCTGAAGATGGCTGATAGATCTATAATTGGGTCGAGTCCAGAAATGTTGGTAAGGGTAAACGCCAGCAATATAGAAACATTTCCTATTGCTGGTACAAGGGCAACCAGCGTTCATCCTGAAAAAAATATGCAGTTAAGAGAAGATATGCTTAATGACGAGAAAGAACTTGCGGAGCATACTATGCTAGTTGATCTTGCAAGAAATGATATAGGGAGGGTATGCAGGTGGGGCACCGTTAAGGTTGATCAGTTAATGACAGTGAAAGAGTTCAGTCATGTACAACATTTAGTTTCTCATGTTGTCGGGAAGCTTAAGAATAACTATGATTCTTATGATGCGTTCAAGAGTGTATTTCCCGCAGGGACAGTTTCTGGGGCACCAAAAGTGAGGGCAATGGAGATAATTGATGAACTTGAAACTGACGCAAGAGGACCATACGCAGGCGCACTCGGATACTTTTCATTAAATGGAAACTGTGACTTTGCTATCGTTATAAGGTCAATGTTTGTAAATTCGAATAAAGCATTTATACAGGCAGGAGCAGGGATTGTCGCTGATTCAGATCCTGAAAAGGAATGGATGGAAACAGAACATAAAGTAAACGCTTTGATGGAAGCTCTGATGAGGGCATCTAAATGAAACTACTTGTGATAGATAACTACGATTCATTTACTTACAATTTAGCACAACTATTAGGAGAGTTAAAAACGGAACCAATAGTCATAAGAAATGATATGATAACTTTGGAGGAGGTAGATAAAATGAACCCAGATGCTATTGTAATATCCCCAGGACCGGGACATCCTGCCAATAAGAGAGATTTTGGTGTTTGCGCAGATATTATAACTAAACTCGGATCCAAATTTCCCATACTAGGCGTATGTCTAGGACACCAAGGTATAATGCATCTCTACGGGGGGATTGTAGGTCACGCGAAGAAGTTAAGACATGGTAAAACAAGTTATATTGAACATTGGAACACAGATATCTTCGAGGGTCTAACCAATCCTTTCAGGGCTACAAGGTACCACTCACTCGTAGCTATGTCTAATGCCATACCAAAATGTATAGAAGTCACTGCAAGATCCCTTGACGATGGTGAGATCATGGGGGTAAGGCATAAAGAGCACTTAATAATGGGTGTTCAATTTCATCCAGAATCTATTCTGACTCATGAGGGTAATAAACTCCTCACGAATTTTCTAAAGCTGGTGAAACGATGATTAGAGACTCGATGAAAAAATTAGAGGAGCGTCAATCCCTGAAATATGATGAAATGATGGAATGTATGTGTGAAATAATGGAAGGGAATATTGATGATATGTCTATAGCTAACTTCCTACTTGCATTGAAAATTAAAGGGGAAACGGTCGATGAATTGAAGGCAATGTTCAGCGTAATGAACGAGTACAGTATCAAGATAAGACCAGTGGTAAGGGGCAGCCTAATTGATACTTGTGGTACTGGTGGGGACAAGATAAAGACATTCAACATCAGCACTGCGGCTGCTTTCATTGCAGCTGGTGCTGGCGTAAATGTAGCTAAACATGGAAACAGATCTTCATCTGGTTTGTGTGGAAGTGCTGATGTTTTGGAGTTTTATGGATTTGACCTGAATACCGAACCTGGTATGGTAGAAAAATCTATAGAACAACTGGGAATAGGGTTTATGTTTGCACCAAAGTTCCACCCCGCAATGAAGAACGCTTCAAATGCAAGGAAACAACTTGGAACCAAGACCGCTTTCAACATCCTTGGTCCTTTGAGCAATCCTGCAAACATAAATGCACAAGTTGTAGGGGTTTCCAATGTTGAGTTGATAGACAAGATCATACAACTTCTAAGAGAAGAAGGTAGGGAACAAGCAATGGTATTTCACTCCATTGATGGTTTTGATGAAATATCGAATACATGCGCTAACCAGATGGTGTGGTTAAGAAATGACAATGTAGAGAAATTCGATCTTAATCCTACTAGTTTCAACGTATCTATTGCTGAGGTTACTGATCATAGTGTGTATAGCAAAAAGCAATCAGCAGAATATACATTTAGGGTATTGAACGGAACCGCGGATGAGAAAAAAACTGACATAGTTCTCCTGAATGCAGCTGCAGCACTGGTAGTTGCAGATAAAGTTGACTCATTTAAAGATGGTATAGAACTTGCGAGAAAGACTGTTCAGAATGGAGAAGCCTATGAGAAGCTAAGATCCTTGGTCAAATTCTGTGGTGATATGGGGGTGTTGGAGGAGATCGAAAAAAAATGGGAAAATTCCTGAAGACATTGGTAGATAATGCTAAGAAAGCAATTGATGACCAGAATTACGATTTAAATTTCACAATTTACAAACCAGTATTGAGTATGAAAAATGCTATTAAAAACTGTGAATTTGTTCCAATACTGGGAGAAATAAAATTTGCGTCACCATCAGTTGGCGTTATAAGAGAGTATGCATCCCCCCAAAATATAGCTGCCGATATGATAGAAGCTGGATGCATAGGATTATCGGTATTGACACAGCCTTATTTATTCAACGGTTCAGTAGACTATCTTGCTAACATTAGAATGATAACTAACGCCCCTATACTTATGAAGGACATAATAATTAGTGAAATTCAGGTTGAAGCTGCAAAGAAGATAGGCGCTGACTGTATATTACTTATAGCTTCTATATTCAACGAAAATTTATGCCAAAATAGCATAGATTATTTTACAGAAAAGGCACATAAACTCGGGTTGGAAGTTCTGCTAGAGACTCATACGGAGGCGGAATTTAAACTGGGAATGGAAACATATGTAGATCTAGTAGGAATAAACAATAGAAATTTGGATACCATGAATGTTGATATTAGGACTACTGGAAAAATACTTAAGGGATGTGAGAAGAAGAAATTTGTGATAAGCGAGAGCGGGGTATCTCAAGCTGATCAAATAAGGTACCTTGTAGGTGTTGGCGTTGATGCGTTTCTCATCGGAACAAGCATTATGCAATCCAATAGTATTCAGGACAAGGTAAGAGAACTAGTAATGGCTGAAGTGCCTAAAAAAGGCAGTTAATTTAATTTTATTATAATTACGATTTCCCGGAGATAGAAGAAGGTGAAAGTGGAAGAGATACATGGAACACATTTACCATAAGGGTGAAAAGATAGTAAGCAGGAATTTGAACAAAGCATAGTTATGGATTGTAGAAAGAAATGCTTCTTGGCATAAGGTTTAGAAAGTTATTGATAAGGTTCGAGAAGAAGGATGAGAAATTTCAGACATTAATAGTACTGGCTAACTGTATACTAGTGTATCGAGTGATACAGTGGCAGTCTCATAAACATGTTATTACAGCTATTTCTAGCACCTACCATCTACCATACCAACAAGGTCATTAAAAATTAAACTAGGCATTATCAAGCTATATTCTTGGGTATCAATACTTATTTCTACTAATTGTTAATTATCAGATAGAATTTTGGGATAAACCCTAATCGCATTGTCCTACTTAGGACATCCTTATCAATAAAGGAATTTGTATTTTAAAGTATCAATTCACAAACTTAATTAGATAAAGTCTCTACATTAGTTTATTGCTAAGATTGGAGAAAATGGGGTTGAGTATAGGGGTTATCTTTGCAAGCGTTATGGTAATATTTGCTATCAACCCTATGCAAGATACGGATGATCTTGTCGTAAATTCTGTTAATGAAGAAATTATCAAGCAGAGGGGATCTTTAGGAGAAATTCAAGAAAGTAATTATGGAGAAGTAGTGTTGAATTATAACAAGCGGCTGCAAGAGATATCTGACTCTCATAACAGTTTATGGAATAGATGGGAGAATAAAGAAATTACAGCTGAAGATTACAGTAAAACCACTCTGGTTGAAATGGAGACGATTATTAATCTTGCAGAGAAGATAAGTATTAACATTCCACAAGAATGGGAAGAATTCTCCAAATACGCGCGGTATCATGTAACGGAATATTTATCATATTTACAGTTAACTTATATGTATGCGAAAGGGGTCGAATCAGGTTCTCTAGAATCATCATTGGTAGAGATAGAAAGGGCGATGACAAATCGTCTGGATGCATCTGATCATTATCTTGCACTTGCTAAAGACACAATGCCCGAAACTTAATCAAAAAGAATTATCTTATTTTGTACGGTGTAGTTAATATTTGAAATAATTTCCTACTTATCCCCATTGGGCTGATAATGGATGATGTAGATTTGTAATCAGTCGTAGCAACTATACAATACTGCTGTACCAAGATGAATTTTCTTTATTATTTTAGAAAATAATTTTCAGCATAAGATCCAAAATGGAATTGAATATAACTTAATTTGTTTGATGATTATCTGAGGCTTGGGCGTAATTTAGTTCGAAACGATAAGATCAGGTTCTAGTTTTTATTGTTGATATGTTTAGCTCAGACTCGATACTTCTTCATATATTATTTTTGATTGACGTGATTCGGACAAAACCTAATAGGAAAAGAGGTAGACCATTCTACTATTCTCCTACAGTTATGGTAGATGCTTCATCGTTAGAGTATGGGTAAGAATACCAGGCAACAATGTGTTACATCAATATTTTTCGTTAGACATGCCATACAACAGGAAGGTAATGAAGGCATGTGGTCTTAATAGATTACCAGACAGAAGAACATTCGACAGAAGGTTCAAGACCATATCAATTGACATAAGATCAAGGATAGGTGCTATGGGTATGCTCTTCATAAAAGATGGGTTGGTAGACCCAGCCATAGTATCCGTTGACAGTTCATTGTTGAAAGCAAAGGGACATGTATGGCATAGATCAAACATGAAGAAGAATGAAGTGCCACGCTCCGGTATAGATACAGATGCTCGATGGGGATTCAGCAGAACCAAGGATGGATATTCGGATACAAGATGCATCTAGCATGTAGCACAGGTTCGTTGATAGTTCCATTATCAGCTGATTTCACAACAGCTAACATTACTGATAACAAGATGTATGAAAGCATAACATCTTCATTGCCTACAGGAATGGTAAGGTATGTTGTAGGAGATGAAGGATATGATGATCACAAGTTATGTGATTTCAGCAGGTATAGAGGGCATCCAGTATTCCCATTGGAAAGGTACAAGCATACTACAGATAATAATAGACTGGCATTGCTGCAGTTCTATAACTCTGAATTTGGACAGCATGTATATTCTCGGAGGAGCATAAGCGTTGAGCCATTGATAGAGCAGATAAAGGATGTATTTGATATAGACCCACTACCTGTTAGAGGATTTGATAAGGTAAGGAGTATAGTGTTGTTATCAGTATTGTTGTATCAGGTAATGGTTTACTACAACTACTTGACAGGAAGGCCTCTTAGGGCATTGAAGTATATGTTGGGAAACTAATAGTAATAATTTCAAAATAATATTATAATTGAATTATGCCCAAGTCTCAAATAATTATTGAATTATTATGTAAATGTCGTCAAATGGGGAGGTTCAAAGAAACCTGGGAGTACTTATTAATAGAATAGAATGAAGGTTTACACATGAATAGAGTGCAAAAAGATATAGACTTTAACAAAGAAGGAGGTTTGGTTCCAGTCATAGTTCAGGACATTGGTACAAAGGATATACTTATGCTTGCCTATGCAGATAAAGAAGCTCTTGAGAGTACCATAGAAAGTGGAAAGGCATGTTTCTGGAGTAGATCTAGAAATAAAAAATGGATAAAGGGTGAGGAGTCGGGTAATTTTCAGATAGTAAAGAAGATTATGGTAGATTGCGATTCCGACGCTTTGGTATACCTGGTGGAACCAACCGGTCCTGCATGTCACACAGGCAACGAAACTTGCTTTCATAACGAACTACACGGATGATGTCTTTTCGAAATATCTTATGTCATGGATGTGTTGTCCAGATTGGTAATTAACATCGTTCGCAGTATATCTAATTCTGGATTTGGCTTGTTAACGAAATTGTAACAAAGTAGGCAATAGCATCCAACACAGATCTTGTGACCAATAAAATCTATGTTAAGATCAACCATGGAAATATCTTTATCGTGTTTTTTGCAGTACATTCATTACTATGATATCAAGTCTACTCATAAGGAGTTGTTTGTCATTGAAAAGAACATGCTTCCTTGAGTGACGGTCTTAAGCAAGTGTTAAAAATTGAATAATATTACTTCTAATTCTGAAATTATTATATTATCATTGTACATAATTTATAATTCTAGATGATGTTTTTAGTGTTATCACAGTTAATAGTGTTTAATAATACTACACTAGGATATGCAATAATTAATTTATATTAAACTTTATCTTAGTTATACTTATCTATGGTATTGTGGAGGTGCATTCGCTATGGGTATTGTCAAGGCATTGAAGTGTAGAGAGTGCGGAAATGAATTTAATAAAAAGCTGATCTATATTTGCGAGGAATGCTTCGGCCCGCTGGAAATTATTTATGAAGACATCAAAGTTAGTCGAGAGATGTTTGCCTCAAGAGAGAAAACTTACTGGCGATATTTTGAACTTCTACCAATTCATGATAGATCAAATATAGTGAATTTGAATGCTGGGTTCACGCCATTACAGAAGGCTGAAAGATTAGCTAGTGCGCTAGGTGTGAGAAATCTGTACATAAAAAACGACAGCGTTAATCCGACATTCTCTTTCAAGGATAGACCAGCTGGTGTAGCGGTATCCAAAGCCAGGGAATTTAAATTAAACGCTGTTGGCTGTGCATCTACTGGCAATCTAGCTAGTGCTACTGCTGCACATGCTGCAAAGGCAAATATGAGCTGTTATATTTTTGCACCAAGTGATATAGAACAGGCTAAGATATCACAAAGTTTAACATATGGCGCTGAATTCATAGGTGTTGAAGGAACTTATGACGATGCTAATAGACTAGCAACACAGATTGCCGATAGCAAAGGCATAGGCATAGCCAATGTTAATATGCGTCCTTTTTATGTAGAGGGCTCTAAAACTCTTGCATTCGAGGTGGCAGAGCAATTATCTTGGACTGTTCCTGATCATGTGGTGATACCTGTGGCTAGTGGTGCGATGCTCCACTCAATATGTCAGGGTTTTGAAGAGTTATATGACTTGGGATTGTTGAGAGATTTCTCAAATCTGAAAGTTACAGCAGGCCAGGGTAGGGGATGTGCTCCAATAGTCGATGCATTCAAACGAAACAATGAGGAGATCATTCCAGTAGAGCACCCTAATACAATAGCAAAAAGCTTGGCCATAGGCGATCCCGGTGATGGCTTGTATGCTTTAAGAAAAATTAAACAATATAATGGCTTTGCAGAAGATGTAACTGATAGGGAGATAATGGACGCTGTTGTTCTGTTGGCGAAAACAGAAGGTATATTTACGGAACCTGCAGGTGGTGTTGCAGTAGCAACTTTGAAGAAACTTGTTGAAGATGGCAAGATAGAACGAAACGAATCAATAGTGTGCTATGTAACAGGTAATGGCTTGAAGGCAACAGATGCTCTAATTGATTTTATACCCAAACCAAAGATTGTCAAACCTGATATTGCACAGGTATCAGCTATAGTAAGGTGATGGAATGGCAAAGATTGAGTTCACCATACCTTCAGTTTTGAACAAGGGAGAAGGAGAGAAGAAGGTGAGTGTAGATGTGGATACATTACAGGATGCAGTAAACTCCATAGGTTCTTTATTTGGTGAAGAATTTACGAGACGTATTCTAGATGCAAATGGGAAGCCACGGTCATTGATCAACATTTACATTAACGGAAAAAATATGCGTTTTACGGGTGGCATGACAACTTCTCTTAAGGATGGGGATCAAATAGTGATTCTACCTGCGGTTGCAGGAGGCATAGATTTCACTGACCATGAACTTGAGAGGTATTCAAGGCAGATAATGCTAGAAGGCATTGGGTATGATGGGCAAATGAAATTAAGAGATGCCAAGGTATGCGTTATCGGTGTGGGGGGTTTGGGAACTCCTATTGTTGCTCAGTTAACAGCAATGGGTATTGGTCATTTAAGGATAATTGATAGAGATGTTGTGGAACTATCGAATTTCCACAGGCAGACATTATACAATGATTCAGACATTGGGCAAGTAAAGGTAGAGGCAGCTGCCAAGAAGCTGAGAGCAATGAATCCTAATGTTCATATTGAGGCAATGCCTGTTTCAATTAGTGAGCACACAGCTCTAAGAATAGTTGAAGGATGTAACGTAGTTATCGATGGCTTGGATAGCGTAATGGCAAGATATGCTATTAATGATGCATGTATTCGGTCCAAAATACCATATATTTACGGTGGTGCAATTGGATTGTTAGGATCTGCTTGCACCATAATTCCCAACAAGACAGCATGTCTCCGTTGCATATTCCCGAGTTTGGCGGATGAAGAAATGCCTACGTGTAGCACCGAAGGAATACACCCATCGGTATTATCAGTCATAGCTGGTACACAAGTGTCTGAAGCAGTCAAGATACTTGTAGGCCAGAAACCTCGATTGATAAATAAATTGCTTTACTTCGATTTAGCCGACTTAACTTTTGATATGATTGAGGTCAAAAGGAACGAAGAATGTAATTCTTGTGGCAGCGGCGCGGATCAAACTCATATGACTAGAGATAAAATAATGATCGAAGAATTGTGTGGTAGGGATCGTGGTAAACGAACGTATTCTATAACTCCAGCAGATTTGTTAGATGTTGATATCGAAAGTGTGTCGGATCAGGCAATAAGAACAGGATTCAATATTGAAAGTAAGGGCGCAATGGGTGTAACACTGCGTAACACCAAGATATCATTAAGTTTGTTGAAGAGTGGTGCTGTTGTAATTGTCGGAGCGAAGGATGAGAATGATGCCCTTAGTATATTTAAAGAATTTGTGGATGTTTAATTAAGATATTAATATAGTCATTTTACTTTTTATGCGAATGCCACTTTTCTATTTGTTATCTCAAGGCTTGGTCAAGATTAAGTAGAGCATAGAATGATATTATTGAAGATCCTATTATATATTAGAATTGGTGACTGATGAATATATAATATTGGTAAATTTGTTCATGAAAATGTTTTTGTATCTGATATTAAAGGCAGTCCAACCATATCCTTTGGTTAAGAATGCTAGGCCTAGTGAACCACTCTGAGCATAGTACGAAGGTTATCACAACAGTGATCAACACCTACCTATATCAAAGCAATTTATCGGAGATTTAACCAAATTTTATCATTGTTCACAGGTTAATTTTCTGTCTAGAGAATAACAAAATAATGAATTATTTAAACAACCTTGAATGATATAAGTTTATCATATGAGACAAACAAATAATTGTTGATAAATATCTAAATGGATCACCTGGACAAAGTTTGTATCGTGTATAGAACTTGATCAAAGAATACCATAGTGCTTCCCGTACTTACTTTTTTCACTAATTCTCTGAATTAAGTGGAATAAGGTATCGTATTCATTCAAGAAAAGTTAATTACATTCTTGGAAGATTTAGTTCACATGGGTTCTAAACCTATGATAATTGGTGCAATATCAATCGGTATCGCTATAGGTTATGTGGGAGGATTTCTAACTTTTTACCAAGAGTTAAGTGACGTGGAAAGTGGACGCGCCGTAATGGTAGGAAATGAACTTGAATCTTTGAAGGGGGATCTTGAAATTGCTAATAGTAGGGTTTCTTTGCTAAATGTGGACAATGAGGAGCTACGTTCTTCCCTTTCTGAGGTAGAGGCCAGTTATGAAGTCTTAAGGAAGCAGGCTGATTCCTTACAATTCTCACTTAAAACAGATGGACCGTTCACTAGAATTGAAGAGGGAGTGATGCTTATTCGTATGGTGACAGGAATCATGCCTTTTGAAAGTAATGAATTATCTGAATGGAGACTTTCCGTTTTGAATGATACTGCCAAACTAGATCCGACATTGGTTCCTTTAATATTAAGATTGGTTGATTCTTGGGTTGATATAGTGCAATTGGAAGAAAACGAGCCCGAACGAGGATCTACAACCTGGGCTCAGTGGAATATTGAGTGGCAGCACAAAGCATTAGAATACATCGATGCTCATAATACAGCTGTTTCTAGACTTGCGGTTGTCGTATTGAAGGAGATTGAATCGCTAAAACCTCTTATTTAGTTCTACGTTCAGTTGCAATCATTTCAAAGAAGCCCAATCTAGTTAGTGTTAGCAACACAATTGTTATCGATATTGGCAATATTATGATAGGACCAAGCCTTATCATAAATACTACTATTGATATCAACAATACTGATAATGCTATTGCTATTGATGATGCATAGCTCAAGTCCTTGGCACTGCTTAATGCTGCAGATGCAATTAATATAGTAATTACATACAACGGTATTGAAACGTAAACATTGTCAATCCAAGAAAGCGTAACCACAGGTATTGTCGACAAAGATATTCCAGCTGCTAATGCGAGAATTCCATGTCCAATTTTTGCTCCCGAGGCTATACTAAATCCTTCAGCAACTAATATTGAGAGAATCAAACCAAAAAAAATTGATTCTATCACACTACTGTGTTTTACAGGTAGTAACAATATTTGACTTGAATCAACATAAACCAATAAGTATAACTGTAGTACGGCTATTATCGTTATGAGTGATGCATACTTGCTCTGTATTGCTGGAATAATAAAACTAACATACCAAGGCTGTTTCTGCACTTTCAACAGGTCCTGCTTTTCAAAGAATTCACGACCTTGTTGGGACAACAAATAACGCTTTTGTTCGTCCTGTATTACATATTGTTCTAATTTTGACAAATGATGGTATAGAGATCCAACACTAATTCCAGTATCATGTCTAAGATCTTTTATTGTAATAGGCCCTTTTTTGGCAATCAACTCAAGCAGTTTTTGCCTTGGATTAGCCTCCTTGCTGATTGGCATAAGCTACCATTCGCAATCTCTGATTAAAAATGTGTTCTAAAAAATACTAAAGATTGGATACAAATAATCCAATAACCAATAAGAGTAGATCAAAATAAATTAAGAGCCTTAATAGATACTCCTATCACTAGCGAATATCACTTCATTTCTATCATATGTTATGAAGGGTAGTGTCAATAAATTGTGTTTACCTAGATTTTGTTACTTACTGACATTCTTTGACACATTCACAATGCAAGAAAATGTAAGAACACCCAAAAATATCACTCTATTAGTTACCAGTGATTACGGCTCTGTAGAAACCATACCAAAAATACAGTTAATCTATGCATGTTGTAGGCAATTACTCTGAAGAACAGCTCCCTGTTCTGCATTCTAACAGATCTTGATAGTATATGCTCACCAAACATTCTCTTTACCACAGACAGTATGGTTTCGTTCTTGTTACTCTGACAGTAAAGTTCCTTGTAGAATCTCCTCTCCATCTGCTTCCTGTATCTTCCATGCGTTCTCCATACTGGTACATCTCCATATCTAGCAGGGACTGCTCACAGCACCTAGATACTCTCTAACAAATTCGTGATTTGCTTCGCTATCATAGCCTTTATCAGCTGCAACTATAGACAATAGCATTATACTTGATGCCCTTTGCAGCAATGGTGTGAAATCTATAGTATCGTGTCTTGGCCCTCTTCTTATCTTCAAAGAACATGCCAGCTGCTCTCTCACTTCAGCACCTATAGACAGCTTGATGTAACGCTTCCTTATTCCTGCTACATCAGTATAATATGATGAAGCGTTACTGGATTTGAATCCAGACGCATCTATTCCCACAAACATCTTCCTTACCTTCGTAAGAAGGATGAATGAACTGATTATCCTGTACAGAAGCATGTCATTCATCCTTGAAGCAAACTTCTGCAGTGTTGTATAATGGGGTACTATATCTAGATGTAGAAAGATCCTCAGGTAGTATGCTTCATGCAGCCATTCCACAAACCTCCTGTAGCTCTTCCCTTCATACTGCCTTAATGCCAGAAGGATTGTATGCTGCCATACAGTGTAGATATGATTGCTCTTCTTGTGTATGTACAGGGATATCCTGGCCTTTATCAAAACATTGAGCATGGTTCTAGCAAGTTTGACATACCTTGACTCTTTCATGCATAGGCAGGAGTTATATGTGATACATTGATCTCATGGTGCAATTCAGTGCACAACAGGCTAAAATCTATGGTTTCTACACAACCAATGAAGTCTTTTCTCCTATAAATATAGGGAAAACATAAAAATCCCCTCAATCTAGACATAAATAATTTCCCGCTAGGTCTTCGTTACGGGAGTTACCTGGTTAGGCCACTTTTGAAAACAGTAAACAATCGTGTTAGTATTTTGATATATAAATTGAAAGAGAATAGTAAAAATTAAATTTCCAATGATTTTACTTGATCCAAATGAAAAGCGGCGAAAATGGCTTGAAGAGCTATGAAGGTAGCACAAAAAAAGTGGTTGTTTACAATACATATGCAGATGATTATAAGATCCACTTCGACGTCTTCATCCCTACAGAAGAGAAAAGTGCGGCTAAGATTGCAAATGAAATCAACGACAGGGCTGTGGAATATGCAAAGGAGTTCCTACAACTGATAGGAAAACCATCTGAGAACGTCCAAGTCAATATGTGTGAAAGGTGTCATATTGACAACACTGATCTATATTCTAATCAACTATGGCAGCTACCTGGCAAGGAAGTATATGTTTGGCCTTTGGAAGGTTGTCCAAAACCAACACAATAATTTTTTGAGAATATATATTAAAAATAATTATAGTTAGTGATATTATGAATTGACTACCCTATTAATTACGATGTCTGAATAACTATGGAAGAATAATCAAACAAGGAATGGTTCTTATGATCATAGTGAATAATAAAAATAATCAGAAGAAATTTACTAGGAAATAATTGAAGGTTGCGAGTAACAAGGAGTAACGAACCAATACCAGTCGGGGAGGTTATTGATTACTTGATGCGGGTTTTTAGATAAAAACTTCAATATTTGTTGAACCACATATGACCATCATCTATTCTTATTAGTAGAGTGGCTCATGTAAATCATTAGTTGCTTATAATATTCATATAGGATTGATGCTCGAGCTTCATAGAAGGTGATGAAGCATTGAAAGCTAAATTTGATGTCGCAGTGTGGGGACAGGATATCGATACCGTGAAAGATATCTGCATTGAGTGTGAAAGACTAGGTTACAACGCTTTCTATTACGGTGAAGGACTAGGGCCAGAATGTTTTACGACTCTTGCTCACCTGACTGGAATTACAGAGAAGATAAGGCTTGGGCCTGGTATAAGCTTCCTTTCATATAGACATCCCGTTCTTTTAGGGAAAATTGCTGCTACCTTGGATGTTTTGAGTGGGGGAAGATTCGAACTTAGGGTGGGTGCAGGAGGCGTGCCTGGTTATGGAATAGAACGACCGCCTCCTGAAGTGCGAGTGTCCCAAATGGCAGAGGGACTACAAATTGTAAAAATGTTGTGGAAAAAAGGCAAAGCCACATTCGATGGACGTTTCTATCAGGTTGAAAATGCTGTATGCGATCCTCTTCCAGTTCAACGATCCCATCCGCCTATCACAATTGCCGCCAAAGGCACAAAAATGTTGGAGGTAACTGCTCTCCATGCAGACATTTGGGAAGGATATTTCCCACCAGAGGTTTATGCCTCTAAAACTGCATTGCTCGATAAGCAGTGTCTATCCCTACATAGAAACCCCTCTGATCTTGAAAGGTCATTGATGCTTAGGGTATTTATCGGAAGGAATAACGATGATGCTAAAGATAGTATGAGGCGTTACATCACTAGGCGGGGTATTTCTGAAGAACGATTAGAGCGGTCTCGAGGTAGGGATGCAGTAGGAGAGGCATCACAGTGTGCTGAAAAGTTTTTGGAATATCTACACCTAGGTGTAAATCGATTTACACTTTTAGTTGGAGATGCAGAAAAGTTAGAATCTCTAAGGTTATTCTCCGATAAAGTTATTCCAATGTTATCATAGGCCGAATATGTATTTGAGGCAAAGTCGTAAATTAGTTCGAAACGATAAGAACAGGTTCTAGTTTTTATTGTTGAAATTTTTATTCAGACTCTATACTTCTTCATATATTATTTTTGATTGATGTGATTCCTTGGCCAAAACTTATAGGAAAAGAAGCAGTCTTTTTACTACTCACCATAAGTAATGGTGAGATGCTTCACCGTTAGAGTGTGGCTAAGAATCCCAAGCAACAATGCTTTGCATCAATATTTTTCGTTAGATATTGTATACAACAGGAGAGTAATGAAATTATATGGGTTGGATAGGTAGTCAGACAGAAGAAATTTCGACAGAAGTTCCAAGAGCATATCATTTTAAAGTCAAGAATAGATTTAATGGCAATCCTGTTTGTAAGAGAAGGATTGGTAGACCCAATCATTATATCTGTTGACGCTTGCTTATTGAAACCAAAGGGATGTGTATAGCACAAATTAAGCATGATGAAGAATATAATTCCACACTCTGGAATATATACAGATGCAAGATGGTGCTACAGCAAAACCAAAGGATGGATATTTGGATACAAGCTGCATATGACATCTAGTTCAGATTCATTGATTGTACCATCGTCTGCTGAACTCACTACCATCAATATTCGTGACAATAATATCTATCAGAGTATAACAATATCATTGCCAGAAGGAATTAGGTACGTGGCTGCAGATGAGGGATATGATAATCATGGACTAAGAGCTTATCCTAAAATTAACATCATAGCCTAATTGTTTATACCGAAACAGATCTAGATCTGTCCTCTCTAGCTAAATTTGTGAGAAAATCAAAGAAAAAGAGCATGCCGACCATATGGCATATACCAGACAATCTATGGGTAGAGTTCAAACTAGTGCTGCCGCCAGGGAAACCAGCAAGAACAGTTGGAAGACAGGCTGTGCCATTTAGAAAAGTATTGAATGGAATACTGTACGTATTAAGAACTGGATGCCAGTGGAAGAAGGTATCGAAAGAATTTGGTTCTGGCTCAACTTGCCACGCAAGATTTCAGGAATGGATTGGGATAGGAGTATTCAAGAAGGTATGGAAGAGGCTGCTGGAAATATATGATGAATTGAAGGGTATAGGATGGGACTGGCAATCCATGGATAGCGTACCGAAGGCCCCATTAGGGGGAAAACGACCGGAGCAAACCCAACGGATAGAGGCAAGCTAGGTACCAAACGTCACATGCTGGTTGATAGAAGAGGTATTCCTCTCTCATCTGTAATTACTGGAGCAAATAAACACGATATGAAATCAGCCTTTCCTACAATAGATAGCATTGTTGTTGATAGGCCCAAAGTTAAACAGAACATATGCATGAATAGGATATGATATGATTTCCCTGAGATAGAGTATGGAGTTAGGAAGGGGATATGTGGATCACATTCGTCGTAAGGGTGAAGTGTTGAAAAAGAATTTGTACAAAGCAAAGAGATGGGTTGTAGAAAGAACCGCATCTTGGCATAACAGGTTCAGAAAGTTATTGGTAAGGTTCGAGAAGAAGGAAAATTATCAGGCGCTAGTAGAATTTGCTAACTGCCTAATAGTGTATAGAGCGATATATTGGTAGTGTCATAAACACGTTAATGCAACTGTTTCTAGTATCTACTATCTACAATACTAATAAAATCAATAGTAAGAAAACTAAACCCGACAGTTTGAACTAATATTCTTGCATTCTAAATGTTATCATTTCTACCAATCGTTAACTATCGGCTAGAATTTTAGGATAGGCTCTAAATCAGTTCAGCAAGTAAAGTATTCCTTCTTGCCTCCCTATAGAAAGTTATGGACATACAAAGTATGATAGAATAGCATTAATATGATTCTATCAATCTAAAATTGGGTAGTATGTATATTGGCAAAGCATTAGCGTTGAGCTATTGATAGAGTAGATAAAGGATGTATTTGACAGACCCAATATCAGATAGAGAATTTGATAAAGCTAGGGGCATCGTTCTGATTTCTATATTGCTACGTAAGCTGACGGTATATTTCAACTGCTTAACAGGAGGCCTTAAGGGCATAGATGTACACGCTGGGAAGTTAAAGAAGTAATTTCAAAATATTATTATTATTGACTTATGTCCAAGCCTCAAATAATCATGCCTGACAATATTATTTGAAGGGGGTAGTATAATAAAAATCGTGATTGGATTTTCTCATCCCAATGTTAATCTTCTGCTTCTGGGTCAAAGTATTGCATGAGGGACATCTATTGCCTTTAGAACTGTAGAATGTTGCTGACCAGTAACATGATGGGCACAATAGAAAACAAGTCAACCTCCTTCTGCTGGTAGTAATATTAATCAATACAGATCCCTCTACCTCAATTTCTCCTCAATTTGAGCTCGAAGGATTTCCCGTAACCTATTACGTATAGGATCTACCCCTCTCTTATACAGGTATAGTGCTAACATGTTTTCTTCCGCTAACAAGTCTATTACCGACAAATTTTGATAAACCCTTCTCATCTCTTCAACTATCATCAATTATGCTTGATTCAGGCTTCATATCATCACCTTAACTGCCGTGTAACATTTAGTTTGCAATGATCCACATCTGAGACATCGATTATTTTACCAACACAATTTTCATCTTCAGCTTCAATAATCTCAAACTTACCATTTCTCTTATACCTTATGCTGGCCTTAACCTGCTGTCCTCCGACCCTGACAACACACCATGATGATTCTTTCATTGTATATTTTATATAATTACAGATTGAAGTACCTTGCCTTTGACCGTTCAGAAATTAATTGAACGCTTGTATGTATTTATTGGTTTCATAATCATGTTAATTTCTTTTCACATTTATTACTAAAATTGCCCACTTGAGAAGTATAGTTGACATGAGAGAAACATCCTCTTCTAGTTATGTAGGGAATGAAAGTGGTTTTTCTCTGTTAAAGTTAAATGTTTACTCGAACCAGGGTTATTAGTTGTAAAGCAAGATTGGAAAGAATCTAAGGTTGAATCTTGTTTCCTTGCTTCTTCTAGGACTTCCTTTTGTTTGGCATCAGAAGGTGTAATGTGCTTTGAAACGTAGGTTCTGGCTTCTGGTCCTAGTTCCTTCAATGTCTCCAAAGCTTTCTGGCAGTCTGAACCTAGTTCCGATTGAAACTCTCAACCTTTAGGTGTTACAATAAACTTTCCAGCACATACTTGTTTCTCTTAGTTTGCTGACTCATTAATCTCCACCATAGCTTTCATAACTGAGTATTCATCATTTAGTCTTTCGATAATATTCTTTAGTTCCTCTAATGGGTCATCAAATTCAGTTTCATATTCATAGCCTAGCTGTTCTTTAATAGATTGAATAGATTGTCTAACAGATTCAAGTAATTCTTCCTTGGACGCATTCTGTGCATCTAATTCTTCTTTTAGTTGATTAATGCTTTCAACCTTCTCTTCAATGAGTGAAGATTAAGCTGCCATTTTCTTGGATTGGGAAGAATTTACACCTAAACACCTTTCAACTTCTAATTTACTCATTAGACTATTCTTGATTAAAATAGATGCTAGCTGGAGAAGTCTTTTCTTGATTTCTTTAGTAGTATCAGATTGTAGAATACCATGCCTACCATTGGTTCTGAATCCTTTTACCCTTCCCAAACCTATGACAACCTGTACATAGATATCAGGATCGAGTGAGCATGGATCGAACTTTCTACGACTGGCGTTTTTCCCGCAAATGGGGAATACAAGTAAGCTCATACCTAGTTTTCATATTCTTACTATTTGATCTTGTCGGTGAAAGTTTTATCACTTTAGTTAGTTAGTAACATATGTTCCTAAGGGTGAGTAACATTATAAGGTAAAGGTAAGGTATTACCTAGGTATGGTAAAGGTATAGTATAGGGTACCCTATACCCATGGTAAAGGTAAATAAGGTTTGTAAAAAGCCAGTTGCATGGCGGGTTCAGATGTTTGTAACACCTATAATTATCATAATTATCCTAATACTATAATTATTATAGTTGATATAAAAAAAGATATATTTATTTGGTTACTCGACTAACATTACTTGTGACCTTAGCTATCTAACCTAAAACTAAGAAAGAACAGATAGGGTCACTGCTTCATGAAGGTTAGTCAGCGCTGATGACGGTGTTGACGTAAGTGAAAGTAACGAAAACAATAATATCAAAGCAAAGAAGTACCAGTTTAAAGAAACAACAATCTTTCATTTTTATTTGATAATTGGTCTTCATATCCTAAAGGAAATGACATTGTTACCGGAGATGTTTTCTAAATCCTTGACAATAAAGTGTTAATTAGTCAAAATTCCACAATCAAACTTTATCAATTGCTACCATTTTACTCAAAAAACTCTATTGATGTCGGACTCGGCCTAACATACCTTTTATTCCTATCCAATTCAGCAAAACCAAATCTGACTAGAAAACTTATGTTCTTATCCGTTGTTTCTTTAGTTAAATCAAACCTACGTTGAATCTCGCTAATTTCAACCTCACCTTTATTTATTATAGACATCAATATTCCCTCTAGTAAATCTATCAAGCCAGTCACCCCTCAATCCCCTCATACGGTAGGTTTTTGTACTAAATAACCATGTGTGGATAAAATCCATTAATTTTCTATAACACAATCGTCATAAAATCATGGTAGCAACGTATGTTAGGTAACAAAAACCTAAAGCGGGAGGAATGTTAATGAACTGTTGGAAGGTATCTGAACTTCTATCATATGGTATTCTTTCTCATCTCTGTCTTTTAATATAATTGGGATTCTCTCTTTCTGCTTTTGATACTTTGAGCGATGCATACTCTTATTCGTATCAAGTATAATAGATTCGATGTCATTCATGACAATAGTTTCTGGATTTCTTGGCCGGAGCACCTCTTGGAATGGAAGAAAAGTTAATACCAGACTCTTGTGCTTTTGTTTTATCAAAGATCAAGTATAATAGATTCGATGTCATTCATGACAATAGTTTCTGGATTTCTTGGCCGGAGCACCTCTTGGAATGGAAGAAAAGTTAATACCAGACTCTTGTGTTTGTTTTATCAAAGATCTCTTCATTTAGTTCATCATCTACAGAAATGAGAGTAGATAATTTTCTTGGTACTGATCTTAACCTTTTATTTCTTCTTCCAAAATATCCAATGACTTGAGAAATATCTCCTTACTCCTCTTCATTATCCAGTCAGGGAATTCATTTATTGTAAATACAAATTGTTGTTGAAAGCTTGGAGGTATGAACCCTCCATGGGTAATTACCTGCACTATGACATAGAAATGCGTAACTGTTGCAACTTCTTCTTCCATAGCATGTTCACTTTCTTCAATAGATTGTCTATAAAGAATCAATGGTATACCTGTCTTAGCCGAAATAACACTAGCTTTATGCAACAGATCTTTGAATCTGGTTATGAGCCATTCATCTAAAGTTACTTGTTTCTTCATACAACATCACTATACTATTAATTATATAATAGCAAGATGACAAATATTCTTTACCTTTTGTTATCCGCACTGAATAATCTTCCCATGATCTCTGTAGGACTTTAGCATTTAGATATATTGAAGTCATCCCAATACTCTCCAATACATCATAATCGACGAAATGATAACAAATGCCAGATAGTTTTGTGCATTCTTCTCATATCTGATCCTGGTTCTGTGGAACCCATTCTTCAACCAGGCAAAGAATCTCTCCACAACATAGCGCGTCTTGCCGTATAGGTATTGTTCTGTATTATCATTTTGTTGTTGTGTCTTACTGTTTTTTCTGTAAGGTATGCAGTCAGAGATTTTTCTTTTGGTGAGGTATTTCCTGATGAATTCTGCATCATAGCCCTTGTCTGCTTGGCACCGCGCAATTTTTCTGATAGATCTCTCATCCAGATATTGTGAGATGCCATCCATCACGTCTACAAATCTGGGAGTCATGCTGATTTGCAGGACATTACTACTGAGACTGGCAGTCCGTTTTGTTCCACCGCAACGTGTATTTTTGTGCCTGAAATCCTGTTGAATCCGTTGTATCCTATGACGCTTCCCCTTTTTTGGCCGGAATTGATGACGAATCGACCGTTTTTTGCAGCTGCATCTTGCCTGATCTGTGGGCTGATTTGACTGCAGCGGAGAGGATATTCTTCCATATTCCACGTCGCTGCCAGTTCTGCAGTCTGCGGTGCGCAGTTGATTTGGAGCCGTACCTTTGTGACATCCCAGTCCACCTGCATCCTGTTATCCCGACAAACAGGATTCCGTTGACTGTCTTTCTGTCGTCTGCCCTTGGCCTTCCGGTTCTGGCTGGCTTGGGGAGATGCGGTGATATCATCTTCCATTGTTCACCTGTTATCTCCTGAAATTTCATGTTCTGCTACAGGCAGCATTGCAAATAGATCCAAATGATCGTCAATTATTCACTAAATGATCAGTTTTGGGATCAGTTGATTAATTTCCTGCACTTCATACACCAAAGGAATGGGATCGTTAAGTTTTTCCCAAACAAATATTTGTATTTTGAATATCCCTTTTGTTTCAGGGATCCATGACTGTTGAACATCTGACGTCTCTTCAGCTGCCAGCCTTCCCATTACCCAGTTGAATGATTCCGTTATATCTGTTGAATTATTTATTAAAGTAATGTATACATATCGTTGTGGTAATTTTAGAACGCTTGTTAGTTTCGAATGAATGACAACTTCATCCCCCACGTTAATCTCTGGAACTTCAGACCCCTTGGAGTTAATTAAGCGTCTCCGAAATATGTAAAGATTCATCATAATTTGGTCTAACATTAATCGACATATGCTTTCTGCTATCTAAGATAGAAAATGTAATATTATATGTTCCATATCGGATCAATTTGTCAAGCTTAAATTTATAACTAAATTGCCCAAATTGCTCTACCACAATATCATCAGTCAAGTAAGGTTGTTTATTGGGACCGAAAACCACTA
Source organism: Nitrososphaerales archaeon (assembly GCA_965197925.1). Lineage (GTDB taxonomy): Archaea > Thermoproteota > Nitrososphaeria > Nitrososphaerales > UBA213 > CBDAOC01. The sequence goes on from CBDAOC010000019.1 coordinate 484,521, forward strand.
TTGACAAAGGCTGCTGTAGAAAAACAGGTTTGATTGACCCTGTAATTCTAACTGTATCCCAGTGTCAAAATCGGTCAACTTTGTCAAAGCATTAATCGCAATTGAAGGATCTTCTGAAGGATCTCCCACAATTATTTTCCCTATCATCCATGGATGTATGGTGCAAAAATAGGGAAATATATCAGAAAAATCAAATTTATGCTCAAAAGTTCCCTTTGGACTTATAAAGGGAAATCCTGAATCAAATAGGACCCCATAATCAGCACGATCAGGAACACCGCTTGTTATACTGTGACTAATAATATCCTTGTTAGCCCATACAACTGTAGTTCCCCTTGTAACGGAAAGTACTTTAGGACCAAAAGATTTCTTTGAATTCTCTAGACCTGCGCCGTATTGAATTACCACATCAACTTGATTTAGTGTTCGTCCAAGTTGAAATGATGTTTGGGCAAACCCTCCGGCGTGCACAGCCTTGACTGTATAAATACCAGTTACGGCTTTACTTTCTTCTATTATGAATTTATAAGAGTATTTTCCAAAAATGGTAGCTAAATCAATTATTTTATACAAATCGCCATTAGGATCTATAACGGAGATTTTCACAGGAGAATCGTTAGTAAGGTTTGATGTACTTCCCTGTATAACTATCTCTTCTCCTTTCTCATACAACTCCTCTTCCACTAATATAGTCACAACTGTGCTACCAGAACTAAACTCTAATGGGAGAAGCAATGATAGAATGAGAATAGAGCTTAGTAATACAAATGAACTTTGAATTAACTATCACCTCTTCGCCGTTGACCTTGTCCATAATTTAAATGAGTATTCTGGAAATAATTACAGCATTGTAAAAATAAGATATTTGTATAGCACAATATAAGTATCAGACTCCTAATACAGTTGAATTATTGTACTTCATCGTAAAAGCATTGTGTAACTTATAAGCTATATAAGGTATCTTTTCAAGTAATGGTAACAAGTCTGTATCTACCATTACATAACACAAAAATAAGAATCGGTAAGTTGTCTATGGTGATAGGGTTAATTGATATCTCTCATTAAGCTCTTCTTGCGACTCGGCCGCATTTACACCCTCTATGAATGGTATCTAAAGAATCAATTCGATCAGGAAAGAATACCAAAGCACATTGGGTTTATAATCGATGGAAATAGACGGTGGGCCAGAACCAATATGCTAAGTAAATTGGATGCATATACTTTAGGAGCGAACAAATTGGAAGAAGTTCTTGACTGGTGCCTAGATATCAATGTTCAATCAGTGACTGTGTACGTTCTTTCGACTGAGAACTTCACTAGAAAGACAGAGGATATCCAGGCTTTGTATAAGGTGTTGGAAGAGAGGTTGAAAAGATTATATCATGACAAAAGGGTGTATGAGAAACAAATAAGAATAAAGGTTATTGGAAAGGTAGAACTGCTACCTGATAAAATTATCAAACATATCCGTGTCTTAGAAGATTTAACAAGGGATTATGATAGACATTACCTCAACATTGCTCTTGCATACGGGGGTAGAGCAGAAATCGTAGAGTCTGTGAAAACAATTGCAGGGCAGATTGCCAAGGGTGAGATTGATGTTAATAAGATCACTGAACAGATTGTTGCGCAAAACCTTTACACCTACCACTTACCCAATCCAGATCCAGATTTGATAATAAGAACTTCAGGAGAAGCAAGGCTAAGTGGTTTCCTCCTCTGGCAGTCTGCCTACAGTGAACTGGTATTTGTTGATACTTTCTGGCCCGAATTCAGAAAGATAGATTTGATGAGAACAATAAGGACTTATCAAGCCAGACAGAGAAGGTATGGTAAATAGCTTTCATGATAGAACATTCATTTTAAAATAGCTAAACAAGAACATAGGTTATAATACCTCTTTCATACGAATGTGTCACTTTTCTAAAACTTTTATTACTTTCTCATATTCCTTGAGTGTATTGATGGGTATCCACTTGCTGCTTGCAATAAAGAAACCTGAAAGTTTGCGTTCATTAGCCAATATTGGAAGAACGCCGGACTCCAACTCTACTGCGTCAATATCTTCCAAGTCAATCGCATATTCGATAATTTCGTAGACCGCGGGCTCAAAGATGTAGATACCAATTGATGTTGGTTTGTGTATGAGTGGTTTCTCTTTGAAACCTAGGATCAATCCATTGGGATCTACGCTTGCTTCCCCATATGGATATTCTGTACCAGGAACTAATACTATTGAACCTATACAACTACGGTGTATTACCGAGTCAAGATGAGACTTCAAAAAACGAGAGAAAATGTCTTTTTCTAATACAACATCATCAGGAAATAATATTAAACTCCTCTTTGTTCTATCAAATTTGTGGCTTTTTAATGCTTGTTTTATTGCTTTTCCCTTGCCCCAGTCGACATTTCCAATAGGATCAATACTAAATTCCGCCTGAATACCGTATTTTGAACCGTCGCCAATATGTTCCATCACTAACTCGTGCTTGTGACCAACGAGGAATACAAATTGCTTAAATCCTTCCTTCGTTAAAGACTCAATTGTTCTATCAATCAACTTTTTTCCAGAAATTTCAAGAAGACATTTTGGTATGTCTATTCCCATCCTCTTTGCTTTTCCACCTGCTACGACTATAACCTGAGTCTTGTCTATTTCGTACTGCAACTTGCTAAATTCCAGAATTAACCTCCTCCTTGACAAATCCGAACCTTTTCATGAATTCTATATTACTCACAGCAGAAGCGTCAATCTCTTTTGCCAATGCAAGATAAACACTAGTAAAGTCACCTAAATAGCTTAAGGAAAGAAGCCTAGAGAGTTCAGATCTTCCTTCCCTCCAATACTCGCAAATCTTTGCCCCTTTTTGCTGGATCATATATTCTGCAAGCATTAATTTTTTCTTGAAGACCTACTTCGTGTTCATAAATTAAATCTCTAAGTAAAATAAGCGCATAGTTTCCGTGTACATTTCCGACCGAATCCCACGCCTCTATTTCATTATGAAGGAGTTCAGGAAAGATATCGTAGTAGCAATGAACCTTCGAATTTTCATTAAACTGTTGTTTCCATCGAATTGCGACGCTATCTGTAAAATTCTGTTCCCCATAAACAATTGGGAATCTTCCTAGAAGTTCAAACGCAAGCGAGCGTGCAACATTTTTCGCTACGGGAATCTCAGGCCCGCATTTTTCTTTGATATTGTTCAACACTTCTACAGTCTCAACCACATCATTCTCCACCCCCTTTAGAATACCTATTTTTTCCAGCATAAGTAAAATTGGAATCAACATGTATCCAAGTGATGCTCTACTATGCCCATTCTGTGGAACAGTCAAACACGGTATATGTCCCTCATAACATGAAGTTTTAACGCCTCTCCACCTGTCACTACAATAGTCTTCGCTCCAGCATGCTTACAGGACCATAAAGTGTCTAATGTCTCACGAGTTTTACCTGAGTAGGTTGCACCAATGACAAGGCTATTTTCGTCAATATAAGAGGTGGAAGAAGATGTTTGTTTACATAAAGAGGTATTCTTGAATTTCGTAACAATACACGCATAAAGTCACCTACTATACCAGAACCTCCCATTTCGCGAACAACAAGATTAGAAATTTTATCATAATTGAAACAAAGATCTAGCTCTTTTTTCATCTTTAACACTTCTAAGACCTGCGTTGGGAAATTCAATACTCTATCTAACATATCAGATTTTTCGACTGAAGCTAGTGTCATTATATGGTATGCTAGTGTGATAAAGCAAATAAACATCTATGGACAATCGGAACCAATTTTCCGTATTTTAGATTGAGTAACATTGATTACATATAAAATTATATTTTTTTCTAGATCAATATTGCTTATTATATAAGCCGTGGTTCAATAGAATAATTCACAGAGAAAAGGGCTAGATATTGTGTCCAGTGAAACAAATCCTAAATAAATTCATAGGGTAAAGTAGTTACTTGTGTTCTCACGTTATTAGAGCGAAATACCATCTTCAAAGCATACGAGGAGGTCTGATAATTTTTCTTCTGAAGAATTTGTAACTAACCTTCTCCTCCACCAACACTTACTAACCCTGATTTCTTCCACCTGGCTTTATTTCTAATAATCGATTTGTCTCTAAATAATATTAATTTCTTGCGTGTAAATAAGATATTATACCAAAATGTTTCCATTCTTGGGTATAACCCTATCCTTCAATGATAACATCGCTCCTGTAAGAAGTTAAACCTCCGAATACTCTCAACTATGTGATTTTTCGGGTTGATTTCTCAATCATGAAAGTTATCAATATATTCAGGGCCTTCCAAATGGTATTTCTCTATAGTATAAGAAAAAAAATACATAATCAATTACAACAATAGCAAGATCATTCTATTAATCTAAACAAATCAGAGATTATCACAAAACAAGAGGAAATTTTTGAATAAACTACATCCTTTACAACAATGAGATTTAATTTAATTTAATATAACACAAGTTACATGCTACAGATACGGGTTCTGTCGGGTTAACGGGTGCTGGGATTTCAGGCATTTGGAACCGGATATCTGTACCTTATAATACCTAAAGGTACAAAGGAGGATTTATAATCTCTGCAAACACGCATCAGACATGATCAAAACACCATCATGGACAGACGAAGAACTAAAGAAAGCTGCAGCAGTAATCAAGGATTTTAAAGCAGGAAAAGTCAAGGTTCTAACAGAATAATTTCAAAGGTATGGCTGACAATTACAGGATACCGGACAGTATCAACTATAACGGTTCCAAAGATTTCAAAGCAATCATTCACGAGTATGTGGAAAACAAAGAAAAATGTCCTGAACCCAACATTTGTAGGAACGATCATGAGATTGGGAAAGTTTACATCCCTCAAGAGGATGCTGTATGAGCATGAAAGTTGAAGGTGCGTATTGGAAACATGAATGTAATCGATGCGGTGAGATTTGGTACAGCAGGAACGAATCCCCAAAGAACTGCAACAACAAGAAATGTAACTCGCCATACTGGAACAAGAAACGTGTAAGGTGATTTATATGACAAGGCACAGCAACAAGGCACAGCAACAAGGCACAGCAACAAGGCACAGCAACAAGGCACAGCAACAAGGCACAGCAACAACAAGGCACAGCAACAAGGCACAGCAACAAGGCACAGCAACAAGGCACAGCAACAAGGCACAGCAACAAGGCACAGCAACAAGGCACAGCAACAAGGCACAGCAACAAGGCACAGCAACAAGGCACAGCAACAAGGCACAGCAACAAGGCACAGCAACAAGGCACAGCAACAAGGCACAGCAACAAGGCACAGCAACAAGGCACAGCAACAAGGCACAGCAACAAGGCACAGCAACAAGGCACAGCAACAAGGCACAGCAACAAGGCACAGCAACAAGGCACAGCAACAAGGCACAGCAACAAGGCACAGCAACACCTAACTGGGTCAACCGAACACTGTTTCATGGGGACAATCTGAATTTTCTTCGTGCCATGAACTCCTGTACTGTAGACCTGATCGCAACCGATCCCCCGTTTAACAAGGGACGTGATTTTCACGCCACACCTGACAGTCTTGTCAAAGGTGCGTCATTTCAGGACAGGTGGTCATGGGACAGGGATGTTCATCAGGAATGGGTAGATCAAATTACAGACGATCACCCAAACGTCATAAATGTAATTCAGAGATCACGCTCAAGCTATGGCGATGACATGGGAGCGTTTCTATGTTTTATGGCAGTCAGACTGTTGGCCATGAGACGTATCCTAAAGGATACAGGGTCGATATATCTGCACTGCGATCCTACAGCATCGCATTATCTGAAGGAACTGATGGATTCCATCTTTAACAGTAGGAACTTTCAAAATGAGATCATATGGCATTATTATAACATCGCAAACGTTGCCAGAAGACATTTTGGACGCAAGCATGATGTGATATTATTATATTCCAAAAACAAACACGTCTTTAACTGGGATGATATGCGTGAGCCATACGACAAAAACAGTAATTGGGTAAAACACTATGAATCATACGGGGATGACCGCTACAAACCTGACAAACGTGGCAAGCTGATGCATGATGTTTGGAGGATGCCTATCAATAACATGGCAAAGGAGCGTACAGGATACCCTACACAGAAACCACTGGCGTTATATGAAAGGATGATAAAGGCATCAAGCAAAAAGGGTGATATTGTATTAGACCCATTTGCCGGGTGTGCCACAACCTGTGTAGCTGCAGAGAGACTTGGGAGGCAATGGGTTGGAATTGACATCTGGGACAAAGCACATGAGACAGTCATAGACAGACTGAAAAAGCAAAATCACCTAAGTATTGATGGTAATCGTAATGATATTCTGTTTAGCGAGGGTGTCATGACATATACCTCAGAATTGCCCAAAAGAACCGATGGCGGTGAAACTGCATCCCCACACCTAAAGACAAAACAAAATGTGTTGGAACCACAGGATAAGAAGATGAGCAGGGCCGAAATGATGCAATACTTGTTAGAACAGCACGGCTACAAGTGTCAGAGATGTGATAGAATGTTTGACGATTCAAGATATTTGGAGCTTGATCACAACACTCCACGTGCTGACGGTGGAATCAACCACATCTCAAACAGGATATTGTTGTGCAGCCCATGTAACAAGCTAAAAAGACACTACTATACGCTGTCAGGTCTGAGACGTGAGAATGTAAGGCATGAATATATGGCAAGATAATATATGCCAGCACCCGTTAACCCGACAGAACCATAAAAAGAAATATAATTATATAGGTAGGTCTCTTCAAAATATTATCACTTTTCTACAAAAAAATAAAGATGTTCGTACCGAGCACTATCACTAGAGAAAATCTGTCAGTCAGTTTCGTACCCCTTCTCAAATCTAGCATAGAAGGGAAGTAGTGCATTTTTACATCGAAGATAATGCGTATTTCCAGATGATTAATATTTGAGAAAACTCAAACAAAAGCGGAAAAACTTCTAAATTAAGAGTTGATCAACAATTTCACCTTATTGAATTGGTATTTATAAACACCTAGGGCCTGTCTCAATCAATTTATGAAGGAAAATCAGGTCCTTAAATAAGGAAAAAATTAACGAGTTCTAACCTTTTAGGCCTAGAGGAAATAAATTGAGCAAACTCTACTAGATTTACACAAATATTCGTTTCATTTACCATTAAAGCAACACATTCTAGGTTTTATAAAGCCAAGCTTGTTAGTTTACCTTCATCCTAATGTGATACTTCTTGACCAAATAATTTAATAGATCGAATACGACTTTATAAAATCGTTGACAATTGCGAAAAGTGCGATTTTATCAATCGCGTTAGTATTTGTATTGTTTCCATATATGTTAGCTCAGGGAGAGTCTGATTATGGAATCGTGGAGGCAACTGGTTTAGTATTGTTTGAAGATTCTCCGAATTCTGGACTTTGGGCAGCTGAAGCAGATTTTTATTCCCATCGGGGAGACGTTATAACAGTATATCAAAATGACGCAAGCGATATTTTTATAGTGACAATAAAAGGAGATGATATTGCATTTGAAGAAGATGAATTGATAATTTCCGGAATAGGTTTCATTACTAAAAATGGTGTCCTGCTTGAAGAGGGTGATGGCAATTCCACAATGAACAAAAACGGTATGGAGCTAAAGATCAATGGAAATATTGTTGTGACTGGACAGACAATTTCTTTTACAAAAAATTAATTGGGATTCGTTGATAACTGATAGTTGCTCTCAGTACAGATCATAAAACATAGTGGTAGATTAGAATAATAATTAGAGATATTATCAAAGTAACCATTACGAATTAACTCATTTATTATAGTACTTAATTTAGTCTTAATCGTAACGGTGTCGATAGTAGGCTTTCTTGTAAATCTTCAATACAACTGAAATGATTCTAGTATTTTATCGATAATAGATTTATTACTACAATATTCTGGATTGGAACACCTAATATTCCCTTGAGGCAGGGTCAATAATTAATTGACAAAATTTTCAAACAATGGTCATAAAAATCAACATGTATTGAATTGAATTTCTAGAGCACATATTCAAATGTAATTTCCTATTTATCATATATGTTAATAATTTCTCGTGACAATAGTCGTGTCATGTTGCATCCAGATATTTGTGAGACCTTCTACAAAATTAAAAATAATGTCAACTCATCTCAAAACTAACCATTTAGACAATTTTTAGCGACCATTTAGATCCATGAATAGCGACATCTAAAATTATTTTATGAAATTCCAAGAATTATCAGACAAACAGTGGAGTATGATGGAATCACACATACCACCACATGCAAAAACTGGCAGGCCTAGGGATTATGATAGAAAAATCATTAACGGAATAATCCATGTTCTAACTACTGGATGCCGATGGGACGATATGCCAAAAAGATATGGTGATGATTCTACTGCAAACAGAAGGTTAAACAAATGGCAACAAAAAGGAATCTGGAAAAAGATTCTATCACGTACTATTCACTCAGCACATAAATCTGGCAAAATTAATCTACAAATATCAGTTGACTCTTCATCCATTCCTGATAAAAAAGGGGCAATGTAACTGGATATAATGGATTCAAGAGAATAACAGGTACAAAAATACATGCCGCAGTAGAGAGTAACGGATTTCCAATATCCATACTGTTGAGTCCAGCAAATGAACATGACAGTACAAAATGCATGGATGTTACAGGATCAATTTCAGACTATCTTGATGATGATTCAATACAACAGATAGAACCAGTTTATGCAGACAAAATGATGCAAAATACATCAGAATGTATTTGTGGGATAGAAATATTGCATGTTGCATCCCATACAAAATAAATTCCAAGTTCATCTTGCAAAATAATGATTGCAAACATTACAGCAAGACAAGATTTGTAGTTGAGAGATTCCTTGCATGGCTCAAGAATGGATTTCACAGAACAAGAATCAGATATGAAAGAACGGCAGAAAACTACCTGGCATTTGTTAATCTTGCATCATTTTTGATGTATTGTAGGGTTTTGAGATGAGTTGATATTTTAGTAGAGGAAAAATATTTAGGTTTGGGGAAGGTTAAATTCATTTACATGGAGGCTGGAAAGATAATGTGCTCATGTTGGGATAAAACTTATCTAACAAAGGTCTAGGGTAGTAAATTTTTGATAATAAATCAGCCTCGCACAATGCGGAAAGTTCATACTTGAATCTCAAAATCTACCAAAATCATATACAATATTAAAGAGTGAAATCAATAGTTAATTCAGTTTTATTAAACTTCTAGGAGTTCAATTAAAATTTATTCACATGTGGGAAAAACAATAGATATGTTTAGAATGGAAATCAGAACAGCATTTTTCATAAAAATAATTATTTCAAAGAACGAAGGTCTACAATACTTATAAAACCGTAGCCCTCCCTTGTTGTCCTATTTACATCAGAATTGTAATCAACTATTATCTTTGAGTAATGTTCTAAAACATCGGCCATCTCTTCCAATGATTTTGATAAATAAAATCCTGGACATCTACCATCAAACTGAAAAGTGGCATGCACTTGCGGTTTTCCATTTTTTAAAATAACCCAAGACATAAATGGATACATTTGGCAACACCCAGGTCTTTGTGGGTGCAGATTGCAAGAACCTGTGTTGTCCAAAAATCTACATGACAATGGTGTGCCATCTTGATCCTCTTTTTCCTCTTTCCTTCTTTTCAACGAGATCATTGAAAGTGATGTTATCACACCCCCAAATGAATCACCTTCGGTCCAGCTTGAAACCCTCGTTTCAGTATCTATAAATTCTTTTTTTGTATAATGAAATTTGTAAGATAATGCTTCTATATCCTTAATCGTCAATGGTAATCTTCCCTGTTTTATACAACAGTTATGACATTTAGGCCATAAACAGTCCCATAAGATATAGGATTTATCATTTGTTATTGTAGGTATATGATAGATCACATCATTAATTTGAACTGCAGTATCCTCTACATCTAGTTTGCCCAAAGCAAGGTCCCGTATTCGCTGATCAATTTCCCACTCTTTTGATAGCTCATCGAAAGCAGATTTCAGGTGATTACCGTCCATAGTTTTATATTATAACACCCGGCTTAATCTTATTAATGCTTCGAACGAAGGGGAAGTACGCCTCCTCTACTGAAAACAGGAGGTTGGTATGGGAGAAAATTATCTGGCCCCTTGTGTTGGAAAAAGATAGATCCTATTTCTCTATCGAAGAATATCATGAAGTTCGCAACAATTATTGCGAAGAAGAAGTGATTAATCAATCGAAAGTCGTTAGTGGATTTGTTTCCTTGATAGTGAGAGGTTTACTCGTCAAAGACAGAGATAAGGAGATTTATTCAGTACATTATAAGGTCATCCCGTATATGAGAAAGAAGATAAGGTTGGACTATGGACAGGCGGTTAGAGAAGTAATTACCAAATAACCTTTCCCTAGGTAAAAGAACAAATACTAAGTAAATAGTCTCTTAATTAGCCCGGAAGCCCGGTCGAAACTATAAAAGTTGCCGAATCTAGTGGTCAAGGAAGGGCTAGAAACTCCTTGTGTACCAGGCTCTGGATCCGCTTTGAAAAGATACCTGGTGACAGCAGTTCGAATCTGCTCCGGGCTACCATTTATCTCTAAAAAACATACATTCTTGTCCAGTTCAGATGTGATGGATTCTTGGCCCGGCCTCTTTGATTTCAATTGGGATGTTTTTGAACTTGTTGAAGTTTTCCACAAACAGTCTTGCAAGTCTTTTTGCTGCGATATCATATGCGTCCTTTTCTGGCCATGTATATCTAGGATCAAGTATCTCGCTCGGCACGCCGGGACAAGATCTTGGAATATCAAGATTGAAAATATCAACATGGATGAACTCTGATTTTTCAATAGAACCATTTATAGCAGCCCTTACAATTGCTCTTGTATGATGGAGTTTTATTCTTTCACCAACACCATATGGTCCCCCTGACCATCCACTATTCACAAGGTACACCCGAGTTCCATATTTCTCTATTTTCTCACCAAGCATTTTTGCATAAACCGCAGCAGGACGAGGCATAAAAGGTGCACCAAAACATTTAGAGAATGTTTCTTTGGGTTTAGTTATGCCTCTTTCTGTACCAGCTAGCTTGCTAGTATATCCTGACATAAAGTGATACATTGCTGCTTCCTTTGTAAGCTTTGCAATAGGAGGCATAACACCGAATGCATCTGCCGTCAAAAATATGATTAACTTAGGATGGGCACCAATGCTCGGTATTACTGCATTGCGTATATGATAAAGAGGATAAGCAACTCTGGTATTTTCTGTGATACTATCATCAGCAAAGTCGGGAGCTCTTGTTGTTTTATCTAGGACAACATTTTCCATTACTGCCCCAAACTTTATTGCATTCCAAATCTGGGGTTCATGTGTCTTATCCAGGTTGATGCATTTAGCATAGCAACCTCCTTCGAAATTAAAAACTCCGTCTTCTGACCATCCATGCTCATCGTCACCAATTAGATTTCTCTCATAGTCAGCCGAAAGTGTGGTTTTTCCTGTCCCTGATAGCCCAAAGAACAAAGCTACATCACCTCCCTTTCCCATGTTGGCACCACAATGCATGGGAAATACACGTCGTTCAGGAAGATAATAATTCATAGAAGAGAATACCGCTTTTTTTATTTCACCGGCATAGGAACATGCACTTGTAAGGACAATTTTCTGCTTAAGGTTTATTATGATGAACATACCACTTCCAATACCATTCTTTTTTGGATTTATTAGGAAACCATTCATCGCTATTAACGTGAATTCTGGACTAAATGAGTCTAATTCAGAAGGTTTAGGTCTTATAAAGAGTTGACGCGCAAATAAATTTTGCCAAGCACGATCGTTGATTATACGTAAAGCCATACCATATTTAGGATCTGCTCCAACGAATCCATCAAAAATAAATATCTCCTTCCCTTGAATATGTTCCTTAATTTTCTGATATATTTTTTCAAAATTTTCTTCGGATAACGGCTGGTTAAACATACCCCAGTGAACAGTATCATGTGTGATATCGTCATCTACAATATACCGATCATCAGGAGATCTACCAGTAACTTTACCAGTTACTATAGAAAGTGCTCCAGTAGAAGATAAGACACCTTCTTTTCTTTTACCTGCCAATTCAACTAACAACTCGACTGGAAGGTTTCTATGTACCTTATCAGTCTTGATACCAATGTTTTCCAGCTCATCCTTGAATTGGCTCCTCCCAGTAACTCTCCGCTTTTTGATCATGGATCCTATCGACCTCGCCCCATGTATTTAATTTATTACTTTCATAGTCATAAGCATGTGTTTCTTATTCTCATACAGGTTTTTCTAGAAATATGAGAGCGTGTAGAAGTCCTGAGTAAATTGCTGCACATATAGGGAATTAATTATTATTACATGTGAAAATAATTCTATTTATGTTTAAATAGATCATAATATCATCTGATAGATCTAGTTTTCTTGCCCAATTCTGCGATTTTATCTTTTACATCCTTAATCCATACATGAGGCACTCTGTACTCATCGTAAAAACTAACAATTTCTTGGTAGTATTTTAAGGCCGTAGCAAACTTTTTTTTGTTTTCTGCAATTTGTGCATCGTTAAGTAAGAGATAAAACTTTGCGAAATTTGGAGTCAAGAATCCAAGTATTATCTGTACTCCAAGCTTTAGATCTTTGTTTGACGGCTTGTTTTCCAACTTGGCAATTATATAATTGAACTGTTCTGCTTTACCATTATTATGGCTAACCAACATCTTCAATAAATTTATCAAGTATAGAATGTCTTCAACCATACTTTTAGGAGATATGGGATTCTTACAGAAATCCGGTTTTTCATTTGAATTGGAGATACCAGAAATTAATTCAATCATCAGTTCAGTATCTCTAGTTAACAAATCATACTTCAGTTTGTCCTCTGTATCCTTTTTATTATGATAATCAAGATGAATTCCATTGCTTATGAATAAAGATGGTATTTGTTTTTTAATAAATGGTATGTAATTTCCTTTTACTCCAGTAAGAATGTCAACGTCGAACATAATCTTGCGTATACCTGACGAGCATCTATAAATTACATCCTGAATGAACAACGAACGTTCAGAACCCAGGATGAATACCATATCATTTCCTAGATCGTTACGTCCAAGGGTATCGAGTGATAACATCGCAGCGGTCTTCTTGAGGTTAAATATCGGATTATCTACGTAGTGATGTGCTCCATACATTGTTTGCCTTTTACCGTCAATCGGTATTAGTTGTTCTTCTCCATCGAAACATGCAAAAAGCAAACTACGCCTATTACTATCTTCGGCAAATATCCTTACAAGCTCCAACAAAACTCCTACACCTGCGGCATTATCACTAGCACCAACAAAACCATTACCTAGATGATCGTGATGCGCATCTATGATTACACACTCTTGTGATAATTCCTTATCATTCCCATATGAGATCCCCATCAAGTTTTGTCCTCCTCCTGGTAGGTTTTGAATATAATCGAGAAATTTCCCTGGAGTTTTCAATCCAAATTCTTTAAATTGTTCTTGAATATATTGCACTGCCATTCTATTCCCCTTACTACCAAACTCTCTACCTTGCAACTCCGGAGAAGCTAAATATCTTACATGTTTCCTTAAATTATTTTCTGATATTTCCATATTGTTTCATAGTACGGGTAAAGTATTAAAATACTAAAAATCTCCTTGAATCTAATGGTACTCGTTACAGTTCTGACTTGCAAAATGCTAAATTGGACTTTAACGTGACGACATAGCTATACGTTCTTGCTCATTTTTCTTTTTAATTGCAAAACTGTTCATATTGTTACCTGCTGCTAGAATTATTTCGTCAACAAGTGCCTCCTCAATTGACTTGGGATTTGAGAACGTTGATTCTTTTACACCTTCTGTTAAGAATCTTAATGCTAAATCAATTCGTCTTAATGGAGAAACATCTACTGAAACATGATATACTACACCTCCATAAACTATTCTAGTTGTATCTTCATTTGGTGAAGCGTTTTCTATTGCTCTTATTAATATGGACAGTGGGTTCTCACCCGTCTTGAGGTATATAATTTCAAAAGCTGTTTTCACGATGTTAATGACCTTCGCCTTTTTGCCTCCCATCCTCCCAGTATTCTTAGCATACTTTTTGCCAAAGTGCATCATCTTGTTTGCTAAGCGCTCGACAACATTCACATCTGCCTTTCTGAATCTCTTATGCACATGTCTTCCAAAGGATGATGGAAATATACATGGTTTAAGAGAAAGTACCCTTTGTAGTCCAGGATCTATAACTGTTACTTGACTAAGGTCCCATTTCCTGAATAACAACTTATTAGATGCTGATTGGTTCAAATTCATCGCCTTGGTTTTTCTTTTCTACCCCTTACCAATTCATTAAGTGAGACCCCATTCACCTTGAAAACCTGCCAACGAACCCCAGGTATATCACCCATAGCCCCACCCATAGATCCACCGATACCTTCTAGTACGACTTCATCATGCTCATCGATATAGTTCAACGCACCGTCCCTGGGAAGAAATGCTGTTATACTTTTACCATTTTTGATCAGCTGCACCCTAACACATTTCCTTACCGCTGAATTGGGTTGTTTTGATTCAACCCCAACCTTCTCTAACACAATACCTCTAGCTTGAGGGGCGCCTTCTAATGGGTTGGTTTTTTTGTCCAGCAAAAACATTTTTCTATTATAATATTTGTCAGACCACCTAAATCTTCCCTTCTTCTGCTTAAGCACACGTCCTGCAAACAAACCTAGCGGAGATTTTCTTGCCAATTTGTCACCTTGGAATCTGTTCCGGTGTAACTATTAATACATTCGAAATTTGAAAATACCGCTTCATCAAGAGTCTTGCCTTTTCAGCGTTTCTTCCCTCTCTGCCTACAACCACACCCTTCTTCTTTGGATCAACTACAGCAACAGCAACCTTGGTACCATTATCCTTTTCATTAATCTTAACATCTAAAATCAAGCTTGAACTTAACGTATTTCGTATAAATTCATTAACATCGTCAGAATATTCAACCAATTCGATCTTCTTCCCAACAATATCTTGCATTGTCTTAATGGTAGCCCCATTCTTGCCAATAGCCAGTCCCATAGAACCCTTGTTAACTATAAATATCACCCTATCAAGTTTTTCGTCAATAACACAATCCCTAGCTGTTGCACTAGTAATGCTCTGGAATAGTGACATCAATTGCAATTCATCTGTTGTTAATTTGATTTCAGTCAATTCTTTTCTCCGCTATGAATACACACCCTTCTATAAAGCTTCATTTAAATCTTAATATTTTTTATACTAAGATCTGGCGATATTTCTAAATATTTATACTAAGATCTGGCGATATTTCTAAATATTAATATCAATAATACAATAGATAATCTCTTCACCAACAAGTTCAAAGTAATAAAAATCACAATATTTAGTGATTATTGTCCAACAAAGAAATGGAAATATCTAAATGAAACTAATTGTGTGTTAATCTTTAATCATAGATGCCATATTCTCTACACTCAATGGTACACCACACTCTTTTTACCATATTTTATACTAGTAGCGTAAACTAGATACACAATTAAAGAATTATCCATTTTATCAAGGAAGAACTGCCATGTTCATACATGGTCCTATATGACCTTTACAACTATAATTTTGTATGCCAATGGTTACATTCTACCAAATGAAAAACATTTATTCTCTAATCCAGAGCTTGAATGACCCTATATTCTCTCATCCTAAATATGGCAATTATTGTTCATATAAAGAACAACGACAAAGGCAATTGTATGAAAAAATTAGTGAAACAAATAATTAAGATTTTTTCCACTACTAAATTATGAAAATCTATTCCAATAGAATTATTCACCTATTATCTTTGATCCTCCGTTTAATTTAGCACAGCATTTTTTATCTACCATTATTATAATAAATCCAAGAAAAAATTAATCTATCCTCTTTACTGAATTCAGTTATTAATATTTTCTTCCTCGTTTATTTCTTCCAAGATCTCTGACATATCAAAGCCAATTGTATCGTCTATAGATATTACGGATATTCTAAATGGCTTGTTGCACAATTTACCAAGCTCCATTGACGTATGATTTAGATTATGTATTGGAATATTTCCAGCTTTCGCCAATTGTTCTATTTTGCTTTTCACTTCTACAGATAGTGATTTTGAACACACTATCAATTTTGAATTCTTGACCGAGCGTAAGACTGCCTTCCCTCCTATCTTGCATTTGTCGTTCGATAATGAATCCTTAATAAATTTCGCAAGAGGTTTATTCATTTTAGTTAATCCACTCATTTACTTTAATCAGAATCATCAAGTCCAATATGTAAAGTTCGTCTAGATACCCATCTATATATGTTGATTTATTTAGGAGCCATCTTAAACCTCCTCATTGCCTTATGAACTCTTCTAGATGTTGAAATCCCACCAATACTTTTCTAATAATCTTTCATAACGTAACGATAATTTCCTGAACCTTCCCTTCAGCCAAGGGAAGAACATTTCTATATATCATTTATTCCTTTTGAACTCATCATCATCCTACACAACCGGAATCTTAGGATCCTTCCTCCTCTTATTTTACGGTCTAGCTATATTGTCTATACTAGCCTTTATATTTAGATGAGCTTTGGGCGTAATTCTAATCCATTTTACCTTATTACAAAATCTAGTTTAGATTCAATGTTTAGGTTCTTCTGCAGGGAGATTCTCTGATATGAATCCCCATAGAGCATCTGTATCTATATCTGAACCTGATACTTCATTCTTCTTCGTGTTTGATCTATGCCATACATGCCCTTTTGCTTTCATCAATGAACTGTCAACGGATATTATGGCTGGGTCTACCAACCCATCTTTTATGAAGAGCATACCCATAGAGCATCTATCCTTGATCTAATGTCAATTGATAATACCTTAAACCTTCTATCAAAAGTCATTCTATCTGGCAATCTATCCAAACCACATACTTCCATCGCCTTCCTCTTGTATAGCATATCTATCAAAAAGTATTAATGAAAAGCATTGTTGCTTGTTATTACTAACCATTCTCTAACGATAAACCATCTTTACATTACTGTTGGTGAATAGTAGAATGGTCTGTCCCTTTTCTTATTGGGTTTTAGCCAAGAATTCACATTGATTAAAGATAATATGCGAAGGAGTATGGGGTGTGTTCTAAACATATCAACGAAAAAAATGGAACCTGATCTTATCGTTTCGAGCTACTTAATTATGCCCAGCCTCAACTAATTGGTACACCGATTGTTTTTCATATATGCTTGCAGTAACCCCCGATTCGAACAAATTAAACAGCTGCAAGCCTTTAGCAGTGATTTTGTAACCCTTAAAAGTTGATTCTATCTCTTCAATCATACCAACTGTTGTGAGCCAATTAATATATCGGGTTAATTGGTAGAAATTTAATTTTGCTTTGTACATTATATGAGTTTTCCTCACAGGAGTTCTAGTGATATCTAGGATTGTCAACATTATGTTGAATTTATCCCGTTTGTTTGATTTTTGAGGTTGAATCATCAACCTCATAAGTTGTGTCTAACATTGTTAAAATATTTGGTCTATAAGTTTCAGGTATAGGTAAATTTCAGGTATAGGTAAACAAATTTCCAGCGAAGTAGATTAATAAGTTCAAGTCTATGCTTAACCCAATAAACCGTGGCGGTTATTCCATTGAGAAAATTGTAGAGAATATAAACAATAAGAATATACGATTAAGGGGAATCTTGAACCTAATTCAATACTTCTAAATAACGATGAATCCTAAACGATGAAGTACTAGAATTAAAGGTAAGAATGCAAGAGGTATTTCTCTTTTACTTCCTTAGACTATAACATTGTTCATTGATAAAGTGAAGATAGGTGATTTTATAATTAAAATTTAAAAAAATTATTCGCGGAAAAACTAAAGTTAAACCAAAGCTCTTATAACACTTCTCAAGAATAGATTTGTGAAATGATAATCAAATTATTGATTCTTGCAATAATCATAATTCCATTGAGCCCAAGTCTTGTTCCAGTTTTTGCAAATCATATTGGTGGACATCCAAAGCTTGTTCCAACCAGTCTTGTATTAGATCAGCTTCCAGAATGTACGAATTCAGTTCAATGTAATGCAACATTATTAGTGGGTGATATTGTCACTTTTACTGGGACATTGACAGACAATCAAGGAGAATTTATTTCTGATGCACAAGTAAATATTTGAGGCTTGGGTATAATTTAGTTCGAAACGATAAGATCAGGTTCCAGTTTTTATTGTTAATGTGTTTAGCTTATACTCCATACTTCTTCGTATATTATTTTTGATTGACGTGATTCCTTGGACAAAACCTCTTAAGAAGAGAGGTAAACCCTACTACTATTCTCCTACAGTTATGGTGAGATGCTTCATCGTTAGAGTATGGGTAAGAATACCAAGCAACAATGCTTTGCATGAATATTTTTCGATAGATATGCCATACAACAGGAAGGTAATGAAGGCATGTGGTCTTGATAGGTTGCCAGACAGAAGAACATTCGACAGAAGGTCAAGGCCGTATCAATTGACATAAGATCAAGGATAGGTGCTATGGGTATGCTCTTCATAAAAGATGGGTTGGTAGACCCAGCCATAATATCCGTTGACAGTTCATTGTTGAAAGCAAAGGGACATGTATGGCACAAATCTAGCATGAAGAAGAATGAAGTGCCACGCTCCGGTATAGATACAGATGCTCGATGGGGCTACAGCAGAACCAAGGGATGGGTATTCGGATACAAGATGCATCTAGCATGTAGCACAGGTTCGTTGATAGTTCCATTATCAGCTGATTTCACAACAGCTAACATTACTGATAACAAGATGTATGAAAGCATAACATCTTCATTGCCTACAGGAATGGTAAGGTATGTTGTAGGAGATGAAGGATATGATGATCACAAGTTATGTGATTTCAGCAGGTATAGAGGGCATCTACTGGTATTCCCATTGGAAAGGTATAGGCATACTACAGATAATAATAGACTGGCATTGCTGCAGTTCTATAACTCTGAATTTGGACAGCATGTATATTCTCGGAGGAGCATAAGCGTTGAGCCATTGATAGAGCATATGAAGGATGTATTTACCATAGATCCATTGCCAGTTAGAGGATTTGATAAGGTAAGGAGTATAGTATTGTTATCAGTATTGTTGTATCAGGTAATGGTTTACTACAACTACTTGACAGGAAGGCCTCTTAGGGCATTGAAGCACATGTTGGGAAGCTAATAGTAATAATTTCAAAATAATATTATAATTGAATTATGCCCAAGTCTCAAATATTTACAGATTTACAGCCACATCTATGCAATTGCTAGCATCAACCATTACAGAACTCGATGGTACATTTAATACAACATGGACAACACAGTTTTTGGATAAGAACAGAGCAGGTGAAACCTTTGATCAACAGATCAGTGAGATTTTAATTTTATTTGCAAAGTTTGAAGGCGATAATAGATATGCAACTGCACAATCAGACAAGATGATGGTCACTATAAAAATAAAAGATATGATCACAGTTGCTGCTACGGATAAGTTATTGTATCAAAGCGGAAACATTGCAATAATATTTGTCAATCTTATCGAGATGGATGATAGTAGTGAGAAAATACGATATGGCAATTTTGTCGAGCCAGATAACATGAGAGTTACTTACGATAACGAAACGGTACACCTTTCAAAGAAGAAGCTAGGCTCATATATACCTTTATTACTCCACCATTGACTGTAGGGCATCATCAATTAGTGATCAATCCTCTAAGGGAGGGCTATAACAGCAGCCTCGGATTTATTACTGTACAGGTATCTGGATTCTTTGGAAAATAACATTGATACAATCTTTACGACCATTAATTTATACCGAATTAAATAGTTAGCATAAAGGAAAAGGGGTATCAAGTTTATTCGAGCCCCAGAATTAAATTGATTGTCATAAATTGACCAAGATTCAAGCTGCTTCCTTTTTATCCTCAATAGGAAAGCTTGAAAAATGCTTCTTCAGTGCTATCTATGGCCTACACATCTGAATTATTCTAAGAACCCAATCTTCAGAAGCAATCTAACCTGTTATTTCTACAAACTCTCTTAAGCTTCGATATTGTATCCAAATCTTATTAGGGAACTAAAAGATCCATGATCTGCATTTTAATTGAATTCATGATAAGGTAACTTTGATTCTTTTTTATTACAGATTCTACATTGATATAGTTACGGAACCAACAATTACAATATGACCATGCGCTCAACCTATACCTTGCCAACCTATTCTCTTCTGTAAGAATTCCTAGGAATTTTTTTCTGCCGACCATTCTACAAAACTGACTTGTTCCTATTATCCCCTTCAGGCATAATTATTCATGTACAATTACTAGTCGATGAAATCTGTGGGATATATTCATCGCTTATTCTCTTTTATCAATTCTTTGATTGTACGCACTATGTTATCTGCCTTCAGACCATACTTGGACAACAGCTGATCATGCTCGCCTGATTCTCCAAATGTATCCCTGACCCCAATTCTCCTTATTGGTGTAGGCAAGCTCTCACCAAGAACTTCGGCTACCGCTGATCCTAACCCACCATAAATATTATGCTCCTCTGTAGTAACTATAAAACCAGTATCCCTTGCCGCTTTCAATATGTAAGAATTTTCAACTGGTTTTATTGTAAACATGTCAATTACCCTACAAGAAATTCCATTTTCTTTTAATAAGTCTGATGCTTCCATCGCTTCAGCTACCATTAGTCCACATGCAATTACTGTTACATCGCTTCCATCTCTTAAAGTATTACTCTTTCCAAGTTTTAGATCTATTTTTTCCTTTTCATAAATGAGAGGAGACTTGGGTCTTGCCAAGCGCATATACACTGGGCCGTTCATTTCTGCAATGAGATGAACTAATTCCCTAGTAGCTATCTCATCCGAAGGTACAATCACCCCCATATTTGGTATTGCTCTCATTATTGCAATGTCTTCTATCTGTTGATGTGACCCCCCATCTGGACCAACGCTCAGACCCGCATGGGATACAACAATTTTCACATTAATCTGCTCGTAGGCTACAGTGTTTCTTATCTGATCAACACACTTCCCTGGGATAAAAGCTGCATAAGTGCTTGCAAAAGGCACTTTCCCTGAAAGTGCTAATCCTGCAGCTACGGAGACAATATTTGATTCTGCTATACCCACATTGAAAAACCTCTCAGGATACTTACTGCCAAACAAATCAGTCTTCACCGATTGAGTAGTATCACCTCCAACAACAACCACATTTCTTTTTGCCGCACCAATTTCTACAAGGGCTTCACTATATCCAGTACGCATATCACCCATGGGTATTGCCAATTTTTGTCAGAACTCCTTGATTGCAGGAAATGCCTTTTCCTTTAATTCTTTAATTGCCATTTGTACATCAGACTGACCACAAACTGCGTTACCAGCGACAAGTATTCTTGTGCCTGCCCGAACTAAATCATATACATTTGAGGTATCGACCCCGCCATCTGCTTCAATTTCTGTAGAAGCATTACTCTCACGAATGATTTGATCTATCTTATTAATTTTGGGAAGAATTTCTGTCATAAATTTCTGACCAGAGAATCCTGGCTGTACAGACATCACATTGAGCAAAAAAAGAGAACCCAAATTGTTGACAACCCACTTTGGAATTTCAGTCTCAGGCTTAATTGCTATCCCAGTCTTTACTCCATTTTCATCCAACCTTTTTATAATCTTAGCAAAAGTTTGTTCTGTGCATACCTCTACATGTACCGAAATGATATCACAGCCAGCATCTATGAAACTATCAAGATATCGCAAAGGATCAGATATCATCAGGTGTGCATCAAATGGTAATTTGCTATACTTACGCAGTGCCTTAATAGTTCCAGGACCGAAGGTGATGTTCGGCGCAAATTGTCCATCTATTACATCCAAATGTACAACATCTGCACCCCCAATTTCTACCCTTTCAACCTCCTTGCGAAGCTCACCAAGATCTCCTGCAAGAACAGAAGGTGCAATTTTTATTGTCATAAACCCAATTCTTCCTTGAATATCTTATCCAATGATTCCTTCTTTGGGGCCTTTCCATGCCACTCCGGAGACCACTCCATGAATGACACACCCTTACCCTTGGTTGTATGTGCAATGATCACCGTTGGTCTGTTGATAGTGTTCTCTGCTTTCTCAATTGCATTGATTATCTGCTCAAAGTTGTATCCATCGATCTGTAAAACATTCCAATTAAATGCCTTCCATTTCGCAGCCAGTGGTTCCAATGGCATTATCTGCTCTGTTAAACCATCTTGCTGTATACCGTTCCTATCTATAATTGCAGTAAGATTTTCTAGTCTATATTTTGCCGCAGTCAAAGCGGCCTCCCAAACCTGCCCTTCCTGTAATTCACCGTCACCCATAAGCGTGTATATTCTATGACTCTTATTATCCAATCTTGCTGCAAGAGCCATTCCCACCGCAACAGACAACCCGATTCCCAAAGAGCCACCAGGGTATTCTACCCCCGGTGTTTTAAAATCAGGATGTCCCTGTAACCTGCTATTGATTTTTCTGAACGTCTTAAGCTCTTCCAAGGGAAAATAACCGGCCTGTGCAAGTATTGAAAACAATAATGGAGATGCATGTCCTTTGGATAGTATAAATCTGTCCCTGTCATCCCAGAAAGGATTTTTAGGATCATGCTTCATTTTGTAAAAATAAAGTGAGACAAGTATTTCTACTGCAGACAAAGAACCGCCTGGATGACCCGAACCCGCTTCTGCAACAGTCTCCAAGATCAGTTTTCTTGTATTCTTTGATATTTCTCTCAATTTAATTATATCTTGGCTCTCCATTGAAATTACCTGTGCAATGGCACCTGCGTCACATTTTGTTCAAGAATTTTATCATCATAAAGATAATCATCAAAGAGTTTAGTTGAAAGAACAAGAGTTCTTGCCCCCGCATTACTTATCGCAGCAGCGATATTACTTAGGATAGATGCTTCAAGTACGTTGGCATCTTTGGTTATTGACAAAGTAAGTATAGCCATCATCCCATCCCTTATGCCTATAGCCCTTCTGAACTCCTTGGACGGTTTCAGCGAGAGTATCTGAATCATATTATTACCCTCAAATACGGTAATTCCTTTTGCTCCACTTGTTAAAATAAGCGATTTGCATTCGATCTTTGTCATTAGATTAATTCCGATGTTATGTAGGCTTGATTCATTTAAAATCGATATACCAGTGGCCCTGCTAGCTTCCTTAATATTTGATTTTACACATGTAAAACCTATAAAGTCCATATAGTGCTTGACTTTTGGCTGTCCCACTATAGGAATGTTCTGTTCCTCTGTAAAATTTACACAATGATTTGTCAATCTTGGTGTTATTGTTCCCTTGTCATAATCGGAAATAGCCACACAGTCAACCTTACCAAGATTTGAGTTAACCGCATTGATTAGTTCACCTGTAATATTTTTATCCACATCCCCCCTGACCTCTCTGTCAATCCTAAAATGCTGCCTGTCGTCAAGGAAGTACCTCCTCTTGAGGGTGGTCGCTCTAGAAGTAGTAACTATACCACTGGTATCTATGTTTTGATTTTTCAACATTTTTTTCAGCCTTTCACCCTCATAATCATCGCCCACTATGCCAACGACAGATACACGCCCTCCTAAGGATGCAATATTGGCAGCAAGATTTGCTCCTCCAGCGGGATAGGAATTCTCTGCAGTAACGTCACTAACAGGAATAGGAGCTTCCCTAGAAAGTTTCTTGGCAATAGTTTCCACATAGTGATCTACCATCAAATCACCTACCACCATAACCCTAATGCCTGAAATTCCCTTTAGTATCTCCTTTAATCTATCCTTGGAATTAAAGGCCACCTTAATCACTTGTAAAATAATGTCTCTTTATGCAAAATAAAAAGGTATTGCCATATTCTGATACATTCAAGAAATAATGGTTTCAACCAAGGTTTAAATGTACAGACCTCGATTTCTATTATAGGTATAAAATGGTACTTCTAATATACGATAATAAATGTTATTTATGTGGAAAGTTTGCACGGACTGCAAGAAGGTTATCAAGAGAAAGTGTGGATATAGTTGGACATTACGATGAGCTAGGTATTTCTACAAAGAATAAGATTTTTCCTGGGGGATTTGATCCAAACACGATGTTCTGGATTGTTAAAGATGATCAGGCATTTGGTGGTAGAGCAGGATTAATCCCTCTAGTAATCGAAATTATTAAGGATATATTCAGACCCTCAAGGAAAAACAATACATACAGAATAGAGATGAAATGTTCCAATAAAGAATTATCATGTAACAAACCCACGGAATTCATAAGAAGAATATTAGGCCTAATGAAGAACGGAAAGAAAATTGAGATAGGAAAATTAAAGAAATAAGTAACGTTTTGCTTTATCGAGATCTTTTCTACCTTTGCTTTAGTATTAGTATCTTCCCATGTATTTGATCCAATCCATTGGCACTCTGATAAGTCATATCTACAATGCCAACCTAGACAATATTGATATAATTAGTTTCGCCAGATGTAACTGGCCAGTAGATGCTCCTGTCTCTGTCACCATAATGTTATACGTGTTTCTATCGTTGTTTGTTAATTCAAGCCTCAATATAGCGAATGGTCAAGATGTAAAATCAGGATTTGTCCTTTTTCCTGGATTAACCAACTTATCCCCCCCCATCTATCGTTTCTTTAGCCACACGAATTACTGATAGAGGGAGTGGTCTGGAGGTCATGCCTGCCCTCCGTAGAAAGTATTCCACCTGTAGTCGTATATCAAGCTAGCATAGCTCCTATAGCGATTACCAGTGGTATTCCTGTCCCCATAATTCCCATACTAACTTTGTTCATAAAAAAATTTTAATTAATCAGTATATTTAGTTATCCGTCTGATGTAGAGGACAATTGCAAGATACTAAAAATTCCATAATAAAAATTCGTGCGTCGTTTCAAAATAGGCACCGGCACCATCGCTTCCCGACTGCTCACGCAAGTCAGTATCACGATAGCGACGGCAGGTTTGACTTCTGGGATCGGACGAGACCAGGTCGGACCCTGCCGCTATGGCCGGCTGAATCAATTTCAGCATAGGGCTAAATTAATCTTTGCTACACAAAATTTGAAGCAAAATTTAAAGAGATGATTTGCGTCGTCTATGAGCTCAAATGGTTATTGCTTTACTCCATTGGTTAAAGGTAATTTTACGTAAGAAAAGAAGCATAATATCCATTTTCTAGATAGAGATATATGATATCAGTGGTATTGTATAAATATTATGAGTCATAGGGTGGCGGTAATAGACGAAGATCTATGCAAACCAAAAAAATGTAATCTTGAATGCATAAACTTCTGCCCGATCAATAAATCTGGTGCTAAATGTATCTTTCTAGGAGATAATAGTAATAACCAGATTGCGGTAATAGATGAAGATCTATGTAATGGTTGTGGCATCTGTGTCAGAAAATGTCCCTATGATGCTATAACGGTAGTTAATCTATCCCATGAAATGAGTGAGTTGAAGGTACACCAATATGGAATAAATTCATTTCGTCTATACAAATTACCTACCCCAAAGAACGAATCCGTGGTTGGTCTACTTGGTAGAAATGGGATGGGTAAAACGACTATAGTTAATATATTGTCAGGGGTGTTGAAGCCCAACTTGGGGTTAGTTGAACATGATGCTAATATGGAAGATGTGCTGAAATTCTTTCACGGTACAGAACTAAAATCACATTTCGAAAGGATTTCTAATAATGATATCAAGGCATCAATAAAGCCGCAGAAGGTGTATTTGATACCTAAGGTATTCACAGGCACTGCAAAGGAACTTCTTGATAAGCATGATGAAAGAAATACTATTGATGAATTGACGGAAGAGCTCGAACTGAAGGATTCTCTTGAGAAATATGTGGGGGAGTTGAGTGGTGGTGAGTTGCAACGGCTATCAGTCGCTATTGCTGCAAATAAAGAGGCTGATTTTTACTTCTTTGACGAACCCTCATCATACAACGATGTTTACCAACGCTTATCGGTAGCAAGAGTGATACACGCATTGGCAAAACAGGGTAAAAGTGTTATGGTAGTTGAACATGATATTGCCCTTCTTGATTACCTTAGCGACTACGTTTACGTCCTGCATGGAGAACCGGGTGTGTATGGTATTGTTTCGGGTATGTTAAGCACTAAAACTGGAATAAACGTATTCTTAGATGGTTATCTACCAAATGTGAATGTAAGGTTTAGAGACAAGGCATTTAGGTTTGAAACTACGGCTGGAACATTAGATTTTATCCAAAACGAGCTTTTTGCCAAATATTCTGAATTGGAAAAACATTATACGACCTTCAAACTCAGAGTTGCTGCTGGTAAAATAAGGAAAGGGGAAGTGATAGGAGTGGTAGGTGCAAATGCTCTGGGCAAGACAACTATGATGAAGATGTTAGCAGGTGTTGAAAAGCCCGATGAGGGGAAGGTAGAGGTGACAGCTAAGATATCTTACAAACCACAATATCTGAGCCAAGAGTATGAAGGGAATGTTAGATCATTATTTCATACTACATATGGAAGACCGGTAGAAGGCACAAGTATCGAGGACCAAATACTCCGTCATATGGGAGTCAACAAGTTGTATGACAAGATGGTCATAAACCTAAGCGGTGGAGAGCTTCAGAAGGTCGCAGTGGTAGAATCCATACTTAGGGAAGCAGACATCTATGCATTTGATGAACCCTCTGCATTCCTTGATGTAGAAGATAGGATTGTACTTGCAAAGCTTTTACAACGGTTCGTCAGGGGGCAGGGTAAATCTGCAATAATAATAGACCATGATCTCCAATTAATTGACCTAGTATCTGATACTCTCATAGTATTCTCAGGCATTTCTAGTATTGAAGGCCATTCAACTGAAACAGTTCCTAAGGCGCAAGGAATGAATTTATTTCTGCAGGGACTAGGCTTAACTTATAGAAGAGATCCTGATAATAACAGACCTAGGGTAAATAAGATTGACAGCAGACTAGACAAGATTCAAAAAGAATCTGTGAATTATTATTTAACAAAATAAAATGACAAAGATGTTGAAAGAGGCATTGCGCGGACTGCTTTCGGAGCAGGAAATAAACGAAGTTTATTCTGCATTTGACATTATAGGTGATATTATTGTGATCAAAATACCCGAAAGCATTATTGATAAAAAACATCTAATTGGGGAGACATTAGTTGCAAAATTGAAACCCATTAAATCTGTTTTGATGCAATCATCACCAATACGTGGCGATTTTCGATTGAGAGAAGTTCAACACCTCGCTGGAGAAAATAGAACCACGACAGTCTATAAAGAGCATAATTGCAAATTTAAGGTTGATATCTCCAAAGTGTATTTTTCCCCCAGGCTATCCACGGAACGTGATAGGATTGCTAATCTTGTTAACGATGACGAAGTTATAATCAACATGTTTGCTGGCATAGGCACATTTTCCGTTGTAATAGCAAAGAAGCACAGGTGTAAGATATACAGCATCGATATCAACCCTGATGCATATGCTCTTTGTATTGAAAACATGCGTCTCAATAGAGTTAATGATTATGTTGTCCCACTGCTTGGAGATACCAGAAAGATAATAGAGGAAGGTATGAGGGATAAGGCGGACAGGGTATTGATGCCATTGCCCGAACAGGCAAAAGATTTCCTCGACTATGCCATTATGGCTGTGAAGAATAAGGGGATAATACATTATTTTACACATTTACATGCTGATTCAAAAAAAGAAGCAATGCAATTTTGTGCGCACGAACTGGTAAAATGTATGAAGATAAAGTACGAATTGCTCACAAGCAGGGTTGTAAGGCAGGTAGGACCAAGATTTTATCAAGTGGTAGTGGATTTGCGAGTAATCAAAAATGGAAATTGAGATAAATACCTAGATTAAATCATTTGCTTGTTAACTCCATTATTACCTTGATTTTGTCAGTTAGAATGAGGGTTCTTATGTCTTCTATTTCTTTAGCGGTGTCTTCTTTAGGGTTTTTCGCGAACACTTTCACATCATATAGACTCATGTCAAGTTCCCATAAGGTGATGAAATCATCTAAAGTAAACCTGGTTGGTTTAACATATGCTGAATGAATTCTTGACCATTGTTTGCCCTCCTCTTCAATAATATCATTTTCATGAGTATGTACTGGTTTTACACAATCTTCATTCCTGCCAACATCAGGTGGTATGGCAAAGGGTCTCCTATCAAGAGTAACATGAAGAAAGGCTTCTTGATTAAATGAAAGATTATCATCAGTTATGCATCTCGTAAGGGGAGGCGGACCAGAAAGAACCCAGTTAGCACCAAAAGCAACTCCCGTTCCTGCACCACCAAGAATAAGTGGAATTAGGATATTCCATTTAGTAAGTTTTTTCTTAGTTTCCTTTTTTGTGGGTCTGTGCTTAACCATGTATGGCTATAACCAGATCTATAGTTTTAAGCTTTTTTACACACTAATTTTTTATATATATGAATTTTATATATATGAATTATACAGCAAAACATATGATGCTCATTCAGATATCGGATATTCATGTTGGATCACAATTTAAAAAGCAATCTTTCGACAAGGCCGTAGAAGAAGTGAACAACTTGAATCCTGACGCAATTGTAATTACAGGTGATCTAACTGAAAATGGAATGCTAAACGAATTTGAGATAGTTAAGGAACAGATCAGAAAAATTAACAACAAGAATATCATTATTCTTAGGGGAAATCATGACTATAGAAATACAGGGTATTTACTGTTCAAAAAATTCTTTCCATCAAAAACTATACATGAATTTGATGACGTCATGATCATAACACTTGGAACCGCCAGACCTGATAGGGATGAGGGTGAGCTAGGTTATAGGCAAAATTTATGGCTTTCACGTATACTATCTAAATATTCGGAAAAGACCAAAATTATCGCAATGCATCACCACCTAATCTCTGTACCCGATACAGGTAGTGATCGAATAATAGTTCTTGATGCAGGTGATGTGTTGCAGAGCGCACTTGCCGCCAAGGTTAACCTCGTGTTATGTGGTCACAAGCACAGACCTTGGATGTGGAATCTTGGTCCCCTGAACATTGCATATGCTGGAACAACATCCTCAGAAAGAATGAGGGGGCTTTTTGAAAATACGTATAACATAATAACCATTGATAATGGTAAAATCAATGTAGATCTTAAGGTTGTTAATGGAGAGAGGTTACCTCTATATGATTTGGTAAAGAAACATGAAATAACGCAAGGTATCGAGTGATTGTTGAACCTTGTTTGAGAGTGAAAGTTAAAATTCTTGTTTCTTGTTGTTTATGATGCGCCGAGGTGCCCAGACATGGAGCCGGGGTTTTGGTATTAGAAGATATGCCAGAATGGAATCTCCTAGCATGGGAGGGAGCAGGCCTGCTAAATTTTGTGCAGAAAGTCTGTGGCCCGTATGGGCCTCGTGGGTTCGAATCCCACTCCCGGCGCCTATTATGATCGAGGTTGTCAATACTGTAGAACTAGTTAGTAAATCAAACTTATTAAAAAATTCACATGATTTTAAGGCATATCTTATAAGATCGAAGCTTAGATTATACTCTAATTTGTGAATTGTGTACCGCTAACAAGACAAACATTGTTAATGAGATCATCAGTTCCGTAGTTTCAAATAAAATATATTCTGAACTTATAATTTCTTACTATAAATTGTATTATCAACTCATCTCAAAACCCTACAATACATCAAAAATGATGCAAGATTAACAAATGCCAGGTAGTTTTCTGCCGTTCTTTCATACCTGATTCTTGTTCTGTGAAATCCATTCTTGAGCCATGCAAGGAATCTCTCAACTACAAATCTTGTCTTGTTGTAATGTTTGCAATCATTATTTTGCAAGATGAACTTGGAATTTATTTTGTATGGGATGCAACATGCAATATTTCTATTCCACAACCACAAATACATTCTGATGTATTTTGCATCATTTTGTCTGCATAAACTGGTTCTATCTGTTGTATTGAATCATCATCAAGATAGTCTGAAATTGATCCTGTAACATCCATGCATTTTGTACTGTCATGTTCATTTGCTGGACTCAACAGTATGGATATTGGAAATCCGTTACCCTCTACTGCGGCATGTATTTTTGTACCTGTTATTCTCTTGAATCCATTATATCCAGTTACATTGCCCCTTTTTTATCAGGAATGGATGAAGAGTCAACTGATATTTGTAGATTAATTTTGCCAGATTTATGTGCTGAGTGAATAGTACGTGATAGAATCTTTTTCCAGATTCCTTTTTGTTGCCATTTGTTTAACCTTCTGTTTGCAGTAGAATCATCACCATATCTTTTTGGCATATCGTCCCATCGGCATCCAGTAGTTAGAACATGGATTATTCCGTTAATGATTTTTCTATCATAATCCCTAGGCCTGCCAGTTTTTGCATGTGGTGGTATGTGTGATTCCATCATACTCCACTGTTTGTCTGATAATTCTTGGAATTTCATAAAATAATTTTAGATGTCGCTATTCATGGATCTAAATGGTCGCTAAAAATTGTCTAAATGGTTAGTTTTGAGATGAGTTGATTACCTTGAATCTTCTGTCGAAAGTTGTTCTGTTTGACAATCTATCCAAACCATGTGATTTCATAACTCTCCTGTTGTATTGCATGTCTATCGAAAAGTATTCATGTAAAGCATTATTGCTAGGTATTCTTTGCCATACTCTAACGATGAAGCATCTCGCCATTACTGTAGAAGAATAGTAGGGATTACCTTTCTTCATAAGAGGTTTTGCCCAAGGAATCAATCCGATTAAACGTTATATGCCAGTCAGTATGAATTTAGATCTTAATCCTGCTAGAAATTCCTCTGGATATTCATATCAGAGAATCTCCGGGAGGGAGATCCTTAGCATAGTATCTCAACTAGATTTTGCAATGTGGTAAAATGGATTGGAATTATGCCCAAGGCTCAAATAATTAGGTCGTAAATTTGGATCTCTTGATCAATCAAATTGGTAGTGCCTAAGATAGAATATTATAAGTTATGTAAGTAGAAATTAATTCAATCTCAATAATTATTTATCGTTCGGCATTGCAAGAGTGGTATAATGAAATGGAGTCTAGATCAAGAGGAGTATTACTACAAGGTGTATGATGAGGAAAATCAACTCGCCGGCTTCTTTCAACCAGACTTTGGTGAGATTCGTCCTTCAGGGAAGGAGGAAGAAATCATACAACAGATGATCAAGGAACAAGTCCATGTTTATGGCGGAATGTTATATGTTCCTTTATTGAAATTGAATTTGCTTGCTGCAGATTATGATTATGATTTGGACCACGTGATTTCAAATCTAGACGCATCTATAGGAAGGACGGAAAAATGGAAAGAGTGTATAGCTAGAATTCCATCGATAGTGTTTGCTAGGGCAAGAAAATCCCATACCGATCATGACATGTTGAGCGTTCTATTGGGAATAAAATTTGCAGGACCTGTTAAACTTAACAAAGGAGCCCTACTTGACGCAATAAAACTTATCTTGGATAAATTACATCACGAGAAACTTCTTTAGAAATTTCATTTATCCTAGATTTATTAGAATAATAATGATATGCTGTCTCAAATAATAAACCAGAAGTTCGTGAATATTTGATAGATTGAGATTTTGATCAATTATTATCATTAAGATACATGCCTGATAGTAACTGGAATGTGGTACAATGAAGCATAGGTTAGAAAGGGAGAGATACTTCTTGATATGGATTTTATAGATTCATGGCCTGGCGAATTAGCAAGAATGAATGAAGGTAAGGCAGGTAAGTCATTTGTGTATCTAGAATCATTCCTAATGATGTCTTTCTGTTGTGCACGCTTACCTGCTGCTATAAAACCATTAGAAGTATTCACAAGGATATTAATCAAACATGTTGACGGTTTGGATGCACCCTACCATGCAAACATAGTATAGATGGTAGCGAAAATGGATGTTAAGATTGACACGCAGATCAAGAATGATGATGTTGTTATTGTAATAGCTGCAGATTCCTCTGGCATAAAGGTAGCAAACGGGGGAGAATGGATAAGGAAGAAGGGTATGTAAGGGGATTCATCAATATGCCTCTAGCTGTGGGTAAGGAAAGAAAAGAGATAGTTGCAACGGGGGTAACTAAGGAGCATGTACATGGCGGCAAGAAGATCATACCTATGATAAAAGGAGTGTTGGAGAAAGATAATGTGAACAAGGTGATAGCAGATGGACCTTATGATTCTAGAAGGAACTTCAGGTTTCTATCAAATAGCAACATTGAATCAGTGAAAGGTGAAAAAGAACACATGTATAAAAGCAAGGAGGTCTACACCAAGGAAGCTATCAGGAATAGACCAGAAGGAGGATCTTGATGCATGGAAGAAGAATCATGAATATGAACACAGAGGGGTTGCAGAATCTGTATTCTCTGCATTCAAGCGTATCTTTCGGGAACATGCAAAGGCAGTCAAATGGAAAAATATGGTAAAGGAACTAATTCTAAAAGCATCCATATACAAGGTGTCCGGTGTAATGAATCCAAAAAGGTTTGGATAACTGCTATAATATAGTAATTTTGATACAGCATAATGATACAAAAATTTATATCTAGATCATTTACTTAAGTGTCAGGGTAGAAAATTCCATTAATGCGATCAAAGTACGATGGATATAAAGCGAAACTCGTACTTGAAGATGGAACAGTGTTCAAAGGAATAGGCTTTGGCTTTCCAAGCAAGATAGTAGGTGAGATTGTCTTCAATACCGGTATGGTAGGTTATACAGAAACTCTTACGGACCCCTCATATAGGGGTCAAACATTGTGCTTAACATATCCTTTAATTGGGAATTATGGGGTTCCTAGCTACAGTATAAAGGACGATCTAGGCATGCCGAAATACTTTGAGGCAGAACAAATACAACCGAAAGGACTTGTAATACATGAATTATCAGCCTTAGCTAGTCATTGGGCCTTAGAACGGACTTTGGATCAGTGGTTATATGACGAGAGGGTACCTGGTATATATGGATTAGATACGAGGGAATTGACGAAACGGATCAGGGTAAAGGGGGTGATGATGAGTGCTATGGAGGTGTCCAGTAGTAATATTAGTGATGAATCGTTGCTCAACTCACTTAAAGAAAGTGAAAGATATGACGATATAAACTTCGTACAAGAAGTATCAACAAAATCTTCCCAAACTTATGGAGAAGGTGACCAATGTGTGGTGTTGATTGATAATGGAACGAAGTACAGTATAATTCGCCAATTACTTCGAATAGGATACAAAGTTGTCCGATTGCCCTATACAGCGAATATAGAACAAGTACTGACATACAACCCTAAAGGACTAGTGTTAAGTAACGGCCCAGGAGACCCAAAATATTGCTATGAAACAATAAAACTTTCAAGGGATTTACTTAAGCGCGAAATTCCGACTCTTGGTATTTGCTTAGGGAATCAGATACTTGCGCTAGCATCAGGAGCAGATACCTACAAATTGAAATATGGACATCGTGGACAAAATAAACCCTGTGTAGATATGCGCAATGGAGGTTCATACGTAACAAGTCAGAATCACGGGTACTGTATAGATCCTGATACATTAAAAGGAACAGGGTTCGAGCTATGGTTCAAGAACGCTGATGATAATACCGTTGAAGGAATAATTCATCAAGAGAAAAGCTTCATTGCCGTTCAATTTCATCCTGAAGCTTCCCCAGGTCCCTATGATTGCATGTTCATCTTTAATATGTTAGATAAAATGATAAGAGGTGAGAAAATTGACAAAGCATGAATGGATAAAGAAAGTACTTGTTTTGGGTAGTGGCGCAATAAAGATCGGAGAGGCAGGCGAAAGTCTGTAATCAGACCGTCAATTCGACTACTCCGGTAGCCAATGCCTAAAGGCGCTTAAGGAAGAAGGTGTGGAGAGCATTCTGATCAATCCTAATATAGCCACTATACAGACTGATACAAGATTAGCCGACAAGGTTTACCTTCTTCCTATAAATCCCGTATTCGTTGAAAAGGTAATACAGCAAGAAAAACCAGATGCTATAATGCTAAGCTTTGGGGGGCAAACTGCACTTAACTGTGGGATTGAATTGACCAAAGAGGGAATCCTTGAGAAGTATGATGTTAAGGTTTTGGGAACACCTATAGAAGGAATAGAACTTACAGAAAATAGAAAATTCTTCAAGGAAACTATGCTTAATAATGATATTCCCGTTCTCCGTAGTGAAGCGGTCAACAGCATACAAGAAGCCATCAAGGTGGTAAATGGTCTAGGTTACCCTGTAATGATAAGAGTTGCATACACTCTAGGTGGAAAGGGGGGTGGTGTTGCCTATAACGAGTATGAACTTCATGAAATAGTTCAGCGAGGGTTGGCATCAAGTATTGTTCATCAAGTGTTGATAGAAGAATATGT
This sequence comes from Nitrososphaerales archaeon, assembly GCA_965197925.1. Lineage (GTDB taxonomy): Archaea > Thermoproteota > Nitrososphaeria > Nitrososphaerales > UBA213 > CBDAOC01. The sequence goes on from CBDAOC010000019.1 coordinate 519,211, forward strand.
CGGGGATTGGAAGCAGATAGAATATGAAGTGAAACGTGATCATCAGGGAAATAGCGTTATAGTCTGTAATATGGAAAACATACTATGTATGAAGGTTCATACAGGAGATAATATTGTCGTAGCGCCTTCACAAACCTTGAACAATGATGAATACCATATCCTTAGATCTGCAGCACTTAGAGCAGCGAAGTCATGTAAGATAATTGGTGAATGCAATGTACAATTCGCATTATCACCAACTTCAGAGCAGTACTATGTAATAGAGATTAATGCTCGTCTGTCTAGATCATCTGCTTTAGCGTCTAAAGCAACAGGATATCCACTTGCGTATATGTCGGCCAAGATACAACTTGGCTATACATTACCAGAACTGCTGAATCAGATCACGAAGGTCACTACCGCCTGCTTTGAACCCTCATTAGATTATTTGGTAGTAAAATTCCCGCGATGGGATTTTAAGAAGTTCGAGTTGGTTAATAAAAAAATCAACACACAAATGAAATCAGTAGGAGAGGTGATGGCGATCGGAAGAAGCTTTGAAGAGGCTATTCATAAGGCAGTTAGAATGTTAGATATAGGACATGATAGTTTATCGCTAAACAGCATTGCAGATTTGCAGGTCGAGGAACTTGAAGAGAAATTATTTAATCCAGACGATGAAATAATATTCACAGTAGTAGAAGCTTTAAGGAAGGGCCTTACGATAGAAAGGATAAGTAAAGTTTCGTCAATTGATCCTTGGTTTATTGCAAAACTTTCTAAAATAACAGAAATGGAAAAAAAGATGATTGAATCAGAAATTAACCCTGAACTGATCTATGAGGCTAAACGGTTGGGTTTTTCTGACAAGCGGATCGGAGAATGTATTGGCATGGATGAACCCAAAGTAAGGCAGTTTAGGAAAGAGGCTAACATTATACCCGTCGTGAAGCAGATCGATACATTGGCTGCAGAGTGGCCGGCAAAGACAAATTATCTATACCTAACTTATGGCGGAGATACTGATGATCTTGTTCTAGAGAGAAATCACGATAGCAGAATGATCGTTCTTGGAGCTGGCCCTTATAGGATTGGTAGCAGTGTGGAGTTCGACTGGGGTACAGTTAACATGGTATGGGGTTTGAAGGACAATGGGGTGAATGAAGTATCTGTGATTAATTGCAACCCTGAAACTGTATCTACAGATTATGATATATGTGACAGACTATACTTTGAGGAACTTACACTGGAACGTGTATTGGATATTTACGAAAAAGAAAAAGCTGATGGAGTAATCACATGTGTAGGAGGTCAGGCGGCTAACAATTTAATTCCAAAACTGGCCACCAATAAAGTAAAAATTATTGGTACTAGTAGTGAAGATGTAGATACGGCCGAAGATAGATCTAAATTCAGTAAGTTACTTGATCAGTTGAATATCAACCAGCCATCTTGGCAAAAATTTGCAAACTTTGATGAAGCGAAGGAATTTGCGCAAGATGTTCAATATCCAATTTTAGTAAGACCATCTTATGTACTAAGTGGGGCAGCAATGAAGGTAGTATGGGATGAGAAGCAACTTAATCATTATCTTACTGAAGCATCTAATATCAGTCCTGAATATCCTGTGGTAATAAGCAAGTTCATATCGGACGCTTTGGAAGTTGAAGTTGATGCTGTTTCAGATGGCAATCAAGTAGTAATTGGTTCAATGATTGAACATATTGAACCCGCCGGTATTCATTCTGGCGACGCCATGATGGTTATTCCCCCTTGGCGTTTAACAAGGAAGATAATGGAAACAATATTAGATTATTCAGAAAGAATAGCACAAGCATTAAAGATAAAAGGTCCTTTTAATTTACAATACTTAGTAAAAAATGATGAAGTATATGTTATTGAATGTAATGTTAGGGCATCTCGCTCAATGCCCTTTGTATCAAAGTTCGTAGGTTTGAACTTGATTTTGCTTTCAGCAAAGGTGATGGTTGGTAAAACTCTTCCCAAGGAAGCAGATTTGGCATGGTTGCATACTAAAGGGTTTGGGATCAAGGTTCCGCAATTCTCATTCATGCAGCTAGAAGGTGCCGACATCGTGCTCGGTGTAGAGATGCAGTCTACCGGAGAGGTTGCATGTTTTGGCAACACTTTCTACGATGCACTTTCAAAAGCATTGATCGCATCTGGCTATTCTTTGCCAACAACAGGTGCGGCATTAATCACAGTTGGGGGCTCAGTAATGAAGGACAGGATACTCCCAATGGTTTCCATCCTTAAATCTATGGGATTCAACATATTTGCAACTGAACACACGGCCAAATTTCTAATAGAAAAGGGATTCAGAGACACAAAAATTGTATACAAGATCAGGGAACCAGATAGGAGCCCAAATATAGTTAAGCTACTTTACAACAGAGAAATAGATTTCATAATAAACATCCCAAACACATCTACTGTTGAAAAATATGTAGGAATGATCTATGATGAATATCAAATAAGAAGAAAGGCTGTTGAGATGGGATTACCTGTTCTTACAACGTTCGAATCCGCAAATTCTTTTATAAAAACGCTTGAATGGCTTCGCAGCAACGAATCTAGTATAAACGTTCTGAAAAATTATATGCATTCTCAGACTTAGTTATATGACTTGTTCCAGCAAAGATTCGTTACCAACAATAGAACCATCAAGCATCATAACAATCGCGTTCTCGACATTTTCTTTAATTTTCTTTATTATAGGGGATACTGATTTTTTATAGTGGGTTCCTTGCATAGAGGAAAAGAAATATTTGTTGAAGCTAGGCATAACTACAATATCCATAATTCCTCTGGTATTGCTGAACAGAATTTGTCTATCTACTTTCATATATACCCATACCCTCTGTCCACTTACCGTGCTCCCATCCCTAAGAAATATGGGATGAACATGCCCCATGATAAGGTGATTTACGCTTGAAACTGTCCTACTTGGCATCGCATGCCCATGGACTAATACGGTGTCCTCTAACATCATTCCCTTGCTACTCATCATTCTGATGTTAAATGGGGCAAGATGCCTAATATTACCATCATGGTTACCGGGCACGAGGAACACATTGGTTATCTTTGACAATTGTTGCAAAAAATCAGGTATGTTTTTCCACTCCGATTTGGTTATCGTATGCACGCTGCTTTTGATATCTCCAAGCAGAATTATTACATCGGGTCCCTCTTTTTTTATTATGGAGAATAACTCATATATCATTTCTTCAACATACTCTCCAGAATTGATCTGGATACCTCGAGCATTTAACTTGCTTTCAAATCCTATATGCAGATCAGATATAACCAAATATTTCTGGTCTGTCTCAATTAGGAGAGCAGGATGTGGGTGCATCATTTTGATTTTTGTCATCAAGGTAATTGGATAACAGGGAGATAAAGCCGTTATGCAAGACAGAAAGTTGTAAAGAGCGAAACAAGGCCTCCATCGGAATGAGTCACATATTACACTTATTCACGCCCGGTGAGGAGATATGGCATTCTGTAGGGTGGGATGATGAATTTGGGATAGATCCTAAAGGTAATTCATTTATCTATTTTGAGAATAGTATTTTCACATTTCAAGAGCGAATCAGAGATCTTTTCATCCACGAATAATTCCATTGTAGTATAAAAGAAGTAAAAAGATTGAGAACATTTTACCCTTAATAATCTACTTTCCTTAGTGGACTAATGAACTATATTTTCTTGCAAGCTACAACAGAAGTAATATTTTTATCTCCATCAAACTTTTCATTATTCATGTCAGAATTAAGGGTGGGTGATAAAGCCCCAGAATTTATTGCCGGAACAAGTGGGGGAACAGTACATTTGAGGGATTATAATAATAAGAACTTGGTTGTTTATTTTTATGTTAAAGATCAAACACCAGGTTGTACAATGCAGTCCTGTAGTTTGCGTGATGGAATAAATAAGATAAAAGAGCAGAAAGCGGAAGTATTAGGAGTCAGTGTCGACGATCTAGAATCGCATAAACGGTTCATAGAAAAGGAAAATCTAACTTTTCCTCTAGTAGTTGATATAGATTTTAGCATAACCAAAGCATTTGGTGTATTTGATAAAGAAAGACAGAGTTCAAGAAGGGTGACATTTATTATAGATAAGAATGGTATAATTGGGCACATATTTTCGAAAGTTGATGTAAGAGTTCATGCGGAAGAGGTTGTGTTAGCACTTAAAGCGATCAAGTGATAAGATGCCTAACGTCCTGATAATTGGAAGTGGTGGAAGGGAACATTGTCTGGGCTGGAAGTTAAACAAAAGTTCACTTGTGGAAAAAACGTTTTTTGCGTCAGGAAATGGTGGCACCTATGAGAACATATCCATTACACCAAATGAAATTGGTAAAATAGTAGAATTTGCTGGAAAAAATAAGTGTTTTACAGTAATAGGACCCGAGGAACCACTTTCTAGGAGTATTGTAAATGAGTTTGAAAGTAATGGCCTGACAATTTTTGGTCCTAGCAAGGAAGCAGCAGAACTGGAAACTAGTAAAGTTTGGTCCAAAAACTTCATGAAGAAATATGAGATAAGAACAGCAGGGTTTCATACATTTAACGATATTGAATCTGCCAAATACTATGTGCAAGAAAGTGATAAACAACTTGTAATAAAAGCCGATGGTTTAGCTGCTGGCAAAGCTGTGTTTGTATGCAATTCGAAACAAGAAGCATTTGCTGTTCTAGAAAGGATAATGGTCAGAAAAGAATTTGGAGATTCTGGTAATAATGTTATTATAGAGGAACGAATCGATGGCCAAGAAGCCTCCTTCATAGCGATGACAGATGGTAAAAGGATGATCTCCTTGGCTTCAAGTCAGGATCATAAGAGAATTTATGATGGTGACAAAGGACCCAATACCGGTGGAATGGGTGCATGTTCTCCTACACCATTGATAGATCAAAAATTGCATGATAAGATTATGCGAAACGTTATACAGAAAGCTGTAGTGGGAATGAAAAATGAAAACAGAAAGTTCAAAGGATTTATCTATGCAGGTCTGATGATTAAAAATGGTGAGCCATATGTTTTGGAGTTTAATGTTAGAATGGGAGATCCTGAATGTCAGCCTATTTTAGTGCGAATGGAATCTGATCTTTTCCAGTACATGGAATATTGTGTGAGAGAAAAACTAGATGAGTTAGAGGATATGAGATGGAGTAGACGATCAGCAGTTTGTGTTGTGATGGCATCGAAGGGATATCCAGGCCGTTATGAATGTGGGAAGGTAATAAGAGGTCTTGATAAAATAGTTACAAATACCGTTTCTGTATTTCACTCGGGAACTGCATGTAATAATGGAGATATAATTACTAATGGAGGACGTGTGCTCGGTGTGACAGCTATTGGAGATGGTATGGAAAATTCGATTAAGAATGCATATAACGCGGTTAACAAGATAAACTGGGAAGGTGTATACTATAGAACAGATATAGGAAAGAAAGCTCTGCTTTCCTTGTCAAACAATTGATTAGATTTTGAACTTTAAGGGTTTTTGCTGTGCTACACAAATAAGGAAACAATTACGTTATTCAACATAATGATGATGAACTAATTGATCATAGAACCTCACCGACTTGATGTTAACAAACTCTAACATGCCATATCTCGAAAGCTCTCTACCAAAACCACTATTCTTAATACCGCCGAATGGAATCCTTGGATCTGAAATCACCACGTTGTTAACACTTGGCCAGATTCTATCAACCTTGACAATTTTTCTGCCTTGTCAAGATCTTGCGTCCATATGCTTGCGCCAAGACCGAATTTAGAATTATTCGCTAATCTAATTACCTCCATTTCATCCTCGACAACAGTTATCGGTGAAACTGGACCAAAGGTTTCCTCAGACGCTATCCGCATCTTTGGAGACACCTTGTCTAGAACAGTTGGACTGTAAAAGTAACCTTTGCTCTCTGTCCGTTTGCCTCCTGTAAGAAGCTCTGTTGTTAGCTTACCTCTATCCACTAGATTTGTCCGTGCTTCCTCCCCTAACGATGCCTTGGCTGTAAGACTATCCATGGACTGCCAATTCCATCCAAATCCCTTAGATTCATCATATTATCCAAGCAACTTCTTCTACAGGTTGTGGAAAACTCCTTTCTGAACCCAATCCTGAACCCTTTGACATGTAAAGCCTGGAGTGTATTCTTCTTGTGGTATTTTTGCCACTGGCATCCAGTACTTAGGACGTATATTATGCTATCCAGTACCTTCCTACATGGTACAATAGGTCTTCCAACCGAATCTCCTGGATTCTCTGGCGGGAATCTTTTTCATTTCATTCCATAAATAATCCGGTACATACCATACCGTTAGCATTCTTCTCTTATTTTTCTTCATAGAATGAGATCTGATGAGGTGATCTAGATCTGTTTTGTTGGAAGAAATTGGGTCTAACGGTTAATTTTGGGAGAGGCTCTTAGTGCCATATCTCATTATTCAAAGTGTTTAGAAAACATGTAAGGGTGATATCGATGTATTTTATCGAAATTTTTATCCATATATTTAAGTCAAATAATCAATAACGTCCTTATAGCATCTAGTTTTATTGTTATATCAAGAAATTGGTTAGGAAATATTTCTCTTCCTAACTCGCTTAATATTGATTGAAACTAAATTCTTGCAAACACTATCTCCCCTTGCGATACAATCTCTCAATTCTACGTCTATTCCACCTAAGCAAATTTTTAAAAATTTCTTATCAAGTATTTCGCAAGTTAGATCCGCATACTTGCAGGCAACTTCATGCCATATGCAATTCTTTCTAGTTATTACAAAACTCCCTTTTTCTTGTTCAAAACTTGCTTCAAACCCAAGGTCGTTAAGAATCTTGACCAATGCACGAATACGTTCTTTGATGTCGCTTATACCTGAAACACTAGGTATCTGCCTAGCGAGTTGATTTGCAACTAATGACAAAACTTTCTTTGTATTCTCTGGACCGTTTAATTTAATCAACTGATCAAGTATCGTACTCAGCATTGACACATATTTTCTTGGGAATGTCTCATATCCAACATCTGTTAATCGATAGAATTTCTTTGGTCTCCCGAGTCCGGCCTTCTCAAAATAATGATCGACAATTCCTTCTCTTTGAAGGGTGTCAAGATGACCCTCAACGGCCGTTCTGTTTATTTTCAGTTTATCCGCTAAATGTCCTAAAGTCCTTGGACCACCTCGGATATCTGAAAGAATTTTTTGCTTTGTCTCCCCGAGTAGATGGAGTAGGCCAGTTTGCAATTAACTTAAAAGAACAATGCATATATATATATATTTAAACAGTTTATCTACTTTAGACAGTAAGAAGTGTTTAAATAGGTTCCAAAGTTATGATGATTTATTTATGATGAAAAAACATCATGTAAGTATATCACAAAATTATCGAAGGATAGGAGACTCTTTCAATTATACCCACAAAGAATTCCTCTTCGAGAAGCAGTGTGATGAAAAATGGGATGTTAACATTGAATGGGTGAGGTCTATATGGCTAGGCTAGACTTGCAGAACGAATCCACTAGTCGCAACTTACAAGGGCTTAATAAGACTTTACAGATAAAAACAAAGGTTGTATGGAAAGAAATAACCTGGCCTTTGTTTGTCTGGAAGAAGACGGGATGTTTTGCATTAGAAGACTACATACACAAATTCTTAGAAAGCGATGAGGAGGATGAGTTTTGGATTAAACATTTTGAATTTTGTGGATACATATTTTCTTTGTTAGAAAATGGAATAACGAGGAAGAAAGAGTTAGATTACAAACAAAAATATTATCTAGAATTGTATCCTAAAATTCGTAGCGAAACAAGGGTAGATCTAGGTAAGATTATTGGTAATGTGGAGGTATGAATATTTGTCATCTCCAAGTCAAGTTATCGTATTGATGATTAGAGAAGCTGGAATCACTAATATCGATATGCTTTCTTCAGAAACATATAAGCTCAAAGAAATAGCAAATAACTATTATCTTGATATATCAGGTAAGGTGAAGGAAACAGGAATAAGTAGAGAAATTCTTGGTTCTGTTGCATCCTTGATCTGCTTTCCGAGTAGGGGACAGAAGAAGGTATTAGAGTTTCTAATACAATCAGGAGAAGTTACAAAGGATTTCTTGGTAAAGAATTTTGGTCATCCCGCTTACAGTGTAACAGTGCTCACATTGGATGCACTTGATATGGTCAGCATCGAGTACAGGATTAAGCGCAGAAAATACTCCTCAGGATATAATAGTACAAGAATCGCAGTCGTAATACCCAACCCACAGAAAATCAAGAATTTCTGGTGTGATCTCTTTCCCGAAGGTTATGAACACAAGAATGATGATACTGTTCAAAATGTTGAGCAGAGGATTCACTCTAGAAGATTATCTAAACTATTGGGCTGAGTTTAGAGGTGATGGAAGTATTTTCCGGTCATGAATGCTCTGATAACAAGAGCGTTCTGGTGATGGATAAAGAAACTGGGGAACTCCTTTGTAGTAAATGCGGTATTGTTGTAAGAGAAAGAACTGAAGCATTTGATTCAGAACGGTCAAATTTTTCAAGTATGTATAAAGATGGAAATAGAACCGGTATGCCTGCATCGCTTGCGGTACACGATATGAATTTGACTACATTCATCAGCCGAGCGGGTAAAGACGCATCCGGAAATCTACTTCAGTCATCGATGGACACCACATTTAAGCGGTTACGAACTTGGGATTTGAGAATTCAGATTAAAAAACCTGGAGAAAGAAATCTATGGCAGGCATTCATGGTATTGGATAGGTTAAGGGCGAAGTTAGGATTAGGTGACGATGTAGTTGAAAAGGCTGCATACATTTACAGAAAGGGTATGCGTTTGGCCCGAGGAAGATCCATAATAGAGCTAGTCGCTGCATCTCTTTATTTTGCCTGTAAGGATAGCGGAGCAACTAGAACATTAAAGAACATTGCAGATGCAAGCCAAGTAAGGAAGAAGAGGGTAGCAAGATGCTATATGGTTTTGGTAAGAGACTTGGATTTGAGGATACCTCTTATCGATCCAATAAAATATGCGGGAAGAATAGCAGATAAAGCCCATCTCAGCGAGAGAACAAGGAGGAAGGCGATTGATATTCTTAAGCAATCCGAAGTTGTGAAGATATTTTCAGGCAGTCACCCCATGGCTATAGCTGCCGCAGCGTTATATTACTCATGCATACTTATGCAAGAGAATAGGACTCAAGAGGAAATGGCTGATGCTGCAGAGATCACTGGGGTTACGCTAAGAAAATTATATAGGAAGCTAGAAGCTGTTCTTAAGATTAAAACCTAATACTTCATCTACCCACGGATTGATTTGCAAAGCGGGAAACCGTCTCAACATTAACATTTTTGACAAAGACCTAGAATTAGAGAATTAGAAGAGACAAAAGGAAGATTTCTCATTTAGTCCTACGGTAAAATTTTGGTGATTGCTAGAAAAATTTGGATTGTTGTTGACTTACAATCTTTGATTATTATGCTCTAGTTGCTTATCATACTTCATGATAAAAGATAGAAGGTACGATTTGTTCGCTATCTTTGATGAAGATTTCGAAACTATGCTTACATAATAATGATATACCAAATAAGAGGTTGTAAGAATGGTTAATTAAAATAATGGAAAACATTGGTAATGGGAGGCCAAATACACTTTAATGAAATTATTTGCTCAATTGAAGATGCAGTAACCAAAATATTATCATAAGACTCAAAGGGATGCACTAGTAATTCAATTACAATCAAATATTCAAACCCACATTATTATTTCGAGTTAGATATGATTAAAACAAAATCCAACAATGAACCTAAAAACAAAGATGATGGTTATTGGATACAATTTGCTAGGTATCATCCCGTAGTATAAAGAAAACACTTTTTGATATTTGGATACGACAACTTGCCCTTAGTTCACAATTTTTAAAAGAATGCAAAAACAATGAAAAAATCTGGGAAGAATTAATAATTTCATTTAAATCTCAATTATAAAATAGTATGGAAGGCATTCAAGCCATTAAAAATGTAAAAACCAAAAGTCAACAAACAGTACCCTATTGTGCTACGAAAATGATGGAACCCCATACCATAGACATCTATTAAGAGAAATTATTCTAGAGCCTAGTCTATTATGGTCTGATTTTATCTCTCAATACACTGACAATCAATAGCTAATGTTAAGAATTGCCAGTGCTAATAAAGAACGGCATGACATAGCAACTAAAGCCAGAGCCACCATTGGACTCGCTTTATACTTATTTTTAAAATACCCGTCTAAAAAGTTGTCCTCAAACTAAACATGAGAATAACTTCTCTTACTCTATTGCCTTTTTTAGCCAATCCATTATAACGCAAGAAAGCTTTTGTTCTTTATTTGTAAAACCATGATCAGCATTTTTTATGATTTCCCAATTGAATATTTTGGAATCACTTTTCTCTTCAAGAATTTTCAAGCATTCTTGTACAGGCTTAACTACGTTTACGTCGCTATCTCCAAAAACTGCGAGAATAGGACATCTAATGCTACTAAACTCCTTCAACTTGGAGTCATAGTTGAATAGCCTAGCCTCCACATTACGCAAATCAGCATAGCTCAAGAACCTTTTTGCAGTATAATGGGAGATCCATTTGGGCGTAAGTTCGCTACCATATTGCTTCTTCACCATATTTTTGCATATCGCAACTGCCTTTGTGAAGTTTGTTCCTAATTGTTTTCTTGATAAGTTATAGTCATCACAAGGAGCAAGTAGGACTATTCCTTTGACAATTTTATCTCCAATCTTGTACTGATAATAGCATACTTTTTGACATCCCGTGCTATGCCCCAGAAGAATAACTTTCCTGTATCCTAGACTTTTTAAAAAACCTACAGCCCCATCTATGTCATATACACATGCTTCGAATTTTTCCCTTGCAGTTCCGATTAGCGCTCTTCTTCTGTTTTTCTTTCTGAATGAAAACACCGAACCCATCCCCCTATTGGCCGCAAGAAATATGTCAAATTCTGACCCTGTTGCTTGTTGGTGTAGTTTCCAGTAGCGGACAGAAGAAAAAAAATTACCGGTCATCCCAAATACATTCAAAATGATTTTTTTATTTTTTGGTTTTGAGTGAATAAGGAAACCATTCAGCTCTAGTTTATCCTTTGTATAAAATGTGACAAGCGTTCCTCTTATTTTCCTAAACCTATTCTCCATCATATAGCATCTACTCCATCACAATTCATCTTTACTTGTTGTTTAAACCCTTTGCTCTTTAAAGGTATAAACGCCTCATTCTTGAATTAATCCAACTATACAAGTTATTGATAACTTTGCTAATATTTATGGGGGAGCCATTCATATTTTCTTCAACATATTTTTCATTTGTTGCTTTGTCCTTTTCCCTAATGGTCTCTTATTGGTCTTGGTTATTGTTCCAGTTTGACAAGTCGCAATGACGGAAAATATTTTGATTTTTGGATTCACAAATGCTTAAATTAGTTCAGGACCGCTTGTAAGCAGATGGGCTACATTTTAGCTAAGTTTTACTTGAAATATCCTAAACTAATTCCTATCCTCTTATTATTACCCTTTTTCATTGTTCTAATTTTATCCGCACAAGCTAGTCCGGACATTTCTGTGATTTGTAACCCACAAGAAGAATGTATAGTCAACTCATCTCAAAACCCTACAATACATCAAAAATGATGCAAGATTAACAAATGCCAGATAGTTTTCTGCCGTTCTTTCATACCTGGTTCTTGTTCTGTGAAATCCATTCTTGAGCCATGCAAGGAATCTCTCAACTACAAATCTTGTCTTGCTGTAATGTTTGCAATCATTATTTTGCAAGATGAACTTGGGATTTATTTTGTATGGGATGCAACATGCAATATTTCTATCCCACAAATACATTCTGATGTATTTTGCATCATTTTGTCTGCATAAACTGATTCTATCTGTTGTATTGAATCATCATCAAGATAGTCTGAAATTGATCCTGTAACATCCATGCATTTTGTACTGTCATGTTCATTTGCTGGACTCAACAGTATGGATATTGGAAATCCGTTACTCTCTACTGCGGCATGTATTTTTGTACCTGTTATTCTCTTGAATCCATTATATCCAGTTACATTGCCCCTTTTTTATCAGGAATGGATGAAGAGTCAACTGATATTTTTTGCAGATTAATTTTGCCAGATTTATGTGCTGAGTGAATAGTACGTGATAGAATCTTTTTCCAGATTCCTTTTTGTTGCCATTTGTTTAACCTTCTGTTTGCAGTAGAATCATCACCATATCTTTTTGGCATATCGTCCCATCGGCATCCAGTAGTTAGAACATGGATTATTCCGTTAATGATTTTTCTATCATAATCCCTAGGCCTGCCAGTTTTTGCATGTGGTGGTATGTGTGATTCCATCATACTCCACTGTTTGTCTGATAATTCTTGGAATTTCATAAAATAATTTTAGATGTCGCTATTCATGGATCTAAATGGTTAGTTTTGAGATGAGTTGGAAGAAGTATGGAGTCTGAGCTAAACATATCAACAATAAAAACTAGAACCTGAACTTATCGTTTCGAACTAAATTACGCCCAAGCCTCATATAATTGTTAAAGTAATTACGATAAGTTTTGAAATTCTTTTTGAAGAATGATCAAAGTTAAATGCATTATTAACGCTAAAGTTTTGTTGGTACAAAAATGGGCATTAATACTAACATCACTGATTATGGATAGCATTTCTAACAAGAAAAAACTGATAGCGCTACTGATAGCAGTTGTGCTGTTAGAAGCAACGACTAATGTTGATGTGCTTGACGCACAGTCAGACGATAGCTCCTTTCTTGTACGGACATTGGAGGGTCATACCAGTTTGGTCGATGCAGTAGCAGTAACACCAGATGGCAAAGCCATCTCTGCTTCTGCTGACAATACGCCCAAGGTGTGGGATATAGAGTGGTGAAGAGCTGAGGACACTGGTGGGTCATATGGAATTGGTCTTTGAAGTTGCAGTAACACCAGATGGTAGCAAAGCCATCTCTGCTTCTGCTGACAATACACTCAAGGTGTGGGATATAGAGTGGGAGGAGCTGAGGACGTTGGAGGGTCATACCGATGCGGTCTTTGAAGTTGCAGTAACACCAGATGGTAGCAAAGCCATCTCTGCTTCTGCTGACAATACACTCAAGGTGTGGGATATAGAGTGGGAGGAGCTGAGGACGTTGGAGGGTCATACCGATGCGGTCTTTGAAGTTGCAGTAACACCAGATGGTAGCAAAGCCATCTCTGCTTCTGCTGACAATACACTCAAGGTGTGGGATATAGAGTGGGAGGAGCTGAGGACGTTGGAGGGTCATACCGATGCGGTCTTTGAAGTCACCAGATGGTAGCAAAGCCATCTCTGCTTCTGCTGACAATACACTCAAGGTGTGGGATATAGAGTGGGAGGAGCTGAGGACGTTGGAGGGTCATACCGATGCGGTCTTTGAAGTTGCAGTAACACCAGATGGTAGCAAAGCCATCTCTGCTTCTGCTGACAATACACTCAAGGTGTGGGATATAACGAGTATTAAAACCAGTGAAGAGAGTGGTAAAACCAGTGGATGTCTTATTACCACAGCAGCTTTTGGTTCGGAATTGTCACCGCAGGTGCAGTTCCTGCGTGATTTCAGGGATCAAAAAATTATGAACACTTTAGCTGGCAGTAATTTCATGCAAGTATTCAACGCTTGGTACTACTCATTCAGTCCATATGTTGCCGATTATGAAAGGGCACAGCCATGGTTGCAGCAAACAGTCAAAACATCCATCTATCCATTAATAGGGATTTTGCAGACATCCGAAAAGGCGAATTCTTCAATAGATGGTGAGTATGGGGCAGTAGTTGCTGGGCTTATTGCTAGTTCCATGATTGGTGCATTATACTTCTGGCCATTTGCAATCTCTGTAAGACGAGTTCGTATTAATCAATTCAATTACAAGCTTGCTCTCTCTATGATCGCAGTTGTATCTATTAGTATAATCGCTTCATTAGCAGCAGGCAATGAATATGCTTTGATGGCAAGCACGTCATTGTTTGTATTGACTTTAGTTTCAGTTTCAGCAGTGCTATCTGCGAAACTAATCGTAACAGTATTTCATACTGCTGGTAATATGATGGCAAAGAGACTTGGCCCCGAAATAATAAAAAAATCCAAACATATCTAGCTACGTTCATCACTTATTCAGCTATTAGCGTTAGTCCGTACATTCGTATTGATAGTAGTATTGGCGATAGTATGGGCGATTTTGAAGTTGTCCATACCACCCCTTCGATCGCGAGGGGTGTACGATCTACCCACATGTGTCCCTAGATGCTTGAGTGATAGAATAAGAATAGATTCTAACAAATACAGTTCAGTCGTTCGTTGTAATCTTAACAATCCAAGAACAATTTAAGAGACGCAAACCGTCCTCCGCTCTTCACTATATGACCCAGTCACTGTCTATACACAATTCATGCTAGGGACATATGTTGGTAGATAGAACACTTCGATCGCGAGGGGGGAGACCCTATTTAAAGTGGCTAGATAAAAATCCATTGAGCACCGCTAATATCCCTAATACCTCCCGGCCCGCTTCCACAGGTGAGATAAATCGCTTTTGAAAAGAAATCATATATCAGTAAAAAGCCATCAGGGTTGAGTCCCTACCACATGTTTATTTCTGTTGTATATGTAGTAAGGCATTCTGGCCTTCAAAAACACAATCAACATAGTTTTGGCAAGTTTGGCGTATCTAGACTCTTTCATACATAGACATGAAAGGTATCTAACCGTAACCGAATGATTTCACTACAATTCTACACAATGGGCTAAAATCTATGGTTTCCACAGAGCCTTTCCAGCATAAGATATTAATATTAAAACAGGGTAAGATTTGTATGGTGTACAAAGTTACACTGTGCAACACAGTAACCTCTACACTTAAGGAGGCGTTGTAAATTGCAAATGAATTGGGCCTGCGAGATCTGTGGAAGGGTTTTTGGTAGAGGGTTTAGTGCTCAGCGTCATGTAAGGTTAAAACACAATCTTTACGGAAGAGTTATTGATTATCCTTCTTATCTATATAAGGTGAATACAGGACGCCTTCCCCCGCCTCAGTTGAAGACTGGGCAAAGTCGGAGATCCGTTTTTGCTAGTGAAAAAATAATGGATAAGATAAATGACGAATTGTACAAGAAAATTGACGAATTTCAAAATAGATTTGTTAAGGATTTAGTAGACAATATTAATTCACATGGAAACAATGATAGTTCTAATCCTATGGAGATTATAGCAAAATTTGAGCGATTGAACGCCATTATGGACGCATTTGCTAAGAAAAGAGAGAAATCGAGGAGTGAAGAAGAAAAAGTAAATGATAAAGAAGAAAAAATTATTCTTCCGGATATTGAAGCAGAAGTTGAGCGGTATTACGCCATTCTGGATGCATTTGATAAGAAAAGAGAGAAATCAAGAAATAAAGAAGAAAAGATAAGGAATAAAGAAGAAAAAAGAGCGAGTAAGGAAGAAAAAATTACTTCCCGAATAATGAAGCAGTGAAGGAGCAAGTAAAGACCATGATAGAAGCAATTAAAAAGAAAAAAGAAATCAAGGAACAAAGAAGAAAAAATTTAGACAATAATTAGAGACGTAATAAAACAGGACGATTGAGTGCTCTTGTTTGATAAATTCATACTGTGTCTTATAATCACCAAATTATTGTTATCCAAAACTCCTTTAGATTCATAGTAATGAGTATGTTGTATATGGAAGATGTCTACAATTCTTTTACTATATTCTCCTATGTTATTATCTTCATATTCACCGACGAAGAGTTTGATTGGAGTTCTTATGATAGGCTTGACCATATAAGTGATGAAACAAGAATATTTTCTTGATGTGCATATAGGCTTGACCATATAAGTGATGAAACAAGAATAACAACATCATTCTGGATTGATTCTAGCAAAATAGCACTTCTTATGATAACCTGATTAAGCGGTTGACTTTAGTTTGGACAAGCTGAAAGCAAGTGAAACTGATCTTTCCGTTTCTCTCAAACCGTTAAAGATCCTATACAATTATTCTACAGATATCTTAAGAGATATGATGAAGAAATAAGACCGTGTAACAAAAAAATAAAGACAAAAAGAATTGTCATATTCGCATTGTTCATGCTGGGTGTCTTTGTCGTTGCATTTGATGGTGTTATGATCAATGCATATGCAAATCGTTTGATAATTATTTTGAGGGCGGTGAAGTATTATACGAGGAACGTAATAGTTTGACCGATGGGGAAGACTTGGACTCGCTAGTAGAAGAATTGCGGGGTATGAAGGGATAAGTCCAGCTGCTCCTGCAGCAAATCCTATAAAATAGCTTCTCTAAGAAAGTCTATCAAATTTATTGATCATGTCTGTGAACAGTTGTATCACCCAATGAATTGAATCATTCCCACACATCAACACCTTTGAGGAAACGTATTGCGTCGATTAGACCCTCAGCATACCCAATGCTTAAAACTGCAAGTTCAGGCTTACCTTGCTCTAAAAACCTCTCAGCATCCAATATATAATATTTAGCATTCTCAAATATGTTACTGAAACGTGAATCAACATCAACTAATTTCTTTGCACGTTCAAGCGCTCTTCGTGCTTTGGGCACATATTTCGTGATCATTTGTTCCGCAATTTTGGTTATATTTTTTGAATTGTCCACTGGTTCATCAAGCAGTCTTGTGAATACAGCCAAAGCATCAGTTTCTGTAAAGTGTAGTGTGGCAGTTATCACAATTGAATGGGGGGGTTCCCCAAAGTCTGTTCCTAGTAAGGATTTGAACTTACCCGATACTATACCTTGATCCTCACTACCTATTCTTGAAGCTACAATTGCGAAGGTATCATCAGAAAAAACCCCATGCTTTTGATCTGCCTCTGCTTCCAATAACATTTTAAGAGCATCATTTGGTTTAAGGAATAGATTTTTCTCCTGGTTGAATTCCATCAGGAGGAGTGTATGACTTCTCGACAAAAGATTGCTATAAACAGTATAGTAAATATTAGAAATTGACTGTATCTCTGATGTCAATGTAATAATCCTTCCAATTTTGTAAATATGTAATCCACATTCACCCATGACTGAGGTTATAGATGAGGATGAATGCAGTACGCTGGTCTTTATACCACTTTTCTCAGCTCTTAATCTCAAGTCCATATGTGTTGTTGCCATTAATGGATCTCCATACACTATAAGAGCAACGTCACTGCTCCTCGATTGTTCTAGAATCTCTCTACCATCCTCAATGAACCATCTGGGTACTACCTTCACATCTTTGTTTAATATTCTCTTTAGACCTACTATCTCTGATTCTGGTACAGGACTTGTATATTTTTCAAAATAGATATTCTCAAAGCTTAGTAGGGAGTGCAGGGTCTTGGTACTAAGCCCCGAATATCCATGAATTCCTAATCCCACCAAAAGAAGCATAAGGATAGAAGAAGGGTGTGTGATAACAAGTTGATATATCTTATCTTTATGTGGAACTCAATTTAAGATCTCAGAAATTTTGAATTTATCATTGAATTCTAATTGGATTGTAAACAGGATTAGAATCATCATTTGATTAATTCAAAAAATTGCGGTTGATCATTCCCTTACATTAATTATTCTACAGGGCAAAATCTAACAACTAGCAAAATCCAAAATATACCAGTATTAAAAAAGGGGTATACTCAGCCGTATTGCTTTAAACAGAAAAATAAAATAAATTCTAATCTTTAATCAGTGTTGAATGAACTTCCGCAAGCACAGCTCTTGGTTACATTCGGGTTATTTATTTTGAAACCTGTTCCGTTTAAACTCTCTATATAATCAATCTCCGTTCCCTTTAGATGACTTACACTGTAATTATCTACCAATATCCTTACACCATTCTCCTCTAGAACCATATCATCCTCATCCGACTTGTCCTCAAACCCCATTCCATAGGATAATCCCGAACATCCTCCTCCAGATACATAAACTCGCAGGAACAGACCATCTTTACCCTCCTGTTTCATGAACTCCTTTACCTTCTCTGCTGCCTTTGTAGTTAGTGTTATCCTCTTTTGTACGGTTTCCATACTTACATTATTTCACTTATATGGTATAAGAAGGTTTTGTCGGAAAGAATGGGGCTTTAAGTAACCCCCAGAGGAACCAAAAGGCAATCTAGGCCGACTCGCTGCTACATGAGGTGGAATGTTATCAGTACAGATATTGATGGGAGTGGTATTGAATTCGCTGTATTATTTTATCAATTAATTCATCAATTATTTCACAGTTTGCCTGTCCTCATCAATCTCCAATACCAGATACCATGTTTTCAACTTTCCCTCACATAAAGCAGCCAACGAGAAAAAGAGCATCCGTTGAAGATTATCAGTTGGAGCGTTTCAGTTACATGATCCTTAAGTTACATGATCCCCTACAGATCAAGGTACTCTTGAATGGAATCAAGATTCTAAAGAACCCCAGTTAACAAACAACTAATCATGCCCAATGGTTAAGCATTGTTGCCAGTCCAAGTTAGAAGACTGGTATGCATTAAATAAAAAGTAAGAGGATCACTTTTTCTGCACGAATGCTTTCATTCTTTCTTCTCTATCCTTATGTGTGAAGCACAAAGACCACCCAAATATCTCTAGCTTGAGTCCAGTGTTTATGTCAGAGTCTATCCCTTTATTCAGAAGCGTTTTTGATACCCTAACTGCAATGGAACTATTCTTCGCTATCTGCTTTGCAATGCTGGTGCATTCATCCATAAGCTCTGCCAATTCAGTCACCTTGTTCACCAAGCCCATCTGTAAGGCTTCGTCAGCTCTTATTTTCTTGCCAGTGAAGATCAGTTCCTTTGCCCTAGCTGGACCTATGATTCTCATCAATCGCTGAGTACCTCCCCATCCAGGACATATTCCTATAGTAACTTCTGGCTGGCCCATAGCTGCGTTCTTTGATGCTATTCTTATATCACAGGAAAGAGCAAGTTCGCATCCCCCACCCAAGGCATATCCATTAACGGCTGCTATGACTGGCTTCTTCAAATTCTCAATCTTGTTCAATGTAGCATGACCTGTGAGCGCATATTCTTCAGCTTCTAAAGGAGATATCTTGCTCATGTATTCAATATCCGCACCAGCTGAAAATGCCTTTTCACCAGCTCCAGTTATGACCACAGCCTTTACGGCATCATCCTTATCCAGCTCGTCTATTACAATTCCCATCTCCTTTATTACCTCGATATTCATAGCGTTAAGCTTCTCTGGTCTGTTTATCCTCACTATTGCGATGTCTTCTTTCTTCTCTACCTGAATGTATTGTTGTGAACCCATGTAACCCTTTCAGATCTGGACCAACTTAAATCTATTGTACAAGGAGTGAAAAGAAAGAATGATTTCCAATTTATTTGGCTATATGAGATCTTGGTTATTTCCAACCATTAATATTTATGGGCTAACCCACTTCAACAGGACTCGTTCCTAACAGTAATTTTAGGTTTTAAATTTCATATGAAGAAAAAACAATTTCGCCACTAAAATCGGTTATAATTGAATGTCGTATAATAATAGATAAATTAACTATCAACTCATCTCAAAACCCTACAATACATCAAAAATGATGCAGGATTAACAAATGCCAGGTAGTTTTCTGCCGTTCTTTCATACCTGATTCTTGTTCTGTGAAATCCATTCTTGAGCCATGCAAGGAATCTCTCAACTACAAATCTTGTCTTGCTGTAATGTTTGCAATCATTATTTTGCAAGATGAACTTGGAATTTATTTTGTATGGGATGCAACATGCAATATTTCTATCCCACAACCACAAATACATTCTGATGTATTTTGCATCATTTTGTCTGCATAAACTGGTTCTATCTGTTGTATTGAATCATCATCAAGATAGTCTGAAATTGATCCTGTAACATCCATGCATTTTGTACTGTCATGTTCATTTGCTGGACTCAACAGTATGGATATTGGAAATCCGTTACCCTCTACTGCGGCATGTATTTTTGTACCTGTTATTCTCTTGAATCCATTATATCCAGTTACATTGCCCCTTTTTTATCAGGAATGGATGGAGTCAGCTGATTTTTTGTAGATTAATTTTGCCAGATTTATGTGCTGAGTGAATAGTACGTGATAGAATCTTTTTCCAGACTCCTTTTTGTTGCCATTTGTTTAACCTTCTGTTTGCAGTAGAATCATCACCATATCTTTTTGGCATATCGTCCCATCGGCATCTAGTAGTTAGAACATGGATTATTCCGTTAATGATTTTTCTATCATCATCTCTAGGCCTGCCAGTTTTTGCATGTGGTGGTATGTGTGATTCCATCATACTCCACTGTTTGTCTGATAATTCTTGGAATTTCATAAAATAATTTTAGATGTAGCTATTCATGGATCTAAATGGTCGCTAAAAATTGTCTAAATGGTTAGTTTTGAGATGAGTTGTATAACCAGTTTTTAGATGCTCGAAATCCAGTTTTTCTCTGATGGGGTCTTCATTCTTCTCATCTGCCCTATACTTGTTAGCAGCAATGCTTAACAGAAAATGCTTAACAGAAAATAACTGCCAAAATCAACCGACCAGTGGGGTTCAGCAGCTAAGGTTTTGTAAACAAGGCGGTTGAGAGAGGTCGTAAGTAATGGTATACTAGAAAATAAGTTCATACCAAAGGTGAAAATCAAACTCCTAATGAAAACCTAAGAATAGTGCAGATTAAATATAGGCCATTCAAATTTTTCCACATGGAAGTTTCTAAAGAGGCACTGATAAAGTTAATGGGAAAAACCAATCAGGCTTCGTACGTTGAACTACGTTACCATTCAAGAATACTAAATGAAGTCAAAGTCACTAATGGAGTGCTTGATAGAATCCGTTCTGTCCTAAATGATGGTGTAGGAATACGCGTGTTGGTTAGTGGTTGTTGGGGTTTCAGCAGCACCAGCGAGATATCAGATGACTCAGTTCTAGGTGCTGCAAAAGACGCTGTGTCAAGTGCAGCTTTGCTTTCAGACGGCAAGAAACGAAGAGTCGAGAAACTGGCTGATGCCGATCTCGCAACAGGAACATTCAAACTCCCAGTAAATGGCAATCTAGCAGATCACGGCATTGAAGAAAAGGTCAAGTTGGTAATAGATTCTGAAGCCTTAACTAGAAAGTGTTCCATCAAGATTAAAGCCGCCTCTTGCATTTATAGGGAAACCTTGGATCACAAGATAATAGTGAATACAGATGGTGCATCTGTGGAATTGTTCGATTCCAAACCAGAATTTTCAATAACCGCCGTTGCGAAGGAATCTGGAAATACTGCAACCACATCTGACGGTGTTGGTATAAGTGGTGGCTGGAAAGATCTCTTCGAAAAAAGAGGTGCTGATGAGATCGCAAAGAAAACCGCGAAGAAGGCCCTAAAGTTGTTGAAGGCTAAACGACCAAAAGGAGAGCGGACAAAAATAATACTTGATCCTGGAATGGTAGGACTGATTTCTCATGAAGCAATAGGACATACTGCAGAAGCTGATTTTGTTTTATCAGGTTCTATCGTGAAGGATAAGATAGATAAGCAAATTGCGAGTGAATTGGTTACGCTGGTCGACAGTGGTCCATCACAGTTCAAGAATGGAGCAGCAGGAACTATATTAGTTGATGATGAAGGTGTAACCGCAGGACGTACAGTAATCATTGAAAATGGGTTTTTGAAATCCTACTTGCACAACAGGGAAACCGCTGCGTTATTATCCGCAGAACCAACTGGAAATGCTAGGGCATATGAATATGATAATGAGCCGCTAATAAGAATGCGTAACACCTTCATAGAGCCGGGATCGTATTCCTACGACGAAATAATCAAGGAAACAAAACATGGGTATCTCCTTAAGGGGGCTAGAAATGGGCAGGCAGATGCCAATGGAGAGTTCATGTTCGGATCACAAGAAGCGTATCTAATTGAAAGGGGGGAAATCAAGAAGCTTCTACGCGGAGCCAGTATATCGGGACGTGCCCTTGAGGTGCTAATATCTGTGGATGCCGTTGGTGAGGACTTTGAATATGATATTGGAACTGGCTATTGCGGGAAATACCAACCAATGAAGGTTGATGGCGGCGGTCCTCATATTCGATGCGAGGCCATAGTTGGGGGCTTGCAATGACATTAATTGACATTTGCTCATATGCGGTGAAGGAAGCCTTGAAGCAGAATGCAATTGAGGCTGAAGCTTTTGCTGCATTTGATAAAGAGGTTGAAGTATTTCTTGAGAATAGCGATCTTAAACAGGTTAAATCCCATAACAAGGGGAGTATAGGAGTAAGGGTATTCGTTAACAAATCATTGGGTTTTGCTTCCGTCAATAGCCTGGACAAAAAGAGAGTTCTTGATGCTGTGAGTAGAGCAATAAAGATTGCGAGGGTAAGTCCCAGGGACAAATACAATGAGTTACCTAAAGTGCGTAAGATCAATCTGTTAAGGGGGATTTATGATTCAAACGCAGAACAGTTCCATCCACTAGATGCCACAAAGCACGCAGTAGAAATGCTAAAAACAACTTCTTCTTACGATCCAAGAATAAGTGTTGACAGCGGAAATTTCAATTCATCCCTTATGACACATGCACTATGTAATTCAAACGATGCCGAACTTGAAGAGAAGATCAGTGTCTTCTCCTGGAGCATCATGGGTATGGCAATAGATGGAGAGGATGTGTCAAACTTTGATTTTCAATTTGATGGTACGCATTCGGTAAAAAAGATTGATGTTACCACTACTTCTAAAGAATTTGCAAAGTCAGTTGTAAGTTCTCTTAATGCAAAGAAAATTGATAATTTAAAGGGTACAATGTTGTTGAGCCCAAATGCCGTTTACGAGCTTATGGTTGATTTAATAACCTTTGCAGCCAACTCGCACAACGTTCAGAAAGGAATTAGTAAATTTGCTAGGAAGTTATGGAAGAAGGTAGTATCTAGCAAGTTGACGGTTGTGGATGATGCTACACTTGTAGAAGGACTTGGTGCAGAGAGTTTCGATCGAGAGGGAGTCACTCACAACAAGAATGTGTTAATCAAGAAAGGGGAACTGAAAAAATACATGTACAACACCTACACTGCAAAGAAGGACAAAACCAAGAGTACCGGTAATGCCTCTGGCAGTACTAATTCTCCTCCCTCAGTTGGAAGCACGAACATAATCTTCGAAAGAGGCAATTGTGAGTTAAACTCAATTATAAATGATATAAGAAAAGGAGTGATTGTGAACAGGTTTTCAGGAAACATCAATCCAGTTAATGGTGATTTCTCAGGTGTAGTTAAGGGGGGACATTTGATTGAAAATGGTAGTATAAAAGCTCCTGTTAGAGAGGTAATGGTAGCTGGCAATGTATTTGACGCGTTGAACAACGTTTCGGCAATATCACGCGAACAATCTAAGATTTTTGATTCCTTCCTGCCTTACGTAGGTGTAGAGGGAATTTCATTCACGGGCGGATGACATTGAGAAACAATTACGACATTGTAGTTGTTGGAGGAGGGCCTGCTGGGCTCTCGGCAGCATATTCCGCAGCTAAAAATGGAGCAAGTGTAATTGTTTTGGAAAGGGATGATGGTATAGCACATAATATAAGAACAAGCGGTGTTAGCTGGATAGAGGAAATAAAGAGGTTCGGAATAACGGAAGAACATTACAATCCCATACGAAATTACTTGTTCTTCTCCCCACAAAACGAGGTTAAGATAGAAGGTGGGAAGCCAAAATGTTGTGTGCTGAATGTGAGGACTACATATCAGCACCTTGCTGTACAAGCCGCAGGTAAAGGTGCTAATATAATGATAAGGGCAAATGTGGTAAAACCCCTGATTGTCAATAACAGAATATCCGGCGTGAAAGTGAATACTCCGAGGGGAGAACTAAACATAACTGCAGATCTGGTGATCGATGCTAGTGGATTTAGTTCAGCTGTTGGAAGAAGAATGGGTATAGTTCCTGAATGGAAGAGGTACGGTGTTGGTGCCGAATATGAATGCTATGTGGATGAATTTGATGACGATACATGGGTACTGATGGTGGGTAGCAATTATTCGCCTGCGGGTTATGCATGGTTATTTCCGGTTGGCAAAAACAGGGTAAGGATTGGGTTAGGAGTAGGAAGACCAGAATCAAGGGAGGACCCCCTGGAGCTGCTTGATTCAATGCTGGAAAGGAGGCCAAAACCCTTAGACGGGTTGGGCAAAATAGCACCTCTTGAACTGCACTATGGCTTCATTCCCAACGAAGGATTAAGGACGCATGCGGTTGATGACGGTTTGTTACTTGTAGGTGACTCTGCAGGGCAGTCAAACCCTCTTGTTCTGGAGGGAATAAGATATGCAATTGAGTTTGGACGTCTTGCTGGAGAAGTCGGTTATAATGCATTGCAAAATAAAGCCACGAAAGATTCGCTCCAGGAATACGATAAGATCTTGCGAGAGAAGTTACAGAATAAGATTTCAGCCGCATTACGGGTTCAATCACGTTGGTTGAAACTTACGGACGATGAATGGGATAAGGAGATAGAAATATTGGGGGATATGAGCATTGATGAGTTCATTGATTTTATCCGTGCAGATTTCAGCATGTCCAAGATGTTAAAATTGGCGATGCGTCATCCACAGGTTGCAGCAAGACAGCTCTTCAACATGGTAGCAAAAACAGGGTGAACGAAATTGAAATTCATTCTTACACTCTTTCAGGTCTATAGACACAATAACGGTTCTTTTCAAGCTTTCACAAAACATGAACTTGCTTGCTATGATTTGTTTCTATTAATTAAGTGAACTGTACCTTCAAACCCTTGCCCACCGTTGGAGTTCCAGTTAATTTTACTTCAAAATGCAACCAATCTGCCTCCAATACTTTGTTCTGCAGGGTGAAACTAAATGTATCCGTCCCAAAGACATGCTTTATCTTACTCACCCTGAATTCCGGAACATCTACTGACACCACCTGTTCAAAACTGTACGTAGACAAATCCCATACTCTTGTGCTAACGGCACCGGTCTTGGTATTGGTTACTTTTAGAGTCAGGCTCTTTTCAGGGGTCACTTCTTGCGCATATCCTTGATCGAGGATCATTGGCAAAAGCAATGTGCCAATAAGAATCATGGCAAATAATAGTTTCAAACTGATCCCTTCCTAAATTGGTACTATCATTTAAGCGTTAGTAGTTTTCGCTGATATTGTAAGGATAAATCTTTATACTGTGGGGATTAACTCTTCATATATTGGGCCAGGAAATTATTGGGTCTACAATGTTTGAACCTCTTCTCCTGATGCTTGTATTCGGAATAATTGGTTCTGTCCCGATGCTGATAATAGCCAGATTAATTTCGCCTAAGAGAAGGCTTGTCAACCCTGTAAAATTTTTACCAATGGAGTGTGGACAAGTGCCTTCTGGTGAGGGAAGAACCCACTTTATGATGCAGTACTACTCATATGTTTTGATGTTCGTGGTGTTCGATGTTATGGCTATATTTCTTTATGCATGGGGTTCGGCCTTGATTGGTCTGGCACAATCCTCTACGTTACCCATATTTGCATTTCTTAGCGTTCTCTTCGCAGCTATGGGATATGCTATGTACCTCTCAGGACGAAAGGAAATATGGTAAGAATAAGTATTAAATACGATATACAGTATAAAATGGGTGAAGGTCAATGCTCAAAGACCTCGTGAACCCTTCTACGGTAAATGTCCTAATAGGAAAACTTGAGGATATTATTGTTAAAGCAGTAGGACAACCACTGGGCTTTGCCGTTAATTGGGGCAGACTCTGGTCACTTTGGCCAGTGCACCTTGAAACAGCCTGTTGTAGCTTGGAGTTTGGTGCTGCGGCTGGTCCAAGGTACGATGTTGAAAGATTTGGAATTATAGAAGCGTTTGGTTCTCTTAGGCAATGCGACCTGATTGTCGTACAGGGAACGGTAACCAGAAAGATGGCTCCTAGACTTAGGATGGTGTATGACCAAATGCCAGATCCAAAATATGTTATAGCAATGGGCGCATGTGCAATCACGGGTGGATTGTATTTCGACTCGTACAATGTACTGCCTGGAATTGATGGTATAATACCTGTTGATGTTTACGTGCCAGGGTGTCCGCCAAGACCGGAAACGCTGATACAAGGAACCATGTTGTTGCAGGAAAAGATAAAGAGATCAGGGTTCAAGTAAATATGACTTTTTTAGGCAGTGGACCTGTACAGGGGAATCAACCCAAAGAGACCGAGTCTAAAACGGAAGAACGAGAAAATAAAGTACAGCAAAAGGAACCTACAGTAGAGATTGCGCCACTAGAGAAGGACATTGTTGATAGGATCACTACACGATTTGGTGATAAAGTAGATCTTGTATATTCTAAACCTAAGAGAATAAAGTTCAACATCAAGGCAGAAGATGCGGTTGACTTTGGTAGATTTTTATGCGATGAAATTAA
The DNA here is from genome assembly GCA_965197925.1 of Nitrososphaerales archaeon. Lineage (GTDB taxonomy): Archaea > Thermoproteota > Nitrososphaeria > Nitrososphaerales > UBA213 > CBDAOC01. The sequence continues at coordinate 545,746 of CBDAOC010000019.1, forward strand.
ATTTGATCAACCTATATCGGTTGCAGGAACGGATTATCCAAAGGAGAATGTAATAGTAGTAATCTATCACATAGGCTGTTGCACCGTTACAGAATACAAGGCAATTGTATTCGCCTTTGCAGTAAAACTGCCGAGAGACAATCCAAAAATGCCTACCCTGATGCCTGTTTATAGGGGCGTGGAATATCATGAGCGGGAGACTTTTGAGATGCTTGGGGTAATATTTGAGGGTCATCCAAAACTTCAAAGATTATTACTTCCTGAGGATTGGGCTGACATTCCCCCTCTGAGAAAGGACTTTTACATAAAGGGAAGGTGATTTGATGGAACTGCCAAAAGGGATGCAGATTGAGGAATCTGATGAGGGTAGAAAACTTACACTTAGTGTAGGACCTCAACACCCAGGTTCAGGTCACTTTAGACTTGTTGTTCAAGTGGATGGTGATATCATTGTACAAGCTGATCCAGATCCAGGTTACGTACACAGGGGAGAGGAGAAGATGTGTGAATACAGGAATTGGATACAGAATATTCCGCATCTGGAAAGACCTATGATAGCAGATTCCTGCAACATACTTTATCCGTTCTGCCTTGCATGTGAAGAAATTGCAGGTATAGAGGTTCCGGAGAGGGCAAAATACATCAGGGTTATTATGGCCGAGATCAACAGATGCATCTTCGAGCTCTACTGGTTAGGCATATACGGTATCTTTCTTGGCCATTCAACAATGTTCATGTGGCCTATGGGAGACAGGGAATTGTTGATTGATCTTGCAGAAATGGCGACAGGGGCTAGGGTAACACACGCATATTTTGTTCCTGGCGGCGTAAGGAATGACCTTCCTGATTCATTCAATGAAAGAGCAATAAGACAATTGGATTACTTTAAGCATAGGCTGGATCAGTATAAAGACATACTGTATACGAACCCGCTCTTCCTCGCTAGAACTGAAGGTGTGGGAGTATTATCTACAAAAGATGCAATCAACCTGGGGGTTACTGGTCCTGTGCTGAGAGCTTCTGGAGTAGAACATGACATACGTAAAGTAGAGCCATATGATGTTTATGACCAGTTGGATTTTAAAGTTCACACAATGAAGAGTGGAGATTCCTTTGCACGTGCTTATGTCCCTTACATGGAAATGTATGAGAGTATCAATATCATAAAACAATGCCTTGAAAAGATGCCTTCTGGTCCTGTAAGAACAAAACTTGCTCCCAATCCAAGGGGACCAGCAGGTGAGTCGTTCAAACGAGTGGAAGCAGGTAGAGGAGAACTGGCATACTATATGATCAGTGATGGTACACCGAAGCCTTATCGAATCAAAATGAGCGTGCCATCTTTTAGGCAGATACCAGCCATGCCTCACCTTCTCAAGGACGCAAAATTCGCAGACATGCCCGCAATATACTGGAGTCTGAATTATTGGCCAGTGGAGGCTGATCGCTAGTGGCATCTGTCACACAATTCAGTTTTACTGAATTTGTAAAAAGTCTGCTAAGGCTGAGCTTTTGGATCTTAATGATCTTTACCCTGATAATCCTTCCATTGATCTTCATCATGCTCTTCTTTGTTCCTGCTCCGGAGATTGAGGGTGTGGAAATTACCCCTTACTTACTCTTGAGCATGATGGTTAATCCGGATATAGGCATGCCCTTGATAAGGGCAACAATGGAGACCACTTTATTCAGAGTGGCAGTTTTTCCAGGGTTCACATTCGCTACACTTTTTGCGACTGTCATAATCTTCTTTGAACGCAAGTTTCTTGCAAAGATGCAGTTGAGGGTTGGTCCTTACTATGCAGGTAGCGAAATACTTTGGTGGGCCCGCTCACTGGGGGGATTTCTACAGATGTTTGCTGATCTCCTGAAACTTTTATCGAAAGAGATTATCATACCTTCGGCCGCCGATAAACCCATCTTCTGGGCAGCTCCTGTTGTTCTAGTTGTTGCTTCAGCAGGATTGATATCTGTCATACCTGCTGCACCGGGTTGGGTAATCGCGGATATAGATGTAGGACTGTTGGTAGTATTCGCTATCTTGGGCATCTTCCCCCTAACAGCACTTCTTGCATCTTGGGCAAGCAACAGCAAATACCCCTTCATTGGTGGCTTGCGTGCATTACACCAGATGATCTCATATGAAATTCCTCTGTTACTTTCTGCACTTGGAGTTGTCATTCTGTCCGGCGCGCTGAATCTTTCTAATATTGTCCTAGCCCAGCAGCAGCAGTATTGGTACATTTTCTTGCTACCAATAGGTGCATTTGTGTTCTTCATAACAGCACTTGCGGAACTTGAAAGAGTGCCCTTTGATCTGCCGGAGGCTGAAAGCGAGATAGTTGCAGGTTGGCTAACCGAATACAGCGGAATGTCTTACGGACTAATACAATTAGCTTCTTATATTAAATTATACGCACTTGCAGCAATATTCGTAACGCTATTTTTGGGTGGATGGATGGGTCCAACAGTTGCTGCAGATCTTATCATAAGGGATCATCTTATATTAACGGCCGAGGAGGGCAGCGGCATCTTCTGGTTCATACTGAAAACATTCGGTGTTACTGTGCTTCTAATATTGCCAAGGGGAATAAGCCCTAGGATTAGGATTGATATCCTTCTAAGAACGGGCTGGGCAAAATTAATTGCAATTGCCTTCATTAACATCTTTATAGCTCTTGCCCTCCTATATGCGGGAGTTGTGCATCCCACAGGAATTGTTGGAATATGAGCGGAGTAAAAGGAATCTTCAAGGCACTTGAGTCTGGAACAAAACATCTAGTGATCAGAAGATTCACACTGCGATACCCTGAGCAGAAGCTGAAATTCGTTGGGGATGGATACCAATTCGACCCGAAGGAAGGAGTGGGAATAGCTGGATACAAGGGCAGGCATATTCTCTATCATGACAAGTGTACTGGTTGCCAGCTTTGTGCGATAGCTTGTGAGGGCATTGCCGAGGCGATTGGTATGGTGAAGATCGACAAGCAATGGAAGCACAACAAGAAGAGTATAATGCCACAAATAGATTATGGCAAATGTGTCTTCTGTGGACTCTGTGTCGATGCATGTCCATTCTACGCATTGTTCATGACAGATGATTATGAACTGGCGGCTTACACAAAGGAGCACCTGATTTATACACCAGATCAGCTAGCTGTGAAAGTAGATTATGATGGAAACGTTGAAATAAAGATTGGCGATCACGGTGCAATACATGGCTGATCCAGCCTTTCTTGCTGTCGCCGTTGTAACTGTGGCTTCTGCTATTATCGCTCTGGAGTTCAAAGAGATCATTTATGGAGCAATTGCTTTGGCAATATCTTTGCTCGGTATTGCAGCATTTTTCATTTTGCTTGATGCAACATTTGTAGCAATGTTTCAGGTGGCAGTTTACGTTGGTGCTATAGTTGTTCTGGTTATCTTTACCATAATGCTTGTTAGGAGAGAGGCATGGATGGCAGTACCAGAAGGTCGGCGGAAGACGATGGGTCTTATAGTTATGTTCACAATTATGTTTGGTTTGGGCACGATATTCATTGTATCAGGGCTAACTAAGGTGGCTGTGCCAGAAACCACTGTGACCTTCACGCAAATAGGTGAACAAATGCTAACTTATTACTCGCCGGCACTAATTGCCATGGCGCTTACTCTTGCAGGTGCGATAATAGGTGCACTGACTCTGGCTAAGTTAGAGATTGGGGGTAACAGAAATGGCAGAAATAATTGATTATGTTATTCTGTCGTCCGTTCTACTTGCAATAGGAATTTACGGTCTCACAGTAAAGCGAAATGCAATACGAATGTTATTTTCCATCGAAATAATTGTCAATGCAGCAAATCTTAACATTATCGCATTTTCACGTCATTTGCCTCTTCCCAATGTTACGGGACAGACATTGGTGCTTTTTTCTATTGCCATTGCGGCCGCAGAGGTGGCCGTGGGTCTGGCATTGGTAATGGTGGCTTACAGACTTCACCGGAACATTGATGTCAAGGATTTCAGGAGCTTGAGGGGTTGATGGGGTATTATCTCCTTCAGGCGGTATTTTTACCCTTGTTGCTGGCTCCACTTGCCTATTACTTAGGTAGGAGGTATGGTGTAGGTCCGGCCACCTGGTTAACTTTTGGTGTTATGCTTTATTCTACCGCAATGCTGATTATTCCTTTCTCAACGGGACATTACGCGGAATTTTATCCCTGGAGCCAACTAGGACAATTTGGACTTGTAATGGACGGATTGTCCAGTCCCTTTGCTCTGATAATATACATTCTATCAACTGTACTTGTTCTTTACTCAAGGCCCTACATGATCCATAAGATAACTGAAGAGTACCATCAGCACTTGCATAATGTGAGCGGTCCACCGATAAAGTTGGAAACGGAGCAGGTTCCAAAGCAGATCATAAACCACAACGTCGGCATCTACTACGCATTATATCTTGTATTTGCGATGGGTATGCTCGGAACGGTGTTGGCATCTAACTTGGTTCAGTTTTACGTTTTCTTTGAATTAATGCTGATCCCTTCATTCTTCCTTGTAGCATTCTTCGGCTACGGTGCAAAAAAGCGCATCGCATTGATGTTCTTCTTCTGGACCCATGTTGGTGCCGTGGTTCTACTCTTGGCATTGATCGCTCTAGGTCTTTCTGCTGGGAGCTTTGACATGGCGGATATAATTGAAGCATCGATTGCACAGGATCTTTTACCATGGATAGCAATTGGCATAATAGTTGGATTGTCTGTCAAACTTGCCATATTCTTGGTGCATATATGGCTTCCTTATGCACATGCAGAAGCACCAACACCAATCAGTGCATTACTTTCACCCGCCATGATCGGAATAGGTGGATATGCTTTGATGCGCCTTTTGATGGTGCTGATGCCGAATATGTATCAGGAAACATCATTCTATCTTAGCATCTGGGCGTTCATAACGATGGCTTATGGAGGAGCTATGGCATTGGTGCAGGACGACGTCAAGCGGTTTTTGGCATATTCTAGCATAAGCCAGATGGGATACTTCCTATTTGGCTTTGCCTCTCTAAACGCAATAGGGGTGACTGGCTCTGTGATGCTTTACATCAGCCACGGAACGGGGAAGGCATTGCTCTTCATGATGGCAGGAATGTTGATACTACAGGTAGGAACAAAAAGTTTCTCTAAGTTAGGAGGACTGGCTGGGAAGTTACCAATTACAGCTGTAACCGCAATGATAGGTGGTCTTGCGATTATGGGTATACCCCCAACAAATGGCTTCATGGCTGAATGGATGCTGTTCTATGGTGCCTTACAGACTGGTATTGTGGAAAATTCTATGTCCAGAATTATACTCTTCGGCCTTGCCATATCCACTACCATTTTGACAGCAGGTTACATATTGTGGATGTTCAAGCGTATCTTCTTTGGTAGATTGCCAGAGGGATTAGAAAAAGTAAAGGAAGGATCTATGTATATGACAGTCCCCATGATGGCGTTGGCCATTATGACGATAGTAATTGGAATCTACCCTGAGATATTTACAAGTATGATAGTTCCATTTATGCAGAGCATTTTAGGGTGATAGATAATGGGGCTTGGTGAAATACTTAACTTTGCTATACAGGCTGGTGGGGAGACTATTGCACCAGTAATTGGAAGCTTTGATCACCTCGGAAATGTTGTATGGTTGATCTGGATCTTACCAATGATAGGGGCTCTACTTACTCCTTTGTTTGCAAAGACTGGCAGTCGATTATTGAATCTTGGCCCTGTAGGATTCTGCTTTGTAAGTGCAATTTTAGCCGCCACACTTATCCCTGTGGCACTCGGGGGAGGTGAGGTACATAGTCAGTATCCATGGATCAGCAGTATCGGGATCAATGCAGGAGTTCTTGCTGATACTTTAAGCATAATCATGGCGAACTTGGTAGCTTGGATCTCATTTCTCATTATGGTTTACAGTATAGGTTACATGAAAGGCGATCCAGATCTGCTCAGATATTGGTTCTTTATGAGTTTCTTCATCGGCAGCATGCAGTTATTAGTTTTGTCAGATAATTTGCTGATGCTCTTCTTCGGTTGGGAAGGTGTGGGTTTGGCTTCTTACGCATTGATAGGCTTTTGGTACAAGGATCGTAGAAAAGATCATGTTGGTAGGATTGGCCATTATGCGATCGGAGTTGCACAGTACACTTCACCTTCACATGCAGGAATGAAAGCATTCCTAATGACGAAGGTTGGTGATGTCATGATGTTGGCAGGAATATTTATGATATTTGCATATGCGGGAACATTCGAGTACAAACTGCTATTGAATGATACAACATGGGCAGAGACTATGGTATCACAAGGATTGCTTGTACCTGCTGCTGTACTGCTCTTTGGCGGTGCTGTCGGAAAATCGGCCCAGTTCCCATTGCATGAATGGTTACTTGAAGCAATGACCGGTCCAACAGCAGTTTCTGCGCTCATACACGCAGCAACAATGGTCAAGGCAGGTGTATATTTTGTGGCGAGAATTGGTCCTCTTTTCTTTGCAGTAGCTGCTTTCGCTTCAAGCCAATTCTTCGAAATAGTAGCATGGGTAGGCATCATAACAGCATTTTTGCTTGCATCGCAGGCTATGGTTAACAAGGAGATAAAGAAAGTACTGGCTTATTCTACGGGCTCTCAGATAGGATATATGATGCTTGCACTTGGTATTGCAGGTTTATCGGCCCAATTCGTTGAGGGATACACCGCAGGTCTATTCCATCTTGCTAGCCATGCAATGTTCAAGGCATCTCTTTTCATGGCAGCCGGTGGTTTGTTACACGTCGCCCACAGCCGATTTTTGGATGATATGGGTGGTCTGAGGAAGAACATGCGTAAAACCTACATTGCTATGATGGCAGCTGCATTATCACTTGCAGGTGCTCCGATAATAACAAGCGGTTTCTGGAGCAAGGACGCAATCTTTGGGGCGCTTTTAGATTCCCATTATGCTTTTGCAGATATACTGTATTGGTTAGCGATCCTGATCGCGGCCATGACGGCATTCTATACAATGAGAATGGTAGGTATGGCATTGTTTGGGGCAAAGAGTGAACATCTTAGCAACGTTGAACTTGGAGGTCACAAATTAAAAGAAGTTGGTGCCGTTATGTGGGTACCATTTGGGATACTTGCTGGTTTGACCATAGCGATAGGTATAGCTGGCCCAATTGTAGAGGAGAATATGCATCAAATGATTTCAATATTCCTAACGAATTCCTATGGTATAGAATCTCATGCTTCTGTTAACTTTAACCTCACGGCCGTGGCATCATCTGTGTTAGCATTCGGTTTCGGCGCAGGTCTGGGATATATCTTCTACATAGCCAGAAAGGTAAGTCCTGCTATCATCCATTCAAACACGGTGAGTTATAGCATATACAGATTCTTGGAAAATAGATGGTATGTGAACAGCATCATCTACTGGGCCTTCGTATACATTCCATTATTAATTTCCAGAGGATTATGGCGTTACTTTGAAAGTGTGATCATAGAAGGTATAAATCCATCTTTCCAGTTCGCCATGACCTGGTGGTCCAAAGTGGTGAGGTTCATGCAAACCGGTGTGACACAGACATACATCTATGTATTTGCGGTAGGCTTGTTATTTTTGCTTATACTCTTGTTCATACAGGTGAGATAACAATTGGTTGACATTTTATCCACCCCGTTCCTCATTACAATAATTCTTGGTACGGTAGGACTTGTAATACCCATCATAGATGCAATACGTAAAGAGCGTGGTGCGGATCATCGATTGTATGGAAGCATAGCTTTTGGTGCTCTAATCCTATCTATCTTCATAATAATTTTCAGGATCTCTACAGGTGAACAGATACCAACCATTTCGTTTGTTAACACTGCGGTGCTTACAGAAGATCTATTTGGCTCATTCTTTGCAATCGTGATGTTGATAGTGGCGGTATTGACAACCGTTTCCTCAATTGATTATATGAGGAAAACACCCAATCCAGCTCCCTACTACTCGCTATTACTTCTGTCCAGTATTGGGATGGTGTTACTGGCTTATTCTACCGATCTGGTGATGTTGATAGTAGCATGGGAACTGATGAGCATCCCTACATATGTGCTTGTAGGGTTTCACAAAAGAGATCCTGCTTCCAATGAGGCTGCGATAAAGTACTTCCTCTTTGGTGCATTATCGACTGGTATTATTATCTATGGCATATCACTGGCATATGGCCTTACAGGTTCTACTAATATCGCAGTCGTATTGCAGCAGCTTCCGTTCGATGGTGATTTCAGACCTATCGCATTAATGACACTTGCTATGTTCATAGCAGGTTTCGGGTTTAAGCTCGCGTTGGTACCGTTTCACATGTGGCTGCCTGATACATATGAAGGAGGGCCTACGACCATTAGTGCTTTCCTTGCAGCAGGCACCAAGAAGGCGGGATTTGCAGCAATATTTAGGGTGGTGATCTTTGGTATGGTTGCACTAAACCTAGAATGGAGCTTGTTACTGGGAATACTAGCAATCTTTACAATGGTAATAGGAAACTTGGCAGCATTAACTCAGAAGAGCATAACGAGGATGCTTGCATATTCAAGCATAGCTCATGCTGGCTACATGTTGATTGGTTTGAGCATGGCGCCTTTTTCAACACTTGCAATGCAAGGCTCACTTTTCCACATACTTAATCATGCCATTATGAAATCTGCGGCCTTTATAGCTGCTGCAGCCGTTATAATTACAATTGGAACAACAAACATTGATAGCTATAAGGGACTCGGTAAGAGGATGCCTATAACGGCATTGGTGATGTCGGTATCACTTCTTGCACTTGCTGGTGTGCCTCCATTAAATGGTTTCTGGAGCAAGTTCATTCTTTTCTCATCTTCCATAGATGCTGCTTCATCTGTGAGCTGGGCTCCCGCTCTTGCGATAGCAGGTATACTTGCAAGCGCACTATCATTGGGATATTATGCATGGGTAATTAGAAAGATGTACTTTGAAGAATCTACAACTGCCGAAATAAAGAGGGTGAAAGAACCGAGGATAATACTTGCAGTATTAATATTCACATTAGTATTCATGGTGGGTTTTGGAATATATCCAGCTCCGTTGATAGAATTTTCATCCATATCTATACCCCCTATAGCTGTAGTGCCATAATGAATTACATATCACTCGTACCTTCAGGAATATCGAAGTTCATCTTATATTGCGAGAAATCTTCAATTAGTTTTGTCAGATCCTGTCTATAATAATCTAATCTATCCGGATCATACTTCTGTACTAACTCTATTCCTTCTTGGCTATTGATCCTATGCATGATTACATTGCGATGAACATAACCAGTTACGTATCTGCAACTGCGTTTTTTTGCTTCGCTTAGAAATTTAATTCTAAGCCAATGACCGCCCCTTCCACCCGAGTAACCCGCCTTGACGTTGATACTTTCCAGGTATACAGTATTTCTCTTACCCTTATTTTCATCACTAGTGCCGCGTCGAAGACTGTAATTCTCAAGGGGTCCGCCCTTGGCATAACCAACAATCTTACCATTTTCTTCGTTGACCCTTAAGGTGATCAAGATAGTTTCATTTTTAGATAATGATTTCTCAAACTTTCCTTCGTTAATGCGTATAGGAACAGGAAGTTCTCTGTATAAATTCAAAACACATTCTTTCACATTTCCATCAAGATTGCTCTCAATTTTTTCTACGATCGGTACAAGTTCAATTTCTTTCCTATAAATTAAATCTTTCACAGTCAATTCCTCTTCCATTGCCTTCTTGAATGCCTCTACATTGTCAAAGAAGGTTTTTTGATATTTTTCAGATATACCCCCCAATACAAGTTCAGTCATTTTCCTCTCCTCCTTGAGTGTACTGAAATATTTCACAGATTCTTCATTGATCAAAGAGGGATGCCATCCTAAAGCGTGGGCATTTCGTCGAGCAAGTTCCTTGGAGTGAGCAAAGTTGCCTAGAGCATAACCTGCTATTCGTTCTGCAACTGACAAGAACCATCCAAGGTCTTCATAATGCTTTCTTGTTTTAACATCATGCTCGGGAATTCCAGCTGCCGTGAATAATTCCTGTATTCTCTTCCTTGCATGTTCGGCAATCTTGCCCTTGAAGGGATAAACAGTACGGTGTATTATTGCAATTACAATATCGTTGTTTAATCCAACATCATCGATGAACCTCCTTATTCTTTCGTCGTTTCTTATGAACCATTCAACGGAATCTTCATTGGGCTTATCAAATTCCTTTAATGGATCGTAGTCATGAAATAGAGCGGCCATAAAAAGATAACTTATATCTTCTCTACTGAATATGCCTTTTCCTTTTTGCTCATTGGCGGAGAGCAAAGTTATGTAAGTTGCCTCAAGCTCATGATCTATGTTATGGTATCCATAATAGTCTGATCCCAGTCCCTTCTTTGAAAACTCTGCGACTGAATGTCGTATTACTCTCTTAAGCCACTTGGCTTGAAGTCCAATATCACACCCTAATTGAATTATCTTATCCTTCAAAACTGCTTCTTCAGCGATACCTATGTTGTAACGCAACCACCAAGGGAACAACTTGAACCGTTTGTAACACTCATACCACCATGGAAGTGGATTAGCAAGAGGATTTACTGGGGGCGAATATTTTTCTATATCATCGTCTTGATTATCAATTTTTTCATGTGGAAAAGGCAATGTCACCACCAGTATTCATTAATTTAATTAGATCACATTCCTATAAAAATTGTGATTCCTATAATAATCGTAACTAATAAGTTATTAAAACATTGTGACGCTTATCAAATCTTCCAAATTTAACCTGGACTTGTCAGCAATTATTCGCAATTCATTCTTTGCTTTATTGGTGTAATCGTGAACTATAGTCTGCATTCTTTCGATCAGTTCCTTTGGTTGACTAGCGTTGTTCATAAGGATGTTGAACAATCGTTGCTCGTTTTTCCAATCCAAAAGGTCATCGTGGATCTGATATGCTATGCCTATATATCTTCCAAAATTTGTCAAAGCATTAGTTTGATCGTCATCACCCTCACCTATTATAGCACCGATCTTTGATGCAGCTTCGAAGAGTGAAGCTGTCTTATAACTTACCACATTAACATAGTCATCGATTGTTAAATTCCCAGAGGAATTAAGTCTTACCTCAAGCATTTCGCCCTCGCTCATTTTTAGTGCAGCATTGGCAAGTTCATTTCCAAGCCTTGGATTTCTTAATTTGGCTGCTACATTAAGTATGATACCCAGAACAAAATCAGCAGTAAGTATAGACATATTGTATCCATATTGAATATGAAATGACATTTTTCCCCTACGTTCCTTCTCTTCATCCACTATATCATCATGAATTACAGATTCTGTGTGTAAAAATTCTATTGCAGAGGCGGCCAAGTAAGCATCACTATCACATTTGCCAACACTTTCTGAAGAAAGAACCAGTATCAATGGTCTAATTCTCTTGCCTCCCTCGCAAGCATACCTTAAAGGAGCATAAAATTCTGACCATGAATAAAGGTTAAGCTCATACCATAATGCATCCTCTATCTTGTTCAAATGGTTCCCAAATGATTCATGTAAAGGATTTACCTTGGTGCTCCTTTTCAAATCAGAACGATTACAATTTACCTCGTAATATTATTAATGCTTTTGGGAGTCGTTGAATGTATTGGCTTAATTTGGTCGGCTGGAGCTCATTCAAAGTAAGAACCTCGGTACCTTAGATTAGTACATAAAACCTTTTTGAATCGAACAACGGTTATATTTTGAATACATTCACTGCTCAAGAATATGTAATTTAGTTTCGAACTATGGACAAGGATTCTAATTGAATTCAAACTGCATATTTATATTCTGTTAGACCCGTTATCCCATAATGGTTCAGATACTTACTGAAAGTATAGATAATTTACGTACTGAATTTATCGAGGTAAGGAAAAAGACTCTAGACCTCTTCAAACCCTTGAAGATTGAAGATGCAGTTATGCAGTCTAATGTGTTCGGGAGTCCACCCAACTGGCATCTTGCTCACACTACTTGGTTCTTTCAAAAGGTTTTGGAAAAACATGGTAAAAAAATGGATTTTGAAAAGCAAATCAATACAGAGTATCTTAACTCCTACTACCAGAAATTTCAAAGCATACTCCCTAAACCTGAAAGAGGAAGATTTCCAAGACCTGTAGTGAAGGAGACTTTGAATTACAGGTCTTTGATGGAGAAAGAAGTTCTCTCCTTACTAAACAATGCTGAATCCTATGATAATCAATTAGAGGGTTTTAAATATGATATAATGTTGGCGAACCAGCATGAGATGCAACATCAGGAGTTGATGGTCTACGACTTGCAACACTACTTCCAGCGTTATCCTGATACTGAGGATAATTATATACCTCACACTTTAAAAAATCCACCGTGGGGGACTGAAATGCCCGGTGGTATGGTAGAGATCGCTGGGGGAATTTATGAATTGGGTTTTAATGGAGAAACCTTTTGCTATGACAACGAGCTACCTGAACATAAGGTCTACCTGCAGTCATTCAAAATGGATGTAACGCCTGTCACCAACCAAGAATTTATGAAGTTCATAGATGATGGAGGGTATGAGAAGTTCAAATATTGGCTTGCCGATGGATGGGATCTGGTAAAGGACCAGGAATGGAAGGCCCCACTTTATTGGGAGTACAAAGAAGGAGTTTGGGTTAAGAAGGATTTTCATGGTTATAACCATATTGACCCAGATCAACCAGTAACCAATGTAAGTTACTATGAAGCCGATGCCTATGCATGCTGGGCTGGAAAGAGAATCCCGAGCGAGGCTGAATGGGAAAAAGCTGCATCTTGGAATGAAGAATTGCAGGAAAAAATGCTTTACCCTTGGGGGAATGAAAAGCCTTCTGTTACAAATGCTAATCTACTGGAATCGTATATTTGGGCCCCAACCAGGATTGGCTCCTATCCAAGAGGTGTGAGTTTCTATGGTTGCCATCAGATGATAGGAGATATTTGGGAGTGGACATCGTCGGAATACAAACTATTTCCAGGATTCAGGTCCAGATTTGAAGAGTATACAGACAAGTGGGCAATAAACCAGAAAGTTCTTCGAGGTGGATCATTTGCCACCCCGGTCAATCAAATCAGGAACAGTTATAGGAACTACTTCAAACCCTATGAAAGAGTTCTATTCGCAGGGTTTCGCTGTGCAAAAGACATCTAAACCTTGGATGAGCATTAATGGAAAGTTCCAGAATTAATGCTATCAACATTTAGAATTGACCGAGGGGTTGGCTTGATCAATGTATTTCATATATAGAAATAGGTATATTGACAAGTCTGGAGGTCAATTATTAACTATTTATAAGCATCCTGATATATATTATTAAATATTCAGCTATTCATAACGCTAATCTTATTATGATAAGACTTATTAATTAATAATTTTAAGATATAGTAGCAAAATGAGGTCTAGTAAAAAGTGGCGAATCATTGGTGGTGGAATTGCAGTTGCTGTTATGGTAGGATTAACATTATTTATGACTTCAAGTGTCTTGGAGCAAATACCCGCTCGGAGTAATCAGGAATCCGAAAATATGGGAATCCAACCAGATGAGAATAAGTTAGGGACTAAAACCAGAGTGATAGCCTCATTTTATCCATTGTACGATTATGCACGAAATGTAGGTAAGGAAAAGATTGAAGTTTCAACTCTAATTCCGATTGGCATAGAACCTCATCTGTGGGAACCTACAGCTGCAAGTATGCAGCAACTAAGAACAGCAGATATTTTCATCTATAATGGTGCCGGGTTTGAACCATGGGTGGAAAAAATTATTGTAGCAAGAGAACTTACTGGCTTGAAATCCTTCGAAACTACAAAAGGTATTAAATTGATAAAATCCACTGATGGAGATAAAGTGAACGCTGATGGACATGAAGGGACAGATCCTCATCTGTGGTTAGATCCCATACTTGCGAAACATCAGGTTAACCTAATAAAAGATGCTTTAATTGAAGTTGATCCTCTAAATACTGAGTACTATGTAGATAACGCGGAAACATATATAGCGAAATTAGACAAATTGGATGCAAAGATAAGATCTGAACTTGCCAGTTGTAAAAGAGACACATTTATATCATTTCATCAGGCATTCAGTTATTTTGCAAATAGGTACGGGTTAATTCAGGTTTCTCTAGCGGGGATCAACCCTGAAGCAGAAGCTTCTCCTGCAGAACTCAAAGAATTTGTAGAATTTGCCAGAACGAATGATATCAAAGTAATTTATTCTGAAGAACTGATAAATCCTAGACTCGCGGAAATTCTAGCTGCTGAAGTAGGTGCAGAAGTGTTACTTTTAAGCCCGATTGAAGGATTAACCAATGAAGAATTGGGGGAAGATTTAACATACCTTGACAAGATGGAACAGAATTTGCAGAACCTCAAGATAGGGCTTGAATGTACATGAATGTATTGGAAGTTCAGAATGTATCAATTGGATACAACGGAAATCTGGCCTTACATAAAATCAACTTTACTGTAGAACAAGGTGATCTTGTAGGCATTGTTGGGCCAAATGGGGCAGGAAAAACTAGCTTATTTAGAGCAATCCTTGGATTACAAAATTTCCAGGGTAAGATAAAATTGTTCGGGTATGAAGGGAAACAATATTCCCGATTGCTCCCAATGGTAGGTTACGTTCCCCAAAAAGTATACTTCGAACCAAACTTTCCTGCAACTGTTTCTGATGTAGTTTCGATGGGTATGCTATCAGAAAAGGAATTGGTTGGGCGTGCTGCATTATTGCAGAATTATGATTTTCACTGGAATAGACCATACAAACCTTCAAACAAGGGAAAAGAAAGGGTAAATGAAGCACTAAAGATCGTTGGGTTGGAATCATATATAGATAAAAGAATTGGTGAACTCTCTGGAGGAGAACAGCAACGCACCTTCATCGCAAAGGCAATAGTTAACGATCCATTGTTATTGATACTGGACGAACCAGTTACTGGTATTGATGTAAAAGTACAGAACAGATTTTACACTTTGCTTAGAAAAATAAATGAGGAGAACAAAATTACCATTGTATGGGCTTCACATGACCTCACGGCAATTTCACAACTGGCAAACAAAGTAGCATGTATTAACAGAAGTCTATTTTTTCATGGAGAAAAGAATGAATTTTTCACAAATAAGGACTTGTTGACAATTTACACTGAATCAGCCATGCAGTTGCATATGCATGATCATGACTTGTGATCGTTATGGTCTTGGATATTTTTACTTATGGTTTTATGCAACGAGCGATAATTTCGGGCATTACTATAGCAGTCATCTGTTCCTTGGTAGGTTTATTTTTGGTACTAAGAAGGTATTCTCTCTTTGGTGATGCTTTATCACATATGGCGTTTGGAGGGATATCTTTAGGTTTATTTCTGAATGTTTATCCGTTATGGACTGCTTTTGTGGTATCCCTTCTTAGTGCCCTTGGAATCACTAAACTTAGGAAGAACGCCAAAATATCAGGTGATGCAGCTGTTGCGGTATTACTATCATCTGGACTTGCAATTGGAGTATTGTTGGTCAGTGCTTCAAAAGGATTTACTGTTGATCTCTTTAGCTTCCTTTTTGGTAGCATCTTGCTAACTACTTTGGAAGATACTTTGCTTATTGTAACTATAGGTGCGGGGATAGTTGTAACTGTAATAACCTTCAGAAAGCAACTGTTGTATGTTACTTTCGACGAGGAGCAGGCACAGGTAAGTGGATTACCAATTGACAAACTGAATTATGTATTTATGATCTTGGCATGTGTAACTGTGATTACATCGATGCGTCTGGTTGGAATCCTTTTAATATCAGCGTTAATAGTGTTGCCTAACATAACAAGCATCTTGATGGGTAAGGGATTTAAGAAGACAGTCATGATTTCGATTTCTTTGTCAGTGACAGCTGTAGTGAGTGGAATAATTCTATCCTACTACCTTGATCTAGCGCCATCAGGAACTATAGTTATGATGTCTGTCGTAATGTTCCTGGGTACCTTGTTAGCAAAATCTTTGGGTCTCTTTTCGAAAAAAAATTATGTAAAAGAAATGGATGTTCCCAGAGATCATCAAAAAAGTGAACATTCTGCTTAGAATATAGATTATAACTGCTAAGAAATGAGTGCTCCGGCCGGGATTTGAACCCGGGATCCGCGGCTCGAAAGGCCGCTATGCTTGACCGGGTTGTGCAGCATCTCTTCTACACCACCGGAGCACAGGCATGCGAAGAGTTAGTTGCAATAAAATCTTTTCCAGCATAAGATTTTTTTAGGGGGATATTGACTGTAAATCTATGATTATAAAGAGAATAGATGAAGAAATAGAGAATAGGAGTCTTCTAAAACATCCTTTTTACCAGATGTGGTCGGAAGGCAAGCTAAGCATCCCAGCACTTCAAGGGTATGCAAAGGAGTACTTCCATTTGGTTAAGGCTGTACCTATGATGGTTGAGCGCTTGTCAATTCTAAACGATGATGAGAATATTCTAGATATTCTACAGGATGAGAAGGAGCATATTCAACCATGGGTAAAGTTTGCAGGTGCTTTAGGAGTTAATAGAGAGGAGCTTGAGGGTTACTGCGTGTCAGCAAAAACACGGGAGTCCATAAATAAGATGTTGAATCTTATGGGAACCTTTGAGAACGGTATTGCTGCATTGTATTCTTACGAGGCTGCTATTCCCAAGATAAGCAGGGCAAAGATTGATGGTCTTGCCAAGTTTTACGACATTGTTGATGATGACGCAACTGAATACTTTAGGATTCATGAAACTGTGGATTTAAAGCATTCTGCCGTGTGGCGAAACAAGCTTGAAAGTCTTCCAGCTGACAGGCAAGAAGATGCATACAATGGCGCAGTATCGTCGCTGATTGCACAAAATACACTTCTTGACGCAATATGTGAAGAGTATGTAAAACCAATGTAGTATGAGTATGAATATATAATCCATTATTTCTTATAAAATTTGTTCTTCACAACTGACAGGGTTGGATCTTGCATGGTTTGTTACTGGCAAATAACTATACTTCAGATTATTCCATTTTAGCATATACCTGACAAATTATCTGTTATAATCCAAATTTTTCTAAAAGATATTACCATTAGAAGAAATATACTTTAGGTTTATCACTATTGTTGGTACATGGGTGAGTATTGTATTATCACTATGGATTATTCCAATTAATGCCTTGTATTTTGGAAGGTCTCCAAAATACAAGACTAATGAATGTGATAGAGAGAACATTACGTATGATGTTAGTTGAATTGTTTATCAATAGTTCAAGTATCTTCAGAAAGAAGGTAAATCCTTTGCTTAGCCAATGTATTAACTGAAGGGCAATAGAACTCAGGAATAATTGGCCTTGGTCAAATTATGACTTTATTAAAAGACTATTAACACATAAGCAAAATATATAGGGTTTGATTCAATGAAAATATAGGCCTAATGTAAGATGTTACGAAATGGGTCGAAAGCTAGGAGGGCCCGTAACTACTGCGAAAAAGTAGAGGGAAGCTTAGCCTGGCAGAGCGACCGGCTCATAATGATATGAGAAACCGGTAGGTCAAGGGTTCAAACCCCTTCGGGCCCACTCGTTTATTAGGTGTAAACAATTTTCACTTATCTGGGAGATTTTTGGTCATATCAATTTAGCCCCTGAATTTTTCCAATTAGAGTGATTACCCAGAATATAATCACTAATTATCCATTTCGATCTTAAGGAATTAGTTGAGGCTTGGGCGTAATTTAGTTCGAAACGATAAGATCAGGTTTCAATTTTCATTGGTAATATGTTTAGCTTAGACTCCATACTTCTTCGTATATTATTTTTGATTGACGTGATTCGGACAAAACCTAATAGGAAAAGGGGTAGACCATTCTACTATTCTCCTACAGTTATGGTAGATGCTTCATCGTTAGAGTATGGATAAGAATACCAGGCAACAATGCTTTGCATGAATACTTTTCGATAGACATGCCATACAACAGGAGAGTTATGGAATCATGTAGTCTTGATAGGTTGCCAGATAAAAGAACATTCGATAGAAGGTTCAAGGCCGTATCAATTGACATAAGATCAAGGATAGATGTTATGGGTATGCTCTTCATAAAAGATGGGTTGGTAGACCCAGCCATAGTATCCGTTGACAGTTCATTGTTGAAAGCAAAGGGACATGTATGGCATAGATCAAACATGAAGAAGAATGAAGTGCCACGCTCCGGTATAGATACAGATGCTCGATGGGGCTACAGCAGAACCAAGGGATGGGTATTCGGATACAAGATGCATCTAGCATGTAGTACTGGTTCGTTGATAGTTCCATTATCAGCTGATTTCACAACAGCTAACATTACTGATAACAAGATGTATGAAAGCATAACATCTTCATTGCCTACAGGAATGGTAAAGTATGTTGTAGGAGATGAAGGATATGATGATCACAAGTTATGTGATTTCAACAGGTATAGAGGGCATCCAGTATTCCCATTGGAAAGGTATAGGCATACTACAGATAATAATAGACTGGCATTGCTGCAGTTCTATAACTCTGAATTTGGACAGCATGTATATTCTCGGAGGAGCATAAGCGTTGAGCCATTGATAGAGCATATGAAGGATGTATTTACCATAGATCCATTGCCAGTTAGAGTGTTCGATAAAGCTAGGAGCATCGTTCTGATTTCTATATTGCTATACCAGCTGATGGTATACTACAACTACTTGACAGGAAGACCATTAAGGGCATTGAAGCATATGTTGGGAAGTTAATCAATCAGAGGCATCAAGTTATTTTTGTTATATGGAATAATGCCCATGCCTCAATTAGTTATTAAATCTAATACCCCCCTCTAGTTCTTTTGGATTGAAGCCAAATCATATCAATGTTATCAGCCAAATCTATAAGGAAGGATATTCTTCAAGATTAGTAAGGTGTACTTTGGTTGGCGAAAGTGTATGTATTGATAGCCGTGGATGCTGGCTATGAAGATGTTGTAGTTAATCAGATCAGAGCCATTCAAGGTGTGGTAGAGGCACATGTAGTTTTATCTGGTGCTACTGATATAATAGCAGAAATAGAAAGGGATGATAAAGAAAGTATACGTAGTATTGTTCATGATAAAATCAGAAAAATATCACAGGTGAGATCAACGCATGTGAACACTGTAATGGATTAGATTTTTGAGCTATGATTTATTGCAATATAGGTATATTCTTAAGGTTGAGTAAGTTTATTATTTCTTATTACCATGAACTATTAGGTAAGCCATAGTTCTGTAGCATTATTCTGTTCATCTTGTATTTTGAATTACTATGATACCTTGTGCAGATCCAGCCGAGGTATATTAATCCAAAAATGCATCCTCATCATAATTACTCCTTGTCCATTCATCATAGTTCGATTCAAGGGAATGTTTTATCTAACAAACCAAGAATAATTTATTACCTTTAGACCTATTAAGAGATTAGGAAGAGCCTTTACCTGTATTAATTCTATAGACCGGTGTGATTATGATAGCAAGTTCATGAAGAGACTCGGTGACTGATGATGGAATTACAGTTTAGGTTTTCGGAATATGGATATGAGTTCAAATGGGGGTTTGTAGTAAAAGGAGTAAGCAGATTTTTTCATGATTGAAAATGGGCGATGCTATTGTGAATTTATCCCCATAAAATAATGATATTTTTACCTCGAATCAGGAATGATTTTACTAACAGTTTGCAACATAATGGTACTCTTACCCTTGAAATTTAATGGATAATAACTTATCCTCCTTTCCTAGTTCTGCCTGTTTTAATTATACTAATGTTAAACAACCATTAGACTTGAGGCTTGACTAGAAATTCATGGTCATTCAGTACCTATTCTTCTTCTCAGCTCTGATATCAAAGCAGATATTCTAACATGGTGGTCAATCTCTTGATCCTGACATATCTCCTCGTATGTTCCATACTTTATCTCAAATGCATGAACTCCTCGTATGTTCCATACTTTATCTCAAATGCATGAACCTTTGCTAAATCCAAGTTATCAATTAGTTCAAGCACATCTTGATATAACCTGATCTGATTTTTAGCTTCTGTTGCAATGTTTTGTTTCAACTCTTCCAGGGAACAACATTCTCAACTCATCTCAAAACTAACCATTTAGACAATTTTTAGTGACCATTTAGATCCATGAATAGCTACATCTAAAATTATTTTATGAAATTCCAAGAATTATCAGACAAACAGTGGAGTATGATGGAATCACACATACCACCACATGCAAAAACTGGCAGGCCTAGGGATGATGATAGAAAAATCATTAACGGAATAATCCATGTTCTAACTACTGGACGCCGATGGGACGATATGCCAAAAAGATACGGTGATGATTCTACTGCAAACAGAAGGTTAAACAAATGGCAACAAAAAGGAATCTGGAAAAAGATTCTATCGCGTACTATTCACTCAGCACATAAATCTGGCAAAATTAATCTACAAAAAATATCAGTTGACTCTTCATCCATTCCTGATAAAAAAGGGGCGATGTAACTGGATATAATGGATTCAAGAGAATAACAGGTACAAAAATACATGCCGCAGTAGAGGGTAACGGATTTCCAATATCCATACTGTTGAGTCCAGCAAATGAACATGACAGTACAAAATGCATGGATGTTACAGGATCAATTTCAGACTATCTTGATGATGATTCAATACAACAGATAGAACCAGTTTATGCAGACAAAGGGTATGATGCAAAATACATCAGAATGTATTTGTGGGATAGAAATATTGCATGTTGCATCCCATACAAAATAAATTCCAAGTTCATCTTTCAAAATAATGATTACAAACATTACAGCAAGACAAGATTTGTAGTTGAGAGATTCCTTGCATGGCTCAAGAATGGATTTCACAGAACAAGAACCAGGTATGAAAGAACGGCAGAAAACTACCTGGCATTTGTTAATCTTGCATCATTTTTGATGTATTGTAGGGTTTTGAGATGAGTTGTCTAAATGAGTAAATTTTATCCTATCCAATTCTCTGATATCAATTGGTAAATTATAATTCGAATGGTTCATCTGATTCCCACAGATTTCACAAATTGACATATCCGATGATATTGCTCATTCGCATAAAATAATCCATCAAAGTGAAATAAATTAGTTCAGTTCAAGAATGAGATAAACCATCAAATGCAATATCCTATTTCAAATTGTGCATATAAGGATATGGGTTAATCGATTGAATGTTCTTGTTGAGGACTTTCAGAACTACTGAGTTAATCACGTTCTTACTTTGAGGCTTATGAAGAACTATCAATATAGTTTTCTTCTTGGCAATGGGTTAAGTGTAGAAAAGTCGATAATTCTAATTCAAGATTAATTAACTGTTAGTAGAACGGTTTAAGTATTCTGATTCTAGATTGAAATCTTGAATTTCTCAAGAAAAAGATATAACCTTCACCAAGGTAAGAAACTGGATGGTAAAGACTGAAAGATTTTCTGGATTAAACGCTGACCTCGAACGAATTGCAACAAGGGTAGAAACCTATCTCCAGGAAAATAATTTCGAAGTGGCATTCTCCAAGGATCCTACGGAACCAGCTTCCTGGTTCTTTATTCAAGCAAGAAAAGCCGGAGCTTTGAGAACTGCTGCTGGTGCGAGGCGTAGTACAGACATTATCATAAAGGGAGAACCAAAGAGCTTTGAAGTAACCATAGGAACTGGAGAATGGGGTAAGAACATGCTTACATCGGTTCCATTGTTCATAGTTCCAGTTTTCGGTATTGTAGCAACCGTAGCAAAACTTTACAGTGCAAAGAAGTTTGAAAGCAATTTGTGGGCATATATCAAGGATCAGGCAAGGTTTCTCGGCAACAGTGCCATCAAGCTAAGTACAGAGTCAGATTCTAGAGAATATGACTGCGATTATGTAGAAGCATATCCTGGTTGGAAGTCACAAGTAACAGGTAAACTACTTTTGGAGAGACATAGGGATGGAAAGAACAGAATTCTTTTCAGGGGAGATTCAAAAGAGATTGTTATTCCTGCTGAGAAGATCTCCAAGGCTCAAATTATATCGAGGAAGAAGGGTCTTCATGAAGATGATTTAATGATACAGATCATTTGTAAGGATGCTAATAACAGATCTGTTAAACCTATCTTCAATCTTAATGATGATATAATAAGTGGTGTTTTGGGGGGAATGAACGAATTGGTTGGAGAGGATATAATCCTCAAGAATATAGAGCATGTGAAAGTGATAACTGATGTGAAGTTTTGCACGGAATGTGGTGCTGAGATACCCAAGACGGGAAAGTTTTGTTCCAATTGTGGTGTATCTCAGTAGAAATTGTTTTAACCTCGCGTGGTAATTTACCCTGCCAAGCCAATTGAAGTGTATAAAATCGTAAGATATTCATGGTAGATAATTATATGAAATCATATGGGTATTCCCGAAAAGATTCAGGCAATAAAGGACGAAATGCGAAAGACACAGGTTAACAAAGCAACTGAACATCACCTAGGATTACTAAAGGCAAAACTTGCAAAGCTTAATACTGAACTGGAGAAGAACGTTCAACTTAAGACTGGTAAATCAAAAGGAGGGCATTTCGACGTACGCAGGACTGGTGACGCCACCGTGGTTCTAATAGGCCTTCCCAGCGTTGGAAAATCTACTCTACTAAATCATCTAACAAACGCAAAATCCAAGATAGCAACATATCAATTCACCACATTAACTGTAGTACCTGGAATCATGGAATATAGGGGTGCAAGGATCCAGATCTTGGATTTACCGGGAATTATTGAAGGGGCTTCCTCTGGTAAAGGAGTAGGGAAACGAATCTTATCTGTTGCAAGGAACGCTGATCTAATCCTCCTTATTCTGGATGTGTTTAATCCTAATCATGCGGAGTTGTTGAAGAAAGAGCTTAGAAATATGGGGATACGTATAGACGAAAATCCTCCGGATGTTATTATAGAACAAACATCTTCGGGAGGAATTGTGATGAATACTCAAGTCAAGATAAAGATTACTGACAAGCTTATCAGAGACATTTTGCATGTTTATGGGGTTCATAACTGTAGGGTGATCATAAGACAAGATTTTACAGATGAACAACTTATCGACGTGTTAGTAGGAAATAGAACCTATGTTAGATCGCTGGCTGTTCTTAATAAGGTAGATCTAGTAAATCAAGGATTCATTAATGAAATACAAGGTGGTGTTAAGACAAAATTCCTTCCAATATCTGCAGATATGGATATGAATATTGAAGCATTGAAGGAATCCATCTTCAATGAATTAGATTTAATACGCATCTATATGAGACCAAAGAATGGAGAGCCCGATTATAAAGACCCTTTGATAGCTAGAAACGGTTCTACAATTCTACAAGTATGCGATAAGATTCATAGAAATATGAAAGATGAATTCAGGTACGCCTTGGTCTGGGGGAAAAGTGTAAAGTTTGCCGGTCAGAAGGTTGGAGTTAATCATAGATTAATTGATGAAGATGTATTGACGATAGTGAAAAAATGAGTGTGTGAATTATTGATTCTTTTTATAGGAACTTTCATACATGAAACACTTTTAAATTGCAATCCTATCTTCCTGCTTTATGCGTAAAGGAAAGACTGCAAAGTTTAAGAAGAAGAAAAGAAAGGGCCAGTTCATTGCAATAGGAGTGATTGCTGCGCTTGCAATTGGATTAGGTTTTGGTCTTTACAATTATATGCAGCATCCTCCACGCAGTGCAGGTTTTGGAGCAATTGGTTCCGCACATGAGCATGCAGCTTTCAAACTCTTCATCAATAACGAGGAACCTGTTGATTTCTCATTACCTCAGTACCAGGTCACAACTAGGTTTATACACTTTGAGGACAATAATAGTGTTATAACACATAGACATGCAAGCGGTGTGGACCTAGGGTTTCTGTTTGAATCTTTAGGCATGGAATTCGATGAAAAGTGTATCTCGTTAACCAATGCTACCAGTTACTGCAGCGAAGCAGATCAAAAGCTGAAGTTCTTCGTCAATGGAACAAGGAATGATAAGTATGACAAGTATATTTTGAATGATGGAGATAGGATCTTACTAAGTTTTGGTAGTGAATCGGAAGAGCAGATCAAGGATCAGCTTAATGCATTGGATCTCATTCCTGTCCCTACGGGTCAGCAATAGAAACACTTAATTATTTCTTATATTTCTGTTCCAGTTGTTTGTACTTGTGTAGTTCTACGAACTTATTGAATTCCTCAAATTTTACCATATTATTCATCAAAGATTTTGTTACTCCATTATCTTTCAATTCTTGAAACACTTTTCTTATGGCATATGTAGTTGCAAAAAGTGCTGAGAGCGGGAATACAACAAGTCTGAAACCTAACTTTCTCAATTCTTCTGATGAAAGTAACGGCGTTTTACCTCCCTCCATCATATTTGCAACCAATGGTGCATTTACAGATTTACCAATCTTTTTTAGATCATCAATCGTTTGTGGTGCTTCAATGAAAATTGCATCTGCACCTGCCTTCCTATACTCCCTTCCTCTTCTGATAGCTTCATTGATGTTATGAGGTTCTATTGCATCGGTCCTTGCAACGATGATGAATTCTTTATTTCTCCTAGCATCTATTGCAGCTTTTAATTTTGGTATATACTCTTGAGTTGAAACAGTTTGCTTCCCTGACATATGCCCACATCTCTTAGGCCATTCCTGATCTTCTAGGAAAACACCTACTACTCCAGCAGCTTCAAGGTCACGTATCAATCTCCATACAGTTAAGGGATTGCCATACCCTGTATCAATATCTACTATAAGAGGAATGGAAATTGCTCTTGTTATCTTCCTTGCCTGTTCAACTGCTTCACCTGCGTTCAGAAACCCGTAATCGGGCATGCCCAAAATTCCTGCAGATACACTATAACCTGACTGAAACACAACATCAAAGCCAACCTCTTGAGCAATTCTGGCACTCAATGCATCATAAATTCCTGGCATAACTATAATATTGCCTTTGTCCCGAAGTTGTTTTAGTATTGATTTCATGCTTTAATTGTTACATGGAAATTATTTAACTTTCACTGATTGTCATGATGGAATCAACAAATTTGGTTAACACACTAGGTGCATTCTCAAGAAGGGCTAGTCCTGTGAGCACTATAATACTAGATTTATGGAATAGTAACTGCTTTCACGACATCCTACAAATGAATCGAGTGGTCAATAATAATTATCATTAGTAGTGTAAATCCTTCATTGCTATCAATAGGTCTTGACAATGGATGTTGATTTTTATTTGTCTGACAATAAACAGCTTTTACCTCTTGTAAGTAATCAGACTGTAAGTATGCTCATACATTCAGATTTACTAAATAACCTGTTTGAATAGAATTATTCCATAGGCATTGATGGTTCGATTCGAGTATTCACTATATATTAGATACTTGACCCAAAGTCAAAGGATATACGCCCAAGATGATTACAATCCTGGTTGGATAAATACAGACGAATGTATCATGGTGGACAGACTGTATTTTTTATTGCGGAAATTGGAAAATATGTATGAATGATAAGGTTGGGATGAGATATGCAAATAATCCATAGTCATAGAGCAAAACTAGCTGTAGGTATAATTCTAATATCTATTGGTTTCGCAAGTATGTCACTGTATATGCTTTCTACCATATTTCATCCATTAGTTGGATTTAATGAAGTGTTTGGTAAGGCCATGGGGAATCTAATTGAGAGTGAGAGTGATACTCAAGAAATTTTGCTGGGTAGATATCTAGGAAACATGCCCCTGATGATTTTTGGCATAATTTCGGTTGTTGTTGGAAATTGGTTTCGAAATACCAGTAAACATATTGTTAATTCAGTACTTGCAATGAGCGTAATAATATTCATTATAGGACTAGTTGCGGT
This sequence comes from Nitrososphaerales archaeon, assembly GCA_965197925.1. Classification (GTDB taxonomy): domain Archaea; phylum Thermoproteota; class Nitrososphaeria; order Nitrososphaerales; family UBA213; genus CBDAOC01. The sequence continues at coordinate 571,721 of CBDAOC010000019.1, forward strand.
GATTCAGATTTTGAGTAGTTCAGATTTATTTGCTCCCTCTGAAGTGATAGGCCAGATCAGGGATCTACCTGAGGAAATTAAGAGAATGGTAGAACTTACCAAAGGAGCAATGTCTGGTGATTTGTAGAGAATGTATGGGAATTATTTGGATCACCAACTTAATTTTCTCTTTTTTTGAGATGTGATTTATTCAAACCAATAAATTAGTGGGATAACAACATTAGAGTTTAAACATATCTAATTTACAAAGTTTGAATCTTCTCTCATGGGTGGATGTATCTTAACTGACAGACTTTAATTTTTATTGTCTAAATTGGGTAAATATGTACGAACCAGCTCAATAATCTCAGCCCTGAAGAATTGGATGATATCTGCCTAGCCATGCGAACCCTTTTGAGATCATCTAAACAGGGTCTTAAGTATAATGATATTGTTGAACAAATGAAGGAAAAAGGATCTCGAGCAACAATAAACAAGCATCTTAGGCACCTCGAGGAAAAAGAATACGTTACCTGTAACCTCGTTCGCACAGATAAAGGGCGGTCAACAATTTACAAGTGGAACCCGACACTCAAAAATCATATCCTACAAGCCTCTCTACGTATTTATGTATGTGAAAAACACTCAAAATTTTCACTACACCAAACGACAAGGTTCATCACACAACGATCTATAATTTTAGGAATCAGTCAGATGATGTACAGCAGTTCCTTGGTATCTTTATATTTGGCGATGTGTCCAGAACCTAGGAGGAGATAAATCCCCATATTTATGAAGAGGGTATAAAAAGAATAGAACTTGGTCCTTCCAATATCTCCGTTGCGGATTATGGTCTTAGAAAAATAATCTCTGCAAGATTTAATTCTCCCCTATATACCGGAAAAGAGAAAATCATTAGGTTTGATTATGATTGGGAGGAACCCCATCAATATTGGGAATTTGGAAGGGGGGATAACCAACCTAACCTCTATGAATTTGAGCTTGTATATCCACATGAGAAAAACTACAAATTCTTTGTCTATGAGATGTACTTCCTAACTCAATTAAAAAAGTTGGCCAAGAATGAACCTCATGTCAGTGAAAAAGGTGGAAAGAAGTTCATCAAATGGCAAATTGAGGATCCCCAAATAGGACAGGGCTTTAGATTCGAATGGAGTAATAATATTCCTACTTGAACAACAGCTCGACATTGGAGAAACTAAAACGTGCTGATCGAATTAGAGTGTTACAAATGGAATTAGGTAAAATAATAATTTAGCTATTTGATTTCATAATTTCCCCTTTTGAATCCTAATAAAGCATAATAACCCAAAATTACCAATAGATTAATTCCTTATTGGAGAAGAATTCCTATTATTGATTAAACTAAGATGGTAGGGACAATATGAACTTCCTTCTAATTTACATGCTTATCATCAAGCAACCACGCATACATTTAAGAATAGTTTTATCATGTGGTATGATGTCTATGTCAAACAAGGAAGAAATACAGAAAAATAAGGAGATTTGTAGTAAGATAATTACAATTAACCCAAAGATCAGATATGTTGGCATGATCAACAAATTTGGGAAGACAATTGCGGGTGATCTTAGAAAGGGAATAAGGCCCTTGTTTAAGCCAGAACAGGCTAGAGACGAGTTTTTTCTGGCGGCCACTCGGGAATTCCTGCGAAAGGACTTTAACTCAACATTGGGAAGAATATTTTTCACATTAACTATGCATGAGAAGGTAAAGATAGTGTCATTCACTGTTGGTATCGTTGCTTTTTACATAACCGTGGAGAAGGACGTATCATACGATGAATTAGAAAATATAGTGAGAGTTGCAAAGTCCAAAGTTTGATCAATGGGATCCTATTTTTTTCCGGACAACAATTACACCGATTATAACTGCAGCAATTAAAATTGCAATAATTTCGAAGCTTCCTTGCAATATTAGCACAATTTGCTCTCCCCAGATCATTATTACCGCAGCCTCGGCAAAGAAACGAGCACCCCTTCCAATTGTCGATGCTATGATAAATCGTTTAACATTCAACCTTACTATCCCTGAAGCTATTGTGAATATCTTATATGGGATTGGTGAAAATCCAGCAACAAGCACGGCCCATGCCCCATACCTTTCAAAATAATTTTCTACACGTTTTATTTTACTTTCTGAAAATAATCTTAATGCTAAAGGTCTTCCTCCTTTCAAACCAATAAAGTATCCTAAAATGCCTCCCAATACTGAGCCTATTATTGTTACAAAAGCATAGTATATACCTAAAGATGGAGTAAATAGAACAAGTGGTATCAACACTATATCGGGAGGCACTGGAAATATTGAAGATTCCAGAAATGATATAATGAACAATCCTGTTTCTCCCAAAGGTAAAAAAATATCTTTGCTCCATTCCAGCAGTTCCTCTACAATTGCCATGCACGCCTCCAGCTTCATGCTAAATATAATAATTAGGAATCCAAGAAGTTAATCTATAGCAATAATGTTTCCTTGGGTTAAAAAATTTAAATAGACCTAAATTGGTATACACATCGTCGATGAAACCAGGGCCAGTTTTAGTGGTGGAAAGTCTACTAGCAATATTATTTATTCCTATGGTTCCTGATGAGAATTACTTCCATGAATGGCAAAGATCCAACAAGAGGGGGTATTGTTTAAGATGAATTTGAAATCGGTGTTCCTGGCGTTGGCGCCATTATTAATTCTTGGTGGAGTTGTTTACTATCTTATGGGTCCAGGAACTTCCTTCCTATTCACAACGGAACCGTTGCCGGAAGTTACGATCGAAAATGTGGAGTTCAAGAGAGGAGAGATAATTGCACATATACGCAACACTGGTCAAGATGAAATTACAATCTCGCAGGCAGACATAAATGATGACATATGGGAAGCTGTGATAGAGCCAACAAACGTCTTGCCTAGGTTGGGAACTGCAAAAGTAATATTAAAGTATCCATGGGTCGAAACACTTCCATATGAAATTGGTATAACGACCTCTGACGGTACAAGGTTTTCCTTTGGTATAGAGGCCGCCACATTGAATCCTGAGGCTAACATGGAGCAACTGACATACTTTGCAATTTTGGGCTCATATGTTGGTGTTATTCCTGTGATGATTGGTCTATTATGGTTTCCATTCATGAAAAGAATGAGTAAGCAATGGTATCATTTCTTGTTAAGCCTGACTGTCGGTCTACTGATTTTCCTTGCAATTGATGCAATCAAGGAGTCATTTGAAGTTACTGAAAATATGCCGAGTGTATTCAGAGGTGAGATTCTTATTGTAAGTGCTGTCGTGGCAACCTTCCTTATCCTAATGATGTTCTCAAACAAAATGACTACAAAAACCATAACAACGGAAACAATGGGTGTTAGTACCAAAGGTGTTAGTACCAAACAGCTTTATGGACTATCTCTTTCATACATGGTTGCTATTGGCATTGGATTACACAATTTAGGAGAAGGGCTTGCGATCGGCGCTGCTGCTGCCTTGGGTGCAATAGCTCTAACGAAATTCCTTGTGATAGGGTTTACCATACATAACACAACTGAAGGATTGGCAATAATAGCTCCAATTGCAAGGCAGAAGGCAAGGATAATGCACTTGGCTGCATTAGGTTTGATAGCTGGTGTTCCAGTAATTGCTGGAACTTGGGTAGGCGGTTTTACCTTCATGCCTATGGCATCAGTGATATTTCTGGCAATAGGTGCTGGTGCAATATTCCAAGTTGTATATTCCATAATCAACTGGATAAACAAGGAGTCGGGTAGCAAATTCACTTCGCCTTATAGTGTCGCTGGATTCATTGTAGGTTTGGCAGTAATGTACTTGACTGGCTTGCTTATCTAATAGAGCAATTACTCTGTCCATCAAAGCAGTAATTTGAAATAAAGAGGTCTTGTTGGTATAATCTGCAATTCAGATATGGTAGTTTTTCAGTTCTGAACAGGTTACCAGAAATCCCAAAATCAATTTGATCTAATGATCTGAAGGGAAGTAGCTTTTGCCCTTCAATGGATTGAAATACAAATGGATGCTATCACTTCAGCGGCTTTCTGAGTGAGATGGAATTAGTTCATTATCATACTATTGATAATCATCAACTCATCTCAAAACTAACCATTTAGACAATTTTTAGCGACCATTTAGATCCATGAATAGCGACATCTAAAATTATTTTATGAAATTCCAAGAATTATCAGACAAACAGTGGAGTATGATAGAATCACACATACCACCACATGCAAAAACTGGCAGGCCTAGGGATGATGATAGAAAAATCATTAACGGAATAATCCATGTTCTAACTACTGGATGCCGATGGGACGATATGCCAAAAAGATATGGTGATGATTCTACTGCAAACAGAAGGTTAAACAAATGGCAACAAAAAGGAATCTGGAAAAAGATTCTATCACGTACTATTCACTCAGCACATAAATCTGGCAAAATTAGTCTACAAAAAATATCAGCTGACTCTTCATCCATTCCTGATAAAAAAGGGGCAATGTAACTGGATATAATGGATTCAAGAGAATAACAGGTACAAAAATACATGCCGCAGTAGAGAGTAACGGATTTCCAATATCCATACTGTTGAGTCCAGCAAATGAACATGACAGTACAAAATGCATGGATGTTACAGGATCAATTTCAGACTATCTTGATGATGATTCAATACAACAGATAGAACCAGTTTATGCAGACAAAATGATGCAAAATACATCAGAATGTATTTGTGGGATAGAAATATTGCATGTTGCATCCCATACAAAATAAATTCCAAGTTCATCTTGCAAAATAATGATTACAAACATTACAGCAAGACAAGATTTGTAGTTGAGAGATTCCTTGCATGGCTCAAGAATGGATTTCACAGAACAAGAACCAGGTATGAAAGAACGGCAAAACTACCTGGCATTTGTTAATCCTGCATCATTTTTGATGTATTGTAGGGTTTTGAGATGAGTTGTATATACTATTGTATATCAAAAATTCAAGAATAAACTAATCATGAGTAAAATTATATTTCTGTATTTTTCCCCATTTCACAAGTGCACTCGCACTCGTTACCCATGGTAACACTTCATGATAAACGGGTATTTCCTTTTCCTCGATTGCCTTTGACATTTTCTCTGTAAATGGTCCACCAATACATCCAACCAATATTGGTTTCTTATGCTCTTTCTGGAATTCTGCCAAAACTTCAACTATGCTTTCTTCAAGAGGATCATCCTGAAATACAAACCAAGGCATAATTATGTCAACGTTTGTATCTTCCAAAAACTTGCGAATGGCAAATTGGTAATCAGCAGCAACAGCAGAACCTGTAACATCCATCGGATTTCCTGTTGGGAATGTAGGGGGATAATGTTCCTTCATTTCCTTCAAAGTCTCTGTATCTATATTAGCAACTTCAATTCCATACTTCTCGAACTGGTCAATAGCAGCAATCATAGGCCCTGCACCATTAGAAACCAAACCTATTTTATTTCCTTTGGGTACTGGTTGCCAAGCCAAAGCCTTCAGAACACCACCAAGTTCTGAATAACTATCCACCGATATAATACCAGCCTGATCGAATGCACCTTTTACGACTGCATGTGTCCCTCCAAGAGATCCAGTATGTGAGGCGGCCTGAATTGCACCCCTAGCCGTTCTTCCACTCTTCAATACTACTACCGGTTTTCCCTTCTCCTTCATAACCTGCATGGCAGTGTTAACAAACTTCCTTCCATCACCAAAACCTTCGACGTACAACCCAATCACCTTCGTACTTGGATCCCCTGCCAGATACCATATCATGTCTGCTTCATCGACATCGGATCTGTTCCCATAGCTAATCATTTTGCTCATTCCAAAGGTCTCTGCCGTTTCCATGAAACTAATACCAATAGTTCCACTCTGGGTCAGAAAGGCAACTGGTCCCATGGGGGGCCTTAACATTCTACTGTGACCCTGGAAAGCAGCGTCAAGCCTGTTCTCACCATTGAACATCCCAATACAATTTGGTCCTATGACACGTATCTGGTGCTTTTCTGCAAGATCTTTTATCTTCCTTTCTGCCTCCGCTCTCTCTCCTCCCAGCTCTTTCCCCCCACCAGATATTACAAGAACATTATGGATTCCCAGTTTTGCACAATTCTCCATTATACCTGAAGTTTGTAAAACATCAACACAAACAACAACAAGGTCAATAAGTTTCTTTATTTCTTCCAAGGATTTGTAGCACTTTTTGTTCATTATTTCATCTCTCTTAGGATTGATCGGGAATACCTCTCCCTTGAACTCATGGTTAACAAGACTATCAAGCACAGAATAGCCAACTTTAGCCGGTGTTGCCGAAGCGCCTACAAGTGCTACGGAGTTTGGATAGAAGAACTTTTCCATAAATTTTGAGTTGGCTACAGTTGTAGATATGGGATTCAGTAATGGTTCATCTCTTAATAGTATCTTAGCATCAACTACTTTGTAATCGGAGGGATAAACTACTACAGGATTAAAGTCAACACTTTCATAATAAGCTGCCATCTCTGTTCCTAGTTTACCAATCTTTACCAGAGCGTCTGCAAGCATATCCAAATCGACCGGTTCAGAACCCCTGAAACCCTGTAATATCTTCTTTCCCTGTAAATCGCCAAGCATAGATTTAGCATCCTCTTTCGTTATTGGAACCATCCTGAATGACACATCTTTAAAAACTTCTGTAAATATTCCACCCAAACCTACCATTATTACGGGACCAAACTGATGGTCATACTGCAAACCAACTATTAGTTCCACTCCAGGAGGAACCATCTTTTCCAAGAGAACACCCTTTACATTATGTTTTCCAGATAACCTATCATACATATCATTGAATACCTCCCTTGTCTCCTTTTCAGAAGAAACACCTACTTTCACACCTCCAACGTCCGTCTTATGTAAAATTTGTGGGGACACTATCTTCATAACCAGCGGGAAGCCTATTCTTGTTGCCTGGGTTACAGCTTCATCGGCTGAATTAACCAGAGCATAATCAGGAACCTTCACACCGTACTCAGTAAGTATCTGCTTTGCTTGCTCTTCCGTTATAACTTTCTCTTTACCTAATATCATTCTCTTGAAAATCTGCTCTACAGCCACCATTCAGTAACCCTTGTGTCATAAACCAAGACATTGTTTTTATAAAGTTTATGGATACCATAATTGTTCCAGATTTAACTTCGCTTGCTTTTAAGGTTCCATCTAAAAGACAATCAACTGGGTTTATTTTATCATCTTCCTAAAATTTCGATACAAAATTCCAGCATATTCATTCAGAGTATTAACATTCTCTGTTAGATTTGTAACCACTTCTTCTACATTTATGTAATTATGCACACTCTCTAATTCTGATTTATACTTTACTATCCAATCCAATACCATATATTTCGAAACTTCCACATGGAACTGTAAGCCTAAACCACTCCCTACTCTAAATGCTTGTACTGGATATAGTTCAGATTTACATAATGTTACTGCGCCCTTCGGCAAATCATAAGTATCGCCATGCCACTGAAAAACCGTGATACATTTCTTCAAACCATCAAAGATGTCTTTCATACCTTCATTCGTTAATTCAATGGTGTACCAGCCTATCTCCTTTCTTGGACCTTTGTACACTCTACCACCGGTTGCCTTTGCAAGTAGTTGGGAGCCCAAGCAAATTCTTAGTGTTAGTATATTCTTTGCAATGGCCTCTTTAATGAGTGTCTCTTCATCCCTCAAATATTGGTGATCTTTGTAAACACTTGTGGGTCCACCCAGTACTATCATTGCATCAAAACCATCTATAATATTGGGTATTTTTTTACCATCATCAATAATGAACCTATTAATTTAAGCCATCATTGTCAAACATAGGTTGTAAAGTGCCTAAATATTCGCAATGAGCATTCTGTATAACCAGTAGGCGTTTCATTATATTATATCAATTTTGATTTTTTATAAGGATGATAGGAAAGTTCCTTCTTTCAAATTATACAGGAATTTGGAACTAGCTTATGTGGATACGAAAGTATGATCTTATTTAGTAATTTTATCATCATACCCTCATGGAATTAGATCTAAATGAGGTTCTGTCCTATAGATTAGATGTTTGATTAGTGGAAGTAACTTGTAATACAAATTACCAAATGATTGAATATAAGGTAGGTAAAAATTATTTGTGCAAGAGAAATAGAAGCTGAAGATGTTGTAAAGGAATTAATGGAACCTTCGAAGGTGAACTGTGAACCATGCATACACGAAATTGCTCATATATTACAAATTCAGAAACAACAAACTTATAATTGATTTATTGCACGGAACGAGTATCTGAACAATAGAATAGACATTAGAATTCAAGGAGATAATATTAGATAAGTACATCAGCTTAAAACAGATTAACTCTCCAATTCCATCACAGGGTCACTGTCTTAATGATATAGGATTAAAATAGTAGCCATAGGTAAATGAACACTAGAGATTGTAGCTCAAGCCTGTTGTAGTGGTGATGGAAGAATAGGTTGTGGTATGCCCGGGAACAAGATTCCAAGTACAAACACAACAATGAAACTTGTTATTATAAATACAATTATCGCAAGTAGTGCTATTCCTATTGCAGCTTTCCATCCAGTCTTAAAACTGGATTTATAAACCCAAAGCCAAACAAAAAGCGCCAGTATTATCGCAAGTAGAGTAGCCGAGCCTCCTACAACAAAGCCAAGTACTTCCGTGACCAATATTAGAACCAAAATATATGCCAAAGGTCCCAATATCGTGGCTCCCATTGCCTGCGTAAACTTTGCCATACCACTTGTAACTAATCTAGCGGCAAAGTAAACAGGAATTGAAACTATAATCCATAGTCCAAGGAGCGTAGGAACTAAAAAAATCATCGCCTCAATGTCTATTCCTGTCAAACCCCTTTTTGATAGAAAGGACACCTATTAATCGTTAACCTCTAAACAACTTGAAGCTTAATGATTGAATTAGTAATATTCATTTAAATTCTGCTATTAGAACTAATTGCATCTATGATAAACATAGATCAAAATGAAGTGTGTCAAGTGCAAAACTTTGTAAACAGACTGAATGAAGAATCTAATGATGGTGCGATTGTGGTCGTTGAGGGGAAGAGGGACGTTAATGGATTAGCTTCTTTAGGTTTCAGAGGAAATATTATTACCATCAATAGCTTCAGGGGAATAAATAGGTTAGTCGAGAGTTTAGAGAAAGAAACTAAGGTAATACTTATGCTTGATATGGATCGAAAGGGGAAGTATCTTACACACAAGATCCTCACTCTCTTGCAACGCAATGGGAAGAGTGTAGATATATTCCAAAAGAAGATATTATCTGAAATAACAAAGGGTAAAGTTAGACATATAGAAGAAATTATTGTTTATTCAAAATACATTTCCGGTATAAGCACAATATACATTGGTGGATCTGTATCTTGGATAAGTTGATATAACAAATCATATCATAAATAAAGGACTTGAATCAAAGTTTTGAAGGATTATGACATTACAATATAGTTGTCACTAGAATGACTAAACATCATTAATGATCTGAAAATTATAAACTATAGAAGAATTGTATAAACACTGAACAGGAATTTACTAATTAGAATGGTACCAGTCCTGCTATGATTCATTCGTTACTTATGAAATTATCATTAGCAAAAACGTTCGTTTTACGATAATGGTTGCCTAGCTCTTCTAACTTAACTTATGAACCTACTTTATCGCCATATAAAGAACACTTCAACCTCTAAATTCTATCATTAGAGATGTTTTATAACTCAAAGCACTTATATCTAGGGATAATTCTCTTGAAATTAGATTAATTTAGGAGGTTAAAACTTGCCCAATGTAGGAATCGTAAAATATCATGTTAAAATAAAGTTTGATGTCGATGGAGTAGTCGAGAAGGCTGATATTATCGGAGCGATTTTTGGACAAACGGAGGGACTACTTGGACCAGAAATGAATCTAAATGAACTGCAGAAGCTTTCGAAGGTTGGGAGAATCGAAGTAAACATAGAAAGCAAGCCTGACAAGACATTTGGAGCAGTAGTGATACCAATGAGCACCGATATATCTACATCTGCTTTGATAGCAGCTGGGGTGGAAAGTATAGACAAGGTAGGACCATTCCAGGCAAAGTTCAATCTCGTTGGAATCGAGGACATTAGAGAAACGAAGAAGAGGGTCATAGTGAATAGAGCGAAGAAAATAGTACAGGAATGGGCGACTAAAACGATCAGTGAGAGTGAAGAGATGCTAAAGGATGTCTATGATGCAACTAAGCCAGGAAAGCTGACCACTTTTGGAAAGGAACAACTTGCATCGGGGTCTGGTATTTATGAGTCCGACTGGATCATCCTCGTTGAAGGTAGGGCCGATGTGATTAACCTTTTGAGAGCTGGCTTTGATAATTCTGTTGCAATAGAAGGAGCTAGAATCGCAGAACCTGTAGTGCAGTTATGCAAGGGGAAACGTCGGGTTATTGCTTTACTAGATGGAGATAGAGCGGGTGACTTGATACTGAAGGAATTAGAAGGTGCGGTAAATCTAGACACTGTCTTAAGAGCACCATCAGGGAAAGAAGTTGAAGATCTCACTCCACGGGAAATAGTTGACATATTAAAAGATGCGGTTGAAATAGTGAAGTCCAAAGTTAGCACAAAACCTTTGGGAGATGACATGGATAATTTTACTACAAAGGTTAAAGAGATATTCACCGAAATAAATGAAACGCTGGAAGCGGTAGCACTTGATAATTCATTGAATCAGTTATTTAAGGTACCAGTTAGCGAACTTGTCCAAAAACTTCAGGATGGAGAAGATGCAAAGTATCTCGTATTAGATGGAATAATCACTCAAAGACTGGTAGATGCTGCCAATAAGGCTGGGCTTCATCACCTAGTAGGACACAGAATGACTGGGTTGAAGAAAGGATACGACTTGACTTTGAGAACGTTTGAAGAATTAGGTATGAACTAAGGTAGGCCATGCCAGAGTTAAAACTTCAGCATATACTTACGCTAATTGAGTTACTGATTAGGGGAGCTAGGTATAACTACATAGTGATAACTACCGAAAGCTTAGGTAAAACTATCAATCGATCACAACAGGCTGCATCTAAACACCTGCTTGATCTTGAAAATGATGGATGTGTGCACAGAGTTAGGAAGGGAAGGGGATTCCGAGTTAAGGTTACGGAGAAAGGGGGTGAACAAATGTCAAAACTTTATACATCATTAAAATCAGCATTGGATTCAGATCTGGTTCGTTTGGAATTCAACGGTGTGGCTATCTCTGGTATGGGTGAAGGTGCTTATTATATGTCTCAAAAATTCTATAAGAGGCAATTTATGAAGAGGTTAGGATTCGAACCATATCCTGGGACATTAAACGTAAAACTTTCAGAGCAGGTATATGTAAATGCGAAGAAAGAACTTGACAATCATCCCTCAATCTTAATTGATGGCTTCAACAACGGTAAAAGATCTTATGGCTGGGTTAAGTGTTATCCTGCAAGAATAAACAATTCGATAAATGGTGCGCTACTTGTGCTTGAAAGGACTCACCATGATTATGATATTATTGAGGTGATTGCACCGGTCAAGATAAAAGATTCGATAGGTATAACCGATGGTGATAGAATAAGTGTAACTGTGAAAATCCTAAGGAATGCCCAAAGTTAGGTGGTATATAGTGAATGACCTAAATCTTTTTTAATCAATGAGCTTTTAAGGTCGGGTACTGGTGACTGAAGTCTAACCACCTGTACATCAAGTAACTTCTTATTACACTCGTCAATAATAAATTTCTCCTCATGGACTTGATCGTATCCTAGGGCTATAATGTTGGGTCTGACCAGTTCTACAGTCTTGAATATATCCTTCTCGTGACCCAATAATGCAATGTCAACAAATGCTAATGAAGCTACAAGCTCTAGTCTCAACTTCTCGTCATGTATAGGAGCATTGCCCTTGCTCTTCAGAACAGTTGAATTTCTAGCAATAACTACAATCAGAATATCTCCCAAGGCTTTTGCCGACTTTAGAGTGTGTATATGACCAGGATGTATTATATCAAATACGCCACCTGCAAATACTACCTTCAGCGCATCTCTCCCAATGTCCATAAGAACAATTTTATCTTTGTCTACCATTCCTAGAGCAACTAACTCATCTATTCGTTTATTCATTAAATCACTACTAATGAAGGTCCTTTCCTTGCTTCTCTCGAATAAATTCCTGCCGTCAATATTACTCATATATATACATGAGAGTAAAATCTTATCTAATTCTTCCAAACGATTAACCTAACCATTTGTTATATTAAAATCATGACCGCTTGGCATGTCTTTCTAAGCTTCTTTATCAGCTTAATACCTACTAAGAGCTTATCCTAAAATTAACATCATAGCCTAATTGTTTATACCGAAACAGATCTAGATCTGTCCTCTCTAGCTAAATTTGTGAGAAAATCAAAGAAAAAGAGCATGCCGACCATATGGCATATACCAGACAATCTATGGGAAGAGTTCAAACTAGTGTTGCTACCAGAGAAACCAGCAAGAACAGTTGGAAGGCCAGCTGTGCCATTTAGAAAAGTATTGAATGGAATACTGTACGTATTAAGAACTGGATGCCAGTGGAAGAAGGTATCTAAAGAATTTGGTTCTGGCTCAACTTGCCATGCAAGATTTCAGGAATGGATTGGGATAGGAGTATTCAAGAAGGTATGGAAGAGGCTGCTGGAAATATATGATGAATTGAAGGGTATAGGATGGGACTGGCAATCCATGGATAGCGTACCGAAGGCCCCATTAGGGGGAAAACGGCCGGAGCAAACCCAACGGATAGAGGCAAGCTAGGTACCAAACGTCACATGCTGGTTGATAGAAGAGGAGTACCTCTCTCATCTGTAATTACTGGAGCAAACAAGCACGATATGAAATCAGCCTTTCCTACAATAGATAGCATTGTTGTTGATAGGCCCAAAGTTAAACAGAACATATGCATGAATAGGATATGATTTCCCTGAGATAGAGTATGGAGTTAGGAAGGGGATATGTGGATCACATTCGTCGTAAGGGTGAAGTGTTGAAAAAGAATTTGTACAAAGCAAAGAGATGGGTTGTAGAAAGAACCGCATCTTGGCATAACAGGTTCAGAAAGTTATTGGTAAGGTTCGAGAAGAGAGAGGAAAATTATCAGGCGCTAGTAGAATTTGCTAACTGCCTAATAGTGTATAGAGCGATATATTGGTAGTGTCATAAACACGTTAATGCAACTGTTTCTAGTATCTACTATCTACAATACTAATAAAATCAATAGTAAGAAAACTAAACCTAATATTATGAACTAATATTCTTGCATTCTAAATGTTATCATTTCTACCAATCATTAACTATCAGCTAGAATTTTAGGATAGGCTCTAACTTCCCAACATGTGCTTCAATGCCCTTAATGGTCTTCCTGTCAAGTAGTTGTAGTATACCATCAGCTGGTATAGCAATATAGAAATCAGAACGATGCTCCTAGCTTTATCAAATCCTCTAACAGGTAGTGGGTCTATATCAAATACATCCTTCATATGCTCTATCAATGGTTCAACGCTTATGCTCCTCCGAGAATATACATGCTCAAATTCCGATTGATAGAACTGCAGCAATGCCAGTCTATTATTATCTGTAGTATGCTTGTACCTTTCCAATGGGAATACTGGATGCCCTCTATACCTGCTGAAATCACATAACTTGTGATCATCATATCCTTCATCTCCTACAACATACCTTACCATTCCTGTAGGCAATGAAGATGTTATGCTTTCATACATCTTGTTATCAGTAATGTTAGCTGTTGTGAAATCAGCTGATAATGGAACTATCAATGAACCTGTGCTACATGCTAGATGCATCTTGTATCCGAATACCCATCCCTTGGTTCTGCTGTAGCCCCATCGAGCATCTGTATCTATACCGGAGCGTGGCACTTCATTCTTCTTCATGCTAGATTTGTGCCATACATGTCCCTTTGCCTTCAACAATGAACTGTCAACGGATACTATGAATGAGTCTACCACCCATCTTTTATGAAGAGCATACCCATAGCACCTATCCTTGATCTTATGTCAATTGATATGGCCTTGACCTTCTGTCGAATGTTCTTCTGTCTGGCAACCTATCAAGACCACATGCCTTCATTACCTTCCTGTTGTATGGCATGTCTATCGAAAAATATTCATGCAAAGCATTGTTGCTTGGTATTCTTATCCATACTCTAACGATGAAGCATCTCACCATAACTGTAGGAGAATAGTAGAATGGTCTACCCCTTTTCCTATTAGGTTTTGACCAAGGAATCACGTCAATCAAAAATAATATACGAAGAAGTATCGAGTCTGAGCTAAACATATCAACAATGAAAAATGGAACCTGATCTTATCGTTTCGAACTAAATTACGCCCAAGCCTCAATTAATTCTTCTTTCAGTCTAACCAATTCTAGTCTGATTATTTACAAGTATCAAACTGTTAAAAAAATATTCGTATTATTGTTTGGTGTTACTCAATATTGGTAACAGAAGATATGGTGTTACTCAATATATGGTCTAAGAACTAAGATATGGTCTAAGATATGGTCTAAGATATGGTCTAAGATATGGTCTAAGATATGGTCTAAGATATGGTCTAGCACTTGGGGTGGAATTGAATATTCACTAAGATAAAATATCACTTATTGGATCATTATAGGAATGTATATCATCTTTTAAAAATATCGATTCAGACTGTCAGTGATCGGCGTACAAATTATTATTAGGTGAAGAATCTAATCTGAAAATAATATTGATGGGAATGGTAAAAAAAAAAGGGATAGAATTCTCATGAGGCTTCTTCAACATGAGACATATCCACTTGCTCACATACATGCTGGATAAGGGTAGGGATCTGAGTAATCGTTTACAACGCTTTCGTCCACGTGGGAGGGCAAATTCCCGATGAACACTTCGTCATAAAAGTACATGTCCGAATGTGTTGCGAAGGCATTTGCCTGGAAGCCCAGTGCCGCTACAGCGATAGTTCCCAACATTAGCAATGTGAACATAGTGATCTTTGTAGTATCTATTTTTTGCATATGATTGATTTGTTTTCGAAATTCTTATTCTTTATGTGAAATGGTTTGGGGGAATATTAGATCGTTAAAGAAACAAGTTCATTATCGAAGATTGATAATAAATATGATATTTGTAGTTGTATGTTCGAACTAATTCTTAGTAGATTCAATTTGGGCTCAAGTGGAGAGGGTATAATCACTCTCCACTAAAGCCGACAGCATGGACTATGGGTCTGCCTCAGATCTAATTGGAGAAGATGCTGCAGGTAATGCATCATCCCGCCTCCAATATGTGGTTGTTGTAATAAACACCACAACCATTGTTACGCTTGGCAAATCATAAGGTTTACCTAAAATAGTTAAATTAATTCCTGAACCGTCAAGGGTGAGTATTTCAAACAATCAATGAGTTCATCTAAATTATTCTTGAATCAGGATAAACAATTACAGAGTATTCTGGTAGGTTCTTTCAAATGTAACTATAATGGATTTATACACTCAGAAACTCTGACCAATAGTCGATACTTGATATTGTTATATTACTTGTTACGCTATTCTAAGACTATATCTATAAGGAGGTAGTTCTTTTATTGTCTACTTGTGAGTAAGAAAAAGAAGTTGGCAATTATTGTTCCGATACCAATACTGGTAATTGCCTTTGTAGTATTTCCGCTTGGTTTCTCAACTTCCAATTTACAATTTTCGGCGCATGCTCTTCCGGCGAAACCTGGAGAGGATATAATCATAAACATAAAAGTCGTTAATCAAGGATCCACAGTTTGGAACATCAGTGCGGAAACTGAATTTGACGATATTCCAACAAGTAGTAATTCGTTATTCATATTGAGTGAAGGAGATTCGGCATCATTAAAAATCACCCACCCTGCTCCAGATATTGATGACGGGGTGTATCAAACCAAAGTTCGTCTCAAATATTCCAGTGGGTTTGTAAATAGAGAAACTTCCTCTAAAACAGTAGACTATACAATACTACCTGATGTAGAGATAACTGATTTGGGTTGGGGTAGGCAACTTGAGTTGCCACGCGGTTTTGGTGATGTAGGGAGGGGAGCCGTGAATCTAATTATGGGTAAAAATTCACTTTGTATCACCGATAGTACTGTTCTAGCATTCAAAGTTCACAACAAGAGTGCCAATGTATACTATAACAATTTGTCAGCATCAATAACACTGAGCAACTCACACTATAGCATAAGCATCGCACCCACCACACTGGAGCTAGAATCGATTGGACCAGATAGAAGTAATGAATATTCCTTGGAAATTTCTACGAACAACTCTCCCCCATCCAGCAACGAATTAATTATTTCCGTTTTCTCAGAGGTTTCCAGGGGCACTCCCTCGGCACAGACCAAAACAAGTTTTTCTATAAACTCCTGTTAGATTGCTTTGATATTATATCAATTAAGACTGCTCTGTAACGGAAAATCTTTTGAGGTCCCTATTCTTGGCCTCTGCATACTGATCCATTGAGGTTGGAGCTAGTATAATACCGAGAATAACCGCGGCTCATGCTAATCCCGAACATGTAGTAATCTCAATACATCCAATCTTTAATTGGAGTATTTTGTAGGTTATATAACGAGAATTCTGGCGCCCAACCTACCCATATAATAATTAATCAGGGATTAAGGTTAAATAAAGCATGAATCTCCCGCAATTCAATGAAGAAACTAACTGGGCTACTTATGGCTACTATGGCTCTTACGCTATTGACATCTCCATTAACTCTATACCAAGCTGATGCAGGTATGGAAGCAAAGACGACTATGATGAAGGCAACAGTTTACATCAAGGGCTATTTGACTGCTGCTGCAGCAGACAAACCATTTGGTGGAGATAATCTAGGCACCTTCAAGATAAGACTAAAAGACGACAACAGAGTAACATTCATTGTCAAATTATCTGGGCCAAAGATGATGACTGACAAAGTACTGGAAGGCTGGCTTGTTGATTCGGAGAGTGGATACAAATTGAGCACAGGACAATTCAATGAGAAGAATATGCTAATCTTTTCTCAAAGAATGGTAAATCCAGCGATTTACGATATGCTAGTTATAACGGAAGAACCCAAGGACGATATTAATCCTAGTCCAAGTACAACCATTGGCGGAGTTCAGCTTGCAGAACCGTTCGGCACTGCAAAGGGTGAACTTCCAACCGAGATGCCTCCCGCTCCTGGAGCAAGGGTTATTGCAGGCAAGGTGGACCTCGATAGACTTAACGTACCTCTAAAGATCCCAATGATCCAAGGTTGGTACAATTCATCGAAGGTTTATTTCATTGCAACAGAAACTTCAGACGTGGATGTTAGAGACAGAATAGAAGCTGCGACTGGTTTCAAGGCTGTGCATGCACCTGTATTGGCGGATGCTCCTGTTGAAGCAACGGCAAATGTATACATCTTCCCGAAGGCAATAGAAATTGGTCCCGGTATAATGGGTGGTCAAACGGCTGTGTTTGATTCTACACCTAATCAAACTGCAGATTATAGTCCGCTAAGAAAGCTTGTGGAGGTCAGATGGACTGGGGCACCTTCTCAAACACCTTTGATGTCCGTAGGAGAAATAATGGCAGGTGTATCAGCTGGAACACTTGAACTAACAGAGACAAATATAGTCCTTAATTTGCCTATGATCAAATGGCCTGGAGGACAGATGATGGTAAAGGAGCCTGCAAAGACCTCTCTGGATCACACACCCTATGGTGGAGGACAAATATTGCAGATTGCTCAGAACAATAGATTTGCTACATTCATCGCACATAGAGGCTTTGGTTCCGACGGTCAGACCATTTATTACATTGTGACAGATGCTACGCCAAAAGGCCCTGCGGATATGATGGGTGTTGTATATGCACCCAAGACTGAGGCTTTGGCGCTATCACCAGCAGCTGTGGATCTGTTCCAATTTACCAATGGTGTTGAAGGATCAGGACCCATGGGCTTCCAACCGGGTATAGGGGCTGCAGATGTTGGAGACGAAAATTACAGTCCAATGTGGAGAATCTCCTTCATAACATGGAATGATGCAGCTAAGCCAGGGCTAATAACAACGATGGATGGAATAACATCACACAAGGACAACATAATAGTGGAGCTGGCAATGGATGGGAAGCACGTGGTTAACTGTCCATTTATAGTAGAAATTCCAAGAGCCGCAAGCACGACACCTCAGTAGTAGTGAAAATCAAGATAGGTCTTTGAAAACCACTAACTTTTTTTATTTTATTATTTTGACATGTCAATGATAATTTGTGTTTGATCAGTATTAGGTGATTCAGTACCATCCTCTTCCTTTTTGGTTAGGCACCAGTTAATGTTCGAACCAAAATTATAATAGGAACTTTTCACATCTCTTCGAATAAGATATTGACAGAATTGGTGGAGTACAATCAAGGTGAGGCTTTTCCCGGTAAAATAGGGCGTACTGTAGACGAGTCCTCACCAGCTTGGCCGGCTCCAGTTCGGGCCAAGGAGGGCACACCGAACATAATCTTTTTTGTCTCCCTAAAGACACACCATTTTTCTGCTATCGTGCAATTGAATCTCTAATGCAATATTTCAATAAACATGATAAAAATAAGGCATGGGATGAATTCCGTTCTGCGCTAAATATTTCTGAAGACTATATTAAGATAGGTATCAAGCCGCTTGCAGATAATATACGCCATGGGAAGTCTCCTTTTGTTAGTGCAGCTGCAAGAGATAATATTTTGACAAAAACATGGAAAATTATCGATCGCTTTATTGTATATGCAAAAAATAATGAGGTTCCATTAGACAAATCTGAGTATATAGAACTGGTTCTGGAACAGGATTTTCGGACAGGCTCTAGGATGCTTGGAAAAAGCAGGTAAACCAATAAAGGAATATTGGGGAAGATCATTTAGCATATTGTTACCAATGATCAGTAACATATTAGGAAATGTGTCTAGTGGCCCTCTAGTGATATTCAGTAGATGGGCGGCCTGATCAAGCAGAGTTCAAACCAAGTTGCATAAATAAAAAAAGGGTATCCTGCCTAAGGATAATCCTAGTAAATACCACCGGGGTCTACTGACGGACAAAACCACCGTATACTGCCGGGGTTTACATACCCTACTAACGAGCAGTCTGCAGTTATTGGCGTTTGCATGGTAACCATTACTACGAGATGCCGTGGAGCTCCCATCTCCTCGAGATGTTTATTAAAATCAACTACTCCTACTTGGAGCTCTCCCAATTTTCTTCGCCATAAAAAGTCTCCTGTTAGTGGAGTAACTAATCCAATTGTTGTTTCACCCAGTTGTTGTTTCTCTTAGCGTACAAGTTCCACCGCTTGACGCTTGAACGGCAAGTAATATGACTGCTTTTTCGTCATCGTCATCATTTGTTTCACTAGCGGCTAGTATTACGTCATCGGTGGCCGGCGCTACAATATTCTCTGGATATATTACTCCAGTAGAGTTTGGAGCATAACTTATTACTTTATTTGGAGAATTAAATACAATATCCTCATCCTCTTCATTAATTCTGTTCTCTCCAACTAAGACATGGAGGGAGTTCTCATTTAGAGTTCCCTTCATACTAACAATGACTTTAGTTACTACAAAGCCTGTAGTACAGTCTATCACGTACCTGTCTCCGTCGTCCTGATCCTCATCAGTGTGTTCTAATACACTCAATGAGATAATTTTACTTTCTAATTCTTCTTGTAAAGTGTCTATCTTAGCTTCTAGACCTGTGTGCACCGTGCTTGCCCTCTCTACCGGCATCAAGGCGAATATCCCTGCTATCAATAGCGTTGCTGCCAATATGCCTGGTATTGCCAGTTTGTTCATTAATTTCCGATTCTTGGAGTTTTATTTAAACATAATGAACAATTGGTCTAGAATTTTCTGGAATAATGTAAAATATCATGGAGTTAAATTTAATCGCTGGTGTTATTGGTACGGGCATGCAATTACTCCAAACCGGTATTTCTTGCATTCCTCGCACTCCAAAACGGAGGTCGGAATGATGAATGCATTGCCGGAAGGATGAAAAGATTGCAACATGTTCATTCTTAAATTGAATTACGCCTTGCTCCTTAAATTCAGGAACCTAGGGCGGATGTACCTGGAATAAAACTATCCGTCAATGGGAAGGAATGGCCAGACCCCTGACGGAGGAGACAATCCGTATTTTTTTA
>CBDAOC010000020.1:0-1065496 GCA_965197925.1 Nitrososphaerales archaeon
AACTTCGTTATCCAGTAATGGATTTCATGGTTATGCAACAGGGCACAGTTATTATGCCTCATCATTTGTGCAAGGTACTGGTGATCTTGAATCGTTTTTCGATGTATTGTTTGACATCCTCACGTTTTCCTTCGGGACAAAATACGTAGAATTTTCTTAAAGGTGCCGAGGATGCGGAAATCTCTCCTTCATCCTCAAAGAAAGGAGCGGAACCGTCACGTTTCTTCAATAATATAGGTAGTTCATTTTTCTCCGCAAGGTGTTCATAAGGTGTGTATAGTTTGTTTTCCAATTTTTGGATATGAACAATTATCTGATCTGGATCAATTTTCACTGATTGGACAATATCCTTTTCCAATTCCAATTTTGACTTGGCGCTCATTTTTATTATCTTATCTCTAACAGTTCCGTCCTTGATTTCGTCCTTGACTATTCGTACTCCAAACCCCCTTTTCAGTAATCTCCTATTCATGATGTCGTTAATCATTTTTTGCGAATTTCCTTTTCCATTTCGAGCAATTTCTAGCATGATTGAGGCATCGTCCAATGAATAATAATATTTAAGAAATGCATCAAAATTCTTCTTCTTTGTAGGAATTTTTAATTTAGATTTTGGAATTGTTCCATCGGAGACGGCCAACTGAAATGCCCGTAAAAACATGTCATCAGCAACAAGTCGTGTGTGGTGTTCATATACCTGTGTATACATGGAATAGCGTGCCAGCCTATAACCTTCTACCGCTTCTTTTCCTTTATCCGTAATTGCTATATGATGTCCGTCTTCAGTATTAGCAAGATTTCTAACGATTCTTTCAAGATCGAAAAAACCATAGAATGCGCCAGTATGGTAGGAATCCCTTCTTAGGTAATCAATCTTATCAGCATCAAGATTGCTAGAAATTATCTCTAGTAGTAGAGAATTGCACTTTTTTCCAAGTGTATTAATCACCAGTTTCTTTAAACCACCTATACCTTTGCTGAGTTCAACGTCGGCATCAATGATAAATTGACTTGCGATTTCATGAGAAAAATTATTTCCGTTAATTTCCCTCATTGGAATTTCAAAAAGATGTCAGAAAAAAAGATGGGAAAAAGTCCCATGTCAGACATCATGCAGCAAAGTCATCATTCGAACGACCGTCCTGCTCTCATCATCCATATGTAAAACACGGGCAATTCTGTCAGCTACATGAAGAGTTCCTAGTGAATGTTCAAACCTTGCATGAACTGCACTTGGATGGTTCTGTGTAATCTACGGTAGCTGTTTTCTTATGTGTAGTGTCGGTAGCTTGGATTTTTTGGCATTTTGAATATTTTTAACCTAATAGTCTTTAAATAAAAAATATAATGGGAACATGAATGGATTTTATTGATGGATTAAAGAAATCAAGAAATATTTATGCTGAATGCCCTCATTGTAATTTTATTTTTTCTTTGTTTGATGCTAGATTGATGCATGGGAAAAATCCACCTAAAGACTTGTTAGCAAAATCAGAAAAACAAACAAAGATAGCACTAGAGAAACTAGAACAATTTAAAGAAAAATATGAGTTTGATTTGGATGAATTAAACCAAAAAATGAATGAATCTACATATAGGTTAAAAGATAAAATCAATCTAATGAATGAGGAATACAAAAACAACAAGAAAATACTTTCTGAAAAAATAAGACATATGAAATCAGATATTGCATACTCACAAAAAGAAATAATTAAAGAAGAGACATTGTTAGCTTTACTTCGGTCAAGAAGTGTAATAGAGGGTCACATTGCAGAATTATTTCCATTTTTCAATAAAACAAACTATAATCCAGCTGATCTATGTTCATTAATGCCAACTCAACCTATTGATTTTATTGTATTTGATGGACTATTCAAAAAAGATGTTTCATCCATAACTTTTCTTGATGTGAAAAAAGGCAGAGCTCAATTAAGTTCAACTCAAAAACAGATTAAAGACGTAATTAAAAATGGAAATGTTTCCATGAAAAAACTTGGAGTAAAATTTGATAGTGTTAAAGGAAATGCTAAGGAAGAATCATAAACTGATCTTCTTAGATTCTGGTGATCTACCAGAGCTAAACCCTCTAACGAAACATTTTGATTAAGAAGTGTATTTCTACAACCATAGTAAGAGAAAAATATCTACCAAGACAACTTCAAAGCGAAATCAGATGATCAGAACAAAATCAATCTACAAGCAAGTAGATGAAGAAGATGGACTTAGAGTTTTAATCACACGCTTTTATCCAAGAGGCGTTAAGCGAGAAAAATATGATATTTGGGTAAGGTCACTAGCTCCTAGTGCTGAACTTCTAAAGAGATACAAAAATAATGAAATTGATTGGAATGATTTTAAAGATACATTATTTTGTGAGTTAAGAGACAACATAGATAGTGTTAAGGTAATTTACACACTACAGACAAAAAACCTGATGCAAAACATAACTTTGCTGTGTTATGAGAAGGATGGATGTCCATGTCATAGACACATGGTTAGGGATTTGATTGAAGATCCTAGATTGTTGCAATCAAACTTTGTATCTGAAGATACTAATGATCAAAAATCTACTTCTATGACGGTTCATGTTCCCGACAAGGAAACATAGGTCATACCCTGATTCTCCTATGTGGAGATTATCCCACATTTGTTTCATATTTTTATTACCACGAATCCATTCGTAAACTCCCCATTCTAATACTCCTTGTACATGATGTCCTTTTTTGGTTCTACAAGTTGGACATTGATATGTAATTGTAGGACGAACCTCATAGTTATTGATTGTAAGAAATGGATCTCCATTTTCTAATGTAGTTTGTATTGTTATATCTGTCTCTTTTCTTTTTTCTAACTGTTTGGAAACAATTTTTGGTACGATAATTCCCAAACTTAGTTTTTTGTCATTAATATCTTCAATACATCCATATCCATAATTTGTTTTCAGTTCTTCAATTAATGCAACCCACTCTTTTCTCTCAAGTTTTCTCTTAACTTTGATCTTCTTTGATAGTGTATCCCATTCAGCTTTGGAACCTTGAATTTTCCAACTCTCATCCCTGCTATCCTGTTTGTTACGTTCAAGAGGAATTGAAATTATGTTCCAGCGTTTCATATGAGAACTTGGAGGTACTGGATAAATTCTAATCAAACCATGTTCTTTTGAATGTGCAACAGTACATACAGTTTTTCTATTATCACTAATTTCATCAGGTACAGCATTTCCAAGCACTATCAAATCTTCAAAATATTTTCTCTCTACTTCTTCACGACGTTCTATATCATCAAATTGTTTTAAACCATCAGACATGAGAAATTCTCCAAATAACACCATTTGTGTCTCTAATTCGTTTTAGTCCAATGTCTTTCTCTAATTGTCTAACCCATTTGTTGTTTGGTACCGTTTGCTCTAATTCTAGTGATTCTTTTAGTTCTGTCCATGTCATACCGTTATCTCTATGTTCTAATGCACTCTTGATTTTATCTCTAAATTCAGAATAAGGCATCTTTGGTTCTAATGATTTTGATGTCTTATTTTTAAGAGGTTTGGAAATAAAGCTAATTTGGATTCCATTACCTTGTATCATAGCCTTTAATTCACTCCCAGATTCCCATTTTAACTGATTAATCAAATCTTCTTGTAAAGTTACAATATACTTGAATTGTGACCTGTCACCATAATTATAGGCATGAACTTTTTGTAATTTCATAACATCACTCTTTCTTCCATGTATTTTAAATTATGGTATCACAATGTATATGAAGTCATCCCAATACTCTCCAATACATCATAATCGACGAAATGATAACAAATGCCAGATAGTTTTGTGTATTCTTCTCATATCTGATCCTGGTTCTGTGAAATCCATTCTTGAGCCATGCAAGGAATCTCTCAACTACAAATCTTGTCTTGCTGTAATGTTTGCAATCATTATTTTGCAAGATGAACTTGGAATTTATTTTGTATGGGATGCAACATGCAATATTTCTATCCCACAAATACATTCTGATGTATTTTGCATCATACCTTGTCTGCATAAACTGGTTCTATCTGTTGTATTGAATCATCAAGATAGTCTGAAATTGATCCTGTAACATCCATGCATTTTGTACTGTCATGTTCATTTGCCGGACTCAGCAGTATGGATATTGGAAATCCGTTACCCTCTACTGCGGCATGTATTTTTGTACCTGTTATTCTCTTGAATCCATTATATCCAGTTACATTGCCCCTTTTTTATCAGGAATGGATGAAGAGTCAGCTGATTTTTTTAGACTAATTTTGCCAGATTTATGTGCTGAGTGAATAGTACGTGATAGAATCTTTTTCCAGATTCCTTTTTGTTGCCATTTGTTTAACCTTCTGTTTGCAGTAGAATCATCACCATATCTTTTTGGCATATCGTCCCATCGGCATCCAGTAGTTAGAACATGGATTATTCCGTTAATGATTTTTCTATCATCATCCCTAGGCCTGCCAGTTTTTGCATGTGGTGGTATGTGTGATTCCATCATACTCCACTGTTTGTCTGATAATTCTTGGAATTTCATAAAATAATTTTAGATGTCGCTATTCATGGATCTAAATGGTCGCTAAAAATTGTCTAAATGGTTAGTTTTGAGATGAGTTGATTATAAAATCGGCTAACTCTGAGTGTGATATTTGCTCTAATTTCATGGAGAAAACCTCCTAATTTTGTGACGTGGGCCTCAACCCAAGTTTTCGTGGATAATTCTGTTACGAGTATTCCCTCGAGTTTGTCATATCTCCATGGTAATGTGTGTGATTCATCGCAGTGCCTGTGAACAATATTAAAAAGTTGTCTGAGAGCTTCACTAATGATAACTTTCTTTTCCTTGGTAGGAAGCTCTTGTGTAATGGTAATATCTTCAAAGTCTATTTCTATTATTTCATCAGTAAAACAGGCTAGAGCTACGTGGTCAAAATACTTCAAACCTTTGGCTTTCAGTTGATATTCGAGCTCTTCAATTTGAGCTTGTGTAGACTTCATTTTTGACCCTCCCCTAGGAAATATTCTATAGCCTCACGGACAAACTCCGAACGGTCTTTATTTCCTCTGATGCTGTCGATTCTATCGACTAAACTAATCGGTAGACCAATACCTATGGGGATTTTTCTATCGAGACTTCTAAATGTTTTCATTTTCTAATTATTAGACAGGTAAGTAAACTTAAGAGTATTGCGTCATCTAAATTAGGTGACAAAATCCATGCGTAAAGGACTATTATCTGATTGGGAAAAGAAAGCACTAGAAAAGGAAACACTCGATAGAAGGTTAAAGCATAAGATTGAACAAAGGCTTACAACTAGTCTCGATGCTTTGACTAGAGATATTATGTATATAGTCTACTCTCGACACCTACTAAATTTCAATCGTAAAAACTTGTCAAAGTGGCGGGCGTTACGAGTTGTATTAGATAGAGATTACAAATATCTAGTGGATACGGTAGATAGGAAGGATATTAAGATCAAAACCTTGGACTTTGTAACGAAGGATGGTAAGGCTCATTATTACATACGAAACAGAGAAACGGTCATGTGTAATGACAAAACCAAGTTGATTGGATTCTCTCACTTAGAAAGCAATGAGGATGATAGATCATTGTTCGATACTGTTTCCCGCTTTATGGATAAGCTTGATCAGCTAAGAATTAGGCTAAGTCTCAGACGTATCAACCAACCATACCCGAAAGGAATCCTGAAGAAGGCATTGAAACACGGTTTCCCATTTCCAGACAAGCCAGAAGAAGCTATCCCTCTTTTAAAAATACGCAGCTGGATACATCAAAAAGAACTTTCTAGATAACAGATGTAACGAATGTAACATGTTTTATTTATTTCCCTATAAATATGGTTATTCTTTTCCACAATAAAATAAGAGAACCTGTTACATGTGTTACCTACCTAAATGGGAATGAATCAAAGGTTATGTGAATTTTTCTCTTTATCAAAACCCTAGTCTTGTAATAGGATATGTTCTTAGAAGTTGATCTTGAAGTTGACTCTTGCAGCTAGGATGTATTGGGTATTCCTTAGGTAAGTTTTCCTGGTTTTGTCAACTGTATTCAGTTACGCTCACATGAGTAGTTGAACCATATATATTGAAGAGAGCATAGTAGCGGTATACATCGTTACATTTATTAATATGTATAACAGTATATCTGTTCGTATGCCGAAGAATATGTCTACTGATGCTACAAAAACAAGTTCAAGAAAAGTAAAAAACATAGAAGTATTGGAACCACCGGAGATCATCAGAATAGGTATGACTATGCCTAAAAGATTACTTGACACGTTAGATCAAGCGGCAAAACTCTATGGAATATCTAGGTCTGAATTAGTCCAAGATGCGTGTCAAGATCTTACGAATAAGCTGTTGGGTACTGCGTGGTTAGAAGAAATGCTCCAACGAATGGATATTAAATATACTTCGAAGAAAAATCCTACTTATGATGTGGAAAAACTAATAAGTGCTATTTATGAAGAATGTCCAACAAATCTACCGGATGTTAATCAGGCAGTTCTAACACCTAAACGCCTAGAATTAATAAAAAATGCCTTACAAGGTAGAAAGTCAACTGACGATCCTGCGAATAAATGGCTGGAATTTTGTAATAAATGTGGGTTAGATCCAGAAAACATACCTAAAGACAAACCCGTACGCATTACCTTTGAAACTGAATCAGATGATGATTATGGATGAATTCGCTTCAACGAAGCCCGGCTTTATTGACAAGGTCAGAAATAGACTATCTCCTTAACAAGAAACATGTAGATCCTAATTATGAATATGTCATAAGACACAGGATAAAGGAGAAACTAGATCGATTCATTCAACTAGAAATACCATTATTGGAAAAGGCATCATTCTTACAGAATCTGATACTTTCTAACTGTAGATGGTATGGCCTGATGGGGACACAATATCCTGAGCTGTTCAGCAACTACCTCGAATTTTGCGGCTATAGAACAGGGTTTATCAAAACCAGTGTAATTAATTTACGGAAGGCATCTTTTTTCCATCCCACTACTCTTCTACCTGTATTGAATCTGGTGAGTCATCTTAAGAATATTATAGAACCAGAAGATAACAATGTTCGGAACTATCTGTTAACTATTCTTGGCAAGGATTTGGAAAGCTCTGATAATAAATCTTACATACCATTGGTAACATTACCAGCGGAGCCCAATGAATGTGGATCAGTATTACAACGCATGTACCAACTGATTCGAACCGAAGTATTTGGGGGTGAACAAGCTTTGAAATACGTGGTGAGTGAACTTGTAGATAATATTTACCAACACTCTTACTTCACCAAAGCTATGGTAATGGCCCAACGGTATGATAGTCGGGGGTTTACCGATCTAGGCCTTTTTGACGATGGAATTACTATTGCGGGAAGCTTTGCGAAACATGGCATGACGTATTCTGAACGTCAATCCTTTAGAGCTATATCTGATGCTATTGCAGGTCTTTCTTCAAAAGGTGGCATTGAAAGAGGTTATGGTCTTAGCTCATCAGTTAGGATTTTCTTAGAGGGGCTTGAAGGTCAGGTTTTAATAGTGTCTGGCGATGGTGCTGTGTACATGAGCAAGGAGGAGAAATACGCTTACAATCTCACAGAGCCTTATAAACTCAAAGGCACACTCATTAGCTTAAGAGTCCAAAACCAAACTAAGCAAATTGATATATACAATTATGTCGAATAATTAGGTATGAGGCAAGAAGCGATCACAGTCAGGATAGCAGAAAAGATCTCAGCCGATCTAGCATTGAGAAATGTGGCAGATGATTTTTTCGACTTGGAAAGTTTACCAAGCAACAATTTGACTGTTGATTTTGCTGGGGTACGTTCTATAAGCAGATCATTTGCTCATCAATATACTACACGAAAAAATACCAGTAGTAAATTAATTAATGAAATAAATATGCCAGATAATGTAGTAAAGATGTTAGAAATTGTAAGGAACTCATCTTATAAATCCAAATATCTAAATCTAGATTCTATTAGGCCTATGACTGTGTAAATTATTGTCTGTAATATAAGACAACGGCTCTGTTGATTCGGCTATTTCACCTATTTTTATCCATTTAGACTCAAAATGCATTATTTTTTGCCATTTTTGAGGGGGGTATACTTGCATGAAATTAGGTTCAATTTTGGCCCATCTAGTCTACCGAAACTCCAAAATTCTTGTACAAGGTTTCTTTCTGAACGGGGTCGTCAGGATCCAGGGTGCCTTTACGCCAATTTCTTAGAAACTGATTGGAGAACTTCAAATGATCTATGCATTCCGTCTTGCTTCCAACTTTTTGTATTAGCTCTTGTGCTCGCTTGTCTAAGTCCAGGTTGAACCTTTTACATTTCGTATTGAAGTATCCAACGGCTGTCCATTTACCCCTGATTTTGATGTATGCACGATACTTGTTACAGCCCAGCAAACGACATGCGGAATGGTTCTTCCTGTATACTTAATTTATCCCAAAACTCTCCAATACATCATGATTGATGCGATGTTAACCAACCCAAAATAATTCTCCGCTCTTCTTTCATACCTGATTGCCATTCTATGGAATCCACACTTGAGCCACGCAAAGAATCTCTCAACAACGTAACGTGTCTTGCTGTAATCGTTTTGGTTTGTTGTCTTGTTGTTCTTTGTCTTGAAATTTCTGTGTGAAATACAATCTAGAATATTTCTGCTTTTCAAATATTCTCTAATTGCTTTAGAATCATAACCCTTGTCTGCATAAACTGATGTAATTTGTTTTATTGAATCATCATCTAGATAGTCAGAAATGTTTTCCATCACATCAATTAATCTAGTAGAGTCATGTTCATTTGCAGAACCAATAATTATTGATACTGGCAGGGAATTACAATCAACTGCAACATGTATCTTTGTGCCTGTAATCCTCTTGAATCCATCATGTCCAATCACATTGCCTCTTTTTTGGCAGGAACAGTTGAGGAATCAACTGATATCCTCTGCAGTTGTAGATTGCCAGATTTGTATGCAGATTTTATTGCACCTGACAGAATCTTTTTCCATACTTTCCTTTGCTGCCAGTTCTGTAACCTGCGATGTGCAGTTGATTTTGAGCCATACTTTTCTGGCATCTCACGCCACCTGCATCCAGTAACTAGAACAAACATGATTCCATTTATCGTGACACGGTCATTACTCCTTGGTCTGCCTGTTCTTGCAGGTTTTGGAATGTATTTTTGCATCATCCTCCATTGCTTGTCTGTTAATTCTTGAAATTGCATGAGATGGTTCAATGACTAATTGCAAATAGATCTAATGATCGTCATTAATTCACTAAATGATCAGTTTTGGGACAAGTTGCCTGTAAATTTCCACAATTCAATCTACTAACTACTGATAATTTTATCAGGTATCTACGCTACCGTGAAATAGGAGTATGCAGAGAGGAATTGGAATATTTTGAGAAAATGGGTATAATGTTGCCTGTAATGCGACTTCATAGACCCAAAACAAATGACAGGCATATGAAATACGCCGGCATGATCACTGATGCCTACTCTCTGCAGAGGGATTTTGCCGATGGAATAGTTTCCCTTCCTACCGTTGATACTTTCAAACCATGGAAAGAGTATAAAGATGGTTATGAAGAAACCGCATTCACTTTTTACCATCCGTATCAAATTGTCCCTCTACATTATTCGCTAGGTTGGATGCAATTAAGACTTTCAGCAAATTCTATCCTGAATGAGAAGGAGCCAGCCAAGGCGTATAAAACAATGAAAGATTACATGGAAACATCGATTTCTGGAATACAGAAGGCAATGCCGATGCGGAATAAGAGAGTGGGCTTGCTAATGTTGCTGCAAGAGGCCTACAGAACACTAGTTGACGGAAAATTTCGGAGTAACTTTATGGATATAGATGGCTACGAAAACTACGAAAAATGGGTCAAATGGAGAAAGTATGAGTTTTTTCCTCCGGATATTTTAAAGAAAGCAATTATGAGCAAGGATGAAGTAAGGAATCTATACGAACATATAGCTGCTAATGCACAGATAGCTGACCCTATTTCCAAGTGGTATGTTTTCACAAGACTTATCAGCAGAGATAAGAAGAGATACTTGAAAGACAGAGCATTACTTGCCCAGGATTATTATGATATGGCCTGTATGCTAGCATATTTTCTGAAAGACCTGGGAGAGAAGGTGACCGAACCAGATGATTTGATGGGTGGAATTAGAGGGTCATGGAAAACCTCTAGATATGGCGATCCCTTTGATTATTCCAAACCTGAAGTCAGGAAGGCTATTCTTGATGAGTACCTACAGGAACCTAGTCCACGTCTTATAATTTTGTGTGAAGGTGAGACTGAAGAGACAGTTATCAATCAGATATTAGAAGCGTTGGACTGGGATACACGCAGACAGGGATTGATGCTCATAAACTATAGAAAAATGGGAGAACTTGATTCAGCGAGCGTAATCAACTGCTTAAGCGTTACCGAGAAGCAGTCCGTACCTGTGTTTGTGATTAGTGATAATGATAGCCATATTAAAGATAGGATTAGACATTTGGTTTCAATTGGCAAACTCAAATGCGGTATGCATGAAATATGGAATGGCGATTTCGAACAGGATAACTTTGGTCTTTCCAAAGTTCTAGCTATAGTAAATAACAAGTTGCAAGAACAAGGTATGGTGACCTTAACTGCTGATGAGGTAGGGATTGAAACGAGAAAAGGAAAGGTGTTGATGAGAGCAATCGGTTCAGTTTGTAACTCAAAATTTTTCAGAAAATTGGATGATATCATTTCCAAAAAAGAAATAGCTAGGATATTAATGGCTCAGCGCATAGAAGAAATAAGAAAAGAGGTTGGAGAAGGTGGATGGAAACCCACATTGCCGATAGAAAAGGCATTACATAGGGCGATTGGGGATTTAGAGCGTAAATAATCTATTAAATTACTAATTGCATGCCAATTTTCAAGCGTGTCGACGAATTAGGCAAAAGCGAGAATGAGCAGGGCGAGAAACGTATACATGGTAAAATTACATATATGTGTAGCTGGTATGTCCGTAGAAAAACTGCCGAAGGTAATAAAATTGTTGAGTGTGAGGCAGAACATATCGCCCAGTCGAATAACGCGAGAAATTAACTCGGATAGAAGGACCGTAGAAAAGGTGCTGAAAGCTGGGATGGATAGCGGCATTATAGTGTGATAGGGTCAAGATTGGGAAGAAGATCTATTCTGCTTGCGGTCTTGATCCCAGTTTCGAAAAGTTGTATAGGAAGAAGGGTGGCAAGGGATAAACATCTCTGAAATGCAGAATGTAGTAGACGGAATATTTCCTGTTCTTGGAGCAAAGCAAGCGTTGGTCATTGTGCAACCAACGAAGTCCACTATTGCTGGCGCCGTAGGTCTTTGTGCAGACCTCAATTTGGATTGCTGGGTTTACAGGGCACCTATGCTGCAGGAATAATTCTCGTTAATACCGGCTATTTGAAAAACTTTACCGATAACGAAATCAAGTTCATTTTGGCTCATGAGTGTGCCCATATTTTCAACAGCCATTCTATAGATACGTGGTTCTGGAAGACTGTGGAACAAGGCTTGAAGGGAGAGAAGAACGAAAATTACATAGTCGAATTAATCAAATTGCTTCTCGCCTTGTCCTCGCCGCATAGACTTCCTCCAAATGCACAAACATTGCGGGATCAAGAATTCGAGGCTGATGCTATTGCAGTTCGACTCGGTGATTTGGAATCTGCTGTGTCATGCCTGTCAAAATTGGTGAACTATGATATGAATAGTCCATCTCAAATATGGGAATTGTTTAACATGCCCGTTCCAGCAATGACCATGGGAGAACGAATTCAAGAATTGCGTAATAGAGCGTGTGGTGTATGACCTCAGGTTCAGGGTCTTTTGTTTCTGCGGGAACATTTTGTGGATTATGTCCCAGTTCAGGTTTATTCCGTTCATTATGCAAAAATGCCTTATTCCTTGAAACTTTGACGGTATCGAGTTTGGGTTTACGTCATGCTTTAGCTTGATAAGATAATCCTCAAGCAGTTTTTGCAGGCGCTCTTGCGGGATGGAGAGCAGTTCCATGCGATCCAATCCAGAAAATCTTTCAAACTCCCTGAGATTACTGAGATAGTTTATTTTTGTATACTTTGACTTTATGCTCTCCTCGAAGAGCAGCGTACTTCTATGAATAGAGGAACTAATCAAGCGTGTTTGTCTTGCATGGTTCCTATTTTTGCACCGGCGTTTCAGAATGTGGTTTTAATTGTCTTATTTTTTTGGTTTCCGTGTTTTGTCTATGGTGTTTTGCATGGTTTACGGATGGTATTGGCTTGTTAGGAGGACAATTCACTATGAAGCTCGTTCAGGATTCCCTTATTTTGATGTATGCACGATACTTGTTACAGCCCAGCAAACGACATGCGGAATGACCCTTCCTGTATACTATACCATACCATCCCCTTTGGAAGTGCCTTGCATCATGACGTAATAGAATCTTCGCATTCATTTTCCCCTTCCCTGGCCAGGTCTGTCTTGAAGCCTGCCCAGTCATCCCTATCCGACCCTTCTGCAGACGGTTCATCATGCCGGGCCCTGACGTAACGGCCTGATATTATGCAAGGTGCTGCCATCACATTTGCTAGCTTTACCGTATCCGTATCGCTTGCGTCCGTATCATCAAGCAGCCTACAAGGCATCAGGATTCTTTTCTTTGAGGGGTATCCTATGGCATGTCTATCATGCCATTTTACCTTGGCCGTCTTTCTTTGTCACGCCTGATGCTTTTGTATATTGAACCCGATAACCAATTAATACATCGATTGCGGGCTTGTTTGGTGCGTCTTGCCTTTCCGTACGGGTTCAGGCCTTCCCGTCAGGCCGCTGCCTGGCGTAGTGATGACAGGCACCTACAAAGTCATTAATTTGAATCTGGAACATTGCCCCAAGGGAAGCGTCAGGTCCCATTATCCTGAATCAGGGGCCGTTTGTTATCATTGCAGCTAAAAGCGGTAAATCCCCGGATACCATAAGGCAAGGAACAAGGCGGAAAGGCCTGATTGGAGGGAACCCTGGGTAATATCTGCCTTGTTGCATAACTATGAAATCCATTACTGAATAACGAAAATATTCTGTTATTGCGGTGCGAATCTCTGGACTGCATTTTCAATTATCTAGCCATAAGGCAAAAAATTGCAGGATTTCTGGGTTGTGCAACAAAGCACATATATTGAAATAATTCTTTTCAACAATGTTGGTGTTTTACTTGCCTCTCTCCCTTCAAGGCATAAATCCCTATATACAGATTTGAAGAACTTTTCCAATGTTTTGGATGGCGGGTTGGTCTATTGGTGCAAGTGATAACCACTTTAATTGGATTCATAGCGAATTCAAGCCCCCTGAGCTTCCATCGACTACATATAGCACCTTTTAAGCAATACTTTGATAAGCTCCGGGTAGTTTCTTCAGGGATAGCTATAACCGTAATGACCCAAAACAGTGGGCAAGTCAGCATGATACAGGTCTAATGGCACTAACGGTAATTTGCAGGGTTCACTAGGATTTTCCTTTGCCTTCTCAAACCATTGCCAATATTCCGAGAATCGTTTCCTCTGTTCTTCCGTCAGATTCTCGAAGAATGTATCTAGGAAGTTTTGCTCTGCGACAGTGTGCAAATCTAGGCCCTTCTTGACTGCCTCACCATGAGTCATGTCTTCTGGAATTACCCTGCCTTCTATTGCCCTTAGATCTGACCGTGTTCTGTTATTGGAGTCAAGAACCCGTTTTTCCAGGAACAGAATTCTTTCTTGTAATGACTGTATTGCATTTTGCTCTTCCTTCTTTGCTTCTTCTATTGCTTCAGGAGCAAGAGCTAAGCTGCATCGCCTACAGTATTTTGCATCTGCAGGATTGATGGAATTGCATCGATAACATTCTATAGGTTGCATGGCATCTGACGAACCATCCTTCTGAATTGTAATGCCGTTACCCACAAGCCAGTCATCAGAAAATTCATCTCCTAAATCATGCACGTAGCGAGACAACATCCTACTGTCAGGAGTCCAGCCGAACTTTTGTTTAATCTGAAACTCGCTATTCAGACGCTTGTTTCTTATCGTATCTGTTATGCGTGAGTGCCGGCCCCAACAGTACGAATTAAACGGTTTTCTTATCCGATGAATTAGCCTTCTTTTCAATTTGGTGCAGAGATTCACTAGGGCGTGGTGACCTATAGCTTCTGGAAAATCCCCTCTCTGTCTAATCCATAGAGGTCCTTTTCGATTATTCTTGAAAGGATGACTTTCTAACCACATAGTAAGATAAGGCAAACTGAATGTCAGTCTATCCGGCCTTTCCTTGTGTTTTGTCTTAGCAGGGATCCGGAGCTCAACATATTCTTGCTTGATAGAAATATCCTCTATCTTCAATGCCAGAATTTCATGTGGGGCCGCACCTGTGTCGTGTAATACCGCTACTAGTGCCTTATCCCTGGGATGGTCCAATACGCCGATTGCTTCCTTGATTTCTTCCTGAGTCCACATATCGCCGGGTTTATATCTGCTCTCCCTGTCCTTCCTCTTCGGGTGTCTTACCTCTTTGATAAATCTAGGATATTCTGCATTCTCGCCAAGGTACCACATGAAGAATTTTGCTACATTAGTATAGTAGGTTTGCTGGGTATCGTAAGAGTAATTCCCGTCTTTACGATAAACGAAATCCTTGAAGCCTTCCTTGGTGGTCTGGTTGAAAGGTTTGTTTCTAATGGATCTGGAAAATCTGCTAAGGATATCAAGGTATTTCATTCTACTACGATAATCAGCCCCTTCCCCATCTTCCAAATAACTGAGGAACCTCAGAATAACCTGTACATTCTCCTTTGAAACCGGAAGAAAATTCTTTTGTTCTCTCTTCTTCCTTGAAATGCACCTGTGCCTTCTTTCAAGGCATGAACCTTCCTTTCAAAAGAGGCCTTATCCGACTCCAATTGGGTTCATGCTGGTATGAACGTACTGGTATAAGAGTTTGTGCAAGGACAAACTCCGTACTCAAGATCGTCTTCATCAAATCAGTAGGGCTAGAGTCTTCATAGTTTGTCCGAGTAGTATCTAGAATATAGAAGTAAAAATTGCTTTTCTAAACTGAATTCCCTAATTTCTTGGATATATTAAAACACAT
This sequence comes from Nitrososphaerales archaeon, assembly GCA_965197925.1. Classification (GTDB taxonomy): domain Archaea; phylum Thermoproteota; class Nitrososphaeria; order Nitrososphaerales; family UBA213; genus CBDAOC01. Next base: position 15,213 of record CBDAOC010000020.1, read on the forward strand.
TTCACATTAGCTTCGGAGTGCTGTTGTCGAATAATCAACCAGAAGTTCGTGAATATTTGATAGAATGATGTTTTACCCCCCGGTTCATAAAATGAACAAAAGTAACTGTTCATCGTACTTTATTGTGCAATTTTATTGGTATAGGGCCGGTGGTTTAGCTTTACCCGTAGTACATTCTTTGTTATCAGCTAAAATCCAGTTCCTCCCAATCAGCATCCATAGTTGGAAATTCTTCGAACAGTTCTACATAGTCTCCGATTGTCTCGATCTTAATTCTGGGAAATACGTCATGCACTGGTAGGAATTCCTTGTTTAAATTGAACACTAACACTTCATCCTTGGAGGAAGAACTAAATTCTTCAAACTTATTAACATATTGAGCATAAAAGCACTTGGCAACAGGAATGACCACAACTATTACAGAATCATTCCAATATTTTTGATACCATGCTAACAATTCCGCTTTCATTTCAACTTCATGTGGATTATCTACTCTTCTGAATTTTACTTCCGTATACCAAGTTTGAGCAGTATATTCATCATAAACAAGCAAATCGGGAGTGGATCTTAATCGTTTTATGGAATCAGTTTGAGGAGGGCGTTTCTTTTGTATGTCATACTTAATTTGTGATAATAGACTCTCGTAACCGTATGCATATGCCTTATAACCTGAATCCTCTAATAAGCCCCGGACCATTTCTTTGGCAATATGGCCTTTCATAACATTGGAACGGAAGTTACCCATCCCGTAATAACAGATTAGTAGCTTATTGAAATTTTCTATACATGGATTCTCATCTACGCTCAAATATCCAATGTTGTCAGACATAGACCACGCTAGAAATGACCAGGTTTAAATTGGTATTCTAAGCATAATTTTTGGTATATTCCTTATTAGCAAATCACAATATTTTTAGGCAATTTTTATGAAAGCGTCTATGAAGTTAATCATCATTGATAAGTCAAATAAATATCATTATACTTGCTCTGATGGTGGTAACATTTGCGGTTGTTATTAATTTGTGTAATTCCTTTGCAAAGACAGTTATCGTAGATCAATATCCGGTTCATCTAATTTAGATAAAGATGTACCTTTGTTCCACTTGAGGTAACGATCAATGTGGAAGACAAGGTGATTTGGACAAATTCTGATTCTACTACCAATACAACAAGAAGTGGTAATATTGACGGACCTAGTACTTGGAGTAAGCTCTTCTACTCTGGACTAGTCAGATTGTTTGACGTTTGAACACATATTCAAAACCAAAGGTGAATTCCTCCATCATTGCCAATTACATCCGTAGAATTCGGTGAAGCGAACGTTACATATCTACCAACAATAGTAAAATCAACAGACAATGATTGTATTAATATTGAAATGACTTCAGACAAAGAAACAGTAGATGATAGAACTTTTACCATTGACCCACCTAGCCAGTCAGGTTTGATATAATAATCCTTAATTCATCAGCTAACCAATCCCTACAACATATGAACTACATGATCACTGAAGAAGAGGGAAACAATATGGTAAATGCAGTGGATATGCATGCTCATACAGGTCTAGATGTACAATCCGTTATGTTTTCAAATGAATGTTGGTTCACTATGGCGATTGACGTGGTAGGACTAGGTATTAACAACCATATGATACAAAGCAAAGCGGTACGTCATGCACCACTCTCATGATGATTCCTAAATTTCTAAAGTATTCTTGCAGTAATGTGAGTAATAAGTATCGGATTGGTAGCTACTAGGTTCAAGAAACCATTATTTTTATTGAGGCTTTCTTTTGATAGTAGACGAATCACGTGGACATAGCCTAGATGAAATTTAGGAAATTGAGTGGAACATGCGGCAAAGAGTCTGTAGCTAAAGGAATTGAGAATAAAACCTAACTGCCTAATATCGGATCAAAGATGGTTACTATAGTAGAATGACTATGGAATGATATACACCAAAAATTATTTTATATTATCAAATTAGGAATTATCTTATTTCTTCGGAACAATTAAGGTTCCCTCAAAATTGTTATCGTCCCCAATAATAGCATGGAATAGAGCCATGGGTTTATTCGCATCAACTATGTATCCTGGAATTCCTCGTTTGGCTGCCTTTTGTAACGCAATAACTTTACCAAGAATACCTCCAGTTGCATCATTACTGTAACTTTTAATTAACTCAGACAAGTCTTCGTCTACCGATATTTTCCTAATCAAATTTGAGTTACTATATTGAGGATTTGTATCATACACCCCTTTAGCACTTATCCCCATGATGATTCTTTCCGTGTCAACGACCTCCGATAGCTCTGATATAATTTTATCTGCAGAAAGAGGTCTCAATCCTTTTTGATATGATGCCATATCCCCAGTAATAATGGGATAAGGCTTATCATCATCTTCGAATTCTTTAAGTTTATCAACAAAATTCATTAATGATTGTCTATCTATCTTGTCTCCATCATACTTCAATATCCTCCTTGGAGACAAATCTTCAACATAATCGAATGGATTTTTTGATTTGCCACCTATAGCCTCATTGAGGTGGTGTTCCAAGAGATTGGCATAAGTTACCCCACAATCATGCACAATTTCACCATCAACTCCACTTATGACTAGACTATGACCAAATATTCCAGCTCCAAAGAAAAAAGCTGGAATACTACCTTTCTCATCAAGCCAGGCAGAGGCTCGCCATAATTCTTCTCTGGCAATTCTCTTAATAGAAGAAAAATTAATGTAATTTCCTGCGACCCTCTTAATCTGCTCAATTTCCAATGGAAAACCTGTTGCGGTCTTCTTGGTCGTTACAGATCCTCCAATTTTCACAAGTATTTTTTTCATTAATCAAGTAACACTTGATAACTTTTTAACAATTATCTTGCCCATTATGCTACTTATAAGACAACCTTTTACTAGAGAATCCATTCTGTTTTTTATGGTATGACCCAATCACAATAGACCTCTTCAAAGTAGAGAGAAATTTTCTCTCTACTTATCAGATGTGGGGTTGGGTGTTATAATAAACACCACTAAACTTACTTTTACTCAGAAAGATCTAAACCTTTCCCTTGAACGGTTCAATTAACCTTTCAACACTTTTAGATCAATGGATTTCTAATTGGAATGCTTGCTTTACTGATCAATGCATTGACAAAGCAGATAACTGGAACTGAATGCGATATTTTAGTTTAGTGCTAAGTTTCAAATCGTTAAGAATGTACTGGGGATCCTAGTTCATCTTTTATGGGGCAATTGAGCTGGAATTTTTTTCAATATAATCATAGGTGTGATAATCAGATATACATACCTAAAGAAATCCTGTCGCACATTTGATATCCAGAAATTGTGACACCCACTTCATTGTATTTACAATCACATTATCTTAGTAGGGAAGCCCCCCTCTCGATGATTTTCTGTACGGACCGCGTGTACGTTTTCTTGCCTTTGCATCCCTTTCATCTTCGTCGAGCAATTCATCCTCCACATGCAGTTCATCTACAGATGGAACTCTACCATCGATTTTTTTATATAAGTTATCAATCGCTTTAGCAAGTTTAAAGTCCCTATCCGTTAAACGTCCAACGTCGAATGAGAGGGACGATACTTTTACATTCTTAAATTTTATAGTTATTACGGGATGGTGATTTTGTGCTTCCGCAATTGCAGCTACATCATTTACAAATTCTATACTCTCTATGAACGACTCGAAGAGAAAATTCTTTACTAACTTCCCTTCCTTTAATTCCCAATCATCAAGTGCTTCCACACGTTTCTCGATATCGTTTGGCGATTCTATCAATAGCCTAGGGATACGCGAAAATGTAATTTGAATCATGCGATAATCAACCTAATTCTCTAGAGATAGATTTATCACATTTTAATGGAATAATGTTTGCCGAATTGACTTCATGCAACAATGAATCATAACACTCAAAACCGGATCCACTATGGCCAATGTATATAAAACGGGTTTGGAAAAACCATAGTGAAAGAAGTTTGAGTAAAAAAAGTTGTGAACATGGTACAAATTTCAATGAAAATATTTCACCAAAAACCCAAAGCTGTGAAGAATGCCAGAAAGAGGGACTTGATTGGGTTGCTATACGTCTTTGTTCGATATGCGGCCATGTTGGATGTTGTGATTCATCTGAGGGCAGGCATGCAACAAAACATTTTTCGGACACTGGGCATCCAACGATGATTGCATTGCCTACTAGAAGCTGGAAGTGGTGTTATGTTCATGAGACCTTTATTTAGGTAGGATAGCTCACTGTTTACAAAAAATTCTATTAACTTCCTTACTGGAAAGAAAGGTATCACATTTGATGCAAACCCATCCAAATATTTGACCAAATTTTGTAGAGAATCCCTGGTAAATCACACTCTTCCCACATTCTGGACATCGAAACGGCATTATCCAATCCCGTTTCATTCGACTATCTTAGTATATATTAATCAAGTTTACAATGTATAACAAGATACTACTTGATGTATGAAGTGTTATTGTTGTAATACATTTTGAAGAATTCTAATTATCCAACATTTAGTAACTTCATTCACCTGTCTTGTTTCATTTTTTTGGAGAAAGTCTAATTTTTTATCTATAACCATTTATCATAACGGACTAACTTCCTGTTAGCTCTAACATCTTAACTCTCTTCATCATAAATGTGCATACAATAAAGCCAGTTGCCATCCCAATCATCATGAACATTCCACTTTCCTAATACAATCCATAATATTGATAACGAAAGTATTGTATTTGGCTTTTGCAGAAATCAATTGAACGATTCTTATAAGATCTAATTATATGAGGCTTGGGCGTAATTTAGTTCGAAACGATAAGATCAGGTTCCATTTTTCATTGGTAATGTGTTTAGCTCAGACTCGATACTTCTTCGCATATTATTTTTGATTGACGTGATTCCTCGGACAAAACCAATAGGAAAAGGGGTAGACCATTCTACTATTCTCCTACAGTTATGGTAGATGCTTCATCGTTAGAGTATGGGTAAGAATACCAAGCAACAATGCTTTGCATGAATACTATTCGATAGACATACCATACAACAGGAAGGTAATGAAGGCATGTGGTCTTGATAGGTTGCCAGACAGAAGAACATTCGACAGAAGGTCAAGGCCGTATCAATTGACATAAGATCAAGGATAGATGTTATGGGTATGCTCTTCATAAAAGATGGGTTGGTAGACCCAGCCATAGTATCCGTTGACAGTTCATTGTTGAAAGCAAAGGGACATGTATGGCATAGATCAAACATGAAGAAGAATGAAGTGCCACGCTCAGGTATAGATACAGATGCTCGATGGGGATTCAGCAGAACCAAGGGATGGGTATTCGGATACAAGATGCATCTAGCATCTAGCACAGGTTCGTTGATAGTTCCATTTTCAGCTGATTTCACAACAGCTAACATTACTGATAACAAGATGTATGAAAGTATGACATCTTCATTGCCTACAGGAATGGTAAGGTATGTTGTAGGAGATGAAGGATATGATGATCACAAGTTATGTGATTTCAGCAGGTATAGAGGGTATCCAGTATTCCCATTGGAAAGGTACAAGCATACTATAGATAATAATAGACTGGCATTGCTGCAGTTCTATCAATCTGAATATGGGCAGCATGTATATTCTCGGAGGAGCATAAGCGTTGAGCCATTGATAGAGCAGATAAAGGATGTATTTACCATAGATCCATTGCCAGTTAGAGGGTTCGATAAAGCTAGGAGCATCGTTCTGATTTCTATATTGCTATACCAGCTGATGGTGTACTACAACTACTTGACAGGAAGACCATTAAGGGCATTGAAGCACATGTTGGGAAGTTAATCAATCAGAGGCATCAAGTTATTTTTGTTATATGGAATAATGCCCATGCCTCAGTTATATGTTGAATTCGTTCTTCTCCTGATAATCAATAATTATACAGGTAACACGTTCCTCCATCTTCTTCATGTATTCATTGAAGGGATCCTCATAACCACAAAACCCACATTTTACCTCAGACATTTCTTCATTTACTTGTGCCTTCTCGTCACAATTAGGACATCTGGCATCCATTTTAATTAAGCCTGTAATGGAACTATATAAGTTATCTCTCTAAAATGTAATTTTCTTGACGAATAATGTTCTTCTCTCTCGCCTTTTTTAGTACTTTATCCACCATCCTGATAAACCACGAAAGTTCAAAATCTAGTTTTGTAGGTATTGACATCTCAACATTCTTTACGCCGTTCATATTCTTTACGATTTTGAACATCTCATCCATCGAATTGACATTGTCAGTGTATAGAATTACAACAATCATACTTTTCTGATAAATTGGAGGTGGGGGTAGCAGAAAATGATCTCCTAGTTGCTTATAGATCCTACTGACTATATCCTTGTATCTCTTTTCATCAATTTCAAGCAATAAAAAAAATTGTATAAACCCATGCATTGCTGCAGGATTGTAGAGTATTGAAAACTGTATTATATCCAACCGTGTTATAAAATCTAGTCGTCTTTTTACAGTTCTCGTAGATATATTGATCGCCTTTGCTATGTCAAGGGCAGACGCTCTTGGAAATTTAATCAAATGTCTAATTAGCATAAGATCAGTACGAGTCAGTTTATTTACCGACATCGCTCTTACTGAAAATAAATTTAATACAATTGCAGGGTCGAAGAGCTTTCTTACAAGTTCCATCTTTTGTTCCAACTCCCCCCTTACAGCAATGCCTAGAACAGAGATATCACCAATGCAATTTATCACCATAAAGATATTCCCTAGCAGCTTCACCTTATCCAGTAAGTATTGTTGTTGCTCGCTTCCATGACTGACAATAGCATAAATCAAGTCATAACCGAACGCCTGCACCTTTATCTGAGAAATAAATCGACTTATAGTGCCGTTATCAACCATCCTCATAACGCGATTTTTTACTGTGTTGTTACTCAGATGTAGCTGAATACCAATGTTCTGATAAGAGGCTCTGCAGTTTACGAGTAACATGCGCATTATATCAAGATCAGTTTTGTCCAATTATGACCTTTCTCCAATATTCTAATTCAATAAATGGACAAGCTAATAATTGTTGTGTCAAGAACTCGCAAATATAGTTGCACCAGAGATATAAGTAAAGAAGGCTAACGATTACATGTGCCTCTAGTCCAATATTCAACCGAGAACAAAACTACTGAAAATGTGGTATTGCAGACTTTGAATCTGACAAAGGTTTTCGAATCCAATGTTGTCAAAGTTGTTGCATTAAAAAGTGTTAATATCACTATAAGGAAAGGGGAATTTGTTGCAATAGTTGGTCCTTCAGGTAGTGGAAAATCTACACTTCTTAACTTACTCGGTGCCCTAGAGAGACCAACAAAAGGGCAGGTATTAATTGACGGAATAGATATATTTTCGTTGAATGATTCTGAAGTTGCAAGGCTCAGAAACACAAAGATAGGTTTTGTGTTTCAATCATACAATTTAATCAATAGAACTACCGTAATCAGAAACATAGAAATACCCTCGATCATTTCTGGCATGCCAAAGCAGAAGAGAATCAATAGGGCGAAGAAAATACTTAAACTATTGGGGATAGAGGATAAAGCTGAATTTAAACCCACCTCATTAAGCGGTGGACAACAGCAGAGAGTCGCGGTTGCACGATCACTTATGAATAACCCTTCTATAATACTTGCAGATGAGCCTACTGGCAATCTTGATACCAAGACAGGAAAAGAGGTTTTTGATCTATTGAAAGATCTTTCACACAAACACAATAGAACGATCATTATGGTAACACACAATAGAGAACTTGCCGATGCCACTGACAGATCCATCCACATCAGGGATGGAATGCTGGAGAAGGAGGTAATAGGTAAATGAAATTTGCATTTATAATCCCTGCAATAATGTTATTTGTAGTTTTTATAGCTTCTAGTTTAGCATACGCACATTACCCTCATATCTCAAATGAATGTGCTAGCACAGAAGCGCTTGGCAGCCAAGAAGAATGTCTCTTGGAACATAGAAATTCGGCCAAGGAGATAAAGCTCGTTGATATGTTCTTTAGCGAGGGAGTTCATATTGGGGGTAACAATGCTGATCCCAATGAAATACCCCTCAAGATGGAAGTTGAACCGGGCGATGGCAGAACGTTACTTGTTGCAGTATTAGCCAACTCTGGCCCGTTCGAAATTACAGGAATGAGGGGATGGCTGAGCTTACCTTTAGGCTTTGAGGCTGCGGGTAAATCTGTTGGTGAACCAGCCTTCGATACTTATGATCTTGGTATTTTGCCTGGTGCTACATTCGTGTTTGAATTTCCAGTTGAGGTAACCGAGGATACGCGTGTCGGATGGTATGATGCTATTCTACATGTAGAATACTTCGAGGCTAGAAATCTTGGTCTGAATTACAGGGATTTCCAGGTGGAATTTCAGTTACCAGGGAAAAATGTCCTTGATGCAATTGCGGTCGACTCTGTTTTGGAACCCAGTACCAGAAATACTGCGTTGATAGAAATAACTAATGATGGAAGTGCACCCGCATCAGGTGTAATAATAAATCTACATCCTCAGGCTGGAGTAGGAAGAGTTGAAACAGAAACAATTGCTGAGCAGGTCAATCAAATAGTTATTTTGGGAAAGAAGGTTTTCAATATTGGTATAATCCCACCCCAAAGCAAGGCTGTAATCGATCCAGTTTTATATGTTAATCCGGAACTAGCCGACTCGAGGCAGAACCTGCAATTTACAATTACTTATTTTGATTCCTACGGACAAAGAACACGTGTTACAACGCTGATAAACTTCCTGGTTGCAGGGAGTACCACACAAAGCATTGATTTTACCGTAACTACAAACCGACCTGTGATTCAAACCATAACTGAGACTCCATTCATAGTTACTCTCCTAAACACAGGAGAAGAAACAGCGAAATCGGTTGAGGTTACCGTCAACACACCATCGACAGCAACCGTGGCGCTAAATCAAGAAGTACCAGATGCTTCTCGTTCACCTTTAAGCATAATCGGAAGTGATGGTTACAGCAGGGCAAGTGAGATTCCAGCCGGTGAGAGTATCGATGTACAGGTAATATTGTTCGCATCTGAAGAAGCCGTTAATACCGCATTCCAGCTTCCAGTCACCATATCATATCTTGACCCGGAGGGGGGGATCAAAAGAATACAAAGACAGGTCAGTGTGTATATTCAAGGAACTATCAACTTGCGTCTTTATGATCTAGGCATTACCTACATTGCAAATGAACCCAACCTCTCTGGCTTCCTGCTTAATGAAGGAACCAATATGGCTCTTTTTACCACGGTAGAGTTGGTTGAGAATGAAAATGGGATTAGACAAGTAGGTAATCCACAGTATCTTGGGGATCTGACTGCTAATTCTCCTCTACCATTCAACGTACCTGTGAAGTTTGAAGGAAATGAAACGGACAGCTATCCTGTGAAAGTAAGGATAACGTACAAGGATGACCTTAGGATCGCGTTTGAAGAAGAAATTGAAGGTACGGTATTGTCCAAGCCTCCGATCATCGAAGAAGAGAATCAGGACGGATTTATCATGACATCCCCTGTGGGATTATTGGCTGGTGTGGGAGTCGCAGGAGTTGTCGGCTATTTCTTTGTAAACAAGAAGAGGAAGAACAAAATCCGTAGTAAAGAAAAGGGCGCGTACAATAACGATGAAGATGATAATGAATTCCTCGGTGATAGTAAAGAGTAGGCGCTTGTCATGCTGTTTGGAGAGGTATCTGAACTTGCGTTCGGTGCACTGAAGGATCGCAAGGCCAGATCTATATTAACTATAGTGATGGTTGTTGTTGGTAGTAGTTTGATGGTATCGCTTAGTGGGTTAAGTGGTGGCTTTACACAATTTACGGAGGAGCAGTTCAGTAGCCTGGCCCCAAACGTCTTGTTCGTCTCTAGTGCCCCAAATCTTGAACGAAGTGGTGGTTCCTTTGGAATCGGGGGTGGTGGTCCTCCATCATCTCCTAAGGTTGTACTTACCTCAGTTGTTGCCAGCAAGATCAACAACCTACCAAGCATTGAAGAAGCAATACCGAACTATCAGGGCCAGATCACACTTGAAGGGAAGGGTAAAACCACTACTATGAGGATCTTTGCAATGGACTTGCCAAAGATCTTTACTATAGTACCGAATACTGAATTTGATGAGGGGTCTGTAATACCAACCAATGATCCTTCTGCTATATTGTTAGCTGAAAATGTTGCCCGGCCCCCCGGCGAATCGTTCGATTTTGCCGTTCTGGGTCAGGCAGTACAGGCAAAATACAGCTTCGTTGATGATAGTGGTACGCAGAAGGAAAATTCTAGGAGTTTCGTAGTTCGAGGGATAATGAAGGTGACGGGAAATCCCACTGTAGATAGTGCTGCCATACTCCCACCCCCTGCCGCAAATTCTTTGATGAACAAGGGGAACAGATATGATGGGATAGTTGTGCTTGCAAGAAATACAGATTTGGTAGAGGAAGCAGAGTCTGAGATTAGACAGTTGTACGGTAATGATATAGGTATCACATCTGCTCAGTTCATACTGAAAACTATCAGGGAATTTACTAGTGGAATAACCAGCTTCATGCTCAGCATAGCTGTCGTCGCTCTTTTGGTAGGTGCAGTTGGTATCATTACAACACTCTACACCTCTGTTATGGAAAGAACAAGGGAAATTGGAACATTCAAGGCAATAGGAGCACAGAGTAGAGATATACTTTCTCTTTTCCTCATTGAAGCAATAATGATAGGTATCATAGGAGCAACTGTGGGAATTCTAGCAGGAATAGCAGGAGGTTTTGTCTTGACAAGTGCTATGGGTTCTGGTGCTGAAGGTCCTAGTATTTCTCCAGTTTACTTCCCTCGCGATTTAGCTATGATATGGTTGCTCTCTGTTGGATTGAGTGCTCTCGCAGGTCTATATCCTGCTCTAAAAGCATCCAGACTTCCTCCGATAGTTGCACTCAGACGTGAGTAAAGAAATTTGTATAGGTCATTGAAGAAGTAGGAATATGATTGTAAAGAAACCTGTAGCTTTTGCAATTGCTGTTTTGTTACTTTTTTCATCTAGTGTACCAGTATATGCTTCAAACGTAAAAAAGTTAGAGCTTACTACGGATGAGGAAAGGCTATTTGAAAAGATATTTGCTAGGCTCGAATCTCATTCAAGCATGATGCCTGTGCCAGTAGATGATGTGAAGAAAAGTCTTTCTGAATCCAGGAAGTTTTTTTTTGCTTGCACACCATTCAACAACAGAGTAGTGGAATCAGTTTCTATTAATGTGAGAACAAAATTTGTACCATTTGATCGTACTCTGGCAGAGAAGCACAAACCAGATATTTACGTTGCGGATTATACATGGGATTGTGAGACCTTTAAGGACAACTATACTATTACCATTGAATGTGTCAATAGATTGATGTTGAATCCTGACTTTATGATCAAGGAGGAGACCGAGACTGATGGAAGAAGAAGTATTGCAATGGCGGAAAATGAGATGTATCTATACCATGAGTTGTTGCATGGACAGCTTATGATGGATGCAATGAATTACATAAGTAGTGATTCGGACGAAGAAAAATTCCTGCAGTTTCTTCGCAAACAATAAGAATGAACCTGAGTACTCGCCTTCTGATGTTGGTCATAGGATAATACCAAATCTTGAACTTGATTTTCTTGCCAAGATTGTAAAGCTTTATGATGAAATGTTAATCATTAAAACAATTGACAAAGGGAATGTAGTTAATAGTGAGTTTTCAGAAGTGGTTGCTACTTTTGCCGAAATGGGAGCACTTGCGGAGAAGGAATTCTTTCCCTTTTCGAGAACAATCAATATTGAACAATTTGAGATTCTAGTATCGGAAGAAAATGAAACTATCAACTCATCTCAAAACTAACCATTTAGACAATTTTTAGCGACCATTTAGATCCATGAATAGCGACATCTAAAATTATTTTATGAAATTCCAAGAATTATCAGACAAACAGTGGAGTATGATGGAATCACACATACCACCACATGCAAAAACTGGCAGGCCTAGGGATGATGATAGAAAAATCATTAACGGAATAATCCATGTTCTAACTACTGGATGCCGATGGGACGATATGCCAAAAAGATATGGTGATGATTCTACTGCAAACAGAGGGTTAAACAAATGGCAACAAAAAGGAATCTGGAAAAAGATTCTATCACGTACTATTCACTCAGCACATAAATATTAGTCTAAAAAAAAATATCAGTTGACTCTTCATCCATTCCATGTTGCATCCCATACAAATAATTTATCCCAAAACTCTCCAATAAATCTGGCAAAATTAGTCTAAAAAAAAATATCAGTTGACTCTTCATCCATTCCTAATAAAAAAGGGGCAATGTAACCGGATATGATGGATTCAAGAGAATAACAGGTACAAAAATACATGCCGCAGTAGAGAGTAACGGATTTCCAATATCCATACTGCTGAGTCCAGCAAATGAACATGACAGTACAAAATGCATGGATGTTACAGGATCAATTTCAGACTATCTTGATGATTCAATACAACAGATAGAACCAGTTTATGCAGACAAGGTATGATGCAAAATACATCAGAATGTATTTGTGGTTGTGGGATAGAAATATTGCATGTTGCATCCCATACAAAATAAATTCCAAGTTCATCTTGCAAAATAATGATTACAAACATTACAACAAGACAAGATTTGTAGTTGAGAGATTCTTTGCATGGCTCAAGAATGGATTTCACAGAACAAGAATCAGATGTGAAAGAACGGCAGAAAACTATCTGGCATTTGTTAATCTTGCATAGGATATTTTTGCATCATTTTTGATGTATTGTAGGGTTTTGAGATGAGTTGGATATGATGATCACAAGTCATGTGATTTCAGCAGGTATAGGATATTTCCTGCTTATATTTCCATTGCAAAGGTATGAGCATACTATAGACAATAATAGGCTGGCATTATCACAGTTCTATCAATCGGAATTTGGACAGCATGTATATTCGCAAAGAAGCATTAGCGTTGAACCTTTGATAGAGCATATGAAGGATATGTTTGCAATAGATCCATTACCAGTTAGAGGATTCTATAAGGCAAGGAGTATAGTGTTGTTATCAGTATTGTTGTATCAGGCAATGGTTTACTACAACTACTTGGCAGGAAGGCCTCTTAGGGCATTGAAGCATATGTTGGGAAGCTAATAGTAATAATTTCAAAATAATATTATAATTGAATTATGCCCAAGCCTCAACTAGCTGCATTGCTGAAGTAAACATGGTAGTAATATTGAGTAATATTGAACAAATTGCGAAGAATACGAGGATCCTAATTGTAAGCGTATTAGATTCAAACCAAAACTTGATTTATCTATAGATATGTATGTAGAAGATAAACAAGTTAGAATTTTTGATAAGCAATCCAACAATATCTAAGCTCTACCATTAGGTAAATTAAGGCTCTGATTCAATCACTTGATCAGATTAAATTGCTAAAGTTCATCATTACCTGACCTCGCCTTGCGTGATTCATTCATTATTTTTTACTCACTATATAATGGTCGCCAGATTTGTCAAAATTTTAAAATGGCTAGTTTACGTTTTCGTATATTCTAGATCTGTTTCGGTATAAACAATCAGGCCGTGATGTTAATTTTCGGATAAGCTCTAAGTGCAAGCTAGACACTTACTCATTCTCTTTGATATTTGATCCAAATATTTTCTAACTCTTCTTCTCCAGTTTGAGGGAAGCAGAATTGATGCAATATCGCTTGTTGGAAGGTGCAGGACCATCATCAAAAACATGACCAAGATGGGCATTGCATCTATTGCACACTACCTCCACTCGTATCATACCATAATCATAGTCTGACTTGTCTTTGACATTTTCTTTAGTGATCGGTGCCCAGAAACTAGGCCAGCCAGTACCTGAATCGAACTTTGTCTCTGAATTAAATAACTCGTTGCCACAACACACGCATTGGTAAATTCCTTTTTCTTTACAATCGTTGTATTCTCCCGTGAACGGTCTTTCCGTTTCTCTCCTTCTACACACCTGATATTGTTCAGGCGTAAGTTGCTGCCTCCACTCTTCATCCGATTTGTCTACGGATTCTCCTGTTGACATGATTGACAATTGATGGAACAAATATCATATATGTATATTTTCTTTCCAATTGTATAGGGATTAATATTGCTTATTGGATTTATTTACCATAACTTTGACTGATGTGAAGGAAGCAAGACCCAAACCACCTTCAATGATCTAGGTAGATTCTATCAGGTAACTTCTAAACTCATAACTATTTTGTGTACTAGGTGTATTTCCATAATTATTGTAACCTTCCCAAGATGCGCTGTTTCATAAATAGTTTAAGAGAGACCCGATGAAATTTAAACTTGAAATTATCATAATAAAAATTAATTATAACATGCTATTTCAGAACGGTGAAGTATTCTTCAAAATTCCAATTCAAGCGTATGGTCTTCAACAATTTATGGTAGTCTAATGGTATGACCACTTGATCATTAAGGAAATCAGTGACAACGGCTGGATCTGAGTTGGGATTCAAAAGAATGTCCCTCGGAAGATCAATGAACGGCTCTGGGAGCTCGAACGGCATAAGATCGCATACCAGCAATGGACACCATTCGTAACCAGCCTTTGCCAGACCATATACTCTATGAATTCCATTTGCCAAGATCAAACGGCTTGTACCTAGATCAACCTCCATTCTATAAACTGCCCCAAAAGGGTTTCCTCCTCCAATGGGATGACAAACACTTTCCATGGAAGGACTTTGCGGATCCATCTCATTCAATGGAATAGTACGATATTGTGGAGGAAAGTGGAGTCTGACATCTTCATCGTAACTACTAAAGAGAAGATTTCCGCCTTCAGAACCCATTCCCATTACCTGACGGGTAATGGACGCCGGTTGACCAGCAGATTTGAATGCCAAGTCGAAAAGTTCTGACGTACTCATCCCCTTCTTAATCGTCGCACGTTTTTCAGCACGGGGCAAGTTAAGTGAAATTTGAGGTGACACCAATTTGGATATTCTAACATTATAGATTTTTGTTGTATGAACATCATAAGGAGAATAGGTTTTTACACGCTTCATCAAATTCTCTACTTTGGATTGGTCAACACCGTCAAATTCTCGTAAGTCATTGGATGTTAAGAAAGAACGCTTAGGAGAGCCAGAACTATAGTATAACTTGTTTGCTTTCTCCCATAGGTCCTGGAGTACTTTTCTGTCTGTTGGATGGGCTATAAAGCCAGAGTCCAAATGAGAAAGTAGAGCTTGTAGTGGTAATGCAGAGAACATTGTACGCTTTTTCACGGTGGATGGAGATGCCATTATGAAGTAACAAATGAATTAAGTATTTTAATTTTAAAGAGATAAATGCCATATAGAATTTATGGAGTGAAGTTTCGGCCGATCCCTATGGGTTTTATTAAGATATAATTAAATACCACACGAATTCGAGACAGGTCAATTTCAAGTAAGAGCCTATCCTAAAATTCTAGCTGATAGTTAATGATTGGTAGAAATGATAACATTTAGAATGCAAGAATATTAGTTCAAACTGTCAGGTTTAGTTTTCTTACTATTGATTTTATTAGTATTGTAGATAATAGATACTAGAAACAGTTGCATTAACGTGTTTATGACACTACCAATATATCGCTCTATACACTATTAGGCAGTTAGCAAATTCTACTAGCGCCTGATAATTTTCCTCTCTCTTCTCGAACCTTACCAATAACTTTCTGAACCTGTTATGCCAAGATGCGGTTCTTTCTACAACCCATCTCTTTGCTTTGTACAAATTCTTTTTCAACACTTCACCCTTATGACGAATGTGATCCACATATCCCCTTCCTAACTCCATATTTCATACTCCATACTCTATCTCAGGGAAATCATATCCTATTCATGCATATGTTCTGTTTAACTTTGGGCCTATCAACAACAATGCTATCTATTGTAGGAAAGGCTGATTTCATATCGTGCTTGTTTGCTTCAGTAATTACAGATGAGAGAGGTACTCCTCTTCTATCAACCAGCATGTGACGTTTGGTACCTAGCTTGCCTCTATCCGTTGGGTTTGCTCCGGTCGTTTTCCCCCTAATGGGGCCTTCGGTACGCTATCCATGGATTGCCAGTCCCATCCTATACCCTTCAATTCATCATATATTTCCAGCAGCCTCTTCCATACCTTCTTGAATACTCCTATCCCAATCCATTCCTGAAATCTTGCATGGCAAGTTGAGCCAGAACCAAATTCTTTCGGCACCTTCTTCCACTGGCATCCAGTTCTTAATACGTACAGTACTCCATTCAACACTTTTCTAAATGGCACAGCTGGCCTTCCAACTGTTCTTGCTGGTTTCCTTGGCGGCAGCACTAGTTCGAACTCTTCCCATAGATCGTCTGGTATATGCCATATGGTCGGCATGCTCTTTTTCTTTGATTTTCTCACAAATTTAGCTAGAGAGAACAGATCTAGAAGACATTATATCGGGAATAACGTGCCTGTAACTTGACGTTTGGCATAAAGTAGGGGGTAAAGTTAGCAAGTTTTTCAATTTAGGTAGCGCACCTAGGTAGCGCACCTTTATCAAAAAAGTGCGCACTAGGTAGCACACCTTTACGTAAAGTTGTGCTACCTAAATTATGGTCTGAAAACAGTTCCAGAACAGTAAAGATAAACTAAGAAAGTTAAGTAACACTAACATTTTTCGGGGGGTCGGTAGTCGATACGAAGGACCGAGGTCCCTATAATACATATAGTATATTTTATTGCTTTTAACATCATTAACCACCTTCCCCCTACTACCACTGGCGTAACATAGGCCTACTACAGATACTTACAACGGCACCAACAGTACAGGCAGGGCATAGTATTCACCATCCAGCAGGACAAGGTGTATGATATAATGTTATACATCAACGCAATGAACAGCGTCCTGCCAAAACCAGCACGGTGCGAACTACCCAAGCCACCAAGCAGGGATAGCGAGGAGGACAAGGCTTCCAAAATTCAACATCATAACCACATGCTGTATAACACCAACCATTGTCCAGCGACAGGTTGATGGAACTCATACAGGAGAGCAACAGCAACAGGCAGGGCGATAGTTACTACCCAGATCCCATGAGGCAACTCTACTCTTCAATGATAAGCACGGATGCCCTCCCCTTGGCAGTTTTTGAGATAGAGCACATACCGTTATTGGTTAATGCATTACCACCGAAACTAAAGCACCTTGCAAGAGATTATTATAATCTGTTTATCAGGTCACTAACGGCGACAAGGTCAATCAATGGTGCCTTGATAAAGGAGTTGACACAGACCAAGGTGCGCTATGAGTACGATGACGTAAATGGCAAGAAGGGCATCAACAAGATGTTTGCCCCCAAGGGTGAGAAGGAATAAGCATCCAGGCCAAGTGCAGAAAACTCAAATCAAGCGTTAAAGATAACCGAAGGCATATAGTGTTCTGTGAGAATTGCGGGCATCATGCCAGCGTAACCGAACACAAATGCATGTGCTGTTTCGGCAGGGTCAGACTATACAAAAGAAATAACAGGTGGCTGATAACCATCCTGAACCTCGCTGCAAGACAGTACAAGCGGCAGGCGGAAAGGTTCCTTCTGTTCCCGGAGGACAACATTTCTGTCACGATAGAACGCAAGGGAATCATTTACAAAATTCCAATCAAGATTATCGCACTCTGGATGCAGAACCTTCCCCGGCATGAAACCTTGGCTTATGCCTATGACAACATATCAACACAACATATCAACGCTATAATTTAATAATATTAGTGTACACTTAGTATATATATACTAAATGTATGTCTAATGATCATGGGCAAATAGAAAATGACCGAAGATCCACATACCATAACATTTAGTGATGAGGGAGTTTTTACAACTACGGAGCAAGACCTAACAGAAGAAGAAAAAGAGCAAATTAGGGAAAGCAGAGAAAATATTGCTAGTGGTAAAGCACGACTGTTCAAAAATGTCGACGAATACTTAAAATCCCTAGATGAAGATGAATAGTAGAATTGTTTGTCAGATGAATTAGATTGGCAAATTAAAGAGCCGCCAAACATGCGAAAAATATTCAAAAGATTAGGAAATCCTGAAAAAAATCAATATCGTACAGCAATTCTCACGCTTACTCAATCTGAGAATCCAAAAAATCTTGGGAATTATAAGAACAGTCTAGGTTGTTTCACTTATGATATTACAAAATCTTTTAGAATTACATTTAGTATAGATTATGAAAATCGAATTATAAATATCCTAAGCATAGGAGATCACAAACAAACCTATGGTAAGGACAAACATCACTAATGGTCAGGGAAAGAACGCTTCTTTCAAGAATTACTATACCTTCGCCTATTCTTGGTTGTAATTAGTCTCTTGTAGCGAATTTATTTTGACTAGTTTTACCGCTTGATAAATTGCCGAGTTGTGAGATAGCTTCTGAAATTAAATTCAGGAACCCAGAGCGAATGTACCATGTACCTAAAATCAAACTACCCGCCAATGGGAGAGTTAGACCCTGACGGAGGAGGCCTCCATCTATGTTTTTCCAGAATCTTCCGCACGTCCGCAATCTACCAAGCGTATTTTGTAGCGATGCAGGTGAAAATCTTTGGCAGGATACTGACCAATTTACAAAACACGACATTATTAAAATCGAAAATTAAATACATTGCCTACACCAAAAGGATCACTCTCACGTGACTGTTGACGCTTTTGTGCTCTGGCATGACTCTGTTTACTGGTTCTTACAGCATGACAATTTGCACATAATGCACGCAAATTGCTTGGTTTGTTGTTACTACGATTACCATCAATGTGATCTATGCTGGGTCGTCTTTGTGCATTAAACTCTTCATGACATTCCTTACATTTGAACTTCTGTCTAACTAAAATATCATATTTCAAACCAGCACTTACACCACGCCTTTTTTTCTGACCAGAAAACCAGGTCAACACAATCACTCATTGAGCAAATTTCTCTAACACAAACCGTTTAATTTTACCCATATCAATGAATTAACTTAACCTTTGTGCCGCTCTTTCTTGTCTGACACTTTTGCTAATGCTTGGAGAGGTTTAAACCCAATTTCCACCAATTTTTTATACACTTCAGGAATAGCATAACAAAAACCAATATGCACACATTCTTTCGCCTCATGATACAGGCAATATAGATTAGAATTCTTAATTTGGACTTCTATCAAACGATCAAGATTATAATCACGTAGTAAGAGACTATCACCTTCTGGACCAATCCAGCTAATAAACGGTCCATATCGTGAAAGATAATCACTGTCTTCCAATTTTATCAGTAGATATTCATTTAACCATGTTCCAAATTTTCTATTATCTCTCTTTCTAGTTTTTAATTCCTCTAACCGTCTTACTACATCCATTCTTAAGCCTACAGGTTTAGCCCCACCCTTGAATGGCATATTCACCTAATGTTACCTAATCTATATATATATAATTAATCAAAGCCTTAAAATACCTAAGGTAAATATAGGTAACCTAGTTATGGAAAGTGATGAATTTACGAGTGTTTGTATAAGGCGTAAATACATAAACATTCTTCGGAGAGTAGCTGACGATAACAAACGTAGTCTCGCCAACCAGTTGGAGATAATTCTTGACGAGGCGTTAGAATTGAAGGTGGAAGCGTGACTACCAACACATCAATACATGAGCATAAGATAAGATGCGCTGGATGTAACTTTCACAGTACAATAGAGAAGTGCGACTGCTCGAATTCAACCGATCGTGATTTTTTGTGCATGGAATGCTGTCAAGGTGAGGGAGTATAAGGACTAGATTCGTCTGGGACAAGCAACGTGTAAAGAAACCACAGGATAAACAACAACTACTGCAGCAAGTCTATGAGCATACGGTCGGCAATCGATCGAAGGGTATCATGCCAAAGAACAGGCAGGAGATTGCAAAGTTGATCAACCGTTCGGAACAGTGGGTATGGGAACTATGGCAAATGTTGGTCAGGGAAGGCAAGCTACAAAAAGATCCTACAACTGGTCGTCTACTCAGGTCAGAACAGGACAGGAAGCAGATACAATATGCAGAAATGGCAAGGTCTGAATTTTTACAAATTCCATCAGTCCAGAAATGGTTCAACGACTTGATGACCGCTGGAAAGAACGGCCAGCCAGCGGTATCGGTTAATCATATGATACAAGGCCTGAACGTCGTATGCAACACGCTGAACATTCACCCTGACGCACTTCTCCAGGATATTGACACAAGCGTTGCCCTGCTAAAGGAGTTTGAAAGAAGGTTCAAGGCAGGCGAGGCAAGGTACGCACGTCAACTCAATAACATCGATTTCAGTTCCAGGGAGATAACACGTTACACATCATCAACCCGTAATTTCATGATTAGGAATGGCATTGCCATTCCACGTGGCATCACGGGCATCATGTCAGGCAAGAAGAAGCGTTTTGGTGCATATGCCAACGTGAAGCTTACGGACAGGGAGTTTGAACGGGGGCTCAAGTTCATGCGTGGTTATGGCTTTGAGGAATTATTTGGAGTGATGCACGAGGTCTTTCCCAGGACCAAGACGGGAATCACGATGGTGAACAAATTCGAGATCAGACCAATCGATGCCAAGGGCGTTCATGGTGAGTACGCAATCATGTCGTTATACGAGTCCAAGACAGATCGTGCCTTTGACAAGATGGCAATACATCCCAAGGTGATTGAAATAATCAAGCGTGTGAAGCACGGTGCAACGTTCTGTACTAACGACGTTGGCAGTAATGCCCGTGTCATTGCACTGGAGAGCGAGCTTGCATCTGCACTGAGTGATTATTACATATCCCTGGGCAAAATTGACAGGGCGCATTACGACGAGCACAATGGCATGCACCAAAAGTGGAATTATCCCAAAGGAACGGATGAATGGTACTGGGCAAACAAGCCCGTATACGTGTTAAGGCACAGCGGGGCGCATGCAGCGATGCGGAGGACCGCAAGTAATGCAACCCTTGTAGCATCAATGGGATGGGATGATGTCAACACGCTGTTGAAGGTGTACGCACGCACAACTGCAGAGGCCATACTCATGCAGGACGTTTGTTACTATCACAATCCACCAGAAATTAAGGACGAGAACTACGATTACTTTTGCAGCATGCGGTGCGCTATAGGATATTACCACAATGGTTCCGCACCTCATTTGAGGGAGTAGATGCAAGGAAATATCAGCTCTGTAGAAACCATACTATATAGACGGTCAGTCATTCTGTGCATATTGTAAGCAATTACCCTAAATGTTAATTCCCTGTTCTGCATCTTCACCATTCTTGATGCTATATGGTCACCAAACATCCTCTTTACCACAGACAGTCTCATTCTTGTTTCTTTGATAGTATAGATGTGTATAGAACTTCCTCTTCATTTGCTTCCTATATCTTCCATGCGTTCTCCATATTGGAACATCTTCATATCTAGCTGGTATTATACTGACAGCATCAAGTTCTCGTACAAATTCATGATTTGCTTCGCTATCATAACCCTTGTCTGCTACAACTTTAGAGTGGCATTATGTTTGATGCTCTTTCCATAATGTGTTTAAATTTATGGTATCGTGTTTAGGTGCTTTTTATCTTCAATACAGCTATTGCTCTCTTAATTCAGCACCTATCGATAGCTTGATGTACTTCTTCCTTATCCCTGTTCTATCCGTATAGTATGATGATGCATTGCTGGATCTGAATCCGGAAGCGTCTATTCCTACCAACAATTTTCTAATCTTGGTGAGAAGTATGAATGAGGATGCCATTCTGTACAGCAGGGTGCCATTGATTCCTGAGGCAAACTTCTGGAGCGTTGTATAATGTGGCACCCTGCCTAGCTGCATAAACATTCCGGGATGACATGCTTCATGCAACCATTCCACAAACCTTCTGCAGCTCTTCCCTTCATGCTGCCTGAATGCCAGCAGGATGGTATGCTGCCAGACCGTATGGATGTGGTTGCCCTTCCTGTGCATGTATGGAGGAATTCTGGCCTTCATTACCACATTCAACATAGTTTTGGCAAGTTTGACATATCTAGAAGAAAATCGGAGGAGGAGAGGTTTGACAATAAATTATCAACGGTTTGACTATATGGACCATAATAATGAGGTATATAACCTAACTTAATTCCAGTCATTTCACAACAGAAATACATCAATTTTTGTGCAACCGTCTTGCCGTAGATTCTGCCTTGGGAATGTTGAGCAATGCAGAGCAGCATGTCAGAGGCGTCCATTACTTTCAGAGATACGTCGTATGTATATATCTTCCTTGTTGCATAACTATGAAATCTATTACTGAATAATGGAATCATTCTATAATTGTGGTGCGAATTTCTGAATTTAGTTTTTAATTATTTAATCATAAGACGAAAAATTACAGAATTTTTGAGTTGTGCAACAAAGCACTAAAAGAAGCAACGCGTGGTTTTTGCTGCCAATCTTCTTGGGAATTGTCGGCGGCATCATTGCATTCTTTGTCTTGCGACAAGATGATCCTGTAAAGGCAAAAAACTGCCTGTACCTAGGAATTGTGTTGATGATAGTGGGCATAGTCTTAAATGTCATCGTTGCTGCATCTTTTCCCGAGTTTGGTGCAGACTTTGATGTGAACATCTAAAAAAAATGCGTGTCACTTCAGACAGCATCTTTAGATCTGCAAATTACTGCAATATGGGCTGATCTCAACGCGCGACTGCAGCTAAGATCTCATGTCTCCAAACACAAATAAAAGACAGAAGAGAGTTTCCACAGATGGCAAAAAAGACGCTTTATCTTGCAAACCCGTACGGATTCTCTGAACAGCAAAAAGCCGGACCGCTGCAAGATCTTGTAAGGACGCTAAATGACCTTGGGGCCAAAGTGTGGGAGCCGTTTGAGCGAAACAACCAGGACAGTGTGTCATCAGCTGACAATCCCTACAAAATCGGCCGTGCTGACATGCAGGATGTCAGGGACGCTGACGGCATCTTTGCAGTTGCCAACGGGACGCCGCCAGATGAGGGCGTAATGGTTGAGCTTGGCATGGCAATTGCATGGGGCAAGGAGGTCTTTTTGTTCCGTGACGACTTTCGAAGATGCGCTGACAGCAGCATGTATCCGCTCAACCTGATGCTGTTTACAGGCCTGCCAGAAAACGGCTGGCAAGACTGGTACTATACCAACATAGCCGAGCTTGCAGATCCAGAGAAGGCCTTAGTAAAGTGGCTTAACAAATAACCTGCTGCTGTAAAGAAGGCAGTCACACGGGTTTTGGTAAATTTTGTTTGATCATATTATTAGAATCTGTCAGAACCTGATGATTGCTCAATCCAGAAAAAACCATTTTAGACTTTCTATCTTTTTAGCATATGACAATATGGCTGTAAAAAGAATCGTTATTGATGTGTCATAGTGGGCCGAAGGTATTTCTAAAAATAAAATAAGAAAATATTCTTCAAACTATCCAAGAACAGTCGCAAAAGTTGCTTTGGATGTTGTTGCCAGATCAACTAACAAGCCAACTGCAAAGATGCGGCCATCCTTTAACAGCCTGCCAGACAAAATGTCACAACTAGATCATGTTATCCAGGTTATTTTTATCAATTCCCACCACCTCTTTTTTTATCCATGCAGGATTGTTTACGGTAAACACAAGAACCGAATCCTCGCCATCCCTTATCAGGCCAGATATTCTGGATTTTAGCTCTGCCAAGTTTGACACAGATATGTCTCCTTCAAAGACCGAATTTTGAATCCAGTTGAGGTATTGCTTGATTGTTATGCGTACTGCGTCAATACGCTCTGTGCCAATGTCATATGTTACTATGCAATACATTATCTCTGTCTGAATCCGACATAGTGTGCATCCTCCACAATGTGCTTGACTATCTTGTGGCATTCCATCCTCAACAGTCGCCTGTAACTCACATTTTTTTTCAGCGGAGACGTAGACGGTACTGTCGTAGACGGTACTGTCCAGTCTTTCATCATACTCTTTGACAAACGTCTTTCTCCCAGATTCTCCAAGATAGCAACCATTCATAGAGTCATCAAAATCTCCAGAGTCAAGCAACCTGCTGTTTACGATCTTAAATATTGCCTTATCCACGATTACAGGTTTGAACACCTCAGCTATGTCCAAAGATAATGAAAATCTTCTGTATCCAGGCTCGTGCAGATAGCTTACGGTAGGATCCAACTGTGAGTGATATATCTCAGTTACGGCGCTTCCATACATCATGCTGTTTCCAAACGATATCAGCGAGTTAAGCATGTTTTGTGGTGGCATCCTGGTTCTTTTTTCCATCTTAAAGTCATCCCGCAGAAAACTGTCAAATAAATCATAGTATATGTTCCTGCAGTTTCCCTCTATTCCCATCAGCTCATCAACCTTACTACATGATGGTATCTGCCGTTGCAGCTGCTGTATTTTTTCAATGTGGACAGAGACATCCTTTTTCTTTGATTTGTAATAGCGCAGGTTTGCAAGCATGTTGTGCGTAGCTGCACGTATGAATTCAGATGCAAGATACATTCTTTTTTGTTGATTCAGATAATGCTGTACCTGCCGTACTGTCACCAGACCAGACAGGAGCTTCTCACGTGGGTAGTAGCTTCCAGCATAATTTCCATAATAGTTGTAAAAATGTATCACAATCCCCTTTGTGTTTAAAAAAATTATCAGCGCCGAATTAAAATCGCATTGTCCAAATACGTGAAGTGCCCTGACATTCATTACCGGTATTGATTTTTTCTCATCGTCAGCAGATATTATCTGTATGGTGTTTTGAGTACGCTTGACTCTTCCTCCCTTGAATATGTAGTAATCGTTCATGACCAGCAGTACTCCGCATAGGCGCATTTGTCGCATATTGTCTTATATTCTGCAGCTTGAGGCTTTTTCTCAGAGATTATCTTGGCAGCGTCACGAATTACATTATCCAAAAAGACCTGTTTCTGTTTTGTCAGGACTACCTTTACCGTTTTTTTCAGTTTTGGATAGTTGAGTATGCCAGTTGTCTTTATTCCTAGTTTTTTGAGATGGTAGATGTAGTAGAGCAGCTGATATGCATGGGCATCATGAATCTTGTCGGACTTTTTGACCTCATGTATTACTCCCTTGTCAATATGGTCTATTGATATGTCTCCTATCCGGATGTTTTTTTTCTTTCTCTTAAAAGAGTCTTTGTCTATAAGACTGCCAATTTTTACCAGATCAGAGCTTGACTCAAAGGCAATGTTATGCGAGGACAGCCAGAGTTTTCTCTTGCACTGCTTTGTTGCACAACTAAAATGCTGCAATTTTTTGTCTTACGGCTAGATAATTGAAGATGCAGTCCGGGGATTCGCACCGCAATGACAGAATAATTTCGTTATTCAGTAATGGATTTCATGGTTATGCAACAGGGCACAGTTATTATGCCTCATCATTTGTGCAAGGTACTGGTGATCTTGAATCGTTTTTCGATGTATTGTTTGACACCCTCACGTTTTCCTTCGGGACAAAATACGTAGAATTTTCTTAAAGGTGCCGAGGATGCGGAAATCTCTCCTTCATCCTCAAAGAAAGAAGCGGAACCGTCACGTTTCTTCAATAATATAGGCAGTTCATTTTTCTCCGCAAGGTGTTCATAGGGTGTGTATAGTTTGTTTTCCAATTTTTGGATATGAACAATTATATGATCTGGATCAATTTTCACTGATCGGGCAATATCCTTTTCCAATTCCAATTTTGACTCGGCGCTCATTTTTATTATCTTATCTCTAACAGTTCCGTCCTTGATTTCGTCCTTGAATATTCGTACTCCAAACCCCCTTTTCAGTAATCTCCTATTCATGATGTCGTTAATCATTTTTTGTGAATTTCCTTTTCCATTTCGAGCAATTTCTAGCATGATTGAGGCATCGTCCAATGAATAATAATATTTAAGAAATGCATCAAAGTTCTTCTTCTTTGTAGGAATTTTTAATTTAGATTTTGGAATTGTTCCATCGGAGACGGCCAACTGAAATGCTCGTAAAAACATGTCATCAGCAACAAGTCGTGTGTGGTGTTCATATACCTGTGTATACATGGAATAGCGTGCCAGCCTATAACCTTCTACCGCTTCTTTTCCTTTATCCGTAATTGCTATATGATGTCCGTCTTCAGTATTAGCAAGATTTCTAACGATTCTTTCAAGATCGAAAAAACCATAGAATGCGCCAGTATGGTAGGAATCCCTTCTTAGGTAATCAATCTTATCAGCATCAAGATTGCTAGAAATTATCTCTAGTAGTAGAGAATTGCACTTTTTTCCAAGTGCATTAATCACCAGTTTCTTTAAACCACCTATACCTTTGCTGAATTCAACGTCGGCATCAATGATAAATTGACTTAAGATTTCATGAGAAAAATTATTTCCGTTAATTTTCCTCATTGGAATTTCAAAAAGATGGGAAAAAGGCCCATGTCCGACATCATGCAGCAAAGCCATCATTCGAACGACCGTCCTGCTCTCATCATCCAAATGTAAAACACGGGCAATTCTGTCAGCTACATGAAGAGTTCCTAGTGAATGTTCAAACCTTGCATGAACTGCACTTGGATAGACAACATAAGTATGGGACAGTTGCTTAATCCTAGATAATCTCTGAAATGCCTTTGTTTGAATAACATTAACTTCTTGCCTGGTTAATCCAACGAATCCATATAAAGGATCGCGAACAAGCAGGAATTCCCATTTGTCATCATCCTGAACGTGTTTTCTTGTCAAGACCTAGTGCCTCAAGAAGTTTGGAAGCAGTACGTAATGAATTTCTGGATCATTTCCATCCGAGATTCTTCGCAGATCTACTGATGTCTCTATAACTGGATGACTTTTCTCTTTTTACAATATAGTTAACTTTGGCAGCGGTGGAAAGTATTTCAGGATCGAGATCTGCGATACGTTTGCATTCATCTACTACTTGGGAAATTTTCTCATGGAGGTTCGGATAGTTATGCGCCGCACGATTCGCAATAGCTTTACCGTCCTCTGTCAGGGTATACTTGTACATCATTCTCTCCCTATTGGTCAACAATCTTTCTTCTAGAAGGCGATACAGCAGATTAAAACTATTTTTGAAGACATTCTGCTAATGTAACCAAAACAGTGTGATTTTTAGCAAAACTAAATCTGTATATGTTTGTAATTCAGCATACTCTAAAAGTCAAAGACAACTTTAATTATATGGCACAACGACAAATATTTATGGCTTCTAACAAATTTGTGTTTCAATGTCCACATTGTAAGGCAAAGTCAACATTTACTTTGATACATAGTATAAGACGAGGACGACGTAGCTATGCTATTCAAAATTGTGATAGTTGTGATAGTGTTATATTTTTTACCTATGAAACCGATAAAGAACTACCCACTATAATGTTAGAGATTTCGCCAGAATTTTTACATAATAATTATAAAATAATCGATTATTACCCTAAACGCTCATACGAAGCACATGAAGCAATACCGTTAAATGTTGCAGAAGACTACATTGAAGCATTACGGTGCTTCGATAATAATGCGTTTAAAGCCACGGTCGTAATGGCTAGAAGGGCCTTACAAACTACTTGTAATCTTAAAGGTGCTACAAAATCTACACTAGAACAACAGGTAGACGAAATAATACCTGAAGATATGAAAGAACTAGCGCATGAAATTCGCCAGTGGGGTAACTTAGGAGCACACCCAGACCAAATTATAAAAGACATTATAGACGAAGACGCTGAAAAGATTATAGACTTTGCTGAAATGCTGTTTAAACATTTCTTCATCTTACCTTATGAAGTGCAACAAATAAAGAATAAAAGAAATATGAAGAAAGATTCTAAATCTTGAACAACTTGCGAAGTCATCTTAACTCTCCAATGCATTATGGATGCCGCTGGATGCAGAAATCCCATAACGTTTCCGGTAATCCTTCATAGCGTATTGCCAATCTAACCCCCTCTCCCTTTAGCCATGCGAAGAGCCTCCCAACATATGTTCTGCTCCTTTTGGACGTATTTTCGTCCGACTAACCGTTTCCAAATTTCTTCTTTGTTAGCAGTCCAGCTATCTTGGCTTTTATCTTATGCAATGAAAGATATGTTTCTACAAAGAATGAATCTCATGCTTTGTCATCTTCAGGTTTAGTTATCAGTTTATGGAAAGCAGGTATGTTCTTGCAAAGAACGGATCGCATGCTTTATAGGCATAAGCCTCAGGTCTACTTGGTCTTGCACCCGTCCTGATTCTTGCGTCCTTCATGACTGGAATGAGCTTTCCGGTATCATGCTCATTCGCCGGACCCAGCAAGATAGATAAGGGAAGGGAATCGCCGTTGACGGCGGCACCTTGCTTCCTGATACTTCTTGTTTCCATCATATCCTGCCATCTCTCCTTTCTGGCAGCAACATCACTGCTATCAATAACGGCTACCCTCATCTTCAATTTACCGGTAATGGATCATAGCTTACTACCGCATCCAATCTCTTCCATATCCCCAATTTTTTCAGCCTTCTGCTAGCTGCAGAATCATCACCGTACTTCTTTGGCAAATAATCCATCCATCGACATCCCGTTGTCAATATATGCCGTTGATTGTCATCCCATCCCGTCATTTGCTCTACGCCTACCCGTCCTTGACTTGGAGGTTATCGTAACCAAGATAAAGAAGAGTCTAAATTCCAACACACGATATCTTGTGATTCCTACAGCTATGACGCAAGATTCCCAGTATCCGTTTCACGAAGAGGAGGAAGTCATAACAGTCGACTCTGAAAAGAAGCAGTTAATAATTCGGTCTGCAAAGGTAAAAACTGCGATAGAGCTTCAAAACGAAGACGTCAAAGGAAGAAGTAGGATGGAAAGACTTCCAAATTTCTTCAACATGGTTACTAACATTGGAAGGACGGAGGTCACCCTCAGTTTGATGGAGAAACAAGATATTACCATAGAACTGATCAACAAGGGAGGGGAGAAGGGCACGATTAGACAAAAATGAAATAATCGTTACCTGCCTTTTCCAGTGTTTCATCGATTTTCACAAGCAATGATGCGAACGGCAGAGTATCATATGAAGAATAACAAAACGTTAAGGAAGGCCGTACGTAACAGTCCCGATATAAACTTAAGAATCTGGCGGTATGCGGCTGATGGATTTCTGTTCAATAGAAGGTTGCTTTTAACCAGTGTTAAAAATCTGTTGCCCAGTAGACTAAATCTCTTGTTCAGAAAGGGCTTTGATTACAGGATTTTCTTGCGGTCCACGTTTAAGTACATGATCAAAGTACTCCTTGTATAGATCTTTGGCTCTTCTTAAGACGAAATTCCAATCCCAAACGTAGATCCTACTCTGCTTCAATGTTTTTTTGAACTCAGACTGCTTATTATCAACAGCGGAAACAATAATCACTCCCTCTACATTCATTTTGTGTCGGGGATCATTAGTTGTATTAGCATATTCTCTCAGAAAATGCACGTAGTCGGAAATCTGAGTGAGCTCCCTTTTACCAGCTTTGTCTCCCGGTCTTTTTATTTCTACAACCCGTGCTTCGTTAGGCGACTGCAAGCAAAAGAAATCTGGTTCAAGACCACCTTCCTTCTGTCCGCTAGGTTTAATATGATATTCCTCCGTCAATAGTTTATCAAGTTGAGGTTCATGCCTGAATTGATCCCACCCTGGTTCAATAAGCCAAGGATGACTCGAGCAATTCGTGCATGTCTGGTTTCTCCTTTGCCTCTTCATTCAGTAGTTTTTCAAATTTTTCAATTATCTTAACCCGTCCCTTAATCACTATGGAAAGGCAAATTGCATCCACTATGCTCCAATCGGAAACTATTTGGAAGATTTTTTTCATATCTTCTGGCGACACCAAATTGATTTGACGAATCAAATCTAGCAAATGCTTGTTTTGAGTAACATCTACCATGAAGGTAGCAAAGTCTACAACCTCGTCCTCAGTAAGAGTGGGAATGCGTGAAAACCTGTCAACGGCTTCTTTCACATGTTCCTGAATACCTTCGGGTAGCGTTAAAATTGACTTTTGGATCCGATCATCTTTATTTACTTTGTTCAAGTTGAGTTCGTGACGGATATCTGACCATCTTGCAAGATACTTTTTTACCTTGTTAACCCCTCATTCTTTCAGCGGCTCCCCCAACTCATGAGACCATGTTACGCTGGCTCTGTCAGTTACTATGAGATCATGTTCGTCGTCCAGAAAGTCAGCCATAATCTCTCCTATCATATACCGCATACCCAGCTGTCCAGTTGCACCGCCCACTAGATCGAAAAACCACGGCGTTTGAGCGATCTTCCCCCTGACCAAAACGCTGATCCCTATAGCATCTTCGTCTGGAATCGGTTTTTCCGTAAAACCTATCCACCATCTAACTTCTTTGCCACCGATTCTTTCGATTCCCCATCCGTCTTGAATTTTTATCCTTTCTTTTTCATCCTGTTCGTCGGGAAATAGAACTTGAAGCGGCATATCCATTTTTCTGAGTTCCTTATCATTGATCATGACTTTGAAACTATCCGACATTAATGAGAACCGTCTCTGCATGCTCTTCATGAATTGTTCTTCGTTCACTGTGCGACTGAGTTTGATGTCTTCAAGAATTATGGAAGTATTGTTTTTTTCAGACGTCTTTTCATCCTCTAGAATCTCGGGATAATATTCTCCGCCAAACTGCTTTTCCTGTATATCGTTGAAACTCATTTTGAAGGCAGTAACTTTACCGTTCTTCACTGTTCGTACTGTTACGTCGTTAGCAATTCCAAATCCAGCTAGTTTGCCTATTCCTTTATGAGCTAGACGTAGGCGACCAATCGCAGTTGTGTTTCCGTCCTCCGCGCGACCGTTTCTGCCCAAGACTAGGTATTTGCTGTCACAATCGTCAAAAGTCATTCCAACCCATTATCATTTACGATGATCTTGGTGCTGGAATTGAACTTTTGTTCAAATGGAAAAGATACCTCAACTCTGGTCGCATCAGCATCCCATGCGTTAGCAATGAGTTCTGCGATGGCGGGCACAGCCCCTGAATACATTTGCAATCCCAGATGTTTGACCAGTCCTCCCGCAAATTTCATTGTAAGAACTCTGGCAATTTGGTTCTCCAAAGTACACATGATCGGGGATAGTTCTATATAATATTGCCCTTAATGTTAGTAGAGCCTTTCTTGATCGACGTATTTTCAAAAGGAAAACGCAGTGAGATAATGAGCAAGATCCGAAGCAAAGGAACGAAGCTCGATATTACGATGATGAATATGCTTTCGGAAGCAAACTTGCCTTACGAACTTTATCCGCAGCTCTGTGGAAGCCCAGACTTTCTGGTAGGTCATATAGTAATTTTTTGCGACAGCTCTTTTTGGCACGGTAAGAACTGGAACAAATTAAAAAAGAAACTAGCTAAGGGAAACAACCCTAGCTATTGGGTCTCGCACATAGCTAAGAACAGAAGAAGAGACAGGGTCGTATCAGGACTATTGAAGACCGAGGGTTATGGCGTACTACGATTCTGGGACGACGAAATCTACAAACACCAAGAGCGATGTGTTGCAGCGATCAAAAAAGAACTCAAATCGTCATGCTCGCAATAATTGGGTAACTTTCAACGCGATCCTCTCAGCCAGAATTACTGGAACGCCGTCTCCTATCATGGCTCCTATCTCTTCTCTGGTGCCGCTTAACTGATAGTCGTCGGGAATTGTCTGCAATCTAGCAGCTTCACGAGTTGTTATGGCACGGTCTTGTTCTGGGTGCAAGAACCTGCCGCAGCTCGGCGTTAAGCATCTACTGGTTATCGTTGGAGAAGGCTTGTCCCACCACATCCGTCCGTAGACAGATTCGGCGCCCCCGACCCGTAGCGCTTTGTGACAGGGCAGCCAAAGCTTGGGCGGAAGTTCCCTTCTACTGCCTCCGTTCTTGGGAATGTTTCTTATTATTTTCATCACTTTCTCTCCGTGTTTGCGTGCCACGTGAAAAGGATCTGTAGGATCGGACTCGCCAGCTTTCAATTTTGGAAGATCGCCGATGACATCTCTTACAGTTTTTGGAAAGGTTTTTTTCTTATTATTTTGAGCATCCGAGTCTTTTTCAGGAACAGACGGAATCGCGTTAACTTTTTTCTTGCAGGAGAAGGCAAGTAATCTTCGCCTATTTTGGGGAACGCCATAGTCGGCGGCATTGACAACGCCGTAAACCGTTTCGTAACCGCAACGCCGCATCTTTCTGAGATATCGTTCAAAAAACATTCTGCCCGGTCCTTCAAACATCCAGAACACGTTTTCAAACACGACTACTTGAGGACGCATCTCTTCCACGCGTCTAGCGAAATCCATCACATATTTGCTCCTTGAATCAGTAGACGGTCTTATTCCACGCGTCTCAGAAAGTTTGCTAAATGACTGGCAAGGCGGGCATCCTATTAAGCAAAAGTTCTCCTTCCTTTTCAATCCAGCTACGGAAAGAATTTCTTCCCCACTAATTTTTGACACGTCTTCTTCGATCGGTCGCACTCCTAGTTTTTAGCGTAGTTTTCGCACCTGCAATGGTTTATCTCCACCGCAGCTGCGATTTTGAATCCAGCCCGCTTAAAACCCAGCGATGCACATCCGATCCCTGCAAAAAGATCAATCACGGGAAACCTCTCTATCATCGCATCAACTCTTAATTTACCATATGGTTGAAGGAGAGCATTCAAGACTATTTGATGTCAGTACAACTTCCGCGTTTAAAACCTTTCCTTGTCGTTTAATTGTGAAAACCTAACTCATTTTGAACGTCTTTTTTTTTATCATCGCAACAGCTTCGTTATAGATCTTTTGCTAACTCTCCAAATTGTTTTTATTTTCTTACATACTCCGTTAGGATATTTGTGCCTTGTTGCATAGCCATGAAATCCATTATCGGATAACGAAATTATTCTGTCATTGCGGTGCGAATCCCCGGACTGCATTTTCAATTATCCAGCCATGAGGCAAAAAATTGCAGGATTTTAGTTGTGCAGCAAGGCATGTACGTACTAATTCCTAAAGATAAATCCAGGAATATTGCGGTTGAAAATATAGATTATTCATCGAGTTGTCAAGGCCTTGAAGCGCTCATCATTCCTGATACTTTCAAAGCGTGAATCCTTTTTAGCCAGTTTTATGTATGCCTTGTCAATATCGAATGCTTTCCCTAGATCAGCTAGACATTGTTCGATATTACCATTCTTACTCATAAAGCATGCTTTAATGTACCATGCATCGGCACGATTAGGATCAATGGCGATAGCTCCATCGTAGCAACCCAAGGCCTCTCCTTCCCTGCCTAGCTTTTGAAGAGCGTTACCTTTGTTGTACCATGCATCGGCACGATTAGGATCAATGGCGATAGCTCCATCGTAGCAACCCAAGGCCTCTCCTTCCCTGCCTAGCTTTTGAAGAGCGTTACCTTTGTTGTACCATGCATCGGCACGATTAGGATCAATGGCGATAGCTCCATCGTAGCAACCCAAGGCCTCTCCTTCCCTGCCTAGCTTTTGAAGAGCGTTACCTTTGTTGTACCATGCATCGGCACGATTAGGATCAATGGCGATAGCTCCATCGTAGCAACCCAAGGCCTCTCCTTCCCTGCCTAGCTTTTGAAGAGCGTTACCTTTGTTGTACCATGCATCGGCACGATTAGGATCAATGGCGATAATTTTATCATAGCAGACTAAAGCTTCTTCATCCCTGCCTAGCTTTTGAAGAATGATACCTTTGTTGTACCATGCAGAAGTATGATTAGGATCTTGTTCAAGAATGCGATCGTAATGTTCAATGGCTTTTTCATGATTATTTGAATGATAGTAGAAGTTTCCTAGTCTTAGAAGATAATCACTATCACGCGATACTTTTTCACGCAGGCTTTCTAGTTCTAATCTTAATTTTTCAATCTGTTTATCGCGTTTACTAATCTCAAGTTGCGTTTCTTCTGGTATTTCTATTTTATCTTCTTCTTTCAGCTCACTCTTAATTCCCAACGCATTGAAATCTTGATTTTGGACTTGTGTAACCTCTGTTAGTTTTTGCAAGATTACATTTGTTTTCTGCTTAATTTCTTCCACATTTTGATGAGTTTCCTCAGTTGTTTTCTTCATTTGGTCAACCGCACCCTTTATTTGGATAACTTCATCCTTCAGTTCATATAATTTCTTATTAGTATCGTTACCAGTACTAATTAGGATATCTCGAATTGTTTTGACCGTGGTTTCTTTAGCTGCAATCTTCTTGACATCATCAATTTCCACTAGAATGCTGTCCAATTGTATGGTGATTTGATTATAGTGCTGCTCACCTTGTCCCTCAAGATTATTGAAATAATCTAATACCTCCTTGGTCTTATCCTCTCCAGAACCCTCACAACTGTTATAAATATAGTCTGCTATAATGTTAAAAGGAG
This sequence comes from Nitrososphaerales archaeon, assembly GCA_965197925.1. GTDB lineage: Archaea > Thermoproteota > Nitrososphaeria > Nitrososphaerales > UBA213 > CBDAOC01. The sequence goes on from CBDAOC010000020.1 coordinate 49,786, forward strand.
GAGGGAGCAAGGGAATCGCTATTCTCTTTATGGCATTGTCTAACTTAGCATGATCATTTTTAAATTCTTTAATCTTAGTTCCCGCGTCTTGTTTGAAATCATTCAGTGCCTTTGTAAATGCATTAAATGATGGAAATCTCATCTACATTTCATTAAATTATATCTGAACAGATAAAGCTTATGGGATTACCTTCCCCAGCCCCCAAAGAACCCAATACGGCCTGACCATTTCCGAAGGGGTCGACAAGAAAATTAATGGTGGCATTGGAACACGGGGTTTCGTCCCAGGATGCCATTAAAACAATGAATAACTTGATTTCTAGCACTTTGAAAAAGGAACCAAGAAGATTGGATGAAGTAATGGGAGATGATGTTTTACTTGGACTTCCCCGCTAGGAGACCGATAGGTTCCCTAATAGGCGGGCAATCAGAATTGTACAGAAGATTGGGTTACGAATTAGACAAACTAAAAATGGGTTTGCCTTGTGAATAATCCCAATCAACAAAAATATAATAAAAAACCAGATATGGTCATGTAGCAGAAAACGGCCCATGATGTTGACGTTATTTGATATTTCTGCCGGGGCCTTTTTAAATTAGTCATAGTATGTAGCATGATGTGAAGAGGCAAGAAAGGTGTTCATGACAGAATTCTGGATTCAATTAACAATCATAAATCGACACAAACCCTGATGAATTCCGGTGGTAGATAATCAGTCAGCCAAACTCTTTCATTCCCAACATAGAACTTTATCTATGATCAAGTGCTTCTTGTCGGCAACATGGATCTTCATAGGAGCAGGTTTATGATCATTGGTATTTTCAGGTACAAACCTTGGTTATAACAATCCCGGGTCTTCTATCAAATCTCTAACCATGTGTCTGTGACAAGGACGGCTATCTTTTTCATAACAAAGCAAGGTTATGTTTTGCAGTGTGCTTTTTGTATGTAGTGCATAAATTGCCTCCACCGTCCATGTTCTCTCTCAATTCAGACAGTAATGCGGTCTTAAAATCATCCCAATTAATTTCAGTATTCTTGTATCTTTTTAGGAGCTCGGCACCTGGAGCTAGTGGCCTTACCCAGACATCATATTTTTCTAGCTTGACACCTCTTGGGTAAAATCGTGTAATCAACACCTGGCTCTGGCAACAACTGGTTTTTTTACGTGCTTTTGAAATACCCCCGAGGACACATATTTTTTGCCTTTACAATGCTTTGTTGCATAACTATGAAATCTATTACTGAATAATGAAATCATTCTGTTATTGTGGTGCGAATCTCTAGATTACATTTTCAATTACTTAACCATAAGACGAAAAATTACAGAGTTTTTGAGTTGTGCAACAAAGCAGAAGAAATCCCTTGGCTGAGTGGGAGTTATCTTCACATCAGTTTGTTTGATTCTATTCCTAACACGCTTAGAGTCAATTGGGAATACTCTTTCTTTGATTCTGGATATTTCATTAACTAAAGAACCAACATCTACATGCAAGGGATTAGGTCATACCATTTGGTCGTAACATATTCAACCTTTCTCAATACAAAGCCATTATTGAAATCAATATCATCTCAGGTAAGTGACAGCAATCTTCTTACACGTATTCCGGTAGTTGAGCATAAGGCAAGATATGCTTTAACCAGAGGATCTTGTACGCTCTCAATGAGTTCTCCCACCATATCATATTTAGGTGCAATAATCAAGCTCTCGGTATTTGGTTTTCGGAAAGATATGCTGATATCGATATTATACATTCTGGATGGACGCTTTAGGGCTTTAGCAGAATTGTCGTAGGTGTTGTCATTATCAATATGCGTTAGGTAGGCTTTGACGGTATCTTCATTCAATGTTTGATAATGCTGTAGATAGTTCTAGTAACAGATGTACGGAGTACAAAAGCCGGTGTTTTTTAAATTTGAACGCAAGGTGTCTAAAACCACTCATCTTGTTTAAGATAATCATCCTTGGTATTATCAAATTAACAGTACCAAATATCGTTGTGGCCTGACCTTGTCATTACCAACTCATTCAACTATGATCAATTTTTTACTCACTATATAATGGCTGTCAGATTTGTCAAAATTTTAAAATGGCTAGTTTACGTTTTCGTATATTCTAGATCTGTTTCGGTATAAACAATTAGGCTATGATGTTAATTTTCGGATAAGCTCAAATATTACTGTAAGAACTACCTAATCAATGAATAAACTAGTAATACCAAGTATATTAGCAGCAACAGTATTGATAGCAGGAATATTTGCATTCATGCCAGTAGATAGAGCAGCAACTGTGCATACAACAATAGGAAATAAATTAATTATAAGAGATGTATTTGTGAATACAGTATACGCAAATTTAAACTCTGACCCAATAAAGGTTGACATACTAGTTACTAGGCATGACGGAACCACAGTTACGGGTTTAACAGCCGCTAACTTTGCAGCAGATATAATATACGGAATACCAAATACAATTACCGTAACCGTTGATGATACACCAGTCAATGGTATCTACAGACTAGATCTAAACCCTACAAGAAACTGGGGTGGAGATAGAACAAACATAGGAATCACAGTCACATCAGGTAGCAATTCCGCAACAGCATTGGTAGTTATTAAAAGTGCATGTGAATCAGGTAGTATAATCGGATATCCTCTTGATCTAACCAATGACGAGAGGATCTGGCTCACAGACAACCCAACAATAAGAGTAGCGTATGATCCAGCATGGTTCCCATATGAGTACGTTAATGAGGCAGGCCAGATTGATGGGGTTACGGCAGAATACATATGCGAGTTTGAAAGAGCTACTGGAGCCGATTTTGTCCAGATTCCAGTCACCAGCTGGGCTGATTCTCTAGACGCACTAGAGAACAGAAGGGCCGATGTCCTGTTCATGGTAACCGAAACACAAGAGAGACTCGCCTATATGGGCTTTACAACACCACACAACAGAATAACCACAGACATTGTAACGAAAGATAATACGCCCATGGAAATTACGGATCTCCAAACAGTAGCTACAATAAGTGGCTATGAAATAAATGATTGGCTTGCTGAAAACCATCCAAGCATAACTATTACACAGGTAGGAAACTATGAAGAAGGGATCAGGATGTTGGATAACGATAACGTGGAAGCATTTTTGGAAGTGTTTGGGGTAGTCTCGTACCATGCGGAAACAATCGGAATTGAAGGTTTGTACAATGCAGGCCCTACAGGACACTACTATGATCTAAGCATAGGCTACAGAAATGACCTACCTGTTCTTGGTAGTATTCTACAAAAAACTCTAGATTATATACCTGACATAAAATTAGAGTAAGCACTAGTAGAATATCGCAATTTTTTTTTCTAACTTATTACTGTATATTTTCTTAATGGATAACGAAATCATATGAAGCATAATTATCTGAGGCTTGGGCATAATTTAGTTCGAAACGATAAGATCAGGTTTCAATTTTCATTGGTAATGTGTTTAGCCCAGACTCGATACTTCTTCGTATATTATTTTTGATTGACGTGATTCCTTGGTCAAAACCTAATAGGAAAAGGGGTAGACCATTCTACTATTCTCCTATAGTAATGATGAGATGCTTCATCGTTAGAGTATGGGTAAGAATACCAAGCAACAATGTGTTACATCAGTATTTTTCGATAGACATGCCATACAACAGGAAGGTAATGAAGGCATGTGGTCTTGATAGGTTTCCAGATAAAAGAACATTCGACAGAAGGTCAAGGCCATATCAATTGACATAAGATCAAGGATAGATGTCATGGGTATGCTCTTCATAAAAGATGGGTGGTAGACTCATTCATAGTATCCGTTGACAGTTCATTGTTGAAAGCAAAGGGACATGTATGGCTAAGATTAAACACGAAGAATGAAGTGCCACGCTCGGGTATAGATACAGATGCTCGATGGGGCTACAGCAGAACCAAGGGATGGATATTCGGATACAAGATGCATCTAGCATGTAGTACAGGTTCATTGATAGTTCCATTATCAGCTGATTTCACAACAGCTAACATTACTGACAACAGGATGTATGAAAGCATGACATCTTCATTGCCTTCAGGAACGGTAATGTATGCTGTAGGAGATGAAGGATATGATGATCACAAGTTATGTGATTTCAGCAGGTATAGAGGACATCTACTGGTATTCCCATTGGAAAGGTACAGGCATACTACAGATAATAATAGACTGGCATTGCTGCAGTTCTATCAATCGGAATTTGGACAGCATGTATATTCTCGGAGGAGCATAAGCGTTGAGCCATTGATAGAGCATATGAAGGATGTATTTACCATAGATCCATTGCCAGTTAGAGTGTTCGATAAGGTAAGGAGTATGGTGTTGTTATCAGTATTGTTGTATCAGGTAATGGTTTACTACAACTACTTGACAGGAAGGCCTCTTTAGGGCATTGAAGTATATGTTGGGAAGCTAATAGTAATAATTTCAAAATAATATTATAATTGAATTATGCCCAAGTCTCAGCTACCTATACACCCAAACATCCAACTATAGAAAAATTGTACCCCGCCCCAAACTAAAAAAATAAGAACCTAAATTTTAAACCTAACATATGGATCCATACGCATACAACGAAATGTGTTGTTCCACAACAAGATTGCTAGTGGATTAGACAAAGATAAATGAGATTTTGGATTGTCACAGGTAATACAGGCCCCAAGATTCACATAACATAAGAAGAGTTTTATATCAAGTATAGGAAGCGTATAGAAGGATATGGCTGGGAAACGTATAGTTCTAACGGCTGACCGGAGTTTAATGACCAACTACAGAGGTAACTTTCTATACGGATTCATTGCTTGTGGACCCTATGAACTGATACCTGAATGGGTATTCGATACGGTATTCTGTCCTAGTGTAGAAACCGATCCAATTACGGGCGAGGCTAAAGTTGCACAGTGTGGTCTAAGACGAATAGAAGGAGCATTGTTAAAGGAATACAAACGTGAGGATGTCTTTGTTGCACATCCTGATATGCTTGATAGATCAATTGGACCTGACACCAAAGTAGTTGGTATTAATGTAATGGATCCATTAGGAATGGCTCCAGTTACAACTACAATGTCACCAGAGAAGCTCTCCTACGTAGCTATGAAGTTTAAGCGGATGTGTGCAAAAATTATTCAGTTAAAGAAACAATATAACTTCAAAGTCTTGGTTGGTGGCAATGGTGCTTGGGAACTCGCAAAGCCCGATAGAATGAGAATACATGGTTTAGATACAGTGGTTGTTGGAGAAGCAGATGAATTAGCACTTGACATCTTTAGAGATGCAGAGAATGGTGAAACTCCGGAATTGCTTCATACATTTGTTCGAACTATTGATAATGTACCAGAAATTCTTGGTCCAACGGTCAACTCCTTAATTGAAGTGATGCGTGGCTGTGGAAGAGGCTGCGATTTTTGTGATGTTAACAAGAGGTCAAAGAAGGACTTCCCTCCGGAACGGCTTCAGAGAGAAGCTAAGCTAAACCTTGATTATGGTTTTGATTCCATATGGTTACAATCAGATGAAATGCTCCTTTATGGGTGTACGAGCAAGGACTTTATACCAAACAATGATGTGATAATAGATCTGTGGAAAGGATTAAAGTCAACAGGTGCTAGGTTTGTAGGTACAACACATATGACACTTTCAGGTGTAGTAGCAGCACCGGATCTAATTAAGAAGCTCTCTGAGATAAATGGTATGAGCAATTCCAAATGGATTGCAACGAATCTTGGGGTTGAAACTGTATCTCCAAAGCTTGTTAAGAAACATTTGGGTATAAAGACAAAACCTTTCCAACCTGAAGAATGGGGTACGGTGGTTAGAGAAGGATGTAAGATACTTAACGAAAACCATTGGTTCCCAGCACTGACCTTAATAGTTGGTTGGCCAGATGAAACCCCCGAGGACACAGAGTACACAATAGATTTAGTTGAAGACTTTTCCTCATGGGGCATGAAGGGTTTAATCGCTCCCTTGCTTTACCAGGATTATAGTGAGAAAAACTCTATGCACTTCGGCAATTTGAACGAAGCTCAATTCACCTTATTCTGGAGATGCTGGGAACATAACTTGCGTACAATCAACGATATAATCCCAATAATAGTCAGAAACAAATCCTATGGACCATTGATGAAGGTGTTTATGGCCATGTTGATTAAAGCGGGTACATGGGCAATTATGCGATATCTGCGTGGAATATGCAAGGAATTGTTTGGTCAAATGCCTGATGATATAGTGAACAGATATGTTGGCAAGTCAATAACGGTTACTCATTGAGTAATGCTTTGTATTTAACAGACATGATTATATGGAAATACCTAACGATATATCAAGTAATCCACTTTAATCCAATTACCGAAATGACGAAACGGAACGGGGAATAATGTTTTCTTCTCTAATATTTTCAGCCTGAATAAACTAAAAATAAACTAAAAAAATGATTAGAAACTCTTGATAATTTATAGCTAGTATATGCAATAACCCTCTATTTTGGCCCATGTTTATAGATAGTATTAAATGATCAACAATCTAACTTCAGGGTTCTATTAAAGCGTCAGTAATTCAATATGATGCAGTCAAAAAACTTACATCATACTTGCCGAAACGCTAAAAGGAAGAGGATTATTTATTACAAGTTTGCAAACTCATTCATTTACCTAATGTCCTGAATTTACCTAATGTCCTGAACTATCTGCTTACCATGATTCTTGCGCAAACACTTAAAAATTTAAAAATTTCTTTAAGGTCCAGTTTTGATCTACCATCTTTTCTATCCATAAATATTATAGGTACCTCACAAATGTCAAATCCAGCTCGTTGAAGTTTGTACAGCATTTCTATTTGAAAAGCATATCCATCTGATTTGACCTTATCTATGAGTATTTGCCGCAAGCAAAGTGATTTGAATGCCCTATATCCACTAGTGACATCTTTTATTCCAAGTCCGCACATATACCTAGCAACTTTGTTAGCTGAAGAGCTTAATGATTTTCTGTAGTAACCCCATCCAACTATGGTACCCCCATATATCCGTCTGCTTCCGACCGCAACATCTTTACCTTCGCTTAACATTCTCAACAAATCGCGTATATATCCAGGATTATGTGAGTTGTCGGCATCCATTTGTACGATAATATCTGCATTGAATTTATCAAGCGCATATACAAAACCGTTCTTATACGCAGAGCCTATACCCAACTTCCCGTTTCTGTGCAGCACAACTATATTACCATATTCTTTTGCAAGCTCTTCGGCAATGTCACCAGTGCCATCCGGGGAAATATCATCTACTATTATTACTAACGAATCCATATCAATTTCTTTCAAAGTATTTTCGAGGGATTCAATCAACACTGGTAGATTCTCAGTCTCGTTATAGGTAGGGATCACTACAGCCATTCGATACAATTTTAACACAATAATATCTTCAACACAAAAAAACCTTTGGACACTTTACAGTAGATTGTTTGTAAAATAATAAAAAATGATAATGGTAAATGTCTATCGAGGTAGTACATTTAGTACCTGTATCTTTCTGCCTGCGACCACAATAGCACTCAAAGCTAATGCCAGTACAATCACTGCAATGACACCAAACTCTGGAATCACTTGTGTACCAATAATCTCAATCTCTTCTGTTCCCGCTGGCACTGGAATTACCAATGTTCTCGAAGTAGATGTTATATCTTTTTCAGTAACATCCCCTTCATCTCCATCGACTAACACTATGTATTCATCATCTTGACCATTTATTTTTGAATCAATAAGCTGTCTAGGTAGTACTATCTCCAGCATTCCATCCTCGCTAGAGCTTGTGCTCACGAAAATTATCACGCTCGTAAAGTCTGGATCTACATCTACACTCCTTATACTCCCATTGGAAATTTCAGCTTTGACATCGAAAACATTACCTTCAAACTCAAATCTTATAGTATCTTCCATTGGCGCTTCTCCCCCAGTGAACTCAAACGTTGTCTGCACACTTTTTCCAGAATATGTTGCCTTTACTGTATATATCCCATTTATTCCTAGTTTACCTCCAACCTTGAAGTCGAACGAAAATGTTCCATCAGAGATTGGTGTTGGCTGTCCTATTGTATACATTGTATTTCTAGGATTAAATACCTGAATAGCGACAGGCACACCCTCTAAAACTGCTGGTACGGTGCCTACTACTTTTATTGTTTCACCCATACCAAAGCTTGCCTTGTCTACCCTTACAGTCAAAGTCCCCGCTTGTGAATATGCAAAGTTTGGGGCGACAGACATTAAAGTTGCGAAAATCACAGCTATTATAGCATATTTTGCGTAACGCATATCAGTCATTCTCCAACGACCTATGTTTCTCTTGGTATATATCCTTTTATTAGATATATGAATGAAAAATTCAAGTTCAATATTTTATATAATATGCTACAAAATTCAATTCACAAGATTTATATATCTTTTTTCAAGAAATTACTATTTCGTGTTTAATTCTTTAGAAGTTTATAAGGAGGTTTATAATTGGAGGTCACTGTAATTGTCGGATAAAACAAAAAATGATTTCGATGTGGTGAAGCATATTTATGTACCAAAGCATGAGATAATGCCGAAGAGGGAGGCGGATGAAATTTTGTCTATTTATAATGTAAGACAGGAACAGTTGCCTATCATATTTTTAAGCGATCCTGTTATGAAAGAGCTTGATCCAAAGCGAGGAGATATGATAAAGATCACAAGGAAAAGTTCTACAGCGGGCGAGAGTGTATATTATAGATACGTGGTAGAGGGATAAGATTTGACCATGAACAGAATGGACATGTGGACAATAGTAAATGATATTTTGCTCCGAGAGGGAGTTGCAAGGCAACACCTTAATTCATACAACGAGTTTATGGAGCATGGTTTACAGAGTATTATAGACGAAGTTAATGCGGTGATAATAGAAACATCAGAGTATCCTTACAAGATCCAGCTTGGTAAGTTAAAATTGCAACAAGCGAGGATAATGGAGCTAGATGGTTCTATTACTCATCTTACTCCTGTAGAGGCTAGACTTCGCAATCTAACATATGGTGCCCCAATAATGCTGGAATGCAGTGTCGTTGAAGATGGAAAGATCCTCGAGTCCAAATTCATACATGTAGGTGATATGCCAGTAATGGTAAAATCCAATGCCTGCATTTTGCATAATTTACCGGAAAGCAGACTTGTAGAATATGGGGAAGACCACAAAGATCCTGGCGGGTATTTTATTATTAACGGTTCTGAACGTGTAATAGTAGGACTTGAAGATCTATCATACAACAAAATAATAGTAGATGAAGAGGAGACGACCACAGCCCTAGTTTATAAAGCAAAAGTCTACTCTTCGATAGTTGGATATAGAGCAAAGCTGGAGTTAGTAATGAAGCAGGATGGCTCAATAGGAGCAAAGATTCCTGGATCACCAGTAGACATACCATTGGTAATAATTATTCGTGCTTTGGGTTTAGAAATGGACAAAGATATTGCTGAGGCAGTATCACTCAAACCTATATTTCAGGACGAACTTGAACCATCATTCGAGAAGGCCGGAGAAGTTTCGACAGGAAAGGAAGCTGTGACGTACATAAGCAAGAGGATTGCACCAGGTATGTTGGAAGAGTTTCAAATAAAGAGGGCGGAGACGTTGCTCGATTGGGGGCTTCTTCCACATTTAGGCAAGAACCGAGATAATAGAGAAGAAAAGGCACGATTCCTAGGAGAAGCTTCTTGTAAGTTAATAGAATTGAAGCATGGTTGGGTAGATACTGATGACAAAGATCATTATGGCAATAAAGTGATAAAGTTTGCAGGACAGATGCTAGCAGATTTATTCCGAACTGCATTTAGGAACCTGGTTAGGGATATGAAATATCAACTGGAACGCTCTGGCCAAAAACGAGGTATTAACGCGGTAGCAGCTGCCATAAGACCGGGTATTATCAGTGATAAGCTTAACAATGCTATTGCTACTGGAAATTGGGGACGGGGAAGAGTAGGGGTGACCCAATTGCTTGACAGAACTAATTACCTTTCAACAATTAGTCACTTACGAAGAGTTCAATCCCCCTTAAGTAGAAGTCAACCCAACTTCGAAGCAAGAGATCTTCATCCAACACATTTTGGAAGGATTTGTCCCAATGAGACGCCAGAAGGGTCCAACTGTGGTCTTGTGAAAAATCTAGCACTCTCAGCATTAATTTCTGTAAGTGTACCTTCTGCAGAGGTTGTAGAAAAACTGTATGAATTGGGAGTAATGCATGTTGCTGATGCAAATGATCCCTTGAAAGAGAATGGGAGTCGTGTATTTGTCGATGGAAGGTTCATCGGTTATGCAGAAAATGGTGATAAACTTGCAGAAACACTTAGGTTGTTAAGACGCTCGGGCAGCCTACATTCTCATATAGGCATATTTTCTTATACACCAACAATTGAAGATGCTACACCAAGAATATACATAAGTTGTAATGCGGGTAGAGTGCTGAGACCCTTAATAATTGTGAAAGATGGATTATCGCAGGTTACAGATGAAATACTTGAAAAGGTGGCAAAGAAGTTCTTGTCATGGCAAGATCTTCTTTCAATGGGCATAATTGATCTCATTGACGCTAATGAAGAAGAGAACAGTTATGTTGCTTTGGATACAGGATCCGTAACAAAGGAGAATACGCATGTAGAGATCTTCTCCCCGGCTATTCTGGGAGTAGCGGCCTCGATTATACCATACCCAGAACATAACCAATCACCCAGAAACACGTACGAGTCTGCAATGGCCAAGCAGTCACTAGGATTCTCAACGCCCTTGATGAACTACAGCACCTATGTAAGGCAGCACTTTATGCTTTACCCACAGATGCCTATTGTTAATACTCGAGCAGTATCATTGCTTGGACTTGGGGAGAGGCCTACAGGACAGAATTGTGTAGTAGCTGTTTTACCTTTCGAGGGCTATAATATTGAGGATGCTATAGTGATCAACAAATCTTCAGTTGATAGAGGTTTAGCAAGGACCTTCTTCTATAGGGTTTATGAAGCTGAAGCTAAACAATACCCAGGAGGTATGCGGGACAATTTTGAAATTCCAGCGAGTGACACAAACATTAGGGGATACAGAGGGGAAAAGGCATACAGGTTGCTTGAGGCAGACGGTGCTGTAATGCATGAGTCTGTTGTAATTGGTGGAGATATATTGATCGGGAGGACAAGTCCGCCTAGGTTTATGGAGGAATACAAGGAGTTCGAGGTTAGAGGACCATATAGAAGGGATACAAGTGTTGGTGTAAGATCATCGGAAAATGGTGTAGTAGATACTATTGTGGTGACGCAATCCTCGGAAGGAGGTAAGGTGTACAAGGTAAGGATTAGGGATATGCGAATACCAGAGATCGGTGATAAATTTGCATCAAGACATGGACAGAAGGGAGTTATAGGTATGCTGGTAAATCATGAGGACATGCCTTATACAGTAGAAGGTATAGTACCAGATGTTATTATAAATCCACATGCGTTTCCATCTAGAATGACCGTTGGTCAGTTTATGGAATCTGTAACAGGAAAAGGAGGTGCTCTAAGAGGACATTTGGTAGATGGCACCGCATTCGTAGGTGAAAAATCTGATGACGTAAAAAGTGTACTTGAAAAATATGGGTTTAATTATAGTGGTAAGGAAGTGATGTATGATGGAAGGACTGGAAAGAAGTTTCCTGCTGATGTATTTATTGGTGTTGTCTACTTCCAGAAACTTCACCATATGGTAGCAGATAAGATACATTCCAGGGCAAGGGGACAAGTACAGATGCTTACTAAACAACCTACGGAAGGAAGAGCCCGCGGTGGGGGTCTAAGGTTTGGGGAGATGGAGCGAGATTGTTTGATAGCATATGGTGCATCAATGTTGTTAAAGGACAGACTGCTTGAAGAGTCTGATAAAGCGGAAGTATATGTCTGTGAAAGATGTGGTTTACTCTCTTATTATGATATAAAGCAGAGGAGATATGTATGCAGGGTGTGTGGCGATAAAGGAAGGGTATCATCTATCGTGATTGCATACGCATTCAAATTGTTGCTTCAGGAAGTGACTAGTCTCAATGTTGCTCCTAGGTTGCTAGTGAAGGATAAGGTCTAGTGTATGGAAGATTCAATCAAGATAATAGGAGGAATAAAGTTCTCTGTATGGTCTCCTAGCGAGGTTAGGAAATATTCTGTGGCTGAAATTACTGCTCCGGAGACTTATGACGAGGATGGCATGTCGGTTCAAGGTGGGTTAATGGATAATCGACTTGGTACTTTGGAACCTGGGCAGAAATGCGCCACTTGTGGAAGCACATCAGCAAGATGCCCAGGACACTTTGGTCATATAGAACTTGCAGAACCAGTTTTGCATATAGCCTTTGTCGATCAGTTGTACAAGCTTCTACTAGTTACATGCAGATCTTGCAACAGAATAAAGTTGCCTCAGGAAGAACTAGATGAATACAAATCGAAATTAGTTGATAGACAGGCATATGCAGTATTTACCATTGAAAATATTCGAAAGGATATAATAGAAAAATGTAAGAAGATCAAAAGTTGCTCACAATGTGGCAAAAATCAATACGATATCGTTTTTACAAAACCAACAATGTTCGTTGAAAAGACGGATATCGGCGAGAATAGATTACTTCCGATAACGATAAGAGAGAGGCTTACACATGTACCTGACGATGATCTTATACTGCTAGGGTTCGATCCCAAGACTGCCAGACCAGAATGGTTTATTCTTCAGGCATTACCCGTACCTCCTGTTACTGTGAGACCATCTATAATTCTTGAAACTGGTATAAGATCAGAGGATGATATTACTCATAAGCTAGTTGATATTATAAGAGTAAATCAAAGACTAAAGGAAAGCAAGGAGGCGGGAACACCCCCACTTATTGTACAGGATTTGGTAGATCTGTTACAGTATCATGTTACGACTTACTTTGATAATGAGGTTTCAGGGATACCCCAGGCTCACCACAGATCAGGAAGACCATTAAAGACATTGACGCAGAGACTGAAAGGCAAGGAAGGGAGGTTCAGAGGAAGCTTGTCGGGAAAGAGAGTTGATTTTTCTAGTAGAACTGTGATCGCACCAGATCCAAACTTGGATATATCTGAAGTTGGGGTACCGGAAGACATCGTAAAAAAACTGACAATTCCTGAAACTGTTTCTGAATGGAATATGGAAAGGTTAAAAGCTCTCATAATGAATGGTCCTAACAAATATCCTGGTGCAAATTACATAATAAGATCTGATGGAGTGAAGATCAGACTTGACTTCGTTGTTGATAAGCAAGCCATAGCAGATTCCCTTGCTATAGGATACATTGTTGAGAGACATCTGTCGGATGGAGATATCGTCATGTTCAACAGACAGCCTTCATTGCATAGAATGTCAATTATGGCTCATTTTGTAAAAGTCTTGCCCTACAGAACATTCAGACTCCATCCTGCAGTATGCCCTCCATATAATGCTGACTTTGACGGTGACGAGATGAATCTTCACGTGCCCCAAAGCTATGAGGCTAGAGCGGAAGCGATGTTGTTAATGCAGGTTCATGACCAGCTGATATCACCACGGTATGGAGGTCCGATAATAGGAGCTATTAGGGACTTTATCACTGGGGCATATCTTCTGACCAAAGATGATACTCATCTGACGAGGGAGGAGTTTTTTAATCTTGCACTACTTGGGGGTTATAGAGGCCGAAGCCCTAAACCGGAGAAAACAAAAGAAGGGGTAAAGTATTATTCAGGAAAACAACTATTTTCACTATTCCTTCCCAAGGACTTTAATTACAATATCACATCGAAATGGTTAAAGAGCGCAAAGACTGGCAAGACTAAAGATGTAATAATAAAAAATGGTATGATGTTAGGTGGTGTAATAGATAAAGCATCTATCGGCGCGGAGGAACCTGATAGCGTTCTACATAGGATTGCAAAGGACTATGGAACAGAAACTGCAAGGAAATTCTTGAACTCAATACTCATTATCTTGAAGGAATTTATAACACAGTATGGATTTACTTATGGTTACGGAGATTTACTACTTTCAGCAGAAGCAAGGATGGAGATTAAGGAATTATTGAGGACGGCATATGATAAGGTAGACTTGCTGATCAAGCAATATAAAGAAGGAACACTTCAGCAGACAAGAGGATTATCACCTGAGGAGACGCTTGAACTTTTTATTGTAAATGAACTTGCTAGATCAAGGGATCGGGCAGGTAAGATAGCAGATAGAGCGTTTCCAGATGATAATGCTGGTGTGATTATGGCCTCAACTGGTGCTAGGGGTTCAACTCTTAACGTAGGACAGATGACGGCTGCATTGGGTCAGCAGTCCATCAGGGGTAAAAGAATACAAAAAGGTTTTCATAACAGGGCCGTATCCCATTATTTACAAAATGACACAAACCCTGATGCTAGAGGTTTTGTAAAATCAAACTATAGAGACGGGTTGAATCCATTAGAGTTCTTCTTTCATGCTATGGGTGGTAGGGAGGGACTTGTCGATACAGCAGTCAGGACACAACAGAGCGGTTACATGCAAAGAAGGCTTATTAATGCTTTAGAACATTTGAAGATAGAATATGACTATACGGTTAGAGATCCACAGGGAGATATTATACAGTATCTTTACGGCGAAGATGGAATAGATCCAGGTAAAAGCGATCATGGAAGTGCTGTCAATATAGAAAGACTGATCGCGTCAGAATCTATAAATGATGAAGGTAAGAAGGCTACAGAGACTGAACTTAATGCGGTAATAAAAGATTATGGAAAGTTACTGAACTTCAAAATTTTGGATGATCTTGCGACTGAGTTAAGAAAGAACAAATTGAGCAGAAAGGGAGTAGAAAAGGTGTGCAATCGAACTCTTGAGCTTGTTGATCTTGCGAGGGCCGAACCCGGAGAGGCTGTAGGCGTTGTTACAGCCCAATCAATAGGAGAACCTGGAACGCAGATGACCTTGCGAACTTTTCACTTTGCTGGTGTAAAGGAACGCAATGTTACACTTGGTTTGCCTAGACTTATTGAGTTAGTCGACGCAAGAAAGAAACCCGCAACACCAACCATGGATATTTACTTTACAGATGAGCTTAGTGGTTCGCAGGAGCGAGTGTTGAAGATTGCTACAGAAATATTATCTACTAAGTTGGTAGATCTTGTGGAAAAGACAGAAACAGATTACAGCACTACAATAAAATTCATACTCGATAGCGAAAAGATGGGAAAACGCGCTTGTACTATAGACATGTTAACTGAATTATTGCAGGCTTCAAAAAAGAAACTGGAGATAACTGGTCAAGGCAATATTTTAGTAGTAAAGACCCCAGGAGAAACCGATTCACAAACACTAATGACGTTACGGAGCAAGATATTGAATACCAAGGTCAAAGGAGTTCCTGATATAGAACGGGTAACGGTTGTAAAACAGAATGATAAATGGATGATACAGACTTCAGGCTCAAATCTTGCGAAGGTACTTGCAATAGAAGGTATAGATCCTACTATGACCATTACTAACAATGTTTATGAAATAGCCACAACGTTAGGTATAGAGGCCGCAAGAACCGCCATGATAAAAGAGGTTACCAATACACTTGAAGAACAAGGTCTAGAGGTAGATATGAGGCACATTATGCTTGTTTCAGATTTGATGACATCTAAGGGATACTTACAACAAATTGGAAGGCATGGAATAGCTGGAACAAAGACAAGTGTGCTTGCGAGAGCTGCTTTTGAAATTACGGTTCCAACAATTGCACAGGCAGCATTGAAGGGTGAGATCGAATCATTGAAGGGTGTAACAGAAAATGTAATAGTAGGTTCAACTATACCAGTTGGGACAGGAATGGTGGAGTTATATATGAAAGTCGACGAAACAAGTAACTCATAATTAATATTCTAGAGTATACCCGATATACTTGTTCAAGTGGTTAAAGCAATAATGAGAAGTCAATAAGGGGATGAGAGATACATTAATAAAACTTCCAACATAAAACTTGAGATACAATATCAAACCATTGTTAAATAAATTACTTTCTGAAAAGTGTTTTTCTGTGAATCAAGTGGTATTCTCACAAATTGGTGCTAGTGATTTTAAGTATTTCTTTTTCCACTTCATTTGGGGTATATGTCAGTCTCGTAGATAATATATGCAAATTGAAGAATGTTCAGGGGTATTCTATGAAGAAGGTAAGTTGTTTCGAGATAGGAATATCCAGAAAGAACAAAATACAGTCAATTGTACTGGGAATGAAATACTCCAACATAAATTCAGTAACCATTATTTCTAGTCTCACTACGAGTAGAACTATTAATGTTATTTTGGTGGAGGAGTCATTCTTTCTCAAAACCTTGTCTGAAACTGTAACGGCGTTATCGAGTATTGTTGCTAATCTTGCAATGATATTTAGCATTTCAATACCTCACAATGACATTATTAACTACATGATACTCAGCCATGTTAGCATTAATGGATTGTTTAGACCAAGTTATCTTCAAAAATCAAAGTCTTTTTCATAACCCTATCACGAACCTTGTAGCCTGAATTAATTCTGGTTACCATTATTGAAGGGAGATCGGCAACCTGAGAAATTAGTAAAAATTCATTATATAAATAAACTAATTATGCAAACTCGTGATATTTAAGTCAAAGTAATCCATCGTAAAAAGTATGCAAAAAATCACAATAACACAAAAGGATCAATTTTATCATGTGTCCCGAAACCAAGTATTGGAAGAGATTAGAGTTTTAGGATTGATTGATTGATTCAGAAGGTAATATTGATATTTCTAGTTATTATGATGTGATGAAATTAAGAAAGCTCTATATGTATAAAATATGTAACAAACACAATAAAGCTTCTCTTTCGAAGCGCACTTACAGGCAGCATATTCAACAAGAACATGCTTATTAATTTCGCATTAATTACCAAATAAGATTCGTAAATTTGGAAAATAATATACTCGAAAGAGGTAAAACGGTAGGCTGTACAAGGACAGGGATAAAGTGAGTTTATATTTAAATAAGTTCAAACGCAAAAATCAATCAATATGCAAGCCGATTAGGAATCATTCTGTGCCTAAATTGTAAAAAGTGGGTATGCTCACTTGGCATTTTGAATAATTGAGAAGAGATTAGTACAACCATACTCGAAATGGCTCCTTAACATACCTCCTAAAAATGCTGAAGACTTCCCTAGAGGTTTTGACATATTCCCACTTTTCACCACTCCCCATACAGATGTTCACCGTATATTCATTTGCGCTTCTCGTAATGAATGTAAGGAATCCGGCGTCATCTTGGATTCTAATACCCTCATCTAAATCGAGTTGCGTTAGTGTTCTGAAAAGATCATTAGACTTAATCTCTTTTTCCCTATACATGCAGTAAATACAATGTTTATGCTATATCAATCATTCAAGTTTAATTAGTAATCTAACCTTAAAATGCTATATGGTTTATAGAACGTTCAAGCATATAAGTTAAGGTTGGTAACAATATTCAATACTCTGAGCATGCAAAAGGAACGGTTCCAATCGTTAGATCATCCCAGTGTTAGGATATTCATTTGTGGACCAACTCTTTACGATTATGCGCATCTGGGTCATGCTAGAGTAATTTTGATGTGTGATGTCATTGCGAGGTATCTCAAATCTAAAGGCTATAAGCCATTCATATTGTTGAATCTTACTGATATCGATCCTAAGGTGTTTAACCAATCAAGAAGAGAGAATCTAGACTACAAAAGTATGACCAGAAAGTACAATGAAGAACTAAAGAAGGATCTAACATTGTTCAATGTTGAAAATATAAATGCCATTGCGATGGCAGGAAATTATATTGAACATATAAAAAAGAATATTACAAAACTGCTCGAAGAAGGTTATGCGTATTCTGCCAACGGAAATATTTATTTTAATACAATGAAAACGGGAGGATATGGGACACTTTCACATCAAAGTGTGAAAGAAATGGCTATACATAGAATCGATCTTGCTCCAAACAAGAAGAATCATTTTGATTTTCTTATATGGAATTGTAGAGACAGCTTCGATATATATTGGAAAAGTGATTATGGTGCAGGCATACCATGGTGGCATATACAGGATACCACTATTGCAATCTGCGTTTTCCAATCACGATATGATATTCATTGTGGCGCTAGGGAATTGCTTTATCCACATCACGAAGCTCATCTAGCACAAATGAAAGCACTAACTAAAGAAGAGAGACCAATAGGATATTGGGTCCATACTGGGATATTGAAAATAAATGGTAAAAAAATGAGCAAGTCCACAGGAAATGTCATTTTTATACGTGATGCAGTGATGAAGTATGGTTCCAACGCTCTACGTCTGTATATTTTGTCGAAGCATTACAGAGAAGATATAATCTTTGATGAAAACGAGCTTGTAGCAATTAAAGGGAAAGTTACACTAATTCACAATGCGTTGCATAAGCTGACAAATGCTACACAGAGAGTAGAGGAAGAAAACATGTTTGTTGATCAGTTTTATAATGCAATGGACAATGATCTGGATACTCCAGGCGCCATTACTGCCTTAATAGAACTTTGCGAATATATTGTAGACGAAAATATTACACCAAATAAAGTGCTGAAGGGCGAATTAGATAAGATGCTTGCCATTGTTGGTTTAATACCATGAGGATAAAAGATATGGAGGATAATGAAAACAGTTTCGTTGCTTTATGGAGTAATAAATTGCAACTCGATTGCGCCGTACTATATTCAAATTCCGAAATGAATGATGATCAATTTTTCAATAGGGTTACTGACATAAACTGTCGTGAATATGGTGTTGTAATAGAAAGAATAGAAAGAGAGTTTGCTAAACGTAGAGTTAAACCATTTGTATATTGTCAAGGGAATAATATCCTAAGTGAAGAACTTAAGCGGAGAAATTATGTTCTACATGATTCAATGCATGTATTACAATTTAGTGGAGCAAATCTGAAAATTCCTGACAACATTAGGATTGATCGTGTAGACAACACCAATATGGGTTATTGGGTGTCTGTTTTCTGCATGGCTTTTCAATCTGAGAATTGGTATACTGAAATAAGAAGGATAGTTACTGAGACATTAGATAGAATACAGTTCTATGTGGCTTACTTCGATGCGAAGCCTGCAGGATGTAGTGCATATTATGTAAAGAATGCCTTGCTTGGACTCTATTCTTTAGGAACATTAAGCAATTACAGGGATAAAGGAATAGCTACTGCTTTAATTGCTAAAGCTGCAAATATAGCTAGTGAAAAAAAAATAACACTTTACCTACAGACATTTAGGGCAGATGGGTTTCTAGGTATTTACAAAAAGCTTGGATTTACACAGGTATACACAAAAGAGGTTTGGAGTAAAGAGAAGGGATAACATCAGATAGGAGTAGTTGATTAAAACATACTCCAGATTTATAAAAAAAAACTATTACAAGGCTTAATGAATCGCTGCTTGTAGTGAAAAGATTTCATAACCTCCAGATGGTAAGACCTATTACCAGTATATTAACTGGTGATAGAAACAATTTTTTTGTTAAACGCTACTGTAACGAAAAAATCTCATAAGGTGTCAAATAGCGACACCAACCAATTAATACTTAAATTGCCGTTTCATTGGATTAACGTTCAAATCACTACTAGGATTTTATACCTTGTTGATAATTTCATCTCGATCGATATATTTTGACTAGGACATCATTTCCATAAACTCATATTTCCATAAACTTATTTTGAAGTAAATAATAGGCTCCCACAACCTAATATTCAAGACGGTTGGTATTGGACAAGGGATTGCTTTCCCAACTCTTTATAAGAAAGACCACAAATTATATCAAGCTAACTGATGTGAATCAAGTTTCTTGAGTAATGCAGCGAACAGGAATGGGACAACTATAGTTGCCTCTCCTTGTACAGTGATATATCTGGCATTTCTATTCACTTTACCCCAAGAGATCGCTTCTCTAATAGGTGCGCCACTTAAGCTACCATCATATTCAGACGCTGTTGTTATG
Organism: Nitrososphaerales archaeon; assembly: GCA_965197925.1. Taxonomy (GTDB): domain Archaea; phylum Thermoproteota; class Nitrososphaeria; order Nitrososphaerales; family UBA213; genus CBDAOC01. The sequence continues at coordinate 69,897 of CBDAOC010000020.1, forward strand.
TATGCTGCGTAATCTAGCCCACCTCTGAACTGATTCCACCATAATGTGTGATGTTTAGATATGCCTCCTCCGATTATAAAAGCACCGGATTTCTTCGCATTGAAGACATCTTCTGATAATTTATCAGAATCTTTTATGAGATTTATCTTAAAATCCCGGTGATTCTGAGCAAATAACCATATCTGGCTCCCCACTGCGCCGTCCATAATACCAGGTACAAATACCGGAATGTTATTCTTACTTGCCCAATACAGAAAAGATGAAGTCTTAAGGTTTTTGCCAAACATTTCGCATAGTTCATGTGTTGAGATTTCTTTCTTTCCTGTGGAGTAAATACCTTTAAGGAATTTTTGTACTTTGTTTTCTAACAAAGGTCCATAATTCTTTGTTGGTATTAAGACGTTACCAAGCCTATGTATATTACTTGAAGCAAGTTTAACGTCATCAAGACTAAAATTACCATCGTAATAGTCTGAGTACGTCCTCGCGATATCATGATCTAAGGCGCCACAGGTTGTTATTACCGCATCAAAAAGTTTCATTTTTATCATATCTTTAATTATCCCACGCAAGCCCGTTGAGATTACTGAACCAACGAAAGAAATGAATTTGAAACATTGTTTGTCATCAAGCATATCGAACAGTATTTGCAGGGCTTCTGACATGTGCTTGGCAACAAAACCACCCGAATTGGACATTTGGTCGAATACAGAATTGATATCGGAATAATTATTTAGACTGATGTCTCTTACACGTTTGTTAAGATATTTCATATGCTTGCTATAGTGTTGAGATATAAATTGTTTAAGAAAATGGAAAAGATTATTTTATCCTAATCATGGCCTAACTATGTGGTCAAAAAAGTAAAGGTCGCAATTGTTGGTATTGGCAATTGTGCTTCTGCATTGATCCAAGGAACAAAATATTATTCTGAGAATAATAATGACGCAATTGGACTTACGGAATATAACTTGGCTGGTATTGAACCTGGTGGGCTAGAGTTTGTAGCTGCGTTTGATGTTGCAGAAACTAAAGTTGGAAAAGATCTTTCAGAAGCTATTTTTGCCAAACCTAATAACACAGTGAAGATATGTGATGTTGAAACTACAGGTATAAAGGTTGAGAAAGGTAATGTGTTGGATGGAGTAGGCAGACATCTAAGTGATGTTTTAAAAATATCTAATACTCCTACTGTTGATGTGAACAAGAGATTGAAGGAATCCGGTGCTGAGGTTCTTGTCAATTATTTACCTGTAGGAAGCAGAGATGCAACGAGGTTCTATGCAGAAAAATCACTTGAAGCTGGTTGCGCATTCATAAATGCAATACCTGTGTTTATTGCATCAGACCTTAAGTGGCAACAAGCATTTCTAGAGAAGAGTCTACCCATTGCAGGTGATGATGTAATGAGCCAGATTGGTGCAACGGTACTGCACAAAAGTTTGGTGAAGTTACTTGTTGATAGAGGTGTAAAGGTGGATGAGACATACCAACTGAATATTGGAGGTGATACTGATTTTTATAACATGCTGGATGAAGAAAGACTTGAGGATAAGAGAGAGAGTAAGTCAAGTGCTGTAAAAGCAATGATTCCTTATGAAGTTCCAATGCGAATAGGCCCAAGTGATTTTGTTCATTTTCTAGATAATGAAAAAGTATGTCATGTATATCTAAAAGGGAGATACTTTGGAAACATCCCAGTTGAAATTAATGTAAAATTGAATGTAATAGACGCATATAATAGTGCAGGAGTGATGATTGATGCGATTCGTGGAACAAGGGTCGCATTGGATCGTTCTATAGCTGGACCATTAACAAGTATATCCGCATACTGCTTTAAACATCCACCTCAACAAATGCCATATACAGATGCGAAAATGGCATTTAGAGAGTTTATTTATGGTAAAAGGGAGCGCTAAAGTGATTTATAGATATCACTTTTGACGTCTTCAAATCGTATCTCACGGGTCCTTCTAGCATTATGGATATCAATATCCATAACTAATATCTGCTCGTTTACAGATGCTAAAGCGTGCTTTGGAACTGCTATGTTGGTCTTTTCATCGTATTCCAAATCAACGATCATGCTCTTCCCTCCAAACTGCTTGTTGCACATATTTGGAGCTGCTACAGGAATTCTGTTCTCAAGTGCCCTAACCTGAAGATATAGATGCCAAGGTATTATACCTCCCTCTCTTATGCGTGAGGGATAAAATATCAAATCCGCACCTTTGCGAGTGATGGCCCTAGATACCTCAGGAAAGACAATATCGTGACAAATTGATATACCAAATTTATATTTTCCAGCAGTAAATATCTCAACTCGGTTTCCACTTTGGACCATTTTACGTTCTTCCCCAAATGGATGTATCTTCAATTGCCTACCTATTATCCTGCCTCGATAGTCAATAACAGGGCACGAAATATATCTAATGTTTCTTATATATTCCATGAATGCTCCTGCTATTACAATAGTATCACACTTGTTTGCAAAATCAATTATTTGGCCGAATTCTTCTTCAAAATTCTCTATATTCTTTGGATACCATTGTTCGGGTAGACATACAATGTCTGGCTCCGCAGCTTCTGCGTTTTTAAGAAGTTTAATCACCGACTCTACCGATTTTTCTGTATCTTCCTGCATTTGTAGCTGTAAAAGTGCAATCCTCACCATAGAGCATTCACATATCTTTCAGATATTAATTGATTTAGGTATTAAATAACCTAATTGTGGCGTTTCATCTCATATCGTTGGGTATTTTCTTTCTTGATAAAGTATGGAATTATTCAATTAGACTGTTCCGTCTTTTAAAAGACCTTCTCTTACTAATAAATAGTTTCAAACCTTTATCTATACAAAAAATTAATTATGTTTGAATTTTGAATCCTATGACATTACTTTGGGTGGACAGAACATTCGAATACTTTGAAGAACGTTATAAACAACTAGGTAACTTTTCCATGATCTTTTCAGATGAATAGAGCGGAAAGTATATAATCTATAATTACAAACAGCAAAAAGTGCCTTCCAATAAAAAACGAAATAAAGTAAAATCTAAAGCGAAGATGGCAGCTAAACACATAAAGGAATTAGGGATAGAACTTGGGAAGGTTGCTGGAGAATCGGGAACCGATATTGGAAGAAAAAGTTCTAACAGGGCAACAATGATAGCAAAGTCAGCTAATGTTAATGCGACAAAATTAAGGAAGAAAGGACTATTGGTAATGAAGAAATTAACATTATCTCCTGAGGAGAATTTAGCTCTGCTAAGAGTTAGCCACACTTAGAGAACGCGGCGTGATCACGGAGAAAGAGTTTTTAGCAAAGAAAAGAGAAATACTGATAGAGTTTAGGAATTTACTTAATCATAGTTGGAATCCCAGCAAAGGATTTAAACAAAGGAATAGCACTACTTCTCGTTGGAACAACATATAAGTGAAAAGAAAACAATTGTATTGAAAGCACAAGTTACAGAAGAGGAGGCGAGGAAAATTGTGGAAAAAAAGAAAACCAAACTATTCGGGTCCGTTTTGCGTAAACCAAATCCTGATGATATTCATGTTACAATTGAACTTTTTTACGAAGCCTTCCTCTTATTGGGTGGGAAGATTGCTCTCGACTATTATAGAAAAGCTATACACACAGTTACCGTTGACGACGTTGTAAAAGAAATAGTGATAGGTGATGGGATTTTTCAGGCCAAGAGTGAGTCCAGAGTTTGGAAGAAATTAAAGCAAGGGATGAAGGCTAGTGTAGGTATGCATAAAGGAAAAATTGACCTAGAAGTAGAAGAACATGTAGTATTGGAGAATGATGGTGATATAACGCTTAACAGGCAAGGAGATGAGATCAAATTTTCATATAAAATTAATTCAGAGATGATAGAAAATTACCCAACAAGAATTTTAAGTGAATATGAGAAAAAAATTAGAAAATTGGAAATAAACTTAGAAGATGCAGTCCAAATGTTAAGTTCTAAATTGATGAGAGAAGAAAAAGGTGATATAAGGATGGTATCTGAAACGTTATCTGTATATAAGACAAATGAAATTTACGTTCCCATTTATGAAGCAAGATGCAACGCTCCCCCTAATAAAGTTAATATTTTTAGAATAGATGCTATTAGCAGAAAGATCCTTTGAAAGGGTTATATGATCTATATATTATCTGATTTCGTTGAATTCTACAAATTCTTGGTTAATAAAGGAATAACCTTTACGATATCGACATGTAAGAAATAATTCTTATAACGAGTTTCATATTTTTAATTTCGAATTTGTTAAAGATTAAAATTTACAAATAATCAAATGTGAGATATTTTGTTTGTTTTGTTCTAAGGTTAATGGTATTTCCCATTCAGTAAATATTTCTTACCAGAATATATCTAGATTTATTGGTTAATTGATCAGCGGCAGTCCCAAAAGAAGGTTAGGAAACCTTTTCAAAATAATTATGAATAGAAACAGCTTTCAAGGTTAATTTTTTCTCTCACTCTGTAATTATTGTTTTTCTTGTCAAGCGAAATTGGTCATTACTTATTATGCCGAGTGGTGAGAGATAAGATAACCCACATGGTTCACATTAAAAAGGTAGAGATCTATGGCTTCAAATCATTCGGTTATAAAAATACAGTAGTTCCCATGGAGAAGGGTGTAGTATGTGTAACGGGTCCAAATGGATCTGGCAAGAGTAACATATTAGATGCCATTGTATTTGCATTGGGAGAAAATAGTCCCAAAGTATTACGTGTTAATAAGTTGCACTCATTATTTCATGATCAAAGTGAAGGCAGAGTCCACAAGTTGGTAAGGACTAGTGTCAGTTTTGATAACATAGAAAGGGGTATACCATTCGATTCTAATACAGTTACAATTACTAGAGAGATGCCTTTTCAAGGTGAGAGCCAGTATTATCTTAACGGTAAGAAGGTAACAAAGACCACAATAACGGATCTATTAGACATGGTGGTTGCTACACCAAACAAATTGAACGTTGTACAACAAGGTATGATCATGCGGCTAGCTGAACTCAACTCAGAGGAGAGGAGAAGCATAATAGAGGATATAGTAGGACTGTCATACTTTGACGAGAAAAAGGCGGGAGCAATGAAACAGCTTGAAGAGGCTGATCGTAGACTTGAGGTTGCAATGGCAAGAATGGGAGAAATAAGGAAGCGAATTGACGATTTGGAAGGCGAAAGAAATGATCAGTTGAGATTTCATTATCTAGAAAGAGATATCAAACATATCAAGGCTATCAAGTTCTCAATTTCAATACTGGAAATTAGGAAACGGTTACAATCTCAGAATATTGTATCAGAGCAGAACTCAGTTGAAATTGAAAATGTCAGTAAAGAACTAGAGACGATAAAAAAAGAGCTATCGCTACTTGAAGGAGAAAAATCAAATTTCCTAAAGGAGGTAGATGTTTATTCAAGGGCAAAGGCTGAGGTAGATAGTGGAATTTCTAATGTAATAATGAGGTTCGAGCAGTTGAAGGCAAGCATAAGATCTAGTGAGCAGCGAGTGAAACAGATCGGTCAAAACATTCCAATGCTATTAAAAGAAAGAGATTTGATGAAAAAACAGACCGATATTATAAATGCAAAGCTCAAAGAATCAAATTCTCAGTTGACTGTAAGTGAAGAAGGGAAGCGTAAAATTCTTGCGGAATTTGAAGTTTTGAATTCTGAACTTAAGGATTTGCATTCCAGACAATCTGAAGTAAATGAACAAAAGATAAATTTTCAAGAACAATTGAAGGGGTTAGAGAATATACAGGGAAAGAACAGTATCGAACTTTCTACAAACGTGGAGCGGCAAAAGATAAATGTCGAAAAGTTGCAAACAAATACCAATCGTGAACAAAGTATAAATGATGAACAGAAAACGTTGTCTATATTAATTGCAAAACTGCAAAAACTTAAGAGTGAAGAACATCAAAAGATTGATTATTATGATCAAGAGATTAGAAAAATAGATACAAAGAAGGTCAATATAGAACAACAGATAGAAAATACCTCACTCCTGCTAGAAAAGGCTGGATCTGCAGCAGTCCACTACAAGACCAAGATAAAGATGGTCAAGAATCTTCAACATGAAGATTATGCTATTGCAATGTTGTTGCAATATGCGAAAGAATTTGGTATCCTGGGTACATTTATGCAATTGGTCAAATGGGAAAATTATTATGAACGTGCTGTTATCACCGTCGCATCGTTATGGATGAAAGCAATTGTTGTTAAAGACGTGAAGAAAATGCTCAGGATGGTCGATCACGCACGCGAAATGAAATTCCCTAGGCTCCGAATAATTCCATTGGATATTGCAACAAATCAAAACGTTGTGAATATTCCTGCGTCCAAAGGTGTAAGAGGTTTGTTATCAAACTTCGTATTGTCTTATGAAGCACCAAACTTGGTTGATTTTGTATTTGGAGAGACCATACTTGTAGATAATGCTCATATTGCCTACCAACTTTCCAAAGAAGGATGGAAAACGGTCACTTTCGAGGGAGAACTTTTTGAGCCGAAAGCAAATGCAGTCATATTAGATCTGAATTCAAAAATCACTAATCTCACTAAGACAATTCTCTTAGGTGAATCGATTGAGAGCCTTATAAGCTCGATTGATATGCTAAGGCAGCTTATTTCAAGGAAAAAAGATGAACTTAATGACATAACATTAGAATTGAAACAAGTAGAAGAGAGCAAGGCTGAAGTAATCAGATCAATAACCGCGATTGATTCACAGATAGAAAATAGTCGAGGGTTATTGCAACACCATACCAGAGGCAGTGAAATTATTCAGGAAAGAATTAAATCAATTATAGACCTTGATTCAGAAACCACGAACAAGATAGGGGATCTAGAAGCTGAACAGAAAAAAATGAATTTCAAAATTGTTGAAATACAAAACAAATTGGAAGTGATCGATGAACAAAGAGTTGATAAAAATATTCGAGTGGTAGAACTTCAGAAGATAGAGATGGTCAGAACTATTGAAAGTCTGGAGAATGAAATACGTGAGAAAATTACACTAATTTCGTCTCAAAAAGGTGAAATTGAAAGTCTTTCAAAGAAGATTGGTGATATTGCCCATAATTTCAAAATAATAAAAGAAGAAGCAGTAGAGAAATCTTATTCTATAAAAGAAAATAAAAAGGAGCTACAAAATGTTCAAGATGAGCTAAAGGCATTTAGAGATAGGGAACAACAGATTATAGATACATCAGGCAATTCTGTTCGTATACTGCAGAAATATGAGTCAAAAATTAAACTTGTTTCAGAGGAAGAACGAAAGATCTACAAACAAATGAGCACCATAGAGAAGAACATAGCTTTGAATAGAAAAGAAATAACGGATCTAACTATCAATGAAAAGGCACTTATGCAGGAATTGATGGAATATGGTTATAGTGAACCTCTGGAAGGTCACAATGTTGTAATTGAAGTTGCTGAACTCATAAAAGAGTATGATAATGTTCGTGGTTCGATTAACCAGCTAGCCGACAAGACCTATGTCCAGGTAATAGAAGGTTATAGAGGAATGTCATTTCGGAAGAATCAGCTTGAATCCGAACGCAACTCCATCGTAAGGTTCATCGAAGATATAGAAAGACAAAAGAGACAGGTATTCATGGAAGCTTTTGATAAGGTAAACAAAGATGTACGATATATGTTTTCAAAGATGACTGGTGGTGATGGCTCAGCGTGGCTAGAGCTCGAAAACCCTGACGATGTCTTTATCACCGGGATTATGTTTATTGCACAATTTCCAATGAAACCGCCAAGAGAGTCAACATCCTTGAGCGGCGGAGAAAAGACTATTGCAGCTACCACCTTCTTACTTGCTTTACAATCTTTGAAACCATCACCCTACTACCTCTTCGACGAAATTGATGCACACCTTGATGCTCAGAACACGGAGAGGTTGTCAAAAATTGTAGTAGAAAAATCTAAGTTAAGTCAAATGATAGTCGTTACATTAAAAGATGCTATAGTGGCGAAAGCTAAGATGGTTCACGGTGTTTATCCAAAAAGTGGTATCTCCCAAGTAATAAAATACAATCCATCTACAATGCCAGTGACAAGCTAGATACACTTGTATTATTTTAGTTTTGAAGTTATTTATGGCATAGAATTTACAAAAAATGATCGGTGTATTTAATGACTACATGATCTAGCTTTTCTGATTCAATATTACCACACTTTTCCCTTGAAATATTGATTCAAACAAATCTGAGTATCACATTCTTGGAAAGAATATATAAGACTATACCCATATCAGTTTCTAAAAGTGGAACAAACTTACCGAAGATGTGGTTGCTAAAATTCATGAAGATGGTAAATTCAAAATAAAATTAGAACAGGAAAGACAGTTTCCATATCCTATAGGTATCTTAATAGATGCGAGAAATTCATAAATATTCTACCAACAATTATCAGAGTATAAATTTGAATTATGAGCGACTTGTTTTGTTACATGAGAAGTTATTCCATTTAATAATTAGTAGATGAATTTGAATGATTGCTTCCTATTAAACCTAGACTTTCAATTTCAGTCCTTGTTTCCCAGTTGTAGGTTACTTATAGATACGACAGGGCCAATTTCCTTTACATATATTCACTTTGGATAAAGAAAACAAGAAACATAATGCGATTCTTCAATTTCCAATAATTGTGGGGCTTTTTTGCAAATATCCATTGCATTGGAGCAACGGGGTTCAAAATTACATCCTACGTGAATTACTTCTGTACCAGTTTCTACCTTTATCCTAAGTTTCTTTTCGACGAGACGATTGTTAGGATCTGGTTCCAATAGTGCATCCATTAACGCCTTTGTATAGGGATGCAATGGATTGAGTAGCACCTTATCGATAGGACCCTTTTCCACAATTTTTCCCAAATACATTATTGCAATTTCCTTGCCAATGTATCTCGAAGTCGAAAGATCATGAGTGATATAGAGGTAAGTTATTTCATATTTCTTCTGCAATTTCTGCATAAGCTCAAGTATTTCTGCCCTTATAGACAAGTCGAGCATAGATACCGGTTCATCAGCCACGATGAACTTAGGTTTCAGTACTAATGCTCTTGCAAGTGCAACTCTCTGTCTCTGGCCGCCAGATAGCATATGCGGGTACCTATAAGCAATTTCACTTACAGGTTCGAGTCTTACTTCTTCTAGCGCTTTCATAACCTTCTCATTCCGTTCTTCCTTCGAACCGATTTTGAGCACTGTCAAAGGTTCCATAACGATCTCAAATATCTTCATCCTTGGATCTATAGATGCGTATGGATCTTGGTGAACCATCTGTGCATTAACTCTAAACTTCTTCAATTCTTTATCATCGAGTTTAGTGACATCTACATCATCAAATAATACTTTTCCAGCATCTGGGTCAATCGCCCGTAAAATAAGTCTCGCTACGGTTGTTTTCCCAGAACCTGATTCACCTGCCAGAACAAAAACACTCCCTTTTTTAATTTCAAAGGTAACATCATCAACAGCTTTAACAAAACCTTCCGTTCCACCACGTATCAGTTCTGAGATAGAACGTTTTACAGGAAACCATTTTCTCAATCCCTGAACTTTAATAAATTGATTTACCATGATAAATAATAAACAATTCAATTCTTAATATATCTATTATTGGTTTTCATATAGCCAACATCTTACATATCCGCCTTTGGTGTTGATTAATGGAGGATCTTGCATACAAACATCCATAGCAAATGAACATCTATTATAGAACCTACAACCTTTAGGTAGATTTGCCAGGTTAGGAGGATTGCCTTTAATATATGAAATATTTTTCTCATTTTTTAATCGTGGTATAGAAGCTATTAATGCTTGAGTGTAAGGGTGCTTGGGTTTATCATAGATTTGTTCCGCACTTCCGAACTCAACTAATTCACCAGCGTACATTATGCCTATCTTATCTGCAATTTCCGAAATTAAAGCAAGATCATGTGTGATAAGCATTATTGTCATTCCTTTCTTTTTCAGATTTTTGAGAAGATTAATTATCTGGGCCTGAACCAGGACATCTAATGCGGTAGTAGGTTCATCAGCAATTACAAATTCGGGCTCAAGTAGTAATGCCAAAGCGATGATTATTCTTTGTTTCATACCACCACTCAGTTCATGCGGATATTTGTTGAGTATCGAAGAATCCAAACCGACTTGTTTTACAGCTTTTGTTAAACATTCAACCATCTTTTCTTGCGGAAATCCATGATGTATCAAAGCCTCTTTCAGCTGATCTTTAACACTGTAAACAGGATCCAAGGCGTTCATTGCTCCTTGAAATATCATGGAAATACGTTTCCATCTTACTTTCTTCGTGAACTCTTTTTCGGTCATATGTAAAATATCCGTATCATTTAGGATTATCCTACCATCAATTATTTTTCCCGGAGGCTGAAGCATCCTAATCATGCATAATCCTAGCGTGCTCTTTCCCGATGCAGATTCACCAGCAATACCCAATGATTCTCCATCGTCTAATGTAAAACTAATGTTGTCAACTGCCTTAACATTTCCATTACTCACAAAATAATACGCTTTCAGGTTTTCAACCCTCAACCCTTTTTCCATTTTTGATAATTCGCTTTAGTACTATATTACTTATGCTCCCCTCAATAGGGCTGCGATGAATATTACCACAAATGAGATCATAAATACAATCAACATCATTGATCTTGTCAACCTTAGCATTGATGAACATGTGGAACACGAATGTTGTATGAATTCTTCTCTAATATGTAGTGATATATGTGTTATAATTTCTGTTTTGAATTTCATAGTGATTTTAGTCACAAGTATTATCATCACCATCACAAATATAATTTTTACAAGTAATGACTGCCCATAAGCCGTATCCGTAAAATCCGATAGTGTAGTCATGTTGTTTACGAATATAACTCTGTATAACCCCGTGAAGACTATAACAGATATACTTATCCATACCAGCCTGAGAAAATTCGGAAGAACTTTGCTAATCATTCTACTTCTATTAGTAAGATCAAACTGTGCAAGATTAGGAGTAAGTATCAGCAAATTAAATCCTAAACCACCAATCCATAGCATTACCGCACTCAAGTGCATCCAGTGTAGTATTAGACTTATTACCACATCGTAACTTGTTTGAACAACAAATTAAGGTTTGAATTCAAGAGCACGGTTATATAAGGCAGTTAGATTTATTCAACTTGCAAAATGACTGATATCTTAAGAACACATTATGCCAATCAGCTTAACGAATCAATAATAGATCAAATTATTAGCATTGGCGGTTGGCTAGAAGATTTGCGTGACATAGGATCATTGGTATTTCTTACGGTTCGCGATAATAGCGGCACCGCACAAGTGATTGTGAGTGATCCCAATATGTTGGTAGGTGCTAAGAAAATTACAAGGCAAAGCATTGTAATGGTTTCTGGTAAGCTACAGAAAAGCAAATCCAAGGCATTGCGCGTTGAAATTAAGGCCAATTACATAGAAGTGTTGTCAAGCGCAGTACAGCCACTACCTATAGACCCAACTGGCCGTGTTAATACATCAATAGATGTTAGGTTGGACTCGAGGGCACTTGACCTTAGAAACCCAAAGGTTCTTGCATTGTTTCAGATAAGGCATGAGACATTACAGTCGATTAGAAAAACACTGATAGAAAATAGATTCATTGAAGTTAATACCCCGAAAATAATTGGTAGTGCGAGTGAAGGTGGTGCTAACCTTTTCTCTCTGGAATATTTTGGTAAGAAAGCTTATTTGGCGCAGAGTCCTCAGTTGTACAAGGAACAATTAACGATTGCATTAGATAGAGTATTCGAGATAGCTCCTTACTATAGAGCAGAAAAATCTCACACAGTTCGGCATTTGAACGAATTCATCAGCATAGATATCGAAGGTGCGTTTATGGATGCCGACGACGTCATGAAAGTAGCGGAACAAATGGTAAGAAATATTCTAGTGCATCTTCACAAGAGGAGCATCGACGATCTGAAACAGTTCAGTAATGAAATTATAGTTCCTTCATTACCATTTAAACGCCTGACTTATTCGCAAGTTCTTGATGAGCTTAAAAACCATGACATAAAATTGGAATTTGGCGAAGACTTATCCGAACACGCATTGCGTGTTCTAGGTGAAAAATACAAAGATTACTACTTTATAATAGACTGGCCGCTCAAACTGAAACCATTTTATATACATGAAAAAGCGGATGATTCTGAATTGTCATATTCTTTCGACCTCCAGTATGGGTATTTGGAACTTTCTTCTGGGGGCAAAAGACAACATGATGCGAATAAATTGAGAAAAAGATTGAAAGAACAGGGTCTGGATCCAGCTGATTTTGAGGATCATCTCAAGGTCTTTGAATGGGGTATGCCACCACATTCTGGATGGGGTATTGGGCTTGATAGACTTTTGATGGCAATATGTAATTCAAGCAATATAAGGGAAGTTGTGTTGTATCCCAGGGATACTGAAAGATTGAAACCGTAGTTAAATGTGGAATCGTTTGGATTACACATTAAATTATCGTAGTAATTCATGAAGAGTGTTGCTTGGTTGATGAACACATGAAGTTAGTCAAATGGAAGAAAATGGTGACGGAATTAATGCTGAAGGCTTCCCTACACAACATATTCAATGCAATGAATGCAAAAGGGTGTAGATAACTGCTATAATATGGTAATTATTCGACATTGCTGTAGTATTTTGAAGGGATATTACGAACAGACTTTAAATAATCCGTTTGGCACCTTGCAATATGGAAGACAGGCTAGAGTTAAAGGAATTATACACTACACTTGAAAGAGAAATAGAAAGTGATCAAATACAGTATATGAAAAGCACGACCTATAGAGATATAGCAAAAATACTAGGCAACCTCAGTGGTCAAGGTTATGATGGTATAGAAGCAAGGATAAAGAATACCGTGACCGAGTTGATAGGAGACATGGTAACGTTACTACTTCGAACAAGACTTCGCAAAATTAAACAGTCAGAAGTAGATTACATAAACCTTACTGAAGAGGAGCAATATATAGCACATTCTGAAAAGAACCTAAGTATTCGCTTTGAACAAGTTATGTTTGCAACACTTGGGGGGAGGGTAAAGTTACTCGAGGGAACAGTGTTAAAGACAAAAATAACACGTATACTGCTTAGGTTTCTGAAGGCGATAGACACCATAACAGGTGTTGATGATAACAGATATGGACCATTTGAAGCTGAAGATATTGCTGTTCTACCTTTCGAAGAGGCCAAACGGCTAATTGAAGAAGGTGCTGCAATAGAGGTCACATTGATTGAGCAGTAACAGAAATAACCCCTTTTATCGCGAATAATACATGGCACACTTGAACATAGATCTACCGACGCATCTTTTGCTTGCTCTCTACCCCGCGGCAGCCTTATTTTTGATTGAAATAATAGGCATGTATGCCAAGGTGTTGCCTTATAAAAGATACACGGTTCAAGGGATTGTATCCCTTGTGTTTGTGGTGCTATATGTTGTTGTCATCGAAGGAACGGGAATTGCTATAGTACTACTCTTACTTGCCCCAGTGCTTTTTATACAAGCGAAACGTGTAAGGGAAAATCCAACAATACGTTAGCTAGTTCCCTGGCATGTGTTTACTCTGTTCATCTCTATAATCCTCCCTATGCCGAAATCATAAATCCAATCCAACATTTCGAACTTCGTACCCTCCAGTCGCATGAAGATTTATTTTCAAATATTTCTGGATGTATTTTCCCATAATCAATCTATAACCAAGTGCATCCTCTTACGTTTATATCATCATAGATGTATTTACTATTCTTATTCATATTGCCCATAAATATTTCCAAATTTCTTTGAAAATTATATTTGGGAGTAATGAACCTAGTACCGATGGTATCACAGCATGAAACATTTATCAGGTCACAGGCTTTATTCTCCAATTGAATAAACTATGGGCTACCACAATGTTTTATGGCCTTCCTTCTTTGAGAATAGATTCAACTCACCTGTGAGAATTTGCACTGTGATCAGTCGACATGAGTTAACCTACCAAAATACAATTTAGGAATTGCTTATACTTAAAATATCTATGGTAAAAACAAAACAACCATGATCAAACACCAGTGACATGCTGGACCAATATACTCTCGATAGCTATATGAAATTTAACTATCCTACGATTACTGAAGGTAAACAATAATGGCATATCTCGTTAGGAGTATCTGGAGAAAAACTCCAGCGTATGTTTCTATTGGCAAGTCATCACGGCCGCTGATAATACACAGATAATAAACTGGGTTCTAGGTGTTCCGTATGGTTTGAGGAATGTCAAGCCAAAAATAGAAAATAAGATGATATTAAATATTATCACTTCATATTCACCGTTCGATCTGATTAATTCTCCTTAATTTTGTATTTAGATAATATGTTATTCATAAATATATTTTTCCTCGCTAGCTATATTGTTTCTTTTTTCAAAACCAGTTCAAAGGATGTAATTACTTCTTTAATATTCTTCTTATTCTTTGTAAAATATTTTCTTTTCTTCCAATTCCCTTTTTTCGGATGACTTTCTTTTCTCCAAACTTCGTTGCCCTGATCAAGCGCAATTTCACACACCTATGATTTTCCGGCAATCTATGCTCTGGGCAGAACTTGTCCTTACAATAATTACACTCAAAAGGCATGTCACTCTCTAACCCACAGTAATAACAAGAATCCATGAGACAAAAGGAAAATTTTATCAAATATAAATGAAGATGTCAGAATTATTATGCCGAAATATAACCTCTGCCTATTATCTCACCCTTTCTTAGTAATTCTAGCGCATCATTTATTTCATCCAGCGTAAATTTTTTTGTTACTATTGATTTTAACATACCTCTTTGTGCCAATTCTACAAGCTTAACTAATTCGTTCTTATTTCCAACCAATGAACCAGAAAGTGAAAACTCTTTTAGCACAAATATCTGAGGGTTCAATGAAATTGGTCTATTAGATACACCTACCAGAACTATTTTTCCACCGTTCCCCAGGCTACCAACAGAATTTTTAATTGAATCATCGTTTACCACAAAGTCTAACATAACATCCACCCCCCTTCCGTTTGTGATTTTTTTTATTTCATCTCTTACATTGCTTCTAGATGTGTTTATGATATAATCAGCACCCATATTCTCTGCCATCTTTAACTTTTCTGGGTTTCTCCCTATAGTTATGACTTTTGCACCACTTAATTTGGCAATTTGCAGAGCATACATGCCAACACCACCAACCCCATAGATTACCACAATGTCTGCAAGGTCAACCTTCCCCGTGCTATTGATAGCATGATAAGCAGTTATACCTGCACAGCCCAGGGTTGCTGCAAAATCTAATGGAATATCTTGCAAAGGAACAACCCTTTCGCCGTTGACCTTACAATATTCGGCATAACCTCCATCTGCAGTAAAACCATAACCTGGACTCGTGAAGAGATTCTCACAAATCATTCCGTTCCCGTTTAGACAGCAATTGCATATTCCACAAGGGCTGAGGAAATGAACCAGTGCCTTGTCTCCACGTTTAATATTCTTTATATTATTACCTACTTCATCAACTTGACCTGCAATTTCATGGCCAAGCGTCACTGGTGGTGTAGATGCTATCACACCATCAATAACATGTATATCGCTATGGCAGATTCCTGCCGCCTCAACTTTTAACAGAACGTCGTTGTCACCAACCTGCGGTTTTTCCACATCTTCTAGTTTCAAAAGTTCTCCAACTTTGTAGAACCTAGATGTTCTCATGCTCATGTTCTTCTGTAGAGAACCTATAATGTGTTACTATTTATTGCATCCTCCCTGATTGATAGATCCTCCTTTGTAATTGGTCCGAATTTACATAAGATTTCAAGGTAGAACAACTATTAAACCCATAATTATTGTGAATATAATACTATACGCTATGCTGTAATTCTTCTCAGAATAATTGGTTGGATGGATTTTTTCGAAAATTGCATCGGATCACATATACTTTTTGGTCTGTTAGGAATAATACAATATAATGAAAATATCCAATACTCTACCTTCCTCATAATTTTTCTAACTCTGTAGATCCAATGAAGTTTTTATGGAATATTTGGTTCTTGATTTTAAAACTACAATAGCAATATTGTAGATATCGCCCGAAACAGTCCCTACGATAGGACAACATATGTTCTGTTAACAAATCCTCATTTTAGTTATACGTTCAAGTAGTTATTCTAACAATTAAAGACGCTATTATTAAACCACATAACTTTAATGGCTCTGTAGAAATCATACCATAACACTCGATCTGTGCTTATTGTAGACTATTCTGAACATCAGTTTTCCTATTCTACATCATCACCAGTCTTGATGCTATATGCTCACCAAAAGTGTATTACCACAGACATTATCGTCTCATCCTGTTTCTTTGATGGTATAACCGTGTAAAGAACCTCTCATTCATTTGCTTTCTGGATCTTTCATCCGTCCGCCATACTGGAACACTTCATATCTAGCTGTTATGATACTAACAGCATCAAGTTCTTCACCTACAAATTCATGATTTGCTTCTCTATCATAGAATTTATCTTCTACAACGATAGATAATGGCGTTATGTTTGATGTTCTTTCCATAATGGGTTTGAAATCTAAGGTATCATACTTGGGAGCACCCCTGATCTTTAATGAACATACTGTTATCTCTCTTAATTCAACACCTATCGATAGCTTGGTGTATTTTTTCCTTATTTGTGCTCTTCCTGCGTAGTATGATGATGCATTGCTCGATCTTATTCCAGACGCATCTATTCCTACCAATAATTTCCTAATCTTGGTGAGAAGTATGAATGAAGAATTTATTCTGTACAGTAGATACCATTTGAATCTTGAAGTAAATACCTGAAGCGTTGTATAATGTGGACACCTTGTCCAACTGCATAACCATTCTTAGATAATATGCTTCATGCAGGCATTCCACAAACCCTCAATAGCTCTTCCCTTCATACTGCCTAACTGCTAGTAAGATGATATGTTGTCTTACCTTATTGATATGGCTGCTCTTCCTGTGCATGTACAGCGGGATTCTAGCCTATATCAAGACATCAAGTATTGTTTTTGCAAGTTTGGCGTATCGCGATTCTTTCATGCATAAGCATGTATAGCATGTAACACATTGATCTAATGGTGCAATTCGATATACAACGGGCTAAAATCTATGGTTTCTACAAAGCCTCTTTAATTGGATGTTTACAAATTCCAAACAATATTCCCAAAAAGTGTGAAGATTCTCGTTTCCGTGAGCTCGGATTACAGTATTTGGCCAGTTGTGTCAACTAATATTCAATTTAATTATTGTGGGCAACTAATCAGAAAGAATATAGATTACCAATTTATGTTAGCTATTAGATGCAAGAGATTTATCCGGAGAAAATTATACCTAAAGTATGAATGAGAAACAAGTGCGTAGTATATTAAGCCAGGTGGGAATGTTCATACGAAAAAAGTCTGAAGAAAATCTTACAACAAAATTTCCAACGTCTGAGTGGATGAGTGCATGGGAAACAAAAAGCAGTGATGGTGTTAACATAGTTTTTGCTATCCTACTTACAGAGGACGAGAAAGATGCCGCTCTGTTAAGGAATAAAATGAATGAATTTGCAGCTGTGGCAAAAATAACATTCAAAGGTCTCTACGAGATGGAAGAGGAATAACATAAACTGATGTATGAGAATAGGCCGCTAGAAATTAATGCTAAGAATTCAATCAAAGGCAATGAACCTAATGGTTATTAAGAATCGATAATATTAATAGTTCTTTGTAGGCATGAAATCGACAAACCTAAAAAGACCTCTATAGTAATGAAAACGAAATAATTTTATGCTCGAAGACCCCATCAAGAAAATAAAGGTAGATCTTGAGAACCTAGCCAAACATGAGGAGAGACTAGATGTGGCATGGAAGACCTATGAGAAACTTAACGTAGATTCTTCAAAAGTAGAAGAGTACAAGTCACTAAAACTTGCTACAAAGTACTCACTCCAAGCATTCACGGAACTTCTTAGAATGCAGATCCATATGATCGGAAGGATTTCACCAAGAATTGCTAATGATATAGAATCTGATTTGAACAAATGGCAGAAAAAGGCAATAAAAGAAGTTGAAGAACGGGGGTTAGATGAAGCGGACGAGCCTTATGCTGCTATTTCTGATTTAAGAAATAAAGTTCAACTAGTGCAAAGAGTTGTTCAGGACACAATAGAAACATTTGAGAACAATCTTAGAGGTTATGAGCCTAATTCGTAAAAATATTTTCTGTTTATATTTACAAAAGAAGCATATTGGCAAAAGGCGAATACATTGTAAACTTATTGTTTAAGACCACATATTCTTATTTCTAAGATATGCCAATATGTATGCATTGTAAAAAGAATTTCAAGGATTTAGACAAACTAGTTTGCCACTTCTTTGGAGATCATGATCTTAATATAAAGCAAGCCAGAAGTGCTATCAGAAAAACTGCACAAACAATCGAAGTCTAACCCTAATCCTTACAAAATGAATCAAGCCTATTTTTGATTTTTATAACATATTCTGCCATTCTAATTTGTTATCCAGCTTATTTGTTATCCAGAATACCTAATTTCACTATCTCAATTCCATCCTTTTCCAGTGCGTCAGAAAGCAGATTCAGACCAATCGAATCACCCGCAAGATGGCCAAGTATAACAAGATTACCATTTACCTTATCCTCCTTCAATCTTGTCAAGTCTTCACCATTTATGTGCAAATAAATGACCGTTGATATACCATAATCAAAATATGCTTTGGCAACATGATAACCCCCATTGGTCCCGGCTGCTATAACCAATGCATATTTACCAGTTTTGCTGGATGAATCTCCACATGGAATTTGTATTTCCGTTTCAGAATTTCTAAACTCATTTATTTTTTCAATAGCATCTTTCAAGTCTGAAACTACATTTATTTTGCTTGTCCCCAAGTGGGCAAGAATTGTCTGCCTCATCAGTTCGTCACAGGGTAAGTGTATGTTTAACAATGGCATCTCAAGCTTTTCGGCTGCCGCCACTGTGTGTGTATATATTGTTGCGTGGGACCGAAGAGCAATTCGTTCTTTCAATTTTCTTACAGCCTGTTCCGCAATATGCAAAGGTATACCATACTCGAGCATATACTCCACATGTCTATCAAAAACCAAGTGGAAGTTCAGTAATGATTTTCCTAGTGGGTGGTGTGTAATTACAGCGTCACATCCCAAATTTTTTGCAAGTATCAGCTCTGACGGACTTGCATCTACACATAACAATATCTTGTTAATCTTCCTACCAGGAACATGAATTGCACTATCAGCTGGGATAGTTTTCATTTTGGCAAGTCTCAATGCCAAATCCATGATCTCCTGGGTTTCCATACAGTTAGTAGATACTTTCGGGTTTTAAAAATTATATATCCTTCAAAGAACGAATATGCGTTCTATACTTCCCCTACACTAGGGAAGTGATTATTTTTTACAATATTCCTGCCGTGTCGAATAATTAACCAGAAGATCGTGGATGTTTGACGGAATGAGATTTTGATCAGTTATTATCATTGAGACTCAAGCCTATCTTTAGTGAACGTGTAAAGGCAGTAATATGGAAGAATATGGTAAAGAAACTAATGCTAAAAGCATCCATATACAACCAGTTCATTTCAATGAATCCCAAACGGTTTGGATAACTCCTATAATATGGTAATTATTCGACACAGCAGATATTACAATCATCTGATATATCATAATATAAAAACCGCCATAGAATATTTGATACGCATAAGCAACAATTGTCAAGGTTATCATATTGATAATGCTGGATATGTGTATCAGGTGTTTGGAGTGGCATTGATTATACTAGAACTAATAAGGAAATTTTAATGTAGAATTTCCTAATTTACTCTATCCACAATTGATTTTATATTTTTGGGGATTAATAATCTGGTATATCAGTTCTGCATATCCATTCCCTGAAGGTATTTTGTTACACTAACACCTTCATTTGTATTAATAATTATCTTAGAAGCCTCCATTGATTTTGGGGTTATTAGGATTGACTCTCCGGCTTTAATTCTCTGTATACTAAGAATATCTTCGGGCCCCATGTCAATTATAACACCCGTAAGATCTTTACCACTATAATTTGTCAACTTAATACGTGTAAATTCAATCGCACCACTGGTTTCTGGTGTTTTGCCTTGAATAACATTCACATCCAGAGCTGGTTTTGGGGAAAAACCAAGTGTTAGAAAGGATGCCAAGATAACAACTCCTACACCTATGAATATCGCCATTAACTTTGCAGGTGTGGTCTTCATGACTTTTAATCTTTGTAAGCCCCATAAATAACTAAGTAAAGGTCAACATTTTATTCACTCTATTAATTGCGATAATTGTCTGGTCTCAATGTTTTAAATGCATTACTCATTAATATTTTCTCTCCTTTTCTTCAAGATTATCAAAACTCTTCCTGCAGCAAGGCCAAAGACAAAACCACCTATATGTGCGAAGTAAGCTATCGAAGATCCTCCGTAAATAGCAAACGGTATCTGTGCGATCAGCCAAAATATTGCTAACCTATCGCCATGCGCAGCCGCTATACCAATGACCCCAGAAATAGCTCCTGAAGCACCCACAACCGGTACATCAATACCGTTGAGACTTATCAGGGTGTAAGCTGAATGTAGAGCCGTACCAGCAAAACCTGAGGCGAAATATACTATTGTAAACACCTTCGACCCTATATGGGGTTCCAATATACGCCCTAGTGATATAAGTGCAATCATATTAAATGCTATATGTGTCGTATTAGCATGCAAAAACATAGATGAAAGTGAGGCAGTGAGAAACGAATAGGGATTAGTAAGTAATTCAATGGGTATTAAAGCAAACTCATATATCGCATTTCCATAAAAATATGTTGTAACGAATATCAAAACGTTGACCAATGAGAGTGCAATAGTTACTGGTGCCCACATTGTTTAACTAGAATTATTTACCTATATTATAGAGTATTTGAAAGTTTTGTAATCAAAGAGTCATGAATTGGTCAAGGGTAGTCTTCTTTGTTTGCATCATTCTATTCATTTTACTCACCAACTCCTTTGATTCCCTCATCTTTCTCTTACTTATCCAATAGTAAGCTTCGTCAAGAGTATCTTTAGTTATCAACACCACCACTCTTCCAGAAGCTTTCCTACCAGTCCTTCCTTTCCGCTGAACAAATCTTATGGCGCTTGGAACATTATCATAAAAGACTACCAGATTGCATTCTGATATATCAAGACCTTCTTCACCTACCTGAGTTGCTACAAGTATTTTATATCTACCATCTCTGAATTTGTTGACGGTCTCAATCTGTTCCCTCTGTTTCAATCCATATTTACCAGCTTTACCAATTAGGTAACCGGTACTGAATCCAGCATCTCTTAATTTGTTACATATTGTTTCAACAGAATCCCTATAACTGGCAAAAACAAGAATCTTACTTTCCTCGCCTTGTAGTATCTCTTTCAACTTTCCAACCTTGGGATGTTCAACACCTGCTGTCACTGCTTCGATAGCCAATTGGTAGGCAGTCTTAAAGTTTGCATCATGAATTAGTTCTTTGATAGCAACACCACCCTTTCCTTCAAGCCTTTCGTAAAACCTCAAAAAGGGGGTTAATCCCTGCGTATCCAGAATATTAAGAGCGTGACTAATTCTGATGGCTGTGTATAATGTCTTAACTGCACCTTTATTGATGCGAGTAATATTATGTAACGCCCTAATTAGCTCACTTCTTGACGCCTTTGTGTTTTTTATAACACATTTTTGAACGAGTTCGCGGATTCTTGGCTCCAGTGCTGCTACTATACTTGATCTGATTTGTTTAAGAACTGCTGACAATTCAACATGGATCCATTCAACTCTGGTTTGCTGTATATATTGTCTTACGTCCTGACTAGTCTCGTCCTTAAATGATACTTTTTTTATGCCAAGATTATTCACAATCTCACTTGCTTTTGCCTTATCACTGGGTATTGTAGCAGTCATACCAACTATGTGGGGTTTGTATATATTGAACATATTTGCTATGCCACAATATGCATACTTTCCTATTGCTCGATGGGCCTCATCAAATATTATGAGTGCAATGTCTTGGAGTTTGATAATTCCACGTTTCAGATCCTTTAGAGCTGTTTGGGGAGTGGCACATACAATTCTATTATCCCATACCCTTTCCCGTTTGGTCTGGTCGCTCTCACCGGTGACCATGGATATATCAACATTATCCAGGAATTTTTGCAGTGATGTGAAATGCTGATGAATCAAAACTCTCGTGGGTGCAAGAAATAAACATTTGCCATCGGTTTTGGTTAGTTTTTCTGCCATTATGAGCAAGGCAATTGTAGTTTTACCAAGACCAGTGGGAAGAACGATCAGTGTATGGGTTTCTAACGCAGTTTTTACCATCGAAATTTGGTAACCACGTTTTTCTACACTAGCAGGTTTGATCAACTTTTGAACGACCCAGATATTTTCAGAATTCAATTTTACAATATACCTTAGAAAATACAGTGTAAAAAGCTTGCAGCGCGTTCTTATTAAGCAAGTTATTGCGATCCATTAATTAGTATGAGAGCCTAAAGATTATCCGAGGGGTTAATATGCAAATGACTAGTAAGTTTAATCTGAAACAACGAATAAGAGACCTATCCCAAGATACACAAGATCTTGATCCGTCATTATTAGTATCTGCGACATATGATGGTGAAAATAAGCGAACTATATTGAAGTTTTACAATTCTGCAAGCCAGAGAATATATCTTTGGTATGATAATACACAGCACAAGCCCTACTGCTACACAAAAATGCAAATAGATGAATTGGAAAGCATTAGGAAAAGGCCGGATATACGTGCCATCGAAACGGAGCAAAAATATGATCTGCTTAATGATAGACAAATTAACCTTACAAAAATAATTGCAGAAGATCCATTGGCAATTGGAGGGACATCAACGGACAAGAGTATAAGGAATGTAGTAGAAGCTTGGGAGGCTGATATCAAATACTATGAGAATTATCTTTATGATAGGAAATTGATTGTAGGTACATATTATGCCATTAGAAATGGCACACTTGTACAACACACTTACAAGGTATCGGAACAGGTAGAGCTGGCACTGAAGAGTTTGGTGTGGGACAAGATAACTGAAAATGTTGGTAAGGATATGGGTGATGAAACACACAAATATATCACCGAGTGGGCTGGATTGCTCAACCAACCAATACCTGAGATCAAAAGGATTGCATTAGATATAGAAGTTATGTCCGAAGAGGGTCGAATTCCAGATACCAAGAGTGTTGAGAACGAGGTTATCGCGGTTTCATTTGTCGGCAACGACAAATTAAATGAAGTCCTTATTCTAACAAATCCAAAATCACAATTTGGAGAAAATAAACTTGATCCCAACATCACTGTTGAATTTTATGATGATGAAAAGGAATTACTGCGGAATACTTTCAACAGGATTCTGGACTATCCTTTCATTATTACATTCAACGGTGATGATTTTGATATGCCCTACCTCTACAACAGGGCACTAAGACTAGGATTATCAAAGGATGAAATTCCCTTGGTATTACAAAGAAATGCAGTTACGCTCAAACATGGAGTGCACATAGATCTGTACCGAACATTTTCAAATCGTTCAATACAGGGTTATGCATTCAATCACAAGTATTCGGAACATACTCTAAATGCTGTTAGTAAAGGTTTGATTAATGAATCAAAATTAGTTTTTGATGGGGAGATAAATGACCTTGTTCTTTACGAACTTGCAAGTTACTGTCATAACGACTCACGATTGACTCTTAAACTCACTAGTTTCAGCAATGAACTACTCATAAAATTACTTGTGGTTGTCTCACGAGTTGGAAGGATGCCAATAGATGATATTTCTAGACTGGGAGTCTCGCAATGGATAAGGAGCATGCTTTACTTTGAGCATAGGAAAGAGAATGTACTGATACCACGGAGAGAGGAATTGGAGATGAAGAGTCAAACATCCACTTCAGCGATAATCAAGGATAAGAAGTACAGAGGGGGGTTAGTAGTAGAACCAAAAACTGGTGTACATTTCAATGTTGTTGTGCTTGACTTCGCAAGTCTGTACCCAAGTATTATCAAAGTGTATAATCTATCTTATGAAACAGTTAGGTGTGTACATGATGAGTGCAAGTCAAACATCATTCCGGAGACAGATCATTGGGTTTGCAAAAAGAGAAATGGTATGGAATCGCTATTAATAGGTTCATTAAGGGACTTGAGGGTCAATTATTACAAACGTTTATCCAAAGAGGAGTCATTGTCGAGTCACGAAAAAGATCTCTATAGTGTGATAAGCCAAGCACTTAAAGTCATTTTGAATGCCAGTTATGGGGTAATGGGGGCGGAAATATTTCCGCTATATTGCCTGCCAGTTGCAGAGGCAACAGCTTCCATAGGCAGGTATACTATCACGCGAACAATTGAGAAGTGTAAGGAATTGGAGATAGAGGTTGTATATGGCGATACGGACTCATTATTTCTTAAAAGCCCATCAAAGTCACAGATAGATTCTATTGAAACTTGGGTAAAGCAGGAACTCAGTGTAGATTTAGATATTGATAAACAGTATCGTTATGTTGCTTTTAGTGAGAGGAAGAAAAACTATCTAGGTGTACAAGAGGATGGTAGTGTAGATGTAAAAGGTTTGACAGGGAAGAAGAGCCATACACCTCCATTCATAAGAAATGCTTTTTATGCTGTTGTAGATAAGCTTAGCAAGGTCTGTTCTGAAGCTGATTTCGAAGTTGCTAGAGATGAGATCAAGAAGATCATAAAGGATAATGCTACGAAACTCAGAGCAAAAGAAATTCCTCTAAACGAACTCGCTTTCAATGTAATGGCAGGTAAATCACCAAGTGAATATAAAAAGACAATACCTCAGCACATCAGGGCCGCTGAAATTCTTGAAAGAACCGGCAAAAGAGAGATTAAAGCAGGAGATATTATATCCTTCATAAAGATAGCTGTTCCTCCTGGAGTGAAGCCGGTAGAACTTGCGAAATCTGATGAAATAGATACACAAAAATATTTAGAATATATGGAAAGTACGTTTGATCAGATATTGTCCGCATTAGGTTACGATTTTGATGTTATTCTTGGAGCATCAAAACTTGAGGATTTTTTCTTTACAAATTAATAAATTACTGATTTAAAAAATCTTATAAGTAATGGTTCTTGATGATAATAGGACGTAGATGCAGGTATATGAAAAAATCCCAATTAAAATGATGATAGGTCACTTTAATTATAGAGACTTTTATCCGAGTGAAGTTTATTGTTTGTTTAATAGTGGGAGATGAATCAGGATGGAAGATACTGACTTTAGACACTCCTTCACGGGTAAGAAGATACCTCATGCTAGAATTGATCAAGACATGAATATTTCTCAATTGATTGAACTATATGCTTCTGCGGGATATAATGCGAGAAAGCTTGGCGAAGCTGCAGAATTGTTTTATAGAATGATTGATGATGATGCTACTATTTGCCTTACTATTTCAGGAGCGATAACACCTATAGGCTACGGCGGTTTGGTAAAAGAATTAATTGAAACAGGATTTGTAGATTGGATAATTTCTACGGGTGCTAATATCTATCATGAAGATCATTTTGCATGGGATCTTCCAATAAGACAGGGACATCACGAAGTGGATGATGATGTTTTGTATAACAAGGACATTGTAAGAATTTATGATGTGTTTATTAAAGGAGAAGGTACGTTACAGGAACAAGACAAAGTATTGCAGAGCGCATTCAGGAATGAACTACAAGGCAAAAGCTTTACAACTGCGGAATTTTCACGTTTAATGGGTAAACAATCTAAGAAATCCAAATACCCTGAAAATTCGTTCCTCGCAGCTGCCTATGACTACGATGTACCTGTGTATGTATCAACTTTAAAGGACTCATCTCTTGCGTTAGATCTCATGCCCCTAAGGCTTGAAGGCAAGCTTTTTCTTCTTGATTTTGTTAGAGAGGTTTTCGAACAAGCTTCTATAGTGTACAATTCCGAAAAGTCTGGAGCTCTTGAAATAGGTGGAGGTGTACCCAAAAACACAGTCCAACAGACTGGGCCTGCACTTGATCAGATCCTACAGGTCAATCATGGAGGTTTAAATTATATCATCCAGTTGACTGATGCCAGACCTGATACCGGTGGATTATCAGGTGCTACATTACAAGAAGGAAAGAGCTGGGGTAAGGTGAAAACCTCTCATACAAATCTTGTAACTGTATATGGTGATGCGTCCATTTCATTCCCTCTGCTATGTGCATATGCAATTTCGAAACACGAACGCAGGCACCCGAAACGACTGTATACTAAATTAGCTGATTACGCTGACAAGTTAAAAACAGTTTATGAAAGGGGGAAGAAACCAGAGAGTAAGATAAAAGGTTCAATAGGCAAATAATCCCTTGCGTATAAGAAATTCTTGAACTATTATTGTCATTATTCTTCCTAGTGACCAGAAGTGATAAAATCACATTTATACCATTGTTGAGTGATCGCGCTTCCAGAGGGATGTTCTTACAATACTGGTAGACAATAGTTTTCAAAATAGTTATATCGATTGTGTCAACCAAGTTCCTAATTTTCTTCTATTTTCTTGTCCACGTATCCACTCACAATGGTAGTAACATCTCTAGAGATCACACCCAAGCCGTCAGTAATTCACTTCGTGAGCGGTTGCTTCCAGAAGGGATTGTACTTCCTAAATGTATTCGCCATACAGAAAAAATATTTTCTATTCCTGTAGGAGAGAAATGAACTTAATTATCAATAATTTTTCCTAACATTAGAATGATATTCTAAGAATAATATTTACAAGAGCAATCTAGTACTAAATATTATGTCATCAAATAAGGTTTGAAAACTAGAAATAAGTCTACATTTTATCTTTAGAGCAAGGGGAAGAGTGCATGAGTTATACTAATTTGTTTCTAGCAGCACCTACAGTTTCGCAGAAAGGGATCAATGAAGAGTCCGATGTATACATATTTGGTATACCTTTTGATGCAACGTGTTCATTTAGACCGGGGACCAGATTTGGACCAGATGCCATTAGACAAGCATTTGTCAACATTGAGATAAACTCTACACGCTATAATCTTAAATTGGAAGATTTGACCATTGAAGATCTTGGAAATGTGAAGTTTAGTGTTAATACATCCACCATGCTCGATATGGTGGGTAAAGTTATGGGTGAAGTTATTGCGAAGAACAAGCAAACTGTGATTTTGGGTGGCGAACACCTACTTACATATGGAACATTCATGAGCTTGCCGCATGATGTGGGTCTAGTGGTATTCGATGCGCATTACGATCTTAGAGATGAACTTACTGACACAAAGTTAAGTCACGGTACATTTTTGCGTAGAGTAATAGAGGAGAGAGGGAATTCTAATATTGTCCATGTTGGTGCAAGAGGATTTAACACTGAAGAAGTGGATTTCAGAAATAAAATGAATTTAAAATCGATTTCTGGAAAGGAGTTGGTGAGTGGAACTGGTTTGAAGATGTTCAGAGATTCTCTTTCGAGCTTTGATAACGTGTATGTAAGTATAGATCTTGATGTTGTAGATCCAGCATTTGCTCCTGGCGTAGGTACGCCAGAAGCATTGGGAATAACACCACAGCAGTTAATGGATCTTATTTATGCTATGGAAGACAAAAAAATAAAATATTTTGATATTGTAGAATTGTCACCTCCATACGACAATGGTGCAACTGCGACATTAGCAGCAAAGCTAATGGCAGAGACAATTATCATGAATTCTCGACATTAGACGATTTCTCGACATTAGACGATTATACGGTATAAAGTAACACTTGCCTTGAATATAAATTTCAGCGGTAAGAAGTACAGAATAGTATTATAAAAAAATAAGAGTACGGTGAAAGTAATTATTTTAATTTCTGATATACATTCTGATATACACATTAATTGACCTTCGTCTATCTAACGGTATCTAGGGATATTTCATCCTAAAAAAGTCAAGATGAGTTATTTCTTGATTTGAATTCGATTCTCAGAAGGGGTAAGAAAAACTATTGATAATATTTGGACTAGGTAGGATAATTGCAGGTCTAGAAGTAACGAAGGCAATACATTTGTAATATGATGCCAAAAGGATGTGAGTCTAGATTGATACCTGCTCAAATAACTGATACCCAAACTACTATTGAAACACAAGCAATTGAACTGAGTTTTAGGAGCATTAAATCAATTTGTGTTGTAGGGAAATCATATTTGAGAAAATAATATTTCTCTCCCAAATGACTTCGCAAATAGAGAAGAAAATCTAATTGCTACATGGATATTTACTTTATCATTATGCCAAAAATGATTGTAAAATTCTCATCTTATATGATAACCTTCAAAGGGCTTTACTTTATGCTGAAATGATTGAGTCAGAAACAAGATAGAACTAAACAGGCTCCATTTTTTGAAAAAAGAATATGTGGATATAACTTCGTGTATGTATTATACCCATACGCGCTCAACCAAATTAGATCGCCTAATACTAATTAGAAAAGAATGATATCTTTCAATAATTATGTAAGAGCAACAATAGCGGTTGCAATTGTGAGCTTATTAATCATGCCAAACGTTCTACTGGATAGTAAAGCTCAACCAATTACGAAGTACCTTGAGGTGGAAATAAGAGAGAATGACTATAACTCATTGGAAAAGAAGATTATACTTCGTAATAACATGCTTCAGCCAATTAAGCAGATAAGACTATCGTTGTCTCCAGAGCTCGCAGGTGGTAATTACCTGTTGAGTGAATATGCCTTTAAACAGATCGAAGATTTTGAAATTATAACAATAAAGAAGAATGAGGGATTCAATGGAGAACCTCTGACAGGCTATATGATACTTTCTGCTGCCAATACTGAAGAACCTGCTAAATTGATAGTAAATGAAGGAGATGATGACTTTACAATTGAACTTCCTATACAAAAGCCTCTGTATACATATAAGGAATTAAGGTTGATCTATATGAGCTGTTTTGATGAGTTGAAATCCAAGATGAACAACGCAATACAAATAAATGAAGTCGATGAAATGCAAGCAGATTACTTCAACAAGAATCCATTTGGAAACAAGATTCGTGAATTCTTATTTGATCAGATTGTAAGTTGTAGTTCATTGAAACAGACTATGTAATGTTGTATGTGGTTGGTTCAATGATGAAGAAGGCTAAATGAACCGATAAATTGATTTGAAATAACATGTAAGGATTTTATGTATTGAGGGTGGACAACGAAATATGAGATTGACAATGACCAGGTTTTCATGAATCTCCACATTTTATCAGTTCAATATGATATGAAAATACTGTATTGAGTTACTTTTGTGCAAAGATTTAATAGCTATCTAACCTGCTCATCTAAACTTGTAGCGGGGACTCCGTAGCGAGGTTAACTACCCTACAAGGGTGGGGAAGCCAGGTCAACCCAAATGGGGCCGAATCCCGGCGGGCTCATAATCAACTTAATGAGAGACCCGCAGAGCGGTGATCGAATTTGGTTCGCAGATTCGACCGCAAGTTCAAGATGGGAGAAATCTCTCAGGAAAGTCCACCCCCCGCTACTGCTTTCCAAACGAATAGAATCTATCCATTTTTCTAAAGTAATGGAATTGCTTTTTCCATCAATGGTTTAATATTACCAAAGGAACCATAATAATCAAACGCGTTAATTCCTGAACTCCCTCACAATTAACCTCTCCTGATTTTCAAAAAACGTATGGATGCGACTAAATCTTTAGGAAAGTTTCACTACAACATCCATTTGAATTGAATTATATGATCCGAATCTACAATACCAATTTGGCTTTAAAACCCATTCCCATCCATATTTTTCTATTCCATATCTCTGTATTGGTTTTGTCAGATGCCTTTGTGCTTTAGGCAATGGAATGTACAATCCTTCTTTGACATCCCTTGATATTTCTGTGCTTATTTTTTGTATTGTGCGTTCCCTTACACCACAACTTTCACATTTGTATCCCTTATTAAACCCGGCAGATTTGAGTCTCTTACCACATCTTTTGCATTGTGGATTTATGTAACTTAGCTTGTGGGCAAGTTGCAGAATTTTGATATATTCTAGATTAATCACTTTTGGATGCTTCATAGTAGCTTTTCGTACTCCACCACCAATTTCAATTAAATCACTAATGCTCAACCTTTGTGACAATTGACTTAATCCAGTAGGCTCATAAACCGCACAAAAGGCTATACCGTTTTGTGTTTTCAGGTTAAAGAATGTGTGTCCCCCCTTGATCGTGTAAGGAAGATTTTCAACCGTCCCTTTCATAAAACCAGATGTATGTGGTTTCAGCCTAGACAGATCAAGTTCATGTGTTAAATGCATGTTTGTACCTTGATTAGTTCTAAAGATAATATAACCTTCAAGCTCTTCTTGTATATCGAGCATAAGAAATGCCCGTAACAAAATGTTATCTGCTTCTCCTCTAATCCCGCAAAATATTGGGTCGGGTCCTCTAGGCGTGATCAGAACTCGTTCGTTCTTGTAATCATAATTGTTGTATGTATTTGGGTAGGTTCGTTCGTTCATTGAAATGATTTGCATTTTTGATATCTCTCTAGGCTTTCCATGGTTTGCATATTTCCTATACGCTATTATCTCGAATGTATAATCATGGAGTTCAGCTCCTATAGCAGATAATGCACCTACAATACCTCGACCATTTCCGAGTTCGTATGTATAGATTCCATGAGTTTGCGCAACCTTCCTTGCGAACTTTCTACTTATGACATCGTGATATGCCTTCTTCGTCAATTCCTTTACATCAATCGGAATAGTTTTACCAGAATAAAATACAACGCAAGGGTTGGCGCCAGTGAATGTATGAGAATTTTTTTCTACTAAGTTTTTTACACCTTTCACTACTATATTCTCATTATTTACCTCTACGTGCAAGGCAATTGCACCATTACCTCTGGTTTTCCATGGAATGTTAGGGTTAAGCCTAACCAGTAATGGATAATCTAGAAACTTCGCATTTAGCTTCAGTAAAAAATCAACTATCTTGTAAGCTAAATAAGTAGTACACATACCTTGTCGAGAGTCAGTATCATCCAGACCAATATGCAATAATGGCATTAATCTATCCTTCTACAACTATCATAGTTAACGTAGATCTTACTTGCTCAAGTCTTCTTATCTTCCAAGTTATAGTTTCCTTTACCTTTTCCATAGTATCACCCTCTATTTTTGCTACAATATCGTAAACCCCATAGACGACGAACACTTCAGTTACATCTTCAATGTTTTTTAATTCTTTTATGAGTGATTCTTCGGCCCCTAGTTCAGCATTGATAAGTACAAATGCTTTTGGCATGCAACCTTTACCAACGTCAGAGTATTAAATATTATGTAATATTGAGTTATTTTTAGCTAATCGATTTGTATTGCTATCTTTTCGTTTGGAAGAACTCAATCGAAATTCAGAGCAGCAGATATAAAACATTAGGCTTGAGTATCTAAAGTTTTGAAAGTTTTTTAACTTTTTTTAAGAACTTTGGTAAGCTCCCTAATGTAGCAAATTGATGCTATTAGCATAATATTCCAAGGTCTTAATGACTTTTGTTTCATTAATCACCTGGTTACCAGCTCCAGTTTGATCCCGAACAATGACCAAGAAATCCAAAATTGGTCACTACTGTTTGCGCTCAAAGTGTAGTGAAGTTGACTGAGGAGATTTTTTGGTTGTTTCCTATGATGGTAATCATTATCGAGGTGATTTATGGATCTCACTCGAAGCTCGTCATCATTATAACTTTTCAGTATAGAAACTCAAATCTGAGTAAATTTCATATGTACTTGAGTTCGTTCAATTTCTTGCTTCACTCTATCGGAGTAATCAATATCACGAATATACAATAATTGTAGCGGATTTGGTAGGTGCTGTGTTCTTGTGAGAAAGTTTTTGAATAATACAAGGTAGATTTATCAGGCAGTTTATGGAAGTTTCATACGAATGAACCAAGGCACTCGGAAGGGTGGATACAATGATGATATTAAATTAGATAGGAAAGGTTCCAAGAACAGGTGGTAGCTGGAGAAAAAGGGTATTATGATACGGTTGAAAAGATCTTCCTTCCTGAAAAAATGTTTAGAGCCCTGATAGCAGAGCTACGTCCTGATCTCAATTCGATTCCAATCATGGAAAACATTCTCATAGAAATGAGTCGAGCCACGGTTGAACAAAACTTGCGGCGAGTTGGATCTTTGGAAAAAAATTCTTATGCGCAGATTAATCTAATGCACCTCTCTCACAATTATTTGACAGAGCGCAAGAATATCAAAGAACTAATGGCAATTTTATATATAGACCTAGTAGGTTCTACGGCAATATCGGCGACCTTGCAGCCTGCTGAGTTGGCTACTCTAGTAAGAGTATTTTGTCAGGAGATGTCAGTAATGAAATCAAAACATAAAGGATATATGTTGAAATATGCAGGAGATGCTGTTATTGGTTATTTTCCCAAAGCACCTGATCTGTTGAGTGCATGCGAAAATGCTGTGAAATGTGCTCGCCTCATGAGATTAGTGATCAACGATTCAATAAATTCTATACTTTTCCAAATGAAGTATCCGAAATTAAGACCTAGAATAGCTGTTGATGCGGGTGAAAATCAAATTGTTGTTCTTGGATATGAGCCTGATCTTCTAGGGCACGTGATCAGTGGAGCCGCAAAGATAATGGGAAAGGCCAAGCCGAATCAGATTGTGATAGGAGACAATGTTTTTAGCAACCTTAATGGGGATCTCAAAAATAAATTCTGCCATGGAGATACATACATCCTGTTAGAGGCTGAAGAAGATTATCAAGTTTATCTTTCCATTGATTAATTAGCAAACGTGTAGAATATACCATAAAAATATATGAAAAAGTAAAGAACGCATAAATACTAAAATCAGATACTAAATCTTGTGGTTGATCATTCTAAAGTAGAATCGGGATTGGAAGATCTACATGAATTCATAGAAATTGGTAATCGTTCGTTGCTGCTTAAAGGTAGATCCGGTACTGGAAAGCTAACACTCGCTTTTGAACTTGCAAAAAATCATAAAGATAAATTTGATGTAATCTTTATATCGCGAGGAGCGACCGAGCAAACTCTCTACAGAAGGTTTCCGTGGATCAAAAATATTGTTAAACAGAAGAACATCATATCCGTCTCCAGCAGGGACATCATGCTGGATGATCCATCCTTTATCATAACCAATGTAATAAATTCTCTAGCGAATCTCACTCCTACTGTGCAGGATCCTTTTATATCTCTAGAAGAAAACGTTCGCCCTTTTGTTATACTTGATATCTAGGATACGATAACGAAGGAAGTAGATGTTCCAACAAGAATAAGAGCTGAAAAGCTCTTGACTTCTATGACAGAAAAGCATGTTGGCTTTCTCGTGTTTCTTACTGAAGAAACTGAAAATCCTACAATAGAGTATCTCGTAGATGGTGTTATCTATCTCACCCAAAATTTCTATAAATCTTATCGCTTAAGGGAGATTCATCTGGAAAAACTTAGAGGAGTTTCAATAACTAGGTCTAAAGTCCCATTTACTTTGGATAGCGGCAGGTTTAGAGCCTTTTCCAGGATTTCACACCATCTTCCAAGACCCCCCAAGAATTTTGTTGCTATCTCTCACAGTGAGAATTTTTATTCTACAGGTAATACCGACCTTGATGAAAGGTTGAATGGTGGATTCAAGAGGGGGAGTGTAATTTCATTAGAGATGGAAGAGGAGGTAGATAGATGGGTATTCGTACCAGTTTTGCTTCCTCTACTTCTAAACTTTATCGCCCAGGGGAATCCGGCTATGGTAGTATCCGCAGCCGATCAAGACGTATAATCTGTGATGAGACATGTTGTTCCTCACGTTGATAAGGAGTCAATAGATAAATTCTTTAGGATATTTGGAAGTGATGTTGTGGAATCCTCCTGTGTAGTATCGCTACCAGGCAAGAACTTTACAGAAGATTATGATACATGGGTTGAAGCTTATAGCAGGATCAGAGAAGAATCCAAGGGCTGTGTTATGAGCATAGATTATAGCTTTCTAGAGTTGAAGTATCAAGGTGATATACAATCTATACTCAGAAGTATTGTGGATATGTCCCGTATTATGAGAGCTTCACATGACCTACTTGTCATAGTATCACGGCCTAATTTTAAAACATTGGAGGTAATGAAGAGTGTGAGCGATGTGCACTTGAAAATATTTGAACATAATGGGGCAACGATGCTTGCGGCGATCAAACCGCAACTATTCTTGAGTAATATACAAACGGATAGTAACCTGGGATTCCCAAGGGCGATGCTTCTGGATAGTAGATGAAAGTTTGGTATTGATTGTGCTATCCACAGACCTGATCACTGAGAATTGTTGGTGTAAAACCAATCTTATTCTACTTGTATAAATAGGATTAGTGATAAAAATTTCGATCTTCAAAAACTTCATTACCTTCTGAGCAAATTGCATTATCTTGAAATTCGAATATAATCCTAGAGTATTCGTGATTCTTTGAGGTTTGAGGCCATAGTTATACATTTTTTGTATCCCGCATATAATGGAAAATCTTACCCTTGGGGATCCAGAATGTTCTGGCCGTCATGATCTTTGGTAAATACGTTCCTATCTTCGGAACCTACCAATAATTCAACTTCTCATTTAGTGTTAATTCGTTTTATAGATCTTAGGAATTGTCAACTTTCCTTTGAGTAGAAAAATTTCTTTACACCTTATTATTAGTATGAATTAATTCCCAATGATAGAGATCTTTACCATTTTTCTCTAGTTACGAAAAATAACATTATGCACAAAGATATCAAGATGAAAAAATAGTTAAGGAAGTTATTACTGTCGTTAAGCTTATCACGACATTTTTTTCAATATGCTAACCATCGCTAGATTAGAATATTTTAAGATTGATTAAATATTACCCTAGTGCTAACATTAGTTAATACTCCATTGATCGGAATACAAGTTATCGCAATTCATAACTCCTTCGCTCCATTTTTTTGAATATACTAAGAGCTTATCCGAAAATTAACATCATAGCCTAATTGTTTATACCGAAACAGATCTAGATCTGTTCTCTCTAGCTAAATTTGTGAGAAAATCAAAGAAAAAGAGCATGCCGACGATATGGCATATACCAGACGATCTATGGGTAGAGTTCAAACTAGTGTTGCTACCAGAGAAACCAGCAAGAACAGTTGGAAGGCCAGCTGTGCCATTTAGAAAAGTATTGAATGGAATACTGTACGTATTAAGAACTGGATGCCAGTGGAAGAAAGTATCTAAAGAATTTGGTTCTGGCTCAACTTGCCACGCAAGATTTCAGGAATGGGTTGGGATAGGAGTATTCAAGAAGGTATGGAAGAGGCTGCTGGAAATATATGATGAATTAAAGAGCATGGGATGGGACTGGCAATCCATGGATAGCGTACCGAAGGCCCCATTAGGGGGAAAACGGCCGAGCAAACCCAACGGATAGAGGCAAGCTAGGTACCAAACGTCACATGCTGGTTGATAGAAGAGGTATTCCTCTCTCATCTGTAATTACTGGAGCAAATAAACACGATATGAAATCAGCCTTTCCTACAATAGATAGCATTGTTGTTGATAGGCCCAAAGTTAAACAGAACATATGTATGAATAGGATATGATTTCCCTGAGATAGAGTATAGAGTATGAAATATGGAGTTAGGAAGGGGATACGTGGATCACATTCGTCATAAGGGTGAAGTGTTGAAAAAGAATTTGTACAAAGCAAAGAGATGGGTTGTAGAAAGAACCGCATCTTGGCATAACAGGTTCAGAAAGTTATTGGTAAGGTTCGAGAAGAGAGAGGAAAATTATCAGGCGCTAGTAGAATTTGCTAACTGCCTAATAGTGTATAGAGCGATATATTGGTAGTGTCATAAACACGTTAATGCAACTGTTTCTAGTATCTATTATCTACAATACTAATAAAATCAATAGTAAGAAAACTAAACCTGACAGTTTGAACTAATATTCTTGCATTCTAAATGTTATCATTTCTACCAATCATTAACTATCAGCTAGAATTTTAGGATAGGCTCTAAGTGATACTCCAAAAAATATGTTCCCTTGGGAAATAGGTCGAGGATAACGCTTAATTATTGAAACAAAGAAAAAAAACATTGTGGTAAATCGATTTATTAGTCTACTCCTTGCTACACTGCTGACATGGAGTATAGTTACTGTACACGCTCAGGAAGAGGTGCAGACAGCAATTTTTCTGGAAAAAGTACCTGAAAGAGCATATGCTGGTGATAGTATAATATTCAGTGGAAGATTAGTAAGATCGGATAATGGAAAAGGAATAGCGAAAGCTCCTATAACTTTGAAGAATGAGAATATAGCGGTTGGTGGAAATACGATTATAACGGGCCTCACTGATGATAGTGGAAGATTCAGCATAGAATGGGTTCCTAAATCCAAGGATGATGATACCTTCATACTTTATGCAAATTACATGGGAAGTGCTCTTTATTCTAATTCCCAAAGTGAAAAGTATTCCATTAAGGTTGAAAGAATTCATCTAGTGGTTAATACCAATAAGGAAAAATACAATTACGGCG
This sequence comes from Nitrososphaerales archaeon, assembly GCA_965197925.1. Classification (GTDB taxonomy): domain Archaea; phylum Thermoproteota; class Nitrososphaeria; order Nitrososphaerales; family UBA213; genus CBDAOC01. The sequence continues at coordinate 106,730 of CBDAOC010000020.1, forward strand.
ATGATTTGATTATATTTGGAAAGGGTAGACCTAATGACGAGCTTTCTGTTTTTTTGACAAATAATATAAAATCTGTTCTCTTAAGCACTATGATAACCGTCGATGAAATGGGGAACTTCAATTCTACTTTAATGAAGTGGGAGAGGGATGAATATGAAGAGTGGAATGATTCTTATTATTCAGATTGGGATAATCCATACTATTCAGGGGCATATCTTATTTATGTCAGGTCTACTATAGATCGTCATACTTACGAGAGAGTAATTATTCAATTCGAGAAACAAATAATCCCACTCCCTATCAGTACCCAAACCATCCTAACCCTGGAACCTCTTCCTGCCAATGCCACCTATAATGATAATCAACTCTTCACGGGCCAGCTTACAACAGCAACAGGTTTGCCGATCATGGATGCGACCATCTTGATAAAGCATAGAAACGAGACAAAAGATAAGGTAATAGCTAGGGGCATAACTTCTGATGGTGGAATATTCATCATCTACTGGAAGGCTCTACAGGTTGACTCGGACATCTTATCACTTCACGGAGGCTTTGAAGGCGGTAATGGGTTTCTTCCATCAACAAGTGAGGAATTCAACATTACCTTCAAGCCTCGAACCCTAACAATGGAGCTCAATAAGGTCAAATTTGGACCCAATGATCCCCTGATTGTATCTGGAATAGGCCCGAAGGAAAGGTTGAATATCAAGTTGATCGATCCCGAGGGCAATCCTGCTGTTACCGATAGCATACTCGTTCCTCCCAACGAAGGTTATGAAAAAACACTTATGCACTGGACCAGGTCCTCTTACTTATTCCCCGAGGGTCAGTATTCTGTGACGGTTGAGACAGAAAACTCTCCCGTACTTACTGCTTCCATGCCTCTTTATTTCGAAGAACCAAAACCATTATCCCAATACAAGATAGCAGGCACTATCTTCTATAAGGATCAAGATGGTACTAGACATGCTCTTGAGGGAGCAAAGGTAACTATGACCAGTCCGTATGGAGAGATAGAGTCCTACACTGATCGCTTTGGATACTACACCTTCAAGGATCTGCATTCAATAGTTGAAAATTTGGGCAAGACATATTCACTTGAAGTTGAGCTTGATGGCAAGTATTTCAAATTGATAGATGCTACAATCTCACAAGTAGTATCAAAGAGAAGCGGTCCTATCAAGTTTGATGGCAGCCTGCAGGATATATCCCTGGAGCCTATATTTTTTTCAGATAAATCAGAAGCAGCAGCCGCAAGAATATTTGCTTTACAGAATGATGTTGTAAGGTTCTATACTGATGTTCTAGGTCTACAACCAAAGAAGATAGACATCGAGATATTCAGTGAGAAGACACCTAAGGGTAAGTATGGATACGAAACTGATAGAAAGATCCCAAAGATCTGGATAGGCAAGGGAACAAGCTCTCCTAGAAATCCATACACATGGGACACCCTAACACATGAATATACCCATTATATGCAGGGCCAGTATGCCAGCGTGGATCATTACTATGATATGAATCATGGCGGCTTCAGCAATCCAACAACTGCAGATTCAATGGTTGAAGGATTTGCAAATTTCATGTCAGCGATCATCTCCCAACACTACGCGAAGGAGCAGGCAGGGAAGTTCTTAAAATACGATCTAGAGCACAACTTCAAAGTAGATTCTGTAAAATTTCTCTCAGAGGAGTTGGCGGCAGCTGGCATCTTTTGGGATATTTATGATGAAGGTATGAATGGCGAAGATGGTGATAAAATTTCTCTACCAATTGAGGATATATGGAAAATAATGATTGCAGAATATCAGTTCCCTTCATATCATGAGGACTCTGGATTTGATGCCATGAAGCGCAATGTATACTATCTTAAGGATCTACATTACATCCTTACCAAAGGAGAATATACCATGAAATTGGATGAGGGGGTCGTAGAAGAGCTCTTCCGAAGCCATGGATTATTTGATGGCTTTACAGATCCAGAGAGACCGGGTAGAATTTGATAGTAAACAAGAAATCGGGTGGCATTTTCACACTATAATATCATTGATATACTTTTTCTACTTATTTTCTTTAATCTGGTCTTTCGTGCTAGCCTGTAACCTAGTACGCTGGAATTATAATAAGACATGAAAATGAATCAATATTCCCTAATTCAATTGTCATGAATCAAATTGAACTAAGACATATTATATTAATTTATGGTACTTCATGGATAATTGTGTAAGCAACAAGTTATCAACATTTTTCCGCGCATTCTTGACCAATTTCGAACAATTATTCTTCTTCCCATAATCGTTTTAATTTCATTGCTGATCTCTTAGCATCACTTTTGCTTGTAAACACTTCCAGCGTGATTGTACGTTCATATCCAATTTTTTTGAGCGCTTTTACCACTTTTTCATGCTCTATCAAACCCTTTCCAACAGGCAAGTGTTCATCAAATTCTCCATTATTGTCATGCCAATGTATGTGTGCGATCTTGTCATTGAAGGTACTAATATAATCAAGGATCGATTTCATACCTCCAGAAGTAAAAGCATGCGGGATATCCAAATGCACTTGAAGGTCGGGAACATTTCTTAATATATACTTGAATTCACCCAATAAATGTACAGAACTACTACTTTTGGGCATATTTTCTAACATGACTTGTAAATCCAAATCTTTGGCATAAGAAACAATCTCCTGTAAACTACTTATCCAATTATCCAGAATTATTTTCCGCTTTTTACCAAAAAACTTTCCATTTGCATTGGCATGAAAATTAATCAAGGTTAAACCAAGCTTCTTTGCAACCAGTAGGGTTTTCTTTAACTCTACAACCCAACCATGACGAACGTATTCATAATCCGATCCAAGATCGACCCATGGAGATGTATGTCCAGGTGGTTTTTCATTGGAATCATTCAACAATTTTACTATTTTGAGATGTTTTCTTTGCAGAATATCTGGAGCACCTTCAGGTGGCTCGATTCCTATCTCTGAATAATCAAAACCCATTCCTAGAATAGTTCTGATCTCTTCAAGAATTTCAATTGAGGGATGTGTGAGCAAACCAAATCTAGGTAAAGGCATTCAATCAGTTTGAAAATTAATGGCTCTTATAGTTATCTGAAACCTAGGGGTTAATTAGATATGACTTATTACATTGTAATTGACGGTTTATCGCATCTAGAAATTTAATTCAAATAAGATTTTATGGTATCCAGTGCTTTAACGATCGAGTCAATTCTAGGAAGCTGAATCATCAAGATATTCGCAGCAGCCTGACCAAGTGAGGCCGGAAGCAGTCCTATAATACCACACTTTGCCAGGTTTTCAAAAAAATCTAAATCCGTGTTTGCAAAGAGAAGCACCTTCTGCTCTATACCAGCAGCTGATGACTTTAGCAGTATTTCCACAAATACATGTTTCTTGTCGTCGTGTAGAATATTCAGGTTGGAATCTACTGCGAGGCTTTTTCCATAAAACGCCTTGACAATTTCATCATATCTGTCATTCTTCAGTAAAACACAAGGTATCTTCATCTTGTTGTAATCAAGCAAAGAAGTTCCTTCTTTATGCACTGAATTCAACAAGGCTTCAAATGAGTAAGATGTTGGATCCATAATCTTGTTTTACATACTTCAAATAAAAATCTGTTCTCTAACACATTAGAAAAGTATTTTTTAATTACCACCTTGTTTAATCCCCCTCCAAAGGTTTATCATCTTGAATTGATCGAGCCAAAAGTGGGAATTTGCTATAAGACCTAGATTACTCATAAGATCTTTTCATAATGCCAAGAAGGAGTCCTATATTGCTTGAATCTCCTCCAGTTACAACCACCATTTTCTTCTCCCTACCGATCTCTGTCCATGTCTGCAATTCTCTCAAACGCATCGCCGCATTATTTCTTTTATAGAAATTTGCAGCCTGTGACATCTTCTCGGCTGCTTTTAGTTCACCTTCGGCTATTATTATTCTACCCCTTTTCTCCCGCTCAGATTCTGCCTGTTTTGCAATGGCCCTATGCATATTTTCTGGTAACGATATATCCTTTATTGCAACCGATGTTACCTTTATCCCCCAGGGGCTTGTTGCCGTTTCTAGAATATTTTGCAATCTTTCGTTAAGCTCATCTCTCTTTGAAAGTATGTCATCAAAATTGACTTGGCCTAGTATGTCTCTAAGAGTAGTCTGTGCCAGCATGCTCGATGCCAGGAGGTAATTGTGTACCCTCACGACGGCATTTGTGGGTTCATGGACCCGTAGATACACTACGGCATCTACATCAACGGTGACATTGTCAAGTGTTATTATCTTCTGCCTTACAACGTCAAGGGTGACTACCCTTAAATCGACCATCATCGCTTTGTCGAAGATAGGTATAAGGAGTATCAAACCAGGTCCTTTTGCACCAATCAACCTTCCGAGCCTAAAGACTACTGCTCTCTCATACTCCCTTACCACCCGTATAGAAGATGCGAGGATTATCAGTATGATGATCGCCATAATCACTATTCCGACAATTCCGGCTATTCCCAACTGCAACTGGAGAGCCGTTATTTCCAATAAGGTGTTATACATCGTTCTTTCCTTTAAGGATATTCTGAGTGAGTGAACCAATCGCATCAAATTAAATTACTCCAATTTGAACCCAAATGGTTCGGAAGCAGTCCAGGTTGTTTCTCCAAATCCACCAAATGTTATTGTAAATGTACAAATCTATGCGCCATAATGGGGAAAGGTACAAATCTATGCGCCATAATGGGGAAAGCATATTTTGTTCAAACGGGATCTATCCTGGTACCTTTAACCTTAAAGATCAATTATTGTTCACATCGGTTAGTTTGTTGGATTGAATCAATTCCTTCTGATTTTCAAACTGAAGCGTACTATGACCTATACCGAACTTTGTCCTTAACATGTTATTTATTCTAAATAGTATCACTTGGGACTGGCTTAGCATCTGATCCATTACTACAATATGTCCGCTCATTGCATTCATACCCGATGTTATAGTCCATACATGAAGATCGTGGACTTCCTCCACTCCTTCAATCCCCTCAATTTCGTTCTTGACCTTCATTACATCTATTCTTTTGGCGTGCCTTCAAGAAATATTCTTACACAGTCCTTGCAGAGCTTGATCGCATTTCTGAGGATAAGAGATCCAATGAAGACTCCCACAAGAGGATCAATTAAATTAATGGAAGTGAATGCAATTGCAACCCCTCTCCGCAATAACACCAACAGAAGCCAAGGTATCACCCACTATGTGAAGAAATACACCTCTAACATTCAAGCTTTCATTACTGTGTTTCGCAAGAATCTTTATCATCACCAAATTGGCTACCAATCCAACACTCGCAAAGATTATCATCATATCAAAGGATACTTGCGGAGGTTCATAGAATCTCCTATATGCTTCATAAAAAATAAAGGCTGAAACACCTATCAAAGTTGCACCATTAACAAAAGCAGCAAGAATCTCCACTCTATGGTAACCGTAAGTAAGGGTTGGTGTGTGTTGTCTGCCCGCCATCTTTAGGGCAAACAATGCTATTCCCAACGAAAGTGCATCGATGAAAACATGACCAGCATCACTTAATAAAGCCAAACTGTTACTCCAGACTCCTCCAACTAACTCCAATAGTGCAACTGTTAGTGCTATAGTAAATCCAATCTTTAGCGTTTGTAATGCCTTTGGATGATGAGTGGATTCATTCACTAATATGATCTCGGCTCTACTGTCTTATTTGTGTTATAATCTTATGTTGAACACTTCACTTTTCCCCAAATAAATCACTCTGAAATCTAATTACATTAGCTATGGAATTTTAACTAATCAACACACATTCTCAAAGATTTTATGAATGGTCTGCTAATACAGGGTTTAACGCTATTTAACAATTCAGGTATATTTTGTTAAATCGTATTATTACCTAAAATTTGGAAAACATCTCCGGTAACACAGTCATTTCCTTTAGGATATCATGACCATATTTCCATATTATCAAGTATTCTGTATCATTTCGTTAGAATTCATTATGATTTTATTTAATCTCGGAATTAGTCTTGTAGCAAAAATAAGAGATACGGCGGTTGCAAAAATAGCTAGAGTAAGTATGGAAAACTCTGGCACAACTTGTGTCCCGATCATTGTAATATCATACACACCTTCTCCATAAATCAAATCAATACTAGTCTCACCATTTGTTTTATCTTCAACGAGCATAACATCATCCATAGGTTTCCCGTCTATTGTTACTGTATAGGGACCTTCCAACACTTTGCCAATGTATAAAGTTGTAAAACCTTCACTTCCTTCTTTTGCCTCTACTTTGAATGATATCTGTTTGTTTTCTTCACTAAAAGTAAAGTCACTTGTGGTTGAATCGCTAACAATCTCTACATCATATTGTCTGTTGTCAACCATAACTTGCTCCTTGCTTAGTGTCATACCAAACAAATGAGCTAGACCAGGATTAGAAAGGTCGATCGTATTTTCAATTTTTAAGGTTTCGAGTGATTCTTCAAATTTTGCAATGTGGCTATCATAAACATTCTCAGAACTTGCACTATATGTTACACAAATAACTTTTTCTTCAGTTGCCAAGGCCAGTCCCTTCATCTTCATAGACAACATCATTTCCGTTTCTTCGCATTCCATCAGAAATTCGCCAGCCTTCATATCATTTAGATTTATGATTGCAAAAGGTGTTGGCATAACACATCCAGTTTCATCAGTAGGTCTACTCCAACCTTCTAGAGAGCTCAATTCCGACAAGTCTCCCACAAATATTTCCATATACACGACATCTACCTCACCGGTAAGCTTGTAGGTGATACCCGGACTCACCAGTAGAGTCTTGTTATCTCCATAAGTTTCAATACCACTCCATCAGTCAGGAAGATCAATCTGTAATCCCGCATCAGGAACTAAGTATTTACCGCTAATTATCTTCGTCGGTAGTATTTCAAATGATTCTAACATGTTCTGCGCTGTTTCCAAGTAATTGTCGTATGTATGAGGTTCCGCGTAATATCCAACTAAATAAGCTATATCATTCTTTATCGTCCAGACCTCCATCCCTTTTGAAGGTTCGTCAAATTCCTGGAGAATGCCAGTGTATACTATTTTATGGGCTGGGCTACCCGCTAGTGAAGTTAGGCCTGACTCTAAAATTGTAAAATCTGTGTGTAACAACTTTAACAGATCAATTTGACTTTGAGTATATTCATCTAGTGTTAAACCCTCTGGTACAGGTTCTAATACGACGTCGATACCCTCAATGTAAGTATCTGAATTATTTTCTGGTGGAGAGTCAAACGAAACCACAAAGTCAAATTCAGTAGGCATTTCTATTACTTCCCAATTGTAAGGATACATGATTGTAATTCCGTTAACAAGATCTTCATATATAGAAAAATCCTGTTGTGCATTCACTACTCCTACATTGGTTGTTGCTAACAGACAAACTGATATCAGTAGTACTATCAATCCTTTCATATTAGTATTACTTACCGTAACCCCATATCCCTTAGCAATTAGACTGTTAAAGAAGTATTTAACTTGATCATAAGATTGAATGTTTGTTGTACCACATTAAAAATAGAAAAAGTGGGTTTTGTTTCTCAACTAATTGGAATCTTCACAGTATACCAATATCTCACCGTTCTGACTTGTTTGTCAAGAAAATTCAGGTAAGAACCAGACCGACTTTTTGAAACCATAACTAAAGCTATCTCGGTGGTATCAGTGACAATAAAGGTTTGCAAGAAGGGTTTTTCTATACCATGGTGCAATTCAATCTTTGTTTACTTGTTCTTTTTAAACGGAGTTATTAATTTGAAACAAGTTGTTCCTTTTTGACTTATGTTTGACTATAAGGATCGCAGGGATAATAGGAACCAGCCAAATAAGGTTAATAGGAACAAATGGAATAGTCCAATTTTTTGACATCGTAATGATGGTCCAGTAAAATTCGTTGGTAAACGCTTCCACAAAGGCATTAAGACCACTACCAATGATTATAGTGTAACAACCTACCAACCACAACTTGTCCCCGAGTTTTAACTTCTTTCAACAATACCAGGCCTGTAATGCTGGCTAGTGCCCCACCAGAAAACCAAAATAAGTAAGGCGCAACAGGAAGAGAGTCTATAATTGGCAGTCGATCGCAAAGGATCAAATTCACCAAATTGCCACCAACTATTTGCCCACCTAAAGCAAAACAAGCTAAAGCATGTCCAGCTTCATGTATGAAGCTTCCAGATACTATCCACGCTAGTATGATGAATCCAGATGCGATACCCAGCGTTTGATATTCTCTATCCATGAGAGGAGTTCGGAGATGTTGCAATAAATGTTAGAGTGTAGAACCATGTTACAGACTCTGTAGTCCAAAGTCTCCGTAGTTGTTTGAATGCAATTTACTATAGGTTCAAATTTTGAAAGATTAGTACCTGTAGAACGTTTGCCCGGACAATTCTCTTTGTTTTTAACCTTAACACCACGTTCGTCAAAGCGAAAATGTCTAGTAAGAGATGAAAGATTTTCCTCTTAGGTAATTATTATGGAACTGATGGATTGACAATGAAAGACCTTCCAGACATAGTGATACAACAAGGCATTGCCAGATGCCTGCAAAGCCCACCCATAGTCATCGTAAGGAAAATGCTTTCAAAAGCAAAGAATCAGTACTTCACATTCCTCACACCCAACGGAACAAAGAAACTTCTAGCCTATCTTAACGACAGGCTTGTAAGAGGAGAAATCCTGATAGGAAATTCAGCAGTGATAGCAGTGGAATCAAAATGCAAATATGGTAGAGGAAGAAACGAAGGAAAAAAATTCCTGCCAACACGACAAATATCTAGAATAATCAGAGAAACGTTCAGACCAAGATTTCAATGGAGATCATATGTATTAAGGGCATACTTCTACACAATTGTTAATCGCTGAATCCAGGGGAAAAATTACACATGACTTTCGAGCCTTCTTCATGGGTCACAGGGGAACAATTGAAGCAAAGTATACAACAAATAAGGGAGTTCTACCAGAGACATTAATCAGAGAAATGCGTGGAGCATTCAAACGCAGTGAAGAATTGCTGGACTTGGAAATAATAGAAAACCCATTGCTAAAGCAAAGGGAGAAAATACAAAAAGAAACAGAAAAAGCTCCTCCTGAAAAAGTGTAAGAGATATTCAAGATGTTGGGTATCTGCAATTCTTGACTCAGAGAGTAGCATCAAGTGAAGAAGCCGAAAAATTGATTCCACAGGGTTGGAATTTTGTCGGTACTTTGCCAAATGGTAAGGTAGTCTTGCAAAGGATTTGAACCCTCTGTGTATATGGACTGGGAGGGATTTGAATCCACAGTGGATCCGGACACCTTTAGATATAACATTGCGACAGAAGCTATCGGGGTGGCTACATAGCCCCTATCCAATTTTTTATTTTCTATTTCCTTCTCCTTTAGGTCTTCAACAAGTTCTAATTCCATTCTTTGGACATTTTTTGATTTGAAGAAATATGCTGAAAAGCTAACTTGGCGGGTAGTTGATATTGGTCTCAGAGGTAACTCTCAGGGAATGAAAGAACTAATGGGCAAGAAGCCCAAGACAATCATAACTGATGAATTGCCAGCTTATCGTGATGCTTACAAAAAGGAATTCTGGACACAACCTAAGGAAACAAGAACCAAACACATACGTCATATCTCTATCAAAGGAGACCACAACAATAACAAAATGGAAAGACTGAACGGTGAGGTTAGAGATAGGGAAAAAATTGTCAGTGGATTAAAGAAGAAAGATACCACAATTCTGAAAGGATACCAAATATACCACAACTACATACGAGAGCATGAAGGGCTAAATGGAAAGACGCCAGCCGAAGCATGTGGGATTGAGGTCAAGGGAGACAACAAGTAGATAACATTGATACAAAATGCTATACAGAGTTCGGGTAATCAGTCGGAGAAGTTATAGAATATAGGTCATCAAGATCCATACAGATTTTAATTTGTTGGATGGTTACTTTGCTCAATGAGGAAGCTAGTGCTATCTGCAATAGTAGGATTAGCGTTACTGACAGGTACTATATTAGGTTCAACAGACTTGGCAGATGCCGCCAAAGGTGGATTGAAGACATTGGTTGATAGAGTAGCAGCTTTGGAAGATAGAACACAAGCTAGCATAAAGTATGTAGTTATAGAGGATGATGTCGAGGGGCACGCTCTAGGATGGAATCCTGATGGTGACACTGGTGCATTTACCATTATTGATTTAAACGTGAGCCCAGATTCATACATTCTGTTCAAGTTTATCGCTCCAGACGGGCAGCAACAAAGAGTTCCACTTGATTCGTGTCGCTTCCATAGTTCCGAAGGTTCATTCATAATTACCTGTGATGACTTTCAGGCAGATCCGGCTGATGGTTCTACACTTGACTATGCTGTAATCAACCCTTCATAGGCACACCCAAATCCCACCTTTTTCTAACCAAGTTCAACAGTTAACATGAATAACCAATGAGCCGACGGTTTTTTACAGAGTTAAAATCTGACGAGGATGTTACAACACTATCAAACGAATTTTTACACCCTAATGAAATAGACATATCAAACATAGAGTTTACAGCACCTTCAAATACGCTAACTTTGACTCCTCCGCTTCTTAGACTCACTAAAATCAAGCGTCAAACCCAAGACCCATTCGTTAAAGCCTTCCTAGATTCACTATAACACGTTATTTTTGATGTTATTACGTTATTTGCCGTTCAACTACGTTATTTCCGTTATTTCCGTTAATTTTTGCTCGCTGAATTCGTGCCTATATACGGCTTGTAAAACTAGTAAAATATCGTAAATAACGTGATTTAACGTAAATAACGTGTATAAACCCAAAAATAACGTTTTGATAGAGAAAATAACGTAAATTGGCCCTAATTAACGTGAACTACCAAATAAATAACGTAAAAATCCCCGTTAATAACGTCACATGGTACTCTAATAACGTATCACTCGATAAAATAACGTAACTTATGACACAAATAATGAATCACTCGATAAAATAACGTCAGTTTATCTGCTAATAATGGAATATGTGACACTAATAGCGGAGCACAATAAAATAGCGTACATTGGTCCGTTAATAACGTCATATATGTCACTAAGTGTTACTAGTGGATTAATAGTGCGCTAATAGTGTCATTAGTAGATTTATAGTGTCATTTGAGCATGAATAGTGCATAATTAGTGCGCGCATGAATAGTGCATAATTAACGCGATGGTGAACACTAATAGTGCATAATTAACGCGATGGTGAACACTAATAGTGCATAATTAACGCGATGGTGAACACTAATAGTGCATAATTAACGCGATGGTGAACACTAATAGTGCATAATTAACGCGATGGTGAACACTAATAGTGCATAATTAACGCGATGGTGAACACTAATAGTGCATAATTAACGCGATGGTGAACACTAATAGTGCATAATTAACGCGATGGTGAACACTAATAGTGCATAATTAACGCGATGGTGAACACTAATAGTGCATAATTAACGCGATGGTGAACACTAATAGTGCAGCACATTACACTAATAACGTCACTAGCTACACTATTTTTCCGCTATTTCAACAAAAACGTTGATTTGAATAATTAAAATCCATACCTAATTCCTTCTGGCAATATGCTGTTATACTCTGATAGATATTATCATTACGAATATTGGCGTAGTGAGTTCAGCAGATAATGGTACAATCAATGAACCTGTGCTAGATGTCACATGAAGCTTGTATCCAAATACCAATCCGTTGGTTTTGCCGTAGCCCAATCTTGTATCTGCATCTTCCATAGTGTGGAATTATATCCTCCATTATGTTTATCAAGAATAATCTTACAAAATTCGAACCGCCCTAACAGCAACATAATCTTAAAGACCACATAGTGACTCTTGTTCGAGATGAATTAATTCAAATCACATTAAAGTTGTTTGGTGTGACTGGTTCAATGAGAATTATTAGATCTGCCCTCGAATTTCTCCACCAGGATTCTCTACTGTGTGAATGTTAACATAAGTATTTCCTGAGGTCATCTCAGCAATGAGTGCAGATAAAGTCACCCATGGTCGTTGGGTATCGAGAATATTTTTACATTATTGGAAACGCCAAAAATAATAATCTTAACTCATTTGTGACTCTGTGTGGGAACATCATACTCGATACAAGTATATGGAACCCATAAACACGCAGGCCCATCGGGCATTGATTACTACTGATTGTCGGGTTCATCCTTTAGGTTGTTATCAACAGTTATACTTCTTGTACGACACCTACACTCACAATAATACTCCTTGCATAAATGATGAAGCTTTAGAGTAGCACATTCTAAGCCTTCCCAAGGTCAGGTTAGGTGTTACGGACATAATGCCTTTGGATGGTATACAAGATGTATTGGTTGCTAAAGCTTCCAGTTTAATCCTTGGGTCTTGCATCTCCTTTTGTGATCATATTGCCAGCAGTATCTAATACTATCCACTCAAAAGATGAAGCTTTGTTTTCAACTACCATCAGGATTATCAATGATTTACCAGGTTTGATCGTTTTGTCACTCGCGTACACTACTACAGTGCTCTGGTCTATCTTATCCCTGTCCCATCCTCTAGCCTTCACATACCTGATCTTTCCATCATTTATCTTCATCTGAAAGCCGAATATCTCTTCATCTCCATTGTTCTTAACAGCAACCAAGGTTACTTTCTTCTTGTGCTTCGTAGCTACGCTCACATCTGCCTGTTTGTTCTCCCCGAGCAGAACTGGTTCTGGTGTTTCCACAGATGACTCTTTGAAGTATACATGGAAGTGAGGAGACGTTTTCTTGAAGGTCTTTTTCATGTTGCTTCCGTCGCTTACGAACTCATTAAAATTTGGATCCTTAGTAATAATATCTCTTAGTAAAAGTATTCGATCTATGTCATATTCTTTGCATTTCGCTATTACGAGATCTTCACTATAATTATCACATAATGGTCGGGGTGGCGGATCCTTCCTTCCCAAATTTGAATCCTCAAACCAGGCAAAACCAAGATCTACTATCCTGCCATTGCCATGGGTGTGGTGATTAGGCTTCCAGTTGCCCTTTATATCGTGCAACCCGCCCCAAGGCAAGCTCATAGCAGTGATCTTCATGCCTACCATGTGCTTTTTACCTATGCTAACAATAATACCTCCTTCAATTTTGCATGCATTACCGCCAGGATTAAATGCAGATTAAATGCACAGTCTATCTGTCTCTGCATAAATTCATTTGCTATCCGTACCAATACGTCATTTGTAGCCTCCATACCGTAAAAGATGCAGTCATGCCTCGTTTGCTTCTCAAAAAACCATGGACTGTCGAGAGGAACATGCTCTCCACCACATAGCCGTTCCAATTCAGAACCTGGCATCGGTTGCAGATTAGGTACTTTTGTTACTATCCAGTTCTCACCCTCAACTGAAGGATCACCCTGCTCTGTTGCAATTATCCAGTCCTTGCCAGCTATAATGTGATCATGGTTTCCATCATGGATTTTTGGAGGTGTATATGTGAGGATTATCTTGCCGTTCTCGTTAGTCTTCTCAACTAGGTCATTGCCTTTCTCACCATCATTATTGTCAAGTTCTCCCGTTGGTCTGGAGTCCCGGTCGCATCTTTTTCGCCCTTTATCATGAATATGCCCATCTGTACCTTCTCCTCCACGTTCCGTGCAGACCTTAATGTTTATTTCCATCTCCTTGGCAGGCTTGCCTCCTTTCTTTGCTATCACTGTTATCTTGGCTTGCGGATTTGGTTCGTTTAATATCGATTTATCTCCATAATCTAGATACAGCTCTTGAGGCTCTACCAGAACTTCAATTGATTCGGCTTCTTGAACTACCGAGGTCACCGTTATGGATCTAAGTACTCCAGAATACACCGCCTTGGCTGTGATCAGAATAGCATATTCCTCAACTTCATGGACTAAGCTTTTAATCGGACTGGGTTTCGTCTGAATTGTTAGATCAGCTGTGCCTTCCTTCACTGCTTGTATCTCCCTTGGCTGCAAAGTAATTTTATGCCAGGGCATCAGTAAGGGATCCGTCTTGACATCCAGATAAACACGTTCAGGACTTGTAGTATGCCAATTGATCTTAATAGTCCAAGATGCGGATTCACCCTCCATAACCTCTACGAGAGATGTGGGAGATACGGAAAGGCTATAGTCAGCTTCCTGTGTAGGTTGAGGAGAAGGAGCGGGATATGGGCTAGGTTTATCTTCTACAATAACTAGCGTAAGCGTTGTGGAGCGGGTTAGACCCCCTCCTTCTGCCAAAACAGTAATGGTGAAGGTTCCTTTAGGCGTATCCTGCGAAGTTATGATAGTCAACTCAGATGAAAAAGTTGGACTGTCTGTAATTTTGGTTAAACTAACCTTAACCGCCTTCAGCAATTCAGACTGTTTGATGCCGACCGTCAGGGTAATGGGCTCAGCATTACCACTCTCCAAGGTTAGCGTAACCCTCGTCTCTGTTGAACGACCGGGTGCCACCGTCAGGTAGGCGTCACTGGTTCGAATGCTAAAGTCGAAGGATTCCTCGTGTGGTGTCGGACTCGGAGTGGTATCAGAAGATTCATTAACAGATACCGTGGCTGTGTAAGAGTCTACCGTTTCTCCTGAAGAAGGCTCACAGCGAAATTTAATTTTGTATTGCCCAGGTTCCGTTAATGTCATCGATTTGTCTGGGGCTACAGCAATGGGTCCATCTATAGTAGCGGTGTAGTACTCCGTCCATTCATCATTGAACGACAACCAAAATTTAACTGTACCAGTATCATAATGCTCACCTCCAGCAGTTATGTGGACGTTACTAAATGTGATAGTAAGCGGAGCATCACCAGAAAATGTGTCAAGGTTGAAAGTACACACTCCAAAGTTAGCATAAACAGGTGTTAAGATCGTGCTTGCAAAAATCGAAGTTAATAAAATAACCATCGTTAATGAAGAAGAAATTACTCTTCCTTTTCTTTCTAATTTATGCGTAAATTTGTAGGCTGTCAAGGTAATTTTCTTCACACATAGCCATCATCATCCGTTATAGCGGATCTTTTTGCTATGTTAGTATATTTGAATAACAGTAAAAAGAGAGCAGTCTGTAACATAATATTACATTAAGAGCTTATCCGAAAATTAACATCATAGCCTAATTGTTTATACCGAAACAGATCTAGATCTGTTCTCTCTAGCTAAATTTGTGAGAAAATCAAAGAAAAAGAGCATGCCGACGATATGGCATATACCAGACGATCTATGGGTAGAGTTCAAACTAGTGTTGCTACCAGAGAAACCAGCAAGAACAGTTGGAAGGCCAGCTGTGCCATTTAGAAAAGTATTGAATGGAATACTGTACGTATTAAGAACTGGATGCCAGTGGAAGAAAGTATCTAAAGAATTTGGTTCTGGCTCAACTTGCCACGCAAGATTTCAGGAATGGATTGGGATAGGAGTATTCAAGAAGGTATGGAAGAGGCTGCTGGAAATATATGATGAATTGAAGGGTATAGGATGGGACTGGCAATCCATGGATAGCGTTACTGAAGGCCCCATTAGGGGGAAAACGACCGGGAGCAAACCCAACGGATAGAGGTAAGCTAGGTACCAAACGTCACATGCTGGTTGATAGAAGAGGTATTCCTCTCTCATCTGTAATTACTGGAGCAAATAAACACGATATGAAATCAGCCTTTCCTACAATAGATAGCATTGTTGTTGATAGGCCCAAAGTTAAACAGAACATATGCATGAATAGGATATGATTTCCCTGAGATAGAGTATGGAGTATGAAATATGGAGTTAGGAAGGGGATATGTGGATCACATTCGTCATAAGGGTGAAGTGTTGAAAAAGAATTTGTACAAAGCAAAGAGATGGGTTGTAGAAAGAACCGCATCTTGGCATAACAGGTTCAGAAAGTTATTGGTAAGGTTCGAGAAGAGAGAGGAAAATTATCAGGCGCTAGTAGAATTTGCTAACTGCCTAATAGTGTATAGAGCGATATATTGGTAGTGTCATAAACACGTTAATGCAACTGTTTCTAGTATCTACTATCTACAATACTAATTATATCAATAGTAAGAAAACTAAACCTGACAGTTTGAACTAATATTCTTGCATTCTAAATGTTATCATTTCTACCAATCATTAACTATCAGCTAGAATTTTAGGATAGGCTCTAAGTGTAATAATCTATTGTTCTAGATTGAATTATGGCGTACTCGAAGTGTGTTACACACCTGCCTGAAATACCTTCATTTAGAAAGTATGGGTGAAATAATAGGAAGGTATCATATACAATATATCTATATTTTGGGATGAAACCCCTTCTTATACTTAAGTTAATGACCTCAAGCCAAAGACAGCCATCTAAAATGAAGGTATATGCCTATTTTACAAAAGCTATTTTTAGATATGAGATTTAATACATTGGGTTGGAATTCAAGCAAGTAATTGTGATCAGAAGAGAACTGAAAATGGGCACGGGAAAAATTGCAGTACAGGCATCGCACGCATCTGTACTAGCAGTTGAGAGGGTTAAGGAAGAAAAAAGAGGATGGTTTGATGAATGGTACGAGAGTGGACAAGCAAAGATAGCAGTCAAGGTAAAGAGCTTGGATGAATTGATGAGAGTGAAAAAGCATGCGGAAGGATTGGATCTACCAGTAATACAGGTCAATGATCACGGTTTAACACAATTAGCACCTGGAACTACTACGTGTATTGCAATTGGTCCTGCTCCGACTGAATTAATTGACAAAGTCACAAAGGATCTGAAATTGCTCTAAGTTAATTTAATCTATTGGAATAGATTTAGGGAAAGGATTCCCTTTCCTAAGATAGTCACCTGTCCAAGTGATTAAGGTTATGAAGAGATATTTATGAATAAAGAATCAAATTCAGAACCATATTCGTTTTTGTCTAACTCAGAAAATATTTAAGCAAACAGAATAGCCTACACTCAAAAATCTTGTTACCGCCCACGGAACTGACAACTGATTGATAATTCAATTTGTCCATAGAACTATATATTTAAACAGACTTTTAAACAGTCTCTATATGAAAATTTTATCACATTGATTGTGGATTTGAGATATTATACGACTGCAAATATTTCATTGAAAAACTTCTTTTACATTCTAATAATTTGGAAATAAATGATCTTGAATACTAAGCTATGATTTAGAATGGTACTGTATATTTGTTAAAGGATTAATGACTCGAAGAAATCTTCTTTCTTACGAACTTTTAGCTACACGAACGAATAAGCCCGCATGTATCACATCAAGATAAAAAATTATACAATTAGCAGCTTAAGCATTTTCAAACCAGAGGACACATAACTATTCAGATTGATGCGTTGCACATATTCTTGAATTTTGTTCTATGTTCAATACTGGTCATATTATGATCCACCAAACACGATCCATATCATGGATATGCCGATCAAGGCAAAAAGAATCACTATTACTTTCTCCATTTTTTCAGAAGGTATTCTCCCTTGGAGCTTCGTTCCTATCTGGCCCCCAACTACAACTCCAGGCACTGTATACATCACAAGATGCCAAGGAACTGCCTTAAATCCTCCTTCCATAATTAGTGATAAAACATGGGTGAACGATGCTAACATAATGGTTACAGTTACTATCAATATTGAGGTGGCAGCAGCCACCGGAATCGGAACCCTACATATTTTTACCAATTGAGACATGACAACCTCGCCTATCCCAACGGACATTAATCCAGTAAAAAAGCCACCAATACCCGTAGCGTAGACATCTTTACTTATATGGCGAACCCTGTAGCTATACTCACTTCCATCTTTCGCGATAATTTTTCTTTCATGTACCCTCTGCAGGTCTCCAGATAGTTCTCTAATACTTTTTTTATGCAATTCTTTTGGTTTAGGTTTTCGCAGCAGAAAGTAAGTGAGGAACAGCATAAGTATCCCATATCCCAGTTTCAACATTGTAGGATCTATTGAATGGGACAGCAGAGCGCCTACGATGGCAGTAGGTACACCTATAATTGTAAAAGATTTTGCTGTCTGAAAATCAATTAATCCTCTTCGTAAATATCCTATCAGCGCTGATGAAAACCCAAAACTTTGCGTCAACAAAGCGATACCAATAGCTGCCACTGGACCAGCTAGAGAATATTCTGGTCCTAAAAGTGGGAAGAGAATTAAGAATATGGGTATGAACATAGCCGCACCACCAATACCCCCAAGTGTTGCTGTAGTTGCTATTATGACTGAAAATGGTAACATGAACCAGTAAAGAAAATAATCCATGACTTTTAGATATAGACCTTTAAGAAAATTGTATCTATTCTGGTAATTGAAGATATATTGTAATTTTTACTATAGAATTTTATCCCAAGTTTGGTTTGAATTTATCGATTCGTAACTGTATTACTCTTATTCAGACATTTGTACGGTCTTTCGCTTTCTGTTCAAGTGTTTACCTTGTTGAAGTATTCACATATATCTTCCCTATTGCTAATATGTGATAATTCCTAACAGTTATATGGTATGTGAACGTATGCTAGATATGCAGCCATGGTTTTCATTTTTAATAAACAGTATTCTGGAGATCAGCTTTGAAGACTCATGCTGAAGGCGTGATGAAAGTGCCAGTGGACAAAGCAAACTTGGTATCAGAATTGTCAAATTATAATCTTCCATATTTTGTGCTAGCTAAGGTTGCTAAGGAATGTAATTCAGAGTTAATAAAGAAGGGCAAGATTGCAACTGTACTTAATACCATGAATGAATCTGCTATTACACTATTGCATAAAATATTTGTTCAATGTGAAGATGATAAAGAGGGGGAGTTCTCTGATTATAGATTTGCAGTTTTTATGTCTAGCAAGTTTGGGGCAGGAATTACTTTTGATCAGACTTTAAAAGGTAAAAGTGGAGTTGACTATATGGTTAAGATAGCATGTTATAGCAGCCAGGGGTTAATTGCGATTGGTGAAAATAAACGAAAGGGGCAGAAGGCTTCTCTAAGTGAATTAGCGCAATTCAATGAGATGGTCATTGATTTATCAGCGTCTAGTAATGGACAACAATTACTACACGCATTTTATGGCTCATCTGTCGGCTATGAAAAGGATTTCGAGAAGGTATTTCAAGGTAATAAGAAGACGAAAGCATTTGTGAATAAATATGGTTATAGCATACAAAAAACAATAACTTTATTGGAGTTCAAGAATGGGAATACCAATAAGGTCCTAACAGCTCCTTTCTAACAATAAACAAAAAATTATCACTGTAGGCTTGATCTTAAAAAGGTGTTATTTTGATACCGAAGAAATTAGTCTAAGGTCTAATTTTGTTCGTATGTAATATTACACCAGTTTAATATAATATTCCATTATCAAACCAAGTTTGTCATTATTTATTCTCTGTAGGGCAACTTAATCAATAAAAGCAGATAACTAATATCTAATTGAGGCTTGGGCGTAATTTAGTTCGAAACGATAAGATCAGGTTCCAGTTCATATTGGTAATGTGTTTAGCTCAGACTCGATACTTCTTCGCATATTATTTTTGATTGGTGTGATTCGGTCAAAACCTAATAGGAAAAGGGGTAGACCATTCTACTATTCTCCTACAGTAATGGTGAGATGCTTCATCGTTAGAGTATGGGTAAGAATACCAAGCAACAATGCTTTGCATGAATACTTTTCGATAGACATGCCATACAACAGGAAGGTAATGGGGTATGTGGTTTGGATAGGTTGCCAGACAGAAGAACATTCGACAGAAGGTTCAAGGCCATCAATTGACATAAGATCAAGGATAGATGTTATGGGTATGCTCTTCATAAAAGATGGGTTGGTAGACCCAGCCATAGTATCCGTTGACAGTTCATTGTTGAAAGCAAAGGGACATGTATGGCATAGATCAAACATGAAGAAGAATGAAGTGCCACGCTCCGGTATAGATACAGATGCTCGATGGGGCTACAGCAGAACCAAGGGATGGATATTAGGATACAAACTGCATCTAGCATGTAGCACAGGTTCGTTGATAGTTCCATTATCAGCTGATTTCACAACAGCTAACATTACTGATAACAAGATGTATGAAAGCATAACATCTTCATTGCCTACAGGAATGGTAAGGTATGTTGTAGGAGATGAAGGATATGATGATCACAAGTTATGTGATTTCAGCAGGTATAGAGGGTATCCAGTATTCCCATTGGAAAGGTACAAGCATACTACAGATAATAATAGACTGGCATTGCTGCAGTTCTATAACTCTGAATTTGGACAGCATGTATATTCTCGGAGGAGTATAAGCGTTGAGCCATTGGTAGAGCATATGAAGGATGTATTTACCATAGATCCATTGCCAGTTAGAGGATTTGATAAAGCTAGGAACATCGTTCTGATTTCTATATTGCTATACCAGCTGATGGTATATTACAACTACTTGACAGGAAGGCCTCTGAAGACATTGAAGCACATGCTGGGAAGTTAAAGAACCAATTTCAAAATAATATTATAATTGAATTATGCCCAAGCCTCATATAATTATAATAAACCATCATAGTTTTTCACTTATTCCACAGTTCCAGAACTTACCCCAGACTTCCCCTTTACTCTTGATATCTACTGTTTTTTCATCTAAATGCACATGTCAACTAGTCTGGACCAATACTAGTATAATTCTATTAGTCATTCCAATTGTTCTTTTCTCCCATGATTGAAGTTTTTGCATTGGATAATATTGCTTTGATCAGTAGTTCGCCCTTACGTACTCCTGTTTAGTATGTTTCAGTATAACCACTTCGCCCACACTATGAATTTCTTGTTGGGGTATCCTTAATGTTTTACCACGTAAGCTGGTTTTGATTTCAATAAGTTCGATCATGTTTCCAGTATCAGTAAATACTTCCTGCACCTTGCCGAGCCTCACACCTTCTATGTCAATAACCTCCATCGACTTGACGACTGGAGGAATTTTAAGCATGACACAATCCATACCTATTCTCTCTACGTACTCCTTGTGGATCAACACATTCTTGTTGAATCCTATATGCACCAACATACCTTTAATCTCCATATTGAAAGGATCTATCATTAAATCCTGCACAGTACCAAAGTTCATTCCATCTGTATCTATGACCTTCATACCTTTGATATCTTCGTATCTCACTGCTTTTTTATGCTCTTCATAATTTTCCTGCATAGAGATAATTTACTGAATAAATATAACTACATTGGAATCACATCTATGTGACTAAATGATGAATATCTTTTATTCAATAAACCTGCCTTGACAAATCGCGGTATTAATAAAGTGCCCTATTGACTTCTCACATAGATTCACCTTCCATTTTAGCTTAAATTGTGATGTCTCATTCCCACTAACCATTTCAGAAGCTAGTATATGAGGTATCTGCTGTGATCAAAATTGATGTAGCTAAGATCAGAAAGATATTGGTCACGTGGACCCTATTCCATTGATCTTAAATAATATGTGGATTTCCATCGATCTTAGGATGCTTCAATTACTGAATTAAATACGACTACAGAAAAAATATTTTACTATTTTTTGTAAGGCTTACTAATTAGCCCTCAAAAAATGGGTGTTAATTAGGGGCGTCCTACTATTCCTGAAGTTTGCTGTTTTATAGGAAGCTGAACATCCCTAGTCCCTCCGGATAGAATTCTACCATCTTCCATCATGAAATTAAGAAACGCAAATCCTGTTGTCTTGCCAGTTGGTGATTCCTTAATCTTATCCATAGCCACAGTAAAAACATATGATGCCTTTCCTCCTAACGGAACGCCAAGATATAAAATGTCTTCATCTATACCAATGAAATCCGACTTTTCGACTTTGAACATTGATTCATAAAGAATAACACCTATGGAATCGGTAATTTGAAATTCTGCAGTTCCACTTGCAGGAAGAGTGTCTATCTGGTCGTTACCAAGTGCAAATCCAACCTCATAATAACTTTCTCCAGCATGCACAATTAGTCCCTTCATCTTTGTAACTGTGGTATCAAATCCTTGCCATATGATATAAGGTTCAGACCATTTCTCCTCACAATCAGGACAATACAATCGCATCTCCAGGGGTATTATCTTCCAATCAAACGGAAAATATTCAGTGAATAGGTCGAACTCCTTGGAACTTGATAGCACTTCAAATCCATGATTGCCGTACTCTCCCACTTTCACCCACTGCTCGGGATCTGCAACCTGATCCCACACATTGCGCTGGGGGGAGAGTAAGAGGTAAAAAGGCCTTGGAGCCCCTTCCTCAGGATACAATAATCTAATATGCATGATGTATCCACCCGTACCCTCGAAATTATTTGTAAAATTCTTATACTGAATTATTCTTGCAAAGTCAACCTTGATCGGAAATTTGGATATTGGTTTGTCTTTTGCTTCAGGAATTGATGTTAATGCTAACACAATGGCTATAACTACGGCAATTGCTACTACACTAAAAATTGAAACTTTATTCATATAATTGTTGTAATTTTCAAATCAAATTTAAGTGTAATCACTATTAGAAAGTAATGCGACAGAAAAGAAGGAATATACTTTGGTTAGTCGTAAATTAACAATTCGCAATATGGGATCCTGATAATCAATTGGGACTGAAAATTTAAATTGCAACGATTCTTGACTCTATATACACACTGATTGGATTAGTAATGAAAGATCTTTACACGTAATACAACTGAATGTGATAAGAATTCATAGTGTATATTCAAGCATTATTAGATTATTTTAATAGATAGAGGAGGGAGCCACCAAAATAATAATTCCTTTTACACTTATCCGGATGTATAAGAACCATGCCAAATGACATCTCAAATTTAGCTTTTATCCTTGAATTACTTGTAAAAAAAAATAAAGTGTAAACATCTTTTTATCCTTCCTATTGGACAATTAAATTGCTTTGACTAGTACAATTTTCAGAAGACCACTCGACAAACTTGTTGGAGAGATTGTAACACCCTTTAGTACAAAAACAAGTTAGCCAAAGTATGTGAGAAATTTACAAAGTTTGTTTATGTTTTCCACGGCAACAAGCATTATTTCCCTTGAATCCAATGCTATTACCTAGATGCTTTCATGTGTACTGTGCTAACTTTTTGAAGTTTAGGAGTCTTGTCCCAAGCCTTGATGTTCTTGGCATGGGAATGTGTTAATGTTTTTTAATTGAATTTCACTGATAAATGTTCACATGCATTACTTATATTTCATCAGGATTGTATCATTGAAAGGTGTCTTCCTCAGAATTTTCTCCCATATGAATAAACTAAATTAAGACTGGATTTTTTAGAATCGGTTCTATCAATTACTTAGTATGATTGTGAACTTTTCGGAGAGAAGCGTTTAATTTCTATTCAACCTAAGCAGATTAAACTTTCTTAATCTAGTTTAGGAGAATATGGTATTTCAGTTTGTTTGTAATATAAATATCTTCACGGTATCTGTTTTGGAATGATCCATTCCAAATTGCAAGATATACAAACGCTAATCTAAAATAAGTAAACCTACTATTTACACCTCTTATAAAAACAGTTTACTGTTATTTTTTTTTAAATGTATATCAAGTAATTTTACCAAATTATTTCTCTGACTTTACCAAATTTGCTTCAAGCAACTGGTTAAGTAGTTCAACTACTTCCTTCTCAACATCGGAACGCTGCAAGTTCAGTTTTACTGCAAATGTATCAACCAGCTGTGTTACTGTTTTCGTCCCATCACACATTTTCCAAAATTCAATCAATTGATCGTTTACCATAAATCCTTGATTTTGTTCGTTTAGAAGTGCGAGTGAACCGTCTTGTTGCTGCACTGTCTTTCCCTGCTTAGTTGGTTTTGACTTTTCTAGGTCTATTGAGAACCTTAAGCTCTTCTTTCCGTATATCTTCTCCTTGGCCTCTGGAGACATTCGATCTTGACTCCATGGCGGATCCCATACAATTTCTACGTTGATGTTACCAATTTCATCAACTTTACCCAAATACCTCTTTACATCGCTTACCAGGGTATCGTGTAATGGACAACCACGTGTAGTCATCGTCATTTTAATATTAACATCATTATTGTCCTTAATATCTACACCATAAATCAGACCAAGATCAACCACACTCAATGGAACCTCCGGATCCATACAATGCTTTAGTGCCTCCATGACTATTTGTTCATTGACTTGGATCATCTTACTACGTAAATAGAAACGAACTGATGTGATAAATATCTTTGTGCTTTCTTAGGTTCAATATTATTTATTCTTGAATGCAAAATTCATGCTATCCTTCAGGTAGGTAGGGTAAAATTGAGGGGTTTAAGCACAACCGCTAGCAAACAAGCATTGTCCAGCTAATAAAGTATAGAGCACGAACGCTAGCACTATTCCATATATGCCGATATAAAGAAATTTACGGCTAACCAACTTTAGCATATCTCTACGCGTTTTTTACAATTTCTACTTATTAAACATGATGAATGTATCAAAGGTAGGAGAATAAAATCTACTCGAGGAGAGTCTTTATAGACATATCATATGGAGATGTCAAAACTCCTTTTTCGGTAATTATACCACTAATCAATCCTGGTGGTGTCAAATCAAAAGCTGGATTGAACACCCTAACTCCACTTGGCACAATTCTTTTGCCTCCAATATTAATAACCTCATCAAACGGTCTTTCCTCTATAGTAACGTTATCTGGATCGCTATTGAAATCAAAACTGGATATCGGCGCTGCCACATAGAATGGTATATTGTGATTGTATGCCATTAATGCTACTTGGTAGGTGCCTATTTTGTTGAAAACATGTCCAGTTCTCAGCACACGATCTGCACCAACTATAACTTTCTTTATCATACCTCTAGACATTAGTGACCCTATTGCGGTATCAGGAGCGACGCTAACATCTATACCAACATGTTTGAGTTCAAATGCAGTAAGTCTTGAACCCTGTAAGACAGGTCTTGTTTCAGTTGCAATGACATTGATATGCTTTCCCTGCTCCTTTGCCGCACGCAGTACACCAAGTGCTGTTCCATATGCCACAGTTGCAAGTGCACCAGCATTACAGTGAGTTAATACAGCATCACCATCTTCTATCAATACCGCGCCAAAAGCACCTATCTGCTTGTTTGCATTAACATCCTCTTCTGCCATTTTTAGTGCTTCTTTTAGTACAAAATCTTTGATTGCTTTTACAGAAGATTGGGATCGTGCCTTCTCCATTACACGCTCCAAAGCCCAGAAAAGATTTACAGCAGTCGGTCGAGTGCTTCTAAAAACCTTACACACACTATCAAGTTCATGCATAAGTTGATTAGGTGTTTTTGCCTTGCTTTTTTTTGCTGCAAGTGCAATGCCCATAGCTGCTGCAACGCCTATGGCAGGAGCACCCCTAATTACCAAATTCTTGATACAGTCAGAAATTTTTTCATATGTTGTGCATTTAACAAACTCTAATTTAATTGGTAGTTTTGTCTGGTCAATCATGACAACTGAATTATCTTTCCACGTAATTGTCAGAAGCTCGTCGGAACGCATTCTGAGAGGCAGTGACGTATGTACATATAATTAGTTTACTCGTTCCAACACTTCTATGATCTTCTTCTTTGGATCCTCCATCTGAGCAAGTAATTTTCTAGCCTTTTTAGCAACTGATATGTGGACGTTTGTATTACTAAGCATCTTTCTTGCAAGCTTTATAGTATCATTAATATCGTAAGATCCAAAGCTTACACCTTTTCCTATGAGAAATTTATTTACTGCAATATCTTGCATACTGTAAGAAATATTCGGCACCCCAAGTAATGAAGCTTCGCAGTTCATGGTCCCTCCTGAACCTATGAAGACGTCAGTTTCCATTAAGAGCGATCTACCATCAGTAACACTGTCAAGTATTATAGCATGTTTATTATACTCTTCCAACTTCTTGATCTGATCATAATATCTACTTAATACAACTATATTGCAATTCTTGAAGTTCTTTATTAATGAAGAGAGCAGTTTGTATGATATGGTATTGGTACTTACATATGCTGCTTTTGACTCCTCTAACCTGAGTGTAATAGTTTTCTTCTCGGGAACAAGTTCTATACCAAGATGAGTTTTTTTGAAGGGATGATTTAGCCACATTAGAGGGTCCAGGGCTTTGTAACTAATGATGGAATTTATATCTATACCATATCTTGTAAATTCTTTCTTCCGAATTATCCACGGACACATTAGTTTGCTCATTAACGGTATTGAGAGTCTACATACAGCCTCTGCGTGCGGAGAGTCATTAAATCCTACATGTCTTGTCTTTAGACCGAAAGCGACTCTAGCAGCTTCTGGAGACGAGAAACTTGTTAGGGTATCCGGATTGAATTTTTCTATGAAATCAACAAGTTTGCCGGCCCTATTAGCACTTGCCACCACTTTACCTCTAAGAGAATTACCTCCATGCTCCCCGACTAATGTAATATTTAAACCTCTGAGTTTAGCTAGTTGTATGACTTCTCTATACCTTCTTGAAGTGCATAAGATCCTATGGTTTCTTTTATGAAGTTCATCTATAATGGGCTTGAAGAAGTTAACCTGCTTGGGTGTAAGCACGTCAATCCAGAATTTCAAACCAATCCTTTCCCTCTAATAGTAACCAAAGTAAGTGTAGATATTTTTTCCCATGGTATGGATGGTTTTCTGGCATAGAATATTAATCATGATAAAGATTCACAAAATGGGTCGTACAAACAGAGAAAATATGGCTACTTCCGATGCCTTTTAGATCATTCCGACTTGTATGTGCATGAAGCTCAAAGCAATGAGCGCTAGCATCCTACAACTCTCCCTATGCCAGAAAACATTATGTTGTTATATTTGTAAGGGTCAAGAATTCCCCTGCCATCATATATTGCTATCACGTCTCCTAACTTCTTAGGATTTATCTTCGCGTACTGAGGATGATCCGTAGCCAATATTATTAAATCAGCATCGCTTAATGCTACTTCCAATTTGTTTGTAAAAACTACAGACTCTGGGAGTGATTGATCATCTTCAGCGTATGGGTCGTGTACCGTAACTTTGCAGCCAGTGTTTAACAGTTCCTGGACAACTTCATATGAAGGCGAAAGCCGTGTATCTGATACACCTCCTCTAAAAGCAAGTCCCAGAACCAAAACTCTACTATCGGTAGTTGATTTTCCGCATTTTCTGAGAAGTGATAATGCTTCCTGAACACAATACTTGGGCATTATAGAATTGACTTGTCTTGCCAAGCCTGTAATGTCGGTACCCGCCTTTAGTTTAGCTGCTACCTCCATTACAAAATATGGATATACAGGTATACAAGCACCTCCTACGCCTATTCCAGGCTTGTGTAAATGAGAATAAGGCTGAGAATTCGCTGCTTTTCTAATTTCCCAATAGTCTACACCCAATTTTTCACAAACTTTTGCAAACTCATTTGCCAGCGCTATATTAACATCTCTGTAAATACCTTCAAACAATTTTTCTGTCTCCGCGGCCCGTATACTACTTAACTTGATTACGCTTTTCTTAGAAATTAAAGAGTAAAGTGCGCTACCTGCAGCCAGACTTTTAGAACCCATACCAGCTACTATTGCTGCATAATTTTGTTCTATATCTTGAATTGCCTGACCTTCTGATATTCTTTCTGGACTATATACTAAACCAAATTGCTTTTCAACCATTAAACCACTTTCTTTTTCGAGGATCGGTAAAACGCAATCTTTTGTGGTACCAGGAGGTACGGTAGGATTTACAGATACAACATCACCTTTCTTGAGTCCCTTGGCTATGTGCATCGCAGCGTCATAAATCCTGGAAATGTCTGCTAAGCCATTATGCAATCCAACCGGCACTGCAATAATTTTGAAATCAGACATTCTGGAAGCATGGATTCCATCCATAGTAGCAATAAAACGCCCTTTTCTTATTCCGGCTCCAAATGCTTGGGAGACACCTGGTTCATTCACAGATGAAATACCCTTTGATACCATTTTAATCACATCTTCGGATATGTCCACACCGATTGACCTGGCACCGGCTCTGAGCCATACCGCACTCAGAGCTGAACCCACATGACCAAGACCATACACAGCAACAGTAAGTTTGTGTTTTTTTAAAGACGTAGCTAATATTCTAGGATTTTGTAATATATTCATTTTTATCTACACTTCGAAAACGCGATATAAAGCCATTACTTCAAGGCAAGCCAGGTACCAAGCGTCACATGCTTGTTGATGGAAGAGGGGTGCCTCTCCCATTAGTTACTGAAGCAAGTAAACACGGCATGAAATCGGTCCCTTTCCACACTAGAGCGTTGTTGTTGATGGACCTAAAGTTAAACAGAATATATGTTGTATAGGGGACATGATTTCCCTGGGATAGAGTACGGATAAGGAGGAAGGAGAAAGGGATATGTGGATCACATTCGCCATAACGGTGAAGTGCTGAAAAAGTTGTACGAAGCAAAGAGGTGGGTTGTTGAGAGGACAGCATCTTGGCATAACAGGTTCAGAAAGTTATTGGCAAGATTCGAGGGAGAGGAAAATTATCAGGCATCAGTAGAATTGGCTAACTGTCTAATAGTGTATCGAGCTATATATTGGTAGTGTCATAAACATGTTAATGCAACTTCTAATATCCACCATCTACGATACTAAATCAATAGCAAGAAAACTAAACCTAACGGTATGAACTAATATTCTTGCATTCTAAACGTTATCATTTCTACTAAACACAACCACCAGATAGAATTTTGGGACAAGCTCTAAGTTATTCATGCAAGGATTTCATGTCGTAATTAACAATAATGATATCTTTAGTGGGAAACTTTCCGCGTCAAATGTGACCAGGATAGTATTCATTTGTGATGACATCTCCAGTTGATTTCAACAGGTGAATCATAAATATCATTGATACCATTAATACTGACGAATCAGAGAACAGATCTACAGTAAACTTCACTCCACAATCACTTACCTTGTTGTATAACGAACCAATTGATCTAGATTGTTCTACCAATCAAGCTTTAGTTCATCATTTTCTGTCATTTCATGAATTGGAGAACATGCAAATCATTCACTAGTAAGAAAAGGTGGGATTTGAACATTGGTTTTTAACTCCATGAATTTGCAAATTCGCTCTTGCTAAAGTTGTCCTTATTTCTCACAACCAATCCCATCCTTATCGCGGTCAAAGCCATGTGGATCAGGGGGCAAGACTCTGAAGTTACGGTGAGTAATTTCACCACAATCCAGGTCTGGGGGCGAAGGGGGTATGCATACATCTGGATAAGAAGGATCACATCTCCTTTCTTCAGGTGCAGGAGAAGGTTGCGCTCTCTCTTCCTGATGTTCGGTCGCGGCTTCATCGGGTTGCTACGTTTGAGCTTCATCGGGTTGCTGCGTTTGATTCCAGATCACGGCACTAACTATAATTATACCTAGGATACCCCACGCAATTTTCATGCCTTTTTTCAAACATATATCACCTACTCTTTTTTCCTCTGATTTCCTCGATCTATTCCAAATTAAAGAATGAGGTTTTACTTTCCCATCTACTATATATATGATTCTGCATCTACAGCATCCATAATGCATTGGAGGGTTTTGAGATGGCCTAATATCGCCTGTTTACTAATTTTTTGGAATGATTATGCCAATTTAGCATGACACGATTTGAGTTATGATGAATTAGTAAAAAGAAAAAGAGGGGAAGTTATGGAGCCCAATCCGGGTCTTTCTTTATGCGTGGATGCTTATCTTATGCTTCTCTTCCCTGTTAGCCAGGAATGATGTCATCCATCCTAGGACGGCACCAAAGATTGCATACTGTAGCAATGGCACAAGTAATTCCGTGTATGGCATTAATACTGGCCTTGCTATTACAGCGAAAGATACCAATCCAGTAATTACACCCAACGATACTGCATCCTTGGTTCTTACCGGCTTGACACTATCATTGGACATCAGCACACCGTATACTGCACCTATGATTAGAGTGGTAGGCAATAGCACTTGAAGGTCCAGGGTGTCTGTACCAAGCATGGTGACTGCTAACACCAGTCCTGCAAGGAGTCCCGCAATCGCTCCATTTCGAATACCCTTCTTTATTTCGTGCTTGTTGTTTGACATGTTTGTCTATAGTCATATATGCAATGCAGCATCCTTAAGCTTGGATAGTATAATGTTGATCTGGAAGTTGTCATATTATACACCATTGAAGGACAATGCGCGTGTCAACATTTGTTGCAAGGATGCGATGGTTTTGTTCTTCCAATCTCGTATGATGTCGCATCTCGTCATCAGGGATAATGAGAGGAATTGAAACCTTGATCTGGTGTATTTAAGGATGAGTTAATTCCGAGTTTGGGTTAGTACATTTGACCAACCCATATTTTTCATATATTATGCAGTTAACAAGAGGGTTCATCACCAAATCATGTAATTTTAGTATCCAAATCCGCCACAGATTCTGGAATGCTAGAGGATAAATATCTGATTAGTGAGAATGTTCACTTATAATTATTCTCATACCAAGGAATAATCTTAGCTAGATTCAATCTCATCCATGAAATCATCTCATGAACATAATCAAATCATGAAGGCTTGGCGCAAAATAGCCGTAGGATTTAGATTTCTTGATGAAGCATGCCGACAATGTAATCCCACAAACCATGCCATGTTGCAAGTATACAGGCTACCGATGGATAATCGAGTCAAGCAAGCCGCTGCTCATTGAGGCATAAAAATCCATTGTTGCAGTTGGATGGGATATTGAAGTTTGTAAGAGGATAAAAACAGGGCGTTATCATTAACCCCAATTGATTCCATGAAATGTTCATCGCGGGAATAACTGTCGTGTGATAGGTCGTCTCAAAACCCTTTAACGGTTAATGAAATTTCTGCGATCGATATATTTGCCAGTACAGGGTTCCGCAGATCAACTATTCGTTATGAAGGATCATGGGAAACGTATATGGGATTTCCGCATCTAGCAGCATCCATAATGCATTGAAGAGTTTTGAGATGACTTCAATGTCTGCAATGATGTATATACCAACAGCGATAGGGACAAGACATTGGTATAACAAGAGCCAATTGAGAACCGAAACAAGATCATTGCAGAACAAAATTCCTGCATTCAGATGATAATCAAGGAATTGAAGAATATCTCCTGAAGAAGATAAGGAATTGAATAAGAAACTAGAATTATTGGAAAGGACCTATACGGAATGATAGACTACGTTAAGGATAGTGAATATATACCAAGATCAATTCTGTTCTAGTATCTTCCAGTCGTAGAGAGTCTTTAATAATACATCCACAGTACGTCGTGGAGAATATAGATCTCGAATCTTCCACGAGTCAATACTTACATTAGTTGCATGTAGGATTCCCTTTGCAATTGATCTTGGATTTGGCTCACAATTAACAACAAAATCCCTCATCTGAGGATAATCAAAGTATTCGTCATTAACATAACAGACAACTGGCGTTCCAACTGCCAGAGCTTCAATCGTAACTATACCATATATGCCAGTTGTAAACTGATCACAGAGGACATGAATCTGAGACAAATAATCTGGCATTTTGTTGTGAGAAACACGTTCTGATAAGAGATCACAATTATATCCCATCGAATGTAGAACTGTTAATGCTTCATTTACCAGATCTGTGCCTTTGATTTTAGCATTTGTGGGAAAATGTCCTACGATCAACGGTTCTCCTTCTCTCCATTTCTTCCTATTTCTTGGTGTGAATCGTTCAGTATCAATACACCGTGGAAGAAAGACCGCATCAGAGTTGCCTACATACCTATAAAGGTCCTTGGTTGTTATGAAACATCTCGACTCTAGCCCTATCAATCCGTCTCTTAGATCACTTCCATTGTAGATGATAATACTATGCTTACTTTTTACATAACGTTCTGTTGAAAGACGTATTTCAAGGTCACATTCTTTCACAGTTCTTAACCATGCTTTCCTTAGAGTCCTTTCAAAAGGTATTTTGTGCACTTTGCCAATATTAATTTGAAATTCACTGTCACTCATCGTGGTTAGTGAATCATAACTAGAATAGTTATCAACATAAAAACCACAATTCCTAAGTTCTTTCCCTATAAGGTAACCCAGTGATGCGATATTACCTACAATAGCTATACTTTTCACGTAAACTCAAGATTACTTACCTTATTTCATGTATTAGTTTTATGTTTCACATTATTTGGCGAATTAGTCGTGAATTACCTTGGGAATCTTATATCTTGATAATACCTTTGGCTGATAACCAATTGATCTTTCAAAGTAAGGTAATCATTAGAACTTTTGTTAGATGTTTAATTTCCCAAATAATTGATGTTCAATAATTAGACCATTGTTGAATAAATAAGGTACTTGCTAACCTGTTTCGATTGATCCATAGATTTCAGCAGATTCTCAAGACTGAATTAATATGATGATAACACGTAATTGTTATACCTCCAGGCGCAGATTGTTCTATTAACATCTCCTAGAGTCTTTTATATTGCCATGAGCTAGCTTCAATTGTTGTTTCTCAACACTTTAACCATCTCCAATTAAAGTGATTATAAATATAACTCTACTATCTACGATGCGGATCCTGAATAATTTTCGTCGTGTTAAGCAGCTTGTATCGAAAGGCAAGATCGTTACCTCAGTTTATGGTTTTGGGCATGTTGGTGCTCCAACTGCGGCAGTATGGCTGAGAGCAGGAGCGAAAGTATAGCTGTAGATAAATTAGATTTCGTCGTTACTGCGGCTTCATCAGGGAACTTATCTATTTCTGAACCTGGAGTAGAATCAGTATTAAAGACTGCTCTTAGAAAGAAACGGTTCACAGCTACAGCTGACGCCGTCAAGGCGTCAAAACAATCTGACTTCAAAATATAGCTGTCCCAGTAGGCCTGTCAGACAACTCTGCAGATTTATCTGCCTTGGAAGATGTGGCAAGCAGCATAGCAAAAGGTCTTAAGAAAAGAGATTTAGTTTCTCTATCAACAACTGTTCCTCCATGTATTACCGAAGAGTTTCTTTTACCAATACTCAAAAAAAAGAGCCGCGTTAGATACATTGTGAGAGATAAAGGATGTGATGATCATGAGTTACGTGATTTCAGCAGGTATAGGGAGCATCTACTAGTTTCCCATTGGAAAGGTACAGGCATGTTGTAGATAATAATAGACCAGGCATTGTTGCAGTTCTATAACTCGGAGTATGGATGGTATGTATATTCTCGGAGGGGCATAGGCGTTGGGCCATTGATAGAGCAGATAAAGGATGTATTTGATGGATCTACTACCTGTTAGAGGATTTGATAAAGCTAGTATCTTCGCTCTGATTTCTATATTGCTATAGCAGCTGATGGTATGCTACAACTAGACAGGAGACCTCTCAGGGCATTGAAGCATATGTTAGGAAGCTAAAGAACCAATATCAAAATAATATTATAATTGAATTATGCCCGTGCCTCACTTATTTACATACGTAAAACCCATTTTATCATTTTTTTTAGAAAGTTATTGGCAGTTGTAGAAAGTGGTTCCTTATAAGACTGCCATCTGTCATGATATTCTCTAAAATGTTCTTCCTTTGTAATGTGATATAGACGTTCTAGTAATTCTATATGTACATTGTGATATTGTAAGGCTAGTCCTTCCAAGATATCGTAATAGGAATAACCGTTTGCATCATAACGTGGTAAGTTTTTTTTCAAAGCAAACACACCTTGATCAAAAAGATATTTTGCATCTTCATGTCCAGTAAATTCATAATATTCGTAAATTCCTAACATAGCATACATCATACCGTTCAAAACTCTTGATTCTTTAACCCTCCCATTACTGGCATATTCTTCATACCACCATCCATCTCTTTCTGTTTTATAGGTAACACCTCCTCCTTAACTTCCACAAAAAATGAATTTAGAAGGGCATTAGCAGTATCCAAATACTTTTGGTCTCGTGAGACATCGTAAGCCCTCTTCAATGCCTGTATAGCCTGACCTTGAGCCATAGCTGATCGCCACAGAGGTGTTAAGTTGTACTTCGGCCATGGAAATTTATATTCTAAAATTTTGTAGTTCCCATATGGTAAAGCATTATCTGCTAACCAATTGGAACAATTCAGAAATAGTTCTCTAGTTTTTTGTCTCTATTATTTCTAAAATTGTCATGATAGTTAATAGCGGTCTGACTTATCGTAACTGGGTTTCTCTGTTTTCCAATACAGATCCCATAAAGATATCCATAATCTATGGGAATACCTAAGTTATCTAAAATTATCTTACTGTTTCCCATATCCTCATACAATCATGTCTAACAATATATTTGTAAGTTCTATCGTTCCGACTCCGCCTTTTCCAATACTTCCAATTTTCTATTTAGCTCCTTAACTTCTTTTGAAATTCCCTTTAATTCTCGCAACATCATCTGAACATAAGGATTTTGCTCCGCCATAATAGTTGCCTCTATTCTTAACTGGTTCTTGTTATGCCAATGTCCTATCCCAATCGCTGTTGGCACATATATTACTGCAAATATTATCGCAAAAATCCATAAGTTGATAAGTATATCTTGAAAAGAAGACAGGCGTTCTATCAGTAACCTATATTGAATTACAATAAAGTTCGCGAATGTCATAGCAAATATTAAGTACAAACTATGACCCATTCTAAAGTCGAACCATCTTCGTCTCATCCACTTCTTATCAAAGGACCTATTTCCCAATGTAACCAACAAAAGACTATCCTTATATTAATACTAGATATTCATTAACCTCAAGTTGAAATAGATGAATAGTATGCGTGAGCATTAACGAGATAATTGAGGCATGGGCATAATTTCATAACAAAAATAACCTGATGCATCTGATTGACTAACTTCCAGGCATATGCTTCAATGCCCTTAATGGCCTTCCTGCCAGATGTAGTACACCATTACCTGATACAACAATACAGATAACTATGCAATGCTCCCTGCCTTATCGAACCCCCTAACTGGCAATGGATCTATGGCAAATACATCCTTCATGTGCTCTATCAATGGCCCAACGCCTATATGCCCCTCCGAGAATATACATACCATCCATACTCCGAGTTATAGAACTGCAACAATGCCTGGTCTATTATTATCTACAACATGCCTGTACCTTTCCAATGGGAAACTAGTAGATGCTCCCTATACCTGCTGGAATCACGTAACTCATGATCATCATATCCTTCATCTCCTACAACATACCTTACCATTCCTGTAGGCAATGAAGATGTCATGCTTTCATACATCTTGTTATCAGTAATGTTAGCTGTTGTGAAATCAGCTGATAATGGAACCATCAATGAACCTGTGCTACATGTAGATGCAGTTTGTATCCGAACATCCATCCCTTGGTTCTACTGAATCCCCATTTTGCATCTGAATCTATACCTGAACGCGGTACTTCATTCTTCCCCATGCCGGATTTGTGCCATGCATGTCCCTTTGCTTTCAACAAGGAACCGTCAACGGATATTATTGCCGGGTCTGCCAACCCATCTTTTACGAAGGGCATGCCCATGGCATCCATCCTTGATCTTATGTCAACTGATATTACCTTGAACCTTCTGTCGAATGTTCTTCTGTCTGGTAATCTATCAAGACCACATGCCTTCATTACCTTCCTGTTGTATGGCATGTCTATCGAAAAGTATTCATGCAAGGCATATTGTTGCCTGGTATTCTTACCCATACCTTTACGATGAAGCATCCCATCATTACCGTGGAAGAATAGTAGAATGGTCTCCCCTTTTCCCATCAGGTTTTGACCGAGGAATCACGCTAATCAAAAATAATATACGAAGAAGTATGGAGTCTGGGCTAAACACATCAACAATTGGAACTGGAACCTGATCTTATCGTTTCGAGCTACTTAATTATGCCCAAGCCTCAATTAATTCCTGAAGATAAGAATCTATTTTTTAGGTTAATCCTGAATTTCGGTTTGAATACTACAAATTTAAAGCCATGTTTTTCGAGCGTGCCTTTAATTTTGCTAGTTCTAGGATGCGGGTCAGGGCTCATATGAATGTAAGTTATACAGATCTGTTATACAGATCTGTCTGGAGGAATTTTCCACGCTCAAGTTTTGAGTTGCATTAGATCTTGGGTTGGTTTTACCTTCCATGATTCCTGCATCTCCCATCCTATGATTTAAGATATTTACAAGTATAGAATAGGCACGTAATATACCTAATTCAAGCTGTCTTATGGGTTTCCAGTATACTTCGTTCATACACTCTTCATTTTCATAAGCTCTTGATAAACTGAAAGTAACCTCTTGCCTACTCCTCGCAAAGAGTAATCCTTTTCAATCTTATCTCGTGCATTTTTAGCAATTTTCTTTGATAGTTCTTTATCGGATAGAACACTTGATATCTTTTGGGAGAAATCCACTGGGTTATTCGGTTCTGCCATCAAAAAAGTGGCATTGGCATCCATCAGTTCTCTTACACCTGCTACATCTGTTGCAACCACGGGCAGTCCTGATGCCATCGCCTCTAAAAGCTTAACCGGTACTGCTATCTCAGTAGTTTTGATCTTCGGTCTAGGAATTATAAACACAGTTGCTTGTCTCATGATATTTGGTATTTCGGAATGAGGTAATTGATAAAACTTCACTTTATGTCCAATAGCGAGCTCTCGTGCTATTCTCATGTATTTTTTATCTGGATCGGTAGTAACAACATGTAATGTCACATCGCTCATCTGCTGGCAAACCATAGCAAAGGACATCAACATAAAATCTATACCTTGCCACTTCTGTAAACCACCAACGTACAAAATTATCTTCTCCTCTCTCTTTTCTTGCGCTGTAGATAGGTCAGGTTTAAATTTTCCTTCATCGACTGCAAATGATACTATTCGAACCTTTTCTTCAGATACGTACTGCTTCACTATTTCTGCTACACCCAAACTAGAGGCTATTATCATATTAGCCAGTTTGAATCCTACACTTTCCACGGTTCGCATTATCCTTACTTTGGAGCTGTGTGGAGAGAGACCCTTGTCAACCATTTCGATAGACATAATTGCAGCCTCAAGTACCACGGGTTTTCTTTTAGAGATCTTATTTACTAATAGCATTGCTAGAGCAACATATGGATGGCGTACATGAAACAATTGCACAGGATATTTCTGTGCTACATTATGAGCCTTTGTAGCAAGTCTCAAAGGATTTAGAAGCATATCAGCCACAAAGTTAAGGTATGGAAGACATATGTACCGAGTTCTGTGAATCTTGATGCCCTCTTCAATGTCTGGTTCCTCTCTATTGGAACCACTATATGTCACTAAATGAACTTCTGCGCCACACTTCCGTATAGCTTTGCATCTATTGATAATATTCACAGAATCCCCTCTACTACTTGGTATAGGTGCTGTAACAACCATGCAAATTTTCATATTTGAGTTGGGGGTCACAACCATGGAAATTTCACAGCCTTTTTTCACTATTTAAATATTAGACATAAGAATTAGTGTGATCGAATATCGTGTCTTCTATGTAATAAGAGAGATTTCAACAAATACAGATAATATGATCAGGATTTGCTCTCAAGAGTATACTACGGCAATTCTTGATGCAAAAATGAAATGTCAAATTATTGTAACGGAATGTTTTTAGTCTGATTAGTCTTCAGCTAGATTTGGTGCCTGCTAGATCAGCATTTTTGAGATTCATGAAGGATATATTGTGGGTCGCTTATATTGAATGTGATTATATTGAATGTGATTACCAACGGTTTATCATTGAATTAAAATTCAGCCGATTGTTGAAACATATTAAAAAGTAACATATCTATTTATTTCAAATCTTCGAATTCAACAACCAACATTGTTGACTTGTGAATAAGTTACTAAATTTGAGTCTGATGCTATTAATAAGTAGTCTATCTAGTTTTGAATTGTACTGAAAGGTCTTAAAGTCTAGAATGCTAATCCCTAGATTTTGCAAAACATTTCAAAATCCTTGATAGACCAGTGATACAGATGTGTAAATGATTGCCTGGGAAAATATCCTTTTAACAGCTGAATTCTCCATTTTATATAGGCGCTATTGGGTATAGCTACTATCACAGCTTTTCTTGCCTGATGAATTGCTTCTGAGAGTAGTCTATCTATATTAATAATATGTTCTAGAACTTCCTAGCATCTTGATCTCTCAACAATATATATGGAAAACAAGTCCAAGGCAGGTCAGGCATGAATAATTGATAGTGGAGTCTAGATGCTTAGCCTAAGAGCCTATCCTAAAATTCTAGCTGATAGTTAACGATTGGTAGAAATGATAACGTTTAGAATGCAAGAATATTAGTTCATACTGTCAGGTTTAGTTTTCTTGCTATTGATTTTATTAGTATTGTAGATAGTAGATACTAGAAACAGTTGCATTAACGTGTTTATGACACTACCAATATATCGCTCTATACACTATTAGACAGTTAGCAAATTGCAATGCTCGATAATTCTCTCTCTTCTCGAATCTTATCAATAACTTTCTGAACCTGTTATGCCAAGATGCGGTTCTTTCTACAATTCATCTCTTTGCTTTGTACAAATTCTTTTTCAACACTTCATCCTTATGACGCGTGTGATCTACATATACCCTTCCTAACTCCATACTCTATCTCAGGAAAATCATATCCTATTCATGCATATGTTCTGTTTAACTTTGGGCCTATCAACAACAATGCTATCTATTGTAGGAAAGGCTGATTTCATATCGTGTTTATTTGCTCCAGTAATTACAGATGAGAGAGGAATACCTCTTCTATCAACCAGCATGTGACGTTTGGTACCTAGCTTGCCTCTATCCGTTGGGTTTGCTCCGGTCGTTTTCCCCCTAATGGGGCCTTCGATACGCTATCCATGTATTGCCAGTCCCATCCTATACTCTTCAATTCATCATATATTTCCAGTAGCCTCTTCCATACCTTCTCGAATACTCCTATGCTAACCCATTCCTGAAATCTTGCATGGCAGGTTGAGCCAGAACCAAATTCTTTCGGCACCTTCTTCCACTGGCATCCAGTTCTTAATACATACAGTATTCCATTCAATACTTTTCTAAATGACACAGCTGGTCTTCCAACTGTTCCTGCCGGTTTCCCTGGTGGCAGCACTAGTTCGAGCTCTTCCCATAGATCGTCTGGTATATGCCATATGGTTGACATGCTCTTTTTCTTAGCTTTTATCACAAATTTAGCTAGAGAGGACAGATCTAGATCTGTTTCGGTATAAACAATTAGGCTATGATGTTAATTTTAGTACAGGCTCTAAGACTTATTAAGAAACGCAATATACTCTTAGAAATTGCATAATGATAGAATTCTAGTAACTGGAGGTGCTGGTTTTATAGGAAGTCATACCGTTGATACTCTAGTAGAAAATGGATATGAAGTTATAGTTCTTGATAATCTCAGTACCGGTAAACTTGATAACATAAAATCTTATGTTGATAATAGGGATATCAAATTCATAAAAGGTGATATAAGGAATCACAACATCGTCAAGAAAGCGATACAGGGATGTATTGCCGTAATTCATCTGGCTGCTATAGGAAGTGTCCCTCAATCTATCAAGGACCCCCTAATAGTAAATAGTGTTAATGTTAATGGAACACTAAATGTTTTGAATTCTGCCATCAGCTCAAAGATCAGCAAGTTCATATTTGCTTCTTCAGCAGCAGTGTATGGAGATGCAGAACCACCCCATCGTGAAGAATTGCGCCTGATGGCATTATCGCCTTATGCGGCAACAAAAATAGCTGGAGAATATCTCTGTGAATCTTTCCAGACATCCTATGAGCTACCTGTCTGGATACTTCGATACTTCAATGTCTATGGGCCAAGAATGAAAAGTGACACTTATGGTTCCGTTATCATAAGCTTTGGAAAGAAAATCGCAGCAAATAGGCAACCAATAATAAATGGTGATGGTAAACAAATTAGAGACTTTATACATGTTATGGATGTTGTGAAAGCCACTTTGCTGGCATTGAAAAGCCAAAACGTAACTGGAGATGTATATAATGTAGGTACAGGAAAGCCTACCAGTATTATATCCCTATGTAGTATCCTTATGGAAATTCTAGGTCGAAAAATAAAACCCAAGTATGTTAGTGCCAGGCCAGGAGAAGTAAAGGAGAGTTATCCAGATATATCGTTGATTAGAAAGAAATTAGGTTTCAATACTAGTATTTCTCTCAGGAAAGGATTGAAGATGCTGCTAACTGAATCCTGAATGATCTCCGTAGCAAATTTTGTGTAATGCAGCCTAGAAGAGATATATGTTGACTGGAGCGGACTTGAACTATGATCGGCGTAATAGGCGGAAATTTTTTTGCTAATGCTTTGGTCCAAGAATTGGAAAAAACTGTAGACATAAAATTGATTTCAACTGATTTAAGAGATCCCCAACTAGCAAAGAAAGCCGCAGATAGAGAAATCATCCATTACATATATTCTCCTATAGTCACTGTTGGTGGATTGCGCAGCGTGCAGAAACTAAAAAAAATGAAGAAGAAAATCATCATCCATTGGATAGGAACTGATGTTTATAATGCCCTTAACAGCCATAAGTCAAAGTTCATTACAAAAAAGTACAAGGATCTGATCGATGTTCACCTTGCAGTGCATTCTAGATTAGTGAATGAACTTAATTCCGTGGGGATAAGTTGCCAAGAAGTTCCATTACCGACATTCAGACTTTATCCGGTCAACCCAATACCTGTAAAAAAGAAGATCCTGGTCTATCTTCCCGACTCGACAAGTGATTTTTTCGGGAAGTCAGTGATCAATAAATTATTCGATTCCTTCCCAGAGTTAGACTTTATAGTTCTGCCAAACTCTGGTAAAGATCACAGTAGAACAAATGTAACCTGCTTGTCATGGGTTGATAATATGGAAGAAATCTATCGGGATATTGCTCTATTCATCAGATTACCGGTCCATGATGGCCTCCCAAATTCTGTTATAGAAGCTTTATCGATGGGTAGATATGTTATTTACTCTCAAGAGTTTCCCTATTGTGAGTATGCATCATCATTTGAGGAAGTTAAGACAAACCTAATGAATATACTACAAAAATCTTCACCTAACCAAGAAGGTTCAAATTATGTTTATAGAAATTATAACAAGAACAGAATTATCGAGAAAATACTCGATATTTATAAACAACTCAGATTCGATCAGTGAGAGGATTACTTATTGGTATAAACCTACTTCTATCATTAAATATTTATTGATGATTTAGCCGTACTAATATGGAGTAATGCCAAAAGTGGTTTAGGCGAAGATGGTATGACTTCAGAAGTGGTCATACTCTCAACTCATCTCAAAACTAACCATTTAGACAATTTTTAGCGACCATTTAGATCCATGAATAGCGACATCTAAAATTATTTTATGAAATTCCAAGAATTATCAGACAAACAGTGGAGTATGATGGAATCACACATACCACCACATGCAAAAACTGGCAGGCCTAGGGATTATGATAGAAAAATCATTAACGGAATAATCCATGTTCTAACTACTGGATGCCGATGGGACGATATGCCAAAAAGATATGGTGATGATTCTACTGCAAACAGAGGGTTAAACAAATGGCAACAAAAAGGAATCTGGAAAAAGATTCTATCACGTACTATTCACTCAGCACATAAATCTGGCAAAATTAATCTAAAAAAAATATCAGTTGACTCTTCATCCATTCCTGATAAAAAAGGGGCAATGTAACTGGATATAATGGATTCAAGAGAATAACAGGTACAAAAATACATGCCGCAGTAGAGGGTAACGGATTTCCAATATCCATACTGTTGAGTCCAGCAAATGAACATGACAGTACAAAATGCATGGATGTTACAGGATCAATTTCAGACTATCTTGATGATGATTCAATACAACAGATAGAACCAGTTTATGCAGACAAAGGGCATGATGCAAAATACATCAGAATGTATTTGTGGTTGTGGAATAGAAATATTGCATGTTGCATCCCATACAAAATAAATTCCAAGTTCATCTTGCAAAATAATGATTGCAAACATTACAACAAGACAAGATTTGTAGTTGAGAGATTCCTTGCATGGCTCAAGAATGGATTTCACAGAACAAGAACCAGGTATGAAAGAACGGCAGAAAACTATCTGGCATTTGTTAATCCCGCATCATTTTTGATGTATTGTAGGGTTTTGAGATGAGTTGCTGACATAATTCACGCTCATAATTTATTTGCAGCAAAGTTAGCGTCAGAATTCGATGTTCCGTTAGTTTTCGATGATCATGAATATATGTCGATGCGTGTTAAGGCTCTAACTGAGACATTAAAAAATAAATCAGTGAGGAAAAAATCTTCGCTTTGGCTTGCAAACAGGAAATGGCCTAAATGGGAACGAGTTTTGATCGAGTCAGTTCCCACCATAGTTGCATCAGATGTCGTAGCACAGGAATACAAAAGCAAGGGAAGTAGGGTGTTTGTTGTGCCCAATTATCCCAACAAAGACGAAGTTAAAGAGTTTAGTTCGGTAAAGACAATAGATTCCAAACTTTCGTCCGTTTATGTAGGCTTCGACAGTGAAACAGAACCACTTCCGCACAGGAATATTGTAGGTTTCACCAACCTTTTTTTCCTGCATGATATTGGCAACTTGACAATGATAGGCGCAAAGGGCATTAGTAGACTTCCTGTCAATTATACAGGGCCGCTTATCAGGAGAGATATGTATCAAGAGATGAGCAAACATCACATTGGTATAATACCTTGGAGGAAACACTGGCTTCATAAGTATAGCAATCCCAATAAGGCATTTGAATACGTGCATTCAGGCCTCTTTGTGTTAACAGTAGGTACCTTAGATTATGTTACAACAAATCTTAGGGAACACTGCATCGCTTTCGACGATTACGATGAACTTATTAAACATCTTTCTTATATAAAAGAGCACATCGATGTGGTTAACAAGAAAAGAATTGCGAGTCTTCGATACGCTCGTGAATATTTGCTGTGGGAGAGGTATGAACAAAACATATTTGAATCCTACAAAATCGCCTAAATTACGCTTACCATGCGCTAAATCTATGCTTAATAATATCTTTAATCAAACAAAATCAGGAATTCGTAAGTTATGAACGACGGCCTCAGATTTAATTCGATTCAAAGTATGGATTCGCGATATCGAGGTAGACAGATCTCTATAACGTATCTTCATACTAATCCTGACCTGCACCCTAGAACTCACAAAATTAAAGATAGTCTTGAAAAGCATGGATTTAGATTTGCGGTGTTCAAACCAAGGTACAGAATCAACCTTAGGAATAGAATATTATCTTCAGGGATTAATTACTTCTTGTTTTTCTGGCAAAGCCTTTTTGTTCCAGGGGACATTTTATGGATTGCCAATTGTCCCGATACCGTTGGTGTAGGACCATGGTTGACTGGGAAAAAGTATGTTTATGATTATCGCTCTCCATGGTCCAAAGAAGTTGAAATTGAATTCGGGAAGGGGATCTTTTCTAAATTGGCAGGTTTGATCGAACGGAGAGTAAGAAAAGGTGCAAGTGCAATAGTTGTGGTATCATCTAAAATGCTAAATGATGTAAAACTTTTAGGGAAACCCGTCTTTGTGGTACCGAACTATCCTTCGAGATACTTTGTACCTTCCGAAAGTAAAGAATCTGTGCGGACTATTGTCGGTTCCAGTCAGGATACTAAGGTTGTCCTCTTTGTGGGAAAACTAAGTCGTGTAGAAGGAGCCGATATGC
Source organism: Nitrososphaerales archaeon (assembly GCA_965197925.1). Lineage (GTDB taxonomy): Archaea > Thermoproteota > Nitrososphaeria > Nitrososphaerales > UBA213 > CBDAOC01. Next base: position 150,651 of record CBDAOC010000020.1, read on the forward strand.
TTGGAAAGATTGCTGAAAAGATAAGTTCCAAGAACGGTTTTGAACTATGGATAGTGGGTGATGGCCCGTTAAGACCGCACATCAAAGATTTAACAAATAGATTTTCGGGAGTTGTGAGATTCTTTGGATGGGTTGATCACAAAGATATACCAAACTACATTGGAGCAGCAGACGTGTGTATTGTTCCTAGGCATGCCAATACCTTGGCCTACTATTATAGTGAACAGGGTGTACACAAGATAGCTGAATACATAGCTTTAGGGAAACCAGTTGTAGCTTGCAATATTGCTGAATCTGACAATTACATTCTTGTGCCTGAGGATTCATTTATTGATGGCATAGAAAAAGCCATTAACGGAGGTATTACTAACGCAAAAAGAGGGTTCTGGGAAACTGATAGCGAACCTAGACTGGTCGAAGTAATATCTTCAATTCTTACTTATAATGATGAAAAGAAACTACCACACCATGATATGAAATAAGAGGATTTCTAGCGATGAAGAAGGTTGTTTTGCTTGCAGGTGGCGGTGGACATACGGCTTATGCCTATGCTCTTGCACAGCACCTCTATGACAGGTGTGAAATGGAGATAATAGTTCCGGAAGCCGATCAACTCAGTTTTAATCGGCTCAAGAGGTTTGGTACAGTAAAGACTCTATTAAAACCTAGAGGGCCTAAAACTCCCCTTATCCCCTTTATGGGTAGACTAGCAAGATCCTTTTTCCGTTCTTCACGTATGTTAAGAGATAGGACAGTTATGGTGAGTACTGGTAGTAACTTTTGCATACCTCCTTGCATACTTGCTTGGAAGAACGGGAATCCTATTATAAATTTAGAAAGTTCAATTAGGTTCACTAGGGCATCAAAAACAGCAAAAATACTTTCTAGAGTTGCCAAAGTAACAGCGTTACAATGGGAAGAGCAAAGGAAATTTCTGCCAAAAGGTGAGGTGTTTGGGCCTATGCTTGCAAAGCCTGAAATCCAGGCTAAGAAAGGTGAATATATACTAGTTACTGGAGGAACCTACGGCCATAAATTGTTATTTCAGGCAGTAGATTCATCAAAGATGGATAATGTGTTGCTTCAAGCTGGTGCTCTGTATACTCCGGAGTATTCAAAGAAACATCCTGGCTGGAAGGTCATAGATTACAGTACCAACTTTCATGGGCTTATAGCAGAAGCAGAAGTTGTTGTCACGCACTTCGGTGAAACGGTAATAGATTCCGCACTTGTATATGGCAAACCTACTGTAATTTCTGTTAATCCAGAATGGACGAGAACTGTAGGATTGGATGATGCGGCTATACTTGCAATGAAAGTGAACGGAGTCTTACTCAATGAGTTCAACCCAGAGGCTTTACAAGAGGCTATAGACAAAGCTAAAAGACAGCGACCACCTAAATTAACAAGTGGAGCAGAATTACTAAGTAGCCATATACTTGACATTGCCGAAAATATGCAAGGAAAAGGCTAAAAATGAATAGTCATAATCCCTAGTCAGTTTGAAATTAACATTAGTATTTGGAACGCGCCCACAAATTATCAAATGTGTTCCAGTCATAAGAGAATGTACAAGGAAAAAATTGGATATTACAATAATTAATACAGGTCAACATTATGACTTTGAATTGAGTAGGATTTTTCTCGAAGAGTTCCATTTGCCTAAGCCAAGATATAATCTTGAGATTGGTTCAGGTTCACATGGCTGGCAGACAGGTAACATCTTGATACATGTCGAGGAGACACTTAAAAAAGTCAAATCATCTGTTTGTCTTATTCCAGGTGATACTAATTCTGCTATTGCAAGTGCCCTTGCTGCAGTAAAGCTCAAGATACCTGTTGTTCACTTGGAAGCGGGTTTGAGGAGTTTCGAAGAGTTTATGCCTGAAGAGATCAACAGAAGAGCAATAGATCATTTTGCTCAGTTACTGTTTGCACCTACTCATATTGCTCAACGAAACCTTATTGCTGAGGGAATCTCTCGTAAGAAAATTGTGTTAAGTGGTGATACTATGTTTGATCTATATTTGCAGGAAAAAGACAGAATTAATGAAGCGAAGATGCCTGAGCAAGCAACTGATCTACGTGACTACATAGTGATAACATTGCATAGACAGGAGAATACTGAACAATATAACACCCTAAAAGAAATCCTCTCTGCAATTAGGGATTTTGGTATAACAACTGTGTTTCCAATACATCCCAGAACCAAACATAGGCTACAGCAGTTCGGTCTTTTTGGTACTGCCAAGAGAATCAAGAATTTAATCTTAATTGATCCATTGGGTTACCATGCAATGATGAAATTAATGTCTAGTTCTCTGTTTGTAATGACAGATTCCGGGGGTATGCAAAAAGAAGCTTTTATGGAAAATGTTCCTTGTATAACGCTAAGGAAAAATACGGAATGGATAGAAACTCTAAAAATCGGGGCGAATGTACTAGTTAATAAACTAGAAAAGAACGAAATACTCAGAATGATGAGACGAGTAAGTAACGAACGTAAATCAATTGTTAAGAAAATAAGAATGAGTAAAAATTCATATGGTGACGGTAAGGCGGGTAGCGCAATAGTTAGGCAATTAACACAAAGGTTTTAGATATCTAAAAGTGGGAACCTAAGTTAACCCTACTCTCACTGTTTTTTAGCCTTCCTTTCTATTGTCAACAATGCTTGTCTGAACAAAGTAACCATCAGCATCGCTTCCTTGGATGTCAGTAGATTCCTTCCCAAGAACCTCTTGAGTGCAATTGCAAGTAAATTCTTCTTATGCCTTCTGTAACCAGTTGTATCTGCTAATCTCAGTGTATAATTAATTAAAAGCTCCCTTTCATGAACTGTGGCCAAATTCCTCTTCTTCTTCAAACTATTTCTCTTTGTTTCAAATAATAATATAGCAAGGGCATGCGAAATGTTTAGTGTCTTATATGATGTGCCCGTGTCTATGTTAACTACTATATCACATGCTGATAATTCTGCATTATTCAAACCCGTTGACTCTCTTCCCAATATCAAACAAATACTCTGCCTCGAATTTACAAGGTTTTGAGCAAGCTGACCAGGACTTATAGAATCCCTTGTTACGTTTGATCTATCACTTGAAAGTATAGCTGTTGTGCCAATTAACCAATCAAACTCAAGTAGGTCATTGAAAGTAATGGTTTTTGCCTTGTAAAGCAAATCTTTGCCATGCACTGCAAACACTACTGCCTTCTTTACATCAAATTTTGGATTCACTAATAACAGATCATGAATTCCAAAATTCTTCATAACTCTTGCAACTTGGCCAACATTAACCTCATGTTCCGGTTCTATCATTGCTACACTCAGCTTCATAACAGCTTTTACTTAGAGGATCAATTTTAAGTTGTAACTTGGTCACTAGACTTTTAAAATAGTCTTAATGTAATTCGTATTGTGCAGTTGAAATTTACGAGTGTGATGAACTATAGAGTCAGATATGCTAGGACTGGACGTGGCACTAACGAAGTGTTACTCATACACGGATTAGGCGGATCCGCATTAAGTTGGACATATAACTTGCGTGAACTTTCAAAACATTTTCAGGTATTTGCACCTGATTTGATCGGCTTTGGAAAAAGTGATAGACCGAAGATCAGATATGATATGAAAATGTTTTTAAAATTTGTTAAAAGGTTTATGGATCGTGTTGGGATCAAGAAAGCTAATATCGTAGGATCATCAATGGGAGGGCAGATTGCTGCGGAATTTGCTTTGTCATATCCATCAAGAGTACAAAAACTTGTACTTGTGAGTCCTGCTGGCATACCACCAAGAGAGTTCAAAGGTACCGGTGAATTAAAGAGATATGCTAAGATTCTTGATGCAAAGAGTTTTGATGAGACGAGGAAGGCTCTCACGCCTGTAGATTCAAGTGGTATTTCCATTACCGATGATTATGTTAGCAGTGTTTACGATTATGTCAGAAGTCCAGGAGTAAAACATGCATTCCTTTCTTCACTACAAGGAAGTGCTAAAGCACCAAGGCTTGCAAGTAGACTAAAATCAATCAAGGTAAAAACGCTTGTAGTTTGGGGTAAGAATGATAATCTGATTCCAGTGAAGTACTGCGAACCTTTCATTTCAAGAGCTGATAACTTTAGACTGTTGCTAATAGAAAGATGTGGACACAGACCACATGCTGAAAGACCTGATATATTCAATAGTGCCGTAATAGACTTTCTAAAAGAGAATTAAGGTGTTAAGTTTACACACCAGTAAGGCTTGTGCCTATTTCCATTGACTCATGCATCTCACTCATTGCACAACCAAATTCTGATTGTGTCTTCCCCCTTCTGAGCAAGCCCCTGTACAATCCTTCCTCTAATTTTTCTCCATGCGCATTCTCCCATTCCTCTACTCCATAACCATATTTTTTCTGTATTCTATCCCTATACCATTCCGGTATGACGTTAAATGCACAGAACGGTATTATTCTCATATCTGGAGTCAAATAGTGAATATCGCACCTTTGTAACCTTTCGAGATCTTCATTGTATTTGTCTTGGAAATGCATCATACCAAGGAATAGGCTCCTGCCATGCCATGAACCAACTGAATCAAAACTCCTCTTCATCAGTATACTAGCAAACATCTTCGCAAGATCCAACCCCCTTGGTTGCCTACTCCTGTCAACAAATGAATTTAGTTTTCTCACAACTTCCAACATCGTAAGGTATCTGTTCCTACCAGATTTAATTTCATCTGATTTTTCTTCAAAGTATTCCAGCAATCCCTTGATATCTACGAAGGATGTGAGTGGGACAAGTCTCCTTGTTTCAGCGTCCTCAAACACATACGTTCCTGCTCCACACGCAAAGTGTATGCTTAACTCATATTTCGGACTCTTGCTAAATTGCTCGACTACATTTGTGAGTGGCATACAGCTCGGGACAGGGAACCACGTATCCTCTGGAATTTCACCATTTGTTTGCTCCTCAATCCTCTTTATGCAATCTGGTATAGTAATTCTATACTTCTCTCGCTCCTTCTTTGTCATCCTTCCAGTCAATGACACTGGTTGGAAGTTAACGGCGTGAACAACATCAAGGTGTTTCTGCGCATATCTTATAATTCCACCCAGTTCATGGTCATTTATCGATTTAATTACTGTTGGAACGAAAACAATATTCATTCCATTCTTCCTTGAATTTTCTAATGTATAAGGTACTTCCCAATGATTCTTTGGGTTTGTTCTTGGTGTAACACCATCAAAACTCAAGTACAGATTACTTACACCAGCTTCCCTGATCTGTCTCATAAGATCAGGATCAACTGCCAATCGTATTCCATTGGTATTCATCTGTATGTGATCTATTCCTTCCTCCTTCAAAATTTTTACAACATCAAATATATTTTCTCTTAGCATTGGCTCTCCGCCAGTGATCTGTAATGAATTACCTGGAATTGGCCTTTCAGCCTTTAATGTCTTGGCCATTGCTCTTACCTGCTCTAATGATGGCTCATAAAGGTAAGCACCTTCAAGACCCTTCTTTACATAGAAAAAGCAATACCAACAAGTCAGATCACATCTGTTTGTAATTATAATGTTAGCCAAACCAGAGTGACTCAAGTGATTTGTACACAAGCCACAATTCATTGGGCATGAACATTTGTCAATCATAACATTCGGCGCTTGTGCACCCTTGCCATCCATCCAGTAGGTGCTGAATTTCTGGTACATTTCATAAGAACCAAAGTAAAGTTCCTCACACTCACCATGGGTTGGGCATGTTTTTGTCATGTAAACTTTATCATCGCGCTCAAACACCTCAGCATCCAAAATCATGTTGCAATCTGGACAGATGCTTTGAGTATACCGTATTGTCTTGCGTTCTTCCTTCTTTTTAGAAATCGTAGACGTAATTTGAATTAGATCCATCCTAGCTCCACACAATTCAGAAAGCTTGATTTTTAGAATATAAGTTTATTCGATGAAAACATACGGTGAATAGTAGGATTTTGCACATAGGAAAATGAAGGAAGTTACAACCCATATACATTCCAACAAAGAATGACAGCTGTATCGCTAGCAATTTACCAATATTGGATTTACCAAGTATCCTCATAGAAATTGAGAATGTTAGATCATAAGATTATTTGCTTTGATCATTAATGCAGAAAAGTTGATTACACATATTAATACCAAAGAGAGGATTAACTAACTATGCTTAGTGACAAGGCCCATAGGGCCATGGAGAGTCTAGGCTTAACAAACTACGAAATTAAGGTCTATATTTCTCTTATTAATGAAGGTATTATGACAGCGCAGGAATTGAGTAAAAAATCAGCAGTGCCCTATAGCAAGATTTATGAGGTTGTCAGAAGGTTGGGAGATAAAGGATGGATTGATTCAGATAGTTCTAGACCTACAAGATTCTACCCAAAATCACCAACTACAGCACTTGAAGCTATGCGAATGCGTATTGAACACCAAGTTAAAGAGCATGAAAGCATTTTGATCCAAGAACTGACATCGACATATGAAAGGAGTGGTGTTAAGGAAATGCCTGAGATTTGGGTTCTTAGGGGACTGTACAATATAGCTGCTAAGGTCAAGGAAATAATGCAGAATTGTGAAAAGGAGCTTTTGCTGGCATTACCAGCAGTAGCGGAAAGTGTTACAAAGCCATTACAGCCAACAATCAGAACGTTGTATGAAAAAGGCGTGAAGATAACGGTACTTGCATCGGAAAATGCTACCGCTGATTCTGTGAAAGCGCTATGTAGAATAGGAGAAGTGAGGGTCAAGAATAGTATGTTTGGGGGAGGAGTCATAAGTGATGGAAGTCAAGTTATTATGCTTTTGGGGTCAGAAAAGAGCGGTAGTACCCACGAACCTTTGGCCATATGGGCGGAGCACATAGGATTGGCGAACTTTGCAAAAGAATACTTTGAGTACTTGTGGAAAGATGCTAAATCTGTGTAAATACAGGTATATTTAATTAAGTATATCCTCAATCTAAATCGAGAGAAATGGGTAACGCCAACGGTGAAATACTTTTTGTTGGTACGGCCGAATCTGAGCATGTTGAAATGTATCTCAAGGCCATATGGTGGATCAGGGAACGGACGGTAGGGATCAGGGTCAGTTCTATCGCAAGGATCTTAAATGTCACACAACCTAGTGTTGTTCAAATGCTCAAAAAACTTGATGAGATGAATTTGGTTACATACAATAAGACTGGTGTATATCTTACAACTGAAGGTGAAAGAATAGGTAAAGTGATGATTAGAAATTGTAGGTTATTGGAAGTTATGATGTTGAACGCATTGAAGATTGAAATTGATGAAGAAATGGTGTGTGGAATAGAGCATCACATGAATAAGAAATTTACAGATGCTTTATGCACTTTGCTTAAACATCCAAGGATTTGTCCACATGATCATGAAATACCTGAGGGCAGTTGTTGCAGGAATAAAAAAGAAATGGAATTCTTTTCATAATTCCTTTCTTCAACCTATGCATCATCAAACTATCTTATTTTACCCATTACATTTAGTCTAAAATCTACTATGTCATTAGGATCCAGCAGAACTATGTTACCGTCATCCTCTATTATGATACTTCCCTTTTTCTTGTCACTTGGATAAGCCTTGATCGATGAACCATCACTTCGAGTAAAGTTATAACTAACGCCTGCAGAAGCCCTGTCTATAGCCATTAGAAATTCTTTAGCATCATCGCTATTTGGTATTTTAATACCTTCTTCATCAGACTGTGCGATTTTACGAATTACATTCAACCTAAGATCTGCCGCATCGCCAGGACTCAATCGAACCCAGTTACCTGCAGCTCTCTCTATTACTATACTTCCCTTCTTCTTGTCACTTGGATAAGCCTTGATCGATGAACCATCACTTCGAGTAAAGTTATAACTAACGCCTGCAGAAGCCCTGTCTATAGCCATTAGAAAGTCCATGACATCATTTCCGCCGTGCATTACAACACCAGCTCTACTTCCCCTCGTAAGACCACCTGTACTCCCAGCATCACTTGACTTGATAATCCAACCTCCTTTATCTTTTACAAGATCAGCGGTCATACCATTGCTAAATTAGGACTCAAGTTATAAGGTTTTTGGGAACTACGCTATGTCGAATAATTAACCAGAAGAACTTGAATATTTGATAGTTATTATAAATGAGATTATGATCAGTTATTATAAATGAGATTATGATCAGTTATTATAAATGAGATTATGATCAGTTATTATAAATGAGATTATGATCAGTTATTATAAATGAGATTCATGCCTGATATGAACAGGAAAGGATACAATGTACTGATAAGAAGAGGAGAGATACTTCTTGATATGGATTTTATAGATTCATGGCCTGTCGAATTAGCAAGAATTAATGAAGGTAAGGTAGGTAAGCCATTCGTGTATCCAGAATCATTTCTAGAGATGCTTTTCTGTTGTGCATGATTACCTGCTGCTATAAAGCAGTTAGAAGGATTCACAAGGGTGAAATAAGTAAACATGTAAGGGGATTGAATACACTTGACTTCAGAAGCATAACGTGGAGGGTAGTGAAGATGGACATTAAGATAGACCCATCAATTATGAAGGAGGAAGTTATTGTAATAGCTGCAGATGCCTCTGGCATAAGGGTAGCAAACAGGGGAGAATTGTTAAGGAGGAAGTGGTATAAGGGGATTCATCAAGATGCATATAGCTGTGGATAAGGAAAGCAAAGAGTAGTTGTAATGAGGGAAACTAAGCATGTACATAAGGGTAAGAAGATGATACCTATGATAAAAAAAAAAAGTGTTGAAGAAGATATTGTGACCAAAGTGATAGCAGATGTAGCTTATAATTCTATAAGGAACTTCAGCCTTCCCGATAACTGTATTGAACCAGTGATAAGGGGAAGGAGTAATGCATTGATAAAGGCAAAGGGAATGTATGTCAAGGAAGCTATCAGTAATAGAGCAGAAGGAGGGTCTAGATGCAAGAAGTAAAATTAAGAATATGGCCGCAGATGGAGGGCAGAATCGGTTTTCTCTGCTTTCAAGTGTATCTTTGGTGAAGATGTGAAAGTAGTCAAGGGAAAAATATGGTGAAGGAACTGTTGCTACAAGCATTCCATATACAACATGTTCATTGCAATAAATCCAAAAGGGGTTGGATAACTGTTATAATAACGTAATTTTTTGACATAGCAGGGATCTACAATACTTTTCACACACATTCATTTTATACCTCATATTATATCGCATGAACAAACACACCTTGCTTTGAAATAATTGAATTTAATATTAAGAAGATGTAAAACCCTTTCCTTGTTGAAGAATCAATATAATATTAATTATTCAAATCCTCCTCTTAGATTTTATATTTTGTTAGGGCTTGAAAAATAGCTGAAATTTGGAGGGGCTCACAATTCATTAAAGGTACTAAATTTGTATACTATTTTCCATAATAGAACAGCATTTAGGATATCATGAATTTTTTCCTGGCAAAGACCAGCTAGAGAGAGCAATACAAATAGATTCCAATAAAGACGTAGCGTGAAGAATATCACGGCGTTAAAAAAATATGAACTAATAGTAGATAATGGCTTACTTGGTTAAAGTGAAATGTGTTTTAATATATCCAAGAAATTAGGGAATTCAGTTTAGAAAAGCAATTTTTACTTCTATATTCTAGATACTACTCGGACAAACTATGAAGACTCTAGCCCTACTGATTTGATGAAGACGATCTTGAGTACGGAGTTTGTCCACATCCATAAACTTCATAAACTTGATAAGTGACTCCTGTGTTTTTACCTACTATTGGTTGTCATACAAACTAGCGCTAGATTGGAAAGTTTCAGGAGATATGTGATCTTCAGTACATGCCGTTCATTCATGCCTGAAAGTTATCTCGAGGATCCTGAAGTCTTCCCCGAGCGTGAACAAGCTCCAGGGACAATTTATCTAGAAGCTGCCGATAAAGTCACACTCAAAAAAATCAGAGAAATAATTTTTGTAAATGCGAAAGACATACTTGGTATAATTTATTCATCAAAGAGTGGAAACACAAAATTGAAGTGGAGGCAGATCAGACGGGGGATGGGTAAAGTTACAGGGGAGGCATCTGTCAATTCATTGGTAAATTTGGTAGAGGCCGGTGTAATAACAAGAGAGTGGACTGACAATTACCTGCGCAGAACAAGAGATAGTGACATGGATAGATCTTCTGAATATATTTCACAAGGTTCAACCATTCAACAGATCCCTGACCAGACAGATGTTTCTGATGGATCCCTTATCTCTTAGCTTCTTACAAACTATTTTTTATCTATTAAATTTTGGATAGATTTACTAAATACTTTCCTAGCTGCTGAAGTTCATTAAGAATATCTTATGAAGAATTTATTTACTTAAACACAATTACATATTTACTCATATATTCCTTCTAATACTCGAACTGATAAATATTGTAGAGAGCTTGATGTAACTATTCCATATTATTGCTACATTAGCATAATAAGATGAAGTATTACTGGATTTAAATCCCGATACATCTAACCAACGAACATTTTCCTTACCTTCGTAAGAGGGGTGAATGAACTGATTATGCTGCGTAGCAGTATATCCTTCATCATTAAAGCGAATTTCTGTTACTGTGTAATAGGATACCCTATCTGATTGTTGGGATATCCTCTGGTATTATACGTCATGCAGCCATTCCATAAACCTCCTGTAGCTCTTCCCCTTGTACTGCCTTAATGTTAGAATGATCTTTTGCATGCCATACAGGGTAGATGTGATTGCTCTTCCAGTGCATGTAGAGGCATTCTGGCCTCCATCAACACATTCAACAATGTTTTGGCAAGTTTGACATATCTAGACTCTTTCATGATAAGTATGGAGGGATCTAACAGTTTATCTGATGATGCAATTCTGTATACAATGGGTTAAAATCTGTGGTTTTACAGAGCCATATGATTAATATATTCAATAATATTGAAACTTTCCATGTGACACTCCTGCTCTTTAATCACCTAAAGTTGTATTTATTATACTCTCTTTGTTTTAGTGAATGGCTAAATTATTCAGATACAAAAGTCAACCTCCAATACTATCAGCCATCCACTGCAAATAGCTATTACTTGCACCATTCATCGTTATCTCAACAACCTCAGGAACCTCATATGGATGAGACTGTTCAATAGCTTCCTTCAAATTTTTTGCTGTTTTACCAATGCTTTTGAATAGTGCTAAACATTCATTGGAATACTCTATTTTTTCATTCCACCAGTAAATTGATCTAATACTTGTGAGGTTAACACAAGCAGCTAATTTAGATTCTAGGATATCCTTAGCTATCTTCGAAGCAGTCTCTTGGTCAGGATAGGTAGACAACACTATAATACCTTTCTCCATAGCAACCGATAAATCCCCCTTAGATGATAAAAGGTTAACTAAATGGCGTTTGAATTCTTTGAACAAAACTCCAGCATTTTCATGTTGCTGATAGCATGGGTACTAATCCTTGCTGGAGCGAAGGCGTTAAAGCTCGAGAAACATGGATTCGAAATAAAGCCTTTTATGCTGACGTATAAGAATCATAACATTTCAGGTACGCTGGACAGAATGTTGTCACATAAAACAACTATTGGAATATTTGCCGATATTAGTGTGGTATCAGGTGCTATAATGATGGCGTTTTCATTATGGTTCCTCATCAATAATTTAAACAACTTTTTCGTTGCTACCGAGCAGTTCTCTGAAGTAACCTTACTCATACCAGGAGTGACAGTAAGAAGCCTTCCGAACCTTACGTATTTCCTGCTAGCCGCTCCAGTCGTACTTGTCATACACGAAGTGGCACATGGCATAGTTGCTAGACTAGAGAAGATCAAGATAAAATCGGGCGGATTTGCAATAATAATAGCGATAATCGCCGGTTTTGTAGAACCTGATGAGGAGGAGTTTGAGAGAGCAAAGAGGAGGTCAAAAGTTCGGGTTATTGCTGCTGGTTCTACATCAAATGTACTCTTTTCCTTCATAATTGCAGGTCTTATGATATTTAACCCTATGTTTGGTAACATTTTGGATCTTGTAAGCCCTGAAGTTAGAGGTTTGTTTTACAACGATCCCATAGGGGTTCCAGTACTCCAGGTAATGGAAGGTATGGGAGCAGAACTTTCTGGCATGAAGGTAGAGGACATAATTACTAACATTAATGGGGTTCCAATACGAACCCCTTCAGACTTTGCAAATGTCAATTTGACACCTGGAGAAAGTGCAACCGTTATGGTATTAAGGAAAGGACAGATGATGAACTTGAATGTTCCAATAAATAATGCGCCCGATGACCCGAGTAGAGGACTGCTCGGGATAATAAGAGGTGCATTTTCCTATGTTCCCCCAAAAGTTCCCTACTACATTGATTGGCCTAGACCTATTTTCACATTTTTGCTGTGGTTGTGGATGCTTTCATTTTTTATAGGAGTATTTAACATGCTCCCTATGTTTCCTCTTGACGGTGAAAAATATATTAGCTCTATACTTGGGGACAGGGTTTCGAAACGGTATTTACTTGCGACTAAAATAGGAATCACCGTTGTAGCCCTTGGACTATTGGGCGGTAATATAGCAGCAACTGTGATAAAATCAGGATTCATAACGATATAGTATGAGTATTGTATGTGATCGTTGCAACGGTAAAAGTGCATATCATAGGAATTATTCTGGAGAAAGTTTATGTGGAAAATGTTTTTCCAAGTCTTTGCAGGATAAGGTATCTAAAACTATATCAAAATATTCAATGCTAAAATATGAAGATAATGTGACAGTGGCTGTCTCCGGTGGCAAGGACAGTCTATCTCTATTACACATGATTGTCCCAATATGTAAGAAACGTGGAACGAAAATTTGTGCAATTACGATTGATGAAGGGATAGAGGGGTATAGAGATGAATCACTAAGTATCGTGAAGGAATTTGTATCTCGTATGCATGTTGAACATAGAGTATTCTCATATAAGCAATTTTTCAAAGTAAGTCTAGAAGAGAGTTTGCTTCTGAGGAAAGGGAGTAAGATGAGTTCCTGCTCTATCTGTGGTACCTTTAGAAGAAGAGCCATTGACGTCGCGGCAGAAATTGTTCGAACTAATGTTGTGGCAACAGCACATAACCTAGATGATGCACTACAAACATTTCTGATCAACATACTAGCAGGTGATGTTGATAGGATAGGATGGAATTACCCAAAAGCAATTGAGTATGCAAAAGGGTTGAGGAAGATTAAACCTCTTACTGAAATTTATGAGCATGAAATCGCGTTCTATGCATTAATTAATGAAATACCATTTCAATCTGAAGAATGCCCACATATGAATGAGGGAATCAGGACAAATATTAGAGAATTTCTGAACAATTTAGAAGATAAACACTCGGGTATAAAATACAATGCTTTTAATACTATGGTAAAAATAGCGAACAGGATAAAAGATTCTTCTGAAAAAAATCATCGTAATTGTGTTTTATGCGGGAGAGATTCAAGTGGTCACATATGCTCCGTATGCGAACTGATGATAACTCTAAAAAAATAAGAAGAAAATGCAAATATAACTGAAGTACATAGTACTCTTGCGGTAGTAGGTAGGGCCAGGGTGTTAGCCGTACCCTTTACTCGAAACCGGCTTCATGCGAGGATCAGTAACCGTCAGGTAAATCCGTAGTTGATATGTACTTACTGACTTTGCTTATATGAACCCACGCCGTGATGGGTGCTTGCAGGTAACAGACCATCTGAAGGGATGGTGCTGATCATCGAACCGCCGAAAGGGGTGAGGTCCGGGAGGGAGCAACCCTAAGGTGGAGTAGGCACGCTGTCACGTCTACGTGGTGGATCTTGCGATGTCAGAGATTTGGCTTATTGTCTACGGCGGAACTGATGGAACTACTACCGTTTAATTAGTAATTTGATACAACACAAAAATAGGAGTTAATCCAAGTAACGATATGAATAAGTTTGAAATACATGCTAGACAACCTAAAGTATCAGGTGAAGATTATATATCAAAACTGGATGGGTCTATTAAAGATATTTTCCAAGACATCAGACGTTTCGTCTTGTCATTAGGTTCAAATGTGATAGAAGAGGTTAGACCTCATAGGATAGTTTATTCCAAATCTTTCAATTTTAGAACATTCCTGGATATAGAACCTCTAAACAACACTTTAATATTAAGTGTGAAGAAGAGACCAAAGGATAGCCCAAATAAGATGAATGTTACTTCCAAAGAACAATTACAGGATATAAAGGACACCATTAAGATAGCTTATGAGAAAATTTAATATAATATAGTGAATTTATCGAACTCTCCTTTATAAGGCTCATATTCAACTTTGACATCGTCTACTTTAGCTTTATGGGTACCTACATGACACCATTCAATTACTTCAGTAACATCCATTTCCACACCTTCCAGAATTATCTCAACCCTTCTATCTCGTAAGTTTCTTACCCATCCGTTCACTTTGAGCTTTTTGGAGACCATGCGCATGTTCTGCCTGAAGCTTACACCTTGTACTTTACCTTTGACAAATATGTGAGCTCTAATTAGTTTTACCAAGTATACACAATTCGAAGAAAGTATGTATAAAAAATGTTATGCTAAAGATTTCCACCCTCTTCTGCAAATAAATGTTCAATCGTTGTTGCTTTCCTTACTAGTGTATAATGACCATTACTCTTCATCACAATTGAAGGTTTTGTTTGGCAGTGAAATGGCATGTTGAATACAATGGAATATGCGCCAACATTGTAAAACAAAACATATTTGTTCAGTTCAGCATTATGCAGCTGTGACACCTTTGAGATAGGAAAAACATCATAAGTATCACAAAGTCTTCCTGCCAAATGGACTCTGTTATTATTTATTGTATTCACATTCAAATTATTGTTATCACTCTGTTTACTGTCGGTGATTACAACTTCTTGTGGATATTCTTGCTTCAACAATGCTGAATCAAGTAGTAAATGATAACCAGCGTCAACTATTACGAATTTATCGTTTGCATATTCTTTCATGTTTATTATCTTGCTTACCAGCATACATGCTTCTGCAGTTAGATATCTACCACTCTCAATTATCACTGAAAAATTACCATGTGTATCATACATTTGATTTAGCTTGCCAATGAATGATGACGCTACCTCTCCCGGGGTTGGTACACTTTCACCATAGAATACTGGAGTGCCTCCTCCAATATCTATTGTGTTTACCTTGAATTTTGGATTCTCCTTCTTCATCTTTGTCATAAACGAATCAAGTTTCTCCAATGCATTTGTGAAACATGAAAAGTCCGTGATCTGTGAACCAAGATGGAAATGAAAACCTTCAAACGTGAGTATATCGCTCGAGAGTATTTCTTTTATAAGATGAGTTGCACTATCAACCTTATTTCCGTTAAAAGGAACGCCGAACTTTCCATGCCTGTATGATGCCCTGATTTCTGCCTTTACGCCCACTTCCGGATTTATCCTTACCATGGTTAATGGTTTAACATTCAAGGCCTTTGCTGCTTCTAACAAATTAATCAGTCCGTTGAAAGAGCTAACAACTATTTTTTTTATATCGTTCTTTAATGCATGTTCATATTCTTCGAGCTCTTCAGTAACACTTGTGTAGACTATATTGTCTGGATTCCCTTTACACTTATTATAAAAATACAATTCGCCTGTAGAAGTTGCATCAAACAGAATATTATCCTTCATAAACGCTTTAACAACTGAGGGATTGAAATTTGCCTTTATCGAATAAGCCACCCTTGCGGAACCTTTGAATTTTTTATAAGCTTCCAAAAGCTCTTTTACTTTTTTGTGTAATACTTGTTCATCAATAACATACATCGGTGTTCCAAACTGTTTTACCAATACAGCAAGATCTTTATTATTGATGAACCTGCTTAGATTGGATGATTGTGATAATTGTAAAGTCCTAACGATTTCTCCCATCATTTCGTAGGCGTATTTGAAAAATATTTATTTAAAAACATTTCGTTCCATATTTTAACAATAATTAAATCCTTCTAACCCTTGATCTACCAGTTTTCCTAGGAGCTATGTTTCCAACCTTTCTTCCAGGTGGTGCTGTTCTGCCGACAGAAGTTTGTTTGCCAGGGTGTTGATGCCTTCCACCTCCATATGGATGGAAAACAGATGCCATCGCTGTTCCTCTAACTCTAGGATACACCTTTCCTCTAACTTTCATCGCATAAAATTTCTTACCGGCTTTAAGAAACGGTTTCTCACCCGCACCTCCACCAGCAATAATACCAACAACAGCTTTGCAGTTAGCATTCAACGTAAGAAGTTTTCTAGAAGGCATCCTTAAAGTCACGCCATGTCCTGCATGAGCAAATACTGTTGCTGATGAACCAGCCGTCTTTACTAGCCTGCCCCCATCACCGGAGTTTCTTTCAATATTACAAACTATAGTCCCATCTGGTATATTATTTAGATTTATGATATTCATGGAATCTATAGATGCATTTGAACCAATTTCGATCCTAGATCCAATGTTGACGCCTTCCGTGGCCGGGATGTAAACGTACTTACCATCATCAAACTTCACTTTTGCTAATGGTGCATCCCTTCCTGACTCATGAACAAGATCCACTATCTCACCTACATGATGTTCTTCACGCAAATAATTTGGGTACCTAGCGGATTTTATTTTGCCTGTGGTAGCAGATCTAAATTGTTTCCCTCCACGTCCCTTCCGCTGGACCAGAATCCGTTTACCCATTGTTAGATTGTTAGCAAAATCATATGATTTTAACCTTATGATTATATGATATGTTTAATGTTGTCACTCATATTGAAACCAAAAGCTTCGGACGCTTCTTCCAGAGCTTTATTGGAATTGGGGCCTAGTAAGCATCGGAAAGCAATAATCTGAACAGGGGAAAGTTCTAGCTCCTTCAATACGCAATCAATTTCTGACTGTATCTTAAGATCTTCTTCTACTAGCGTTCGGAGCCTATTTACTACAATCTTTATTCGCATTTTTAACATTTTCTTGCTATAAGTTCTCTCTTTAAGGGTTTGAATATTTGAAAGTGAATTAACTTTGTATTCTCCGGAACCTATATACAGGCACAAAATACCGCTTCTGAAAATATATCCTAATGCTAATGGTTTACTAAGCGTATAAACAATCCTAACTTTTGGAACTGAATTAACTTTAACCTGTTCTACAAGACCATTTTTCTCTAATATGGCTAGATGCTTCAAGACAGCTTGCTGTGTAACACCAAGTATTCTAACGAGTTCGTTAATGCTCCTTGCTCTCTCACAAAGCAGCTCTAACAATCGTAGCCTGGTTACAGAACCTATCATCTTAAGTAGTTTTAACAATTCCTACGAAAATCATGATGCCAAAGATTTATAAATGTAACCTATGGTTACTAACCACTTGTTATGCCAAGAAGAATCGGAAAGCTTGATGTTCTCGAGGCTTTGGAAAAGATGATAGAGTCTCTACAAAATGATTTTGAACAATCATTCAATGAATTTGGGAAATTCGGAAACGAATCAAAGCCATTGATGTATGGATTTCTTATGGATATGGATCCTAATGGTGAACCAATAATAAAGACCTTTGGAGATAAAGCATTTAATTCTGGTTTCAGGGAACCGGTTTACGACCAGTTTGTCAAGGTCGATACAGACGAACTGATAGTAACCATAGAGATACCGGGGATTACTAAAGAGGACATTGAGTTGAAGGTAACAGAATCCAACATTGTAGTAACTTCAAATTGTGAGAGAAAATACAAATCATGTATCGATCTGAAGGTTCCCGTCGTTCCAGAGAATGCTAAAGCTGCTTGCAGAAATGGTATACTAACCGTGACCTTGAATGTCAAAGGTAAGAGTAATAAAGGATTAAAGATAAATGTTGAGTGAGAAATATGAGTCAGAATACACTATCGCTTAAAGTGTTAGAGGCCTATACCAGAGATGTAGGTAGGGGTGTAGCGAGGATAGATTATGATTCCATGGATTCTTTAATTGCTTCGACCGGTGATGTTGTAGAGATTAAGGGAAAGAGGCGAACCGTTGCAAAATGTTTACCGTTATACCCTTCTGACGAAGGTAAAGGGATAATTAGAATTGATGGTCTGGTTAGGAATAATTCTGGTGTAGCAATTGGAGATACAGTTATAGTGAAAAAGATTAAAGCTGTCCCTGCAGAAAAGGTGATTGTAGCCCCGCTAGAAGCAATACCCCCAATAGATGAGCGCTATCTTGCTGATGCCCTTGAAAGTGTTCCACTGATCAAAGGTGATAACGTTATGGTTCCGTACTTCGGAGGCAGGCTAACCTTCCAAGTAATAGGTGTTAATCCGGCTGCTGATGCCGTTCTTGTTAACCAGAAAACTATATTCCATATAGCTGAAAAGGGGGAAACACTCAGAGGTGTCCCACAAGTTACATATGAAGATATCGGCGGTTTAAAGGATGAGACACAGAAAGTCAGAGAAATGATTGAACTTCCATTAAGACATCCTGAAATTTTTGAGAAACTAGGTATAGAAGCTCCAAAGGGCGTATTATTATATGGACCCCCAGGAACTGGTAAGACATTATTGGCTAAAGCTGTTGCTAACGAAAGCAATGCACATTTTATTAGCATCAGCGGACCAGAAATCATGAGTAAATTCTACGGCGAAAGTGAAGCCAGACTTAGGGAAATATTCAAAGAAGCTAAGGAAAAGGCGCCGAGCATTATATTCATTGATGAAATTGATTCTATTGCACCAAAGAGAGAGGAAGTTACTGGCGAAGTGGAAAGGAGAGTGGTGAGTCAATTGCTGTCGCTTATGGATGGTCTTGAGGCAAGGGGAAAGGTAATAGTTATTGCTGCCACAAATAGACCGAATGCTATAGACCCTGCTCTTAGAAGACCTGGAAGATTTGATAGAGAAATTGAGATAAAGGTCCCGGACAAACGTGGTAGGCTTGAGATACTACTAATACACACCAGAAATATGCCGCTAGCTACAGGAGATGACGACCAAGTGGATGTAGAGAGAATTTCAGCTGTGACACATGGGTTTGTAGGTGCTGATCTTGAGGGTCTCTGCAAAGAAGGGGCTATGAAATGCTTACGGAGACTACTTCCAGAACTTAACATGGAAGATGAAAAGTTACATCCTGATGTTCTTAACAAACTAATAGTTACAATGAGTGACTTCAAAAATGCCATCAAAGAAGTGATGCCCTCCGCGATGCGAGAAGTTTATCTTGAAACTCCCGATGTGAAGTGGGTAGAAATTGGTGGCTTGGAGAGTATCAAACGTGAATTACAAGAAGCCATAGAGTGGCCATTGAAATACCCAGACTTATATCAAAAACTTGGTCATAATATGTTTAAAGGTATATTGCTACACGGCGTAAGTGGTACAGGTAAGACATTGCTTGCTAAGGCTGTTGCCACGGAAAGTGAAGCCAATTTCATAAGTGTAAGAGGACCTGAACTCCTCTCAAAATGGGTTGGTGAATCTGAACGAGGTATAAGGGAAGTATTCAGGAGAGCAAGGCAGGCAGCTCCTTGTGTGATCTTCTTTGATGAAATAGACTCGATTGCTCCGATAAGGGGGATAGGAGGAGAAAACATGGTAACCGAGCGCGTCGTAAGTCAATTGCTAACCGAACTCGATGGTATTCAATCTTTACAGGGGGTTGTCGTTCTTGGAGCCAGTAATAGGGCTGACATGTTAGATACTGCGTTACTAAGGCCAGGTAGATTTGACAAATTGATCCTTGTGCCTATGCCAGACAAGGATGCCAGACAGAAAATATTAGAGATCCACGCCAAAGAAAAGCCATTAGAAGTGGATGTCGATCTGGTCAAACTTGCAGAGATGACCGAGGGGTTCAGTGGTGCCGATGTTTCATCAGTAGCCAACACTGCGGTTTCACTGGTATTGCACGAGTATTTGGCTAAATATCCGTCGCCAGAAGAGGCTGCAAACCATGCAGGAGAAGCATCTATATCATTTAGACATTTCGAAGAAGCAGTAAGGAAAATAAGACAACAGAAGGAAGGAAAGCCAGGCGAGAAGGTTGCTGTCCCATACTATAGATGAAATTCAATAATTTTTTAGTAGATTTCATTACACATAGCTGGAGTATGAAGAAATATTGCTTAATATCTTAACACAGTTGTAATTGATGATTTGATAGCCATAGGATGTCAATTAAGATTATTTTTTCAAAATCACTTTTATTCCCTTCCTAGTGTTTAGTTTATCTATATTCTGCTGAACCTATGTCGTTTATTCACAATCTTAATTTGTAATTGACTATGTATAGTAATTCTTTAATGCAGTATAATATTTACCTGCTTCATGTCAGAATTAACGGGATATAAGGGGAAAGTCTTCAATATACTATTTGATCATAACCTTTCTGTGGGAAACACACTATTGGTAAAAACTCATCGAGGTCTTTATATAGGAATTCTCATGCCAAGATATGAATTATCAGATGAAAATCATATAGTTATCAAACTAAAGAATGGCTATAACATAGGCATACATTCAGATAAAATTATTGGATTAGAATTGATGCAGGTTGAAGATGCAAGAATTAAAGGTAGTGAGAAGATTGAGCCAGCGATTAATCCAAATCTACCCAAAATTTTGATGATTAGTACCGGAGGAACAATTGCAAGCAAAATAGATTATAGAACTGGTGGTGTTGGGGCCCTCCTTACAGCTGATGAGCTGTATAACTCTATACCAGAATTGTCGAACTACGCGCAAGTAGATACACAAATACTTTTTAGCGAATACAGCGAAAACATATCAGTAAAACATTGGACCGAAATGGCGAAGAGTGTATATGAAAAAATAGTAGATGGTTATGAAGGTATAATATTAACTCATGGCACCGATACAATGCATTACTCTGCTGCTGCACTAAGTTTTGCACTAAACGAGGTGCCAGTCCCGTTAGTTCTTGTTGGTTCTCAAAGGTCTTCAGATAGACCTTCTTCAGATGGGGTGTTAAATCTTATAGGAGCAACGCAGTTTGTATCCAAAGCAAAGGTTTCTGGTGTGTATGTCGCAATGCACAACAGCACAAACGATAATTTAATAGCCATTCATGTTGGTACACGAATTAGGAAAAATCATACAAGTAGAAGGAATGCATTTGAGTCGATAAGCCTTTCACCAATAGCTTTTGTTGACGGGGACAATATTGAAATAAACCAAGAGGTTATAACTAGACTAAAGAAACCTGGAAAATTTCTTTTAAGACCACATTTCGAAGAAAAAGTTGCATTATTGAAGTTTTACCCTGGCATGGATCCAAGCGTAATTGAACATTATATCGATAAAGGTTATAGGGGTCTTGTAATAGAGGGAACAGGATTGGGTCATGTTGGAAAACAATGTTTTAGTGCATTAAGAAAAGCTATCGATAATGATATGATTGTTTGTATGTCATCACAATGCATATGGGGTAGGACTGGGATGACGGTGTACGAAACTGGAAGAGATTTGCTCAATTTTGGAATTATTCCATTATCAGATATGACTAGTGAGACAGCATTAGTCAAAACAATGTGGGCTCTTGCAAATTCCAAAGATAGGGAAGAAACTAGAGATCTAATCTTGAAGAATATAGCAATGGAATATTGTGGAACATCACAATTTGATTGAAATTAAGATTTAATATCTGTACACTTACTAGATAGATTAATGGAGCTGAAGAAAAACAAGACAACCCCATCTGAATTAGGGCTGATGGTTGGAATAGAAATTCATCAACAACTAGCGGCGAGGGGTAAATTGTTTTGTGAATGTAAATTTGTGGAACAAGAAAAGTATAAATCAGAATTTGTAAGAAAGTTGAGACCCACAAAGAGTGAACTGGGGGAGTATGATCCAGCAGCTCTTTTTGAGTTTAGAATGGGTAATCAGATCAAATATCTTAGAAGTTCTACAGGAAGTTGTCTAGTAGAAGCAGATGAGGAACCGCCGCACAATGTGAACCATGAAGCTCTTGACACAGCCTTGATAATTGCATTATCACTAAAATCAAATGTAGTTGATGAAATTCACGTGATGCGTAAAATAGTTTTAGATGGCTCAAACACTAGTGGTTTTCAACGCACGATGTTAGTAGCAATGGGGGGTGAGATTCAAGTTGACAATAAAAAAATGGAGATACAAAGTATATCACTTGAGGAAGACGCAGCTCAATTGATCTCTAAACATGATACAATGCGAACCTATAGACTAGATAGACTTGGAACTCCATTGATAGAGGTTACTTTCAAACCCACTACAGGAACTGCTGAAGAAATAATGAATGTGGCATTAGCGCTGGGCCGACTTATGCGTGCCAGTAGACGAGTTTCAAGGGGTTTGGGGACGATACGACAAGATGTTAACATATCAGTTGATTCCGGAGGTGTGGTAGAGGTTAAAGGTGTCCAGAAATTGGATCAACTAGTTGGTGTTATAGAGTATGAAATTAAACGACAACATTCTATGGTATTAATAGCAAAAAAACTTGCGGAACGTAAAATCAAATCTGATGGCATTGGTGATCTATCACTTGATATTACTAGTATGTTCAAGAATTCTAGATCCAAAGCAATCAAGAGAGCGCTAGATGATAATGGAATTGTACAGGTTATTAGGTTAAAGGCTTTTGGGAATATACTTTCATTTGAACCCTATCCTAACATTAGACTGGGTAAAGAATTTGGGGAACTTGTCAGGTTCTACGGTCTTGGTGGTGTATTCCATTCAGATGAGCTTCCTGCATATGGAATAAGCGACAGTGATGTAGAGGTTATTCGACAAAGGTTATCTCTGGATGAAAGAGACGCATTTGTGATACTTGTAGGCAAAAGAGCAAATGTTGAGGCAGCTGGACGTGCTATCATAGATAGGGCAATAAACGCATTGGTTGGTGTTCCATCAGAGACCAGAGCGGCGACATATGATGGAGAGACTAAATATAGTAGACCTCGAGCTGGCTCAGCCAGAATGTATCCTGAGACGGATATACCACCCTTACCTATAACAAAAGAGAAACTGGATCTGCTGAAAGGTTTGATTCCAAAGCCATGGAATACAATAATCAGTGAGTTATGTACGAAATACGGCTTGAATGAAGTTTTGGCGAAGAAAATATTTGACTCTGAATATATAGATACCTTTGAGGAAATAGCTTCTGACTCAAAGACACAGCCAACCTTCATAGCGGCAACACTAGCAGAATCTTTAGTAAAGTTGGAAAGAGAAGGTCTAGATACTGACCTAATCACTGAAGATCTTATCAAAAATACCTTTACTCTTGTTGATAAGGGTAATATTGCTAAAGAATCTGTTATATTGATATTTGAAAAGATGATAAAGAAAGAAGCCATATCATTAGATGATTCTATACAAAAACTTGGTTTGAAGACTATAAACGATGAAAGTATAGAACAAATATTGGATCAAATAGTTAAGGAGAACAAACAAATCATAGCTTCCAAGGGAATTGATGCTATTAGCTTACTGATGGGAAAGGCAATGAATATCTTGCGTGGGAGAGTAGACGGACTAAAGGTAAATACTTTGTTAAGGGAAAAGATCGAAAAAATTGCGGATTGAGGAAAAGATCGAAAAAAAGGTTTTATACATCTTTGTAACTCCAATTGTTATATGTCATCTAACAACGTTAAGATTAAGGTCAAGTTTGGTACTAATGAAGTCGAGATTGAATCTCCTCTTGATTCTATCCATGATGCAGTTGATGCAATACCGAATATAATTAAGAATTTGGGGAGTAATGTAAGGATGGTTGAAGGTGTTAGGAAAGGGCTTACAGAACATATTGGTGGTATAGGGACAAGATCACAGATTGATATGCCAGAAATAAAGATAGACAAAGTCGATTCAATGAGCGATATAGTTGTGAAGATGTTCAAGAATTCTTGGGGGAGGCAGTCAAGGAAATTATCAGATGTTAGGCAAGCCCTTGACACATATGGATTATCATATCCGAAACAGTCTGTAGCAGTTACTCTCTTAAGGCTTGCTAAAAATGGCAAGTTGCGCCGTTACAAGGGAAGTGACGGAGATTTTCTGTATATAGCAGCCAACGCATTATTGGGAGATGAACATTTAGTCGCTAGCGATGTGGTATCCGTGGATGCGCTTGAGGAACAATAGGAAATGTCAGAACTGCCGGAAAATGCCCAAGTCAATATTATCGTAACCTATGGCGAAACTACTGTAAAGTTTCATGGTGCTCCAGAGACCGTGATGGAATCTGTTTTGAGATTCATAGCAAAAGAAATCCCGGGCATTGAATTGGCAAAGAAGATTACTTTGAATTACCAAGTATCTGAATTAATTGATATGTATGCTGATTACATAAAGATCACCCCTGAAGGCCCGATTGTCATGAGTGAAGGAAAAAAATTAAGTGAAAAGGACCTTATTGGACTACAACTAGTTGCATACAAGCTAGCTAATGAATTAGGAAAGTCAGACAATAGTGACATGTCAGCACAAGATCTCCAGATTGCAACAGTACTAAATCCCAAATCAGTGAGTTCTAGGCTGAGTGAGCTTGTTAAATTGAGCTATGTTCAGAGAAGTAATGACGAGAAAGGAGTAAGGTATAAAATGACTACCCAAGGTATATTTTGGTTGAATTCAACGCTGATGAAGAAAATCAAGGACTGACTTCGGGTGGTTTTTTTTGTACATATCTGTATGAACGCATAGTACCAGTTCTTGTCAGAATATTTTCTCTAACAAAATCTGTTAGCGAATGTGATACAGCCGTCCTGTCGTAATTGTATCCACGTCTTGACAATTCTTCATGTACTTCTGCAAGACTTTTTTCAGCGATAAACCATCTCTCCATCCACAATGCTTCTATCAATCCTTTACAAGTCGCAGAACTATGTGGCTGTTGCTTCCTATCTAAGAGTGTATTTGTGCCTTCTTTAACCACGTTTTCCATACCAGATAAAAGATTTTCTACTACTTGCTTGACTTTGCCCTCTGGGCAAGAGAATTCTATCTCCCACGAACCCTTTTTAAGTTTCACCTTCACTACTTCAGGATCACTCATACTGACACCTTATTATTGTTCATATTGTTCATATTGTTCATATTGTTCATATTGTTCATATTGTTCATATTGTTCATATTGTTCATATTGTTCATGTTGCGCAATATTTATAGGCAACCTAAACTGTATATTGTTGAACAACATGCACATGCAATTAAACCTTGTTCCTTGGCTAGAAGTGATTGATCTTGGTCAGATAATGTATAGATTTGAGGAAGTGGTAAACGCAACAATGAAACCAAAAATAGACAATTTATTTGGAAAGCAGGTTTTGTTTAGTTCCAGCGATAAGGAATTCTACCCAATGGAGGATTGGGGACCGAAAAGTAATTTTTCGAATACAGTTAAGATAAAAGCGATACATGAAGCTACAAATGTTGCAGCAATAGACTCTAGCTGTGTGTTAATTGGTGAAACCTCAGAAGGTTCAATTTATTCTGCCAAGTGCTGCTTGGTTTTATCTTGCATTGGTAAATCTCTAATACATTTCAAGGTTGGACCTATGCTTTTTTACATAGATAATGATATCAGCAAATCATCTATAATCGAAAAGAGATTATTGAATTTTGCTTTATTGGATCCTGCTACAACAAAAAGGATGATCAGGATCAGGATTGAGCGTATAATGCAAAATCAAATATCAAAATTGTTCAGTAATACGATTATACTTGTAGATGGTTCACTCAAAAGATCCTTATTTGAAGATGAACACAACGGATTCAATACCATATTACAAAATTGCAAAACATGGGGAAACCAGTTGGTTGGAATAAGTAAGACTACTAAACTAAAAGTTCTTGATAAATTTTCATCATCGTTGATGCGAAGGAATGATGCTTGTTACATCGATGTTTCGTATATAGTAAAGAGATTGGTCAGTAATATTATAGGTAATTCTTTGCTTGCTAAACTCAGCCCTAATGGATTAGCATTAAGGACAGATGTTTTAAATGACCCTAGTGAGGTATTAGGAAGATTAGTTACAAATGATGTTATTGTTAATGGTTATCCAGAAACACTAAGACTAGCGCATCATGTCTCAACATTCACAACGACGGAGATGACTTGTCTAAAAGGCCTAATACTTAGCAAGTTTGGAGCAAAAGAGATAATGTGTGAAGATGTAAGACGAACTTTATTAGGAACATTCCTGTGAGTCAAGTGAGAATATTCAACAAGGAAGGCAATGAATTATCTCTACTTGCAATAACAGAAGATGCTATAGAAAAAGGTGATTATCTCATTATCGAAGACAGAAAGACCAAACGTAGACTATTGGCTCAAGTGTACGAGATGGAGTATTTGAGCATACCAACGCTTTTACAGGATATCGTGAAAGAAGAAGTAGTAAACGCATCAAGTATAGAGGATAGCCACGATCCTCTGAATATAAGTTGCCTTTCTATGATGGTTAGAGACTCTAGATTGCTCAGATGTAAAATCAGGACGTCTCTACAAAATGGAAAATTGAGTAATGGTGTTTCATGGTTGCCGTCTAGGGTTGATTCGAAGATAAGTAAGTTGAAAATATCTGAACTTGATATTATATTGAGAAGAGGAGGTCTATTTCCTATACATATAGGCGAAACCAAAGATAATGAACAGTTTAGAATATATGGAGAAGAACTTGATGGAAATCTGAATGTAATAACAGGCAAAAAGGGATCGGGAAAATCACATCTTGCGAAAATGATTGTAAAGAAACTTACAGAGTATGGAGCTTTTGTTATAATCTTTGATCTTAACAATGAATATTCTGGACTTGCTTGGAATAGGGATGGTACTCCAAGCACCGTAAATGAACGTGTTATCATGTTAGATCCTGGTAATGGCTTGCAATTTAGCTTAGACGATATAGGGAAAGGGGCTGTTACAACAATGCTAGAACACACATTGGACTTGCCTGCCGCATCAATGCGTGAATTCTTCAGAATTTGGGATCGGCTCAATGCAAGAAACTTGCTAGGTATAAAAAATTTGAGCAATGCAATAAACACCTGGGAAATGAACGAACTTGTAAGGGATGCTCTACTTTCTAGACTATATTCTATAGAATCCTCAAAGCTTTTTACAGATGATTACAAAAAATCATGCAGGCTTGAAGAGATAATTAAGAAACATGATAACGGTGCTGCTCTAGTGGTTGGAATGGGTGAAACATCACCCATAGTAAGAAGAATGACTGTAGAACTTTTGCTCAGCAAACTCATAGAACTTTTGCAGGGTGGTAAAATTGCTCCTATATTCCTTTTTGCAGAGGAGGCACACCTTTATGTTCGCGACACCTACTGGGAAGATATCATAACTAGAATGAGACATTTCGGCCTTTATACAACATTCATAACCAATCAACCTGATGCTATCAGTGACGGTATATACAGACAGGTAGATAATATATTCCTGTTCAATTTTACAAATGATTTTGATCTGGAAAGGATCTCCAAAGTGTCTGGTGCAGACACTGACACAATAAAGTCTATTGTAAGAACTTTACCACAAACAAATTGCTTAGTTATTGGCAAGGCAGTTCATGATCTACCAGTCGTGGTAAAGACTAATCCTGCAGAAGTATTAACTTTGGGAGAGACTAAACTATTTTTCAAGCACCTACAAGCCAAAAACTAAAAAATTAAAGCGCGTCATTTCCTCTTTTCTTTGTTCCTATGTCTACAACATCCTCTACCGAGAAAATAAATATTTTTCCGTCACCCTTACTACCAGTACCAGCTGCATTTGTTATAGCGCTTATAACTGCTTCAACTTCAGAATCATCCACTACTGTCATTAAACTAGTTCTGGGATGAAATTCAGGAACGAACCGAGTCGTACCTCTTGATCCATGTATTGCTTCCCTTTGCCCAGCCCCTCTTCCTTTGCCATCTACAAACGTTATCCCACCTACCCCGATCTTCTTTAAGGCATCGATTACTGCACTGCACTTCTCAGTAACAATCACAGCTTCAACCCTCTTCATAGTAGGTATAAATATATTAATTAATATAAGTCTTACAAAATAAATTAATAAAGTAATTTAATATATCCTTAATATCTTTATACGGTGTAATTAACATAAAAACTTGTGATTTGATGCTATCTACTGTTTACCTGCGCGGACGATATGTTTGTGCAGTTGCCTGGTAACCAACCAGTCAGGATTGATGATCAGCGGGTGCTTGTATCTTTATCATAGGAATAAAAGAGACTGATAACTTTGTAAATCTAGACAATTTACTCGTTTAGGAATAGGTAGAATGGTGAATAAAAAGGGTTCCTAGTGAATTATAACAAATGTGATCATAATCAACCAACATCCTCTTGAATATTTCTTCATAGTTGAATTAATTAGATTCATTCAACAATAGCAATTATACCAACCCAAAAATTTAATTAAACATAGACACAATTGTTCTTGTAGAAAATTGTTTAGAAGAATAGGAGCTGTTATACTTCTAGTATCAGACATGCAACGGTCTATCGATTTTTATCAAAACATTCTTGAATTACCCTTGAAAAATAAATCACATGAATGGGTGGAGTTCTTTAAAGATGGCACAACGATAGCTCTTCATCCTTTAAAGAAAAAACTACAAGAACATGCGAAATCGAAAATAGGTATATTGGTTGGTTTTATGGTTCATGACATGGATAAAACATGTGAGAAGTTAAAAGCAAAAAATGTAAAATTCATCAAAGAACCAAAGGATGAAGTGTTCGGAAAGCATGCAATAATAGCAGATCCCGATGGGTATATGATATCCATAGCACAACTGACTTCAAAGAATGTAGAAGAAATAGATTTGTTTGGAGCTCTTGGGATAGAATAAAAAATGAATTAGCGTGTATTATTGTGAAACAACTAAAGGAGATAATAGAAATGAAAAAGATCCTTTCCAATTTTATATAAAGTCAAAGTCCAAATGAATTAGATTTTATTTTTGCAGACTATAATTAAATCTAGTGAACTATGTAGATGATGGATCGAACTATCTGTGGAAAAGAAAAAATCTTATTGACGAATTCTAGATTTATGCAAAAATTATTCAGATTGTGATAACACATTAGAAAGGGTTTTTGGTACCATTGGCATAAACCTGATAAAGGGTTGACTCTGGTTTTAGGCTAAAAAAATAATGCCCAAAGTTGGAGAAGTTGTTTCCATTAAAAAATTAATAGGTGACATTAATACGGATGATCAGGGTACTATTATCGCGATTGAATCTGAAAGACCTTATCCGTATATAGTTAAGGTTAAAGACACCCAACTCATCTCAAAACCCTACAATACATCAAAAATGATGCAAGATTAACAAATGCCAGGTAGTTTTCTGCCGTTCTTTCATACCTGATTCTTGTTCTGTGAAATCCATTCTTGAGCCATGCAAGGAATCTCTCAACTACAAATCTTGTCTTGCTGTAATGTTTGTAATCATTATTTTGCAAGATGAACTTGGAATTTATTTTGTATGGGATGCAACATGCAATATTTCTATCCCACAAATACATTCTGATGTATTTTGCATCATTTTGTCTGCATAAACTGGTTCTATCTGTTGTATTGAATCATCATCAAGATAGTCTGAAATTGATTCTATAACATCCATGCATTTTGTACTGTCATGTTCATTTGCTGGACTCAACAGTATGGATATTGGAAATCCGTTACCCTCTACTGCGGCATGTATTTTTGTACCTGTTATTCTCTTGAATCCATTATATCCAGTTACATTGCCCCTTTTTTATTAGGAATGGATGAAGAGTCAACTGATATTTTTTGTAGATTAATTTTGCCAGATTTATGTGCTGAGTGAATAGTACGCGATAGAATCTTTTTCCAGATTCCTTTTTGTTGCCATTTGTTTAACCTTCTGTTTGCAGTAGAATCATCACCATATCTTTTTGGCATATCGTCCCATCGGCATCCAGTAGTTAGAACATGGATTATTCCGTTAATGATTTTTCTATCATAATCCCTAGGCCTGCCAGTTTTTGCATGTGGTGGTATGTGTGATTCCATCATACTCCACTGTTTGTCTGATAATTCTTGGAATTTCATAAAATAATTTTAGATGTCGCTATTCATAGATCTAAATGGCCGCTAAAAATTGTCTAAATGGTTAGTTTTGAGATGAGTTGACTGTATTCACTAAACTGGATGACTTCAATTAATTTGATGGTAAAACTAAGAAAAAATGACAATTTTTAATTGAATTAAACGTGCGGGAGGTGGGATTTGAACCCACGAACCCCTGAGAGACGAGGTTTCCCAAGGTATCTATCTGAGCCTCGCGCCTTTGACCATGCTTGGCAACTCCCGCAACTCAAAATGCTTTATCCTCCTAACATAATAGTATTTACAGAACACCATCAACTGGAGCCATAGTACTACTAAGACCAAATCATATATCTCTTTGACAATCAAATATTATTTTATGTTTAGGACATTCATCCATAGGTCAAATCAGCAAGGCTTACTCTAGTAATTGCTATGACTGGTCCTTGTAGAGATCAATATTGTCTATTTAACTGCAATAGAAATTGAAAATTATATTGATTCTTGTTATTGAATAAAAAATGTAGAAAATTGAAGTGAAAAATCTATTAATCATCATTTATCCATATTCAAGAAAGTTCTACATCTTGAACCTGTAGTCGAATTTTCGTGTAGATCTGAGATTATATTTATAGATTCAATTAGTTTTTTTATCCTGATTATCTTCCTGCTATTAACTTCTCTGTTCCAAGGTTGGTCATAAAGCAAAACATTACTACCCTTCGAAGCCATCCTCTCTACATTATGTGGTGAATCATCTATGAACACGTCATAATCCAATTTAGCCTTATCTCTTCCATCAAACACTGACACATATTCATTGAATTTAATACCATTGTGTTCTAGCCAATTGATCACATTATTCGTGCTTTCTTTATCCCTTGCAGTAACGATATCAACTCTACCTAGAGAATGAAGTCTATCTACAGCAGATGCAATGTCATTCTCAGTGGGGGGGACATCCTTCCACCGCTCCCAGCTATTTGATAATTGGCGATAAAATTCATACTTGTCTAATCCAATCTTCCTCCAAAAGTCCCATTGGTTTATATCTTCCTTGTTTATTGATTTTTTATATTGTTTGTTATGATTTTCTATCCATGGGTGTATAATATCAGCCAACACACCGTCAAGATCTAACGCGATTTTCATTTATATCATGTTGTATTAAACATATTTGAGGTTTACTCAAATATCATTTATTCGCCGTCATGCTTTCAGTCCTTCGTTTCAAAAGTTTGAGTACCATTTTTGAGTGTTAATGTAGCATCGACTGATATATTACATCCTACAGAAATATCTCCTCATTTTCATTTCTTTGTATTTACCTTTTGATCGTATCATTGATGTATTTTTATTTTCAATGATCGTTATCCCTTTCCTTATTAACTCCAAGAATTTCTTCAACTACTCGACGCTCCTCATTTGAATTGGGGATATCAGCAGCTAGTCTTCATTTTTCTAAGGGAAATCTTGCCGGACTTATCATAAACAAGCTATATAGTATCTTTTTCCCTTATAACATCTTCAATCAGGACTTGATGTTATTCGATAACCAAACACAAATCGTTTCCATTATGTAGGGACTGCTAAGGTGATCCGCGCTGTCTTACAAATTCCTTCGGTAACTTGCCCTTAAGTTTTCAAGGTCTTTTGGAACGTCCTTTCAACCTCTTCATTATTTCTTCGATTTTATTGTGCCTTGGACTTCACCGTTCTAATGACTATTCTAAACCCGTTACCCATTCTGATAACAAATTAGATTAGAACATATCCAAAATTTTAATTTTAATTTTTATTCCTTTCCAAATTCCTTTTCTAATTCTATAAACAATGATTTTTGTCTATCATTCAACTTTGTAGGAAGCTTCACGTAAACTCTAACCAATTCATCACCCCTTCCATAACCGTCATTTTTTGGTAACCCTTTTCCTTTAATTCGCAAGACAGTATCCGGCTGTGTTCCCTGGGGAATTTTTATTAATGTGTTACCATCAAGCGTTGGTACTCTTACTTCAGCACCTAGCGCGAGCTTCGAGATTGATAATTCCATTTCGTATAATAAATCGCTATTGGATCGTTTGAAAATGTCATGAGGTTTTACCTGTACTTTTATGTATAAGTCACCACTAGCACCACCGTTTGAGTGCTCGCCTGCACCTTCGATTTTCAACATATTATCATCTTCAACACCCGCCGGTATCTTGAATCGCAATTTTTGGGGTTTTCTTACATGGCCTCTACCCTTACATGTCTTGCACGGTTTGTCAATTATCAAGCCTTCACCACTACAAGTTCTGCATGGTTCAACCGTAACGAAGGTAGAAAACCTCGACTGATTCATAACATGCCTAACTTGACCTTTACCATTGCATATAGAACAAGTTCTAGGCCTCGTTCCAGGTGCACTACGACTTCCCTTACATTCATCACAATTAACAGTTGTATACACCTCGATCTCTTGTTCTACTCCATGTAGAACATCTTCAAGAGTCAACTCAGCTTCATAGACAAGGTCTTGACCACGTCTATTAGTGCCAAAACCAAATGGGTCACCCCTTCCAGAAAATATGTTAAATATATCCTTGAAACCAAAATTACCAAATCCAAACCCTATATCTTTGAATATTTCTTCAAAATTGGCTTCTGACCCTCTGAAGATATCTTGTTGGCTTGAATATCTTCCTGATAACCCTTCATACCCATATGTGTCATACAATTGCCTCTTTTCAGTGCTGGATAACACTGCATAAGCTTCAGAAATCTCCTTGAATTTGTCTTCGGCTTCCGGTGCCTTATTTCTATCAGGGTGATACCTTAATGCTAACTTTCTATATTCTTTCTTGATCTCATCAGCACTTGCATTTTTAGATACACCTAAGACTTCATAATAATCTCTCTTGTTGCTCATTGCTGTTCCTGCTTGCCTTCTTCAGTACCTGTAGTCTGGTCTTGGCTTGCTCCTGTAGTCTGGTCTTGGCTTGCTCCTGTAGTCTGGTCTTGGCTTGCTCCTGTAGTCTGGTCTTGGCTTGCTCCTGTAGTCTGGTCTTGGCTTGCTCCTGTAGTCTGGTCTTGGCTTGCTCCTGTAGTCTGGTCTTGGCTTGCTCCTGTAGTCTTTCCTGCTGCCTGATAAACCTGTGCGCTTACCTCACCTAAAATATTTTTTAGTTCTTGAATTTTTGTTTTCAAGGTATTGATATCACTACCAATCACTGCTTTCATAGCAGCAACCGCTGTATTGATCTGTTCTGTCTGTTCGCTTGTAAGCTTATCTTTAAGATCTTGTTTGACCAATTTCTCCGCAGTATAAATCAAATTATCAGCTTCGTTTCCACTTTCCGCGTCTTCCTTCCTCTTTTTATCTTCCTCAGCGAATTGGTCAGATTCTTTCTTTAGTTTCTCTATCTCCTCCTTCGAAAGTTTTGTGGTTGCCGATATAGTTATCTTCTGTTCCTTCGCAGTTGCAAGATCCTTTGCAGATACATGTAGTATCCCGTTGGAATCTATATCAAATGTAACTTCTATTTGTGGAACACTTCTTGGAGCAGGAGGAATTCCATCGAGGTTGAACATTCCCAATGATATGTTATCAGCCGCCATCGATCTCTCACCCTGCACAATATGTATTGTGACCGAAGTCTGATAATCTGCAGCAGTTGTAAATATCTTGCTCTTCTTCACAGGTATAGTTGTGTTACGCTCTATCACTGGTTCACGTAAACCACCAAGAACCTCTACTCCAAGCGTTAGTGGGGTTACATCTAACAGTACAATATCCTTTGAAATATCTCCCCCAATAATTGCACCCTGTATTGCAGCACCAATAGCTACTGCTTCCATTGGATCTACTCCTCCTTCGGCTTCCTTACCCATCACTTCTGCCACAAATTTAAGTAGAATTGGCATTCGAGTTGGCCCGCCTATTAAAATAATTTTATCAACTTGATCTGGCTTTAGTTGTGCATCTCCCAATGCTTGCATAATAGATGATTTGCAACGCCCAACTATCGGCCTAACAATATCCTCCAATGTAGAGCGGGTAGATTGCATTGTTAGGTTCTTGGGAGAGTTGGTAGACTTATCATATGAGATAAATGGTAAATTAATTTCTGTAGTCATAGTTGATGATAATTCTATTTTCGCCTTTTCTGCAGCTTCCCTTATTCTGGTCATAGCGGTTCTATCACTGGTTAGATCCGTACCACTTTCTTCTCTAAACTTGTTAATTATGTCATCTACCAACACATTATCCATGTCTGTACCACCGAGTTGTGTATCACCTGATGTACTTTTCACTTCAAATACACCACCGCCCAACTCCATTATAGTAACATCTAAAGTACCTCCTCCAAAATCAAAGACCATTATCTTCAGATCCTTCTCTGCCTTGTCAAGACCATAAGCTAGGGAAGCAGCTGTTGGCTCATTGATTATCCTTACAACTTCCAAACCTGCAATAGTACCCGCATCTTTAGTGGCTTGCCTTTGATTATCATTAAAATATGCAGGAACAGTTATCACTGCTTTATCGACAGGTTCGCCCAAAAAGGTTTCCGCATCTTTCTTGATCTTCTGTAGTATAAATGCCGAAATTTGTTGTGGTGTGTATTCCTTTCCATAAACTCTGAACTTGAAGTCAGAGCCCATCTTGCGTTTTGCTGCAATAACCGTACCGCCAGGATTGGTTACAATTTGCCTTCTTGCAGGTTCACCAACCAGTAGCTCCCCATCTTTGGTTAGAGCAACTACAGAAGGAAAAGCCTTTCCACCCAGAGTTACCCCTTCAGCAGCAGGTATAATAGTAGGTTTGCCACCAACTATAACTGCCGCTGCACAATTGCTAGTACCCAAATCTATACCAATTATCTTGCCCATACAAATCATTCCTCATCAGGTTTAATATTAATTTTCTTTGAAATTTCTACTAGGCTAGGTCTTACAACTCTACTCCTTGACATATATCCTTTCCTGATCTCTGCGGTGATAGTATTTTCTAAATATTCATCGTTATCTATGAAGAATACAGCTTCGTGTATACTAGGATCGAATTTTTTGCCAACGGCATCTATTTCCTTAATTCCTTCCTCTTTCAGAGTGAAATCAAGATTCTTAAGGATTGATTCCAAACCGTTAACTAGTTCTGGATTGTCTCCACTCTTCACAGTTTCCATTGCACGGATATAATCATCTTTCAATTCAATCAGTTTAATTAAAAATCTTTCAATCTCTTTCCTTAACATTATTTCTGATTCCCTTTCAACTTGTTTCCTATAATTTTGATATTCTGCAAGAAGATATTGGTATTTGTTATGATACTCTTCAGCGTCAGCTTGCTTTCTCATTAATTGTTCCTTGAGTGTTTCTATTTCTCCATCATCATTGGTTTCCACCAAGCCAATCACCAATACATAATCACTGTAACATTATAACAATTTTTAATAGAGACCTATAAGCTTATCCCTGTATCTCAACTTCACATAGGGGATTAGCTTTCACAAGTATCATATCAGATTTTGGGTTGTTCTTGGTAATTCTTTCATAATCATGTTTTGAGCATGCTATGGTAATGACAGTTTTATCTTTATGGTATACATCGAACGTCTCTCCACGGTGACTTTCGACATCCCCAATATAGTCCTTTAATTTCAATTCAAGAGTTGCAAGCAGATCCAATTTGTCTCCACGCATTTCATTTGCATCAATTGTCCAAGCTATAGCAACTCTTGTTCTGCTAGCCTTAAGCTCTTTCTTCTTCAAGACTTCCCGTACCTGATCAATTAGATATTTAACATAGTTTTCGCTGCTTTTTATACTTCCATTAACTAGATACATTAAAGGCCCTGCGCTTTCGAGTGAGGAGCTTACGGCGCGAAGATCAAAGAGGCCATTGGTCATATCGTCAAAATATAGTTCCTTGAACTCCTCTTGATCCAACTGTTCCTTTGCAGTAGAATCATGTACATGTTTGCACATCTCAAATATACTAGCAAGATATGAATAGTGAGCCAAGACTCGTATAGCATGTGTAAATTCTGCAGTGCCGAGATCGACGATTTTGGGTTTTCCTTCAGAATCCTGCAAAAATTTTACCATATTATTATCATTCTTAGATTGAAAAGACCCAATTGGATGATTCTCAAATTTTTCTGGGCCAATAGGCATGTAGTAATAGTTAATGTCCAAGCCGACCTTCATTCCCGTTATGTGTTCAATCAATACTATGTTTTCATTGTTTCCACCCAATCCAGTAGGAAGATTATAGATTACCGACGAGTCTTTTTTTAGCGGTTTAATTGCATCCTTGAATTTAGTAGAAATATCTCCTCTTACTTCCTGTCCGGTTCTCCTTATCCTGGGCGCAAAGAAGAGGTAGTTTGCATCCCGTATGGCCGAGTCGACCGGTTCCAAACCCAACAAGGGTTCATCATCTAATAAGGAATTGACATTAGGATAGGTCCTGGCAATCTCTGAGTGTATAGTAATTGCACTTCCTTGCAATTCGTCTATGATAGCAACTTGGGCATTCTTTTTCGCAAGAATAGATGCTATCTCATAGCCTTCCGTGCTTAAACCATACACTACTGCTTTCATCTCAGCCAAATCATTTTTTAAGGAATGTATCTGCACTAAAAGCTTTTCACATGCACAATTCTGTATTATTGCACAGTTGATATTTGCGTGACCGTTTAGCACATATTAGTATTGAATTTCAATATGATGAGTAACCGGAGAAGAACTGGAAAAAATATGACTACATAAATGAGGCTTTAACAACCTTTATTCCTTAGGATAATCATGTATTTGTATACGGGATCAGTATATCAAGTAAAATTATAAGGATGAGAATGAGTAAGACGAATGGCCCGGAAGCCCGGTGGAGAATCACTTTATTCGCCGAATGTAGCGGTCAAGCATAGGGGCCTTTGGAGCCCTTGACCCCAGTTCGAGTCTGGGCCGGGCTACTTTCAATATATAGTCCCTCTTAGCACCGGGCTCTGTAGAAACCATACTATAAAGACAGTCATTCTGTGCATATTGTAGGCAATTACCCTAAATGTAAATTCCCTGTTCTGCATCTTAGCAAGTCTTGATGTCGCATACTCTCCAAACATTCTCTTTGTCACTAAAAATGTAGTCTTATTCTTGTTCCTTTGATAGCAAAGTTGTTTGTAGAATCTCCTCTTCATATGCTTCCGGTATCTACTGATTGCAAGAAGTCTATGAATTAGGCGATGAACAGATAAGAGTTAAGGAGGGATAAATCATGCATGAAATTAAATCTGCATTATTGAGAAGGTCGGAAATAAAGTGGCTATTAGTCAAAAAAGACGTATCCAAGTCGTATGAATAC
This sequence comes from Nitrososphaerales archaeon, assembly GCA_965197925.1. Lineage (GTDB taxonomy): Archaea > Thermoproteota > Nitrososphaeria > Nitrososphaerales > UBA213 > CBDAOC01. The sequence goes on from CBDAOC010000020.1 coordinate 188,182, forward strand.
TACATGAAGAGCAATATAAAGAAGAAGCAAAAGACTTTAGTAGAACTGGAATTACCTTTACTTATAAGTAATGGTTTCACAAGCAACATGGACCTGTGTATTTACTAAGAATCTTAGAGCTAATTCTAATGGAATAGGGGAGACAAGTCATGTTGAAATTGTAGACGAAAATATACAGATTTTATCTATAAATAACAAGAAACAAAAAGAAATTGAGTTGTTCCCCGTATCTGACCCACAAGGAATCACAGGTAGCTACTCGCTTTACCTCCTCCCGCACTCTCTACGGGGTGCCTGCTGTTGCACAGCTGGGTGAAACCGAGAATCATTATTTTCATCTCAATCCGTCTCTGTGCGTTTTTGCAGGCATATGAAATAAAACTTAAGGATCTATTAAATTTTCAAAAGGTCAGAAATGTTGAACTCGAAGACAGAAATTGGTACACGCATCTTGAATTTATCAATAGTTTCTTTATTTACTTCTCCTATTCTACCCACACTTTTATTATTAAGGATGATCTCTGCAGACTTGCCATTAACAAGTATTGGGTGGCTTACAGATCTTGTTTCGAAATGTATATTAAATAAGGATTGAAGTGTCGATTGCAAATAAGATCTCGCTTCTGTATAATCTGCATCCTTGTGAGCTATTGCAACAGCAATACTCCAAGATTCTTCAGCGGTCAAATTAGCAAAAATGACTTTCCCGACTTCGAATATTCTCTGTGGATAAGGCTCGTGAATATTTTTAGAGAGAGTGAAAATAATTGATGGGAGAAGAGAATTCCGGAGCACAATAGGCCCAATACTCTTTGATCGTTCGATTGCAACGATGTTGTTTTGGTTCCTATTCATTAGGTTGTAATCAACTTCGTTACTTACAAGAGTGGAGTTCATCACCTCAATCATCCCAAGTGCAATTAGAACTTCACGGACTTTATCCAGTATAGAGGAAAACAAATCTCTTGAGCCCACAGAACTTGATTGAGGATATGTTGCATCAAGTCTGTAGATGCCGTAACCTATGGCAATGTCTTCGACGAGATCAATATCATGCATTACATCTGTCCTATACCGTGGGATTTTACATCTTACAGCATTCCCATTCTTAATTGCGCCTATTCTACTCCTTTGCAGACAATTCACTATCTCAACTGCACTAAGATTAAGACCAAGAAGCTTATTTACATAATCAACCTTCAATTTCCTAATATTCTCCTTCATGTTTGGTGTTTCCACTCCCTTGCGCCCATAGTTGACCTTTACTGTATTGATCTTAAACTTTGCATCGTACAGAGTAACTGCTAGGATGGCAAGAGCATCTTCTGCCGCTTTAAAGTCCGTAGCTGTTACTTCAATAAACAAGTTCTTATTTCTTTCAGTTACTTTTGTTAGTTCAGAGTTGATAATAGGTGGGAATGACAAAACGTTTCTATCTCCATCCTTAATAATCGGATGCCTTGTACAATTGTCAAGAATAGAACTATATTGTCTACCAACATCAGTATTTTCTGAAATTTCCTTCAAACTCATACTCCTATCAGAATTTAATGGAATAAATTTAAATTCTGAATTTTCAGTAGTGTATAAAATTGGCGATTTGATTACATCATAATTATGAATCCCTATTGAAATTCTCTTTCTATTTCTTCCAATTCCCTTATGAATATCTTCCTGCATCGATATTATCTGCCGTATTCCCTCTTTGTCCAACTTGCCATTCATAGCCACCAATGCGACAACGTAGGGTCTTACTTTGTTTACGCTTTGATCTATATTTACAGAAATTCCACTTTTCCCATATTGGAATTTTGGTAAGCCCTTATCGATTGAAAATATTCCATTCAAAGCTCTTGCAATTCCATAATCTGTTGAAAAGTCGGGTCTGTTGGGATTGTATTCTACTCTAACATAATCTTTAGCTTGTTCCTCAATATCCAATGCGATTTGTGGTAACATTTCCAGTATTTTCTCTACGCTCTTTCTTCTGACAAGCTTCTTCAAGCGATTATGGTAGAGAGTTACAACGGGCAATGCGGAATACTCCTTAGCCATGATAACTTGTTACTGTAAAGTTCCCTTACATCATCGAGTCCATACCTCAACATTGCAATCCTCTCTAATCCACCACCCCATGCAAGTACTGGATTTTTTATACCAACTGGTAAAGTAACTTCAGGTCTGAAAATACCCATTCCAAACAGCTCAACCCATTTACTCAGCTGTTCATGGTAAACCATTGATTGCAACGATGGTTCCGTATAGGGAAAGAATGAGGGCCAGAATTTGACCTTTTTCAAACCTAGTTTATAATAAAATTCTGTCTGAAGACCCATCAGATCACGCAAAGTAACGTTCTTGCCAACCACTACTCCTTCTACTTGATAAAATTCAGCTAAATGCTTATATGTTGATTTTTCATTTCTAAAGACCCGCCCAGCTGAAAATACCCTAGCCTCAGCAGGTTTATTGTCAGCAAGATAACGGATCGTAACAGGAGTTGTATGCGTTCTTAATACTAATTTACGCGCATCGTTAATATTCCATTTGTAGCCCCAACCTTTTTCATGAATACGCGAAACACTATTTACCATTTTCTTATCAGCAACACTACTATCCCGTAGATCTGCAATGTAATAGGTATCCTGCATATCTCTGGCAGGGTGATCCTGAGGTGTGAAGAGGACATCGAAGTTCCAGAAGCTGTTCTGCACCAACGGACCCTCAATCTCCTGAAACCCCAAGCCTATGAAAGTTTCCCTTACTTCATCAATAATATCCTGTAAAGGATGCTTCCTACCTGCAAATATTATGGGTGCTGATGCGGTTACATCTATAGCTATTCTTGTTTCTGGTTGCTTATTTACCGCCTCAACTAAAGTAAGACCCTGCTGTGATAGTTCGATTTCCTTGCTCTTCGTTTCACTCTCTTCAACATAATTTGGTCTTCTTCTTAACGAATGATAAGCGGCAAGCTCCTCTTCATGCAAAATATCTACTGAAATCCGGCCTCTTGCCAACCTTGCAAGTAAAATTTCTTCATTTGATTCTTCTAAATTATTGGAAGCTGTAATCACCGAAGTTTTGTCTATAAATCTTATCCATCCCTTTCTCTTAGCAATTGAGATAGCTATATTAAATTCATTATCGTTGAGCCCGAACAGCTTTTTTGCTTCTAGTATTGCAACTTGTCTATTGAGTGAACGTAAAGAATTAATGAATTTCCTTTCAGGTAGCCCATTTAACACGGCCTCAGCACCCTCACTTCCAATGTTTAGGAATTTCGCAATATTTTCATTAACATTAATCAGACCCTTGTGCTTAAGCCACTCTATTCCTCTCCTTACTTGATCTTCATTCAGCCCTGTTTGATGAGTTAGAGTAACAAGTGTCAGCTTGCCTTGAGAAAGTTCTTTTATCAGGATGCGCTCGATTTCATGAAGTGTATTAATATCGAAAGTCATTTATTCATCCAAGAGAAAAAGACTTTTTAAACGTTAAGATGATGGTAGCGCAAATGGCAGATCGCGATGCCTACACAGTTACTCCTTGGACTGTAGAAGGTGAGATTGATTATGACAAATTAATGCAAGAGTTTGGTACGCAAGCAATTGATTCTGAAATTATGGAAAAGTTAATGAAATATACAGATGACATGCATCCATTTCTAAAACTGAAATACTTCTTCAGCCACCGAGATCTTGACTGGATACTGGATAAGTATGAAAGGGGTGAGAAATTCTATCTATATACTGGTCGTGGGCCTTCGGGTTCTGTACATTTAGGTCATATAATGCCTTGGATATTTACAAAATACATTCAGGACAAATTTGATGTAGAATTGTTATTCCAATTGACTGATGATGAGAAATTTCTTTATGATGATGGTAAGAGCATGAATGAAATAAACAGATATGTATATGAGAATATTCTAGATATCATTGCGGTAGGTTTTGATCCCGGAAAGACAAGGATACTTATTGATACGAAGCATATAAACCATCTTTATCCAATTGCCCTTGAAATAGCTAAGCTTACCACCTTCTCAACTGTAAAGGCCGTGTTTGGATTTCGGAATTCTACCAATATCGGTATGATTTCGTTTCCGGCAGTTCAAGCAGCACCCTGCTTCCTACCATCGAAAATCGAAGAAAGAAATATCCCTTGTTTGATACCGGCAGCCATAGATCAGGATCCGTATTGGAGGGTTACTAGGGATATAGCAGAGAAGATGGGCTACTATAAACCTGCACAGATACACTCGAAGTTCTTGCCTGGACTAGGAAAAAATGGAAAAATGTCTTCATCAAAACCGGAAACAGCAATATTTACCACTGATGACCCTGAAGTAATCGAGAAGAAAATATCAAGCTCTTTTACCGGAGGACAACCGACTATTGAATTACAAAGAAAGTTGGGTGCGAATGCGGATATATGTCCTGTATTCTGGTATCTTCGTTACATGTTTGAGAATGAAAAGAGCTCGAATGAGCGTTATGTAAAATGCAAAGGAGGAGATTTGCTCTGCCATGAATGTAAGCATGATCTCAATAGTACTGTTAAACCTTATATGAAAGAATTCCAGAAAAAAAGAGAAAAGGCAAAAGATAAAGTAAACGAATTCTTATTCTAATTAATGTTTAAGCAAATTACCTTCCCTATCTATTTCCCCACTTTTTATACGCGTCGAGGATATGCGTTTACCGTCTTTCGCGAGCACGAGGTCAACAATAATTACATCAACTACAGGTAGGCCCCTTTCGGCCCTCGTCTTGTTTAGTATCACACCTTTCTTTTTTGTTTCCTTACTCACGACCAATGCTTCCACATCCTTTGTGTAGAGTGTCGGACCAAAATCTTCCTGCAACTTTCTTATTTCATATTTACTTCTTGGAAAAGAATTTTTTAACAATTTCTTAAGGTTAACAATTCTAATTTTGTAACTATTTCTTACACATTTACCACGTTGTGCAGCAAATGTATCTGTCGTGACTCCAATAATTACTGATTCACTAATGTTGAATGCGTGTCTCAATAATTCTACATGTCCCTTATGTAATATATCGAAAGTTCCGCCCATTGCTACTAGTTTATACTTACACACAACGATCTTTAACTACGTTATAACAATTAACCATTTTCTAATAGCTTATAGGTATTGGTATACATTGTAAACTTGCACGATATATATTAATCACAGAAAAGATTTCTCATGTATCCAAGTTGCAACGTAATGTCAAGAATAATGATAGTTCCCATAGTTGGACTCCTAATACTAGCCCAAGGAGCACATGCACATCATGTGGATGATAGGTTTGGCATATTCATATTGATAACACCACAAAAATACAATTTTGATACAGGAGAAACCGTAACTATAGATGGAGAGGTACATGCGTTAAGAAATGGCTCTCCCGTACTGTTAAAAGTCTATAACTCCAAAAATTCTGCCTGCAGCTTTCAACAACTATCCCTAGAACATGATATGAAGTTCAAGGCTCAACCCATAATTCTTCTGGGTGACCTATGTAGTGTTGAGGGAGAATATAAAGTGACTGCACATTATGGTAGTGGAAGATCTTTAACAACGTTCAGTGTTGCTGGGTCTACTGAAGAAATGGTGGTAGGTGAAGCAGAGGTGATAAATGCACAGATCGTCTCTAACTTTCTTAGAGTAGACAACAAGTACCCCATCGATATGAACTGGGCTACAAATGCAATTCTTCTCAGGAGTAACATGAATCAAACATTAACGTTCTACATGATGTTAAATGAATTTGACGCAAATGAAATCGCAAATAAAATTTCCTATAGAGAAATAAAACTTGAACCTTTCAAGAAGGAATATATAATTGCACCATTTGTCCCTCAGATCATCGATGGAAAACCTAATGGATATTTGCATGTGTTTGCATGGACCTCATTGGAAAATCCAACGCCTCTTCATCCAGGACTTTACATACCGTATTAATATCTGTTCAAAAACATATAATGCGGTATTGAGATAAAGAGAATGGGCTATTGACAATATTAAGAATAGGAAGAAATGGATATTCTTCAGAATGCTTTTGGGTCGAAATCTACAGTAATTAAGTTATCCTTTTTCATATGCGTAAAAGGATAAAGTGTATGATTATAGATACCCAGTTTTAATGTGGAAAGTTCTAAAAACTAGCCTGCCAGGAACAAGTGTTAAATTAGCTCTAACGAAGAATGTATTAATGCTAGTGTTTAAAATAATTTTTCTTCGGTAACAATTGAAATTGGTCTTAAAATATGGACTGGGAGGGATTTGAACCCTCGACCTCTCGTGGACCATGGATTTATCCATAAAATCTTCCGCGTGCAAGGCGGACCTTAGCGGATTTGAAATTCATTCAAATCCTGTTCTACCCCTGAACTACCAGCCCATGGATGTATTGCATTTCGATAATGATTTAAGTGTTTATTGTTAAAAAAAATCCTCTTTTAGAGGATTCAGAAATATTGTGTCGTTACAATCATCCAAATGCTCCTTGATTTCTTCTCTAGTGTTTAGATCAGTACAGCATGAGATACAGTGATATACACCAAAAACTTCTTTTTCACATCTATCGCATTGTTCACTCATGAAATAACCAGACTGAAGGTTTCTTATGTCTTAGCGGGTCAGATAATCTTCGCTTTCTACTTTGCTAAAAGTTTCGTACCTTTTGACAAATATAAATATCGGTCAGATTCTGAAATGTTGGGCCTGTAGCTCAGCTTGGCTGGAGCGTTCGGCTGATAACCGAAATGTTATCGACACGGGATAGGTCATGGGTTCGAATCCCATTAGGCCCACAATATTATAAATACAAATAAGATAATAATCTATAATAATACGGAAAAAGTTTTTAGCAAAAAGTAATACAGCCCGCTAGCAGTATTCTTGTATGGACTTTGCATCAGAGAGTAGGAAACAACATCCAATCAGATTGGAATTCCTCAATAAGTTCAAATTCTTATAATTATTAGAGAATGGGTATAATTAATAATAATATTTCGATATTGTTTCTTTAACTTCCCAGTATGTGTTTCAATGGTCTCAGAGCTCTTCCTGTCAAATTGTAGTATACTATCAACTAGTATTGCAATATAGAAATCAGAACGATGCTCGTAGCTTTATCAAATCCTTAAACAGGTAATGGATCTATCAAATACATCCTTTATATGCTCTGCCAATGGTTGAGCGCTTATGCTTTGCGAATTTACATACTACCCAAATTCAGATTGATAGAACTGTAATAATGCTAGCCTATCATGCTTTGTATGCTTGTAACTTCTTTCTATAGGGAATACAAGGAACACTTTACTTGCTGAACTGATATAATTCATGGTTATCATATCCCTCATCTACAGCAACGTACCTAATTCCTTCTGGCAATAATGATGTAATACCCGATAAATATTATCATTATGAATATTGGTTATAGTGAGGTCAACAGATAATGGTACAATCAATGAACCTATACTAGATGTCATATCCACCTTGTATCCAAGTATCCATCACTTGGTTTTGCCGTAGCCCCACTTGTATTTGGATCTATTCCAGGGTATGGATTAATATCCTTCATCATGCTTGATTTGTGCCATACATGTCCATTATTCTATAAGCATCTATCAACAGATACAATGAATGGATCCACCAATCCTTCTCTTACAAACAGAAGTGTCATTACATCTATTCTTGACTTTATGTCATATTATATCGTCTTAAACCTTCTGTTGAAAGTTCTTCTGTTAGGCAATCTACCAAGACCACATGATTTCATTACTCTTGTTGTATTCAATGTTTAAAAAAATATTGATGTAATAGATTGTTGCTAGGAAGTCCTAGCCACATTGGTAAGATGAAGCACCTAAGCATTACTATTGGTGAATATTAGAAGGGTCTACTTCTTTTCCTATTAGGTTTTGGTCAAGGAATCACACCAATTAAAGATAATATACGAAGAAGTATCGAGTCTGAGTTACACATATCAACAATAAAAACTGGAAATTGTTCTTATCGTTTCGAGTTACTTAATTACCCCCAAGCCTCAGTTAGCTACAAACTATATTTTTGAAAAGTGATCCTTAAGACATAGAACAAATAGAATAAGAATATAGGAAATTGTCACGTATACAAAGTATATGTATATCTCTTCCAAGATGTGCTTGTAAGAAAATTCATGAACTTTGCATGTATGGTGCGACGGAATCCTGCAAGAAATAAACATCTTAATTATTCTCAGTTTTCACTTTAGGTAGAATATTTTAGGGAGAAATGCAAATTCAAGTAGTAACTTAAATACCTGAAACATAAAATTTTCTATGAAATCAATTGTTACCTAGCGTAACTGAATTCCTTGGATTGTTGGTCCTACTCCTTGGAGGAGCAATGGTTGGGGCTGCACTTATTAAAAAAATTCGTTATCCCCCTGTTCTTGGTTTTATTCTTATAGGCGTAGCCATCGGACCCTTTGGCTTTGGGGTAATAACAGATCTTGAACTTGTTGATCTGTTAGCAGAATTTGGGATAGTAATTCTACTTTTTGTGGTCGGTCTTGAATTCAGCATTGGTAAGTTGAGGGAAGTTGGAGGTACAGCTCTCATAATTGGTTTGATCGAACAATCCATCATGTTCTTTGTAGGTTTCATAATTGGTTCTCTGTTAGGGTGGAGTATAACAGAATCACTCTACTTGGCAGGCGTTCTCGCTATTAGCAGTACTGCAATTGCAATAAAATTACTGAAGGATGTCGGCATACTACATACAAAAGAAGCAGGTACGGTTATTGGTACATTAATCATAGAAGACCTTACGGCAATACTAATACTAGCTATACTTACAAACGTTAGTAGCGGGGATGTGGGGATATTCGAGGTCTCTATAACCGCAGCAGAGACCATAGCATTTTTCATTATTACGCTAGGAATAGGACTAAAGGTTGTGCCGAAGATAATAGAAACCGTCGATAGACTTGATATCGATGAGGCTCCATTCTTGACAGCTTTAGCATTAGGATTTGGTCTTGCATTCCTAGCAAATTATTTGGGACTAAGCACAGCCATCGGAGCCTTCCTAATGGGTATGATGATAGCATCTGCTCCTAAAGCAGATGCAATAAAAAACAAAATTGTTCCATTACACGACTTTTTCGTCACAATATTTTTTGTATCGATAGGTATGCTGATCAACATTAGTTTATTTCCAGATTATGTGTGGATATCGATCCCAATCATCTTAGTGGCAATAATAGGCAAATTTACAGGGAATTTCTTGGGGGCATTTCTCTCAGGGCATAGTAGGGAGGGAGCTGCAACTGTAGGTATAATAATGGTTCCAAGAGGAGAGTTTTCTTTTATCATTGCCAAACAAGGCATAGACCTGAATGCTGTTAGAGAAGCAATCTTTCCTATTACAATGTTAGTATCTTTTGTAAGCATAGTTGTTGTACCAATTCTAATGAGAATTCTCCCAACTATCAGGGACTCAAGAACAATTATCCCTACTCGATTGTTTACTCCCTTGGAGCTATTAGGCACTTTATTCAGGAACTTTATGCTAAGCTTCCAGCAGAGGGAAAGTGTCAAAGAAGCTATGCATATCATCATACCAAAAATGGTAATAAATATTGCTATAATAGCAGCTTTACTCTCTGCACTTTCACTAACAGATCCCTACGTTCTTAGACTGTACCAGACTTTTTCGTCATTACAAATAGTAACATATGAAATATTCAAACTATTGCTCACTGTGGTCGTTTTAGCATATCCAATCATAAGTATTTTTGGTAAAACTGGAAAGATTACGGAATCACTGTTTGACTCTACCCAAAGCAGGATTATTAAAGCTCCTATACACATTGGTGGGATGAACTATGTCCATAGAATTATCAGGAATGTTGTAACTGGTGTAGCAGTATTATTGGTATCAAGTTTTATTACACCATCAGTTTCTGTAATTACCGATATTGATATGATATTGCCTATATCGTCATTCGTTACACTCGCAGTTTTTGTCTATCTCCTGTCGGATACATTCTTTGTGATTAATAGAAGAATGGAACGAGGCATAATTACATCATTATTAAATCCTATAGTAGACACAAAGGAACAGGAAGTGGTCCCCAAAAAAAGAGAACTGCAAGATGGAGACGAAAAGTGGAAAGAAAGTTCTGACAAAGAACTAGGTCTATAACTTACTGTTTGGATTTCTTATACAATTCTTCAGCCCACTGTACCACTGAGTCTAGGTTATTGACATAAAGGTCAGCTCCTAGTTCATTAACCTGTTCATCTTCTATATCGATAGCGTCACCTTCCACAAGGATAAACATTTTTTTGTTGAATTTTGATCTAATAGATTTTATTGTCTCACTTGTACTCCGGAGATGTTCTTTTTTCATTATGGATATACCCAGTATCATTAACCCTCTTCGAGTTTTCCAAATATTGTTCAGGAACTTTAATAGATCAATGTCAAACAACAGATCCGTTTCCGATGCTATACTTCCCAAAAAGTAAGAATTCCATCCTTTTACGTAGAATGCCACTGATATTATCTTTGGATTTACAGTGGCCGATTCTCCCTGCGCGCTCATGAAAACAGTATATGCGTTTGGTTTAATGTTATCTCGTGGAGAATTAAATTTTATTAGATCTATAGACTCGCTGATCAAATTACCTATGAACACAGATTCACTAATGGTGATCCTCCCTCTCTTGTATAACTCGTAAGTAGTGTTTAGGGCGGGAGTTATGACAGAAGAAAGAAGTTCTATAGTATCCAGGCCTGAATGTAAAACGTTAACTATTATTCTCCTCGCTTCACCTTCAGAATGAGCCAATACGGCATTCAAATACCTCTGATGAACCTCAAGGATATCAATGGGTAGCTCGAATTCAGTAACTCCCTCAGCAAGATGCCAAACATTTACTGAACCTACCTCCTTCTTTTTTACCAACCCAATGGTCTGCAAAATATTAAGATACTTAGCAAGGGTAATCCTGTTGACACCGATCTTTTTAGCCATCTCTACTCCTGAAAGACCAGTATCAATGTCCTCAAGAGCTTCGATAATCTTGTGTTTAATCTCCTGGTGGGAATATCTTTTCAATATGTTGATATTGCTAATGAACATGATAAAAGCTTATCAATGGTGATTAACATAAGTATCCGAGAAAACAACAATACATCAAACAGAGCCGATTTTTCAGGTGGATGGCTGATTATTCCCTAAAGGGCATTTCTAGGATGTTATCCTTACACTTAGAATTGAAGAATGTAAAGTAAGGCATGAGTCAGGTGCTAATCCCGTATGGGATAGCATTTTTAGATCATTGTAAACAAAAAATGGCTTTGATCTGATGTACTCAAACACTAGTAGATATTTATTTTGGAGTGCAAGTCTCTGCATAGAGAGTCGTGTTGGAAGGCAAGTTAGTGCTAGACACAAGCATAATCATCGGTGTTAGAATATCGGAGATGCTTGAATTAGGAGAGATAGAAAATGCAGAAATAATAATCCCCCTTGCCGTTCTTGATGAACTGCAGGCACAAGCATCCACAAACAGGGAGACTGGATTTGTTGGACTTGCAGAGATAAAGAAGATAAGGGAACTCTGCAAGGATGGAGGAGTAACTATACGGTATACTGGAGAGAGGCCTAGTATGGATGACATAAAATTAGCAAGGCATGGTCGAATAGATGCTCTGATAAAGGACGTAGCAAAAAATGAGGATGCTACACTAGTAACTGCGGACCGCGTACAAGCATTAGTTGCAGAGGCTGAAGGTATAAACTCCAAATATATGAGCCCGCCAATGAAGGTAACAAATCTCTCCTTTGAAAAATTCTTCGACAACGAAACTATGAGTGTGCATCTTAAGGAGGGCGTTACCCCAATGGCAAAGCGTGGCAAACCGGGTAATGTTCAACTTGTTAGATTAAGCGAAGAAAAAAGTTCCTATAATGAATTAAATCAGATAGTTAGAGAGGTATATGAAGCCTCAAGAGTTAGTGGGTTTGGTTCTACCGAGATAAATAGAAATGGTGCTACAGTTATACAACTTGACAGATATAGGATAGCAGTAACAAAACAACCATTTTCAGACGGACTAGAAATTACTCTTGTAAGACCTATCGTAAGATTGACTCTTGAAGATTATAGTGTGCCCAGCAAGCTCTTAGATAGGTTGGAGGGTAAAGACGAGGGTGTGATGATTGCCGGACCTCCAGGATCTGGGAAAAGTACTCTTGCCAGCAGTCTAGCAGATTTTTATGCATCACATGGAAAGATTGTCAAGACATTCGAATCGCCGAGAGATCTTCAGGTGAGCGAACATGTGACTCAGTACTCCCCCTTAGAGGGAAGTTTCGATAAGGCTGCCGAAATCTTGCTTCTAGTAAGACCAGACTACACAATATTCGACGAGGTTAGAAAGGCAAACGACTTTCTTGTCTTCACAGACATGCGTCTTGCCGGTGTAGGCATGGTTGGAGTGATACATGCGAGCAGCCCATTAGACGCTGTCCAGAGATTTATTGGAAAGGTAGACTTGGGTATGATACCCCACATTCTTGATACAATAATATTTGTGAAGGAGGGAAGGATAGAAAAAGTGTATGAGCTGGATTTGACTGTCAGAGTTCCTACTGGTATGATGGAACAGGATCTTGCAAGGCCAGTAATTAATGTAAGAGATTTTGAGACAGGAAAATTGGAGTATGAAATTTATACTTTCGGGGAGGAAAATGTTGTAGTGCCCATAACGAAGGAGTCTAATGGGTATGGCATTCGAAAGCTTGCGGAAGATAGGATATTGGAGTTTATTAGAAGATTTGATAAAAATGCTGAAGTTGAAATAACTGCCAAGAATAAAGCTGTTGTAAAAGTTGAGCAATCAGCTATACCAATTCTTATCGGCAAGGGGGGTTCTACTATAAATGAATTAGAGAAGATCTTAGGTATCAAAATAGATGTTGAACCAAAACTGAAATCATTAGGAAAAGATGTGCATTTTGATATTAGTGAAGTGGGGAATTCCGTTAACATATTATTTGGTGATGAAACTATAGGAAAATCAGTTGATATTTATGTTGATAGTGAATATCTTTTCTCTGCAATGGTGGGAAAAAAGGGGAGGATAAGAGTGTCAAAAAAAGCCGATGTTGGTAAGAAGATCATTAATGCCTTGATTACAGGAATACCATTAAGGGTTATTACGCAAGTTCGGTAGACATTTATCGTTTGGTTCGGAAATTAATTTATGGTTATCAAGATTGATACATCTTGTGTGTTACTAATAATCGATTTACAGAATGATTTCATGCCAAGTGGATCTTTGCCCTTGCCCGATTCTGATAAAATTATTCCGGTTCTAAACAGGTATATCGACCTTTTTGAAAAACATAAGTTGCTCATATACGCTATTAGAGACTGGCACCCGCCTAATCACATCTCGTTAAGACAGTATGGTGGCATATGGTCGATGCATTGTGTCAAGGATACTATAGGAGCAGGATTTCCTGCCGGATTGATTCTACCAAGAAGGACTGCAAAAATCTCCAGGGGGTATGAGTATGACAAGTTGGGATATTCTGCTTTTGAGGATAAGGAGCTTGTCGAAAACTTGAAGAAAATAAGATCAAGCGATTGTTAGTCGGTGGCATTGCAACAGACTATTGTGTCAAATCTACTGTGTTAGATGCGTGTAGGCTTGGTCTTGAGGTTATAGTATTGCAAGACGCTGTAAAAGGGGTAAAGAATAGTGATACAGCTATAAATGAGATGCAAAGTAAGGGTGTTAAGATAGCCAAAATAGACGAAATAGTATTCTGATCACTTGTTACTTAACTTTTTGATTAATTCCGGATTACCCTTTATTGCTTTAACAAAATTTTCCAGCTTTTCCAGTGTATCGGGTTCAAGGTAATGCTCGATGCCTTCAGAATCTCTATTTGCTGTTTCTTCGTCAACACCAAGCATGATAAAAAATTCTGCAAGTATATCGTGGCGCTGGCGCATTCCTTGCGCTACTTCAATGCCCTTGGATGTAAGGTTTATTCCTTTGTACCTTTCATATACTAAATATCCCGTTTCATCTAGTCTTTGCATCATTTTTGTGACACTTGGTGAGCTAACGTTAAGGTAATCGCAAATATCGCCAGTAGTAGCATATCCCTTTCTTCCCACTAATTCATAAATTACTTCTAGATAATCTTCCATCCTTCCTGTTCTTGGACCCTGCTTGGAATGGTGAGCAGTTTTTATCGACTCCAGTCTATTACTTTCCATATCAATCAGATTTATATTCTCTATCACCGACTTATATTTCAGACGGTCAAGAAAAAAAATAACAATAATAAGAACAATCATAAGAATAATAATTATGTAATGGGTTATGGATGTGTTAATCAGTCCTAGTGAGTTAAACAAAAAAATACAGGAGCATGATTTGCTTGTTATAGATACAAGATCATGGAAAGAATATACCGCTGGACATTTACATGGGGCTGTTAATCTAGATCTGTTTGCCTTTCACTGGGCAGATACATCAAAAGGGGGGATGCGAGCATTCAATAAACAAATGGTTAAATTACTATCAAATGTTGGTGTTTCATATAACAAATTCATTGTATTTTATGATGATGTATCAGGTAAACTTGCTCCTAGAGGAGTGTGGCTGCTTGAGTATTTTTCCCATGAAAAAGCAGCCATTTTAGATGGTGGAATTAGAAAATGGATTAGAGATGCGTATGAGGTACAGAGGGAACCTGTATCATACAAACCTAGTGATTTTACCCCTAGAATTAATGAAGACGTTCTTGCGACATATAGATGTGTTTTGAATAATATGAATAATGATAAAGTTAAGATCGTTGATACTAGAAGTGTTTCTGAATATTCTGGGGAGTCGGGTAGAGCTGTAATGGCAGGTCATATACCAGGTGCCATAAACGTCAACTGGGAAGAAAATATTACGAATGATGGTATTTTCAAATCAAATAATGAACTGGAGCAATTGTATGAAAAAGTTGGTAAAGATGATGAAGTTCTTCTGTATTGTCAAGGAGGGTATAGGGCTGCCAATACCTATCTAGCTTTGAAGAAATTGGGGTATAAAAAATTACGTGTATATCTAGGCTCTTGGTACGAATGGGGTAACATGCCTGAACTTCCTGTTGAAAGATAATGTAGAAAACAATAGAGATTTCTAATCAAAGATTATAGATCCTTATTGTGTCTTAATTCACAGTGCTTTTCTAAACAACTTTTTGAACAAAACTGGGCATTACAATTTTCATCGTAACATGGAAGTGGTTCAGTTTCATTAAATATTGCTCCGCAGTAGGTACAAATTGTTTCCAGTTCTGAATAATTGTAGTTCATATATCTGGAATCACAATTACGTTTCTCTTTGAACCACAAAACATCTAGCTTGTGCTTCTCCGCATGTGTAAGGACAGCGTCATATGCTTCATAATACCCTTCTGCTCTGAATTGACGTATGAACGATTTGCCTTTTCTTCTGAACGATACAATCCATTTTTCTGTCAGAATCATATCCTCGTCATTCTTGATCGCTTTGTTACTCATGCATCATCTCCTAATAACAGATTAATTGAGCTTCTGGAATATATGTTTCTTCTAGGAACTACCATTGGTTCGTGACATGTAATTAAGAGCCTATCCTAAAATTCTAGCTGATAGTTAACGATTGGTAGAAATGATAACATTTAGAATGCAAGAATATTAGTTCATACTGCTAGGTTTAGTTTTCTTACTATTGATTTTATTAGTATTGTAGATAGTAGATACTAGAAACAGTTGCATTAACGTGTTTATGACACTACCAATATATCCCTCTACTCTATTAAGCAGTTAGCAAATTCTACTAGCGCCTGATAATTTTCCTTCTTCTTCTCGAACCTTACCAATAACTTTCTGAACCTGTTATGCCAAGATGCGGTTCTTTCTACAACCCATCTCTTTGCTTTGTACAAATTCTTTTTCAACACTTCACCCTTATGACGAATGTGATCCACATATCCCCTTCCTAACTCCATATTTCATACTCTATCTCAGGGAAATCATATCCTATTCATGCATATGTTCTGTTTAACTTTGGGCCTATCAACAACAATGCTATCTATTGTAGGAAAGGCTGATTTCATATCGTGCTTGTTTGCTCCAGTAATTACAGATGAGAGAGGAATACCTCTTCTATCAACCAGCATGTGACGTTTGGTACCTAGCTTGCCTCTATCCGTTGGGTTTGCTCCGGCCGTTTTCCCCCTAATGGGGCCTTCAGTAACGCTATCCATGGATTGCCAGTCCCATCCTATACCCTTCAATTCATCATATATTTCCAGCAGCCTCTTCCATACCTTCTTGAATACTCCTATCCCAATCCATTCCTGAAATCTTGCGTGGCAAGTTGAGCCAGAACCAAATTCTTTAGATACTTTCTTCCACTGGCATCCAGTTCTTAATACGTACAGTATTCCATTCAACACTTTTCTAAATGGCACAGCTGGCCTTCCAACTGTTCTTGCTGGTTTCCCTGGCGGCAGTACTAGTTTGAACTCTACCCATAGATTGTCTGGTATATGCCATATGGTTGGCATGCTCTTTTTCTTTGATTTTCTCACAAATTTAGCTAGAGAGAACAGATCTAGATCTGTTTCGGTATAAACAATTAGGCTATGATGTTAATTTTCGGATAAGCTCTAAGTAAAAGTGTTGATGATACTTCCCCTTTCTTTGAGTTGCTTTCTGGAGTTCTTCCTTCACTTTCTATCTGACCCTAATAGAATAGGAGAATCTAGTACGCTGATTGTTGCTTATCTGCTATTTGTTATTGTAATTATTATAGAATCGATTTGCTTCAACAATGATCTCCTTGAATAACTCGATTTGAATCAATCTTTCGGACACTCCATTTACGTAGATTTCTTAACTTCTCTTCCTATCTGAAAGCACGATGCTCATTTTGTAGAACTATGGGTTCATGTCCACTTTTTTGATGGAAATAGGCGTATAATTTACCAGGCTTATGGAGCATTACTACATTGACGTTTGATTCTACTAGGTATTTTAATGCTTCAGTAGAAACAGAGTCATTCCATTTGATGATTACATCATCAAATGGACAGGTCCTTACGGGCAGTTCTAAAACATCTCTTTTGTTAGAGAAAGGATCTATTCCTTGAGAAAATATCAACCTTGTATTCTTCACTTTGATCGAAAGTCCATAACCACGTAAGAACAGGCTTTTCACAATAGGATCTAAGGCAATAGTGATCTAAAGCTTTACGACAGAGCGTCAGATTTCCGTGCGTAAAAGGGGGGATAGTATTTTTATTGAGGCTCAATAGTTGCTGGAGGTTTGCTTGAGATAGCATAGGTGACCCAGGTCACACTTTCAATTTCGTTACTTATCCTGTTAGATATCTTTTCAAGCAATTCATATGGCAGTCTAGTCCAATCTGCTGTCATAGCGTCAACAGACTCTACAACCTTTACAGTGACAATGCTGCCATGTACCCTCTCGTCGCCCAGAACTCCAACCGCTTTGTCATCTCCAACCACTGCAAACGCCTGCCATATCTTGTCATACATTTTCGACTTTAAAAGTTCATCTTCAACTATTTTACTGGCTTTTTTACATATATCGATCTTTTCTCTTGTAATTTGCCCAATTATTCGTACTGCGAGTCCAGGGCCTGGGAAGGGATGGCGCTTGATCAAGCTTTCAGGTATATCCACTAGTTTACCAACTTCCTTTACCTCATCTTTGTACAAACTACGTAACGGTTCTATCACTCTAAAGTTCAGGTCTTTAGGAAGTCCAGCCACGTTGTGGTGTGTTTTTATTAACGAAGCTGGCCCCTTGGAAACGCCGCTCTCTATCACATCAGGGTAAAGGGTGCCTTGTGCTAACCACTGGACAAGTCTATGTTCATTCGCAACCTCTTCAAATATCCTCCCAAACTCCTCACCAATTATAATACGCTTCCTTTCTGGATCAGTTACACCTTTTAATTTCTTTAGAAATCTTTCCTCAGCATCAACATAAATTAGATTGATACCAAAATTATCCTTGAATATTTTGATTACTTCCTCCACTTCACCTTCTCTAAGTAACCCATGATTCACAAATACACATAACAGCTTATCTCCAATTGCTTTATGGACTAACAAAGCAGTAACTGTGGAATCAATACCACCACTAGTAGCACATATAATCGTCTCACTTCCTATCTTTTGCTTAATCTCAGTAACTATTCTATTTACGAAGTCTTTCATATCCCATTCTTGTTTTGCCCCGCAAATTTTCAACACAAAATTCTTCAAGACCGCCATTCCTCTTTCCGTATGTGCTACTTCAGGGTGGAATTGTATACCAAAGATGTTTCTTTCTTTATTGACTATTGCAGCAGCAAATGAACTGCTAGTATGAGCAATGCTTTTGAAGCCATTTGGAAGCTGTTCAGTAGCGTCACCATGGCTCATCCAGCACCTAATTGTAGAATCTAATCCATTGAAAAGATCTGAAGGATCATCGATTATCAATTCAGCGCTACCATATTCTCTATTTGCCCTTTTGATTTTGCCTCCAAATGAATGCACAAGCGTCTGGTGTCCGTAGCATATGCCGAGTATGGGTTTGTCCAGTTCTAATATCCACTTATCACAGATTGGCGCATTTTCTTCGTAAACACTTGCAGGTCCTCCAGAGAATATTATTCCCTTTGGTTCCATCAGTTCAAGTGCCTCTGAAGATATATTATATGGAACAAGTTCCGCGTAGACATTGAATTCCCTTATTCTTCTACAGATCAAGTGTGAGTATTGGGAACCGAAATCTAGAACCACAATTTTATCCATGACACTTACCCTGTTTTTTCATGCATCCTTGCAAGTACCCATGCAGCAGTGTTAATAATCTCGTCTAATCTTTCCTTATTCCCGTAATTATTTATCATGATCCTTTGTATCATACCATCTTCATCATCAATGTAATAATCAATGATCTCACTTTGTTGTAACTCTCCACGCTCAACACGTTCCATATCTTTATCTTTCATTCCCTCGAGTATTCTTTTTAAGAAGAATGATTGGAACGGAGGAGTGTTAACATTGAATTTCATATCACTTGTAGGTACGATGGCAACTGAATGCGTTGCTGGGTAAGCATTTGCAAGTATCATGTTATTTTTACTCTTCAATTGTCTCATATCCGAGGTTTCATATTCCTCTCCCACCTGACGGCTCAGCGCAACTGCTGGTTTGAAACTGACATCTTTGAGAGTATTATCTATTACAATCAATGTCATCTTTAGTCTCTCAACCTCATCTTCCTTTTCGTTGATCTGTTTAACAAGCCACTCTCTTACTTCTGCTAAACGCTTGACTCTATCCTCGGAATAATTCACAGTTTTCATAAAGTAATCTTGTATAATAAATTTAATCGGGTACAAGTTATCGTCAATGGATAGGATTATTGTAGACTTTGGTAGTGTGAGAATGTAAAATGCTGAGCCTGCAAATCGATTTGGTTTGTATCCCCTCCTCAAAACTATGATATCCTGTGTAGAGATATCAACATCAAAGTAACTAAGATCATACTTCCTTGGGAAAGACATCTTTCTAGAAGGAATATAATATGTATCTACCTTACCTCGTTAAAGAGTTAATATTATTATTTTCTAGAGTAGAACGTTTTGATTACTTTTTTTAGTTAATTATATATGGTCATTAGGTAGGGGTAATGGTATAAGGAAATTACTAGTTTTACTATGATATACTATAGGGTACCCAATAAATAAAATAAAGATAAAACAAGTAATCAGAGACAGTAGCATGGTTGGGCGGTTTTTGAGGGTATTACCTATTGCCGCTAAAAGTGCCATTCAAAAGACGATACCTATTGGGCTAGACTAACATTACATATGATTTTAGGTATCGAATCTAAAATGATGGAAGCTAATTGAGAGGTTGTTGAAGTAAGATGATTAAATTGACCAGGAGATCGTGGGAAAGATGATTTTAGCAACCAATAGATCGAAGAAAAGGTGAATGCCACGAAAGGGGTTGTCCTCAATATTAAATATATGAATAGTAGGTTTATTGGTAAGAAATCTATATGTGAAGAACTAGAAGTCCAATTTATAACGAAATGAAAACAAAACCTTGAATTCAAATATAATTGAAAACAGGAGAAAAAAAATAATAAATACAAACAGAGTGTCTAGAGTTCTGGTGATTATCCTACTCACATCGAAATTAGTTCACTTTATCCAGAATCTCGATATTGTTTAATGTTATATTCTCGAATCCTATTAATGTGTTGGGTGATATATTGTATAAACGTGCTTTTGAAAATGTTGCCAGCCACTCTAACAATTCACGCCCAACATCCATCTTTGTAACCTTTAGTTTTGTATCACCTATTTTTGTTTTTGAGAATTTGCCAATCTTATTTCCAAAGTCCATCCCTATTAATACAATATTCATTGCATTGAATTCGCTTGCCAAAAATACTGCACGATCACCATCTGTGAAACCACCAAAGTTATATATTTGATGTAAGGGTTTTACCTGAGTTGTTCCTATACATCGTTTCATCTTTGGAACCAAATTTCTCAATAGATGCACATTATCTCCATGTGCATGTATGATCATTATAGAGCCCAAGTTATCAGCTTTTAGCAGATGTTCATGACTTCCGTCCAGATCGGTTACGACTATATCTGGTTTAATATCATTCTCAATAAGCGCCTCTAACGCACTATCGGCAGCTATTATGATAAAAGATCTTAGATTCTTAATAGTTTCAATTCCATTTTCTAACGATGGACCAGATCCGACGACTAGAACATTTTTACCCGCAACTAATTCCTTCAAAATATGTGGGTCAAGACTCTTACTTTCTAATATCTCACTCAATAACTGGGCCGAGCTTTGATCTTCTACAATACTATAGCCAAATTTTGATCGTATCTTGTCATACCATCGTAGCCATAAATCTACCTGCATTTTACGTGATCTACTATTGCTACCAAATAAACTTCTTTACTATACACAATAAATCTATAGGGAACTAATAGGAAATGGAACTAGTAAACCTAGATAAAATGAGCTATAGTTAAAGTTTGGCAAATCTGGAACATTTAAATTTTGGATGGTAATGATTTGAATTAGTTTCTAAAGTACAGATGAAGGGTTGATAAAGAATCGTAAAAAATATCACAAATTTCAAACCCACTGAAGAAATAGCACCGATAATATTACCATATTATCAACGATAAGCAATGAAACAATGCTTCCTCGGAAGAGTTCCGATTGATAGGTTAAGAATAATGGGTGTGATCAATGTTAGCCCAGAATCCTTCTACAAAAAGTCCATCAAAGTTTCCGCGAAGGAGATTACTAAAACTGCATCTGAAATTGAGGAGCAAGGTGCTGACTTCATAGATATAGGGGCGATGTCCACTGCCCCCTACCTCAAGACGATGATATCACAAGAAAATGAAATTGAAAGAATCAAGGTTGCAGTACGAGCCACGTTAGATGCATGTAATTTACCCATTTCTGTGGATACGCCTCGAGCGGCAACAGCAGATACCGCACTTGGTCTTGGGTCTACAATAGTGAATGACGTGACTGGCTTGAAATTTGATGACAACATGTCTAAAATCATTCATGACAACGATGCCTCTGTGATACTTTGTGCATACGAAAAATCTATCGTATCAAGAGATGTGGTAAAAGTTACAATAAACACTCTAGAAAGGAGCATACACTTGGCAAGGGATGCTAACATAGGATCAAGGAAGATTGTTATAGATCCTTCAATTGGTTTTTTCCGGAAGAAGGGTAGTCATCCATTCTTTACTAGAATGTCAGGGAGTAATTGGTTCGATAGAGATCTAATTTTAATAACTATGTTAAAACGCTTGCACACTCTTCATAAACCCATTTGCATCTCTGTGTCAAGAAAGTCCTTCATAGGCAAGATTCTAAATCTAAAGAATCCTGATGATAGATTGATCGGATCAGTTACAGCTGAAGCCATCTGTGTTCTTAATGGAGCAAATATAATCAGGACACATAATGTGAATGAGACCAAACATGCCGTCAAAATAGCACAGTCTTTGTTAGAACATTCAAGATAGATTTCCAAAAACTATTAAGATTTCAAATTGTATTTGATTAATACCAAATTGAAACAAAGACGTCTAAATAATTGTTTTCAGTATTATATAATCAATTGTATTTGTTGGAAGTATAGAAAGGTGTGAAAGGTCTTTGTTAAAAGGAAATTATTAAATAAGAATACTTTAAACTTTGGAACTCAAAATATAGTTTTACTCAGCATTTTGAGAATATTATTTAGAATTAGATTTGAATTTCAAGATTGTCAAGATTGTATCAAGATTTACCTGCTATCATTGAGAATGCACCAAATTTAATTGATCTCAGGATAGATTATAGTTGTTACTTCTGATTTGTTTGTAAGTAACTTAGAGCTTATCCGAAAATTAACATCATAGCCTAATTGTTTATACCGAAACAGATCCAGATCTGTCCTCTCTAGCTAAATTTGTGAGAAAATCAAAGAAAAAGAGCATGCCAACCATATGGCATATACCAGACAATCTATGGGTAGAGTTCAAACTAGTACTGCCGCCAGGGAAACCAGCAAGAACAGTTGGAAGGCCAGCTGTGCCATTTAGAAAAGTATTGAATGGAATACTGTACGTATTAAGAACTGGATGCCAGTGGAAGAAAGTATCTAAAGAATTTGGTTCTGGCTCAACTTGCCATGCAAGATTTCAGGAATGGATTGGGATAGGAGTATTCAAGAAGGTATGGAAGAGGCTGCTGGAAATATATGATGAATTGAAGGGTATAGGATGGGACTGGCAATCCATGGATAGCGTTACTGAAGGCCCCATTAGGGGGAAAACGACCGGAGCAAACCCAACGGATAGAGGCAAGCTAGGTACCAAACGTCACATGCTGGTTGATAGAAGAGGAGTACCTCTCTCATCTGTAATTACTGGAGCAAATAAACACGATATGAAATCAGCCTTTCCTACAATAGATAGCATTGTTGTTGATAGGCCCAAAGTTAAACAGAACATATGCATGAATAGGATATGATTTTCCAGAGATAGAGTATGGAGTATGAAATATGGAGTTAGGAAGGGGATATGTGGATCACATTCGTCATAAGGGTGAAGTGTTGAAAAAGAATTTATACAAAGCAAAGAGATGGGTTGTAGAAAGAACCGCATCTTGGCATAACAGGTTCAGAAAGTTATTGGTAAGGTTCGAGAAGAGAGAGGAAAATTATCAGGCGCTAGTAGAATTTGCTAACTGCCTAATAATATACAGAGCGATATATTGGTAGTGTCATAAACACGTTAATGCAACTGTTTCTAGTATCTACTATCTACAATACTAATAAAATCAATAGTAAGAAAACTAAACCTGACAGTATGAACTAATATTCTTGCATTCTAAATGTTATCATTTCTACCAATCATTAACTATCAGCTAGAATTTTAGGATAGGCTCTTAGCTAAACGTCCTGTACAAATGATGAATGTTTAATATTATGTGGAGTGTTGCAATATCCAAATTTCATCACAATGAAGATTTCTGAGTCTGGATTTAACTCGATGTTTTCACATAAATTTCAAAGCCTTTATTACCTTCAATTTGTTGATTTAACCCTGATCTTGGAGTACGGCTTGTCAAGAGGAATTATAAAGTCAATCATAATTCCCATCCAAATTCATCCATCTTAGAAAGTGTGATAAGGAGATGAAATTTAGGGATTGCATAAAAAATTATTAGAAATTGAATCTTATCCCCCTTCTGAGGATACGTTTTTTTTGGCTGACTATATTAAAAATGCAAAAGGCCGATCTGCATTAGAAGTTGGTACTGGTTCTGGTTATTTGGCTGATCTATTAGCAAAATCATTTTCTTTTGTCGTAGCTACCGATATAAATTTCAATTTCTTAAAAAAACAAAACTACTATACGTTCAATAATATTTGCTGTAACGGAGCTGATTCCCTAAACTATCAGTTTGACCTTGTAATTTGCAATATGCCCTATCTAAATACTGATGAAATATTGGACGTCAGAACAGACGGTGGAAAAGAAGGATTAGAAATTCCGATGAATATTATCAACTCAGTTAAATCACGAATAAAACTAGATGGGAAATTAATCTATATCACTTCGTCACTCTCTAATTATAAAAAATTAATTGCCTTTACCGAACTTGAAGGTTTCAATGTAAGTATTGGTGCAAGAAAGAAATTGTTTTTTGAAGATTTGATACTTGTTGACGCAACCAGATTAGATTCTTAAGTTTTCTTTTCCAATCATAGTTGTTACATCTACTATCTGAGACGTGTTATCGTTTACACCAAAATCAAAATGATTGTTTATACTTTTTTGATTATATGTTCGGCACCTGAAGGGATTGCATCTTTTATCTGAGGCTCTCCAAAATATTCACCCACACAAGCTCCAGCAAGAATATTTGTCGTTAGATTAACTTCGTCCTACCAATTGAATATATTACTTCCGAAAGATTTAGATCATTGTCTTCCTATACTCTTCATGACCTACGATGGGTTGCATTAAGGAACTCTATCCGTGAAACAATGGTTCAGAATTTATCCATTTCTTGAGATAATCCACATTTATTTTATTCCTAAAAATGTCGTATTGATGACATAGTATTACTGATTCATGTCCTCCAATCTAATGGAGGTGATAAATTATCCATCTCATACAATATTACTAAATTGATATTCGATTCAGTTAGATAATGCAAAGCTTCTATGAAAGCTAGCCTGCCTTGTATCAATAACTTATCAAATGGACAAGGACCTAACAGTGAGCATCATTTTTTTTCTATTATTAGATATGGGATGTATTCTTGAGAGTCCTAAACTTGTATTTTTTAATTTAATTGACAGGCCATACCCATTTACGAATAGACCCTTCGCCACGTATTATTCGTTTTAATGATCTACAGCTTTAAAACGAGGGATCAGATTTCCATGCGCAAGTGGGGACATCACTTTTGCTGAACCTCAATAAAGAGATTAATTCTCATGACGAATTTCTTTCAACTTTAATGGGCTAATTAGTACTAGACGGCGAATTTTGAAAGTTCTCTTGCTAGCTCGATCGTTCTTTCCACGCTATAACCCTCACCAGCAGATTGACCGAGCACGACTCGATTGAAACCTATTTCCTTTAACTTTGCAATATCAGCTCCGATCTCCTCGATTGTTCCAGTCATTGGCATTCTTTCATCAGAGCTATTTTGAATAAGGCGAGGAAATGTCAGGGTCGTCATATCAAAATCATCGGGAGCTTTCTCAGCTTTTTCTATCTCCCGTTTAATAGAATCAAGAACTTGTTTTAACTGATCAATTGGGCCTCCCACTACTCCTAGCCATCCGTCAGAGTATTTTGCAATTCTTTGGAATGTTTTTGACGAAAATCCTCCAAGCAATATTCTTGGATGAGGTTTCTGAAGCGGCTTGGATCCAATATTAGAAGCCGGGATATTGTAAAATTTACCCTTAAACTCAACAATATCATCAGTCCATACCCTTTTCAACGCTTCAAGAAATTCATTCTGCCTATTACCCCTATTCTCAAATGGAACGTTTGAGGTCTGATACTCATATTTTGACCACCCGATTCCTAGTCCTGCAATTACTCGCCCTCCTGATAAAACGTCAAGAGTTGCAAATTCACGCCCTAAGACAACGGGATTATGAAAAAGAACATCGATAACACCTGTTCCTAGCAAAATTTTTTTTGTAAAAGCAGCAACATAGGAGAGTAGGTTTATGGGATCGTAGATATTCTGCCATTCTACCGGCATAATTCCGTTAGCGGAGCCGGGATACTTTGATTGTGGATTAATTGGCCACAAGAGTCTCTCAATCACCCATAAAGATTCAAGATTTTCTTTTTCAGCAGCCTGAGCTAATTTGATCACATTTTCTCTCGTTGCATTCTTACCTACCTGTGGAAGCATTAAACCCAACTTCATCTACCTTCTACCTCGATCCAATATTCGATATTTCAATTCAGTCATATATTTGAGGCTTGGGCATAATTCAATTATAATATTATTTTGAAATTGGTTCTTTAGCTTCCCAACATGTGCTTCAATGCTCTCAGAGGCCTTCCTGTCAAGTAGTAGTATACCATCAGCTGGTATAGCAATATAGAAATCAGAACGATGCTCCTAGCTTTATCAAATCCTCTAACTGGCAATGGATCTATGGTAAATACATCCTTCATATGCTCTATCAATGGCTCAACGCTTATGCTCCTCCGAGAATATACATGCTGCCCAAATTCAGAGTTATAGAACTGCAGCAATGCCAGTCTATTATTATCTGTAGTATGCCTATACCTTTCCAATGGGAATACAAGCAGGAATCCTCTATACCTGCTGAAATCACATAACTTGTGATCATCATATCCTTCATCTCCTACAACATACATCACCATTCCTGTAGGCAATGAAGATGTGATGCTTTCATACATCATGTTATCAGTAATGTTAGCTGTTGTGAAATCAGCTGATAATGGAACTATCAACGAACCTGTGCTACATGCTAGATGCAGTTTGTATCCGAATACCCATCCCTTGGTTCTGCTGTAGCCCCATCGAGCATCTGTATCTATACCAGAGCGTGGCACTTCATTCTTCTTCATGCTAGATTTGTGCCATACATGTCCCTTTGCTTTCAACAATGAACTGTCAACGGATATTATGGCTGGGTCTACCAACCCATCTTTTATGAAGAGCATACCCATAGCACCTATCCTTGATCTTATGTCAATTGATACGGCCTTGACCTTCTGTCGAATGTTCTTCTGTCTGGCAACCTATCAAGACCACATGCCTTCATTACCTTCCTGTTGTATGGCATGTCTATCGAATAGTATTCATGCAAAGCATTGTTGCTTGGTATTCTTACCCATACTCTAACGATGAAGCATCTACCATAACTGTAGGAGAATAGTAGAATGGTCTACCCCTTTTCCTATTAGGTTTTGACCAAGGAATCACGTCAATCAAAAATAATATACGAAGGAGTATCGAGTCTGAGCTAAACATATCAACAATGAAAAATGGAACCTGATCTTATCGTTTCGAACTAAATTACGCCCAAGCCTCATATATTTAATGGTTTTTCGAGTAATAAAATCATGATTTGATTAACATACTATCACACCTGTCAACAACTTTCAAACAAATCATACCGTGGATTGTTATGAATTTTTATTCTGAAAAAATTTCCAAGGTATCAGATACTTTTATTGCGATTGAATATTATTAAAAAATTTTGATACTTCCTGTAACGTAGGAGATTCAGTCCTCGATATATAATAAGCTGCACATACATTTGCAAATAATAGTCGTTCGCTTGCCTGTAATCCGCATAGGTATCCAATAATATCTGCAGCATCCCATACGTCACCTGCACCTGTAGAGACTACAGTATCAAAATCTAAAGATTTCACAAACGAAGTTTCGACACCATTGGATGTGGAAGAGCCAATGGGAGTGTGTATATCTACATTAACCGACAGTTTGGAAGAGAGTGCCTTCGCAGCAGCACTAATGTCCTTATTGGAATAGTTTATTGGTAGAGGTAAGAGACTTAAGGATTCCATGGTTAATCTACATTCGTTTTCATTAAGACTCAATACATTCATGTGACCAGAAAGTTCATCCAAGCAATGTCTGAAATCTTTTTTCCTAGTGCTTATATCTGCAGGGTCCATGAAGCATAATGCGTCTTTGGGAGTGTTTTTGAATACCTTTAATGCTAGTTCTGTCCCCTTAATGTTACTTGCCCAGTTGGCGATCACAACAGCTGATGCTTTTCTTATCATATCCATTTCATTCTTACGAAGTTCTTTGGCACCAAAATTTTTCATATCTCCAACATCGCTAATCATCACATTTGCCTTTCTCTTGTCTTTCCTTTCAATCTCGAATGATACAGTATTCCCCTGCTTTCCATCTGTGATTAAGAATTTTACATTCTTATATTTTGCAAACATATTCTGAAGAATATTTTTTCCTAAATTATCTGCAATTGTTATTACACATACTTTTGCGCCAACTTTTGCTAAAGCGTATGCAATGTTGATTGCGTTACCTCCTATCATCTCTTTTTGTGCTATGTCGCGTATGCTACCACCGCCTATCTTCGACTTCGCCTTAACTTCAGAGAATAATAAGTTAAGATCATTTATCATGACAATTCTATCAACGAAGAAATCATGCATTACAACTATCTGTTTAGATTCAATATCCCTTATGTTATTAAACATGAAAATAAAATGGGTTTTGGACTTTATTCTTCGCCCATGCCGCCCATGCCGCCCATGCCGCCCATGCCGCCCATGCCGCCCATGCCGCCCATGCCGCCCATGCCGCCGGGTGGACCAGCTGGCATTCTTGATTTTGCAGATGCTATAACATCATCTATACGAAGTATCATATTTGATGCCTCCGTGGCTGATTTTAATATCTGTTCTTTTACCACAACCGGTTCGATCACGTCTTCTCTATACATGTCTGCGACTTTGGTATTCCTCACATCTATGCCAGTCCACTTGCTCCCCTTGCTTTGTTTTGATCTTAATTCGGTCATCGTATCAATAGGGTCCATACCTGCATTCTCTGACAAAGTTAACGGAATCGTTTCTAATGCCTCCGCATACCTTAGAACAGCCAACTGTTCCCTACCTGACAGTTTATTGGACCATGCCTTCAACTCGCCTGAAATATATGCTTCAATAGAACCACCACCAGCTACTATAGCCGGTTTCTCAATCACATCCTTAACTACCATCAATGCATCATGTAACGACCTGTCAGCTTCATCTACTACTCTCTGAGAACCTCCCCTTACCAGCACTGTAATTGCCTTTGGTTCTTTACATCCTTCTATGAATACCCACTTGTCAGTCTCCACCTTTCGCTCTTCTACAAGATCTGCCGACCCTAAATCTTCAGCTGTCAAATCTTCTAAATTGCTTACCGCCCTTCCTTTGGTTGCCTTCACAAGTTTTCCCATATCGCTTTCCCTTACCCTTCTTATCGCCAGTATATTCGCCTTCGCCAGGTAATGCTGTGCAATATCATCAATGCCCTTTTGGCAGATCATAACATTTGCACCGGATTCCGCTATCTTGTCTACCATAGCTTTTAACATTTGATTTTCTTCATCCAAGAATGCCTTTATCTGCTGTGGATCCGAGATCCTTATTTCTGCACTTATCTCTGTCTTTTCAATTTCTAATGCCGTGTTGACCAAGGCAATCTTCGCTTTCTCCACACGTCTAGGCATGCCTCCATGTACAACTTCCTTGTCAAGTACTATTCCTTTAATCATTTTAGTATCTTGGATAGAACCGCCAGACTTCTTTTCCACTTTTACATTGTCCATGTCGACTTTGTATTTATCGTCTGATTTTTCTGCTACTTGCATAATCGCATCCACAACAACATTGCCCAGATGAGGGCTTTCGTCATGAACTAATTTTGATCCCATGCTAGTTAAGGCTATCTTTAACAATGTCTTCCGATCCTTCGGATCTATTTTTACACTTACCTTCTCCAGTACTTCGAGGGCCTTATCCAGTGCTGCCTTATAGCCGTCCACGATTAAAGTTGGATGCACATTCTTACTAATCAGTTCTTCAGCTTTGTCAAGCAAAGCACCTCCGAAGACCACTGATGATGTTGTTCCATCACCTACTTCATTATCCACAGATTTTGAAATCTCTACCATCATCTTTGCGGCCGGGTGTTGTACATCTATTTCCTTCAATACAGTTGCACCATCATTTGTGATAGTAACGTCTCCCAAGGTGTCAACAATCATCTTGTCCATACCTCTTGGACCCAATGATGTCTTTGTTATTTCAGCTATCAATTTAGCTGCCATTATGTTGTTCTTCTGTGCTTCTTTTCCTTTAGTCTGTGCTGAACCTTCCCTCAGTATTATGACGGGTACTCCGCCACCAGATTGTTGAATTGCTGCCATATTATCACCTAAAACTAATTCAAATGAATCTGGTGTAGTTTATAAATTTTATTAAATAAAACTGGAAAAAATGATGAGTAAGCAGAATAAGCTCCTTTAGTCATTACAAGCTACCAAGGATATATTCTTAATATTTTCCGGAGTTCGCAAATTAATGTAGTTTATTTTATAATCCATCCCCAAGTTTGATGTGTTGATGTCTCCAAACTCATCCTTGCAGGCTACTTGTAAATAATGAGAAGATAATCAAAGAAAAACCCATATTAACAATATCACTAGTGTACTATCGGGATTATTCCTTTACGAATATACTAGCATATTCTCTCTTCTTCACATTCACCATACCATTATCTGTAAAGCGTATCTCAGGCAATGACACGAAGGTAACGAATAGCAAAGTCTTTAGAGGTTTATCGAATGGACAACCTAGCTTCTTAAGTGTAGCATTCATCTCTTTATATTCATTAGATGCTTCCTCAAAATTCTTCGATGACATAATACCAGCTATATCCATGTCATATTTTGTTAGAATCTTCCCCTCCTTTACTGCCACTACACCGCCTTTCATCTCAATAATAGCATTCGCTGCAACGGCCATCTGCTCTTCATCGGTACCAATTACTACCAGTTGATTTTCACAAACATTGATTGTACTCGCAAAAGCATCTATATCGGTCTTGAAGCCTTTCTCGAATCCCAAGCCAATTCTGCCAGACCTGTGATGCCTGTCAATGACGGCAATTTTCCAAACGTCTTCATCTCTTGACGGCCTAACGTTATTGTTAACCACAGTAAGTTCAGCGGTGCCAAACTTTGTTATTATGTCACTAGACATATTAGCAACTACAACCTGTACCTTGTTATCCTGATTCCTTTGTTTAGGAGGACTAATATGAAAATCTGTAGCAGTAAGATTATCTTTCACATTGATAGTGCTCCTTGCCCATGACGGATGTTCAAATTTCTTATTCTTAACCAATATGGTGCTATCGTCAACAACCAACCGACCATTTACGAATACTTTAGCCACTCCGAAATCTACCAGGTCTTTGAATACCACGATATCAGCCAACCTCCCGGGAGAAATTCCGCCCAGATCGCTATCCAATCCGTAATAAGTTGCCGTATTAAGAGATGCTAACTGCACCGCTCTAGCTGGGTGCATACCGGATTTTGCACAAAGTCGTATACAGTGATCAATGTACCCAATTTTGATCATATCTTCAGGATCAACACCATCAGTTGCCATCATGACCCTAGAGAAGTTGATCTCATTTCTCATAAGTTCTGATATAATTGCTTCCATATCCCTCCTTGTACTACCCTCTCGAAGCATTACCCACATTCCTAGCTGGAGGCGTTCCATGAATTCAGTGTAGTTGATAGGTTCATGACAAGAAAATATGCCTGAAGATATGTATGAGGCAAGCTTAATCCCTCTGGCACCTGCTGTGTGCCCATTGATCAGTTTGCCTTTTGCAAGAGCATACTTCATGATCTTGAAAAGTTCCTTCTCCTTGCCAGTTACTCGAGTCCACGAAAGAACCTCACCGAGACCCAACACATCATCATTCTTAAGTGCATTAACAACTTCCTGATACTTCATGTATCTTGAATTGCTAAACTTCGGATCCTGAGGCAGGGCCACGGGTACCATCGTCAAGACACGAATTGGTAGCGATCTAGCCTCTTTTAGGAAGAGATTGAAACCTTTATGGCCCAAGACGCCAACCATGTCAACAGGGTCTGCAAACACTGTTGTTGTTCCATGCAATAATGCTTGTTTTGCGAACTCTGTTGGTGAAACTAGAAAATCCAGATGTGTATGTGCATCCATCAAACCAGGGGATATGAACATACCTTCCAAATCTATTATCTTATTTACTTTGATATGTGATGCATCATGACCCACAAACGCTACTCTATCCTCGTAGATTGCTACTTCCATTTTATCTACTATCTCACCGCTGTAAGTATTCAACAAGCTGCAGTTCTTAAGCACTAGATCTGCAGACTTGTTCCCTAGAGAAACATCAACCAATTTACCAACTATTTGTGCAAGTTTCCTTGCCATAACACTCGATCTTCCCCTTCATATAAATGAGTTACCAGTATGTATCTTTAAATTATAGGAACAATTAAGACTGTATATGAAGGTGCCGAAGGAGATTAGGATGCACTGTCCAAGGTGTAAGAAGCATACTGCCCATACTGTAAGTTTGTATAAGAGGGGGAAACAGCGTAATTCTTCACTTGGAGCTAGAAGACATGCAGAAGATAAAAAGGGCTATGGTGGACAGAAATTTCCTGAATTGAAAAGAACTGCAAAAACTACAAAGAAACAAACATTGATGATGAAGTGTAAGGTATGCAAATACATTATTCAGAAACATGGTATGCGTGTACGTAAACTGGAGATTGTTGCTCGTTGAAGAAGAAACATATTCTCCATCCGGCGCCAAGGAGTAAATTTCTTTTTGTCAAGTGCAAGCAGTGTGACAAGGAGAGTATTGTTTTTTCTCATACAACAACTGATATTAATTGTAAATCATGCAGTTCAATCTTGGCTGAAAGCAGTGGTAGTAAGGCTAGACTATTCGGTAATGAATTCAAACCATTAGATTAGAAATTTTTCGGCTGTCCGAAGATCGTGCTTTGTATTAGTGTTAAATGCTAGTTGCACTTTATCCATTACAAGAAATTCTTCATCCATTTTTGAGTAACCATATACTTTCGATGAGTCTATTATACAGACTCCAGTATTACATATTTTCTCACCGTTGTATTCCAAGGAGTAATCTGTTTTAATCCCAAGATCGTCTACCATTGCCTTACTAACCATAACTGTGAGACAAGGTTTGTTACTCAAGTCATATCTACTGACTACTTTTTTGATCGTAGATTGATCTATCAATGGCATATCCGCAGATATAATGAATACTTTATGGGGTCTTAATAGTTCTAACCCATAATTCAAATCCTTCACATAATCATCTCCGGAACTACTAGCTACTTCTACGCCAGCGCTCGCCAGAAATTGTTCGGTTCTGGGAGTATTGGAGCTTACCATTGCTACTATCTTCTCAAAGCAATTGGAATTAATTAATCCAGTAAGAACATAACTTATCATGGGTTTACCCTTAATCATCAACATAGGTTTCTCCTGTCTGGATTCCATCCTTGTCCCCTTGCCACCAGCCATTATTATTGCAAGTATGTAAATCACCACTCTGTATTTGAAGGGTATTTATCATCAATTTGATTGGCCATTTTTCTACGTAATAATAGATATAACGATCCTGATATGTTTTATTGTATAGGAATATTGTGTACATTAGTTATAAGATCAATAATAGGTACGGTGCTTGTCGCTTTGGGTGAAACTGGTAACGCAATAAACTACTTTCCAACATTATCTGCCTTATCCTTATCTCTCTCAACCACGATTCATCCTTGTGGACTCCTTCGAATCTAACAAGTTTGCGGAAATAATCTTACTATTTTGAATATGGGTTATATTTAGGGATCTAGTAAGTTATTCGTATGCAGCATCCTAGCAATAGACAATGAACAAGTTTGGAAAAATATGTTTTTACCGACTAGATTAGATAGAATTAGAATATTCATCTTGGACTATTTTCTTGTGCTCGTAGAAAATGAAAATATCAAACAATTTAAGAGTTATTGACCAAATTGATGTAATTTTTAATTCCCTACTGTTAGGATCAAAAGCGATACTTCATTATAAGAAAGTTGGTATAAATATATGGAATGTCGTCGCGGGATAATTAATGGTTAAAGAATTAATTGTCATTGTGTTACTTCTTTCATGCTCATTATTTAGCCAAGCATATTCCTCTATGCTTAGCAGTCAAATCGATCTAACATCAATAGAAGGGGATGAAGCAGTAGTCATCTTTCTACCAATGATTAGTAACTGGAAAAAAGAGTTTTCATTTGAAGACAAGTACGTAAAAAGTGAACTCCAGCAAGATGCTACAATGGCATTTCGATATACAAATGAGAAAGACAGTTCGAGGGTGATTTGGGTTGCAATTCAAATATCCAAGGGCAGGCACATGTGGGAGGATTCACTCTTAAAAGAACCGGCGAAGCGAGGCGAACCTGGGGCCAATGTAATAGAACATAAAGATTTGATGTTGATTGAAGAACCAATAACCAACGCCAAACTCTTTATCTTTCAAAGACATGCCTCTGCACAACCGAAGCAATTTTGTATTGGTTCGTGACAGCAGAATTCAAGATAGGTGAATTTACCGAAAAGAGAAATGTCCTGATATCATTATGGCAATATACTACTTCTCTGGAAAATTCAGGTTTGATCAGCGATGAGGCTAATACTGAGGAGATCGAAGAACTTTACATCTCCTTTGCTAAACCAATTGCAAATCACTGAGAAAATAGCTGAAAAAGAAAGTACACTAAATTACGATAGCCCATACTTATGGTTTCTTGCTGCAGTCCCTCTTCCTGCTTATTTCGCATTAAGGGCTATACTTCACAAGAAGCACCTGGATCAAGCCAGTGAATGCTAAGGTAGAGTTTACCAACCCATGGATAGACCAGGGGCATACTGGAAGAATGAGGAATTAATTTTGTAACCTTTACAGACAGCGTTCGTGTTGCAACATAACATTGATTGTTTTAATTCTATATTACTTTTCAGTGATTCAAACTATGAACGAGATGTGAGGATCACTAAATATTTCATCTAGGCGCAGCCTCTAAATAATCTTCAGGGATTCCGAATTTCTTCTTGCGCCATTTTGCAATCTTTTTTCGCAGCTCATCTAGTTCTCTACCATCCATGGCTTGAATAATCATATGAAATTCCTCATGGTCCCTGGCCCCAACCATTTCTTGAAGCTCGTAAGCAGTGGGAGCTGTTTCTCCTGTGGACAACCCTAGGAATCTTCTTATAATAATATCACATACCACAGTTGAATAAGAAAGACTCACTTATTTAACTTAGCAGATAAGAATTTCTAATCTTCAGCAAGTAATAATCTACTTGTTATTAACGATAATTTTCTAAAAAGAGATTATTAGCAAAGAAAATTTTACTACAAACAAATACTATTACCCGGGTGAATGTCTTATTACTAATAAACAGTTTTTAGAAATCATGAAAAAACTGAAGATTCCACTTAACCTGATCCATGCACATTTCATGTTCGTTGATATTGTAGGTTTAACAGACCCAAAAAGAACAATAATGAGGCAGATCAAGAAGATTAGGGCTCTTAATACTGCGATATCATCATGTGAAGCATTCAAAAATACCGATCCAAATTTGATTGTGTTTTTGCCGACTGGGGATGGTATGGCCATAGGATTTCTCCAAGGTCCTGAACTCCCCCTGAAGTTGGCAATAGACCTTCACAAGAAACTCAAGGTGTACAACAAAGTCTGCAGATGACGTATTGCTGATAAGAATAGGATTGAACGATAGTCCAGTATTTGTTGTGAATGGTATACAAGGAAATCAAAACGCGTGGGGTCCTGGTATCATACTTGCTAGAAGGATTATGGATATTGGCGACGAAATACATATATTAATGAGCCAAAAAATAGCTGAAACCTTACGTGAACTGTCTGATGAGTACAAGATATGGATCCATCCATTACATGATTTTCCCATCAAGCATGGGAGGACAATCCTTGTTTATTCTGTTCATGGAAACAGTGTAGGTAATCGAAAGAGTCCTAAGAATCCTGATCAGAGAAGCAAGATGGCGGAGGAGTTGGCGAAAAGAAGAGCCACCACGATTTATAATAATATTGATGTTATACTTACAATAACTGACACAAGGAGCATGCTTGCACACCACAAAAAGATCTATATGGTATAGAATGCATTTCAGATGATCCGTTGGAGGCAGTTCTACATGGCATATCAACTGATGTGCCAAAGTCATTTAATGACTTCAATGTTAAAACATCTGATGAGGGGGGGAAGAGAGTTGAAGATAATGAGTATAAACTTCGACACCGAGTACCAAACGGAGTTCACTACTGCCTTCAATACCCCTATCTATAAGGGAGAGAAGGATAGAATCTATTCACTAGAATATGATGTGGAAGAACCTGAGAGTTACTTTCAAAACGATTTTAGCATTAATTGCGGCAGGTATGCCATGTCGCTCATATATCCTTCTGATGCGGGTTTCAAGCCGGTCGTCTACGATCTGAATATTGAGAAGGATAAGAAAAATAAATCCAAAACACAGCCCAAGATATTTGAAGTTGAAAATGGTCTCATAAAGGCAACTTGGGTAAAGTCAAATGTGATAGAAGGTCAATCGTTTAAGCTGGAATGGTAACTCCTGCTACAACTTCACACTCAACATTTAACCCTTGCAACATCCAATAAATAATAAGCCTAAATTATCAATCGTTGAACCATTTAAATCAGAGAATTCCGTTTCTTAAAGAGATTGTTAGAACCTGTAGACAAGGTAGAGATTACTATACTTATGGATAATTTGACCGATCTTTTGTTAGATAGTAGTGCGGTTGCAAAGAGGCCGCCACTCTACGGGGGAGGGGTGATGTTGCCCCCATTGATAGCAGAACACGGTTTTTCAGCTCTTGTAGATGTATATGGAAAATCAAAACAACGAATACTATTTGACACAGGTATTAGCGAGACTGGTATGCTCTACAATGCTGATAGATTAGGCTTGGATCTTAACACTACAGACACTATAGTATTAAGCCATGGACACAAGGATCACTTTACTGGTCTCGTACCTTTGTTGAAACAAATGAAACATGAAATCCCATTAATCTTACACCCAGATGCCTTTCTCAAAAGATTACTCGTATTCCCAAATGGAGAAAGGATGAGGTTTCCTGTTCTAATTGAAGATACTCTCACAACCAATGGTGCTTCTATAAAAAGAGTGAAAGAACCCTACTTGATTGATGGTTCAGTGCTAGCTACGGGAGAGATTCCAAGGACAACTGACTTTGAAAAGGGTTTCCCTATTCATTTTGCAGAAATAAATGGTGAATTACAACCAGACCCGCTAATCAAAGATGATCAGGCGTTGGTGTTCAATGTTAATGGGAAGGGTATTGTTATTTTAGCTGGTTGTGGTCATGCTGGGATAGTCAATACAATCAACTATGCTAGACAAGTGACTCATATAGACAATGTTCATGCTGTTTTGGGAGGCTTCCATCTAAGTGGTAGTATATTTGAGAAAATTATCGAACCCACAGTTAATGGTCTGCGGAATCTAGAACCCAAATATATCATACCTTCTCACTGCAGTGGGTGGAAATCCATACACAAGATAGCTTCTACAATGCCCGATGCATTCATCCAAACCAGTGTGGGTACAAAATTCGTGTTTCAATAAGTTTATTCCTATAGATACTTACTTTTTGCTATGAGTAATCTTGACACAGGAGCAACAAATGCGGTACAAACCTGCATGGGAGTAAATGAATCCGACAGCGTTATGATAGTAACTGACCAAAATACTGAGGAAGTTGCAAATGCAATTTATCGTAAAGCCAAGTCCATAGCAAATAGTCGGATATTTGTATTAGAGGATTATGCTCCAAGGCCCATTAACAAAATTCCAGGTGAATTAATCAAGGCAATTCCTGATGCTACTGTTACTTTCTGGGCAACACAAATGTATTATGGAGAACTCAAGTCCAGGACACTTTTCAAAACTGAGGCCTTGAAGTATGCTAGACATGCTCATATGCCAGGATTGACCAGGGAGATAATGGAGCAAGGTATGTGTGCTGATTACAATTTGATCCACAAAATAACTATGAAAATTTATGAGCTTGTTAAGAATATCAGTAGTATTAAAGTTAGAAGTTCAGATGGAACTTCATTAGATCTAGAGTTCGACAAAAACTGGAGATGGATTCCAAGTCATGGTATCTTTCATGAAAGAGGTATGTGGGGAAATCTTCCCGACGGTGAGGTTTTTGGAACCCCGTATAATGTTAATGGTACAACTGTGGCTTCCGAACTTGGAGATTGGTTTGCTAAGAAATATGGTTATTTGCACGATAAGGTTCATTTTGAAATCAAGAATTCAAGGATCAATCTAGATCACATCCATTGTGATGATAAAGAATTGGAGGGTGAACTGTTGCGGTATCTTCAAACTGATGTGAATAGTAATAGAGCCTCGGAATTCGCTATTCCCACGAATATTTCATTAATGGATCGTCCGTTAATAGGAAATATGCTTCAAGACGAGAAGGCCAGAGTGCATATGGCCTTTGGTGATCCATATGGATCTCAGACAAGTGCTAATTGGAAATCTAGCACCCATATAGACTTCATCCTTGAAGAGTGTGACGTTACCGTGGATGATGTTGAGGTGATCAAGAAAGGGAAGTTATGCTCTACGAATGAATGAATGCGATTTGGATTGGAATGGAGGAGATGAACAAATCAAACTTTATTTGTATGTAGTAAGGCACGCTAAACTGAGCCGGGGTGCTCTAGCCTGGGAGGAGGTAGATTATCTTGCCTAAGCCTGGAATCGGCAGAGAGCCTATGACCAGCAATGGTCGCGAGGGTTCAAATCCCTCTCCCGGCGCCTAATATTGTGATGTAGGCCTAATGAATAAAATTTACACACTTTAAACGTACAGGGCCTGTAAGCTGCTACACATTCGAATTGGTGGAATTGAATTAGTTTGATTTTGTGCGAATTCATACTAGAAAAACCGGCCCAAAATCACTAACTCTAGCAACATCATATGATCAACTTAAAGAATGGCTTTCCGTTAGTCCTAAGAGTATTTCAAGAATGGGATAAAGTTTAATATCTTTGCTCTTTCATGAATTTATTCATGAACAAAGTAGTTCACTTTGAGATTCCGTTTGATGACCAAGTAAGAGCTCAGAAATTTTACCAAGATGTGTTTGGTTGGCAGATAAACAAGTTCGGAGAGATGGACTATTGGATGGCCATGACCTGCGATTGCGACCAAAACTCAATGATGCCAAAAGAACCCGGTGCAATAAACGGTGGTTTACTAAAACGAGATCCTACTGGAGAACATCCAGTTATTGTAATAGATGTGCAAAATCTTGATGAACACCTAACGAAGATCGAATCTGCAGGAGGAAAAGTAGTTATGGAAAAAATGCAGGTTGGTGATTTTGGTTTATACGCTAGGGTCGAGGATACTGAAGGGAACGTTATTGGAGTCTGGCAGGCGCTAAAGAAATAAAAAACCGCCTAACTATTTTTTAATCAAGTTTAGCACCAATAATATACAATGAATGATGAATCCCGATATTTCTATACCATTACCAAATTGGTATAATTTCGACACCTGCTGATTTACCGATACATTGGTCCCATACCTCAATATTGCCTAAATGGGTTGTCGCCTTATTCACTATACCAATATACTCAATCTTTAATTTTCCATTATGCCTACAAGATATTCATATTGTAAACGAAGTAACAATTACCCTAGGATCTATAACAGACCGCCTTTCAGGCTTTCCAATGATCGTGCGAACCGCACGAGTTACTTTGACACCTTTATTGGCACACTTTTCGCAGTGAAGGTGATACTTGTAACCAATGGTAGGTTCTGTGATACAATATGATCTTTGATTCTGTAACTTTGGTTGTGTGTTATCTGCTTGTTTATCCGAAAGGTTACGCCTTTCATAAGAGCTTTCAGAAATACATGTGTTCCAATTAATGGACCTAATCGAGGTTCTTTCCTTCTTTGTTTCATGAGGGGCATCTAAGAGTAGAGTTGTAGCCATTCTTCTTACACCTCATAATACAATTGGCTCGATTCTACGGCTGCTTGATTGCCGATTTCAATCATTCTCTTTTGCATAGAAGTATGATACAAAACCAACAATAAAAAAAAGACGGAAATATTGGACCCAATTCAGTTCCATATTGGAAAAAATTGTCTCTTTTAATTACCCGGGTCTAAGCAGACAAAACCTGAAGGCAAGCAGACATCATTTTCTATTGCCTTGGTTCTAAACTACCAAATCCCAACGGTCATAATGTTTAATACCGCTAATGAAAATGTGATCATGTGCTCCCTAACCAATGCTCTATCAAGGATAAGAACGGTGATTGCCCAAATTCACCTTCATATTTAATATCTATAACACACAATTCGGAAGAATATATGATAAGTGTTGTATGTGAGGAACATAAGATAAGTATGGAGAAGCGTGTGATTAGTATGCAGAATACTGGGGATCTTATGCGTGGAATAATCAACTTGGTTTCTCTAAGACCGGTTGGGACAGATTGTGTATTAAACTATCCAGATAAAATGGAATAGGATCAGGTGTATACAGGCTACTTCTGGGAGACTTTTGTAATTGGATTGAGCCTTAAAGCAATAACCATTAACATTGATATTCCCATTACTGCTGCAAGGACTAGTGGAAATTCGGGTACAACGTTAACGGAAAATGAAGTCTTTTCCCCTACTTCTTTCTTTCCCACACTTTTTATAGTTACATCTATCGTTGCAGAACCTGTATCAATGAAGAGCACCTCAAGTACCATAATACCATCTGCAATTTCATCATGGTAGTTTTCAATCAAATTTTCTCCCTGCATTATTAGGAGATCGAAATTGACCTGCTGCATTAATTCATCATTTGATGGATCTACGAACCTTACGACAAACTTGCTTATTTTATCGACCTGTATATCAGGCCACACTAGCTCGACCTGGTAATTACCACTTGCTGTAAGCTCCTTCAATGTATAATCCTCCTGAGAATAGACATTCATTGATGAGGAAAGAATTAGGATAACTGCAAAGAATAATTGGGCCCTCACATTGAAATGAAATAATTACAAGTTCTTAAGTATTCACGAGCAGCTCATGCTGAATAATAATAAATTAATCCTATAATAATTGAGTTTTAGAGGTCTTCTCATCTTCGATCAAGGTGAATACTAATCTGACGCTTGCCTCGATGTTTCTCTTACTGCTTTTGCGGTTTCCTCCTCTTTTGCAGGTGATGGTGTTGTTTTTGCATTTACGCTCTCCAAAGGTTTTGCCCCTGAAAGAGATTTCTGTGGTACCTCTACAACTACAGGTAGCGGCTTTTCACTTTCATGTTTAGATTCCTTCTGAATAGACGCTTTTGGCAGCACTGGCTTGAAAGCCTTTGCTTGCTGGCTTGAATACCTATAAATGTGAAATATACCGGCAAATGTCAGAAGTATTAGACCCACCAAGAATAGTTCTACATTCCTAAATCCTGCCACAGCAGCATAGTATGCAGAAATATTCAGGTATACTTGGAACACTAACAATGCTATAAGAAGTAACCATATCCAGTTCTCAGGCAACGTGATACTCTTTCTGGTTTCTCCTGCCAACTTCCTCTTCGCTGACTCGATCTTATTTCTATATTCAGCATGCCTCGCGAGCTTTATCATCATATAAGTAAATCCAAATGACATTGGTACCAGAAGCAGCATAACTGTGTAGAATACTATTGGATCTATTACCAGTCTTTCCGTAAGCGACTTTAACCTGTCGGGATCTATGTAGAACCCCCAGTAGGTCGTCACCATTATCTGTGCCAAGCTTGTTATTCCTATTGCCGTTATCAAAGGCCTATCCTTCCAAGAGAACTTCTTATACCTGTCAATGAAGGGTATCAAAAGCAATGCTCCTATGAACAACCCAGGCCATAATACCCCTGTTACGAACTTGTCAAACTGTGTTCTAAGGAAGGCATAGATCGCCGTAAGATACCATTCTGGAACTGTGACGCCTGGTGGACTTGAAGGTTCAAACTTGGTACCAAGTTCTACAGGGAAAACACCGCCGGTTATGAATAAAACGCCGGTCACTGCCATTACCATGGGAACGTCAAACACTAGGAAACGTGGAAAATGAACTGCCATCAGTCCTAGCATAACTATTGGGAGTATGAACACATGCAAAGCATAGAACCGTAGGACAAAATCAGCAAAGCCTGATCCAAAAATCATATGACCAATATCAGGGCCCATGACGGGTATAGAATTAGTTAAAGAAGCTGCTATACTTATAGCAAGCTCCGCTCTTTCGTTGTAAATGATATCATAACCCGTGAACGCCTCCAGTATCGTTACAGTCCCTAGAATAACTCCTGTTACCCATAACACCTCGTTCCTGATCTTGTATCTTCCGCTGAAGAATTGATAATACATATGTGCTAAGGCAAGGAAGACCATCGCGTTGGAAGCATGATAATGTATATTCCTTATGTGAAATCCGTATGGAATAACATCATTGATCCTTTCAACACTATCAAATGCTCTATCAAGGATCGGCTCATAATAAAACATCAAAAGGGCCCCAGTTATGCCGAGAATTATGAAGGTGATGAATGTTAGCATTCCCAAAAATCCCAACGGACTTACGAATCTCGATGGAAAAGTAAACTTCAAGCCCAAGAAGAGGGTTCTCTCCAGTCCTCCCCAGAGCCACTTGAAGAACCTTACTATACCATTCTCATTCTTTAAGGAAGCGACCATATCCAACTATCCCATTTTCATTTACATTCCAAACGGCCGGCAGAATCCATAGAAGTCCATTACTATCAACCTCAAGGTTCAATTGTGGTAATACATTCGATGGGGGTGCCTGCAATGAAGCAGGGCCGGCTGTGGCCTTTCCTGTCCTAGCATCATAAAGGGTACCATGACATGGACATTCACCACGCTTCTTAGTCTCATCAGGCCAGTACTTCCACATACACCAAAGATGCAGGCAGACCATGCTATAGGCACGGAATGCGGAAGAGTCGGTTACATCTCCTCCCATCTCTTTAGGCAAGCGAATAAACTGCCACCGCCTGAAAGGTTCCTCATCCAGAACTCTATCACCTGTAAAAGGATATACGATTGCTTCTGAATGATTTACAGGAAACGTTTTGACTTTTGCCTGTGATCCATCAGGAAGTACTACCTTGGCACGATCCAATCCTACACCAGCAGGGTTGGGCATGAATTTACCCCAGTCAATGAATGGGGTAAATGTCATAACTGTGCCCGCTGCCGCCATTAGTTTAAGAAAATCACGTCTTGAGAGCTTGCCACCTTGATCAGATGGTTGCTGACTCATAATAATCATAAAAACATGAAGTGAATAAATTTATAAACGTTCTCCAAGGGACCTGATTTCAACTAGTTCGTTTTCTATGCTTGACCAATAGCACAGCACCTGTTGCTCCTCCACCAATTGCAAGACCTACTATAAGGCCCATTAAAAGACCTTTTTCAATACCAATTTTAGTACCAATTTCAATACCTTCCTCTTGTGCACTTAACAATGTAGGTCCCATGTTCTCCGTGACCATCTTGACTGATGTAGATCCAATGTTTCCAGCTCTATCCTCTGCAATGACCTCCAGCACATACTCCTTGTCGAAGAGGGTAGTTGTATCTATTTCATATGAACCAGAATCTCCGCTATCTATTGATCTGCCACCCATAACTATTGTCACATTGTTAAGGTTCTCATCCATAACATCGTACTCTACATTCAATATACCTGCAACCGTTTCACCGTCTGATGGGTTAATTATGCTGACTAGTGGTGCTGTATTGTCGACTTTGAATTCCACTGTTTCTTCCGCAAGGTTTCCAGCTCCATCCTCTGCGGTAACCACAATATCATATTTTCCGTCTGTAAGCTCTACAGTATCAATGGTCAAGCTCTTATCATCATCAATCCTCGTTCCATTTGGTAACGTAACAGTAAAAACCTTGAGAGTTGAATCGAAGACATCAGAAATAACATCAAAACTACCAGCAACGACACTACCATATTCAGGGCTCCTAATACTCACTTCAGGGTCTGTATTATCAACAGCAAAGATAAGATCCTCATACACCGTGTGGCCAACAGTATCTGATGCTACTATTGACAATCGATGATACCCCTCGACCATACTTCTTGTATCCAGTATTATGGTTCGATTCTCACCCAAGCTAACTCGTTCAGATCCATTTATAGAGTAAGTGACATCCTCAAGGTTTTCGTCAACTATATCAATGGGAATCTCCACCAAATCTCTTACATACTCCGGGAATTCTATTGTCATCTCTGGTACTTTTGTATCCGGTAGAAGAGTAGTAAATTTGGATTCGATCATGATCGGTTCCATAAGCTCCTTACCATGGAAAAGCGTTGTGTGTAACATAAGAGTATGTATCCCTGTAGAATTGACTGGCACATAAAGAACAGTGGTCGTGTTTCCGTGGTTTGAGGCAGGATAGAAACCACCACCTTCACTATACCTAGTAGTACCCAGCCAGTCGTTGCTGGGCCATCCAAGGAATACCTTAAAGACTCCAGCAGGGACTGAAGAAGCAATTATCTTGCCGCTTGGATCAGTCATCATCGCATTCACACTAGTCCAGTTGTTCTTCCAAGTAATCTTCATGTTAATTGCATTTATCGTAGCATCGGTAATATTGAAGTGGTAATACCTCCAGTCACCAGCTGTGTATCTTGACAGCATATTAAAAGATCCGGTAATCGATGCATTGTCATACAGCAAATCATTTCTGGGCTCGCCAGAAACTACCAAGGGAATATCTTTACTTGTAACTGTTATAGGGACTACATAAGAAACGGGTATGTTTGTGGTATGTGTTTTGCTCTCTACAGTTATGAATCCTTGATAAATACCTGGTACAGCATCTTCAGGAACATCTAACCTTGCCTG
Source organism: Nitrososphaerales archaeon (assembly GCA_965197925.1). Classification (GTDB taxonomy): domain Archaea; phylum Thermoproteota; class Nitrososphaeria; order Nitrososphaerales; family UBA213; genus CBDAOC01. The sequence continues at coordinate 233,064 of CBDAOC010000020.1, forward strand.
GAAAACTCGCTGGCTGTTAGGTGCCATTTCAATGTTTTCAGTATCAAGAGATAGAAGATCCCAATCTCCCTTCTTGTAAAATGCTACTGAGAGCGTGTAATTCAGGGCAGTACTGTTTTGTCTTGTGTCCCCGCTCCAGTATGAGTAGATAGTAGGGACTGGATAAACTCCCAACAATGGCGTGTTCTTTATACGGCTTGTTGGATCACTTATCATAACTTCCTGCACCGTGCCCCAAGAGCCACCCCTATTGACCATACTGAGTTCATCGAATGACACCTCCTCGTCTTCATTCTTGTCATTCCAATCGTAGAAATAGAGTGATGCTATCCTGAGTGAGTTTGCATAAATCATTTCAGTTGAGTTTTGAAATGATTCGAATGGGAAGTATGCCTTGACTATCATGATTTCAGTATCCTCAGGGATCATTTCATCAAGCTTGACATAGTTGGGTGCAAATCCCTTGTTAGTGTCGTTTAGTAGGGGGTCCTTCTCCCTTACCTCAGTTGTGCCGTTAATGCTTTTCTGCTTTATAAGCTGGAGAGCAGTGGCTTTCAAATTAACTGTAAATCCTTTGTCAGAACGATTCACTACTTGCAAAGTTGTTTCCTTGCTCTCCCCTCTGTTCACATAACCTGCATACCATTTTGAATCCTGAAGGTTTCTTTCTGGGAACGATAGAGTGTAATTTCCATCTGGAATAATTAAGGTTTGGTTACCCTTTGGTACTGATGTTGATTGATTCCCGAGACCCATGATCTCGTAATTGTCTATGCTTTTCTTCAATAAGTTTACAATATTGGAGTAGGTATCGTTGGTATAGACAAGGAATTTACCATTCATACCCTTAATGTATTCAGCAGCAGTAGTAGCATTTACCCTGCCCGCTCCTTGTACGAACGGTTCGCCTCGTAAGTCATCGGCCGTGGACATTAATATCGATTTAACGATGAATGGATTGACTTCCATCGTCTCATTCCTCAGAGCTTCCATTACAAGTGCTGCTGTGCCAGCTGCAAGCGGTGCTGCCATACTGGTACCACCAAATAGTCCAAACGCACCAGTTGCATTTTCGAGGTGTTTTGTATTGGGTGGCATTGGTACAAATCCATAAGCACCGATACTCATAACTTCAGGTTTAACATCGCCAAGCATACTCGGTCCACGGCTGGAGAATCCCGCAATATCATCATAGTGAGTGGTACTGTTTCCGAACCTTGGTTCGTTCATGGTAAAATCATATCCTACAAAGACGTTGTTTGTAGTTGCACCAACTGTAAGCGCAAAGGGTGCACTACTAGGGGATCCCAGTGTGCCGTAACCAAAACCGGTATTCCCAGCACTATTCACCATCAGCTTACCCGGAAACTCATCTCCTATAGCACCAGGAACACTTAGCAAACTTGAAAGGAAACTTAACACATCGTACCCCGGACCGTAGTCAAGAACGGGAAAAGTAGAAACCCCCCAGCTGTTGTTTATTATATCAGCACTATGCCTTCCAGTATATTTCCAGTTTCCATCCTTGTCCTGGTCAAACCCCGACACCCACAACCAGCCATAAACCACATCTCCATACCACAGCGCCTTTACGGGAATTATCTTCGCATTAGGAGCAACTCCTTTCAAATTGTACTTCGTGGAGTTCTTGTAAACATCATAAAGATCATCACCGCTTGAAGCAACCGATGCTGCACTTCCCGTCCCATGCCCAAGAAAGTCAAACATCACACCAAAGTAATTACCATCAGGATCCAAGGGCTTCAGAAGAGTTCCATTGACAACGCCGATATATCTGTCGACCTCTGCCTCTTCTTCCTTTATTGCACCCCAGACATCAAGCACATGTGCTCCTACCATTCCAGCCGTTAAATCAAAGTTACCATCATCGTCAGCATCATATGCAAGAAATTCTTCCCGGTCGCCAAGCTTAATGCGTTTTTCATCAGTAAATGAATAATCAAACTCGGCTTGATCTTGATTATTCCTAAGTTCATGCTTGGTAAAATCCGCCCATGCTGAGGACATATCAGCAATTACAGTGTCATAAACACCTGGCTTATCACTGTCAACTACTAGTACCGGTATTATTATTAATCCAGCCCTACCAAGGTGGAATTGTACCTGTAAGACGAACCCCATTTTATACTCCCCGCTCATTGAGTGTATAAAATCCTCAGTGCTTTCTCCTATCTTCCAGTTCTTGTTTGAAGTTGCGTTAATTATCAATGGTGATATCAATGGATATATAGAATTGTAGACCTCAAATTTAGTTCCATTAGCTTGATGGCTCAGGTTAAGAAATATTCCATCGTCTGTGATATACACATTGCCAGTGTATTCATCTTCGTCCTCTGGAAGTGTACTGTTAAGAAGGTTTCCTAGTGGAGTTACGTTAGCTATAAACTTCGTCTTTGTTAAAACAATTCCCTGGCCGTCAGCGTCGAGCATTATGGGCCTCCTGTTGACATCTCTTGCTACAGCATGCATAAGATCCACATTGGAAAAGTCAGTGCCCGTATCAACGATTGCAACCTTCACACCTTTACCTGTAAGACCATGATCCTTGCTCGCAACTTCTGATCCAAGTATTTCGCCCAGACGGGATGCATCCTTTATCTGATCGAACTCAAGGTTTACATCCCTTTTGATCTCCAAACCTTGTGATTTCAGCATTGGTAGATTTCTGGTTGTTGTTGCTCCAAAGGCCAAGTAACCATCTTTGGTCTTCAGTTGATGTGAAACATGTACCTTGTCGGCAATGCTCTCTATGCTCCCAATACCCTTGATAATGACCCTCACTGTCTCAGGATTATATGAAATACCTGCTGAAGATAAATCCAAGAGTTCTGAATTCATTCGCAGTGAATAATCTGTAGGTAATACATTATTAAGAGATTCATATTCATACAAAGCACCGGCCTTCGGTACATCTTGTATAAATATGCCTAGAAGTATAGGCACCAGTATAATTGATATCAACCTGTAGCGCAAAACCATAATACGCACATCAAAATTAATTGACGAGCTATTTTTATTCTTATCTAGCCAATACCAAGAAAATTAAGGTTTAATTACCAATGCCTAAATAAAAAGGCATTGCAGAAGCAAAGGGGCCAAACAAGGCGACGAGCAAATAAACACCTCCATTATACTCCAAATGATTTATTCGCTCAAGATGAAGTTTTAGAGCTCATAAACATATGTCATCACCCAGAAAGGGCAAAGCGTTAATAGCAATCCTGTACGATGCGCTAACCGCATGAAGCTCTAAAGTTACGGATGGGTGATATTCAATTCCATGAAAACTATGCATTGGCCTATCCTGAAGAAGCAAAAACAGGTAGCAGAGCCGTTCCAATAATATTCTCTTACGCCTATCTTAGAGATTGGATAAACTCGCACCAATTTTTGTGCGGCACCGTGGTTTGTTTCGAAGCGATCAGTGCAGGTACAAAACCAAACCGGCAATGCACTTGCACTACATGAACCCATATTTAATGTTCGAGAAACTCAAAGAAATGCCAAACCACAAGCTGAATAAACTGTACCGGAACCCCTATAAGGCATATTCCAAATTAACAGAACATGCTAGATCCGTACTATATACAGATTTGTATATATAAATCTCAATCTACAGTGAATGATCGTTCACTGTATGATTCTCTAGTGAATGATCCTCGTCTACTTTGACGTTTTGATAACCAGTCTGAAAACACCGGATCAGCTATCCTATAGCTAGCTGCCGTATACTTCTCAACAACATCTGCATTAATAAGCCTGTCCAGTATTTGAGGAACGCTAGATATTGGTTTCCTCAGTTCAGTTGCTATCGAAGTGGGACTAGAGTTCCCTTTAGAGAGGGCGATCAATGTATTTTTCTCAAAGTCGGAAAACAAGGTAAAATAAGTGGTAAATTCTCCATCAAATTGCATTAGCATTTCTTCATAACAGGCTTCAACTTTGTCTCCCTCTATGTTGCGCCAACCTTTTCCAGAAAGGGATTTTAGATACATGTTCAACCCTAATTGTTGAACATAATATGGAAATCCACTACTATGATATACAACCTTATCTAACGCCGTGTTAGAAATGTCAAGTTTGACTTTTGCAAGTCTAGTTTTTACGAACTTCCGTACAACCTCTTCCGGAAGCCTCTTCACCTGGATTTCGGTTAACTGCCTATAAAAGGGAGAACGTTGTCTGTAGACAATGTTCCTTATCATTGTAGGGGCTGAACCTGTAAAGGCATATGCAACCCTCTCTTGCGATTGTGCAATAGTTCGAAGCAATTTAAGGAAATCATCACCCCACTTGAGAAGTTCCTGAAATTCGTCCATCATAATTATGAATGAAACTTCCCTTGTCCGGGCCAGTTCTTCAGGATACTTCAATGCAGATTGTAACAATTCATCTTCGTCAGCTTTTGTATCACTCCATTTTATCCTGAACTTAATATATTCTGCCAGTCCTACTTCAGATTCAGAAACATGTTTTTCAGCCCATTCAAATCCTTTTTTCACAAAGGACGACAACTTTTGTTTATAGGCTTTGTCTCCGCTAAGTTTAACATAAGTATCAGATACTGTATCCATAAACTGTCTGGCAAATCTAGATTTGGTGGAAGTGCCCAAGCAGTCATAAATAACCGGGATAATTTTTCCTCTTTTGGTACTGATTTGTCTGGCAACATTGTAAAGTAATGATGTCTTTCCAACTCTTCGCAAACCTATAATCATAATGTTGTTAATTTTACCCGAGGCGACGCCTAACAATAACGTCTTGACTTTCGCAAGTTCATCTTCACGATTGATGAAATACTCACCGCTTACAGGTTTTCCTACTATGAAAGGAAAGTCATTCATGAGTTTTTATATACATTTTTGTATATATATACATTTTTGTATATAAAAGGAAAAACCGCTCATAACCAGTATAAGGCATTCCCGGACTCTTGTTTACTAACAACCAGGCTAAAGGATGTAACGACACTTCATGTTTATGTTGATGGTTCAGGATCCCAAATCACGATGATAATGTTAATTTGCCTTTTATTATTTGTGCCCTGTTGCATAACTATGAAATCCATTACTGAATAACGAAACTATTCTGTTGTTGCGGTGCGAATTTCTGGATTGTATTTTCAATTATTTAATCACGGACAAAAAATTGCAGAATTTCTGAATTGTGCAAAGCAGATCTGACTAAAGTAAAGACCTAGTTCAAGAAAAGTTGAATGAGTCATACTACTTTAAAGGTCATTTCCGCAAATGCCTTCGGTTCGCTCACTTTTACAATATATGTACCCATTTCGGCGTCATGCAACACGTGGAGTGCTTGGAAGCTGCCTTTCTGATCCGTATGTTCCCCTATCTTTACCTTCTGACCAGATGGTGTGTGGATTGTAATTGTTATCTTTGAATTTGGTTCCAAAATACCGGATATCAGCATCTTATCACCCTTTCTTGTAGAAGATCTTGTCATTTGTTACTGTTACACCCATTGCGTTGATATAGGTGGAGTCAGTTCCTCTTAGATTGTTTAGCGTCTGTTTTACTACTGCCCTTGCATCGTCCATCGCTATTATGGATCCCGTTCTATCTTTCGCAGTCCACGATATTATGGAATTCACGTTATCTGTATTTATGAATAATATATCTCTCCCATTTGGAGATATTGGATTTTTTGTGGTCGTGGTGATTTGATTTGCTGAATCTTTCGATATTGTCCAGCCCTCACTTCTCGCCGTTTCTACCAAACCATCAAGTAGTGTTATTTTCATCTCTTGAATTCCTGTTGCCATTTCATTTTTTATAAGTAATAATAGCATACCTTGCTTCTCTTTAGCATAAATATAGACAGAGTTTGCTTCTGCATTTGATACCCCTGCAACCGTTAGGAAGAGTATAAAGACTAATACCGAAGCCATTATTGCTCTTAATTTCATTGTAATTCTTTTGGTCATTCAAGACTTGAAGCGAAAAGTTCTATTTACACACAATGGTGTTAATTTGCTGAGTGGGCAGATGTGGTCGCTGATGATTATTGTTGCCTAGTTTTTGCACGCTTTGAGAGCATAGTGGCCTGCAAAACCACTACAACAACGATCATTCCGATAACGGGCAGGAGCAAGGAGGAGACCTGTCCACTCGCTTGGCTAACCTTGTCGACAGATTCAGTTACCCTCTCAACGGCATCAGTTACACTCTGTACATCATCAGCCAATTGGTTATTTTTCTCAATAGTTTCTGCCCTCAACTTTTCAAGGTTCTCATTTACCCTAAGGATCTCCTTTCCCAGTGAAAGAACTCTACCTTCCTCCACAATTACGCCCTGGGCGTTGCTTGCTATGAGCCCCTGGTGGAAAGCCTCTACAAATATGGTATGATGTCCTTCAAGATTACTTCCGAAATCCGCCAAGTATATGCCATCATCAATTGATGAAAAGTTATCGATTGGGCCGACCGTTCCATTGGGAAAGTAAATGCGTGAATCCTTGAGCGTCTCCTCTGCGCTTCCCATCACAAGTACACCATTAAGCAAAACTTCAACAATAATCTTCGCAGTTTCGTTCTTACCTATTACTGTGGGAACCGATACTTGTAGTTCTAACCTCCTTTCCTGTGATACGGCACCAGGCACCACATCCGTAAATTTGAATACCAAATTCGTTCTAAGTTCCTGGTCTAGGCTTGAGATCACCGTTAGAGTATAGACCCCAAACGGATAGCTCTCGTTTGGGTTTGGCCACTCCAACAAAATCTTAGAGAAACTTCCCTCTACTCCAACGTCTATCTGAGTCCTCGAGACAAGTCTTCCTTTTGGATTAAATAGTTCTGTTATCAAAGAATCATTTGGTAAACTCTTTCCAAATACTACAAGGGTATCCCTTGTTGTATACGATCTCTGGTTTGTGTTAGCCGTTATCCCTTGTGCCCAGGCTTCATGCATGAACGGTAATTGTGTCGAGAAAGTTGATGCTATCAAAACTATTGCAAGGACCACTAGCATCTGTTTGTATAACAAAATTCCAAAGCACTTCCCCATATTACTGGTATACATGGCATTATTTGCATTTCCTAATTCAATAATTGAATGGTTAACTGCTACCATAAAAACATTACAAGTTATTAATAAAAAAGGATCCTGGTCGATTCTATTCCTGCTTTCATATTGGAATTATATTGGTTTAATGCTACTTTTCGCCACTCCCTCCCTGATTAGGAATTTAGCCAAAAGCATTACCCCATAACCTTCGTACACATCAAAAGATTAAAACGCATATCCACAAAGAAACTGATTACAATTGACCAGATCCATATAATCATATTATTCCTTTTACAAATACAAATCAATAAAAACAGAATCAATGTATCAAGCAAACCCTCTAAATATTAAAATTATCTATTGATTGTCATTAATTATTTTGTTTGAAGATTCCAACAAATACATGCCACGCCCAAAGATTAATCCATGTCCTTACATTCTAAAGATACCCTTTGTCCCCGACAAATACATAACCAATCCAATTTCCTCTTAATCCTTGCTATTTACACGAATGAATTCTTGTATTTCCTTAAAATCAAAAGTATATTCAAGGGGTCTATAAAATATCTAGTGATACCATATCTTATGATACCACACTTAAAAATAAAAAAGAAAAAGGGGTTTTGTTTTTTACGACACGATTATTGTTGTTGTTCTTACTGGTGATAACGCTGTTGGTGTGTCAATGCTTTCCCATACGAATATTTCTACTACGTGTTCACCTTTTGCTTCTGGTATCCATGACTGGGCTACTGTAAGCGCCTCTGAAGGAGGAAGCTCACCTGATACCCACGATAGTGATACTGTAACTCCATTTACATCCTTTATCTGTACTATGTACGCGAATGGTTGTTTCTTCGTTTGTGAGTTTGCTATCGTACTCTGTACTAGTATTTGTGATCCAATTGACGCATCTTCTAGTATTGCACCTGTCTGATCTACTATATCTATTTCTGAAGCCACTGCACGCTCCAATAGTGCTACCGTAGCACCCATCAAAGCACTTGCAAACAGCTCTTCTACCTCAACCGTGAATATCTCGTCTGCATCCAGCGCTGCTGGAGCTGGCAAGGTATTGTCAGTATACTTTGCTGTTATTGTGTCTCCTTCTGTTACTCTCAATCTTGTACCACTGCTCTCCTCATCTGGAGTAAATGTAATTATTTCCTCGAATATACCGGTTCTGTCTCCTGTCTCTCTAAGAGTGACCAGCAAGCCACCCCTGTCTGACGTAGACCAGAACCTCACACTGAGTGTGTCTATAGTGTCTGGGTTTTGATTCGCATCTGGGTCTATGACTCTCAATACTCCTCTCTCAACCATGCTGAAGGCATCCTTGTCGAACATTACCTGCCCAACATGGTAATTGACGAATACTGATTTTGTAGCGACAGTATCAGAATCAATTCTGAATTCAATTGTGATACCATCCTCTCTTACTGCTCTGAGATCTCCAGGGAATCTATCCTTACTAGGTGTAAGATCAAAGTCTTCTTCGAAGATACCAGTGTTTGGACCGGACTCTGGGAAGGTATCTCTTCCTAGCGATTCACTTGAGCTTGATATCAACGGACTAATTGTCTCTATTCTGTCTGGGTCATTGTTGCTGTCGGGTGAGATGATGCTCACTATGACCTCATCGAATGGTGTGTACTCCTCCTTGTCGAATACAATCTCAGGCAATATTGCTACCACCAAGAATGAATACTGGACTCGTATCTCTGAACCACCACCGGATGGTGTCTTGTCGAAGTAGAGCAATCTAGCTGTCTCTCCCCTATCAATCAATGAGTTGGTAAGTTCCTCTATAGCTACAACAAAGACTCCAGAGTTGAAGTCGGTCTCTCTGAACTTTGTCAGGTTAGTCCTTGTATCAGATAATTCATCTATTACCGTTCCAAAGTCTCTTGCATCTGCTAGTGCACCAAACTCTGTGTCGAACTTGTCAGTTACGATATCCAATATCGAGAACTCAACTTCATCTATAGACCTGCTGTCCAGATTGAAGTCTGGTTCCTCTATTAAGATCTCTAACCTGTCACCGAGACCATACTCTAGTCTATCGGTTCTAAGTCTTGCAGTGTTTGTCAGGAATGTTGCCAGTTCTTGCTCATCTTCAGACTCACCAGATTCATCTGATGGGTCGAAGTATGTTGCCTGAATAGGCAGGTTAGATGTAATAACCGGGTTATCCAACGTTCCTGCGGTTAGTATGGATGGTAATGTCACCGGGAATCCAGCTTCTCTTGCAGGTCCTGGAAGTCTAACCTCAAACTCGAAGATGCCAGTATTTGGACCGGTTTCCTCGGCAAATATTACCGGAACACCGTTCCTGTCAAGTAAAGGTAACACTGCTAGATTACTGCCTTCCCCAGTCGTGATTCCTTGACCGAATCTATCATCCAATCTTGGATCCGCAGGAGTGCCATCAGCCGTTGTTATACCAACCGGAAGCATTGAGACGAGTCTGCCAGTGCCTGATTTGAATATATTGATTTCGAATATCGGTGCCAAATCTGCAAAGTCAGCATCGGTAACCAAGGCCGTTGCCAAATCTACTTCTCCAGCATTTGTCGTAACTTTGTCATGCTCAAAGCCGAATGTGGTTCCATCATCTGTATTAGCAAATTCACCTGTAACGATATCTGAAGTTACAACGAGCTGTCTCAGATCAATTCTCTCTCTAATGTCAACATTTGTGTTATAGTCGTTGTCATGTATTTCTTGGAACATTATTGAACCTGGTGGCATTGCTGCCCTATCCAGAACAACATCACCACGCGTGGTCCGTATGTTTGCAACATCGTCAAACTCCTGGGTGATGGATGATCTGTCTCTGATATCGATGTAGTTTATTTCAAAGTCCCTCTGCTGTGTTATTACTGATTCTGGTGGAGTGCCTGGTGTTCCTGGCGTTGCATCAAGCAGTATCTCTCTCGGCATGGTTACCTGTGCTACGAATTTACCTGTATTCGTACCTGTTTCCAGTAATGTAGCATCTATTGCATCGAAGAACGAGCCAGGTGTTCCTGATGCACAGAATTCTTCATCTGTGCATACCCTCTCTTTACCTAACTCTAAGAAGACAAAGCTATCGATGGGTAGGTCGTACCTCTCTCGGGAATCTGGACTTCTGTTAAGGTCCTCATCCGTTATGGTCAGGAATGCATCCTGTCCAAATGAGAATGAACTCCTATCCCATTCTATCATGCCGTCCCTGGTTTCGTAGATGAATGTTGCAGATACTTCCCTGAAGAAGTCTACAATGTCGGCATCAAAGTATGTGAACGCCAATCTGTTGGGTGGAATGAATCTGTTTGGTAACCATATCTTCACCGGATCACCTGTTAGAACGATGTCATCAATGACATCTGCTACTGTATCGAACTGCCTGAATGTGAGGAAATCAGCTCTTCCACTGAATATGCTGGAGTTGGATCCTTCTTCATCAAGCTCTAATCTATAGGCAACATTTGAGAATGTGGCACCTATAGGTGAGGCTATATTGTCAGGGTTCGTATCGGTCGGTGCAGGATCAAACACTACACCCAGTCCAATTATATCCACCAGTATGTTGGAGGCCTGTGCAGTTATAATTTCAGCCGGTTCACCATCTCTATCGACAAGAAGTAGAGTTACCCTAACCTGGTCCGTTGACTCTACACCTGCAGTATCAAAGTCAAGCGCCCTGAATGCTCCTACAGCGATTCTGCTGTCTGCCGAGTCTCCATTTAGATCGATTTGATCCTCTATATCAAAGTCAACTATCTGCGATGCACGTACACAAGTCTTCAAAGGCAACTGTTGAATTTACTTGATTCATACAGTCAGGATCTACAGCATCTATCTTTGCAAACAATTTGCTGACTCCTTGTGTAGTTTCTAGGTTTGTGATATCTACATGTAGTAGGTTATACATGGGCATTTCCACTGTAATCATATCATTACTATCAGGTTCTGACATTCTAGCAACCTGCTTGACAAAGTTTTCTTCCTGTTCGTCAATTGCATTACCGTCTTCTAGGTTATCTACTCTTACTTGGTTGTCAATTTCCTCTTGGGTGAGTTTTGCAGTATATGCCACTTTGGTAATATCCTCAATGGTTACACTCGTATCAATTATGATCCCGTTTGAATTATCGTCGCCGATCGTGCCTGGAGTAAATGGTATGGAGAACCTGTTATTGTCGTCCAGGAGTATGCCTACTGATGCAATATCATCTGCAGCAGCATGGAAGTCTTTCACATTAGCTCCTTTGTCGTCTGTACCAAATATTTCTGTGTCACCTTCGGATGATAAGAACACGGCATTCCATACCTGAAGAACGTTGTCCAGTTCTGGGTTAAATATTCCTGCTGTCCTAGTATTAACTAGGGTGATTGGATCTCCAACCTCTATTATGTTCTTTGCATCCCTGCCATCAGGTGATTCACTTACAGAACTCCTCAAGTTCTGATCAGGATCTGTTATGGTGAATACTGATCTGTCGGCAGAGTCGTAAACCTCTCTATCGACACTTGCAAAGCCATCATGTACGGCAATTGGCGCACTGGTGATTATATCGTTGTAATCGAAGCTTGCTACTCTGTCTCTCTCTCCAGCGAATATTGTTGTTCTGCTACCTTTTCCTGCTTGTCCCGTGTTGAAGAAGCCAGAGTTTGGTTTGGCTGATGCTTCATTGATCCTAACTACAGGATGAAGATCTCCCGGGTTTTCAATCGGGGTAGTACCACTGTATACCCATGGTGTCTCTTCTATATCTGTAAATTGTGCAACGGTTCTTCCATTATCTACTTCCAGAATGAATCGTTCCGGTACAAAGTTCACCATTCCATTCCTTACACCTGTAGACCACCATTCGTATTATCAAATTGTTCCTTTAGTGATGGTGAATGTGCGAAGATCCAGACAATTGATGCAACTCCTTCACTATCAAGCTCCAGTACCTGCCTCTCGTCAAAGTCGAGGTCAGGATATATTGGAAGCACATCCTGCAAATTAATAGCTCCTCTGGGTGAGTTCATGACCCTGACCGTCCTTCCTGAATCGGGATCCAGGACCATCCAGACTTGGTCAACCTCTTCCGGATTTATATTCCATTGAAAGTCGTTGAATTTGTACATAATTTCTGAACCTACTGGATATGATGCCCTGTTGAGGGATGTGGATATGGCGTCCGGAAGTTCATTGAATGTTAGTGTAACGCTCTCTGAACCTGCCCTGATACCAAGTTGTTCTCTTTGGTTAAGTGGTACCGTTCTTATGTATGGCCAGTCACAGTCGGTATTTGGTTTATCGAACTCGTCGATGGTACAATTACCATCACCATCCCCTACGTACATAGGGGCACTTGAGTTGTATTTTGCCTACCACTCATACGTGGTGTCTCATCTTTGTTTCATCGTTTCTACTTCCTACATGCTGTACTATCAGCACCTCCAGTTGTTACATCGCCTCCACTATCAATACCCCCTTGCCATTTAACTCAAGATCCCCATTGAGGACAACGGGCGATGTCTCGAAGAACGGCAGGGCCATTGTTGGGAAAAGTATGGATTGCGACACCTCGAAGAATAAACCCGCACCTGTGGGGGTTATCTCCCTAATCCAGCTCGTGCGTACAGGATTATCATATTTATCCTATGTTATTTCCCGTAAAGGTAAATCTTTCAGCTCCTATATTTCTTGCAGTAAATGCTGGCTCAGGATCTTGTATTACGATATTGTTATCCCTTACCCCGTCTGTAGAAATGTCAAGATATATGCTGAAAAAGTCCTCCTCCGCAACATAGTGGTACCAAAGACCATCAGACAGATGGACCTTTGGGACGTTTTCTCCACGGACCTGAAGGCCTATCGTTGATTCATCCGGGTCTGTAGCAGTGGGGTGATCTATGACTATCTGTTGGATTTGTGGACCGTAAAAGTGGTTCTCCCACTGTGGGAATTCCGTACCTGAAACCTTTAGCTGAATGGCCTGGGCTTCTGCTTCCTGTACTGGGAAGAATATGAAGGCACCGAATATTGTTATTGAACTTGTTAATAGTAGTATAGACAATGCAATACTTGTTAATTTTTTATTGTTCATTTTTATACACCGTATTAGTCTATGCTCCGCAATTTCAATATATAAGACTTATGAACAAAATGTCCATTTGTGCAAATAATTGTTAAAATTATATGACTAAATCATAAAGTCCACATTTACGCATTTGCAGATATTAGTCGAGGTTTCTTCACAATTAAGCCTTGGCTTTATTCCTAGCCTTATAGTATCTGGGGATTTACGACCTTCTTTAGCTATAATGATAACAAAACAGCCTTAATTCAGAATAATAGAACTGAAAACCCTTCCCTTAGGGTAATTGAACTGGAAAGATGTCCTTGTCTTCCTAATTACATAAAAAAATTGTAACCCTTTGTGACTGCAATACCAATTAATGCAACAAAAAGAATCATAAGATATCCAACAAGAAAAATGGTTTACGTTGTTTTACATCATATCTCCATAAAAGATAAACTATAACACTGATGGATCTTCTGCATTTCATTTCTTCATCAATATATTTCAAAGCCATAGATAGGGGGAGGTAATTATATCAAAAAATGCATAAAATATCAAAGCTGATTATCATTTGGGTCATATTCCAATCTGTTCAGCCAATCTAACCAATTCCTTACCCCTTTTTGTGAGTTTGTTGTAGACCCGCCAGTTCCCCTTTCCACGGGTCTTGACATTTTCTCTATCGACCAATCCCAGGTCGTAAGCTTCTACCAAAAGCTTATGACCAGTACCCCATTCCTTAAGCTTACTCAAAAGCTCTCTCGTGTAATACCTTTTCTTCCCAATCGTCTTCAGCAGTCTTACGATGGCCTTCTTCTCTATCAAAATCCTGACAAGTTCACGTTTCATAGAGTTAAAACATACAGGTAATATATTTAATTGTTACCAAATATAAGTAACAAATTGAATATCGATAACATGCTAGCACCATGGAATTACGTTGGAAACTTGTAGAAATACATATTATGAAGAATTATAGTAATCCTATGCTAGCAGGTCATACATATAGTGATCATTAGTGTGGATCATTTGTAGCATTTATATGCTTCAATTATAGTAATCCTCTAGGTCAATATTCTGTAGTCTGTATTCTAGTCCTAAGGTCAGTCTGTATTCTTCTCCCCCTAGATCTGCAGTGTGGTTCTCATCATTTTGTCCATTTATATGCTTCAATTATTGTAGTCTGTATTCTTAGTTCTCTAATGGGTATTCTATGGTATTTTAGTCTATAGTCTGTATTCTGTATTCTGTAGTCTGTATTCTGTAGTCCTATTCTGTAGTCTGTATTCTGTCCTATTCTGTAGTCTGTATTCTGTATTCTGTCCTATTCTGTAGTCTGTATTCTGTCCTATTCTGTAGTCTGTATTCTGTCCTATTCTGTAGTCTGTATTCTGTCCTATTCTGTAGTCTGTATTCTGTCCTATTCTGTAGTCTGTATTCTGTCCTATTCTGTAGTCTGTATTCTGTCCTATTCTGTAGTAATCCCCTATCTAAAATTCAATTGTAAAACAATCTTTCATCAAGATAGTATTGATGCTAATATTATCAATGAAGAAAGTCTTGTTACCTCATTTGATGCACCAAACACATCACCTGATACGCCACCAAAATTTCTGTTGGAAATTCTCAGGAGAAGAAGTGCAATCAAAACAGCAGCTCCCAATGCATATAACCCGGATGGACCAGCGCCTAGATATGCAATTGGTATGGTTATTGCTGTTGAAGCAAGAATCTTCACTTTATTCTTCATTTGCTCTGTAAAATGTGACCCAATGCCTTCCCAAGCAGCAATTCCCTTATGCGCCTGCATGACCATAACATACTTTGCAATGACCTCGCTCACAACCATAGCCATCAACAACTTGAAGCCTCCTTGACCTGCTAATGTAGAAATGGCGATAATACTCCCAACAAAATAAAGCACTAATACAGCTGTGCCAGCAGACCCGGCCCTCGGATCACTCATTACCTTCCTTTTCGAATCCCTATCCCCTTTTGACATCAAGCCATCTGCAAAGTCCGACAGGGCATCTGTGTGATGTGCCCCCGTAAGTATGAAAAGTCCTCCTGTAGCAATCAAACCTGCAAATAACGGTTGTATTATAATTGAAACTCCCCATGCAAATGAACCTACAATTAAACCGATTATCGCGCCAGCTACAGGAAATAGAAACATGTTCCTTGCTATGTACTGAATATCGTAGTTCTTACCAACGGGAATTATAGTTAGAAATGATGTAAGAGATCTTAACCTGTCTACCAACTTTTTCATCCCCATAGGAATGATGCAAATATAACGACCGGCAACGCAAATACAATACAAAAAAGTAATGTTGTAACCTTCATTATTGAAATTGCCTTCTGGCAGTGCTGCGGTGTCAAGTATTCACAACCCTCCCCCAATGAATAGTATTCATTCTTCTCAAGCCTTACTTTCAGTGCCCCTGCAATGGTAGCCATAGGCCACCCCCCATTGATGCTTGGTGTGTTGTTCCTATCCCTACCCATTATGTACAACGAATTCCTCCAGTCCGCACCTACTATCCTGGCCGCGATGACCATCAAGAAAGCCGTAATTCTTGCAGGTATAAAATTCGCGATTGTATCCAGATGCGCCGCAAACCATCCGATGTTTTTATGGTAAGCATCCTTGTAGCCTATCATCGAATCCAAAGTATTGATCGCTCTATAAGCAAATGCACCTGGAATTCCAAACAATGCAAAGTAGAATATGGGCGACGTTATACCGTCTACGGTGCTCTCCCCTACACTCTCTAGAGTGGCGGACAAGATTTGTTGTTCATCTAACTGCGACGTATCTCTCCCAACTATATTCGATAACTCCGTCCTTGCGGTGATTAGATCATTATCTTCCAATGCGCTTATGATAGATTTGGCGTGGGTTTCCATTCCCTTTACTGCAATAGTGCTCTTCAACAAAAGTACACCAACAAGGATCAATCCTGCAGTGCCAAAAATCTGGTCAACAAAATGAAGTAGATAAAAAGTTGATAATACCATTAACAGGACAATTGCAACAACTGCAACCCCACCCCTGATCACTTCTATATTGGGGTATCTGCTCTTGAGTTTTGGGGTTAGATTACCAATCAATCGTCCAAGCCATGCAGTAGGGTGTAGTTTATTGGGGGGATCGCCAATAAGAAAATCAAGAAATATTGTAGCCCCAAGTATCAATACTACCTCTGCGATCAAAGCTCCACCAGCTTTCTGATTCGTTCCATGTTAATGTTGGCCAATACAGTACGACTGAGCCTCTGGATCTGACTATCCCACATCTGATTGGCCTCCATCTCATGCATCTCAACCTTGATTTTCTTCTTTCGAGCCAAATACGCGATTACACTATTCCTTATTGGAGGAGTGTCAAACAAGCCATAAAGCTGGCAGCCAAAGGCAAGACCGTCGCTTCTTATAGCACCTTCGGCAAGCTTTACACGATTATCATTCAGCCTAACTATATGGAATAATGGTTGTGATTTATTTCCCCTAATGACCCTGTAACCAGAGCGCAGGTAAGCATTCAATATCTCCCCATTATTAGAAACCATTGCCTTACTAGTTGTGAGCTTCATTCCTACATTCCCGGCGATTGCTTTCCCAGTAAAGACCATAGTGTCGACCAAAGCCAATCCGTCCATCTTAATGCCACCAATTTGTATATGCTTCCCCATCATGACAAAGCCCTCACATATTCCAATGATTGGTTTTCCTAGCGATCTGATGCTATCTCCTATTCCAGTCGCCTGTATCCACTTTAGATCATCGATAATATTCCTGCTAGAAGGAAGTAATACCAGATCAGCATTTGATAGCTTAGCACTGGAAGAAACATGATAGGAATTTATGACTCCAGATGAATTTACCAGAGAATCAAAGTCTGTTAAATTAACAGCATTGGGATACTTGATGATTGCAATGTTTATCTGTTCATGTTCAGGTCTTCCGGCAACGATCCCTAAAGAATCCTCTTTTGGCAGTAACATATCATCAATGAATGGTATGATGCCTAAAACAGGCTTCTTGGTAATCTTTTCAATAGATTTTATTGCTGGATCCAGTATTGTTTTATCACCCCTGAATTTATTTATTATAAACCCCTTGACAAACTTCCTCTCTAATGGCCTGAGCAAGTGCATAGTTCCTACAATACTGGCAAAACACCCTCCGCGTTCTATATCTGCCACCATGAGAACCGGCGCTTCTAACATTTTAGCAATTCTCATATTGGCAATATCTTGATCCATAATATTGATCTCTGCAGGACTACCCGCACCTTCGATTACCACAATATCATACTTCGATAACTTCTTAATTGCTTCCTTCACGTAATGCATCCCCTTTCGAATGAAATTGCTGTAATAATATTTTGCATGCATGTCCCTGTACATTTTACCCACCAGGACAACCCTGCTCACGTAATCGCCCAATGGTTTGAGCAAGATCGGATTCATGTAGGGGCTGGGTTCCGTTCTTGCTGCTATTGCCTGTATTGCCTGTGCCTTTGCCATTTCAAGACCATCCTTTGTAATATGCAAATTAGAGGACATGTTCTGTGCCTTGAATGGAGCTACCCTATAGCCCATATCTGACAATATCCTGCAGAGGGCTGTCACCATAGAACTCTTTCCAGCATTTGATGATGTTCCCTGCACCATCAGGAATTTGGTCATTCAGAACTCCTTCAATGCCTTTACAAGCAAGGTATTTGCCTTATGCCTCTGGACAGCAACTCTGATAAAATCTGTGCCAAGGGCTGTAAATGTACTACAGTCTCTAACCAGTATATTTTTCTTCAATAATTGTTCTTGAAGAAGTGGTGAATCAATATCGGCAAGTTTGATCAGGAAGAAGTTGGTGTCTGATCTATATGGTTTGTATTGCTTCATCTTTGCAATGTTTTCCAGCAAATACTTCTTCTCCCTCTTTATTAGACTCCTGGTTTTATCAAGATGTGCAATATCGCCCAACGCAGCTACAGCTGCCTTTTGCGCAAGGGCATTGACACTCCAAGGAACCTTTGTCTTATCCAAGACCCATGAGATCTTCTTATTTGCCAAGCAATAACCAACACGCAACCCTGCAAGACCAAAACCCTTCGTCAATGTTCTAAGCACCACCAAATTCTCATAATTCTTAAAGGCACTTAGAAAGGAGTTCTTCTGAGGATCATCCACAAAGTCTATGAAACATTCGTCCAACATGACTAGTGTGTTATTGTTGTAAGCATGTTCTAATACAGCTTCAACATCCTTTTGATGTGCAAGTATCCCGCTTGGATTGTTAGGGTTACACAGGAACAAAAGCTTACTCTCCTTATTTATCGCATCCATTATCAATTCTTTATTGAAAGCAAAGTCATTTAGTTCCACGTAATTTATATCCCCAGAATTTTTATCACAAGAAAATTCGTATTCAAAGAATGTAGGCACTGGGATTACTACCTTATCACCCTTCTTCACAAATGCAGCTGCGAATAGATGTATGAGTTCATTGGCCCCATTCCCAACCACTACACATTCTTTATCAACACCGGTATACTCCATAATCGCGTTCTTTAATTCCCTTGAATATGGATCTGGATATTCGGAAATCAACTTGAAATTCTTCTTTATGGCCGAGATCACCCTTGGTGAAGGGCCTAGAGGATTAACATTGGTGCTAAAGTCCAATAAATTCTCCCTCACACGTTTCTGATAATGACTGCCGCCATGGGCCCTTGGACTTGCAACTAGGAAGCCCTCATTCACCAGTGAGTTGACATTTAGATCTCCAGATTTGGTTAACACGCAGTAGTATAATTTACCTCATATTTAGCATCTAATGTTTAGGAAGTCCAGAATTGTTGTATGCGCAAATCAGTCACTGTAATCTAGAAAGACTTACATTCATACCCTCTCCTACCTTTGGGTTACCCATTCTCTCATAGATCAGTCTTGTTAAAGTTATTTGCATCTGTATGGGAGAGTAAGCGATATTTTGTTTTGGCATCTGAGAGCCCAGCAATGCAGGAAGCATTTTCTTCAAAACTTCTCTGGTATCTTGATCCAAATCCTTAATGTTATCTATCCGCTGCTTCATTATTTCAACGTGACTTACCTCTTCAGTCTTAATTTCCTGTTGCAGAGTTAAAGAAAGCAATGCGCCATGGTCTGTAATAGATCTAACAATGAATTCTAAAGTTTGCATCTCTTTGGACATATACTCTTCTAAATAATAAATTATTTATGCATTCTTTGCTGCAATAAGCCCCAATAGAACCTCGCTCAACAAGATCAATTTACTGCCTAATGAAGTGAACATGCACATTTTAGAACAAGACCTGATTCATTACAGTTTGTTCTTGATAGCGTATGCCACAAGAGTATGATATCGGTATAATTGGAGCCAGGCCGCCTGACTCGGCGGCATTATGCGCATCAAGGCAAAAGTCGAAGACACTTGTTATATCTCAAGAACCGGGAAGTCGGTTGAATTTAATTCCCAAGTTGGAAAATCATCCCGGCTTCATGCTTACAAGTGGGAATCTTCTCGCAAGAACCCTTGAAAATCAGATCAGTGCATTTGGTCGTAACGTTTGTTCGATCTTGCACGGTTGATAGAAGAAACCGGAAGAAGCAGTTTCAGAATTGAAAACCCCGGGTAGGGAATTCGTGTGCAAAGCACTGGTTCTTGCAATAGGCAAAATACCGAGGAGCCTCTGTTTGGATAACGAAAAATCACTCGTAAACAAGGGGGCGCGTCTTACCTCAAAACATGATGCGCCATTTTATCAGAGAAGGATAGCCGCTACTGTTGGAGTTGGTTCATATCTGGTGGAATCAGCTCTTCTATTGAGCAAGATGGTAGCAAAGGTGTATGTAATCTATAGGACGGCTAGGATGGCTGGTGACAGGAGATATGATCGCCGCTCTTGGAACCAAGGACAATGCGGGAAATTTCTAATTCTGGGTAGTTAATTTGAAGGGACGTTCAAATCTGCAGGCATTGGTCGTAAAAGATTCTGAGGGAAATACGTGTGAGATAAATGTTGACGAAACATTTGATGAAATGGGTTTAAAGATAAATGTTGAATTTATGAAAAATCTGGTTAAAATCAATCAGAAAGGTGAGATCAAGGTGAACGGCTTGTGAAACGCGTCATCCTGGAATATTTGCTGCTGCGATGCAACATCCAAACCTTACATGCAGGTGATAATAGCTACTGGCGAGGGTGCCAAGGCCGGGGGATATCAACCTACAACTATCTGCAAAGACTTGGGTAGACCTGGCATAAGGGCAATCCCTAACGCTATTGTCATCACCAAGATTAGGACGATCGGCACGCCTATCTTCGCGCTTCTACCAACCAACATACCCTTTTTGCTTCATTTCTTGAACTCCCACCAGAAAATCACCCGCTGAAGGCGTATGGTATTGTAACTTCTCCGGTGAATTAATAGTTGCAAATGGCTACAATTTCTCCAGCGATATCAAGAAATGCTGGTGTTAGTACAGGTCTGCACGCACTAACTGCTCGCACCAGTAACACTAGAGACTAAATTCTACAATATCTCACATTATTCTAGAAAGTTCTAATAATTTTGCAGGAAATTCTAGACCGATTGTGTATTATGCTTAAAATAGACCCCCCCGTTTAAGCAATGAACAAACTGACAATACCAGGCATACTGGCAGCAACGGTACTGATAGCGGGAATATTTGCATTGATGCCCGTGGAGAAGGCAGGCACGGTGCACACCGGTTTGGGAGAAAAGTTGACGGCCATACAAACTGACGTGGGCAATGTAGATAAAGCGACAGGATTCAGAATACTAAGTGATGCAAATCCTGACATAGACGGTGGAGACAAATGGACGATAGGTTGTAACGCAGACTATATAGTAACGGGAATCGCCATAAACATGAGTGGAACTATTGCTAGTACTGATAGTAACAATTTCCTAGTCTCGGTTTGAGGAGAGCAGGTTGGTGGAGGTAATGATCAAATTATATTTCTGGATCCGGATCGCTTGGAATTTGAAATTGATGTTGTAGCATTGGCAGCCGAGGACGTAGTAATAACTGCCGAAGAAAAGGGGACGGATGACGGGGACGAAAGCGTATTGGTAAGGGTTGTCGTGCAATCGCCATTAGGTGCAATCTGTACGCTAACTCCTACAAATGTGCCTGACCAGGCTTAAGCCCAACATAAACTTCCTTTTTTATTTATACAACCCTGCTAAATCAGCCCCTCATCTATTGAGTATCACTAGAGAGCCACCCGACACATCTTATAATATGTTACCAATTATTGGTAACAATATGCCAAATGATCTTCCCCGATCCTCTTTCATTGGCTCGCTTGATCTTGTTTCCCAGGTATCCTGGAGCTTGCACGAAAATCCTGTTTCAGGGACTGCACCCTGCCCTTATACCGGCAATAATTATACGGAATTATTGACTTGTTGCACAACCCAGAAATGCTGCAATTTTTTGTCTCATGGCTAGATAATTGAAAATGCAATCCAGGGGTTCGCACCGCAATGACAGAACAGTCTCGTTATCCGGTAATGGATTTCATGGCTATGCAACAAGCACCTTTAACAATAAACAATTATTAATTACGAAATAGGAAAGAATCTACATGCTTCGTGTGGCAATAATTGGTGCGACGGGAGTAGTGGGACAGGAGTTCATAGTCTCACTCTGTAACCATCCATGGTTCGAAGTTAGTCGTATTGCAGCTTCGGAACGTTCTGCAGGCAAGAACTATATCGACGCTATCCATGATAAAAATACAGGTATAATAAAATGGCATCAACATGAGCCTGTTCCAGAATATGCCAAGAATATGTTGGTGGAACATGTTAACGATATTAACCCCCAAGAAGTTGACTTTGTATTTACTGCTATAGAGGCTGATGATGCCAAAGTCATAGAACCCAAGTTTGCTAATCATGTTCCCGTAATTAGTACAGCCTCAGCCTTCAGAAGTGAAATTGATGTCCCTATACTCATACCAGGAATAAATGATGAGCAGGTAGAACTAATCGATATACAGAGAAAGAAGCGTGGGTGGAGGGGTTTCATTGCCCCACTGCCAAATTGTACAACAACTGGTATGGCCATTACCCTTAAACCCCTTCTTGATGATTTTGGAATAAAGAGGGTTTTCATGACCTCAATGCAGGCGGTATCAGGAGCAGGTCGAACCCCGGGTGTTGCTGCTTTGGATATTTTCGACAATATAATACCATACATTCCAAAGGAGGAAGAGAAGGTGCAGAGTGAAACTATGAAGATTCTGGGTACTATAAGCAACGGTTCAATAAGACCGGTTGATATGAAGGTAAGTTGCACATGCACCAGGGCAGCAGTGCTGGATGGTCATACTGAAGCAGTTTTTGTTGAGACGGAAAAGGCGTGTGAACCGCTAGCGGCTAAGCAGTCTATGGAGAGATATTCCGACAATGTTAGTATAAAGGGTCTACCTACGGCACCGGCGGACTACATATTCGTGCATGACGATCCTTCAAGACCTCAACCAAGGCTTGACAGAACAATGAACGGCGGTATGACTACAGTAGTTGGTAGGCTTCGAAAAGACCCTGCTCTTGATAATGGTGTAAAGTACGTTCTTTTGTCACATAACGAAAAGATGGGTTCGGCCAAGGGTGCTGTGTTATTGGCGGAATTACTTAAGCAAAAAAATTATTTATAATTCTACAAGATTTATGACATTATTTTACAAAAATAAGTTTATAACCTTCTTTATTATAGATAATTCTTGAGAAAGGTTTGGAAAGAATCGATGATTTGGATATGAAAATCATTGCTGAACTTGTCAAGGATGCTAGTATCTCAGTCCCGAAAATGAGTAAAAAGATAAACGTCAACTCTTCAGTAGTTTACAGCAGAATTAAGAGGCTAGTAAAACGTAGTCTTATAAGAAAATTTACAATAGTTGTTAACGATAATGCCTTAGGGTTCAATGTTAAGGCTATTATTGGCATAAGTATGGACTCCAAATTGAGGGATAATGTTCTTGGTGAATTGTTCAAAATACAGGAGTTAAGGGAAATCACGGAAGTTACTGGGAGGTTTGACTTGCTCGTTACTATAGCTTCAAGAGCACTTGATGAAATGCATCAGTTAATCTCTGATAAAGTAGGTAGAATTGAAGGTATACGGAAGACTGAAACCTTTATAGAAATGAAGAAAACCACAAAGGAGCCCTCTTATTCAACTACAAAAGTCATTGGCATAGCCAATCATTATTCTTTGAAAGGTTAAAGCTTTATCCATTTAGGTTGTGAGTTCCCTCGCACTTAGAGCCTATCCTAAAATTCTAGCTGATAGTTAATGATTGGTAGAAATGATAACATTTAGAATGCAAGAATATTAGTTCATACTGTCAGGTTTAGTTTTCTTACTATTGATTTTATTAGTATTGTAGATAATAGATACTAGAAACAGTTGCATTAACGTGTTTATGACACTACCAATATATCGCTCTGTACACTATTAGGCAGTTAGCAAATTCTACTAGCGCCTGATAATTTTCCTCTCTCTTCTCGAACCTTACCAATAACTTTCTGAACCTGTTATGCCAAGATGCGGTTCTTTCTACAACCCATCTCTTTGCTTTGTACAAATTCTTTTTCAACACTTCACCCTTATGACGAATGTGATCCACATATCCCCTTCCTAACTCCATATTTCATACTCTATACTCTATCTCAGGGAAATCGTATCCTATTCATGCATATGTTCTGTTTAACTTTGGGCCTATCAACAACAATGCTATCTATTGTAGGAAAGGCTGATTTCATATCGTGTTTATTTGCTCCAGTAATTACAGATGAGAGAGGAATACCTCTTCTATCAACCAGCATGTGACGTTTGGTACCTAGCTTGCCTCTATCCGTTGGGTTTGCTCCGGTCGTTTTCCCCCTAATGGGGCCTTCGGTACGCTATCCATGGATTGCCAGTCCCATCCTATACCCTTCAATTCATCATATATTTCCAGCAGCCTCTTCCATACCTTTTCGAATACTCCTATCCCAATCCATTCCTGAAATCTTGCATGGCAAGTTGAGCCAGAACCAAATTCTTTAGATACCTTCTTCCACTGGCATCCAGTTCTTAATACGTACAGTACTCCATTCAACACTTTTCTAAATGGCACAGCTGGCCTTCCAACTGTTCTTGCTGGTTTCTCTGGCGGCAGCACTAGTTTGAACTCTACCCATAGATTGTCTGGTATATGCCATATGGTCGGCATGCTCTTTTTCTTTGATTTTCTCACAAATTTAGCTAGAGAGGACAGATCTGGATCTGTTTCGGTATAAACAATTAGGCTACGATGTTAATTTTCGGATAGGCTCTTAGTCACTTTAAAATGGTCCAAATCTTGGTGTTCTGAGTTTAACTTTTTCAAATGCATGATTCTATTATTTTGATAGTTATGATGACATGCGCTGGATTGTTTTTTACCTTAATACATTATTCTATTAGTTCTTTCCATCATACACACATATCCTAGTTTAGACAAATAAGAAAATCCTCGTAGTACATTTACTCAGAATAAATATAACCCGATGATAAGAGATTAGATGAAAATAAAAAGTGAAGTTAGATTTTCATTAGTTGTTCAACCACCAACTTTGTAGCCGCCTCACCGTTGTTACTTAACCTGTACTTGGAAACGCCTTGTGCATCCTTCTTCTCTATCACCATCTTGCTCCTCTTCATAAGATCTCGCCTAAAGTTACTTCCGTTCCACCAACCTTCATCTACTCCCAACTCCTTGGCCTTCTCTTTGATCTCTTCCTTTGCCAACGTCGTGTTGCTGAAGTGAAGCAAGACCAAAATTCTTTCCTTGTACTTCAAATGCTGTAATCTCTGCAATATTTCGTTAGGGATCTTACCCGTCTTCTCCAGTTTTCCTACTACTTCATTGGGAAGTACTCTACTTACCGATCGCTGTTCTATAAGCTTGGAGAGAATTACCTTGAAAGCTTCAATCTTGTAAGGTTCCGGTTCATCCCTCACTGCTTCTCTTGCCTGTCTGATCCTTTGTTTCAATTCTGATGTGTTCAAATTGATCATATATTAAATAGGGAGGTTATTGAAAAGACTTACTAAACGTTGATTTGAACGTATAAATATCAAATTAGTCAATGATTACAGGTGCCGAAAATTGGGTTAGGTGCAAATTTTAAAACCTACTGGGAAGTTACCAAACCCAAGATCTGGTACCTTCTAGTATTTACGGCCTTTATGGCTTCTCTGATCGCATATAATGTTCACGACATTCCTATTTCCACCCTGACACTGGCACTTGTTATTACATCTGTAATGGCTGGTTCAGCTGCTGCTAACACTCTTACAAATTATTTTGATCGTGATATTGACGCCAAGATGGATCGTACCAAATCAAGGCCTATCCCTAGTGGAAGAATATCTCCTGAAAGGGCTTTTACCTATGGCTTGACGCTAACAGCCATATCCCTTATCCTTGCATATTTTATTAACATCTGGGCATTAGGTCTTATGATCTTTGGGCTGTTCGATAACATCATCGTTTACAGCAGATGGTTGAAGCGGAGGAGTTTATGGAATATCGTTCTTGGAGGTTTCTCTGGTGGTGCTCCCGCATTGATAGGCTATGTGGCTGTAACTACAGCCACAATAGAACTTGGCTTTGTTCTGGCTGGTTTAGTTTTCTTATGGATCCCAACCCATATTTGGAGCCTTGCACTTCATATACGCGAAGATTATGCAAGAGTAGATGTGCCTATGCTTCCGGTAGTAAAGAGTGAAAGTACATCGGTACGTGTCATTGCAGGTACCACTCTAATGATGGTGCTTTTTAGTGCATTACCCTTCTTCATGAATGTTTTTGGATGGATCTATTTGGGGGTAACGGCAGTTCTAGGGTCTATAATAATTGTAATGAGTATAGGATTGTTGGTTAAACCAACGGAAAAGAAATCATGGATGTTGTTCAAGTTCTCAAGCCCTTATCTTGCATTGTTGTTTATAGGGATGTATATAGACGCTTTAGTTTTCTAATCCAGATAGTCCCCTAGCTTTATCTTATCATGGCCGGGAATTTTAGCAATTTCAAATCTTTCCTTTCGCTTTAGAAGGGTTGCAGTAGCATCAATACCTACTTTATTGGTTAGCAATTTTTCTTGATCGCTTGACGGATCCAAACTAGACCCCTTTGCATTGGATATGATTAAGAGATCATTACCAGCCTGGAATCTAGTGGCAATTGCGTATTCCACCGATTCTGCATCGGTTGGTTCTATGTCATCATCTACAACAATGGCCATCTTTAAAGATGGGTGTGCAGCAAAAGCAGCGATCAATGCGTTTTTAGATTCACCTTCCAATTTCTTCCTTATCTGTATTACAGCATGCAACCAATTACAACCACCATCAGTTAAACATACCTGTTTTGTCGTGGGTACTACGTTCTTGACGCCTTGGAGGACTTTGGCCTCAACCGGCATAGACATCAACAGTCTATGCTCGGCATAACCCGGCAAGATATCATGATAGATAGCGCCATTTCTAAACCTTATAGCTTCCAACTCAAATACTGGCTGCTTTCGCCTGTGATCATATGTGCGAAGCATTTCAACCATCCACTCCTCCTCGAACCTGTCCTTCAATATTCTGCCTTCTATAATGATCTCTGCATGGGAGGGTACCATCAAGCCAGAATATCCACATCTGGCTATACTTAACCCATTATCCATAAGAGAGTTGGCAATTTCCATCTCGTCCATTCCATATGCAGCCTGGTATGCAGCTCCAACAATCACAGCAGGGTGTACACCAACGACAGCAGCGACCTTGAGATCTTCGCCGTGTTCTTTTGCATATTGATAGCACTTATGCAAATGCCTGCCCTCAACCATCCTAATAGCCATATGCTTTTCATCTAGAAGTAGAAATCTATGAACGGAGCTATTCTGGTTGTTGGTTTCCTGCTCTTTTGCAAATACAATTGATGATGTGATGTATGGTCCAGCATCTTTTTCAAAATGGTTGATAATGGGAAGGATTGAAAGGTCCTTCGACATATTTTCATTGAATTTGGGTTCTTCAGTTTTTGGTTTTGTAGGTCTAGATAATACATCAAACACTCTTTGGTGTATTGAATCAATGTCCGCATTTATTGCAGTAGCAAACCGTTTCCTCGTGCCACATACATTTGTAGTAACACGCATATTACTTTCCTTGACATTGTTAAAAAAAACTGCCTCTTTACTATCCAGCTTTGCCGTCAAGGCAGCCAATTCAAATTTTGTAGATACCTGTTTTCTTACATCAATTAATTCATTCAAATTCCTCAAGCTATCTAGGTAGTCACGCAGATCCATTTTGCTCACTCGCTACATCAATTACCATCCCCATGATTGTTTTCATCGCATTCAAGTCGAGCGCTTTTTTTGTGTATAATGATGTTATGCATATTCCATTTGTTAATGAGGCTAAACGTTCGGATATCATACTCAAAAACAGGCTATCGTATTTGCTAGGGATTACCTTTGCTGTACTGGCACCAACATCCCTATGCAATGATACGTTTAGTGAACCTATCCTATGTTGATCGCCCTCCGAAATTGAAATAAAACATCCGTTAAACATACGCATGATACGTATCGAAAAGTTCCTCTCCTGTACCTTTACAATACGCTCAATATATTGTTCTGTAGACATTAAACCGTCAATACTATACCAAGTTATGTGCGTATTGCAATGGGTTCGACAACCTGTTTGCTGGTACTCTTTTCCCTGAGTTTTGCCTTGTATTTCAAGTTTCTTGGCTTTGTTCTCAGTCTGTATCCACAGCAAGGACACCATAGTCCGTCCCACTTTATGAAAATCTCACATATTTGGCAACGTTTCTGTCCAGAAGCATACCTTCCCGTTCCAACGGGTTTTTGGGCCTTGTATCTTACGCAAATTCCCTTACAAGTCATCATATTTTACCTCCAAAAATCATTTCCAATGAAAGATAAACAAGAAATCTATTTAAGTTTTATCAAAAAATTTCTAGATATAAAGGATATTTTTTATAAATTTTATATATTTAGATCGGGAATATTTTATAGAATTACTTGATTAAAGAGAGAAAAGTATATATATTTAAGTTAGAAGGATTTTTAACTCTTTGTAATAATGGAATCTGACAATTCCTCATCTATGTGTGGGGTTGACCTTTCTGCAATGGTCATCCATTTGTCTCCTGACTAGAACTCTTCCCCACCCGTTAAAGAATTGGGAAGATAGGTTTTATCCCATTAACTTGAGTGGGAGTAGAATTTCTCTTTGTCTCCAGAGAATTTCATAAAGATCTCATTATTAGGAGAGGCTATGGTCCCTAAATGGTCTGCCTTTTCTCAAAGCTATCGCTTTGGCTGATAATTTGTCACGGATCCCTCTCCTGTTTACCCCCCTAGAAGACACTCTTGATGTACCATGCTCGTTGACGAGTTCGATCATTATATCATCCTCAAATTTGTTATACAACTTATCGGCAATTTGCGTTGCCATTGCTGGATGGCCATAGCCTATTCTTACTATCTTTTTTCTGGAGGGAGTACCATTCATCACTATGCTTATTAAATCAACGACCCTCCACACCGAGGTCACCACTTTGCTCTCTATCTCCTTCTTTAGGTAAAATATAGATATACCGATTCTATTGCCAGGATCAATGCCTATCAAAAGTTGATCGTC
Source organism: Nitrososphaerales archaeon (assembly GCA_965197925.1). Taxonomy (GTDB): domain Archaea; phylum Thermoproteota; class Nitrososphaeria; order Nitrososphaerales; family UBA213; genus CBDAOC01. The sequence continues at coordinate 261,941 of CBDAOC010000020.1, forward strand.
CTGATACATTCCCATTATGCTACGCAGGATCTTGGCTCTTATCAAAGCGGGTTCATCGTCTAGTTCCCTATCTAGGAGCATATTCTTTTCACCAATCAAATTTCTTTCTTCTTCTGTAGTAATTACAAGTTGTGAATTAATTATTGCCGCTTCTTCTGGAGAGACCGATTTAAACCCTAAACCCAGTACTTTCAATACGCTTATTATTTTATAATAAGGCTTTCCATGTAAGGTAGCCACAAGTAGGGGCGTTGGATAACTGCCTGAAGTTAAGGGCGTCTCATTAAATTGATTTCCCTGCAGTTAACTATTAAACGTTTTGTAGAAATTAATTTTGAAACATTTCTCCTAATACAATTTTTATTAATTTTATGGTTGAATCATTGGTATAGACCCTAGAAATCCTTGTATTTATTTACTTGAAATAAAGATGAAACAGATCCTAATAAAAGAGGAGAACTAGATTTACCATCCAATTCTTCATAACTCATTTTAATGAAATGGAAAATCATCTACTTACCTTTCAAAGAAAAATTGATGCTCGATCTACGGGGACAATAATCTGCAACTCTGTAGAATACAATGGAAGTAAATCTTCTTTTTTCCGCCTGTGAATGAATCAAGCCCGTTATTGTTTTGTGTTTAAATAATAACCTTAAATTTAAGCAAAAATAACCAGAGTTCATGATGAATAAAGACCCCCTCCCCAGTAGAAAAGTACTGGAAGGGACAGAAAGAGCTCCACATAGAGCGATGTATAGGGCTATGGGTCTTACAGATGAGGATCTAAGCAAACCAATGATAGGTGTATCAAATACTTGTAATGAAGCTACGCCATGCAATATTCATCTCGGAAGGCTTGCAAGTCGTGCCAAAGAAGGAGTGATGAACGGAGGTGGCACACCAAGAGAGTTTACCACGATTGCGGTTAGCGATGGTATTTCAATGGGACATGAAGGTATGAAAGCATCACTGGTAAGCAGGGAAGTCATAGCAGATTCTATTGAATTGATGGTACATGCTCACCAGTATGATGGTATTGTAGGAGTCGCTGGTTGTGACAAGAGCCTACCTGGTACAATGATGGCAATGGCGCGGATGAACATACCAGCTGTATTCGTTTATGGAGGTACAATCATGCCAGGAGTGTATGACGGTACAAATCTAACAATACAGGACGTTTTCGAAGCTGTGGGATCCTATGATAGCGGTTCAATCACTTTGGACCAATTGAAAAATATTGAAAATTACGCTTGTCCAGGCGCAGGTTCTTGTGCTGGTATGTATACTGCCAACACAATGGCTTCAATAAGCGAAGCATTAGGTATTGCTCTTCCTGGAAGTGCCACTCCTCCGGCCGAAGATGTTAGAAGATCTGACATTTGTTTCGATACGGGTAAGGCTGTAATGGGCCTGTTGGAGAATAACATAAAGGCCAGAGACATAATGACATTTGAATCCTTTGAGAATGCCATAACTGTTCTAAATGCAATTGGAGGATCGACCAATGCTGTCCTGCATCTCCTTGCTATTGCTAAAGAGGCCAGGGTAAAACTTACTCTTAATGACTTTGAAAGGATAAGAAGGAAAACTCCGCATATCGGTAACATGCGTCCTGGGGGGTTCTATATTATGCTTGATCTGGATAAGGTTGGTGGAGTGCCTTTGCTTATGAAAAAACTGATTGAAAAAAAGTTGCTAAATGAAAATATTGTTACAGTAACCGGCAAGACATTGAAGAAAAATCTGGATGCCATTCACTTCAATGGTAAACAAGATCATGAGGTGATAAAACCAATAGAATCGCCGATTCACAAGACTGGCACGCTAAAGATTCTTCGAGGATCGTTAGCACCCGATGGTGCTGTAGTAAAGATTGCTTCTGTCAGGAATCTACATTTCGAAGGAAAGTCCAGGATTTTTAACAGAGAAGAAGATGCCTTTGGTGCTATAACAAAGGGCAAAATTGTCGAGGGGGATGTGGTAGTTATTAGATACGAGGGACCGAAGGGTGGACCGGGAATGAGGGAGATGCTGGCAGTGACTGCTGCTATGGTCGGGCAGGGTCTTGGAGATAAGGTAGCATTAATCACCGATGGTAGGTTCTCTGGAGCCACGAGAGGCCTCATGATTGGACATGTGTCTCCGGAAGCGGCTGCTGGAGGACCAATTGGATTGTTAATGGATGGAGATGTGATCACCATAGATGCTCTTAAGGGTAGACTAGAGGTAAAATTATCAAAAACGGAAATGAACAAAAGGCAAAAAAAATGGAAGCCCATCAAACCTAGATACACAAGAGGAGTTATAGCAAAGTATGCTTCTCTGGTAGGGTCTGCTTCTGAAGGTGCTGTGACGAGTCCACTATTGGTTATGCATTAACATGATTTGTAATATTTACCAAAGGATAATTCTATGATATCAAACAAGAAGTACCTGCTTCGTCATGGTACATGTGTTAAGGCCAGGAAGTTAGCTTTGGGCGCACTTGAAGCTGCACTCTTGGCGGCCGATCCAAAGAAATCAGTAAAGAAAAATGTTATTCTGAAGGGCAATGTTTTAAGAATAAAAAATGAATCCTACCCATTTCATTTCGACAATGTATTCGTAATAGGTGGAGGGAAGGCCGCAGGGTATATGGCGGAAGCACTGAACGAGGTTTTACATGATCGGATAACTAGTGGGCTTGTAATAATTCCAAATAATTTCAATATAAAATTACGAACAGGAAGAATAAATCTCTGGATGGGGACGCATCCAATTCCGAGCGAAAAGGGGTTAAGGGGTACAGAAAAGATGCTTGATGTTGTTAAGAATGCTACTACCAAGGATCTTATCATCTTTCTGATATCAGGGGGTGGGTCTGCACTAATGCCATTGCCATACAAAGGTGTTACAATTTTTCAAAAGCAACGGATTACCAATAACCTGTTACGATCGGGTGCGACGATAGAAGAGATCAATGCGGTAAGAAAACATATTTCGGCCATAAAAGGTGGTAGGCTCGTTGAATTGATATCAAAGGCCATGTTGTTTTCGCTTATAATTTCTGATGTGGTAGGGGATAGGCTTGACGCAATAGGATCAGGTCCGACTGTACCAGACAGTACCACTTTTGCAGATGCAATGAAAGTTCTGAGGAAATATGACCTATGGAACAAATTGGATAAAAGTATCAGGTGTGTGATTGAAGGTGGATTATCTGGGAGAATACCAGAAACTCCCAAGCCAGGCAATAAAATCTTCAGACATGTAAGAAATTTCATAATTGGCAATAACAGGCTTGCATGTATGGCAGCTCTGAATTATCTTAATTCGAGAGGGGTGAAATCTACCGTGCTTACAACTTTCATGGAGGGTGAAGCGAGGCAAGTTGGCGTTATTGCCTCTTCTATAGCACATCACATCCATAGCGAATCACCTAAGCCGGCGGCGATCATCATGGGAGGTGAAACAACTGTGATTGTAAGAGGAAAAGGTAGAGGAGGGAGAAACCAGGAACTTATACTGTCAGCCTCCAAGCGTATCAGCGCCCTGACCGGTACTGCAATTGCATCAATAGGTACGGATGGAATCGATGGAAATACTAATGCTGCTGGAGCAATAGCAGACTCTTCCACAATTGGAAGGGCCCAAAAGAAGAAAATTCTGCCAATGAATTATCTGGCTGACAATGACTCGAACACTTTCTTTAAGAAATTGAATGATGTGATAAAAACTGGCTCTACTGGAACAAATGTTAACGATATAACGATACTTGTTTGTACATAACTTCGATCATTCTTGCACGATGAGATCTGTTTGTGGAACTTTACCGGTCAATGGAACTGGGGTAGACACACTCTCCCACAAAAACGCCTCTACAGAGAATCTTCCAGCCTCATCCGTGACCCATGACTGGGCTGCGCTAAGAAAGTCACTAGCTGGGAGAGTACCGGTTATCCATGATAATGATATAGTTATTCCATCCCCATCCTTTATCAGTACTATGTAGGCAAATGGTTGTTTTTCATCAAGGTTGTTTCTAACATCGGCCTGTATAATCACCTGCTGCCCAACAAATATCTCTTCCAAGGGTTCCCCTGACTGATTTACAGGCATAAGATTACCAACAACAGCCTTTCCAGATGAGGAAACATCAAATTCCAATTCTGCTGAAGCTAAATTATCTGCATATGAGGCTTGTACCCTATACGTTCCTGGCTTTACATTCTTACCCAACAATTCACCAGCCACTATGGAAAATGTGCCATCGCTGGAAATTCTTTCTGCATTTACTGGTACAAACTTCCAGATTGTATTGTTAAAGCCATAAATCTTGATTTCCACAGGGTCCAGAATGCGTGGTGTTACCTTGCCCGAAATGGTTACAACGTCACCCAGATCATAAGCTGGTTTATCTGAATTTATTTCTATAACAGGTTTCACCAGTACCTCAAAGCTTGTATTTGAGTTCAAACTCTTGTAAGTGGCTTCAACAGTATGAATTCCTAATTCAGATGCATCTGCTCCTTCAAGGGCAAACTGGAATGTGTATGAACCCACTTCATCCAGCTTCACCGATACGTCATGGTATGTCTGTCCACTAGGATTTTTTACCATTAATGATACTTCATCATTGACCGTAAAAGAATCAGAAACATCACCAAACAAAGTAACAGTCATTCCTACACTGTACACTCCCTTGAATGGAAAAACTGTAAATGGATCCTCTTGAGCATAAATATCCATATTCTTCATGTTAACGGATGGCACCAAGATTAAAAGTAAAGAAAAAACTAGAAAGCCCCAAATACGATTCATATCAATGGGTAATATACAACTCTTATATAAGCACTCATATTTGTTCAAATTTATCAGATGTTTTGATTTTTTTTACAGAATTATCGCAGAATAAACAAATTCTAAAAAAACTTATCCCCCATTATTTTAGGAACTAGATATAACCAAAGGAAATATTTTGAGCATTTGCACGTACAGAGTTTCTAGCTTTGTAGATCTTGGAACTTGGGTTGCTCATTTTATAGTGGGCATTTTTACTCCATGTTCATTAAGTGTTTCATATACTTCTGGAAGAGAATAAACAAAGCCCACATGAACACAGTCATTCTTCTCGTCAAGCATACAGTATAGTTCCCCGTTCTTGATTTGTACTTCTGCAATTCTGTTCTTCCTATTATCCATCAGTACTACCCTGTTATCATCTATAGCAATCTTCTCCAAGGTAGGGGCATATTTGGCAAATACTTCGTATTTTTGCATGAGCTCCTCCATCATACTTGTCAAGTACCCAGAAAAGCTCGTAATTCCCTTCATCTCCAAATCCTTCCTGCTCTTTTCATATACATCAAAGAACTTTTTGTACACAAACTCACTCACCGTGATAGATTTAAAACCACTCTTTGGCATAGTACGGTCAAAGTTCGGTACACTGGTAGAGTGTAATAAATTTTTCTCAAGGAACTGCTTTTAACTATACCATATATGATTATTGAACAAATGGTCGTTGGTTTGAAAACAAAATTATAACTCCATGAATCAATACCTCAACAACACCCCGTAAGGGGGTCGTGGGCTAGATTCATCAAAGAGTCAAAGTGTCTTGTTGATGGAGGTTAGCATGGTATGCTTCGAGCCTTGGGCGCTCGAGGTCGCAGGTTCAAATCCTGCCGACCCCACTGACTTACGAACAAAAATACCTGACAAAACGATAACATCGAACCCTGATACATGTATAATACACGTATCCTATGCCCAATACCACAATTACCTCGAGAACATTAAAAGATCGTTAAGAGATAACACAATCAAGACAACTGGTACAGAATAGAGCCATCTACGGCATTATCAAGCATTGAATGAAGATGCCGTCAAAGCCTACCTAACTCATATTGATAATGACAACACCTACGACAATTCTGCTAAAGCCCTAAAGCATCCATCCAGAATGTATAATACCGATATCAGCATATCTTTCCGAAAACCAAATACCGAGAGCTTGATTATTACACCTAAATATGATATGGTGAGAGAACTCATTGAGAGCGTACAAGATCCTCTGGTTAAAGCATGTCTTGCCTTATGCTCAACTACCGGAATACGTGTAAGAAGATTGCTGTCACTTGATGATATTGATTTCAATAATGGCCCTGTATTGAGAAAGGTTGAATATGTTACGACCAAATGGTATGACCTAATCCCTTGCATGTAGATGTTGGTTCTTTAGTTAATGAAATATCCAGAATCAAAGAAAGAGCGCTCCCAATTGATTCTAAGCGTGTTAGGAATAGAATCAAACAAACTGATGTGAAGATAATTCCCACTCAGCAAGGGATTTCTTCTACAGCCAGGCTCTGAACTGTGGTATGAATCATGCAACAGTAGAATGGCTTATGGGACATGATATAGGCACAGCAAAGCATTATCTAGGTGATAACATAAAGCAGGAATATTGTAAAGTTTGAGAAAGCTATAAGGTTCTTTTAAGCAGTGATTATTGTTGCACATATGTTGTAGGTGGGATATGGTTTATTTTTTGTACTTTCGCTGATTTGATGATTTCAATCAACAATCCCACTAGTTCATCAAATATTATGTACAAGTTATCCCAACCTGTACAATCAACTCGCGCACCCTTAACAAATTTGAATGATTGACCTCTTATAGTTGCCTTAAAATCATAATTTGAATATCCATTGTTATGAAGTGAATTACGTATTTTTGCAGGGGTATTCAGAACGTTCAATTTTTGCCCATCATTCATATCTATAGAATTAAGAAGTTGTTCAGCAAGTTTGGAATATTTTTCACCATTCAAATTTTCACCTAGACTAATCAAGATCTCCTTTAAGAAATATTCGACTTGAAACATAGTTTTCGTTAAGTAGGCAGTTCTATTGATATTGTCATATTGCTCCAGAAAGACTTCTCTGGCTTTCGGTTCAAGACTAATGTATTGACTAATCCCCAAATCATAATCATCGAACATGTGAAAGAATTTCTCCAATTGTATTAATAGCCACAGATTTGAGAATGTATAAACTGAAAAGAAGATATGTCTAGCATCAGAACCAGGATATTCGGCAGCCTGAGATAAGGTCTTTTTAGATAATTTACCAAAATTAGTTTGTGCATTCTCTATACTCTTCTTGAAAGAATCCATTCTCTTACTCGTCAATAGGTTGCTCTTGTATGTACTAAGAAATAAGCATCACGCTTAGTAATACATGCATGGATATTATTTCATCAAGAATCATGCTATATTACTACCCATGTCTAGCGTGTGTTGACGCTTGATGGTATGGATTCTCAATTTTCCCGAATTGCTTGTTACGGCGTGTAGATACTGACCATGACCTCTCTTTACGTGTAATGAGCCATTCTACACCGCAGTACCCACACCGGAAATGAGAAGGCTTACCTTTCTTAGCTAACTCAGGCATATACTCCAATTTCTTTCTACATTTAGGACAGCTAGTCATTAACACTATCACTTATGAATTTCAATATCCATCTGTTTCCTTCCTTTACTGCTACCATAGGGTATAGCAATGAAAGTTCTTGCCCATTCAATTAACTCCAATTTTTCTTCTTTTGATATATGCCCTCCTTGCTTTACTTGTACCGCAAATACAACCTTTCCATTACCAGCAATCAAATCAATTGGTGTATGCGAACCGGCTGACCTAATGATATAATCACAGTTCAACTGTTTCTAGGATATCCATGATGTAATATTCTGTATTTACCTCTAGCGTAGTTAGTTAGCATTACGGTGTTTCTCCCTCCGTTCTCTGATAATTCGTAAGTCTCGCTCTGTTGTAGACTGAACCTTCTGATGATTATAATTATTATTAATACAATTAATCATATTTTCAGATTTAGGTTCAGTTTGTAGGCGAATTTTTGGTAAACTCTCTTTTAGTGAATAAGCTTGTCTATCCAGTCTTGCAATCTTGACTATGTTTAAGAATGTATGCACGATATGATTGTTTATTCTTATCACGGTTTATCTTTACTCCGGTATACTGCATTAGGTCAAACATTGCTTTGACAAGTTCAAATTCCTGAACCACTCCTAGACTTCACCCGGTTTGGACAGGTTGTTCCATATCCCAACATTCCTGGTATGCCTATTGTATTTGACATCGACCTGATGCATCTTGCATACTCTCTGATACTTCTTTTCATTCTCTGGAATGAATCCAGTGAATATGCTTATCCCGTGTTCTTACATTCTTCTTTTTAGTCTTGAATCCAATTTCCCTGTCACCGTACCTTACACTAACATTCTTTCCTTCTGCGGCTTTTTTGTGCAACATGCATGGATTGACTGTATTTATGGCATGGTTTCTACAGAGCCCTAAATACTAGTAGTTCTTTTAATATCCAATAACATGAACAACAAAATTAATCAAAAATTTTTATTTTTTATCGGTTTTCCACTCTATGGAGTTTTAGTTAGTTTTATTCCTAAATTCACTAATAATGATTATCCTATTCCAATCGTAGTGTTTTATCTTAATCCCATAGCGACCATGCTTGGTATGTTTATGACTTTCCCACTTCAAAAAATAGTAAGTAGTTCGGAAAGTATTATTTATCCAATTTTAATTGTAACTGCTAATTTGATATTTTGGATCCCTATTGCACATTTGATTAATAAATATCTAGAGAAACGCAAAATGAAATCAAGAAACTCAGCAAACCATAAATGAGAAAATGAAACTCAGGTATGGTGATAGCAACATGGATAAATTATTTTTTCTTTTATTCGTAAAATAATATCTATTTTACATTTTGGCTATTTTATGGGGTTTGGATTTTCCCAATTTACAAGAATAAAATTCGTTATGATGATGGATTGATTATGCAGATGCCAAGGAATTATAACGCTACAGGAAATTAGTATCTGAATGTCAATATTTATTCTCGATCTGCTTCATATCTTCGCTCCTCTTGTTTTTGGTATTCTTGGATTATTGCTAATGTGTATGGCTTTAGAAAAGATGGTAATCTTGCCCATTCTTACCTATATGTCGGAATGAGTATGTTACTGCATGCTAACAAATATGTCAAGTCGTTTTTCTTCAAGCCTAGAAAATATATTGGAAATGTCAAGATTCAGGCAAATGATGGTTACAATGTACATCTGTTGGTGTAGAGTGTTTGAATCAGGTAAATGTCACGCGTTGCAACGGATATCGCGGTATTCCAATGGAGGCTAGTATGACCGAGTTTGATCGTGTGGTTGTAGGGAAAAAGTTCGAGCATGACAACAACCTGCTAGATATTCTAAAACTTGCAGGGTGAGAAAGGTTCCTGCCAACGGTCAAGGTGAGGGAACATGGCAAGAACTAGATTTGCCTAGGACAAACAACGTGTAAAGAAACCACAGGATAAACAGCAACTACTGCAACAAGTCTATGAGCATGCGGCCGGCAATCGATCGAAGGGTATCATGCCAAAGAACAGGCAGGAGACATGGTCTATTTGGTGATTTAGGCATGGATAGGCTGGATGGTGGCGATCATGACGTTAGAGGAGACTTTCGTAATGGTGAAGCGTTGTTCCGCTGTGAAGCCAGTAACCAGTTTTGAAACACAAAACCCGTTTCTTATAAACCATCGCAAGAATATTTTGAGGCGATTCCACACCGATCATCTTTACTTCAAGTCAAGATATTTACGATTGTATTATTTTCAAGATTATCCAAGAATTAATCAATACGGAAGTGATTATGATGCATGGGATGGTATGGGATGGTACAAGCGAGATAGTATGGACGATTTTTTCTAACCGCATTCATATACTTTATCAAGAAGGAAGACTCAAGAAATCCACGGTACGGCTTTTATCATCACTGATACCCACGGCCAGTGATCAGGGTTTGCGTGCTCGTGCCACCTAATTAGCCAAGTATTATTTAATTGCCGTAATATTCAGGGTTTGTAAGTCCCGAAGTCATGATAATGAACCAGCCTTGCCTTTCATGATTCATTGGTTATTTTTACTCCTTATGTAATGGCTGTCGGATTTGTCAAAATTTTAAAATGGCTAGCTTACGTTTTCGTATATTCTAGATGAATTTAGAGCTAAATATCCTGACATGTCAATCCCATCACTCCTTAGACTGTTATTATCTGAAAAGTCTTGGGCGCTCGAGGTCGCAGGTTCAAATCCTGCCGACCCGCCATCTGGAAACCATTATCAACCAAGGAAGTACTAAATCAGGTGTTTCACCGGTCTTCTGGCTATTATGGTTGATGATTTGAACTTTTGATTTTCCTAGCCAGGTCGTTATTCCAACCATAAACTTTGAAAAAAGTTGAAGTAATTATCTGAACCGGGAGTGGGTTTTAACTAGAACAGGATTTCATCCAGAATTCTTGTTACATTGGCTCCAGCTGCTCAGAGTCGTTAGGCATCAAGCCGGATAAATAGGCAACTTGATCAATATGCAATTCCCTTTTTGCTGGGATCCCAACCCATTTTTGGAAATAGAACTCCATCCTTGGTCGAGATGAATACTCCCTTAATTCTGGAGGACTTCAATGTTCTTCATTATTGTAGGTGATATTGCGTTTGGATTGGTCAGGCTCTCCCACAGAAAAATCTCAATGGAATAATTTCCAGCATCTGAGGGAAGCCAAGACTGTGCAACTTTAAGTGACTCATTGGGGGGTAGTTCTGAGCTAACCCATGACAAAGATACGACTATACCCTCTGAATCTGACACCTGTACTATATACGTAAAGGGCTGCCTCTTACTTTGCTTGTTTGTCACCTCTGACTGTACTAATAATTGCTCCCCGGTAAATACTTGTGAAACGCTTTCTCCAAACGAATTAAGCAGCGTTGGTTCTCCAAAGGATGCCCTCTGTGTCGGTGGTATATCCTCTCCTAATGAGGCTGTAGCAACCAAGGTTTTTGTTTCAAGTGTAACTATGCCATTGGAAGATAATTTTGCGGGCTCCGGCAAGGTATTATCAACAAAAGACACTGTTATAGAATCGCCATCTGATACTCTGAGTCTATTACCAGAAGTGGTATCGGTTGAGGTAAAAAACAGACTTTCCTCGAAGATTCCACTATGGGTGCCAAGTTCTCTTAATTCCAATTTCAACCCGTTGGTATCTGTATCGGACCATATCTTTACAACCACAATATCCATCACGTCTGGTTTGAAACTTGCATCACGATCGGTAACTCTTACTATACCACTATCCTCAATTTGATATGAAGACCGGTCAAAGGAGATTGTAGCCTCATGATACTGAATTAACGCGGTTTTGGTGATCACACTGTCTGCATCTACTCTGTAAGATATAGTAATACCATCATCCCTCCTCGCTTGTATATCACCTATATATTTAGAGGGATCAGGCGTAAGCCTGAGCTCCTTCTGAAATACTCCCGTATCTATATCATTTTCATACAGTGTGATTTTTTCGTATCGTGTTGGTCCAGAAACACTAACTTGAACAACATCTATGGCCTCAGTATCTTTGTTGAGGCTGGAATCGGTTAGCGCTATACCTATCTTGTCAAATGGTGTATACGTTGTTCTATCAAGATTCAAAACAGGTAGAGCTGCTGTGGATACTGGTAGATGGAATAAAACAATCAAAACGGAACAAACCACAAGAAAGTGTTTGAGTTGCATAGGTCATACCCAGAACACTATTATAAATAGCTAAGAAGAGCAGATCAAGCCGTCTAACTGATACTATTAAAACATATGATTCTATATGATCAAGCAACACAAGTGTTTCAGCAGAGTGCTATGACCGTTGATGGAGGAATATTGAGACTATTTTGCTAATGGTTTTAGTCAGGGACGGGAATGAGGAATATGTATGGTCTACATTTTTTGATTAAATATTATGGAAAATATAGGCGTAATAAATTAGGAGGAGTTTGGTATTCGTAGGCCATTGACAGTATGTAACCCAGGTTCTTCTTCTAGTATTATTGGAATATAATTAAACAGCAACGCAACCGTTGCCTGGTCCCCATTTATTCCATTTGTCCTCACAGATATTGGGGGTGTTCCCTCGATCTCCACAGAGTCAAATTCACCCGCCCCAGCAAACATGCTGAGCGTCATCTCGAGGAAATATGAATTGCGTTTTTTCGCAACTAACTTGTGTTCTAGACCAGTAATTTGTCCCATTTCTACAGTAACATCACTAACTCGAAGCTTGTGGGTTGCGATGATGGGTCTTACAGTGGTGGAAATTGTTGTGGCTTTATGTTTTAGAGCATCACAGATCATTCTGGCCGACTCGTGTAACCCTACATGACCAACAATTTTTTTACATTTTTTATACTGATCCAAGCCAAGTCCTAGACACATCTTTTCTTGCAACGCCTTCCTTCTATTCGCAATGTTAACTACCCGTTCTATCCTTAACCGATGTATATTGCTACAGAGGCTGGTGAGCTTAAGAACCAGCGAATCCATCACGAATCCTGGATTTACACCAACGCCAAGAACACTGACTTTGTTTTTCTTCGCGATCATGTGAAGTTTCTTTGCTATTTTTTTATTGTTTCCATATGGATATACAAGTTGTTCACATGTGGATAAAACATTGATGCGCTGATTAAGCAACTCTGATATCTGGTAGTAAGCTTCTCCTAGCGAAGAAGTTGTTGCGTGTAGAGCAACATCTGGCTTTGATTTTACATCTTCTATATTACCCACGATCTTTATACCAACTTGCCTGTTTAGAGTCAAGATACCTGGATCATTACCTAGATTGCTTTTGGCAATATCAATTACACCGACAGCTTTGAGATTTTTTCTTTTCAGTAACTCTATGAAGATCTCTTTTCCCAAACTGCCAAAACCTACCTGAAGTACTTTGCAAGCCAACACTGATTTCAATCAAGAAGATCACTTTGACGAATTTAAGTAATTTTGACGAATATGCCATCGATGATCTCTAGTGACTTTATTTTCCCCATTTTCATGAGTTCTATAGATTCAGGACAAGAGGCAAAACCTACCTCTTAACTTGTAGATTTGTATGTTGTTAATGATAACAATATGAGGTCTAAAAAGAAAATATAAGCCCATTACTAAAAGAATTTGACCGTTATTTTAAAGCACCAAACACCGGCAAGAATAAATTCGGGAGTGGAATAGATTATTTTTCCTGTTGATGGTTCTTATTTTCCTCCGCAGGTTCAACCACCAAACAGTTTCCCTCCTTCTTTATCACCTTCACCCTTTCTCCTTGCATAATGTTCCAATTACTTCTAGCCTTCCAGTATTCACCTCCAACAAGCACAAATCCGTCCTTGTCGCTAGAAATTGGGTCCAATGTCTTTCCTTCCTTGTTTAGATAAACAAACTCAACCCTCTTCATCGTTTTACTCTGCCATACCTTGTAGGTGATAAATCCAATGAAAGCTGCCAATGGGGCTATCGTTACTGTAGACAATGTCGCCATATTTCCAAGCTCTTCTTCAGGAATTAATAGTGGTTTTACCGGTTGTGTAATCATCAGACCCGTTCCCACTAAAAGTATTATTATCCCTCCTATACCCATTGCGCTGAAACCTGGGCTATAGAGCTCATACGCAATAAGACCGACCCCTATAGCGAGTAGACCAAATGCCACCCAGTTTACATCAAATCCTTGTCCTATTAGGCCAAGGATTATCAAGACAGCCCCAGCTATCTCGCCGCCAAAGCCAGGTGAAGTAAGCCCATAAATTAAGGAGAAAAATCCAATCGTCATCATTATAGTTGAAAGTAGTGGATCAGCCAAAATACCCATCAACATTACCCTAATGCTCTTCTGATGCATTATCACCTCCCCATCCTTTGTATCCAAAACCTTTTGTCCCTTCAAGGTTGTGACCGTTGCATTATGCGCTTTCTCCAACAAATCTTGAGGGTTTTCAGCTATTGTTTCGATTATATTTCGGTCAAATGCCTTCTCTGGCGTTAGGTTGTCATTATGTGTTATGAATCTGGCAACCTGTGTAGAATTCCTCCCATGCAATTCTGCCAATGAAACTACCTTTTCTACCAGTGCATTGATAGTCTTTGTATCTTCAACTGGTTCAGTCCCGAGAACCGGTTGAGCAGAACCTATTGTTGTAACAGGTGCCATTGCAGCATAATCAGTTGCTATTAAGATGATGGTTCCCGCAGACCAAGCACTCCTCCCTTGCGGATATACATAACCTATCACAGGAACATCAGACTGTTGAATACTTTCTATTATGTCCAAAGTGGCAGCGAGCGAACCGCCAGGAGTATCCAGTGTCAATATAATGGCGGAGTAACCATGTGTAGTAGCTTCTTCTATCCCCCCAGCAATATCGTCCGATGTTGCTGATGATATGAAATCCTTAACCTCTAGCAAAAGAACCTTCTTGCCGTCCTGCTCAGATTCAGGAATGAAAGTTGGCAACAAAAGTGCAACGGCTATCAAGATCGGTATGAATTTCATTTGTTTACATTAGATCTCCTTTTGGTCTCCTATCTCTTCCTTCTCTTTTACCAGTTCCTCGCTCTTCCTCTCCTCGAACAGTTTCATGATCTCCTCTTGTACCACACTTTTGATTTTATCCTCGTTCCCTTTTTCTGATTCTGGTGCCTGCTTTAATGTACCCAGTGGAGATCCAAGATTGCTCGAGTCCCCACCAGTCACTACAATCAAGTTCTTCTCCCTTGCAATTTCTGTCCATGTTTGTAACTCCCTTAATCGCATAGCCGCGATATTCTTGGTGTAAAAATCAGCAGCCTGTGCCATCTTCTCCGCAGCTTTTAACTCCCCCTCGGCGATAATTATTCTGCCCCTCTTCTCCCTTTCGGCCTCTGCCTGTTTTGCTATGGCTCGATGCATATTTTCTGGAAGTGATACATCCTTTACTGCAACGCCTGTTACTTTGATTCCCCAAGGATCGGTTGCAATATCAAGAATTTCTTGTATTCTCTTGTTCAATTCATCTCTTTTTGATAAGATGCCATCGAAATCTACCTGGCCTATTATATCTCTGAGTGTTGTCTGTGCAAGCATGCTTGACGCAAGAAGATAGTTATTCACTTTCACAACGGCATTGGTAGGTTCATTAACCCTCAGGTAAACCACTGCGTCAACATCAACGGTGACATTATCAAGTGTGATTATCTTCTGTTTGGCAACGTCAAGTGTAACTACTCGTAGATCTACCTTAATGGCCTTGTCAAGAACAGGTATAAGCAATATCAATCCTGGTCCTTTTGAGCCTATCAACCTTCCAAGTCTGAAGACGACGGCCCTTTCATATTCCCTTACTATCCGTATAGCAGATGCGAGGATTATCAGCATGACAATTACAACAAAGGCTATTGCAATCGATTCGGCCATTCCCAACTGTAATAGAAGATGAGTTACTTCCAATGTAGTTTAATGCGGTATTCCAACCTTTAAGGTTTGACATGCGTTAAACGACAATTCAATTGGGACGGTATTCACTTAATTCAAACAAGTAAAAAAGAAAAACATGAAGTCATCCCAATACTCTCCAATACATCATAATCGACGAAATGATAACAAATGCCAGATAGTTTTGTGCATTCTTCTCATATCTGATCCTGGTTCTGTGGAACCCATTCTTCAACCAGGCAAAGAATCTCTCCACAACATAGCGCGTCTTGCCGTATAGGTATTGTTCTGTATTATCATTTTGTTGTTGTGTCTTACTGTTTTTTCTGTAAGGCATGCAGTCAGAGATTTTTCTTTTGGTGAGGTATTTCCTGATGAATTCTGCATCATAGCCCTTGTCTGCTTGGCACCGCGCAATTTTTCTGATAGATCTCTCATCCAGATATTGTGAGATGCCATCCATCACGTCTACAAATCTTGCAGAGTCATGCTGATTTGCAGGACATTACTACTGAGACTGGCAGTCCGTTTTGTTCCACCGCAACGTGTATTTTTGTGCCTGAAATCCTGTTGAATCCGTTGTATCCTATGACGCTTCCCCTTTTTTGGCCGGAACTGATGACGAATCGACCGTTTTTTGCAGCTGCATCTTGCCTGATCTGTGGGCTGATTTGACTGCAGCGGAGAGGATATTCTTCCATATTCCACGTCGCTGCCAGTTCTGCAGTCTGCGGTGCGCAGTTGATTTGGAGCCGTACCTTTGTGACATCCCAGTCCACCTGCATCCTGTTATCCCGACAAACAGGATTCCGTTGACTGTCTTTCTGTCGTCTGCCCTTGGCCTTCCGGTTCTGGCTGGCTTGGGGAGATGCGGTGATATCATCTTCCATTGTTCACCTGTTATCTCCTGAAATTTCATGATCTGCTACGGGCAGCATTGCAAATAGATCCAAATGATCGTCAATTATTCACTAAATGATCAGTTTTGGGATCAGTTGATTATAACATCCATGCATTTTGTACTGTCATGTTCATTTGCTGGACTCAACAGTATAGATATTGGAAATCCGTTACTCTCTACTGCGGCATGTATTTTTGTACCTGTTATTCTCTTGAATCCATTATATCCAGTTACATTGCCCCTTTTTTATCAGGAATGGATGAAGAGTCAACTGATATTTTTTGCAGATTAATTTTGCCAGATTTATGTGCTGAGTGAATAGTACGTGATAGAATATTTTTCCAGATTCCTTTTTGTTGCCATTTGTTTAACCTTCTGTTTGCAGTAGAATCATCACCATATCTTTTTGGCATATCGTCCCATCGGCATCCAGTAGTTAGAACATGGATTATTCCGTTAATGATTTTTCTATCATCATCCCTAGGCCTGCCAGTTTTTGCATGTGGTGGTATGTGTGATTCCATCATACTCCACTGTTTGTCTGATAATTCTTGGAATTTCATAAAATAATTTTAGATGTCGCTATTCATGGATCTAAATGGTCGCTAAAAATTGTCTAAATGGTTAGTTTTGAGATGAGTTGATGATGAATTAAAGAGCATGGGATGGGACTGGCAATCCATGGATAGCGTACCGAAGGCCCCATTAGGGGGAAAACGACCGGAGCAAACCCAACGGATAGAGGCAAGCTAGGTACCAAACGTCACATGCTGGTTGATAGAAGAAGTATTCCTCTCTCATCTGTAATTACTGGAGCAAATAAACACGATATGAAATCAGCCTTTCCTACAATAGATAGCATTGTTGTTGATAGGCCCAAAGTTAAACAGAACATATGCATGAATAGGATATGATTTCCCTGAGATAGAGTATGGAGTTAGGAAGGGGATACGTGGATCACATTCGTCATAAGGGTGAAGTGTTGAAAAAGAATTTGTACAAAGCAAAGAGATGGGTTGTAGAAAGAACCGCATCTTGGCATAACAGGTTCAGAAAGTTATTGGTAAGGTTCGAGAAGAGAGAGGAAAATTATCAGGCGCTAGTAGAATTTGCTAACTGTCTAATAGTATACAGAGCAATTCACTGGTAAGCTCATATGATTTTGGAATTACTATAGCATAGGCTTTCTACAAAATTGATAAAATCACACCCAGGAAGAGATGTATATATTTATTTTCCATCATTCCGATTTAATTATTGCTGGTATGAGCAGCGTACAATCTATGGAATAGGATTTTCGGATAGGCTCTAAATTGCCAATCCCATAAATTTTACCATTTATCTCTATAATTGATGTTTGCTTTTCTTGAAAGTCGTATAGATATTTGGCTTGAATGCATAATGAGGAATAGGAGTACTTTGGAAAAGGGTACAATCCTGTGTTAACGTTAGGGGGGAAGAACTAGGAGTGCAATATCATAATATGACTGCTATAAACCAAAAATAATTTTTATTCCCTTAATCCTATTCTATTACATTGGATGTGCTAGACTATTTGAAAAACGTATTCAATGTGTTTGGGGTGAGCAGTGAGGCTAAGAGGAAGTTTGTGGAATGGTATGTAGAGTCAGGGAACAGATACGCTTCGCTGGAAAGAGTCATACATGAAGCTGCAATAACCGACCGTAAGGTCAGGCGACTTTTTGATGAACTTGTGAATGCTAAGGTAATGGAAGAAAACGTCGATGAAAACACCAGGACACCGGTGCCGGATATCTTCGAAGATCCAACTCATGGTATCATTAATACTCCTGGCTACCGCTTCGAAACCAAATATTTTGAGATATTAATGAAAGATGAAATGCTGGCAAAGATTTTGTAGATACAAAACAAAGTATCGATAATTTCTATAATCAAACTTTCTGCAATTACTTGCGTTAGTTAAAATAGCATTAAGGAAGTGGATAAAGAAGAAGGATTTCCTAGAAACTAATGAAGAGAATATTAGGTTGAAACCAAATGCTGTAAAACTATTGTTGACCGAACTTGGAAAACTTCTTGGAATTAGGGTTATGTATAAGAGCAAAAAGTGTCGGTGGTCTAGCATAATCGAGATGAAGACTAGAGAATTGATGATGCACATCGACGAAAGATTAGACCCTGTTAATTTTGATGAGCCAAGATCAAACATAGTTGAAGGGAAGTGGTTCTTGAGGATTTAATTTATCGATTCAAGTCTATTTAATACGTAAATGGTCCAAAGAATGGAAGAAAAAATATGAGAATTAACACATAATGAATTAGGTCTGATAAGGATTAGAATGGAGTCTAATTCAACTGAGTTTTGTTCTCAAAATATTCTTTTGTATGTGTTCTAAACAGATACCATAACATAATACTATATGTCACTAGTCCTGGAATTACAAAACCAATAAGATAAAATGCTATTCCAGCCACTGCACTACCTATGGCTAGTTTTCTGCCTAATGGTTTTGCTGATAATAATCCAATTATTGCTAGGGCATCTATAACGATACTTAAAATTGTTAGTTCAAGTACTCTATCATTAAATTTCAAAATTGTATATTCTTGTTGAAAAGCTAGTAGTGAATCCACATCGAATAAACTTGTATACAATTCTGGTGTAGCAAAAAACACTACAAGGACGATTGCCAATACTGCGGCATCTAAGAAAGCAATAACAACAAATACTTTAACTCCTTTAGGTCTTTTAATTTCCAAACTCATAACAGTTCACTTATCTTTATGATGCTAAAGATTGGGATAATAAAAAATTCTACACTTTCCTCGCTAAAATCCACTGAACCGCATTTTTCTCCTCCCAGATTTTGGTTTCCAGAATTCTGAAATTTCGGCTAGACACAAGAGATTCCAAATCAGCAACCGTCAAGTCGAGAATCATTGGTGCCAACCCTACTGTAACGGTAAACTTGATCAGAGACCTAATGATCCAATTTTGTTCGACAAGACAGGATGTTTCTGAAATTAGCAATCCGCCTGGAGCCAATAAATCATGCAATCGATCCAAAACCTCGGGCGCATCATCTAGCAAGTGAAAAATGTTAAATGCCATAATGGCTGAAAAAGAATGGCTAGCTAAGCGCTAGTCAAATACGTCAATTTGACTGAAACTGACGTTGTCTATCTGAGGTTCTCTATTTTTATATATTAGACCTATTGAGTAATTAGGAATCATAACTACCTTAACCTCAGCCAGATACTCACTCTTCATAACATTATTCCTTTACTTCGCATTATTCTGAAGTTCACCAAACCAGAAACTATGTCGGAAGCATGATTGTAGCGTTTTAACCTATTCCTGAACCTTGTTCCCATTATATTGAACTTCTTTACTTTGCTTATTGCATGCTCAACCACAAACCTCTTCCTTGCAAGCCTTCTATTCTGCTTTCTTTCCTTCTTCGATAGCTTTCTCTTTCTTCTCTTCTTTACTGGTAGAACACACCTCATGTCAGGAAAGTCATTCTGGACTCCCTTGTATCCCAGATCGAAATGATTCTCAACCTATGAGAGTTATGGGATGCTTCTCCTTATAGATGGAATAATCGTGCTTCGCCCCCCTCTCATGACCTGTCTTATGGAGTAACAGGCCATTACCATTCACCATGTACTGGATCTTCACAGTATGCCTCTTCCTCTTGCCCGAGTAGTAGCACTTCCTTCTCATCTTATTCTTAGGCCTGGGTATCTCCTGCTCTGTAGCATCGATGAATGTCCTAAAACCAGGAAAGTATAGCTCAACCTCTTCCATGGTTCTGGCTCTTCTTGACATCCTATACAGTTTCTTTGGAAGTGGAATGCACTTCTTTACGAGAGATTCCAGCATATGTATATCTCTATACACATTGCTCTGGTCAAGGTCAAAGAGAAAGCCGGAGAGCGTGTATGTTATGTATAGCCTGTAATAGACCAGAAGCATCAAGAACCTGTCCTTTAGCTCAAGTTTGAATTTCCTTCCGGCACCGATATCTCTTTTTCTCCTTTTGGACACGCGTCTTCTTTCATACTCATACTTTGATGCTATCTCCCTGTAGATGGCATCGAATTCTGCCACTTCCTGTCCGGTGAATGATTTGAATAACGATGGCTTCTTGGAGAGGCGTGTATAGTTCAGCGATGGCATGTATCCCATAGATACAAGCCCTGATCTGATCGTTTCGATTCAGGCTACAGAATTGTCTAATTACGCAATAGGTCTATTATATAATCAATAATATAGAAAATCTTCCTACATCTTCTATACTACCCTAAATAGGAGGTATAGTTTTTTTAAGATTATAAAATGATCCACAAATTCTACTCAGCAGTAGGAGTATTGGCAATATTGGGAATGGTTGTTGCTGGCATTCCTATGAAGGAGATAGAAGGAGGGTTCGGTGGTACTACTTTTATTAGGATAACACCAAGAGGAGGCTTGGGACCTGCAGAAATAGACTTTCTACCTGCAGGAGAAAATCAAATGCTTACCCGTGGTTCTTGGGATAGGTCCGATGGTTTATGTATTTTAGTTGACGAACTTCCTACGGGTGTAGAATTGATAACTGTAGGTATTCCTGTTGCAGGCGAAGATTTTAGCTGGGAACCTGATGAAACCTTTGGGCCAGATGATTGTGATTCTATTCCACCCGGTTCAAATATCATATCTCTAGACGCGGAAGGTGAAGTTGATGGGGAGCCTGTCATCAATTTTGGTCTTACAACTTTCTTCGCAACTACTGAAGACGTTGGCGAACTAGCTCCAAATTATGTAAGGGTAATTCCAGATTCTAGTGGAGGAATCTTTCTTTGATATCTTTTTTGATATAGTCGAGGATGAGAATCCAACAACAATTGATGACGTGTTTTTAGATGTGGGAGAGCCATGTACCTTCCCCGACTTGAGAGGGGTTACACTTCCTAATAGTACATTAGATATATTAGATGCGCCTGGAGGCTTTGAGAATTTCGTGGAAGCCGAATGTGAAATAACGAATCCCTCTGATGAACCAATTGGTGGTTTTGTTGGACTTTTTGGAACGACAACTATTGATGATAATGGTGATGTTCCTAAAGCTGCAGTGCCTATGGGCAATGCTCCTCCTGCTCCTGGAGTGCCAATAGGAATCTTTCCCTCATTCCATGGAATAAGCTTCCAAATACTTCCTGGAGAGGGTATGGACCTTCGTTGCCATAATGAAATGCCTACTATCTTAGGGACTAATGAAAACGATATGTTGATGGGAACAAGTGAAGCTGATATAATTCATGGTTTGGGTGGTAATGATACAATCAACTGATCCCAAAACTGATCATTTAGTGAATAATTGACGATCATTTGGATCTATTTGCAATGCTGCCCGTAGCAGATCATGAAATTTCAGGAGATAACAGATGAACAATGGAAGATGATATCACCGCATCTCCCCAAGCCAGCCAGAACCGGAAGGCCAAGGGCAGACGACAGAAAGACAGTCAACGGAATCCTGTTTGTCGGGATAACAGGATGCAGGTGGACTGGGATGTCACAAAGGTACGGCTCCAAATCAACTGCGCACCGCAGACTGCAGAACTGGCAGCGACGTGGAATATGGAAGAATATCCTCTCCGCTGCAGTCAAATCAGCCCACAGATCAGGCAAGATGCAGCTGCAAAAAACGGTCGATTCGTCATCAGTTCCGGCCAAAAAAGGGGAAGCGTCATAGGATACAACGGATTCAACAGGATTTCAGGCACAAAAATACACGTTGCGGTGGAACAAAACGGACTGCCAGTCTCAGTAGTAATGTCCTGCAAATCAGCATGACTCTGCAAGATTTGTAGACGTGATGGATGGCATCTCACAATATCTGGATGAGAGATCTATCAGAAAAATTGCGCGGTGCCAAGCAGACAAGGGCTATGATGCAGAATTCATCAGGAAATACCTCACCAAAAGAAAAATCTCTGACTGCATGCCTTACAGAAAAAACAGTAAGACACAACAACAAAATGATAATACAGAACAATACCTATACGGCAAGACGCGCTATGTTGTGGAGAGATTCTTTGCCTGGTTGAAGAATGGGTTCCACAGAACCAGGATCAGATATGAGAAGAATGCACAAAACTATCTGGCATTTGTTATCATTTCGTCGATTATGATGTATTGGAGAGTATTGGGATGACTTCAGTATTATCTGGAATAAATTTCATCTCCTCGATGCAATCCATGCCGTAAATTTTATTAAATTCTAACTCCATATGCCAATACATCATAAGTTATGATCTATAATGATTTTGCGGTTAGAAAAGAATCATCGACGGCTTTTTTTATTTTTCATTTAACATCAATTCTCTTTTTTGGATAAACAGTTTCATCCTGATATCCCTAGACTGGTCATTTTCGATCTATACAGATGTATCCAATCTGATGCATTCAATAGCATGTATCCAATCTGATGCATTCAATAGCATGTATCCAATCTGATGCATTCAATAGCATGTATCCAATCTGATGCATTCAATAGCATGTATCCAATCTGATGCATTCAATAGCATGTATCCAATCTGATGCATTCAATAGCATGTATCCAATCTGATGCATTCAATGTATCCAATCTGATGCATTTAGCATGTATCCAATCTGATGCATTCAATAGCATGTATCCAATCTGATGCATTCAATGAGCATGTATCCAATCTGATGCATTCAATAGCATGTATCCAATCTGATGCATTCAATAGCATGTATCCAATCTGATGCATTCAATAGCAGACCGTGCTGAATCTCAATCTGATGCATTCAATAGCATGTATCCAATCTGATGCATTCAATAGCACCCGTAGTAACTTACACATCTGATGCATTCAATAGCATGTATCCAATCTGATGCATTCAAGAATATACATTCAATCATCATGTATCCATCTGATGCTTCAATCTGATGATACAATAGCATGTATCCAATCTGATGCATTCATGTATCCAATCTGATGCATTCAATAGCAATCTGATGCATTCAATAGCATGTATCCAATCTGCCTGATGCATTCAATAGCATGTATCCAATCTGATGCATTCAATAGCATGTATCCAATCTGATGCATTCAATAGCATGTATCAATCTGATGCATTCAATAGCATGTATCCAATCTGATGCACAATTCATGGGCAACAATCACTTCATTCACAGTGAAGCCTTTACTAGAATTAATCAAAGCCCTTCTAGCAGACCGTGCTGAATCTCAATATTATTCTCCCCACCCGTAGTAACTTACACAAGAAAATTATTTCTCAAGAATATACTCATCCACTTCGATACCAAAATGCCTTCCCTTCGTACTCTTGGAATGTGTAATTATACTATTCCCCTTCTTTACTTCCGTAACGGGAATCAGTTTGCCGCTGCTTCCAACAAACCTTATAGTTTCTGCCTTCTGCACTATTATGCTTCCAAATTCATTATCAGAAACAGCTTTGATTAGGCGCATAGGCCTTGTTTCCACCTTCGACCTACCGACGGTAGCCCTCCTAGCCCTACCCTTGGTATCAACAATAAATACTTCATCACCTGCTTCCACTTCAGATAGATACCTGGTGTTACCATCAGGCATCAATGTATAACAATGAACTGCTCCAGCATTTACCCTGAATGGTCTTGGAGATGTAAATGCCGAGCCCACCGATTCGTTATGAATTAGAAACATGAAATTGGATCTACTGCCAATCAACATTCCCTCACCCCTGTTAAGCATAGAAGCTGTATCAATACATACTCTCTCACCAATACCAACATCCTTGACCTCCACAACTTTTGCAGCCCTTAGAGGGAAGGATACACTGTCGAGATATACCATTGAACTCTTTATTGCATCATAATTGGAAGTGGAAAGAATCACACCATCAACGCCCAACTGCAAAACGCTGAACATGGTTCTCACCTCATCTGCACTATTTGCCAATGTGTATACTTTGGTGTTGGTTTTCTGTAGCTTCGCGATTATATTTTCTAGTGGAATTATCTTCCAGGTTTTGGCGCTAACAATAACAAAGTCAGCACCGTTGTAGGCTGCCTGTAGTATAGTGTCCTCATCCTTTTTTCCTGTTACCTTAATGTAAAAGCCTGCAAATTTCCCTTGCTTCTTTACATTCTTTATTCCATTCAATTCCTTGCATACAATGGAATCTGCATCATCCGAAGTATGTATAACATTGAATCCGTTTCTGAACCTTCCAACAATCCTCGGATCTGCATAAATATTCTTTATCCCCCCCTTCTTAAGCTGTGAAAGGAATGAACTTAATGACTTGCTTGGAACATTAGGACTTACTATTAGTTCCTTACTTTTTATCAATTTCAACCAAGGCCTCCTTCACTGTCTGCTTTTTGAATATCACTTTTGCAAGCGCTCGACACATTCCCCCTGGATTCTTGTGTTGGAAGATATTCCTCCCAAATGTAACACCTATTGCGCCGGCTTCCATAGCCCCATACGTCATTTCCAAAACCTCCTTGTCATTCTTAGCTTTAGGACCACCAGCAATAACAATGGGAACTGGGCATCCCTTTATCACCCGCTTGAACGAATCGGGGTCACCCGTATAAACGGTTTTGACAATGTCAGCACCGGCCTCTGCACCTATTCTGGCAGCATGAGCAACAATTTCCGGATCATGGGGATTCTTAATATTTTCACCCCTAGGATACATCATCGCTATGAACGGCATAAACCACTCATCACACTGATCGGCCACCTGTCCCAACGTAACCAACATCTCAGGTTCTTCCTTTGCACCTATATTGATATGAACCGAAACACCATCAGCACCCAATCTAACAGCTTCAACGACCGTTCCCGTCAATACCTTCTTGTTCGGCGCTGGTCCTAAGCTTGTGCTACCAGAAAAATGAACAATAACTCCAACACTAGTTGGTCTGGGCATGCTCCTAACGATGCCCTTGTTAACCAGAACCGATGTTAGTCCTTTGTTTTCGCATTGATAGATCATACTATGGACATCGATGATGCCAGGTATAGGCCCGTTGCTGATTCCATGATCCATAGGTATACATAACATCTTCCCGTTTCTTAGGATCCTGTTGAGCCTAACGTCTCTCCCGAATACCAATGGCATAACAAATTCAGTACCCTACTTAAAAGTATGACCGATTATTGTTCAAATCACATTCTCACTTTAAATATTCAGAAGAGAACTAAAAAGATTCACCTAGAAAAGGTATACCTTGACAATCAGAGGTTTATACTTACCTGTATTTCCAACTGATCCCAAAACTGATCATTTAGTGAATAATTGACGATCATTTGGATCTATTTGCAATGCTGCCCGTAGCAGATCATGAAATTTCAGGAGATAACAGGTGAACAATGGAAGATGATATCACCGCATCTCCCCAAGCCAGCCAGAACCGGAAGGCCAAGGGCAGACGACAGAAAGACAGTCAACGGAATCCTGTTTGTCGGGATAACAGGATGCAGGTGGACTGGGATGTCACAAAGGTACGGCTCCAAATCAACTGCGCACCGCAGACTGCAGAACTGGCAGCGACGTGGAATATGGAAGAATATCCTCTCCGCTGCAGTCAAATCAGCCCACAGATCAGGCAAGATGCAGCTGCAAAAAACGGTCGATTCGTCATCAGTTCCGGCCAAAAAAGGGGAAGCGTCATAGGATACAACGGATTCAACAGGATTTCAGGCACAAAAATACACGTTGCGGTGGAACAAAACGGACTGCCAGTCTCAGTAGTAATGTCCTGCAAATCAGCATGACTCTGCAAGATTTGTAGACGTGATGGATGGCATCTCACAATATCTGGATGAGAGATCTATCAGAAAAATTGCGCGGTGCCAAGCAGACAAGGGCTATGATGCAGAATTCATCAGGAAATACCTCACCAAAAGAAAAATCTCTGACTGCATGCCTTACAGAAAAAACAGTAAGACACAACAACAAAATGATAATACAGAACAATACCTATACGGCAAGACGCGCTATGTTGTGGAGAGATTCTTTGCCTGGTTGAAGAATGGGTTCCACAGAACCAGGATCAGATATGAGAAGAATGCACAAAACTATCTGGCATTTGTTATCATTTCGTCGATTATGATGTATTGGAGAGTATTGGGATGACTTCAGAATCAATTTCAGACTATCTTGATGATGATTCAATACAACAGATAGAATCAGTTTATGCAGACAAAGGGCATGATGCAAAATACATCAGAATGTATTTGTGGGATAGAAATATTGCATGTTGCATCCCATACAAAATAAATTCCAAGTTCATCTTGCAAAATAATGATTACAAACATTACAACAAGACAAGATTTGTAGTTGAGAGATTCCTTGCATGGCTCAAGAATGGATTTCATAGAACAAGAACCAGGTATGAAAGAACGGCAGAAAACTACCTGGCATTTGTTAATCTTGCATCATTTTTGATGTATTGTAGGGTTTTGAGATGAGTTGACTCTTTAATTCATCATATATTTCCAGCAGCCTCTTCCATACCTTCTTGAATACTCCTATCCCAATCCATTCCTGAAATCTTGCATGGCAAGTTGAACCAGAACCAAATTCTTTCGATACCTTCTTCCACTGGCATCCAGTTCTTAATACGTACAGTATTCCATTCAACACTTTTCTAAATGGTACAACTGGTCTTCCAACTGTTCTTGCTGGTTTCTCTGGTGGCAACACTAGTTTGAACTCTACCCATAGATTGTCTGGTATATGCCATATGGTCGGCATGCTCTTTTTCTTTGATTTTCTCACAAATTTAGCTAGAGAGGACAGATCTAGATCTGTTTCGGTATAAACAATTAGGCTATGATGTTAATTTTCGGATAAGCTCTAATTCAGCTCATGTCAAAAAATCTTCAAGATTTAGTAAGGAAGAGAATCAATAGATTGCCTAAACTGGAACAGAATAATGAAAATAAAGAAATCAAAGTAAATCAAATCAGTAACTACTCACTTGGACAAATAAGTAGACCTGAAGGCTCGGTCATTAAGAATCTGAGGCTGGTTAGTACGATCTAATATTCTTAAATTTCAAACTTTCTTTCTTTCATTCTGGTGAAGTATAATCGAGATGAAGACAAGAGAGTTAATGATGCACATCGACGGAAGATTAAATTATTTGAATTGTGAAGAGCCAAGACTGAATATTCCTGAAGTGGTTCCTGTAGTAAAGTTAACTTGGGTCGCAGAAAAAACAAGCCGAAGGATAACAAGTTCTGAGATAACATATATGTCATAAAGCTAAACCTGTCATGTCTATTATTTTTTTATTGGTTACACATTTTTCATTTTGATTGATTCCCTAGTGTAGGGAACACTGCGATAGTTGATAATGTGGATTTCTAGATGATACATAGACAATGATAGGCTAGCATTATTACAGTTCTATCAATCGGAATTTGGGCAGCATGTATATTCGCAAAGAAGCATAAGCGTTGAACCATTGATAGAGCAGATAAAGGATGTATTTGATATAGACCCACTACCTGTTAGAGGATTTGATAAAGCTAGGAGCATCGTTCTGATTTCTATATTGCTATACCAGCTGATGGTATACTACAACTACTTGACAGGAAGACCATTAAGGGCATTGAAGCACATGTTGGGAAGTTAATAGTAATAATTTCAAAATAATATTATAATTGAATTATGCCCAAGTCTCAGTTAAGTATGAACCCATTCCTTTCAATCATCGTAAGAATGATTTCTGAGCTGATTCTGTACATAACATCTTACCTTTTAGCAAATTATCTACAACTGAATTATTCTCAAGATTCTCGATAAGCACGTCCGTACGATGACACATACATTAGTAATAGTGAAGATAAGGCCGACGTTCTTTTTTTGTCCCCATCTAATAGAAAGAAGCAAGAATATAGATAATAAAAAAGAGTCACCTGATTGTTTGTACAACCTTTCCAAAACATGAGAATTAGCTACATTTGGTCAGATATAACGTACAATTAAATCCGTTGTGTTTGGCTAATCAATTGCTTTCCTGTAGAACTGGGAGGGATTGATTATTCTTAGCTCCTTGTAGCCATCCTTTTCCAAAACACCAATATCGTTTGTAATAATATAGTCTGCCTTTCCAGAAATGGCGCATTCAACTAGTCTATTATCCCCAGCATCCCTACAGACGTCTATTCTCACCTCTGGCTCAACCTTTTCTGCATTTTTGAAGAACTCTCCCACAATGGTATCGAACTCCCGACGGGTGGGTATTTTGAAAACCACGGTCTCAATCTCCTCCTTAACATCAGTGGAATAGAGGGCCTTGAACCTTCCTTCGATGCAGTCACTTATGAGACGCATCGATCTACTACGAGTATTGAATTTGGCAGCAATAAACAGGTTGGTATCAACCACTATTCTGAGCTGCGTTTGACCTGGAGATCTCCGTTCTTCCTTACTCTGATCCATCTTCAGACAAAAGTCATTCATAACACTATTTCTGGTTTTGCCGAGTTCTGTCATCCATACACGTCAAGATTCACTAAACCCCAGTTAGATGCTAAGATTTTCTTGTTCTTGATCTAGATAGGCGAGTCTATCTATAAGCTAGGTATAGCGAAGGTATCAACGATATTGAAAATTTTGCGTCATCTGCGTTTGACCATTGTTCTACTGCAAACATTACATTGCTTATTCTAACTGTTACTTAACCAGTTTGATCTTCACTGAAACAAATTTGCTCATGGGTAAAGTTTCCAAAGGCGCGTTTGACCATTCACATTGCCTGTACTTGTAAAATAATTAATGGTTTAAAATTAGAGGGTCATTTGCTTTTAGCCATTGAATCTAGCTTCTACTAGATCTACCATCTTCCTTTTTCCTAAACGTAATAGCTTCAGCAATCATAATCCAAAGAGCTCTTTCAGTTTTAGCTTCCTTGGAACCCCTCTCAAATAGAGCAATGCTAGGGGCGCTCCCCAGTTAGCCCATCTCTCAATAAAGTCCCATATCGGCTCTCCAGCCACAGGTCTTGCTAAGGCTGTTAGAAAGCCCCACGAAGCTGCCCAAATAAGCATCAACTTAAAAGGGAAAACAATCATGAATGCAGCAGTGATAATATCTACAATGCCTATTGCGATCAGCAAATTCTCTGCTAGTGGACCTGATATTCCAGTCATCGCTGTTATATAGTTTAGAAAACTCGACTTGAGTTGTAGAGCCAAGACACCATGACCGAGGAAGGTGCCGAAGATTGCGACTCTCAGTATCCACTCAACTTTTTCAACGTTATGGATCTTCTGCTTAAGTTGAAGCAATTTTTCTACCACCAGCATATCGTTCGTGAATTACACATTTAAAACATGAATACAATTATCAAACATGAAATTCAGCTTAGACATGGAATGGACAAGGCTTCTATGATTCAACCTCTACTACATGCTTAGGAGAAGAAAGTGCAAACTCTGGAATGAGTTAGGCATTATCATCTCAGTTCGGTTCTACGAACAGCTTGGTATATCCGTCGTTAATTAGTTCAGTAGACAGAGCCTCGGAAAAATTCGGAAACAAAAATCGCAAGTTCAAATCCGTCTGCCCAATTAAATATTAATCAGCTATCTCACGAAAAATCTCTTCAAGTATATTATAACCGCCGTCACGTATGCGTTCTAAATGTTTGACAACGTACATTTCCGCTTCATCTACCTTGAAAACTAAATTAGCTTTTGCCAATCCTAGAGCCAGAATGTGAATGGCCGAACTCGCACGCAGTGGGAAATTTGTATGCCTCAAGCTGCCCTTTTCTATGAAACTACCAATTTGTTCCAATACTATTGAATAGGCTTCATTCCTCAGTTCCTCGGGTAATTCTCTTCCAAAATTTTAAAGGCCTCTGCTTCCATAGTTTTACCAATCAAAGTCAACCATGCAAAATTATTTAACCTTTCGATACTTGCTTGGATGCTGTTAACTTGGTCTATCCCTTGGTTATCATATAGCTTGTTTCATCTGTCCAGATTTTTACAGAAGTAAAGAATTTCATTTTCATACAACTCCCTACCCTCATTCTTTTAAGCCGGATATTCAACCATATCCATATTTATTAGAATATAAAAAATAATTTTTCACCCAATGATTTTAGCTCAACCACCAGATCCTCTATTTGCTAGAATTCAAATTAATTCTCCTTTCATATTCCTCTATCTTGCCAACTGATTAGTTTACTAGATAAAATCCCACTTCTGAGATAGTTGTCTTTACATGAATGTACACTTGACCATCTTAACCATCTTGACCAGCTCTTGTATCCAAATGTTCCTTCTCTGCCTACTCTCAACCATAACCCATTTCCCTCTGCTTCGATACACCATTGAACTCTAACACACATCTGAAAGAAAGTATACGTCCTTACTTGTCTAGCTTCATTTTACCAAGTTTCTTTTTGCCTTCTACTAACAGCTCAACAGATTATGTCAAGGCGGAACCTGGAGAGATAGTTAATAATGTCTGTCATCGTCAATATTCCTATAGGCGCTCCACGTTCCATAATAGGAAGCCTCTTTATTCTCTTCTCTGACATCAACCTAGTGGCTTCGATAAAGCTCATTGAAGATTCTATGGTGATGAGAGGCTTGGACATTATGTTTTCAACGTTGATCTTATGGGGATCGACATTCTTGGCAAGCACCTTCTTTGTCAGATCTCTTTCGGTAACTATTCCAACCATGATACCCTTTTGCATAACCAGAAGGCTTCCAAAATCTAGTTCCGCCATCTTTTTTGCAGCGTAATCTGCCGTCCTATCAAACTCTACGGTCGCTATTCCCTTGCTGGCTATTTCCCTTACATTAGTCATGAGTATAACTTCGGTTATAGTTATAATAAATAGTGTAGACAATTCTCAATATTGATATCCAGTAAGGTATGGAAACAAAATCTTGAATATCGTATCTACAAGTAAATCATCTTCATCTATACACATTGGTTTATCTAAAAAAATGGTGTATACGTTCGCAATAGCGATATTGAAAATTCTGGGTCCGAAAAGTAGTTTCTACATGCATCATCATTTAATTTGTAAGGGCGAGTGG
Source organism: Nitrososphaerales archaeon (assembly GCA_965197925.1). GTDB lineage: Archaea > Thermoproteota > Nitrososphaeria > Nitrososphaerales > UBA213 > CBDAOC01. The sequence continues at coordinate 293,321 of CBDAOC010000020.1, forward strand.
TATCGATAATAAAAAGTATTAATAATAAAAAATTATGTTGTTGTGAAGTTGCCCTAATGGGCTTTTGCCAATAATTATGAGTTAGAATCCTCTTATTATGTAAATTTATAAGCGTTAGGATAATCCAAGACAGGATCTGACAATGACTAAGAGCTTATCCGAAAATTAACATCATAGCCTAATTGTTTATACCGAAACAGATCTAGAATAGTACTATTAGCATTTTACAGGCACGGTATTTTATGTTTACCATAAAATAAGGCATAAAATAACACAGTTTTTCAATTTAGGTAGTGTCCCTAGGTAGTGTCCCTTTTGCAAAAAGGTGCGCACTAGGTAGTGTCCCTTTACGTAAAAGGACACTACCTAAAATGCTCTAATAGTACTGCGCTAGCACAGTACTATGATGCATTAAAAGTAAAGTATTAAGTCAATAATATTCATGATTTTCGGGGAGGGGTAAGCGATACGAAGGACAGAGGTCCCTATATACATATAGTATATTATTACTGTTTTAGAAATTCAACGTCATATACTCCCTTCCCCTTACTACTACTACATGGGCTTACTACAGATACTTACAACGGCACTGCAACAATACAGGCAAGGCATAGTATTTGCCATCCAGCAAGGCAAGGTGTATGATATTATGTTATGTATCAACGCAATGAACAGCGTCCTACCAAAGACAGCACGGTGCAAACTACCCAAGCCACCGAGCAGGGACAACACAAGACCGTCATCAATGAGCGTTGCACAGTGGGAATGGGCTAACGAGGCACTGCCAAGACTGGAAGACACCATCAGCGAATACCTCCAGAGTACATTCAAGGATATGGAACTATGAGCGAACAACAAAAACACTACAGCGAGAGAACCACGACGCTGCTAAACATCCCCATCCTTCAAAAACATTCACCTAACCCAGTAGTCAACAATATCCTTAACCATAACTCGTTAAGCGGATATACGGGCATACTATCGATAGGGCACAGCGGCTCAGGCAAAACTACGATAGTTTCCTTGTTATCCCACTTGCTGCACGAAAAACAAAACTTTGCAGTTTACGATTACGGGGCGGATGAACTGATGGACGTTCACAACATCATAAAAAAAATGCCAAAAGCACCGTCAATACTGAAGTTTGACGATGCCAGTTATACATTTGCTGCAATGTCGGAACCTGAGCGTAACAAGCTGGCTTCAGGCCTTACGACGATCAGGCATGAGGTTAAGAATCCAGTGATAGTGTTCATGAATATCCACTACAGCAAGGCACTCGAAAAATTCTTCAGGGACACGGATTTCAAGATTCTCACCTCAATATCGGATGAAGAGATGGATAACTTCCAAAAATTGTTTGGATTTAAAAACACGATGAAATTACATAGATTCACCAGGCTATACCGCTCAATGATGCTACGAAAAAAATTCATAATAGGAAAATATACTTATCACACGCACAACCCATTCCGCATTGCATTGATTAGCGAATTGGGTAAACTGCATGGAGTTCTTTATTATCGTGACGCATGTAACAAATGCGTCAAGGATTTTCACACGGAAGAAATGCCCGCAAGGGATTTAGTGGATAAATTAATTGCAGGAAATGGCAGGGATAAGACACGGTCATGCCTACGGTGGTACCTGTATTATAACCAGAATCGAACTACTGCCATTGAATCTAGGACACGTTCAACATTTAATATGATAAACAAGTATGCACATAAATGCAAAATCGATTGGGACGAAGTGGAAAAAATAATACATGAGGAATTATCCCGTGAAAGAAAGAAACGACATGAAACACTGGTCAAGGTAACACATGAAAAGAAAACTGTGGACGATGCGGCTTGATACCAGTCTTAACCAGTCTTGACCAATCCTATCCAATGGCGAGCGGAATAAAACCCTAAATCTAACGTCATAACCCTACAAATGATTGGTAGGACATGCTGAATGTCAATATCCCAATCATAAAAAATAAGTACGTCCACATATTGGCGATCCTTGCACCAATCATTTTTCTCAAGGCGGTAATAATCCTCTCACATCCGACATGCATCGGTTCTGACTGTAGTACCTATATCAGAATACTTGAGCATCCTGAAGAATGGCAGGAAAGGCACGGACTCATCGAACCACTGTTTTTAGTCATTGCAAAACCATTAATGTTATTATTCAGTCCTGGTGACACCATAAAAATAATCCAACTAGGTTCACATACAAATCTTGTAATTGGCACATTCATCCTGATGCGCAGGCATTACGGCATGAATGCCGCAGTGATCGGTGTCATATTGGTAAGTTCAGTCTCATCCATGAACACGTACATAATTGAACTTGTACGCAACATGATCTCATTGAGCATTTTTCCGTACGTCCTTTATTTTATTTCAGGCAACAAAAATGAGACACCGAGGCAGTATGCCTGCATCCTGATCATATCGGCGCTTATGCTACTGGCGCATAGGTCGTCAATAGTACTAATTACCGCAATAGGTATCTACATGATATGGCAGCACAGGCAGATGAGATCATACATCCTGATTACAATGACATTGCTGGCCATTACAATTGGTTATTGCTTCATGATACAGAACACCAGTTCGGCAGCAGGAAGCCCGACACCAGAACATAATCTAATCCTGTTGTTGCTACCGTATTTATGGGTCCTTGTCCCGATATTCAAGACAAGGCTCCACCATCATTGGATGGTTAAAATTTTACTACTCTCAGTAATTCCTTCATTGGTAATATTCCCATTTGTAGGGTTCAGCATGGCACAGCGATTGATAATAGAGACATACCTACCATTCACCTACATACTGGTCATCTTTATGTCAACGTTATTTGAGGGGAGGGTTTCATCATCAATAAGACCGTCACACCTACGAATCATTGCGATCACATTACTATTCGTATTGCTTATCATTGATACCCCTATCTCACTAACATTCCTGATCACCAGGTATGGTAAGTGATAGATATTGATGACCTGGTATGATAGATCATAAAAATTCCTAAAGCTTATCCCGTTGGTACGATGGGAACATTTGATTCCATCTTTAACACGTTAAATATATGGTATAACCACCTAATAAGCGTTATTCAGATTATAACGTCATAACCTATTACACCATTTCCAAATCATGAGAAGCCGACTATTCCTGACAACCATTGGTATTATCACGGTCATTGCCCTGTTGTACAATTACTCAATGGCACCAACATCACTGACACTGACCGACAGCGATCACTATTTTATTGGTGGCGGATTCTCGGGGAACACGACATCAACGACAACCAACTACATGACGGTATTTGGTGATGGCGTATCAGGCACTTACAATGACACATACATCACCATGCCGCATAATGCAACACTGTCAAACCTTCATGTCGTGCATCATGGAGCAATACCAGTAACCTTTACCCTACATCACAATGGTACGGCGACAGGTATGGCTTGCACAACAACAGGCGCAATCCAGGACTGCTCCGACACGACAGATACAGTCCAGGTGGCAAAGGGTGACACGATAGCACTTGCATACATCCTGAGTTCAGGTGTTGATAGCGGTCATTTTAGGTACACAATGGAGGTAGATCCAGCTTAACCTTTTTTTCTTTAATATATCATACAAATCCACGTATAGGGGTTACAAATGCCAACACTTGACGCAGGCCTGTTTCTCATCATATCGGCGATTGGGTTCATCTTCATGTTCATTTCATCAAGAACCTATATCGACGTGGCGTTTCGCTTGATACCTGTTTTCCTACTCTTCGGTCTTGGAGTAGCACTGATAGCAGAGTATGAGGTATCCTATACCGCAGAAAGCACTGACGGCGCCACGACGGTCACGGAAACCAGGTACATACTACGGAACAACACTGACTGGCTGGGATGGGTATATGTGATGCTTGGAACATTTTCCATTGTTTTATTTTACAAGGAGATAATGTACGCAAGAGAGGCATGAGGACAGGGGATGGCATAGTTGATACGGATACTGATGCGGTTGTACCTGTTGATGATTATTGTAGACGTATTGCTTTGATGATGAACCGAGTCATGTAGACTTGGCCTAGGATAATTATAGCATGACAAGTGATTTTCAAATGATAAGGAATTAGTAAAAAGAAAAAGAGGGGAGTTAAGAAGCCCAACGTCGGGATTCTTTCTTTATGCGTGGATGCCTATCTTCTGCTTCTCTTCCCTGTTAGCCAGGAATGAGGTCATCCAACCTAAGATGGCACCAAAGAGAGCATACTGTAGTAATGGCACAAGTAATTCTGTGTACGGCATTGATTCTGGCTTTGCTATTACAGCGAAAGATACCAATCCAGTAATTACACCCAATGATACTGCATCTTTGGTTCTTACTGGTTTAACACTATCGTTGGATGTCAACACACCATATATTGCACCTACGATTAGAGTGGTAGGCAATAGCACTTGAAGGTCCAGAGTGTTTGTACCAAACATAGTAACCGCTAACACCAGTCCTGCAATGAGTCCTGCAATCGCTCCATTTCGAATACCCTTCTTTATTTCGTACTTGTTGTTTGACATATTTGTCGATAGCCATAGATGCAATGTAATATCCTTAAGCTTAGATAGTATAATGTTGATCTAGGAGTTGTCATATTATACACCATCGAAGGACAATATGCATGTCAACATTTGTTGCATAGATGCGATGGTTTTGTTCTTCCAATCTCATATGATGTTGCATCTCATCATCAAGGATAATGAGAGGAATTGAAACTTTGATTTGATGTATTTAAAGATAAATGAATTCCAAGTTTGGTCAGTTCATTTGGCCAGCTCATATTTTTCATATATTATGCACTTAACAAAAGGGTTCATCAACAATTCAACAAATTATGTAATTTTAATATCCAAATCCAGCACAATATAAAAATCTAGACTGCTTGAGGATAAATACTGATTATTGAGAATGTTCCATTTGTCTCATAGTTATTCTCATATCATGAATAATCTCAAGTGGAGTCCAATCTCATCCATAAATCATCTCATGAACATAAGCAAATCACGTATTCATGAGGTTAGGAATCATTATCCTGTGAAAGCATATGACATATAACACATTGATCCAATGGTGCAATTCGATAAACAATGGTCTAAAACCTTTGGTTTCTGCACAGCCGCAGGAAGTTATCAATATACAGGCATTAACGATGGAGGCTAAAGGATGACAGTGAAGTATGACAAAGAATACAAACAAGAAAATATTTTTGGAAAACCTTACAAAGAATTGGTAGATTTTTTTTAAAACATATCCAAAAAGAGGAAAAGTTTTAGATCTCGGTTGTGGTCAAGGAAGAGATTCTTTCACTCTTGCAAAACTTGGCTACAAAGTAACAGGGGTTGATATTTCCAAGGTTGGAATTTCTCAAATGCTTGAAAAGGCTAAAAAATCAAAGTTAAAAGTAAATGGAATCGTAGATGATTTTTTCAAATTTAATCCAACGAGCAAATATGATGTAATTCTTTTGGATTCGGTTATTTAATTCTATAAAAGCACCAGAGAAAAAGAAACCAAGTTTTTACTGCGAATTCTAGATTATGTAAAAACAGGTGGGGCTAGTCTGTATTTTTATCCATAAATCAACTTCTAGAGAAAAGTATCTGTGAAGTATCTTCAAGAAATTAGATGGAATTTGGAATATTCAAATTGATAAACATGTCAATTTTATGTGGGAAGATAAAAACTCTAGACATAAACATAAAATTCAATTCAACATGGTCTTTGCCGAAAAATTAGAGAATAAGGATCATGATTAGTTTGTTAACAATTCATTAAGAAATCAAATAGAAATAGGACATCCCAATAAAATTACATTCATGATATTCCATCTATATGCAGATCATACTATAAATCAAAAATAGGATCGCAACGCTTATCTGTCAAGCTTCTCTTGATATGCTATGGGTTTGTATGGAATATACGGAAGCCACACCCCTGAAACATGTCCATGGAACAACGTGGAGATCAGAAAAGGAGTTTTGGAGGCAGCAAACAGATTAGAAGACCCTGACGCGCTCAAAAAATATAAGATAAGCAAAATTTTAGGACAGTACCATTCTGCCCTCGAGCACACATTTGTATGGATAGTAGAAGCGGAGGATCCACATTTGTTGCAGCAATTCGCTGTAGACTGGGGAATCGCAAAGTTCAACTTCCTTAAATTCGTGCCACTTATCACCTTCAAAGAGGTGATTGAAGGGGCCAAGAAGTTAGGAATTGATTAACCTCCATTTTTTTGAATTGGGTGAACTTGCATGGAATTACAAATATACCACATGTCACTGTAAGAGCAAGTTTATTTTATTTGTTCTACTTGACAGCCCAGAGGATTTTTGCTAATGCTAAGCTAAAGTGGAACTTGTTCTTGGTAAAAATATTCAAGCAAGCCATCCTCTGCGGTGATTCTAAATGATTTTATCTTTTAAAATATGAGAACATCATTTAGGAAAATAAAATATTAAATTATTATAGACTCAGTTTCTTAGGTTTGGGATTCAACGATTTATTTAATTCATTATTCCGGTGGCTATTGAAAACTAAGTAGATGTGGATTCTATGACTAAATAGAATACAAAAATGTGATAATGATTAGTAAAATTCACTTTCAAATTGTATTGACCGTAATATTTTAAGGAAGAAATCCCACTGATCCTCTTCGACATTATTCTCCGGACCTAGTTTGAAACAAACTTATGAACACATGAGCTTCATATTCATTCATAGTTATTTTTGGTGATGATTTGGTATTGAAGGTAGTAAAAACTAAAAAACTTATTTAGTTAATAGATTATTGAAAAATGTGATAAAATCTGACGAAAAGGTTGCGGTGGTGACGGGGAGTTCTAGTGGTATAGGTTATGCAACATCATTGATGCTATCAAGAAATGGATTTCATACATATGCTAGCATGCGCAACCTTGAGAAATCGCAAGGTATTGTAGAAACAGCTAAAAAGGAAAATCTTCCACTGCAGGTAATACAGCTTGATGTTGATAATGAAAAATCTGTAAAAGATGCTGTCGAAAGAATAATTTCTGAGAAGGGAAAGATAGATGTTCTAGTAAACAACGCTGGCTTCGGGTTGGGAGGATCTGTTGAAGATCTTTCGATGGAGGAGCTGAAGGGTCAGTTTGAAACAAATTTCTTTGGTTTGATTCGGGTGACTCAGGAAGTTCTTCCTCATATGAGGAAACGGTTACAAGGGATTATAGTAAATGTGAGTTCAGTAGTAGGTCGCATAGGACTGCCGGGTGCGCCTGCTTATGTGAGCACAAAGTTTGCGGTTGAAGGATTGAGTGAATCGATGAGGTATGAGCTCGAACCTTTCGGTATCAAGATCGTGCTAATTGAGCCTGGGGTAATTGGCACAAATTTCATGAGCGCGATGGTTGTGGCGAAAAGGGCTCTAGATCCTAATTCTCCCTATGCGCAATTGATGCAGAAAATAACTGCCGGATTTACTACCGCGTTTCAAAATGCTACGCCTACGGACGAGGTTGCAAAAGTAATTCTAAAGTCCGTTACAATTGATAATCCAGAGTTTAGATATCTGGTTGGGAATGATGCCGTACAGTGGCTAGAGGCAAGAAGAAAGATGTCAGATACAGAATTCGAAAATTTCTGGAAGAAAAGTGTTTTGTAGATCAAGGAAGTTATTACATAGGTGAAAGATGAAAATGAGAAATAGATGGTTAACGGAATTCCCTAGATTTATGCAAACTCAGCACACTTAGTTACCAATCTAGTCCTTTGTTTCCTTCTTCTATCCAACACAAACTGCTCATTAGATAAAGAAAAAGTGTTAATCAAGTTCTTTTTTAATTCACTTGCCTATTAAATTTTGAAGAACAAGACCAAAATCAATTAATGACCATATATCATAAGAAAGTTGTGGAAAAGTATGATCTTGCAATAATTGGTGGAGGAATTCTCGGAACCTCCATTTCATACTGGCTATCGGTACTCTATGATCTCAAGATTTGTGTAATCGATAAAGAAAAAGCCGTTGCAATGCATACAAGTAGTAGGAACACAGGAGTCGTTCATTCTCCTTTTTACCTTGACCCAAGAGAAAGGAAAATTTCCGCAACTTCCTCCTTAATTTCTCATGACCTTTGGGAAGTTTTAGCCAAGAGAGAAGAAATCCCATGGATACCTGTCGGAACCATTGAAGTTGCTATTGATGAGAAACAGCACAAAACCCTTGAAAAATATCTCAAATGGGGAATTGATAATGGGATTCCAGAGGAGCAACTTGAATTGTGTGGCTCGTCTGATATATTGAAGAAGGAACCAAACCTACATTGTTATTCTGGCCTTTATTGTAGCCGCGATGTTTCAACAGATTACGGGATTTTTACAACTGAACTTAAAAATGAATCAGAACAAAATGGGATGAAGTTTTTATTCAATCATAAAGTAGAAAAAGTGAAAGTAAATTCAGATGTAACTCTCACTTTCTCAGATAACTCTTCCCTTCTGGCAAAATTTGTGATTAACTGCGCAGGAGGTAGTTCCTTAGATATAGCCAAGAAATTTGGATTAGCAGAACAGTATGAGGCTCTTCATTTTCGGGGGGAATACTGGATTGCAGGAAGGCAATTTGCAGATCTGGTCAAGACAAATATTTACTCGGTAGCTAGATTTCAGGAATTTCCTTTTTTGGACCCGCACTGGATCAAGCGTGTAAATGGTCAAACGGAAATTGGACCTAATGCAGTGCCCGTTGCCAGCGCTGAAACGTATGAAGGTTATGCAGATGAATTATCCAGCGCTGTCTCTAAACTTCGAGAAATATTCAAAGGAAATATAAGAAGACTTCTCACAAATCCAGATTTCCTCAGATTGATTTCGAGGGAGTTCTTAAGCTCCGTTTCGAAATCTGCAATGGTACATAGGGTACAACAATTTATTCCATCCATAAAGCCTGAATATTTTATAGAACATGGAACGGCAGGAATCAGAACTCCAATAATCACTCCGGAAGGAACATTCCTACCTCAGATATTGGAATTAACTGGTAGTAACTCTTTTCATATTATAAATTACAACTCCCCAGGAGCAACAGGGGCTCCTGCATATGCCGCATTCGTTGTTAAACAATTACAGGATAGTGGATTTCTCGATTATTCACAGAGTCGAAGAGATTCAATCTGGAGCTTTGATCATGTTGTAGACCAATTCTGACTTTGATCATACTCGGTAAGATTATCGCCTAGTAAAGCCAAACAAATATCCCATGGACTAATCACTTGATTCTCATAAATCACATAAGGATGGTGCATTTCAAACAACAATTTGGATACCTCAGGAATAGTCAAATCCTCAGAAACTACCTTCGCATCTCCGAGTTTGAATGTATCTGCCGTGATATCCAGAAAATTATCAATGTCCTGTAGATAATTTAGATCCTCAACAATTTTTTCTATAATTATCCTATCATTGATATATTGAGATGAATTTTCAAGAAGTAACCTTCGTGTTTTGTTTTCGAGCATTGCATTTATGATGTTCCTTACAGTATCCTCCTTCTTGAAGGTAACAACTTTCTTCTTAGGCAAGGTGGATATTGATAAATTCGTTTTGCAGTGCGACCCTATTTCAAGTATCTTTCTAGTAGATACTGCTGAATAGTCCTGTAATTCGTTAGCTATAATAGCAAAAGCCCTTCCTGTTAGTTTCCATTGATGAACCAATGCCTTTAGTTCAGTTTCTTTGGTGATTATGATAATAGTCCTGTCCAACACATCTTCCACATTTGTGTTAAAAAAATCTGACGAAGGATTCTTAACGAGTCTATCTATGATGTCTATTCCACCAACCAAACCAATGGGATCATAACCATCCCTTATTACCACTGAATCGGTGAACGATTCTAGATATTGTACCAACATTCCTGTGATGACCCATACTTGAGCACTTTTTGGGATACTAACACAAAATGAAGATGTTAATGAATCAGGTAACAGGTCTTGAAGTGAATGTTCAGAAATAGGTAGATCTCCCATCGTCCATCACAATTTAATTGAAGGCCTTTACCGGTTAAATTGCTTTCACTCCTATAGATCGATTAAACTCAATTTTCAGGAAGGGGAGCAATTATCCCCGGATTCAATGTCTTGCGCAACACTACTTCTAGTTCTATCTATTATCCAGGAGGCTTCTGCTCGTAACTGCTTCGAAGAAAGCTTCCTACGGGCAAGGCGTTGTTTCTGTGCTTCCAAACCAACTGCAGCCGCCAATCTTATCACAACATCCTTTCTTGCCGAAGGTAAAATATAATCTTCTGTCAATCCATCCTCCTCTGCTATATCTGAAAGTTCTTGGGAAGCGGTGATTAGGATCTTATCTGTGATCTTCCTTGATCTAACATCCAAAATTCCCCTAAATATTCCTGGAAAAGCAAGCAAATTACTTATTTGATTGTCAAAATCCGATCTCCCTGTCGCAACAACATTTGCACCAGCTTCTCTTGCTTCCCATGGCCATATTTCTGGCACGGGATTTGCGCATGCAATCACTATGGGATCTGAGGACATCGATTGTATCCAATCCTTTTTTACTATACATGGTCCCGGTACAGAAAATCCAATCATAATATCAGCATCTTTCAGTGCTTCCCTGTTATTGCCAGTTCGTTCATGAACATTTGTTATTCTTGCAATCTCAAATTTTTCAGGACTGTTGGTAATATCTTTTCTACCCTGATAGATTATACCTTTGCTGTCCGTCATAATCATATTTTTGGATCTATATCCAGTCTTTATCAGAAGATTCGCAAGTGCGATGTTTACTGCACCAGCTCCAATTAGTGTTATATTGACTTGAGATCTCTTTTTACCAACAACCTTTTGGGCATTCATAATAGCCGCCAAAGCTACTACCGCCGTTCCCTGCTGATCATCATGCCAGACTGGTATATCGAGAATTTTTCTAAGCTCTCTCAGAACTCGGAAACATTTCGGTGCCTGTATATCCTCTAGATTTATTCCCCCAAAAGAGGATTCGATCCCTTGGTTATCTTTATGAGATCATCCTCCTTATTGGACTCGATACAAATTGGAAAGGCATCAATACCACCTAGATACTTGAAGAGTGTTGCCTTTCCCTCCATCACAGGCAAGGCAGCGAGTGGACCTATATTACCAAGACCAAGCACCCTACTGCCATCGGTAACTATCGCAACGTTATTCCACTTGTTTGTATAATCGTAAACCAAACTTGGCCTTTTCTTTATTGCCTTTGCAGGTTCGGCTACACCCGGTGATGTCCATATTTGAAAATCTGATAGGGATCTTATGGGAATCTTTATTGAGATTTCTATCTTGCCTCTGTAACGCGGGTGTAATTTGAGCGAGGCTTGTGTGGGTTTGATTGCTCTAGATAACAGTTCATCCAGCTCTTCCCTTATTGTAAATTCCTGTGATAATAGTCCTACAAGCTGTCCGCGTGTATCGACTACACCTAACCTCCTACATTTGTTTTCTGCCATCATGGTTAAAGCATCTTTTACCTTTGCCTTTTCATTGATAGTGATTATGGGAATGGACATAACAAACTTCAACTTGGTGACCTTAGGATCTAGGCCTTGACCCAGAACCTTGCTCAGCATATCTCTCTCGGTAACTATTCCCACCGGCTCACCTTTTCGGGTAACAATCAAGCTGCCGAGTTTATATTTGGACATGAGCTTAGAAGCATTAAGGATATTATCATTCTCATCTAAAAAATCCAATTCCCGCTTTATGTAATTTGATACGGGGGCTTCCAAATTAAGACGAACCAATTGATTATGATTCTACCGAACCCGTGTAATATCTTTACCGGTATCATTAGATGCTAAACCTCCGATCACTTGCTTAGGAGTAAAATTTTCAAAAACATCAACCAATAATAAAATCAAAATATTAGTATTGAATTATACCCATGTCCCAATTAGTTGAGTATGGACCTAATTAAATTATTTTTACCATGTCGCATACACTGATTAGATAAAAGACTTTGTTTAGACACTGTTATTTCTGACTATTATGAACGGGATAACATGTTATTTTACCAGAAAAACTATGTACTGTGCTCTGGTAGATGCGAGTGATGATATGGGAAAGGCCATCTTATAATTTCGTAATGAGGATGGCTGGTGCCACGATGCCTGCTTTGAAAAAATGTTCAAATTCAGAAAACAACAAATTTTAATTAAAATACTAAATCCTAGATTATGAAAGAACTTACAAAATGGATTTGACAAAGTTAAGCCGACTCACATCTCATGCACTACGCCATGAACCATGGATCTACGAACTAGAAATAGATAATGAAGGTTGGGTCTATATTGAAGATCTTATTCATGCTATACGCCTCAGAAGCAAGGAATGGCAGAATCTTAATGAAAGTGATTTGCAACAGATGATCTCCGCCTCTGACAAACGTCGATTCGAAATAAGTAATGGGAAGATGCGTGCTCTATATGGACATTCACTTCGTGGTAAGCTACTCAAGATTACTTCAGAACCACCATCAATTCTATTTCATGGTACATCCTCGATAGTGGTTGATGATATAAAACATCAAGGACTTAAGCCCATGAGCCGTCAATACGTACATCTTTCAATTGACAAAATTACAGCACTCCAGGTAGCCAAACGCAAACCGAACTATCCTAAAATAATCGAGATTTGTGCATCAGAAGCCCATCAAAAAGGGATAAAGTTCTATGTTGGAAATGAAAAAGTTTGGCTGACTGATTATCTACCACCAGAATTCATCAAAGTCTGTGTTGATCCATGACTTTGTAGAAACCATACTATAAAGACAGTCATTCTGTGCAAATTGTAAGCAATTCTCCTTAATGTTAATTTCCTGTTCTGCATCTTAAGAAGGCTTTATGTAGCATGTTCACCAACAAGAACATATGTCTCCAAAAACTTTCTCTTAGGCACTAGGACATACTCTTCTTAACCATTCGATATAGTAGTCAAATGCAGGACTCCTTTGTAATTGGCTTTTACTATCCATCTTGATCAATCCAAAATAGCTTTCTTGCTGAGGGTTAGCGGGTCTGTGGGGGTGAGATATTAAAACCCAAGGGAAGGTTCCAATAGAAGAAGACTTTTCAATAGACCCCAATGAATTCTCTAAGAACTGGAGCTGCATCTCAGATGCAGATGGTCTTCGCTGTATGGTAAAAATTAACTTTTCAAAGAATGTTCTATATGTAGTATATCCGAACTCTGCGTTAAAGATCGGTTTACCTGTCAGCTTCTCCGCTTCCATTACTTTTGTACCTGTTTCATGACCGTATATTGGATATTTCGTAATCCAGTTCGCATAGTTGTCCACTCCAATGTAGTTAACATCCAAATTATCCTTAAGATACTTCAACTCTACCTGCCAGTCTATTACATCATCAGTTACATCATCTAACAAGAGTGAATAACTCTTAAGGATTGACGAGTACCTATCGAGATTATACCAAAAATTGCTAAAGAATACTCTCAAATCTTCTGCTACTATATTCGTCATAGTCTTAGCATCAGAATCAGCATCAAATGCCCCTTTTAGAATATTGTTCAACCTTTTGTACTTCAACTTCATGTCTAATGCCAGTTTCACCCACGTTTCAAACCCAGCTCTCCACTCGATACCTGGGATAGATTGTGTAATCCAAGCCTTGGAATCGATTTCATTTTCTATACCAAATATTAACTGTCTGCCATGCTTTCGAACCACTTCAGAAATTTTCTTACTTGCCGTCAATGACTCGTGGTATGAATTTTCGATAAATCTATCGAGTTCGCTGAAAGGGATGGTTCCTATGTTAGCCTTGTACCCAACTTCTATTGGAGCTACGATGTTATATCCCTCCTTGCACAAATAGTCTATTCCATCTAGAAGGGTTAGACCTGTTGGTCCCTCTTCATCAAGTGACCTGTTTCGCAATAAATGAACACGGATCCACCTTACCGGAGTTGGCTTTAAGATTTCAGTAACGGTTTTGGGGAATTCACGTACATCGTCACCCTCTACATTTATCCCTGCCATGAAATCTGAAGAATTCAACTTAATTCTATCCTGTGTACCTATTTATCTTTGTCCTAATTTCCAATTATATCCTAAGCTGTAAGTGTAGCTAATCCCATCACTGCCAATTATGGTTTTACAATCGTCATTATCTTCACACCGTGTCACTATGGGACATCTCCCACCTTTCTTATGTAATAGTATATGCATGGCCTTGTACCCTGTGGAGTATGCTCCATATGAACAAGGCCTAAAGACCTCTCCCCTATGACATCCAAGATTTCTGCGCCTGAGCAGTACTTACCCAGCATAAGGTCATCAACAATCATACGTATCTCGTCATGGAAGTTAGTAAAGTCAAACATCAGCATCTGTTCTTGAGTGAGCTCGACCTTCGTGTCACCCTTCAAAATATTCATGAAATTCCATCGACATTTTACCTTTCCAGAGCTATCCATGTCATACCAGAATCTGAATAGAGGAGGAGCAAGGCTAGCGTTCGAGACCATCCTTCATTCCCATTCACCCCCGCACCTTTTCAATATCAGGAACCTTACCATTATTCGTGAAGATTTCATTGTGATCCTGTGGGCTCATGAAGTCAAATCCATATCTGCGGGCCATTGTGAAATTGAGGATGAGCGTTCCATGCGGATATATTCCCGTGAATGCTTTACCAACTATCAAGTCCTCGCTAACTACCTTCAGGATATCGTAGAATACTGCAAACTGGGGTTCTTCGTATTCTAGTAATATACCTTTACTGGGGTCATCTGGGTCAATCAGCTTTAGCTTATTCTTGGCCTTGATGCTATCATCGAAGGTACTTGTGGTACCTTTTATGGTATCACCTTCTAACCTGAAGGTCTTGTTGAACCTGTTCTGGAATATCCAAGGAGGGAAGGGTGAATCTGGTGGAAAGAAGCCCTTCCAATACCCGTCATTGAAGACAGTCCTGCTCTGGATGTCTATTCTTCTATCGCCTGAGTTGACCAATTTCTGAATAGGGAGACTAGGCTTCTCGAATAAACTACCGAGCATCCTTGATGGACAGTACATTGGCTCATCAGGAGAGCATTTGCTCTCAGCTATCGATGCAAGCTGATTGAACAAGTCTATCCAAAATGTCGTAAGAATCCTATCCATTCCGATAAAGGGGCTAAGGAGTCTGAAGAATATGTCCTAGGAGACACGTCAGCATCCACATGAGCGAGAGTTCCTTCAGGGACAGACTTGAGTGTCAAGGAAATACCACCAACAAAATCTCCTTGAATAATCTCCTCATCAAGTCTTTCATCCGGATACAAAGTGTACCTGTCTCTATGTCTTGCCCTGAACAAACCAGCCTGTTCATGCTCGTCACATACAATGACATTCCCTTCCTTACTGACAATGGGGTGAGAAATAACACGATTCTTGGCATTTGAGGGAGCCCAGTTCGGCCAGTTTTCGATATCGGCTAACAGAGCCCATACTCGGGGTTTCGGAGCTTTGATAATCCTAGAAGATGAAACTTTTACCATATGATTTTCATATACCGACATTTAATAAATATTCTTGATAGATGAATGATGAAAGATTCGCAAGACAATCATTCGGTTGCCTTGTTATTGTATATCAACCTCTGTAGAAACCGGTTCAGTAGAAACCATACTATTTAGACCTTCATTCTGTTCATATTGTAAGGAATTATCCCAAGTTAATTCCTTGTTCTGCATCTTAACAAGTCTTGATTACATGTTTTCCAAACATTCTCTTTCACTGATAGCATACTTTCTTTCTTGGCTTTATGAAAGATTTCTTCGTATAGATATGAAGTTGACTGGTCCAATATTCGACATGGTCTACCGACCTTTACTACTGCTTTACACGTAAGCATGAAGGGTGCTTGGGGAAGCGGTTATTCATCGCAAGATAGGGGCTTGTTGAGGAATGGAAAGGGTAGGAGGATGTTTTATAATAATATGACAGGAGTGATGACATGGAAGGTAGGGGATTGTATCCGTTAGAAGAGGTCAGGAAGTTCTCCAGTGGTTTGAATAGATTCCGCAAGCTTAATGACAGATATCGGTCAATCTGCGATGATAATGCTAAATAAAAGGAGGAATATTAGAAATTTGTTGGGTACATTGTCTCTCTCCTACAGTTAGAGGAAAAATTGTTGTGTTCTTATCCATGGGACTTGTTTTTGGATTGTATAATATGGCTGCTAGCAGTTATGCTCAAGAAAATAACAGTACAATTAACGAAGATGAGAAATCTTCTCAGGATACAGTTAATCTTATAATTTCACAACTAATTGAGGCATGGGCATTATTCCATATAACAAAAATAACTTGATGCCTCTGATTGATTAACTTCCCAACATGTGCTTCAATGCCCTTAATGGTCTTCCTGTTAGATGATTGTAGTACACCATTACCTGATACAATAATACAGATAACAACACTATACTCATTACCTTATCGAACCCTCTAACTGGCAATGGATCTATGGTAAATACATCCTTCATATGCTCTATCAATGGCTCAACGCTTATGCTCCTCCGAGAATATACATGCTGCCCATATTCAGAGTTATAGAACTGCAGCAATGCCAGTCTATTATTATCTGTAGTATGCTTTACCTTTCCAATGAGAATACCAGTAGATGCCTTCTATACCTGCTGAAATCACATAACTTGTGATCATCATATCCTTCATCTCCTACAACATACCTTACCATTCCTGTAGGCAATGAAGATGTTATGCTTTCATACATCTTGTTATCAGTAATGTTAGCTGTTGTGAAATCAGCTGATAATGGAACTATCAACGAACCTGTGCTACATGCTAGATGCATCTTGTATCCGAATACCCATCCCTTGGTTCTGCTGAATCCCCATCGAGCATCTGTATCTATACCAGAGCGTGGCACTTCATTCTTCTTCATGTTTGATCTATGCCATACATGTCCCTTTGCTTTCAACAATGAACTGTCAACGGATATTATGGCTGGGTCTACCAACCCATCTTTTATGAAGAGCATACCCATAACATCTATCCTTGATCTTATGTCAATTGATATGGCCTTGAACCTTCTGTCGAATGTTCTTCTGTCTGGCAACCTATTAAGACCACATGCCTTCATTACCTTCCTGTTGTATGGCATGTCTATCGAATAGTATTCATGCAAAGCATTGTTGCTTGGTATTCTTACCCATACTCTAACGATGAAGCATCTACCATAACTGTAGGAGAATAGTAGAATGGTCTACCTCTTTTCCTATTAGGTTTTGACTAGAATCACGTCAATCAAAAATAATATACGAAGGAGTATCGAGTCTGAGCTAAACATATCAACAATAAAAACTAGAACCTGATCTTATCGTTTCGAACTAAATTACGCCCAAGCCTCAATTAATTACACAAGTAGCCCCTATTACTGTTGCAATTCTTGGTATTGGATTTCAGTATCTAAGAAAACATGGAATACAAGTCAGTGCTGAAGCAGAACAATATTTTACAAAATCCATAAGTTCATTGGTAGGAAATCAAAGTAAATGGATATACGAACAAATTAGAGATAATAAAGCACATTGGGTCAAAAAGGATCTAGATACATTTAAAATAACTGAAGAGAGGTCCTTTCCAAAAGGTTTAGGAAAACAAGCAAAGGACAACGTCTTCAAACAATTAACTGAAACGTTAACCTCCGAGCAGTTCAGAAAACATACAAAAGAAACACTGGGGAAAAATTTGGGAGATTTGATAGAAGCGGCAGTAACAAAAAATAACCAGGAGTTAACAGAGAAGGGTCGTAATTTGATACGTGAACTGACACCACTGGCAATAGATTCATTATTGTTACTTACAGATAAAGATGAGGTAAAAAAAGAGGAAGGAAAAAAGAAAATAATCGAAGATGCAATGGAATCAATAAAAAAGAATTTTGATTTTGAGGAAATTATGTTTGATAGAAATTTTGCAGAGATGTCTATAAAAGCGGAACTTCATAAAAACATTGAGTGTACCTTAATTGTACATCAACTTACTCCTAGTTGTATCCGCCTAATGTTTATTGAGCCTGAAATTCATCAAATTTAAGACGTGTAGAAGAGATCTCAGATTTGCCCACGAATTTCACCTGTAGGGTTTCCAACAGTGTGAATGTTAACAAAGTATTTCCTGAGCTCGTCTCAGCAATGAGTTTGGATAAAGTCATCCATGTTCGTTGGACATCGAGAATATTCTAACATAATTGGAACCGCTATCTTTCATATGTTCAACCCCATTCAAATAATTAGTTTGGTATCTTAGAGTCTCCCTTCTTGCGATTGAAACAAGAATATTTATACAACATGTCGAACTAGGTCTAGTTTTTAGAATTAATCATCATCCATTTCATTTAACAAATCTATACCTAATTTGTGAACAAGTTTCAATGCTCTATTGGTTAAAACAACTACACCAGATTTTTTTTCTGGATTCATAATCATACAACTAGAAAATCCTTCGGTACCGCCATCATGTCCTAGAATCTCAGTATTGCCAAGATTATATACATGCCATCCCAAACGGAATTTGGATACCGGTAATCCCAAAAAATATTTTGGAAAATATTTCGTGAATAAGGTAAGATTAGGTTCAACCCTTGTCATTTGACAGTATTAAGAAGGGAGACAATACTGAATCATTCAAAGCTAAATTTGCTTTTATGAATCTTAGTAAATCAGATACTGTAGAGCGAATACTACCTGCACTTTCAATGGCAGGTGCAACCCAATCTTCAGCTTTTTTTCCAATATAAGAATAACCCGTCGCCAGTCTATCTTTATGTGTGTCAAAAAGATTAATCCCTGTATCATTCATATCCAACACATCGCAAATACGATTTTTTATTAGTTCTTCAAATGTAGAATTTGTTACACGCTCAAATATTTTTGCAATTAAGCCAAAACTTATATTTGAATACATGAATGTTTCTCCAGGTGTTTTTTTTAATTTCATTTTTGACACATATTGAAGAAAATCTGTTGTATTGTAATGATATATTGGATTAGTCCGTATATTTCTACGAAATACAAATGAAAATAAAAATGGAAGTAACAATTTTAGTGGAGCATCAGATATTCCTGAAGTATGGGTTGCAAGATGGAAAAGAGTGATGTTTCTTTTGTCAAATTCTGAATTTAGATACTCTGGTAGAAATTTTACCACCGGATCATGTATTGACAAAAGACCTTCATTTTGTAATTGTGCTAACAGTATTGCTGTAAATGGTTTTGTCATAGAACCAATTTCAAACACTGTGTATTCAGTCGGTGTAATGCCTGAATTTTTTTCAATTTCCCCATAGTTGAAGGTTCTAATTCCATTTTTATCAATTAAACCAACAGCAATTCCAGGACTTTTTCCACTGTCAACATGATCTTTGATAATGTCTTCTACCTTCAATTTTTAATGCTGTTTAAAATGTTTCAATTTTATTAATTTAAGTTTTTGCTATAGCTTCCTGCCAGTCTATAGCCAGTCTTTACCCATTAGCGAATTATTAAGAATTTTCTCATTCTTTTTTATTTGAATTCCATTACTTCTACTTCTCATATACCATAATCCAAGTGCAACTACCGGCACTATGGTAAGACTGAAAGGCGTTCCAAATTGATTGAGATTCTTATTCCCACTTATCATTACCTAATTCTTCATGATCCTCGAATTTAATATCATTATTTTCTACATTTATCGGCATATTATCGACGTTATCTCTCTGGACATTGATTATAAACATATTATCAGAATCGGCTTCGTAGAAACCATTTCATAAGTACAGTTAATCGATACATATTGTAGGCAATTACCCTAATATTTTTCTAGATTATCACCGAAAAGTGGTTTATGAGCATTGCCGATCATTTTAACATGACATTGGTACTAGAAGGATCTATGATCGGATGCAGAGAATATACTATCATATCTGACTAGATAGTTGAGGCTTGGGCATAATTCAATAATAATATTTTGAAATTGGTTTTTTAAATATGGACTGGGAGTGATTTGAACCCGCGGGGAATCGAACCGAATGGGGATACGACTCCAATAAGTGGCAGAAGCTATAGGGGTAGCTACAAGACCCCTTCCAATTTTTATTCTTGTCAGTCTTGTAATAACCAGCCCGTTGAACTGATTCTGTGTTCGGGTTATCACATAACATCAACATCATGGACCGTTTTTTGCTACATAACCTAGTCTATCTATTATTGCGGATTACATCATTGTCCTTATAGATTGCAGCCCGGCAGCTTTGCGGCAGGAATGCATAGATTTGCTGGCGGATTTCATCGAAGGCAAGTGTGTGTGCTCCTTCCTCTGTTCTAATATGCTCTGCAATACTTGTCTTCTTTGTATCAATTACATCTATGACTCCCGCTTACCTATTGCACAGTAAAGCCGATGAAGCTTTTTATTGTACCATATCACATCAGGCTCTCCTGCGATAGGAATTTTTTGCACCTCTTGTTCACTCTTCTCATCCAATACGACTATTGCTTTTCCATCACATGCCACAAATATGCGTCCAGTTTCCTCATCTATACCGAGGCCATGAGGTCCAGCAACTGAAATTGGAATGAAGCCAGCACATGCAAGTGATTCCACATTTAGCATGACCACTCCTGGAGGATCCTTTATGTTCACGAGAAAGCGATCTCTTGCTCTATCGTAGATGCACCAACGAGGTCTGCCAGGAAGTCTAACTTTTGATATGCTCGACCCAGTCAGCGGTTCAATCAACCTAGCATGATAATCTTCGACATCTGCCACAAGTAATTGCTTGTAGGAGGAATCCCACGCAAGCCCGTTTGGCTTGGGTCCAACAGCCACCTCATTTAGAACTTCATTGGATTTGGCATTTATTACGAGAATCTTGCCTGCTCCACGAGCAGCTGCAAAGACAAGACCTTCATGCTGAGCGCAAAGTACTCCACTTGCTTCTGGACAATTGGGTATTGTGGCAATATGCATATACGTTTTTCCATCGATAATCTCTATACTTCCATTAGCCGTATGCGCTACAAACACCTTTTGCACTTTTACCATCTACATCGCCATGATCAAACCCTCCGCCATGGGGATGCTTGGGTAGGTCAACGTGCTTGATTAGTTGTAGACCCATCTACTTTTATCATCTCTCACTATTTCCTTACTTTGCTGATAATCATTTATTGTATAAATATTGTGGAGCTGACGTAGCTTCCTGCAATGCTTGTCCTATGCTTTCCCCCTCAGGCCAGCATTATCAAGCAGTCTGACAATCTCCTCTGTTCTGTATGCTCTATCCTTTCTTCTAACTAGGTCTTCAGAAACTAAACGGTTAAGTTTCTTCCAAGTAATGGTAATATCATTATTGAATCAGAAATTGTAAATTCCATATGGGGTCAGTTGAACTGATTCTGCGTTCGGGTTATCACGTAACATCAACGTTATGATGCATTAATGCAACACAACTAGAGGTATTTAGCTGGTGAATCAAGCAAAAAATGTCTTTGAAAAAAATAGCATTACTGTTGGTGAGTAGAATAGTCTACCTTTTCCTATTAGGTTTTGACCAAGGAATCACATCATTTAAAGATAATATGCGAAGAAGTATCGAGTCTGAATTAAGCATATCAACAATAACAACTGGAAGGTTCTATGTACCTGTGTACGTCCACTCTTTTTTTGTCTCTCGGTCTACCGGGGATTACGTTCCCACACCACTTTTCAAATTAAGGTTTAACGATTAAATGTCAACTAATTATATCCGTATGGTGCTCTGTATAAATATGGAAGACGAAGAGAAAGTTCCTGGATGGGCATATCTCTGTCCATCTTGTGCTGTCTACTACGGTACCCGGGCTCTTGTCAAGGCAATAAGGAAACGAATAGTGAAGAAGCATGCAAAAGTCATTGAACAATAAGCTAGAATAACAACGACTCTAACTTAACCAACTGTTTTCACCTTAACAATAAATACAAACTGATTTTCGTTAATACTTTTTTTAGATCAGCATCTTCACACATTGCTGAAACAAGTGATACTTTCTGTTTTTTATTATCCGCATCTAACCCTAGAATCTTTTACTTATAATTCTGATGTATTTTTGTTCTTCGTAAATTCTAGGTAGCGCAATAATTTCTAGTATAGTCCTTGCGTGACAGATTGGGTTAGTAAACGTATATCTAGGAAAGAATTTGTACTTTTGAAGACTTTGAAGAATTATGTTCATGGGAAAGAGGATCAACTCGCTTCATCGGTTAAAGAACAAAGTAAGAGCAACAAGGAGCAAATATTCATAGAACGGCAGGAAAACGCATCTATGGTAAAGGATGTGGAGAAGTGTGTATTTGATTTTTGTTACCAAAATTACAATGATAGCTTGGATATAGCAGATGTAGCTAAGCTTACGGAAGTTCTAATGACTTTGAGGCGATATAATAGATGAGCGAACTTGTCTATGATACTGGTAATTTGAAAATTCCATACATTGTAAAAAGGAATAAGGTGAAACATGTATACATCAAGGTAAGTCAAAATGGTGTAGAGGTTACCATTCCTAGAAAGAAGGATGTTAGCATTAAAGATCTATTAGAGGAAAAGAAGGAATGGATAGAAAAGAAGTACAGAGAATTAATGTCTATAAGGTTCACTATAAGCAAAGATAAAGTTCTATTCAAAGGCAGAGAATATGACCTTAGATACGAAAAAGGGTATGAATCTATACAAGTTGAAAATGATAGTGTTAAAATCATTGCACCCAATAGAAGACAGTTCTACAATACCTTACGTCAATGGATGACCAAAGAATCAAAGAGAATAATTGAGGATATGATAGCAATTTATGCACCTAAACTCGGAGTGAGTTACAATAGATTATTTTTGAGAAGTTCAAATAGTTGGGGAACGTGTTCTATAATGAAAAACCTTGGTTTCAACTGGCAGTTAGCATCACTTCCCGAGGAGTTGGTAGAGTATGTGATGATACATGAATTGGTTCATCTTAAGGAGTTGAATCATTCTAAGAGATTTTGGAATATAGTTGCTTCTCTATGTCCGAACTATAGGCAAAGGCGAAATGAGCTTAAATTGTATAGAACCAAAAAGACCATACGATAGCAGTACCTCGCGGATTAGAGGGTTCGCACAAACCATCTATGAATGAAGTCAGATTGAAAGAAATCATCAAAAGACATCTGTTTAATCATTTGAAATACCTATAGAATAATTGTTATCCTTTTAGTATACCCTTTTGGTGAAGTTTCTTTCCTTACCATTCCTTACCTTTACTTTTATTATCTTAATGAATAGAGCACCGTTTATTGAATTGCTAATAGAATACTGAATTCGTTCGTAGTTACGGTTTAGATATTAGGATAATTCATCCTTTCCTTACCTCTTACCTTACCCCAGAGTAGGGTACAATTTTTGCTTTCTCTTTTTAGCACAAACACCTGAAGAAAATTATAGTCTAGTGTTAATTCGACTCATTCTAGATATAGATTCACTACTCGTTAGCGGGTTTGATAAAGCTAGGAGCATCGTTCTGATTTCTATATTGCTATACCAGCTGATGGTATACTAGAATTTGACAGAAAGACCTCTGAGGGCATTGCAGCACATGTTGGGAAGCTAATGAAACAATATCAAAATATTATTATTATTGAATTTGCCCAAACTTCAAATACTTAGTTACATGATATGTTTATCAAATTTATATGGGTCAAACCCAGATGTGTGCAATGGCAAGGAAAAGAAGAAACTCGCCTCCACCTTCTCGTGCAACTCATGTTACAGGTAAGTGCCTAAAATGTGATTATTACGGCAGGATAAGAACTAAGAGTGTAAAAGACGATATAGAGTTTGTTTGCTCTAACTGTGGACATCATTGGAAACCCTAGATTAATTATAAGATGAAGAGTGAACTGTCTTATTGAGAAAGGGGTACAGTATTTGTTGGTGAATAGTAGGAATGAACTTTCTCTTTTCCTATTAGGTTTTGACCAAGGAATCACGTCAATCAAAAATAATATACGAAGAAGTATCGAGTCTGAGCTAAACATATCAACAATAAAAACTAGAACCTGATCTTATCGTTTCGAACTAAATTACGCCCAAGCCTCAGATAGATACCATTTACCCTTGGGCCTAGTAACATTATAGAAAAAGCAGGTAGAGACCCAATGTTTTGACGTGTCAGATTCTCAAAGGAAAGGAATAAAAAATTACTCTTCCTCTTCTTTACTTCCTTCTCGCAATTCCCTATCAATCTGTTCCTTCAATGAGATGTATCTCCTGAATTTCATATCCCATGCGGCGAAGAACAATCGTTCTTTGAACCCTATGTATAGCCAGATTGATGCAAGGATAACTGAAACTATGGTAAATAGAAGGATTAGTCCGATGTCAGGGTGTCTATGCAGGAGGAAACCCAGAAACCTGGGATGTCCTGCAACTACCGCTGCCATAATCAAAGCTATCGGAGCAAGGATGAATGAAGATATTATAAGTCATCCCAATACTCTCCAATACATCATAATCGACGAAATGATAACAAATGCCAGATAGTTTTGTGCATTCTTCTCATATCTGATCCTGGTTCTGTGGAACCCATTCTTCAACCAGGCAAAGAATCTCTCCACAACATAGCGCGTCTTGCCGTATAGGTATTGTTCTGTATTATCATTTTGTTGTTGTGTCTTACTGTTTTTTCTGTAAGGTATGCGGCCAGGGATTTTTCTTTTGGTGAGGTATTTCCTGATGAATTCTGCATCATAGCCCTTGTCTGCTTGGCACCGCGCAATTTTTCTGATAGATCTCTCATCCAGATATTGTGAGATGCCATCCATCACGTCTACAAATCTTGCAGAGTCATGCTGATTTGCAGGACCCATCACTACTGAGACTGGCAGTCCGTTTTGTTCCACCGCAACGTGTATTTTTGTGCCTGAAATCCTGTTGAATCCGTTGTATCCTATGACGCTTCCCCTTTTTTGGCCGGAACTGATGACGAATCGACTGATATTTTTTGCAGCTGCATCTTGCCTGATCTGTGGGCTGATTTGACTGCAGCGGAGAGGATATTCTTCCATATTCCACGTCGCTGCCAGTTCTGCAGTCTGCGGTGCGCAGTTGATTTGGAGCCGTACCTTTGTGACATCCCAGTCCACCTGCATCCTGTTATCCCGACAAACAGGATTCCGTTGACTGTCTTTCTGTCGTCTGCCCTTGGCCTTCCGGTTCTGGCTGGCTTGGGGAGATGCGGTGATATCATCTTCCATTGTTCACCTGTTATCTCCTGAAATTTCATGATCTGCTACGGGCAGCATTGCAAATAGATCCAAATGATCGTCAATTATTCACTAAATGATCAGTTTTGGGATCAGTTGGTAATGAAAACATATTCTTGGTTGTATTCATATGGAAAATAAGTTAGTCGAGCACTTCCAATATACCTTCACGTTTTTCCTTGTCATTTGATGAAGGTTGATCCTTAGATTCCGACATATATGCATGGTCAGTGTAGGGCATTAACTTAAAAAGATTAGTTAACTTTGTTCTCGAAATCATCTCAATCTTTCCTGGGGAATAAGTCTTCATAAGGGTCTAGGATCTTCCTACTAAAATTTCTGCCACTTTCTGTAACACTATATTTTATGATCTTTTTATTACCCCATGGTTGATCAGTTCTGTTTATGAACCCCTTCCGCTGAAAGCTATCTAGAATGCTTCTATGTTTTGTCAAATTGAGACCACAATAGCTCAATAGGGTGGTCTGGTTGAGTTCTCTATGCTCCATAAGTTTGAGAATAATATCTTTTATAATATAGATGCTGTCTCGATACTCGTGTGACATCTATTGCCTTTTAAGATTAAGTATTATTTGTACTTGACACGGAAATTTTTCACAAGTCGTTAAAGTCCTCTAGCAACTCACGGGTGTATTTTTCTTGCTGCAAAGTATCCAATACCTTTACTACTTGATTCAAGCAATCATACTTGTCCGCACTTATCATCGATAGTTATGTTGTAACCTAACATATATTTTAAGATTGCGACCCTCTTTCCTTTTTAAATGCTTCCAGAATATCTGAAGGGCTAAGTTGTAATTCTATAGACATTTGAACTCCTCTTCTTTTTTAAGCTAGGACAAAAGCGGAACTAGGACTGGGATTCTTACAACAATAAACTTTGTAAAAGCGGAAGAGTAAGTTCATGGAAACGCCGATCTGGTGAGGGAAGATTAGAGTACACAATCATTTATTCTTACAAGTGCCAATATTCCAGAGAAACGGTCTTATATCATCAATCGTCTCAATTTTGTTCTTATACAAGGGTAATATGCCATAGACCATTTCATAGGGGCTTAATTTTAGTCTCGCCCTTGCGTTGAACAATCCCTCTGGAGTAAGAAAATACTCTCTCCTAGAGAAACATGGTTCACTAAAGGAATGACATTAAACTGATAGCATTCATCTAGCTTCCTGCTCCATTGCATATTCAACCCAAGCCATTGTATGGCTGATATCTTGCCATGCAACTGGCGCTAATTCCTTTACCTTGCCAAGGTGAATAACGGGATGCATACTCCATAGCAAATGGATAAGAGTCTTGAGTCGAAGTCGTATCAATTTTTCATCATTAACTAACACTGCGTTCAGAAAGTCCCGCAATAATTGAATATCAAATACATGTTCAAAGTCATCGCGAGCTTTTTGATAATCATGCAATTTCTCTCCATTTATAGAATCAGCAAATAGAATTAGGGCCTTCATAGCATCCGTTAAATCCTTCAACACCTAGATGAAAGTTGACTGATTGTCTAACTTGTAAGATGGATTTCGATCTTCTGCTTGAAGAGCTGACATCTTTGAAGCGAGAAGTGTCGAGTATACGAAGTTCACTCGACTCTCTACAGACTCTAATTTTCTCTTCATCTCCTCAAATTGGGTCTGCCAATTCTTCTCAGCCACAGCAAACTCATGCTTCACATGCTCAACCTCAGAAATTTGTAACAGAGGAACAGCCTTAAGGTAGTCCTTGAAAAGTTCGTGTTCATTTGGTTTATAATATGAATTACTTACACCAACCGAGTGACCCATTAGCAGTTCTACGTTTATCGGGCGCATCACTTGCTCTGCCCGAGTCTTGAAGAACTTTCTGAAACCATGGTTAGCTTTAAATTCATGCCTTTTCTGCCCTAGTTCTAACGATCTTCTAATTCCTTGGGCCCATAATGCTCTTTCAACCAACCTTTTGATTCCAGTACTCATTAGCTTCCTTGGATTCATTGCAAGTCCATGATGTGTATATTCTGCATGCCATAAATCACGCATAACCCAAGAATCTTTTGTTATTCTTTCTCCACACTCTTCACGGTAATCCATCCATTCTTTTATTGCCTTGTACGCATCGGGAGTAATGAAAGTGATATACTCTTCGGCATCCTCACCATAAACAATTATTTTACCAACTTGAGTAATTCCATTTTCAACCACAGGTGCAATATGCCTCCACTTCAGATAATCCCATGCTCCCAATCGAATGCCAGACGATGCCATCAAGTACACAATAGGTTTTATTCTTCTGTCTGGATATCCGGTAAGTTTTCTGATTTCTTCACCTGTTGGTGCTCTATCGTTGGATGCCCTTCTCTCCTTAGGCAGACCTTTAGAAATCTTCTTCCAACTCAACAGTATATCATACATTTCACAGAACAGTTTTATTGGTTTGTAATAGTTCGGCACTTGATTCTGAAATTTCATTTCTATCGGCACGTTCTTTCTGATAAGAAATGAATCTCATTACGGAATAGAAAGCCCAATTTGTATCATCCCTTCCTTTTACTGTAAATTTGTTTAGCTTTTTCCACAAGAGTTCCGTTCAATCCAATGAAGTCAAAAAACATTTCAAGGCGGCGCTTGTACTTTACTTTAGTCTGCTCACTCTTAATAGCATACAGGAACATTGCAAGAGGTTCTGAAACTGTTATTGCTAATTTTGCACACCATATTATACGTAGGGACCCTATTTATGAACCGCTATTGTAGTGGACCGGGTGGGATTCGAACCCACGACCTCTCCCATGCCGAGGGAGTGTCCTACCAGGCTGGACGATTAGACAATCGATAATAACTATCGACTTCCGGCCCGTCATTCCGATCCAATTCTAAGCCATATTGGTATGCTTTATAATGTTTGTCTATATTTCCTGTCCATTGATTCCATCATACTCGTTCAATCAAATGACTGAATGTAACAATTACAATTTTATTATTCATCAAGAAATGGAGTTTTCTTCTGATGTTGTAATGGTAAGCTTTGGGCATTTTTCATTCCTTGCATTTTCCGATTGTCCGATACTATAATATCCCATTGTAGGAAATAATAACAATGTTGGAATTTGATTATTTATTTCATCTATAGCGCTAATGAACTATAAGAACCGGACAGCTAACACGTTCGGCGACCCATCTACTGACACTCCCGAGTACACTCATCCTTGTGATGCCAGGCAATGCTTTGCTTGCCATTACTATAATATCGATCTTTTCTTTCCTAGTAAACTCAGGTATCTTCTCCAAGGGCACGCCATATTCTATCGCATATCTGGCAGAAATTCCTAATTTTTTACATTCTTTTACCTTTTCCACAAACATTTTTTCTATATCCCTTTGCAGTTCTTTTTCTATCTTTGCGAGATGTTCTTTGATATTTTTCCTTGCGCCTGTCGTTGGTGAAATTCCAAACGGTTTTGTAGGCACAGATAAGACATTCAGTAGAATAAGTTCGGAATTCAGGTTGTTTGCCAAATATTTGGAATGCCGGTATGCTTTTTCTGATCTAACGGAACCATCGTGAGTGCACAATATCTTGTTGTATTTCACTGGAACTTATCTTTCCTAATGTGGTATATAAGCGAATTTCTCATATGTACACACGTTTAAATATAATACAAATGTCGGTAGCGATGTGGGTTTAAGAAGATCCAAACATAACCCAATCTTGAAGCCTAGTACTACGAATTTCTGGGAATGTAAGGCAGTCTTTAATTGTGCAGTAACCAACCATGATGGCAAAATACACATGCTTTATCGTGCGATTGGGGAGTATGAACATTACATTTCAAGGCTGGGATATGCGGTAAGTGAAGATGGGATAAATTTCACAAGGTATGATGAACCGGTGATGAACCCAACCGTAAGATATGAACTTGGTGGGTGTGAAGATCCCAGAATAAGCAAGATAGAAAATAAGTTATATGTTACCTATGTAGTTCTATCATTTCCCCAGAAAGAAAAAGGCATCGCAAGAACCGCGTTGGCTTCGACGGAGGATTTCCTTGATTACAATAAACTTGGAATCATTACTCCTCATGATGTTGATGATAAGGATGTTGTTATATTTCCTGAGAAGATCAATGGGAAGTACGTGATGATGCATAGACCCAACTGGGTTGGAGAAAAATATGGAACGTCAAACCCCAGTATCTGGTTGGCATACTCTGATAATTTGCAGGAATGGTCAGACGATAAGATTTTGATACAGTCTGAACAAAAATGGGAACAAAGAAAGGTTGGAGGTGGATGTCCCCCGATCAAGACCAAGGAAGGGTGGATGGTCTTTTATCATGGTGTTGATGCGGATTTCAGATATATGGCTGGAGTTATTTTACTGGATATCCAAGATCCCTCTATTGTACTGGCGAGATCAAAAAGGCCAGTACTGGAGCCAAGAGAATCATACGAAGTTGTTGGCGACGTTCCTAACGTCGTGTTTCCAACGGGTACGGTGATGCTTGATAACAAATTATATGTGTACTATGGAGCTGCTGATAAGGTCATAGGCTTGGCAACAGCTGATTTAGATGATATACTGGATTTGCTTGAGAAGCCTTGAAAAAATTAGACCTTAGTCTGCATACAGTTGTCTATTCTCTGATACTTTATGGCTTGCTGAATTATCGCCAAACCTACCTGCTCTCCCATCTTCGCCAGTTTGGAGACATCGGTAGAATATGAGAGATACGATCTATGACTCTTAGTTCCCAAGAATACTTCCTTTATCTTGTATCCTGCCATAGCAGTTTCAATCAGTAACCATACATCAACACCCCATCCATCAGGGGGATCCAAAGCAACCAACTTTTTCCATACATCAGACTTTGCAGCTATCTCCCCGCTCAAAGGCTGCTCATAATGCCATATTTCAGGGAAGAAGGTCCAAAGCAATGGTTTAGCTACCAGTTTAGTTACAGAGGCATCACTGGGGGCCCTAAGATACCAACCTCTTGACATATCGGAACCCTCTATCATTATAGAATCAACCAGAAGATCTATCCATTCTGGTGTAAGGTTCATTATATCCGCATCTAAGAAAACTATAACATCTGGATTTTTGGCAAGTCCAGCTTTTATGCCCTCAACCATAGCAGCGCCTTTACCTGGATGAAGTCTTTCCTGAGGCATTACAACAGTTACGCCGTTTTTCTTTGCAACGTCCCTAGTTTTGTCACTGGAATGTCCGTCACTAACAACTATTATGGGCTTGTACTTGCTTCGCCTAGCAGTATCAATGCATGCCTTTATTGTAGTCTGCTCATTCCTAGTTGGAAGAACAACAACAACCTTCGCTGCTGTAGCCTCTTTCATAATTCTCTTGATCTTCTTCTCTCCATTGCCTCCTACATCACGAAGTAAGAGCTGTTCATGCCGCATTTTCCTGCCTTCATGTGTCAAGGAAGTAGATTTCTTTACATTTCCTTTTTTCTGCACTTTCTTCTTGCTAGGCACAGGTAAGAGTAAATTCCAGGATTTAATAAATCATGTGTCAGTTAAATTTTAGTTACCACTAGCATTTCAAATACAATTTAATAACACACCCCATTAATTATTTTGTAAATGCCAAATATCAATGGCTTTTTTGTTCTGTTATCAACCTCCGATACTCCCAAAATTAATCCTGCGCTGGCAAGAATGAAGTACAGAGCTTGGAATGGATTTGACGTAAAGAATTTTGGTAAAATATGCGTAGGTGTGTGTTTAACAAATGGTAGGAAATACGATGACATAATTCACGGTGAATTTTATGATTCTATAGATTTAAGTAGGGAACCTAAAATACTGGCCGAAGATCTATCTGAAATAGATGGGAGTTATGCTCTAGCCATACCACGTGACGATTCAGTTGTTTTTGCCAGAGACTTTTTGGGTACCAAACCATTGTACTATGGAAAAGATTCGAATAATTTTTTATTGTCAACAGATCCAAACGCGGTAACAGTATTGGGTTTCAAAGCAAATTATGTAGCCCCCGGTTTTCTTTACGAAGCATCAATCAAGAGGATAAGACGCATAAAATTTAGTTCTTTACAATATGAAACAAAAAGTTATGACCAGTTGGAAGCAGTGGAAACTACAACCAGGTTGCTTTCTGATTCTATCAAACGTAGAATTGCGAATAGGAATGTCGTGCTCGGCTTCGGAGGTGGAATAGACAGCACGTTGATAGCAAAAGTTGCTTCTGGTAGCAAAATGCTTGCAGTTACCGTATGTATGAAGGGCTCCTTGGATCACAAGGTAGGAAAACATTCTGCTGAATTACTTGATATCAAACATGAAACTGTGTTGGTCGATGAAACTACAGTGATAAATTCCATCAAGGAACTACAAAAAGTCACCCAATTCAAGAATGAAATGCATGCTAGCATAGCATCCGTTGTTTATATTTTGGCAAAACATACGAGAGAAAAGAAGTATGATGTACTTATGCTCGGGCAGCTTGCAGATGAATTGTTTGGTGGATATGCCAGATATCTAAAATATCTTAAGAGTTCTGTGAGAAAAGTCAGGGAAGCAATGTTCGATGATATCAAAAATGCATGCAGGAATAACTTGGACAGAGATGAGTTGGCCGCATCATTTCACACTAAGTTATCTCTTCCATACACTGCGGTGGACTTTCTAAAATATGCGATATCAATTCCGTTAAGAATGAAATTGGACAGGGCGGGAAGAAGAAAGATCATGTTGGTAGAAGTTGCAAAAAATATTGGTGTGCCCCAGAAACTTTTGTCCCGTGAGAAAAAGGCAATGCAGTTTAGTAGCGGTGTGTACAAAGTAGTTAGTAAATTGAATTTATGATCAAGCGTGAACTTATATAAGTAGAACAAGGAGTAATGTTGACTGTGAGCAAAGGCAAGATCATAGGTGACAGCGATTTGCGTTACCTAGATGGAAAGGGAAATCTCCTAAGGAGCAGAACCGAATTATCTGTAGCAAAGCTTCTGCAGTACCTTGGTATAGACTATGATTATGATGCCAAACTGTTGTATAATTCAAGCATACGAGTTGATTTTAAGACGAAAATGGGAGCAATCGAAGTTATAGACGGTGAGGAGGATTCGGACAAATTGTTACAGATAAAGAAAGACAACAACGAAAGAGTGATAGCTATAGGACAGTCAAAGTATGCGAGCAAGATTGATGAGATAGACTCAATCTTCCTGTATGATAAGATGAATTTTCAGACAGGTTCAATCTTCATTGAGGATCCGTCTTTGTCATTCGACTATGCTCATATATTACCCCTCGTGGAAAAATGTTCCGTCTTACATGGACATACATCAAGCGTAATGGTTGAGATAATTGGAAATATGAACAACAACATGGTAATCGATTTCGGAGAGGCTAAAAAAATAATAAAATCAACCCTTGGAGCTTTGGATCACAAATTCTTCATAAATAAGAAATACATGATTGGGGAGGATGATGAGCACTACAGGGTTTCTTTTAAAGGACCGCAAGGACTATTTGATTTGAAAGTTCCAAAGAGCACGACCTACATTCTAAATGGTGAAGCTACGGTGGAAAATCTATCCACGGAGATCATATCATTGCTCGTACCCAATATGCCCAACAATGTCGACGCTTTGGGTGTTTACATTTATGAAGGTGTGAGCAAGGGTGCACACATAATTTCAAAGGTCTCCAAGGATGAACGATAAGGCAATAGTGCTACTGTCTGGTGGACTTGATTCAGCAACCTGCCTATACTGGGCCAAGAACCAGAAGTATGATGTCTATGCGATAACATTCAACTATTTCGACAGGTGGATGAAAGAAATAGAATCGGCAAGACAGCTGAGCAAGAGTGCAAATGCAAAAATGATTGAATTGGATATTCCTTTCGTCAAGGAAGCCTTCAATGTTCTTGGTTATGAAGGTCAATATGTAAGAGATGGGGATGCTAGATGGCCATTTTACATACCTGCAAAAAACCTGATTTTCTATTCAATTGCAGCACATTACGCGGAATACATGAACGCAAAATGGATAGTTGGAGGGCATAATAAGCAAGACACCCAGTTTTACACTGATGCCTCCAAGGATTACATAGGTATGTTGAATGGGTTATTGAGGGATGGTTGTATGCTGTGTAACGGTTCTCATTACCAGATCAATACTCCACTTGCGGATCTGGATAGACTCCAGGTCATCCATTATGCGATGGATATGCGGGTGCCCCTTGAGCTTACATGGAGCTGTCATGTCAAGACTCAAAAACATTGTGGAAAATGTTATGGCTGTAAATCAAGGATAGCAGCTTTCGAGGCCCTGGGGTTCAAAGACCCTGTTGAGTACGAATGAATTTATTTACGATTATGATGAATTTATGATCCGATAAATGAATGAAGTGAGTCAGATGAGTCAGGATTAGGGTTTGAGTTTCTTAAAAATGCCACCTTCAGTACCAACGATACCATGTTCGACTATTGGCCTTTCATTCAATGCGTGTTCGATTGCCCTGTTGCTTAATTCCACCGCATGTTCCACCTTCATATCTGAGCTATAATTGTTCTCTATCACATCCAACGCCTTGCCAGAATCCTGTCCGATTGCAAATGCTTGTCCCTTGAAGAACGTGCCGCTTGGATCAACTTGATAAAGCTGCAAACCTGTTGGATCCGTTCCTGCTAAGAGTATAGATGCCGCTTGGGGTCTTACTGCGTATATAGTGAAGCCGTGTAAGGTGGTGCTAATATGCTTTGCAAGAGATCCGACATCCATCGGAGTTTCATACACTAACCTATGTCTCTGAGCTTCAACCCGTAGCTCATCTATAAGTCTAAGTATGTCACCTATGTATCCTGATCCAGTTGCACCCACATGCTCATCTATTGAAAACACCTTTTCAGATGGTTCCACTAGAGGTCTGATCGGCTTTATATGACTTGAAAGTAATACGAATTTCTCAGTTTTAATGCCTATGGTGGTTGAGCCTCTACTTACAGCTTCCAATGCGCTATCCACTAGGACCAATCTTCCTTGGGGGCCGTAGTAGTATGGATACTTGCCGGGGTTCTGATCCGACATCATCTTACCTCCTTTGTCAACAACGCAGGGATATCAAGAACATCAACACCATTCCCAGAACCCGGATCTCGTTCAATTGCAGCCAAAACTGCTTTTGATGCAAGTGTCTTCGCTTCATCAATTGTTATATCCTGATTGTAACCGCTTTCAAGCACTCCATATGCAATTGGAGAACCAGAACCGGATGACGCGTAGTCTTCTTCTGTTATCGTTCCACTCATATCTGCTGAATAAACATGAGGCCCTAGCGAATCAACACCAGCAACCAGGAGCTCAACGAAGTATGGTGAATAGTTCTTCAATCCTGAATATGCTAGATTTGCAATCAGTCTGGACGATTCCCTTACAGTCACTCTATAGCCTCGTCTTAACTCCACAAGCTTGCGTTCCGCCTTTACCATCTTTCATATATTCTGCATCGGACAACTGTCCAGCAATGGCCATCGCAAGTTTATCATCAATCTTTGTAGGTTTTCTGTGTTATCTTTGAACCTATAAAGAATCCCTTACTTGCCCTCCTATCTGAAGCAAGTACAACTCCTTCCTTACTCTTCATTGCAACTATTGTTGTCATTACCAATAATATGGATGCGTAGTATTAGTTGACTATGGATTGCTTGAATTGGTCACATCAGTTTTCTAATCTATAGTTTGAAAATGTGTAAGGGAGTACACTTCCGAACTTGGTGCTCAAAAGTTTTGTTACAAGCTCAAATATTTTATGCGCACAGACCATAGCTTCTACTTTATACTTTTCATCAATAGCATTGGTTTCTATAATTATGTAATTGCTTATGATACGTAGGTTAGCTGAAATGAACCATCTTCACTCTTCCACTGCAACATATGACCCATTTCACCCTCTAGTATCCCTAACCAGCGTAAGTTTTTGAACCACCTGCCAGCTAGAGTGTAGATTACGCCATTAACATCGATACTTGATGGTATGTATGTTTGCAGAAGAGGAATGTAAGAATCAGTTGAACTACCAACATTTCTTTTAGTTTGAATGCCACCTTTCCTACTCAGTTTGTAGCCTAACTTTGATTTCTCTATGAGGCCTAAATCGTCGAGTCTCTGAAGTGAACGTGACAAACTTTCCTGATGCATTTCAAGCTTTCTCATCATACCCCTAAAGGAGTAGCTTGAACCGTCTTCTCTCAAGATCCCGAGAACTTTGTGATCATTGGGTCTTACATCATCATTTTCAACAAAGGCGGTGTCTTGTTCAACATTTGATGAGATAAATGCACCATTATCTAAATACGTATCCTTACTTCCTTGTTGGTTTGCAAGGCCTTCTGATTCGTTTACCATCGTGTGTCAAATTTATCAATAAAACGTGATATAAATCAAGCCGGGATTGCAGATATTTATAACAGGAACATCATGCTTTCCAATCATATATTATGGAAGCAAAAATAAAGGAAAAGACTTGGGATCCCCTTATCGAGCAAAGCATCCTTAAGAGATGGGAATATGAGAATTTACACAAATTTGATGTAAATGCAGGTAAACCATTTGTAATCGATACACCTCCACCTTATCCCTCTGGCAGACCATGGCACATAGGAGCTGCTGCGCACTATGCGCAGATTGACATGATTGCTAGGATTTCAAGAATGTTGGGTAACAATGTCCTGTTTCCCATTGGAATAGATAGAAATGGTCTACCTGTTGAGATTTACACCGAAAAAAAGTATAAGATAAGCATGCGGCATACTGAGCGAGAAAAGTTTCTGGAGCTTTGCAAATCTGCCTTGGACGATCTTGAAGCAGAAATGATACAAATCATGAAGAATATGGGGCTTAGCAATGATTTTGGTAAGTACTACCGTACGGACTCTGATGAATTTAGGGCTCTAACACAGTCAACATTCATTGAACTATGGAACAGAGGTTTGGTTTATGAATCAAACAGACCAAACAATTATTGCAATCTCTGTGGATCGACAATAGCGGATGCCGAAGTTGCTCACCAGGAAATAGAATCAAGGTTAGTACACATTAAGTTTGGGTTAAATGAGAAAAAAACCGATTTGGTAATTGCAACCACTAGGCCTGAACTCTTATGCTCCTGTCGGGCCGTGATAGTAAACCCTGCAGATGAAAGGTATAAGGATATACATGGAATGCATGCTGTACTACCATTATTCGATAGAGAAGTTGAGGTAAAAGCCCATCCGGCTGCCAAACCAGAGTTCGGTTCTGGTGTTGTAATGATATGTAGTTATGGTGATCATACAGACGTACAATTGATAAGGGAATTCGGATTGGAGGAAATAGTTGCCGTGAATGAAAATGGCAAAATGACCCAAAATGCCAAACAGTATGCCGATTTGAAGGTCTCCAAGGCAAGGGATCAAGTAATAGAGGATTTGAGAAGCAAAGGTCTTGTCGTAAAGGAAGAGAAGATAATGCACAGTACACCGATCTGTGAGAGACATAAAACTCCAATTGAGATCATTCCAATGAAGGAGTATTATGTGAAGCAGATTGATTTTGTTCCAGCATTAAGAGAATTCTCGAACAAGATGAGGTTTCATCCCGGTATGCATAAGCATATTTTTCTGAACTGGCTGGACTCCATAACGATAGACTGGCCAGTGTCGAGACGAAGATTCTATGGGACAGAAATTCCTATATGGTATTGCAAAAAATGCGAAAAGCCCAACTTGCCTGAACCTGGCAAATACTACAAACCTTGGAAAGAGGATCCCCCCTTCAGGTGTTGCAGATATTGTAATGGTACGGAGTTCATTGGTGATGATAGGACATTCGATACTTGGATGGATTCTAGCATTTCACCTTTGTTCATTACAAGATACAAAAGGGATGAACAATTCTTTAATGCAACCTACCCTGCCACTCTAAGACCCCAAGCCAAAGATATAGTCAGGACATGGTTGCACTATACAGTGTTACGATGTTACCAGTTGACTGACAAAGCACCATTTGAGAAGGTGTGGATAATGGGATATGGCGTTGATGAAAAGGGAGAAAGAATGAGCAAAAGTAGAGGCAATGTGATAGATCCATTTCCGATAATTAAAAAATACGGTGCAGATACCTTCAGGTTCTGGAGTGCAAGTGAAGTCAATTTGGGTTATGATTTTCGTTGCTCCGAACTAAAGATAGCTGGTACACAAAAATTTTTAACTAAATTATGGAACATAGCCAGATTCATCTCAACATTCCCGTTGCAGAATATGGCAACCATTTATCCTAGTGATAAATGGATCCTAGGTGAATTATCGTCCTTGATTGAACAGTGTAGAAAGGGATATGAGGAATTGAACTTCTTCATTCCCGCTACAGCAATAAGAGAATTTACATGGAACGTTTTTGCTGCACATTATGTAGAAATGGTGAAGGCAAGATCTTATGGATTGGGATTCGATGATGAGGAGAAAAAAGCGGGATGGTACACTTTACACAAGTCTTTCTCTACTATATTGATCCTGCTATCACCTATCATCCCATTCATAACAGATCATTTGTGGCGTTCACTGTACTCACACGAAAGTATACACAAGCAGAAATTCCCAGAACAGATCGGCTATACGGAACTAGCAAATTATACGAAACAAATTTCAGAATTCAATTCTTCCATATGGAATAGCAAAAAGGAGAAGGGAATGTCTCTAAAGGAACCCATAAACATTAGTATCCCAAGTGATCTGGAATTATTCCAAAAAGATCTGGTGCCAATGCATAACATAAAATAACTTAAGCAGCAATACTGATTTAGTACGACCATATTAGATTCTATGTGAAGGCAACTGTTATACATGAACATGGGGGCACAGATAAATTAATTTATCAAGAAATCAATACCCCAAAACCTTCCAAGGAGGGTGTATTGGTCAAGGTTATGACCTGTGCTGTGAACCATCTGGATATATGGATCAGAAAAGGACTACCAGGTAAAACTCTACAGTTCCCTCACATACTTGGTTGCGATATTGTTGGTGAAATTGAAAGCCGGAACAAAAATATCCCAATTGGGAACAGGGTCATGGTATATCCTGGACTTAGCTGTGGTAAATGTTTCTATTGTAGGAAATCAAAAGAAAATCTGTGCAACAAGTTTTCGATTATCGGCGGTTTCAGCAATATTCATGGTGGTTACGCAGAATGCGTTAGAGTTCCATTAAGGAACATTGTAAAGGTACCTTCATGGTTGACTTTTGATGAAGCTGCGTGTCTAGGAGTATCCTATCTAGTTTCATGGAATATGTTGAAAAGTGCTAATGTAGGTAGAGGAACAACCTTGCTTGTATACGGTGCAGGCAGTGGTGTAGGTTCAGCTACGATACAGCTCGCAAGGGCAAGGGGTGCAAAGGTTATCACAACTGTAGGTGATAAAGGGAAAATTGCCTTGGCAAAAAAGCATGGGACGGCGTCTGTTATTAATAGAATGAAGAATGATATTGTTAAAGAAGTTATGAGTCTAACTGGAAACGGTGTTGATGTAGTTATAGATCACGTTGGTGCAAACACTTGGATGACCAGTCTTAGATGCCTGAAGATTGGAGGTACATTGGCAGTATGTGGTGCTACTTCGGGTGAAACCACTGCCGTAGAGATCAGAACAGTGTACAACAAACAATTATCAATCATAGGAGCATACTTGGGAAGAAAAAACGAATTGATAGAAATGATGTCATTCATGCAGGCAAAAAAGATCAAGCCAATCATAGATTCCAAATATAGGTTAAGCGAAGCTGCGAAAGCCCATGAGAGAATGGAGAACAGTGACCATTTCGGAAAAATACTCTTGAAATGTCAGAACTATTAGAAATATGCTTTTCTATTTATTCCCTGTACATTATCCCATACATATCCAAATATAACTAGTGTTTAGTTCCTTCATTAAATGGAAAGTAAGGGCAGTTTCTTCCAGCTAAAACTGTAATATTTAGACATAAGCACTTTTCATATTCTTTTGGGCTAAAATCATTAGACTCATTTTGGACCTAGGAAAGGGTGTTACATCATTTTAGACTCTGTAATAATTTGTCTGCGGGTAAAGTATTAAGAATATCAGAATCTTCAGCCCAGCCTCGTCTTGCCTGCCCTATACCAAAAGTTAAGAATTTATAGTGAAATGGATGGTGAGCATCTGAATCAATTACCAGTTTAACCCCATTTTTCACCGCCATTTTTACATACTCATCCTTTAAATCAAGCCTGTTGTAGTGCGCATCTATCTCGAGTGTAGTATTAGTATCCCTTGCCACTTCAATTACCTTCTCCATCTCTACGGGATATCCTTCCCTTTTGTTGATCAATCTTCCGGTAGGATGAAATAATACGTCAACACTAGGATTTTTTGCTGCTGTTATCAATCTTTCAGTTTGGACTTCAATGGACTGCTTAAAATTGTAATGGATGGAAGCACCTACTAGATCCAATTTGTCAAGCACATTATTTGAAATATCAAGTGAACCATCCTTCAATATGTTTACTTCGGCAGCAGATAATATCCTAAAATCAAGTTTATCATTAAGCTCGGCAATCTTGTTGGCCTGCTCCAACAATTGTTTTTCATCAAGCCCATGTGTTATTGCAAGGCTTTTCGTGTGATCAGTAATAGCAATATAATCCAGTCCAATTTCTCGTTTTGCGGCTAAAGCCATCTCCTCTATTGACATTGTCCCATCGGTGCTGTTGCTGTGGACCTGCAGATCGCCCTTCAAACTTCCATATTCAACCAATTTTGGTAGCTTAGAGTTATTTGCAAAGTTAACTTCACCATTATTTTCACGCATCTCCGGAGGTATCCAATCTAATCCTATTGCTCGGTAAACTTCTTCTTCAGTTCCTCCTCCAATACACTGCCCATCATTCTTGAAAACCCCCCATTCGTTAAGACTAAGACCTTTTGCAGTTGCTCTCTTCTGAATTTCCTCTACGTGTTCTGCGCTCCCAGTGAAATTGTGAAGAGCGGAACCGAGACTTTCCTCGGGGACTATCAAAAGATCTACGATTATTCCATTTTTCAATTGCAAAGATGCTCTGTTCGATCCCCTCTTCAATATTCTTTGAACTTCGGGTATGCTATTGGAAGAGTCTATTACCTTTTCCGGATCTTGCGAGATCACCACATAATCCATATCATGTATAATTTCTTTCATTCTCCTAACCGACCCAACAACTGCGGCTTCTTTAACTCCCTCAATCTTTGACAGATACAATTCCATTTCTCTGACCAATGGATAAACCTCACCCAGAATGTACTGACCCCTAGATTTCTTGATGAACAAAATATTTTCCAAAGTAGCTTGTACCTTTTTCGCAGAAAATCCACGAACGGTATGAAGCTTTCCTTCGGACGCTACCTTTTCTAGATCAATCAAATTCTTGACCTTTAGTTTGTCATATAATATCTTGATGGTTTTCGGACCTATTCCCTCTATACTAGACAGCTCATCAATCTTAATTGGGATCTTTGTTCTCAGTTCCTCAAGATGCATGATTTTTCCTGTTGTTAAACATTCTTCAATTTTTGAAGCAACGGCTTTTCCAACGGATGGAATCTCAAGCAATCCTTTCAGTCCTTTGTTTCGGTATATATCCTCAATATTTGAAGATAAATCTGTAATCGCATCTGCAGCGCTATGATATGCCCTAGCTTTGAAGGAGGCATTAACATCTTCTTCTACTTCAGTAAGTAATCCTAGTTCATGCAAGATCTTGGCGATAAGATGGTTCTCCACATTCTAAATAGCTAAAGATATAGTTCTTATTGTTATCTATTAATACACCCGTCATAAACCCGAATTCAAATGCGTATATCTTTATTCAAAGGAAATTGAAAATTTCTGCAGCACCTCATTTTAATGACTTTGCCATAAGTAGATTCTATACCATATTCATGGCTGGTTGAGGTTAAAAAAGAATACATTATCGAACTCAATTACCAATGAATTTACGGACCTTTTCTATCATCACAAATTTAGAAATAAATTCAGGCATCTAATATTACTTTGTATACTCAGCTACTAGACTTGTAAAAAGTTTGTGGAATCTTGCATCGTTTGACAATTCTGGATGGAATGAAGTTACTATAACATTTCCCTGTTTTACACCAACTATTTTGTTGTTCAAGGTCGCAATTGCATCGACAGAGTTCTTCACTTCAGTAACTACCGGCGATCGGATAAAAACACCGTTGAATTTTTCTTTTCCGATCAAAGGTATCTCCATTTCAGCTTCAAACGAGTTATTCTGCCTTCCAAAAGCATTTCTTTCTATAGTGATATCCAAAATGCTGAGTAGTTCTTGTGTTGTTTCCCCTACAATTTTGTCGTAAGCACGTGTAGCAAGCATAATCATACCAGCACATATCCCCATAACGGGCATCCCTTGCTTCACCCTATCTTTTATCACCTGTGTTGCACCGCTTAATTTCGCCAGAGTTCCAATAACGGTGCTCTCTCCGCCAGGCAGAATCAGACCATCAATACTTGAGATTTCATCTACATATTTTACCGGTGTGACTCTTCCCTTAATTCCGAGTTCACTTAACGCTAGGTCCGTTGCAGAAAGGTTTTCCTCGACATCTCCTTGGATGGCAAGTATACCTATTTCCACCTGCTTCATGCGTTGCCTCCTCTTTCCTGCATCCTAAGATCAAGGTTCGTCGTATCCATTCCTAACATGGATTTCTTTTCATCAACCATCTTCTGGGCTTCCATTACTTGCTTAGGGTCATCATAATATGTGGTAGCTATCACAACTGCCCTTGCCCTTTCGGCAGGATCATCCGCTTTGAATATCCCAGAACCGACAAACACCCCATCACAGCCAAGATTCATAAGAAATGCTGCGTCTGCCGGTGTTGAAATGCCGCCTGCTGCAAAATTTACTAAAGGCAATCTTCCGAGCTTGGCAGTCTCTTCAACATAAACATATGATACTCTCAGTTCTCTTGAAGCCTTGACCAATTCTTGTATATCACCAGATTCGTGAATAGACTTTATTCTCCTGATTTCATTGTTAACAAGCTTGATGTGCTTGACAGCTTCTGCAACATTCCCAGTGCCAGGTTCACCTTTGGTCCTTATCATAGAACATCCCTCCTCCATTCGTCTCAACGCCTCACCAAGATTTCTAGCGCCATTAACGAATGGTAGAGTAAAATCCCACTTCCATATGTGCCGTTCTTCATCTGCCGGGGTAAGAACTTCGGATTCATCG
Source organism: Nitrososphaerales archaeon (assembly GCA_965197925.1). Lineage (GTDB taxonomy): Archaea > Thermoproteota > Nitrososphaeria > Nitrososphaerales > UBA213 > CBDAOC01. The sequence goes on from CBDAOC010000020.1 coordinate 335,991, forward strand.
ATCATATCAACACAGCTGGCCTCAAGAATTCTTGCCTCATAAACATGTCCTATCCTACACTTTGCCATCATTGGAATGGTGATATTGTCCCTTATCTCTTCGATAACTTTGATGCTTGCAGTTCTTGCAACACCACCTGCTTTCCTAACATCAAATGGTAACTTGTCAAGTACCATTACCGCAACCGCACCCGCGTCTTCGGCAATTTGTGCCTGTTCAATATTAGTAACATCCATGATTACGCCATGCTTCTGCATGTGTGCAAAGCCACGCTTTACTAGAGTAGTTCCCTTCCTTACTGGACTGCTTTCCAAGTTTTCCAATTTGATGCCCTTTGGTTGCAATTCAGTTGATAGTAGAGATATCATAATCTAGCGATCTCCTAATACCATATTTACGTTTAACTTTATTGGAGGAGTTTTCTACATTATCCACTTTTTTGTCCATATTTTTCATAGTAGGTTATGTCTTCCAAGAAAATTCGTTCTAACTTTTCCGGAGGTTCATCACTATATCCAATAGGTATGATCCCTATCGGTCTGACATGTTTGGGTAGTTTCAGTATTTTTCCCACTTTTTCATCTTGAAATGCGCCAACAAAGCAGGCTGCCAATCCTTCGTTCACAGCCGAAAGGAGAATTAGCATAGAGACAAAAGCCCCATCAATGATGCTGTAGAAGTTAACTCCTCTATCACCATACCTCTTTACAACCCCTGTCTGTATTCGCACATACAGCAATAACTACTGGTGCTTTTGCTATGAAGTCTTGACCAACTGCCGCTTCTACAAGTTTGGCTTTTGTTATGTCATCCTTTACAATTATGAATTCTTTTGCTGTAAAAACCCTGCTCTTGGAGCCCTATAGACATTTTTGAGCAGATTATTTATCATTACATCTTCAATCTCCTTAACCTTAAATGATCGCACCATTCTCCTCTTCTTGAGAAGCTGATCGAAATCCATTATTACAATCATGTTGTATTGGGTTCAATATGTTTTCTCGCATCAGTCTTTTGAAGGAAATTGAATTCGCTTGTTGGGTTAAGGGGTTGAGACAGAAGGCAAGCATTCGGGGTTTCTCAGATTTATCCATTATGGGTTGTTGATTTAGCCATCTATAGAATTGGAGGAATTCCTTCTAGTGTAGTTTCCTCTCATCCATTCAAGTATACCCTTGATCACCTTTCCGCTATTATGGTTACAAGAATGAATCAAAGTGTGAAATTGGAAGTTTGTGGGAGAAATGTCAGTACATCTTCTGGTGTAAACCCTACCCTACCAAAGGGATATTCTAAACTTGTGAATATCTAAATTCATCCTCTTCACAATTGCGTTGGTAAGCCAAGTATGACGCTACATCGAATCCAGATGGGAGAGTAGGGATATATCTCCTAGTTTTATAAATAGGGAATGCCTTGGTCATTTTTCTCTATTGACTAATTTTGCCCTAAAGTTGTTGGACGGCAGAAATCCCTTACTTTCCTTCACATTGGATGCGCTCATCTTGGAGTGACAAGTATTTTATCATTACAAACCTCTCTTTGACGAATCTCAGTACAAATAACAACAAACAAAATTGATTATGGTATTAGATTTTGATTATGGTATTAGATTCCTTGAAAAGTTATTACTTGGCAAGTGGTATAAGAATTATGGAAGGTGGTAGTTAGTGACAGACGATCAGTCCAAATCTAATGATAAGGGTAATTCTGACACATTAAGAAATATGATCGATTCTTGGGTTGATACACTCAGGTGGATACAAAATAGAGCTCCTTACGCGCCAACTATAGGGCCTGCAGCAGGTTTGCTTAAAAATTCAACTGCCGTAAATGCTGAACTAGCACATGCTGCAGAAGAACTCTATGAATTCAACAAAATTCTTGCCCAGTACTATGCAAAAGTTAATTCCTCTTGGGTGGAATCAACTAGAGAGGTAATGACCAAATGTCCTATCGACATAACTGATGAAAAGTCACGGGAAGAGTTGAAGAAGATTTGGATAGACACATTCGAAGATAAGTTTACAATTATGTTTGATTCAGAAGATTTTGCCATAATTTTTGGAGAGCTGATGAAACATGAAATTCAATTCAATATCCACACGCAGAAATTGGTTGAAATTTGTTCTAGAAACCTGAATATACCAACGCGAAGCGAGCTCGAAAGCGTTTATGTAGAAATTGAACGCATAAAGAAGAAACTCAAAGAAATTTCAGACGTAATAGAGGAAATATCTGAGGGGGAAAAGAAGGATATAGCGAAGGTGTTGTAATATTAGCTTTAGGAATTATTTAGATATGTTCTTTGCTATATTGGAGCAAATGCGAGGCTTCAACCAAGGTGTGTTGAAAGCTTCTGAATATGCAAATTCTATAGGGAACATCGATGTAGGAACAACGCCCGCCGATGTCGTTCATCATGGTAGAAATCTTCGACTGTTGCATTATAAACCATTGGTCGAGAAGACCCATCCCATCCCGTTGTTGGTTGTTTATGCTCTAATAAACCGATACTATGCATTGGATCTGCAGCCAGACAAGAGTTGGATCAGGGGTCTGTTGAATCATGGCTTTGACATTTACCTAATTGACTGGGGTTCACCACAGCCGATAGATCGATATCTAACATTTGACGATTATGTTAATCGATACTTGGATTATTTGGTAGATAAAATTAGTGATGCTTCTGGACAAGAAAAGATTTCACTCCATGGATACTGTATGGGTGGTACTATGTCTGCTATGTATGCGTCACTTCATGGGGAAAAGGTCAAGAATCTATATCTAACATCACCTGTAATCGATGTGGAGAAAGATACCACGGTGTTGGGTAATCTTTCAAAGCATATAGATGCTGACTTGCTCGTAGATAATTTTGGCAATATTCCTCCAGAGTTCATGTATTTTTGTTATAGTATACTTAAACCATTCAAGCAGGGAGTAAGAAAGTACATGGATTTTGCCAACAAAGTAGGTGACAAGGGTTTTGTAGAAAACTTCTTACGTGTAGAGAAATGGCTTTACGATACACCAGCTATGGCCGGCGAAACATTCAGACAGTGGATTAAGGATATTTACCAGAAGAATCTGCTTGTGAAAAACCAATTGAAGCTTGGTGACAGAGTTGTTGATTTACGTAGGATTGATATGCCTTTGCTTACTGTAGTAGCTGAGGATGATCATCTAGTATCCCCCGAATGTAGTGTACCGCTGAATTACATAGTTTCAAGCGAAGATAAGGAGCTAAAGGTTTATCCTACGGGTCATATAGGTTTGCTCGCAAGTGACTTCTCACAGAAGCAAATAATACCAGAAGTTGCTACTTGGTTGAGAGAAAGATCATATAATCATTCCTAGGCTATCTCATTGGAATCAAAAATTTCCGATATAGAATTTGCAATTTCAATAGCCTTGTTATTCTCGACATGGGGTTGTAGAGTTACCAATACTATAATTTGTCCTCGATAGAATGTCAGTTGCTTCAGCTTCTCTCTTTCAACAAAAGCCATATGTGTCTTTCCATATAATTTGTTGAACATCTCATACATCTCCCTTCTTATTGCAATTTGGTTAAACCAGCGTTTTTGATGTATTTCTCCTTCGATTGATTCAATACCTTCCCTCATACTTCCTTCGACTAACTTTCCAGATTTGTTTATCAGGCCTACAAACCTTATATTATTATCAATATCAAATATAGCACCTAATAGCTGCTTATGATCCACACCTAGATATGAACTGTAGAAATTAAAAAGCCTTTAAAAAAAATTGTTTTTACCATCTAAGCTTTAGATGATACAAAAGTTTGCCATGTCTTTAACAAGTTCGCGTTTATCCTTGCAAATGTATCAATGCTAGTGCCAAAGGTTTTGACATTCTGTGTTGTTGCATCAACGCTTGCTATGATTGCCTTGTTACCAATTGTTGCAGCCTTTAGGAAGGTATCAGCTACCTCGCTGGCATTTCTTACAAGACCAGTTGAAAATTTCGCTTGGCCCCATGTAGCATTTGCAAATTCCTTCTGCGCAGTTATAGCAGATTCCGTAGTACTCTTGAATACATCGGTACATTCTTGCTGTAGGTTTGTAAGTGACTGTAGGTATGCTGGTTGCAATTTCGCGACTTCGTCAATTACATTAGCAACACTATCCTGATAAATATCAAAGGCATCTTTTTCTTGTCTTTTCTCACTCAATAAATTCACCTCCCTGGTTAATTTGGAATTTCCGGGAATCATCTCTAGTCTTATTTCGCCCCTTCCCCTTTTCCAAAGGAACGATGATAACCTGAACAAGATCTCCATCTTCTATCTCCAAGGCCTCTCTCTCCGCTTCAGGTATGGATATTCTACCATTGCTCTGCACGGTTGCTTTGAATACAGCATTGAAATTTGTGATAGTCTGCAAGATGTTCATGAATCCCTGCATTGTTTCGAACTGCATTGAGGCCATTCGTTTTAAGAATTCAGACTGTGTCTCAGCCCCACTCTTCAGTGCTTTCTTAAAGAGTGAGGAAGAATTTAATTCGTTTTGGTTCTCTTCTTGATTCATGGTTTTGATTCCCTTATAATACCATTCAGAGGGATCATTAATAAATATTGTGGTTATAAATGGTGTTCAAGACCATCTCCAACCAACATATTCCTATACTATATAGATAAAATGATCAATCCCCAAGAAATCTCAATAAAATTCTGGAAAAGCTCTCTGGCTTTTCAAAATAGGGGGTATGCCCACAATCTTCCATTATTACCAGTTTTGAACCTCTTAGCTTTGAATGAAATTGCCTTGCATATTCGAGTGGGATTAGAGTATCTTTCTTACCCCAAACAATAAGAGATGGTACCATGATTCTAGTTAGCCTATCCACCAAGATTGGAGCTGATTTGTTACTGATCAAATAAATGCATACTTGGCATTCGGCAGCTGCATTCTGTTAACAAAATCCCTGGTGTAGATCTCGTTCACACTCCTCGCGCCTCCCATCTCTTGGAAAGCTTTTTTTGCATTTTCAAATGTAGGATACATTGCGGCTGCAATATAGTGGTTCAACGCTGGGGTCGGTTCTTTCATTATACCTGCGGGGCAGATCAGAACAAGCTTCTCTACCAACTCGCGGTGGGTTGTGGCCGTTTCTATTGCTATATGACCTCCGAGCGAAGCACCCATCAGTATGAAACTCTTCATTTTCAATTTTTCAGCAAATTTTTTCACGAAATTCACGAAAAATTCTACAGTATAATACACATCTGGCTTATCACTATAGCCAAAACCCACTAAATCGGGAGCAACTACATGATATTCTTTTGTTAGAAAAGGCATAACTTTTTCCCATCTGCCAGCTGAAGCCCCCAGACCATGCAGGCAGATTATATGCTTTTTGGTAAGAATTCCGTCTTCTATATATCTCACACGAAATCCGCCAACGGTAATAAAATTCTGCTTCATACCAACTCTGTTGATGTATTATTTCATTTTATAAACTCTCTTTGTACACACCAATTATTCAATTGAAATCTATATGAGTTCGGTTAATTATTACGGGAAGAGCCATATCTTGACAATAGGGGTAGAACTAACAACTTGCTAGTCTGTTAACTGTATGTAGTTCTCAATTATGTTAATAAAAGCATCACTCATCATCGTGAGAAGTGGTGGCACAAAATCCTTCGAGGCAGATTCGTTAGTCCACTGAACTGTCTTTACTTGATTTCCTTGATTTATCTCGAGTGTATATCTTGTGAATTCATTAACCTCACTCTTAGCAAATTCAGATTTTGGTATTTGCATGAAGCCGGTATCTTTTATCAAACCCTCCAACCTCCTGATATCCTGCGAACTTAGCTGAAACCTAGTCTGGAACCCCTTCTCCCCCTCAACTCTTAAATCGTAAAATGCTTGCCCCTTCTCATCTATTAATAATGTCTCACTTCTGAGTGCCCCAACCCTTTCCGTCACTCCATAGATGATGCGCTTCATATCTTCCATTATGAATTTAATCCTAATGACTGATGTTGTTGATGTTTGATCTCCACCAGGAAATATTTTAGGAATGGCAATCCCGAGAGCAATAATCATAGGTATCACGGCGGAAATTATTAGCAATTTTTTGGTTACGATCAACCTAGATAAAACCTATTTTAGTTATTGATATACGTTGCATCAATCCACGACGCTCTTTCTAGTATAGTTCAGCAGTCCACCCTCTGTCAATATCTTACGTTGCCTTTCTGAAAAATCAATCTTAAGTTCAATAGCATCTCCATTAACTGATGCTATTATAGATTTACTTCCTCCAGATATTATGTTTACTACGTCATCCAATTGTATCACATTCCCTTGCTGCAATTTCTGATGATCTACTCCTTTTACAAACTCGAAGGGTATGATTCCAAAATTAATCAGATTTGCTCTATGTATTCTAGCAAATGATTTTGCAAATACACCCTTTACGCCAAGGTACATGGGTGCTAGTGCAGCATGTTCTCTACTAGAACCTTGTCCATAGTTGTCTCCTGCAACAATGAAACCACCATTCTTTTCTACAGCTCTCTTAGCAAAGTCCGGATCTAGCCAGTAAAAAACATATTTACTTATTTCAGGTATGTTACTTCTCAAAGGCAAAATCTTGGCACCTGCAGGCATGATTGCATCTGTGCTTACGTTGTCATCAACTTTAATCAAAACTTCACCTTGTAAGGTTACTTCCAAAGGATTTCGCAATGGCAATGGTTTGATATTTGGCCCTCTAATTATCTCAACATTGGTGGGACCATTTGGTGGGGATAGTATTCCAGAATCATCTATTACAAAGTGATCTGGCCATGGAATTTCCGGATACTCTCCTAGATCCCTCGGATCTACTAATTTGCCGGTAATAGCGCATGCAATACAGACTTCAGGGCTTGTAAGATATACCTTATCATTCTTTGTTCCACTCCTTCCTGGCCAATTCCTGTTAAATGATCGTACAGAGACCCAATCTGTCCCTGGTGCAGAGCCCATGCCTATACATCCATGACATCCAGGTTCCAATAATCTTCCCCCCGCAGAAATGATATTACTAATAGCTCCGTCTCTAGATACCATCTCCAAAACTTGTTTTGATCCAGGATTAATTGCCATCGTAATATTGGGATGTATCTTTCTGTCTTTGAGTAAATGTGCGGCTGTCATCAATTCCTGGTAATTGGAATTGGTACATGAACCTATGAGCACTTGCTGAACCTCTATGCCCTGGACATCCCTTACTTTCTTGATATTATCTGGAGACCCAGGGCAAGCTACCAAAGGCTCCAATTCACTCAAATTAATCTCCATCTTCTCGTCGTACTGTGCGTCAGGAACAGTGGGAAAGGGCTTCCAGTTTTGTTCTCTACTTTGCCTTCGGAAATAGTCCCTTGTATTTTCATCGGAAGGGAATATAGATGTAGTAGCACCAAGCTCAGCACCCATATTGCATATAGTTCCTCTTTCAGGAACTGATAATGATTTCACACCATCCCCATAATACTCGAAGACCTTGTTAACTCCACCCCTAACCGTAAGCGTACGCAGCATTTCTAGTATAACATCCTTTGCAGTAACCCATGGTCTCAATTGTCCAGTGAGCTTAACTCCAACTATCTTGGGCATCTTAGTGTAAAATGGTGCACCTCCCATTGCTACTGCAACATCCAAGCCACCAACACCTATTGCAAGCATTCCAGCACCACCAGCTGTGGGAGTATGGCTGTCAGACCCCAGTAGTATTTTTCCTGGTGTAGAAAATCTTTCAAGGTTCACTTGGTGGCATATGCCATTGCCTGGCTTAGAAAAGTGTATACCATACTTCATGGCGAACGTTTCTAAAAATTTATGATCATCAGGATTTTCAAATCCTATTTGGAGAATATTATGATCGACATAGATAACCGCATGCTCTGCCTTTATTCTGGGCATCCCAAGTGCTTCGAATTGCAGGCATGCCATAGTTCCTGTTGCATCTTGCATGAGTACTCTGTCTACTTTAATCCCAATCTCATTTCCTACTTCCATCTTACCATCAACTAAATGCGATTCGATTATTGTGTGTGCCAACGATTTTCCCATAATATATTACCCCACCACTTCATTCAGATCAATCTTCTCAGCAGATAGAATCGCAGAACATTTAGGGCATGTTCTTGGTGGAGTTCCTTCGACCTGGACCAAAAGAGTTCCATCTGTAGGACATTTGTTGTCAAAATGGCTATCGTGAACATTTGCAGTAAGAAGGATGTTCTCCCGCTTACATACAAAAAGTCTATAGTAGGCAAAATCTTCATTAAGATCGGTAAATGTCTGCGTGAGGTCGTATGGTCCCAACGCTAGCTTCTTCTCATAAAGACATTTACTACATTTAACATACCAAATATCCATTGAAGTATAAGCGTGATTATTATTAATAGATGTTATCTTCTTAAGGTTACTTTAAGATTATTTTTACTTCTTCTAACCTATCAATTATTCCTTGCTTTACTTTAGGGGGAATCGTTTCAATTTTAATCTTGCCGCTACTTTCGCCTTTCTTCATTACTTCAAGGTCAAAATATACAGATATCCCTTCTTCTCCGACCATAAGTTTGTCAGCACCTATTAAGACAGGCTTAGTGCTGTAGACTACAACTGTCATTTTCTTAAGCTCTGCAACAAGCAGATCTCTCTTTTTAGTCATATTCAAATATTCAGGATTGGTTTTACCAACATCGTCGACTTTTTTTGTCAATTCGCTGTATAGTTGTTGATCATTAAACATAGTTGCTAGCATCTCTTCAAAACCAAGATTTGTAATATCTCTCTTGTTTAGCTCCTCCTGAACAATAGCATTTTCCTTGCCTTCTAATTCATCCTTAAGTGCAGAAACCTTCTCATCGAGTTCCATAATCTCGATCTGAATATCCTTTATCCTATTGTCGTACTTGTAAAATAGAAGGGCATGGTACTGTATACCAAAATAGCAGGACAAACTATAACTTTCAAAAAGTGTCCTAAATGACAAATGTAGCCTTCTCAGATCATCCGTATCTGTTCTATTAATTCCCTCTGATGACCAACCTGTCATTTTTTTTGCAAGCATCTCGTAAAACTTTGAAACTTTGCTAGGCTTAAAAGTATCACGTTGTAAAACCTTTGTATCGGCAAGCATTACATTTACCCTTTGGGGACGTATATTTTTTTCCATATTTTTAAGATAATTTTTACTCACAATACTATACAATTCGTTCAACTGTGTAGAAAATTTATCGGTAAGGTTATTTGGTATTCGCATTCTCGCTCTTACAAACAACTCTTACAAATTCTTTTGCATAATCGGATCAAGTCAATTGAATTCTTGTAATGCTAGATGATTTATATTTAGAAGAAATATTTGTCCATAGAACCAAATTTTCCATTTACAAAATGCTTTTCTATATTTTTACAACAGCTAATTTAGGGGGTTTATCAATTGGGGATGCCTCTTGTTCAGCAATTATCCTAGCTAACCCAACTGCTTCGGTGGGCGTTAATTGCTCTATACGCTTTTCTACGTCTACATTTCTGATCTTGTAATTCTTCGCAACACTACCAACCTTCTTACCTCTATACGAAAAAAGAAGATTTAATGCTTTAACCACACTACGATGAACCCTGTGTTTTTGAACAATTTTTAGCAATGCAGAATCAACTTTTGGTTGTGGATTGAATGATTCCTTACCGACATGCATTATTATTTCAATGTTAAAACAGTACTGTGCAAGTGCTGAGACGGCTCTGTAGTTCTTGCCTTTTCTAGAAAGAATTTTAAAGGCAAATTCTTTTTGTACCATGATTACTCCTCTGTCAAAATTTCTCGTGGCGAGCCATTCAACTGCTGTTCTGCTTTTTGCATAGGGGAGGTTTGATACAAATAATTCGAAACTACCATCAAACATAAAGCCGTTACCATGCAATAGTGTGAGATTATCATACTTTCTAAGGGAGAATTCTACTGCTGACAACAGGTCTTTGTCGGACTCGCATGATATTACTTTACTAGCTCTTTTACACAATTCGACAGTAACAAATCCATTACCTGTTCCTATTTCATATACTACCTCTTTCCCAATTTCCGCATTGTTAAGCATCATGTTTAGAACATTATTATCAATGAGGAAATGCTGCCCCAATAGTCTTCTCTTCCTTTTGTTCATCTTCTAACAAAAATATTCATTCGTGCCCCACCAGATATCTCTTCAACTATTCTTCTTCCTACAAGCTTAGCAGGATCTCTTAATCCAATTCTACTCTGAAGATCATCAAAGCTCTCAAATGTTTTCTTCTCCCTTTCCTGAAGTATACTCATAAGGTATGTCTTCCCAATTCCAGGTATTAGTTGAAGAGAATGTATTCTTGGATTTATTGGCTGGGCGTTGTTGAAATAATCAATAAACCGTTTTTCATTAGTTTTTACTATTTTTTCTATCGTTAATGGTAATTCACTCTTTGCTGTTACGGATATAGCGCTATAATCCAACCTGCCTAACACACTGATTATTTTATCTCTACCATCCTTGCCTATATAGACACGTTCACCTAGATCAAAAGGCGCGTTCGGCACACTTAACAATTCTAACAGCGTTAATTGCTCTTCGCCAATTGCCTGCACAATAGTACCCTCCCTTCTCCTTATTGTGTTCGATCTACCTCTAATAGTGACATCAAGAACGTATGCATATTCCTCATATTTCCTTGGCTGTCCAGTACTTTCCAATGAAAACACTATCCGTCTTTACTGAACGTTCTCCTTAATTATCTCCAACATCTTTTCCAAAATATCGGTAAGTATGAGTTTCTTCCATCCAAAGGTAAATGCCCGTAGCTCTTCGATACTGGTTGGCATTATATTAATAATTTCTACTGCTTCCCTTTCGGTCAGACTACATTCCTGAATAAGTTTTTCTTTCATCTTTTTTGCCTTTTCGGGGTGAATCTCTGCAAACTTTGTTACGTAATCATGGGTCCATCTCTGTATCTGATCCATGGTTTCTGTGTTAGCATTGTCGAGGATTTCCTTCACCTCTGGTATACTAATGATAGTTTTCTTCAAAATGTCCGCCAATATAATCACCCTAATGGCTTAACATGATTAAGCCTTGTAGTAACATTTTTTTCTTTATTCCCGATATTAACCCTAATTCCAATTGTCCTTCTTCCTACCTTATCCACAATTCCAACTTTGCCCTGAAACCTCCTGTGGGGCATAGCCTTATGTTCGCTAGGATCTATGTATATTACAACCTTTTCACCAACCTTATAGTCATGAAGTAGATATGAAATACCTCTAACAAAGTTTTTATGGAAAATATGTCTTGTTTTTCTCCTAATTCCACATGATTTTGGCAATTGTATCACCATTCCTTACTACCTCTTCAATTTAACAGTTATGTTTGCTTACTTAGCTTTTACTCTTTCTAGATGATGCTTCTTCAGCATCTTCAACACCCCTATCAGTCAATCGGAAGATAACTTCACGTTCCGCATGATAAGGACTATCAACCATTCTTGCAATTCTATTCTTGCCAGATCTCTTAAGGTATATTCTATATGTACTTGTATGTGCCACCACATTTCCCCCTGTAGGTCTGATGGGATCACCGAAGTATGTATCGGGTGAAGCTTGGATCTGGTTCGTTACCACAGTAGCTACGTTATAGGTTTCTGCAATTCTTAGAAGCAAATGCATGAACTTATTCAACCTTTGTTGTCTCCCAGCAAGAGTTCCACGACCAAGAAATTCTGCACGATAATGTGCAACGGCAGAATCAACAATTAATAATTTAGCTCCAGTGTTATCAATAATATTTCCAACATCTTCTATGATTAGTTCTTGATGTGCACTATTGTATGCTTTCGCAACAACTACATTTTCCAGAGCTTCATTTGGATCCAACTCTCTTGTTTCAGCGATATGATAAATACGTTCAGGTCTGAAAGTGCCCTCTGTATCTATGTATACGGCACCAGCCTCAAGCCCTCCTTTACCCTTTGATAGCTGAACCATCACACAGAGTGTATGAGAGATCTGTGTCTTGCCAGTACCATATTCTCCATAAATCTCTGTAATTGCCTGGGTTTCAATTCCACCTTCTAGTAGATCGTCAAGGCTAATAGTTCCAGTACTAATACGTTCTATAGACTGTCTCTTCTTATATATCTCGGTAGCAGTAACAAAATCTTTCTCTAATTTTCCAAGTTTAACAAGTGTTGTTCTAGCTCTATTGCATATAGAACTAGCTCTGTCTACGTCCAAACCCGTTGCATCAGAAACACCTATGGGACCCCTAACAAGAAGATCCATCATAGTATGGATACCAGCTTCCAACAATTTTTGCTTAGTTACAGGTCCAACACCTTCAATATTTTCTATCTCAAGACCTTCACTCATGCATAACAATGTCTAAAACGATCTAATTAAGTATTGAAATGATAGGTACTTGAAAGAGTTGTCTATTGAAGTATTCTCACCCATGATCATGGTTAATGAAGTAACCTTTACTGCCTACTATACCTGAACATCCATTTACAAGTTTGTATGTTGTGTTTTGCCGAGAAATATATTGCGAATATAATCAGCTAAACTAATAAGCATTAATACTTTCGCACTTATTAGCTTAGAAATTGGCCCCCAAGCGCACAACTATATCGCACAAATTATTAATAATTGGATTAGGGTTGGCATTCCTCGGCTTTCTAGTAGGATCTACTAGCAATTACTCATTAGTTGCAGGATTCATTTTCATCGCTGTTGTAATTTTAGGTGTCGTAGGAATTATAAAGATGCGAAAATATAATTGAAACCCTTCAATATTTAAGGTCTTATTTATTGCTCAGAAGAATAAAAGACCAACTCATCTCAAAACCCTACAATACATCAAAAATGATGCAAGATTAACAAATGCCAGGTAGTTTTCTGCCGTTCTTTCATACCTGATTCTTGTTCTGTGAAATCCATTCTTGAGCCATGCAAGGAATCTCTCAACTACAAATCTTGTCTTGTTGTAATGTTTGCAATCATTATTTTGCAAGATGAACTTGGAATTTATTTTGTATGGGATGCAACATGCAATATTTCTATCCCACAAATACATTCTGATGTATTTTGCATCATTTTGTCTGCATAAACTGGTTCTATCTGTTGTATTGAATCATCAAGATAGTCTGAAATTGATCCTGTAACATCCATGCATTTTGTACTGTCATGTTCATTTGCTGGACTCAGCAGTATGGATATTGGAAATCCGTTACCCTCTACTGCGGCATGTATTTTTGTACCTGTTATTCTCTTGAATCCATTATATCCAGTTACATTGCCCATTTTTTATCAGGAATGGATGAAGAGTCAGCTGATTTTTTTAGACTAATTTGCCAGATTTATGTGCTGAGTGAATAGTACGTGATAGAATCTTTTTCCAGATTCCTTTTTGTTGCCATTTGTTTAACCCTCTGTTTGCAGTAGAATCATCACCATATCTTTTTGGCATATCGTCCCATCGGCATCCAGTAGTTAGAACATGGATTATTCCGTTAATGATTTTTCTATCATAATCCCTAGGCCTGCCAGTTTTTGCATGTGGTGGTATGTGTGATTCCATCATACTCCACTGTTTGTCTGATAATTCTTGGAATTTCATAAAATAATTTTAGATGTCGCTATTCATAGATCTAAATGGCCGCTAAAAATTGTCTAAATGGTTAGTTTTGAGATGAGTTGATCGTTGTATAATCTGTTTGTAAGTATATAAACAAGCAAAACAAGTTATTGCAATCTAATCAAGACGAATCAGTTATGCGACAAGGTAATTTCTACTAATAGTTAACTATCAGATAGAATTTTAAGATAGGCTCTTAATTGTTTTCAAACACTAACAAATTATCGAAATCTTCGGTCCTGTACCTATAAAAATTGATTATGTATAAAGAATAATAATTCTTCATAAAAAGAACCAAACAAAGCATTTCAATTTATAAATTAGACTAATTATCTTTCTTATGTCTTTCAAAAGACTTACATTCCTGTAGAATTAAGTAAATTCATGGCAGGAATCAAGACAACATACGTGATTGCAGCTGCGATATTTGCAGGGTTATCATTGGTAGCCTTGACGAACATCTTCTCAGATGAGATTGAAACTGAATTGACAAATGAATCAGAGGCATATGCTCAGTACAGTTCCCTAGTAGGGATTAGACAGAATATAATTACAGTATCAGGCTCTGCATCAACAGGGGGGATCCAAACCGAGTAGTTATAAGCTTCGGTCTTGAGACGCAAGGAACCACCGCCTCTCAAGCAACTGAAGATAACGCTCAGAAGATGGATGCTGTTGTTAATGCTGTAAAGGAGCTTGGGATTGATGATGACGAGATTAGCACATCGATGTTTTCGGTATCTCCAGTCTATGATAGAGACAGAAGATTCATCACTGGATATAGAACATCAAACATGCTTACTGTCAACACAGACCAATTAGATAAAGCAAGTCAGATAATCGATACTGTTGTAGCTGCTGGAGCAAACAGAGTGAATAATGTGTTCTTCACACTCTCCGACGATCTTAGAAAGAAAGTTAGTGACCAGTTGATCGGCGAGGTTGTGAATGATGCAAAGATGAAAGCTGAACTAGCGTTACAACCACTAGGCAAGGAAATATTAGGAGTCAAGAGTGTTACACTGGAACATTTTGGAATACCCCAACCGGTATCATTTGAAAGAATTTCAATGACACCATCAGCAGAACCGGCGCCGACACCGATCTTTGAATCTGAGCAACGAGTAACTATGAGTGTTAGTGTGATATTCTTGATCTAAAAGTGGCAACAATTCAGAAAAATTCACCTCTTATTTTTTATGAATGAGTGAAGGATGTAACATTAGGACATAAAATAATGAATTTAGTATCAACCATTGAATCTTTTGTTTTACTTGTTTCAATTATTGAAAAATAATTTGTAATGGTTGTTTAACTTTTTGTTGCCGTGTTTGGTTATATCTCTCCCATTACCAAAATATCAAGATCTTAAAGTTTAATCTTGACTTTTTCTGTTTGTTAACACACGGGGTTATTCATTTGAGTTGGATAATCTATAACTTGGTTAAATAAGAAATTTTTATTAATGCTTTCGATCCCTGATTTTTAGACGAGTATAAGAAAAATATTTTAGACATATATAAGAAAAATACATATCATCAATAATCCTAATGTATAGCATGAGCAAAGTAGGGCTAATCGGAACGGGTATTATGGGAAAAGCAGTTGCGACCAGACTCCTAAATACTGGGCATACGCTTACTGTTTATAATAGAACTCAAGAAAAAACAGTGTCGTTGAAAAAGCTTGGTGCTATAGTAGTAGAGAATCCGAGAATTGTTGCGCAATCTTCTGATTTGGTGATAACCGTTGTAAAAGATGCTATGGCAGTAGAAACAGTAGCTTTCGGTGATAATGGAATAGTTCATGGGAGACATCCCAATCTTACGGTAGCAGATATGAGCACTATTAATCCAATAGCATCTAGATCAATAGCAAAACGATTTATGGAAAACCAAATTATGATGCTTGACACACCTGTAATGGGTGGACCCAACGTTGCAGAACTAGGTGAATTGATATTGATGATAGGTGGTAATAGAGAGATTTATCAAAGATATAAGAAAATTTTTGATTTCATAGGTAAGAAGACCTTCTACATAGGTAGTAATGGTGCAGCACATGCCATGAAACTAGCTTTGAACTTACAGATAGCAATGATAGCTCTTGCATTGTCTGAAGGAATCACACTAACAAGGGGAGCAGATCTTGACCCGGAACTTTTTCTTCAAATTCTTAACTCAACCTACTTCAAGACTGGTATGAGCGAAAATAAGGGTCCAAAAATGATAAAGAATACTTTTAACGCAACTTTTACATTAAAGATGATGATGAAGGATTTGGGCACCATAAATGATACCGCTGGTACATTTAATTTATCATTACCTATGGCTGCACTTGCAAGTAAACTGTTCATTGACGCCGCCCGTATGGGTTTAGCGGAACTGGACTATACGGGGATCCTTGCGTTTATAGAGAAGTCAAGTGAAATAAAGAAATGATGAAACTAAAACATATAGAGAAGGTGAACATGAGCGATATAACTCTCATAGCTGCATTGCCGGACATGGGCAGGGTGGGTGGATTGGTATCAGAATTCCTTGCAAAACAGCTAAATGCGAAACTCGTTGCAGAGATCGAATCCATAGAAAAGCCATGGGTAACATGTGAAAATGGAATTGCAAATCTACATATAGATACATATAAAATATATATTGACAAACAGAATTCGATCGTTATCTTTAATGGAGATACACAGCCACAGGATACCCGTGAGCTGTATGAATTGTGTGACCTGTTACTTGACACGGTCCTTGGCTATGGAAAAATAAAACGTCTTTTTACAGCTGGTGGTTATCTTAGAGAGGAAGTTCTTGGGGAGCCAAAGGTGTATGTTACAGCAACCAACCAAAATCTGTTGGAGGAACTCAATAGATACAATATTGGAACACTAGGAAATGAAGTGAATTCAATTACTTGGTTCAATGGATTGATACTTGGAATTGCTGCTAAACGAAAGATTGAAGGTATAGGATTTTTTGGTGAAATAGATAATCCAGACATTCCACAACACCAAGCAACAAAGAGCATTATAAAAGTAATTGCTAGGATGATCAATACGGAAATCAATACCAAAGAATTAGAAATTCCACAGGATATTATCCAGGATGATAACCAAGAGGAGCGTACGGGTTTTACGCCTGGTGTTGCATGATCTTTACCTGGTAAATCCGTTACTTAATTTATTTATTTTTAAATTAGTAAATCATTAATATATTAAAACATTAATTCAAGCAATCTTGCTTCCTAATGGAGCATCGTCTGAAACCGTTAGCCATATGGGTTTGCCATTAACATCTGCAGCAAGTAGCATTCCATTTGAATCTATTCCCGCAACTTGTTTTGGTGCCATGTTAATAACAACTATGACTGTTCTACCAGTAAAGTATTCAGGTTCATAATACTCTGCACCTCCAACTACAAGCTCCCTTTTTTCACTTCCAAGATCTATCATTGCCTTTATCACTTTCTTGAAACCTTTGATCCTTTCAGCTTTCACAACCCGCCCTACCCTGAGATCGAGTTTTCCAAACTCTTCATAAGTTATGTATTCCATATTGAAAGCTAACAATACTCACTAAAAATCATTATGTTTGTATGATAATTATACAGCTGAGAGTCATTAGTTGTTATTAATTTCTATTTCCTACAAATACCAGCAGTTAATCTTGAATTTTTGATAAACCAAAGTATTATTCCATCCTAGGCAAATCTGTTTCGAAGTCTAGACTACATTCTATTTCATCCCAATCCAGAATGGAATTATTAGGGATGATATTCAAGGGGTCGTAGTCATCGAATCTAGTTTCTTCAAGAACTGACGCCATCAACAAAACTTTGACACTATCTGAACCCGAAGAAGATAGGGTCAAACCAACTTCAGTTCCACTCACTCCAAGTATCTTTTGGACACTGTTGACTAGAGAATCAAGAATCCCTACTCGAACTTTATCGCCTCCAACGACATATAGGACTGCCCTACTTACGTTATCGGGGTCCACATTTGTGTAAAGCATTCTGAATGAATCCTTCAGGGCAGATTCAGCGTCTTTTAGAGAATCTTTACTGGTACACAGTACAGCTGTTTTTTCGTCCAGAGATATACCGCAAGTGAGAGAACCTATCACCTCAAGTACAGCCTCGTTAATTATCCTGTAACAATCTTCTACTGTCAAATCAGGGTTATTATAGAGTAAAGC
The DNA here is from genome assembly GCA_965197925.1 of Nitrososphaerales archaeon. GTDB lineage: Archaea > Thermoproteota > Nitrososphaeria > Nitrososphaerales > UBA213 > CBDAOC01. The sequence continues at coordinate 353,880 of CBDAOC010000020.1, forward strand.
GTCGTTATCGACTATAATAAGACAATTCGAAGACTCTTTCAACCTCCGTAGTGAGACACCTGCCTTGAACAGCTTACTTGTCTCGAATTTAAATGGCATTATAACAAAAGAAATAACATTCTTACCCGCATCCATAGCCATTCTAGCTACTATTGGGGCTATGCCCGTTCCTCCATTCCCAGCTAAATTTCCTATAAGTATGACCGTGGAACTATCTCCCAGTCTTTCTCTTATCTCATGGCTTGACTCATGAACTGCCCCACGTATACTGTTAGATGAGGGATTTAATAGATTTTTGACATCAATCAACATGTTCTCACAACCAGGATAATTCAGATCACTCTTGTCGTTACTCATAAGAATACATCTCCCATCCATTCTAATTTGAGCCTGTGAAGCAATTTTTGCCCCTACACCACCAATGCCAATAGTAATTATCGGATTCTTTATCTCGACGGCCAAACTATCCCCAGCTATCCTACTAAAAGTTCGTTAAAAAACATTGTAGATTTACTGATGGTACACTAATGATCTAACATTGTTGATCTCAGAGATCATCAAGTTTCCCAATTAGGAAGTGATTGAAAACGGAATCTATTTTTACCGTAACTTTGGAACCCAAATTTACATTCTCGTGTAGAAAAATAGGTTTGTATGCAAAGTTCCTTCCCTCAATTCCATCTTTTTTTATTTCATCTATTAGAACATCGCCGCTCCAACCGGCCCATGCCAAGTTCCTCCTGTAACCTATAGCGTTTGCTAACTGGTGAAGTATTTTTGTTCTCGCTTTCACATTCTTTACATTTAATCTGTCCAGCTCTCTAGCCTCAGTACCTAGTCTTGGACTGAACTTTGATATGTTTATTAAATCTGGCTCTACTAGATTCATTAGATCGATCGTCTGTTGAAAATCATTCTCACTCTCTTCTGGAAAGCCAACTATCACATCAGTTGAGACAGTAAATTGCTTGAATTCATCCCTAAATCTTTTTGCTATGTCAGCAAATAGTGATGCCTTGTGTCCTCTTTTCATAAGTTTCAGAATTTTGTCACTTCCGCTCTGTACAGGTATGTGTAGAAATTTGAAGACTTTGTCATTTCTATAAACTTCAATAAGATCTTCTAGCATGAATGGTATGTACATTGGATTCATCATGCCTACCCTGACCATGAAATCACCATCTAATTCGCACACTCCTTTTACCAAATCTGCCAGGTTACAATTCAGGTCCCTCCCGTACGCGCCATTATCAGTGGAGGTTAACCACACCTCCCTACAGCCATCTCTGAGATCATTTCTTACCTGCCTTACTACATCTCCTATCCTGTAACTCTTCACTCTACCCTTTGCTAACTTTGTTTGACAAAAAGAACAGTCGCTCAAGCAACCACTCCCAATTTCTGCTATACATATAGTGGAGTTTAGCCTTATTCTTGGTAAATTTACCTTGGGTGTGGAAGACCTCGTAAGAGCAACCAGTGAATTTCCATTGAGAGTGGCATCTACCACCTCAACAGCTCTGTCTATTGCATCGGGTCCCAACAATCCCGCTGTAGGGTTATACTTCCTGACAGTGTCTGGCTCAGTCTTTGCTAGACAACCTGCTACCACCAAAGGTTTGCCCCTATTTGAGAGACGTTTTATCCTGTAAATCATTCTGTTAGCGGTAGCGTCCTTGACGGAGCATGTAACCATCATGTTTACATCAGCTTCGTTTACATTGTTGACCAGTTCATACCCCCCGTTTTTGAGTAAACCGGCAATCATTTCTGAATCTGCAATATTTGCAGAGCAACCAAAAGTCTCAATGCGTACCTTAACCATTTAGCATTCACATATTTGGAACATTCTTGCTCAGAACTTTGTTAATAGTCTGTTTGCTCATAACTCCTTTCTTGACTGCTAATTCCATTACACTAGTATTCTTCTTCAAGGCTTCCTTATACAATTCCGATGCCTCCATATATCCAATATATGGAGCAAGAAGAGTAGCTAATACAGGGCTCTTTTCTATATAAGATTCCAGTTTCTCTTTGTTGGCCTGTAGCCCATCTATCATATTTTTTGAAAACATAGGTAAAATATTCTTTAGCATATCAATTGATTCCAACATACATTTTGCCATAATGGGGAGCATCACGTTAAGCTCGAACTGACCCGCTTGTACAGCAAATGCTATGGAAAGATCGTTTCCAGCTACGTTAAAGCATACCATATTCAAAGATTCCGCAAGGGAGGGATTCACTTTACCCGGCATTATTGAGGATCCTGCATGCACTGTCGGTATGGTGATTTCAGCAAATCCGGTCATTGGTCCTGATGCCATTAAACGAATATCGTTTGCCAATCGAATTAGCTCTAATGCAGTATTTCGTAATGCGGACGAACTATTTGCAATGGCAAACCTACTTTGCAACCCATAACACATATCTTTTTGGGGCTTCAAATTCAGACCAGAAATGATTGATAGATTTTTCACTACAAGTCTTCTATATCCTCTTGGTGCATTAGCTCCAGTACCCACAGCAGTGCCCCCTAATGCTACATATTCAAGTTCCTTCCTTGCAATTCCTATTGAGTGTCTTGCACTTTCAATAGCTTCTGAATACGCTTTGAATTCCATACCCAAAGTAATAGGTAATGCATCCATCAAATGAGTTCTACCTATCTTTGCTACTCCACTGAACTCTCGAGATTTTCTTCTTAATGAAGCGATTAAATTATCTAGTTCAGGGATTAATTCATTTAAATCTAGAAGAATTGCAATATGAAGAGCTGTTGGGAAGGTATCGTTACTCGATTGTGACATGTTAACATCATCATTGGGATTAATGAATTTGTAATCACCTTTCTTTCTATGTAAAATCTCTAATGCCCTATTTGCAATTACCTCATTAACATTCATATTAAATGCAGTACCTGCACCTGAGTTGATAGCATCTACAATCAAGTTATCTGTCAAAGATCCAGATAGAATTTCATCACATGTCTTCACTATTGCGTTTCCTTTTCTTGAATCAAGTTTTTTTAACTTCATATTTGCAATTGAAGCAGATCTCTTGATCATGGCATATGCCTTGATTATACATTGATGAGAACTCTTACCTGTGATATTGTAATTTTTCAAGGCCCTCGCAGTAAACGGACCATAATAAGCATGAATAGGAATTTTGGTCTCTCCTAAAGAATCACTCTCAACTCTAAATTTCATAACGATTTTAACCTCAGATTTGTTAATTAACTTTAGGGTCTTTATTTTCTAATAACAAAGATTCAAACAAACAAAAAAAAGGATGTGGTTACTTGAATATTCTGCCATGTGGATGCTCATCAAGAGTTGCATACCATCCTGCACTTGGGATTGGTAGTATACCCGTTCCGCCCCAACCGTTGCCTAAATCGACTTCACCTGCTATGGATGGTGGACTCGTCGTCATATCAATCACTTGCATAACTGGTGCGAATTTGTTGGTGGTATAAGCATATAATCCACCGCCGTCCTTGAATCCATATTCAACACCATGAGATCCTGGATATGACGGTAACGTTGCTACCACTCTAGAATTCTCTGGGTTATTGTAGTCAAGTTGTGTTATTGATAAAGTACCTGGTGCTCCAATACCTCCTGCATTGGCAGTTACTACGTACTTACCATCAGGACTAACCGGTGATTGTATTGGAACTGATCCCACTTCTAACGTCTTCACAAAGGTTGGATTAGTTGGACCGCCTACTGAACTTCCAACGTCGTATATGATCAATCGTCCCTGCAACAGCTTTTCATGTGACAACAATACTTCCGTCGTCACCCAGAATCTATGACCGTTCATCTCTGGACCTAGGTATGATGCAAGATCTATTCCTGGACCAATCTTTCCACCAGTAATTTGATCATCAACTTCACTCAAGTTAATCGGTTCGAACAACTCCTCTTGTGTCTCCAAGTCAGCTATTACTGCATGATTCTGCAAATGGTATGGTATTGATATCAATCCTTCTGGTATTAACCAGAATCCATGTGGCCCTGCTAGAGGAATTGAGGCCTTTATGCTTCCTATAGGCTTTATCTCGGATGCCGGTACACTAAGATCCATAATCTCCTGTGCGTCGAACACCTGCACTTCAGATCCCGCGTTAATCGTTACAATAACATATTTGTCGTCTACTGAGAAGAATACATGGGCTGGATCCATTCCAGTTTGAATGTAGTTCTTCACCACCTCACGGCTATCAATATCTATCAGAGTCAGATAGTCATCATGCCAGTTTGTCTGAATGACATACTTTCCATTACTTGACTCCCAAAGATTGTGAGGATTATTCAATCCCTTTCCTATCTTACCAGTTATCTCCCATGTGTTCGCATCCACGATTGTTATGGTGCCAGGCCAAGGTTTACCGAATTTCCCAGTTGGAGAGGTTGGATCTGTCTGGACTTCGAACTGTGTGTCTATCCAGATCTCACCTACACCTGGTGTTGAAGGTACATCTCTATATGGCCTAAAGTCTTGCCATGGAGCTACACTTGGATACCAAGGTGCAAACTTTGCTACAGTGGGATCACCCTCACCGGTTCCCATTTCACCAGTTATTGCATTGTATGGTACTCCAGCGGATATAACTCCGGTCATGTATGGATGTATTGCGCATATATAGACGTATACACCAGCATCAGGAATCCATGCAGAGGTCCTGTCACCTGGTGACAATAAAGTCCATGTCTTTGCAGTATATTCAGGGTCCATATTCAGCTCCAAGTCAGTAACTCTTGTAACGAATGTTATTGTGTGTACTGAAGTTGTCTCCTGAGCGTCCCATACAACAGGTGTACCTGGGTCGATTTGTAATGCAGTAGGTTGGAACCATGGGGCCCATTCGCTAACTGTTATCGTTTTTACCATCTCTCCAGTAACAGTTGCTGGAGGCGCTGGCCCTGTTGGTTCTGTCACAATTGGCTCGGGTGGTACCATGCTTGGCAATTCACCCGTTATTGCTCTTGCTTGAGCTGCTATGGTGCTAGTCACCGTAAACGAGTCAGAATCACTAGTATGGAAGAGAACCGCATCTCCGACAAATCGAGCATTTCCTGAATCGCCGCTTGTTACTTTCTCAACTGCATACTTTACTCCGTTCACTTCATGAGTCGTCTGGCCCGTTGCTTCACCAGTTACCATATGGTAAACTAACACATCCACTGTCTTGCTGGCTGTGTAAGATAACGTTCCTTTGTATACCACATTCTCCATAGGTGATAGTATTTCTACGGCTTGGTGACTTTCATGACCAACTGCTCTATGTGATTGTGATTCTAGCGTCTTTGTTAGAATAATTCTCTTGATACGTTCGCCTTCCGCAAATTGATCGATTGAAAGTGGGGCAACAATAAGTCCTAAAACGAGTATTCCGGCTGCTAATCCTGCTATTATTATCTTATTCATTCTGCGGTTATCAACGAATAAGGCTATTTAAATATTTGGTGAAAAAAAGTACTTACCGGTATAATTTTTAGAATATGTTCCTAACTTAGTAACATTATTCTTGAATTAATATTCGATCAGGAAAACGTAAACCATAGAAAACTACCCGCCCTCCTTATTTTAGAATCAAATGTTTCTCTAACAGACAAACTAGGCACAATTTTTCAATATGCCAAATAACTGTTTCTTATACTAGCCTATGTTTGGATATATTAGTTCTAGTATCCTCCCATATGAAAGGTATAGAAATCATCATGGACCTTTCTATGGACCTATGTCCAGCCATTTCTCCCTCAAGAGTGATGTAGAACTCATTAACCATCCTCTCCACTCACTAGGATTACATAAATATTGAATAATGATCTAGTTTAGCACCTCTTCTCTTTTCATATATATCATGTAGATTTACTTACCCGGATTGATTGGGCCCAATTTCCAAAGCCATTTCAAAATGATTAATTAGGTATGGGGATCATAGCACTGTCATGCATGTAAGTGGAAGAGTACTCGTCTGTGATAAAATAGACCAGAAAGGTATAGACATTATGAAGAAATCTGGACTGCAGGTAGATTACATGCCTGATATCAAAGGAGATGAATTGGAAAGAATGGTAAAGGATTATGATATACTGGTGGTTAGAGGCAGAACAAGAGTAACGAGGGAAGTCATAGATGCGAATCCTAAAATGAAGATTATAGGCAGGGTTGGAGTTGGCCTTGATAATATTGATGTGATTTATGCTGAATCCCGAAATATCCGAGTTGTAAACGCGGATGTTGCTGCAATGAATGCTGTAGCCGAACTCGTTGTTGGCCTTATGCTTTCACTTGCTAGAAACATACCCCTTGCAGATGACGGGATAAAGAATGGAAAATGGTTGAAGAAGGAACTGAAGGGTATAGAGCTTAAAGGTAAATATCTTGGTATAGTTGGTTTAGGCAAGATAGGCAGAAGGGTAGGGAGAATTGCAAGAGGATTTGGTATGAATATTATTGGGTATGATGTTATTCCAGTAGATCAACAATTTGCAAGAGAAGTAGGTTTGGTAAAGACGGATCTTAACACCTTGCTTAGTAGTGCTGACTTTATTACTTTGCATGTCCCGTTGACTGATGATACAAGGTTTCTGATAAATGAACAGAGATTGAATTTGATGAAAAAGACTACATACATTATTAACACTTCAAGAGGATCTGTAATAGATGAAGAGGCGTTGTATAGTGCATTGAATGGAGGAATGATTGCAGGTGCTGCATTAGATGTGTTTGAACTAGAACCCCCCAACAATAAGGACTTGGTTCAGCTGCCCAACGTGGTATGTACTCCTCATATTGGAGCGCAAACAGCAGAAGCACAGGGCCTTGCTGCAAATGTTATAGCAGAAAAGATAATTCAGATACTACGCGAGTCTGAATTTTAAAAAAAAGAAATAAAAATATTCTAGGGTAAAAAACCCACCTTCCAATGAAACAGATTTATTGGACCAACTCGGCCGTAGCGAATCTGTTTCCTATCTGTGTGATTTTTACTTTACAATTCTGGCCTACTTGTCCACCCTTGACAAAAATTACAAATCCTTGAATTCTTGCGATCCCATCACCCTTGCGGCTGATTTCGGTTACGCTCACGTCGTATTCCTTTCCTTGTTCAACAGGTTTTGGACCAGAACTAAAGCCACGATTAAATCCCGTACTGTACACCTCCTTCTGTAAGACAACCAATCTGGCTTAATATAAACCCTCTAAATTTTGTTTATTTCCTCCAAAAGATGGATATGAGCGTATGTAATAGAATTTATATTACTATTTATGATATGCATGACAATGTCTACAACGAACGAATCTACAACGAACGAATCTACAACGAACGAATCTACAACGAACGAAAGCACACGAATGTCTAAACCATCCAACGAAATCTACATAGGCAAAAAACCTCTAATGACGTATGTAACTGCGTCTATAGTACAGCTTGCAAGTGAGCCATTTATTATCATCAAAGCAAGAGGTCTGAGCATAACGAGGGCAGTAGATGTATCTCAGATAATTTTGAAGAGAATGGCTACAGTTGGCTACAGCTTAGGAGAAGTTAAGATTAGTTCAGAGACTTTACAATCGCAGGATGGCAGAGATAGAAACGTATCAACAATTGATATAGAGCTGAAGAAGGCATAGGTTAACTGACTTATAGAGCGAAGAAAAACCTATCGACCTCTTTTTATTCTAAAACTAGATTAGGTATCACCAATAGGTTAAGAGCATTTTAATTATTGTCATTTATTCCAATTGTTTATAGTTAGTGCAAGTGACAAATAATGGTAAGATGTTTAGCTTATCTTCCTCTATACAAGCTTCTGGTGTACGTAGGAACTATGGTTCCATTAAAATAACCTTCATCCATTATTTTGAAATTTCTATCAGCTCCCTGATCTTTTTTTATATAGATCTAAAAACGAAGTAACACAAACCTTCCCTTTGTATTAATTTAGTTCCAGTAAATCTCTTCATTTTACCATGATACTCAAGATGAATATAAACGAGGTCATACTTCCTCTTACCACATTCCTATCCAAGCATGAAACTATTAGAGATCGAAAAAATCCTCCTTTTAATAAATAAGTGGGATAACATATATAGGCTCTTCAAATTTGTTGTTATGATAATGTATACTCATATTGCTCGCACATGGAGAAAGATGTGGAAGACACGTTCTGATGAGTTGAAAGCGAAAGCAGTAGAGTGGAGAGCGCAGACAACGATGCACAGAATTGAAAAACCTTCAAGGTTAGATAGAGCTAGGAGGCTGGGGTACAAGGCAAAGCAAGGATTTGTTGTTGTAAGAATGAGAGTTGCGAGTGGCGGTATGAGGAAACAAAGACCAAAGGCCGGGAGGAGACCTAAACACATAGGTGTTGTAAGAATAAAACAATCTGATAGCATGCAAAAGGTTGCGGAAAGACGTGTTGCGGAAAGACATCCCAACATGAAATTAATTGGTTCTTATTATTTACATAAGGATGGCCGGTATTATTGGTTTGAATGTATATTGGCTGATAAGAGTCATCCTGCAATCTTTAAGGATTTGGAAATAAAACAAAAGCTAGGAAATTGAGAAAGAACGATTCATGCGTTCTTAATACCCGGCAATCTCCCCTGTTGAGATGTTTATTACTAAGTAATTGACTTGTTTAGATGATTTCCTCGTATCAAATTGAAATTGTTTTATTATATTGCTGTACCAGGTATGATGGGGCCGTTCGAATAGTTGACTAAACTGATGGAGTGATCCATTGAATAAATGGCTCAATGGTTATTGAAAGATAATATCTAGAAAATAATAAATAAAATCACTTACTCCAATCTAGAAAGACATCGCACGGTAAGAAACATTGTTCAGAATCCCGCCATCAGGGGATCCGTTGGTTTCATTAATTCTCGCAATAAGACCGTTGCGTAGGAACCTTTATTCAAAATGAATCTAAGTTCTAACGATTCTCCTAATGTATGTGAAAACTGACTACAGAGCAATGATGCGGTTCTAAATCCACCTTCTACACTAACTTCTTGCAATTCCTTAATATAGAAATCATTTTTTGATACATTCTCCTCTTCCATTATTACCTTCATCATTGAACTGAACCGATTGTCGTCTCTGAAGGCATAACCTACCATTGGAATTGCAGGCAGCTGCAATTCATCCATTTCCTCATCAAATCTCTTTATTCTAGGAATTGTGTTCCTTCCAAAGCAGAAACATACATCTCCACTTTTCGATGACCCAATGTCATATCCCTCTTTGATGGCTTTGCTTAGCACTCTGTTGAATAAGTATGATTGGTAAGCTTGAACAAATAGTCTTCTTACCGTTATTGGAAGTTTTCTTAGAGCCCTTATTGGCTCGTTGCTACTTGCAAGTTCCTGCAGCAGGATTCGTTCCAGATCCATTTGTGGGGGGAAAATCTTCAAGACCTTTTGAAAATTTGAAACATCTTTGCATGAATTTCTGATCTCTATTGTTTCCTTGCTGTCGTACTTACCAGGATAGCAAAGGTATAGTTCTACTGCTTTCCTGAAGTTCCTTTTTATCAATTCACGCCCAACCAGATGTGTTACGGCCCTTGAACTTCCGAATCTTTGATACCCGTAAAAGTTTGCGATATGATTCTTATTAATAATCTCTTCAAATTCCATAATACTTCGTTCCAAGTTGCCGGTTGTGAAACCTGTAATGGTAATAGTAAATCTGTTACCAATGAGCTTACCTTTGGTAATGGGTTTACTGGTGTAACCAACAAGGTCCATCACACATTGTTTAGTGATTATATGGGCTTGGGGATCCTTGCGCTTTCTAAGAGAACTCACATATTGTCTAGTGACGGCCTTAGCATCCTTAAGACCCACAGGTTTTAACTTCAACCAGGTAGCGAGCTCTACTTCCCATATTGCATGGAATGAGTCAATACCCTCCTTCTTTAACAAATACAAAGGATATTGATGCTCTTCGTCTGCATTGTTTGTTAGGTCCAGCGACAAATTATCCAGAATTTCTTCTACTATGAATTGATCCTTGGTTTGTTTGATGGAACCATCTATTCCATGAATATTTGTTGAATAAACCTCCATACCTGTGCAACTGTCGAGAGCAGGAACTACCATCTGTCAAATATTTCTGGGTTCTACAATCAAATGCACAATTTCTGAATATGTCAAATCATTGTATTTTACACTAACCGTTATTCTATAAGCTTGAGCCTGCAGTCCCTCAAGTGGTATAAGTTCAAGGATTACAGTTTTGGTTGAAGGTTCACTAAGGATAAATTCTTGCTCGCTAAATTGCGCTGTCATATTAATTAGTCTACCAGTTGGAACTATTGTACCTGAGACGCCCATGCGTATAGTGGAATCTAGTTTATCGTTTGCTATTACCTTAAGTTCGACCTTTGCAACTTCACCTTGCTTCACGGAAATATTTTTATTCACTACTTCAAGCTTTATTGGTAAAGGCAAATTAGGATTTAATACAGCTATCTTATTCTCGCTCCATTCTGTGAACCATACCTTTCCATCCGGAGTTAACGTGAACTGTAAAGGATTAGCTATACCGCAGGGTTGATCATAACCCTCACACGAACCCCATCCGCTGTTCTGAGTCGGAACAAAATATTCAATCAAAGTTTCTTCACTTGGATCAAATACATCTATAGAATTGCCTTGATGGAGATTGAACCATATCCTTCCTTGTTCATCTATTGCATTCCAATATGGTAGTGATACAGGTAATCCCCCACAAGTTAATGATGAACCATCGGGACGGGTCACACAGTCTGCGTACAGACCCAACGAAGTACTGGGACGTGTTAATGATGTGACATATGTTATTGTAGAATTGGTCTCCGGATTGAACTTGAAGAAGGTGCTTGTTCCATGGTCATTGATCCACAAATCACCATTCTTGTCTGCCACAATGCCTACTGGAGAATAGATCCCGGCGGGTAGATCATATGAGTTGAAAGATTCGTTGTTGGGATTGAATTTCATTATCTTTCCACTAACTGGATAAGTTATTGCGGTAAACCAGATGTTCCCACCAGCATCAAAGGTCAAGGGGCCAAGCGTTTCCAGATTGACGGAAGCGGAAAATTCTCTTATCCCTTTAGAAGTGCTATGTTGTGCGCTGGAAGGATCCAGGGAACCTATCTTCTTACCATAGATCTCGCTGAACCAGACTTTGCCGTTCTTATCAAAGTTGAAATTGATCGGATAACTTGTATTGAATTCTGTTGTTGTTGGTATATTGTAGACTTCAAAACTTTCTCTTTCCGGATTAAACTTCCATATTGCATTGGTAACAACATCTGGGAACCAAAGGTTGCCTTCTTCATCAAACTTCATATCCCATATAGATGCCACGGGAAGAACCTTCTCTCTATCCATTGCATCGGGTAATGGAAACTCTTTGAACTGTTCTGTCTTAGGGTCGAAACTACCAATTTGTCTTGCAGCAGATTCTGCGAACCATACAATACCATCTCTGTCCACGGTTATGCCAACAGGTTCAGAGCAATCACTAGGAATTAGAAATTCCTGAATGTATTTATTGGAATTTGTAATACCAGACCCACAGAGGAGAGCCTCACCTTCGTCTATCATTTCAGGTGCAAGTTCTGGTGCTGGTGGCCTATACACAACCGCTAAAGTCGAGGCCAACAGCACCCCTGCGACACCAATTACAACAACTTTCTGTAATAGACTCCTCTTAGACCTTCTTGGCATAATTTATCGTTCTGATTATTTTTTAAGAGTATTTATATCTCTATTGAAAGTCGAGGCTTCTTCCTTATAAGAAAAGTCGATTAGCAAGCCCAGGAAGATAAGGACGAAGAAGAATAGTAAGAATACCCAACAAGGATCACAGATCTATCTTTGAACAGAATGATCATCACTTTAATTAAATCTCCGGTTATTTCAAATAACTACCCTTACTATCAATTTCTGGTACGGATCTGGAAATTTTATCTATAAGCATTGTAGATCATTTGGACAGACAAATATCCATTAGAGACATCCCATTAGTTATCGTAAATTGGAGAAAAAATTAACACGAAATAGACCAATTATTGTAATGATGTTTTTATCTACTGTGCTTTTGATAACCCCAACTGGACAGGTCTTTGGCCCTCCTGGTCTCTCATGTAATGGTTTTGCCCCAACCATGATTGGGACCCAGGGTAGAGATATACTAAGAGGAACTCCAGGCGATGATGTTATAATTGCTTTAGGTGGAGATGATGATATCTATGCAGAAGGTGGTGACGATGTGGTATGTGCTGGAGCAGGACATGATCGTGTTGTAGCATGGGAAGGCAACGATTTTGTTGATCTTGGAACTGGCAACGACCATGCGATGGGCTACTTGGGTAACGATGTACTATATGGAGGAGAAGGCTGGGATGAGATTGGTGGTAGCCCCGATACAGAAAACACCTATTTTGACGATAATGACATGATATTTGGTTTTTATCCAGATAGCTACAGAACAGATTGGCACAGTTTAGAACCAACCACGCATCCAGGTACCAGGTCTCCAGCAGGAATGACTGGAGGTGACAAGGTGGCTGGAGGTGATGGAAATTATGAAGTTCATGGCTCAAACTATGGAGATGATCGTGTATTCGGAGACGAAGGCGATGACAGATTATTCGGTCATTGGGGTAGTGATAGGAGTGTCAGGTCGTGGAGATGATTTTGCTGACGGAGGCGCGGATAATGATGTCGATAGCTGCCTTGCAGAGGAAAAAATAAACTGTCTAAGTTCAGGAGAGGTGATAATACCCATTGTAACAGCCATCACCTTAGATCTTACTTCTCAGACTAACATCACCGAAACTGTAGAAATTACTGCATCTATATTGGAATCATCCGGCATACCAGCTCGAAATGTCACTATAGATTTCTATGATTCAAGTACATTGATAGGCTCTGAATTGTCCGATTTAAGTGGTGAATTAAGTATTAGTTATACACCAACGGTAGCAGGCTTGCATCCGATCAAGGCTGCATTAGCGGCAGATGAGCATTACGAGGCCAGTGAAAGCTCTGTAAGAATCTTGAATGTGATTGACCCTAACGGTGCCTCAATCACATGTGCCGAATTGACTCCTACAATTGTTGGTACAGAACAAGGTGAGATTATAGCCGGAACTGCTGGTGATGATATGATCAATGGCGGTGGCGGTGACGACATAATATACGGTCGCGGTGGTAATGATAAAATCTGCAGTGGAGAAGGTGACGATAAAATATTTGGTGGAGCTGGTAACGATGAAGTATACGGTGGAGAGGGTAATGACAAATTTTTCGGTAACTCTGGTGATGACCAAGCATTTGGTGGAGAAGGTGACGACACACTCTATGGTGGTGCTGGAAATGATAAAATATACGGCGAAGATGACAACGACAAACTGTATGGAGGGTATGATAACGATGAATTATACGGTAGAGAGGGTAATGATCGACTGTATGGATGGCATGGTGATGACACCCTATCAGGCGGAGAGGGAGATGACTTTCTAACTAGTGGAGATGGTGAGGATATCCTATTGGGAAGCGCTGGAAATGACATATTAAGAGGTGGTGCTGGCATAGATGAACTGTTTGGTGGACTCGGTAAAGACTCTCTGGATGGTGGTGCAGACGATGATACTCTTGATGGTGGTGAAGATGAGGATGAAGACGTTTGTAAAGGTGAGGTCAACGTTCACTGTCCATAAAAAGGCAAAAAAGAATACAAGATAAACAACAAAACACAATCCATTTCTTTTTTATTATTCTAGATTAAGGTTAAACAATAATACGCTACATAAGCTATAACATGTTACCACAATATAAAACCACTACCAACAGAGAATCCCTTCGGGAGAGAGCCATGAATTGATCGCAATATCCTAGCTACTTTCCTAGGTTTCGGATGCTCTAATGATTAAATCTGAATGCTTGTGATCTTTAATTCGTTTGTCTTGCTCATAATTGCTTTTGTGATGGGCAGACGTGTTCGAAAAGTATCTAAAATGAATCGTGATCGAAAAGTTTATGCGCCGTCACGAATTAAAATTTTTATAAAGAAAGAGTGACAGAATTATACATGAATCTTCTGATAACATCCTCTACTACAAAGTCAGTGCCGAATACCCCTCCAAATGGTTGGCAGTAAATTACACCGGTATCATATTCGCCCGTATTAATACCTGCAAGAGAATAATACTGGTCTCCTTGGATACCTTTTAGTTTCCCAAGGTGTTCACCATTTCCCACATCACCACTAGTAAGATAAACACGGAGATCAGACCCATTTGTAACCTCAAAGGCTCCGACCCGAAGATTTTGGTTGTTGTTTACAGATAATATTTTTGTAATTCCTTCTGCATTATGACTCCCAATACCAACGAATGAACCGGTTCTTATTACCTCCAGAGTTGCTTCCCCCCCATTTCCTGCTGACTCATTCCTGCGATATTTTTGTCTATATTCCTGATTATTTGAGCGTCTCCATTCATAATCATATTCTTCTCCTCTTGGCTCATCCGTGTTGCCATATCCAACCTATCCTCTTCACTCATCTCGCTAAATTTTTAATACTCTTGCAAAACCATCTCGGCATTGGGAATGGGCTCGTTTACCTCTATAACAACTAACAATGATGTTACTAGGAAATGACCAACTACAACAGCTGCAATGGATGCGCCACTAATAGCACCAATAATACCCTTATACATTTAATTCATCTCAAAACTGTAAGAGATAAGTATTTTTCCGATTCATATCCAAATTATATTAATGTGTTGAATTAAGTTTGAAGCCATTTATTATCATTTATACATTTAATCTTTTGATTCAAAGCTTGATACTAATTTTGTTGTGGTTATGACAAGTCTTCCCTATAAGGTAACTTTCAGCGTATGGATCGCATCCCCCAATTTTGCAAAACCATGGCAAATAGATATGTTGGTATGATATTAGTAAGAAACCTTATGTTCTTTTGTTATTCTTGACCGCTCATTTCGTGAAACGATGAAAGGTATTCACGGCCTTTCTTGGTTATTAAAAAGTTTGAAGGGCTATCCTTCAAATTAGCAACGAGTTCCAGGTTAAGCATAAACGTAAGATACTTTGAGGCTCTCCCATAATTGAGATTACTTTTGTATTTCAATTGTGATTTCTTTAACGGACGTTCAGCCAGATCAATGAGCATATCAAAAATGATCGTTAAAATACCACGTCTTTTAGATCTCATCTCATTCGTTATCACTTCCAGTTCGTTAATTACATCTTGATAGATTTTTACTTTCACTTAATATACAAATTATTGACCTAGTACCTTATTACTACTCTAGTACCTTATTACTACTCTTATTAACAAGCTAGTCGTTCTATTCGAAATTATTATCTACATCGAGTTTTTTGTATAAGGATCAGTGTGGGATGCAGATAATTATCGTTGCAATTAACTTGAAGTAAAGAGGTGGATATTATCTCTCTACGCAAGGGGAGGTCTAACTTATGGGTGCTGTAATTCACACCTAGAATTATTATCGTTTGTAACAATAACAATTACTTACAACGGTTCAATCACTTCTTGAATAGACCGAAAGATGTAGAATTGATGGTTGTTTGCCCCAATATATCTTCCAGAATCTCTTCTAGGGTATTAGTTCTATATTTCATACACTTACCGTAACTTCCCTCTTCAAAATTCAAATATAAAATTCCATATTGATCCATCTCTTCACACGGATATGAATAATTCACTGGATAGGTTCAGATCATAATCTGACAAATTAAAGGACTTTGCTAAGATCATATCTACAGCAAATGGATTCACTATTCTTGTGGTATTAGATGGAGCGTTGCCAGAAACATAAAAGTAAAGGAGAAAAAAGTAGTCTAGTTAAAAATGGCTATGAGAAAGTCTATTGATGTTACACAGTTCTGACAATAATCTTCCATAATGTCATGGTTATCTACCCATAAATTTCATAATTTTGAATGACTATCTACCAAGGAATGTACTGTAGATTAGCCATTCATCATTTTTGAATTTTTCAATCCTATGAGTCCAGAATAATCAAATCTCTGACGGTTGTGGACTAGAAAGTCTAATCCAGATAAATGAACCACATAAGTTTGGCCTCATTTAGCTGTTTTAGGAATGAAAATACTCGCTAGTGGTTCGTACCAAATATTAATTAGAAAATAATTACTATCCTTGCCTGGAATACAACATGAAAGCTATACATTTTGATGGTAACAAGTTGCATTTTCCTTCAGATTATCCGATACCAAAATCCACCGAATCTTTAGTTAAGGTACAACTGGCTGGAATTTGTGGCACTGATCTGGAAATGTTACGTGGATAGGTGTCTTACAATGGTATTCCTGGACATGAGTTTGTAGGTATTGTAGAAGAATCCAAAAACAAAGGCATTGTAGAAAAGAAATAGTTGGTGAGATAAATGTTGGATGTGGAACTTGTGCTTCATGCACAAATGGTTTGGAGAGACACTGTCCAAATCGAACAGTTTTAGGAATTTCCAAAAGAGATGGTGAGTTTGCAGAATTTTTGTCACTTCCAGAAATAAATCTTCATGTGATTCCCGATTCAATTGGAGATGAACAAGCAGTATTCATTGAACCTCTAGCAGCAGCTTTTGAGATTGGTGAACAAGTTCGCATAAACCCTGATTGGAGTGTGTCTATTGGCGGCGATGGGCGTCTTGCCCAGCTTATTGTTACTGTTTTAAAACTTCATTGTTCTAATATTATCTGTTTTGGAAAAGATGAAAACAAACTTCAAAGATTGCAAAAACTTGGAATTAAAACAAAAATTAGTATAGAATCAATTGATGAAAATAAATTTGATCTAGTAGAAGCAACTGGCAGTGATTCAGGATTTTTGGATAGTGTGAGATTGGTAAAACTACGAGGAACTATGATTTTGAAATCTACCCTTGCTTCTAAAAACGATCTTGATTTAACGCCTGCAGTAGTGAATGAAATTACGCTAGTTGGTTCCAGATGCGGTCCATTCAGACCAGCAATCAATTCACTGGCAACTGGAACTATTTCTGTAGATGATTTAATCGATTCCATATATCCATTAGAAAAGTTTCAAGAAGCATTTGAATTCGTAAAAAAACCAAATACACTAAAAGTTCTATTAAAACCTTGATTTAAAATCTTGCAGAGTGATCTGATTATTCATTTGAAATTATATTTAGTTTGAAGATAAATAGACTAAATAATAACTATTCTTAGTTTTGTTGTTACTATTTTCATGAATCCGTATTTGTTACAGTCAGTTAGGGATTTTATTTTGGTAGTTCGAACATTAGTTTTGTATCTTGTCAGCAAAAACGGAATTCCCGCCAGCAATAGTTATGTAAGAGACCAGAGAAATCTAATTGATGCGCGATACATTGGCCCCACAAGAATGGTATGAGGTCAACAGATTCATTCTAAAGTTGAATGAAGCCAAATCTCCAGTCCTCTCGCTGTACTTGCCGTCGTATGCTATAGCTCAGGGAACAAAAATCCTGGATGTTAAGGAAAACATTATTGGGCTTGAAGAGGTTAAGGATATCGTTACAGATATACTTCGTAGAATAAAATATCATTCAGGAAGTTTATGCCTATTCGGATGGTCTAACAAGGGACAAACCATTGTTGAGCATATGAAAATATCGAAAGAAGTTCCACCTATCTATGTAACCCAACGGAGGCCATACCTGAAACCGCTAAAGGATATCCTGGAGATTGGGTATCGAATAGTTGTGATTATAATGGATCATAAGAGAGCAAGAATAGAGGTCTTTACTGGAAGCAAACTGGTTGAGGAGATAATCGTAAGATCATACCTAAAGGGAAGACATAGCAAGGGCGGATGTAGCCAGAAGAGGTTCAAACAGAATAGGGAGCTTCAGATCAGATACTTCTTCAACAAACTGAGTCAACAGCTGAAAGGTCTTGAAGAAGATAGTGTTGAACTGATTCTTCTCGGAGGAGAAGGATTGGCCAAGAAGAAATTCTATTCATTGATGGATGAGAAAGTTGCTCAGTATACATACATAGAAAATGGGATATCCTTCAATACACCAAGAAGGGATATCGTAGAGCGTGTGATCTCTATACTAGACAAAGTTAGAAAAACGACTGAGATAAAACTTCTGACAGCGTTGGCTTCTTCCGCCAAGGATGGATTGGTAATAACAAACAACGAAGAGATAGAGAAGAAACTCACAGGAGGGATGGTTGACAAGTTGTTCCTTGCAGCTGACTATCATTCAAAGTCTCCCAAGGAGAGATCCCTAATTAAAAGGATAATCACGCTTGCGAAAAGGAAAGGCTCGACCATTGAGTTCATAACGGATCCTAATGCAAGGACAAGGCTGCACAAGTTTGGTAATCTTGTTGCGTTACTTAGGTATAGGAATTGAAGAGCATAGAAATGTTATCATTCAACTGTGTTGGACCGGAAAACCTTCAGAACTGTCCTTTATGATACATTATATTCTTATAAGAACAATTATCTCTCCTTGATAATGAAATCACGAATGTATTCCATTCCACGTATAATAATCCGCAGCGATCAATAATTGGTTGAGATTTCAACGCTCATTCAAGCTTTTCAAACTTCGTGCTATGGATTGGAATATACTGATTCATGCTTACACTAACAATAGATTCTTTTACAACTTCTGGTCTAAGACTTATTAAATTACATCATTCATCTCTGAGCTCTTGCAAACGTTGTGCAAGATTGTTAATAATATCAACAAATGATAAATCGTCTATTACATTGTTTAGTTCATAGGGATCATTTACCAAGTCATAAAACTCCATTATAGTATCTCTTTCTCTTTAATGTTCCACATACTTGTACTACATGTTCTTATTGCGGAAGTATTTGTGTCCGCCCAAATTTTCTCTTCTGCTCGAGAAGAATTTCGCCACGCCACTCCTCTTCGTTGAATAGCGAAACCAAACTCATCCCATTCACTTCCAAAGTTGGAGTGGCTTCGACAAGTTCAGCGATGGTTGGAGCAATGTCAATATTTGCTATTAGATCCTCACTCACCATCGGTTCAGAAATCAGCTGAGGAAAACGCATGACCAAGGAAACACGTAGAGCTTCTTCGTATATATTGTATTTCCCGAATAACCTATGCTCCCCAAAAGAAACCATGATCAGATGTAAATATAATAACTGTATTATCAAGTTTATTTCCTAGTGCATCCAGTATTGACTCTACTGCTTCGTCCACTGCATTCAATGAATATATTTAATCTTTCCTAAACTGATCAATCTCAGCAATTCTTTCTTCGGTCAATAAGGGAAGTGCTATCCAAGGAGGTTTGTCAGAAACATCTGCCTCATTGAAGCTGGGTGGCCTATGAAGTGGCAGGTCATCACCTGTACCCTCATGGCGGGGCGCTACAACATCGAGTGGATCTGCCGGCTGAGAATGTAGTGCCAGAGTACTGAGCAAAAGGAAGAAAGGTCTCCTTGATTCTGTATGAATTCTAATGCCTTGTCCCTTAGAATATCGATGGAATAATCACTTGGTTCATCAGGAAAATTATTGATAACCCCATTCTCGTTTTTTACTACCCAAACCTCAGTACTAAGAGCAAACGACTTTGTCCTAAACTTAGCCGCCGTCATCGGTCTGTTGTATTGAATTTGGTGTTTCAAAGTCTGCACCTCCGTATGTTTAAGCCCATGAAGTTTCAGGTGCCGTGAATACATCTTGGACCAATGAAGCCGGCAACAGAATAGTAGCTAGCAATATCATCAGCATGGGTGTTGACATCACTGCGTAATAGGCCCCGTATTACGTAATTTCTACCCACTAGTTAAAAATAATGTATAACGTTGTATCCGGTAAATATTGAATTATTGTCTTGAGATTATCAATGCAAAATTTGTATGTTCTGTTAGAATAATTATGCATGAATTTGATCTATTGAAATATCCGTAGTCAACATATAACTTCATTTATTGTACCATTATTTTAAATGGTCAGTCCTATAGGTGCCTCATACATCAAGTCTTACTCTTTCTGTTTGTCTATTTACTATAAATTCAAGAAAATAACTACTAACTATTAACAATCCAAGCATTACGTTACCATGAATCAGTAACCTATTACACAATAAAACCGAAAACCTTTTTCCTTTATATGATTAATTGAGGCTTGGACATAATTTAGTTCGAAACGATAAGATCAGGTTCTAGTTTTTATTGTTGATATGTTTAGCTCAGACTCGATACTCCTTCGTATATTATTTTTGATTGACGTGATTCCTTGGTCAAAACCTAATAGGAAAAGGGTAGACCATTCTACTATTCTCCTACAGTAATGGTGAGATGCTTCATCGTTAGAGTATGGGTAAGAATACCAGGCAACAATGCTTTGCATGAATACTTTTCGATAGACATGCCATACAACAGGAAGGTAATGAAGGCATGTGGTCTTGATAGGTTTCCAGATAAAAGAACATTCGACAGAAGGTCAAGGCCATATCAATTGACATAAGATCAAGGATAGGTGCTATGGGTATGCTCTTCATAAAAGATGGGTGGTAGACTCATTCATAGTATCCGTTGACAGTTCCTTGTTGAAGGCAAAGGGACATGTATGGCACAAATCTAGCATGAAGAAGAATGAAGTGCCACGCTCCGGTATAGATACAGATGCTCGATGGGAATTCAGCAGAACCAAGGGATGGATATTCGGATACAAGATGCATCTAGCATGTAGCACAGGTTCGTTGATAGTTCCATTATCAGCTGATTTCACAACAGCTAACATTACTGATAACAAGATGTATGAAAGCATAACATCTTCATTGCCTACAGGAATGGTAAGGTATGTTGTAGGAGATGAAGGATATGATGATCACAAGTTATGTGATTTCAGCAGGTATAGAGGGCATCCAGTATTCCCATTGGAAAGGTACAAGCATACTACAGATAATAATAGACTGGCATTGCTGCAGTTCTATAACTCTGAATATGGGCAGCATGTATATTCTCGGAGGAGCATAAGCGTTGACCCATTGATAGAGCATATGAAGGATGTATTTACCATAGATCCATTGCCAGTTAGAGGATTTGATAAGGTAAGGAGTATAGTGTTGTTATCAGTATTGTTGTATCAGGTAATGGTTTACTACAACTACTTGACAGGAAGACCATTAAGGGCATTGAAGCACATGTTGGGAAGTTGATCAATCAGAGGCATCAAGTTATTTTTGTTATGAAATTATGTCCATGCCTCAGCTAAATATCTTTTGATACACTCTTGTTACGTGTTAAGTTCATTCAAGCCAGCTACGTAACCGCATGAACAAACCAATAATCCTGTTTTACACATTGATAACCATTAATTCATGCATCAATAATAATAAAAACTAGCACTAATTTCATGTATTTGTTATCTCCTCTAGAATAGATTCCCTTCCCTTGAAATGTGTCCTAACAGGTTCAATTATATTATTCAAATACTTCCCAACGGAGGCCTTCAAATCCAAGGGATGTAATTTCTTTTTTACAAATGCTTCTTCCACTTCTCTATAACTTCCAAATGTAATACTTCCCCCATGCCTCGCCTTCCTCTGTACTGTAAATTCCTTATACTTATGAAATATTATGTAGCGAGTAATTTCAAGAATGGGGTTGTTTTTTATAATGTCCACAGGGCAAAATGATTTTTCCATCTTTTCGATTATGGAATTCTCATCATCATGGATAAACACGCTTGTCCATGGCTTTGATTTGCTCATCTTGCTAGATATTCTAGCATCCATTCCGGTGTCCTCATCCAGACCCATCATTACGGGCTCTGCAAGTCCAGGCAGGAGGTGATGATGCACTGCAACAGGCACCTTCCACCCTAACTTTGGGAATACTTCTCTAACAAGCATATGTACCTTCCTCTGATCTATACCAGCATGCACGATATCGAGATCTAAAGCCATTATATCGGTTGCTTGCAAAGACGGGTAAAGTAGTTGGGAAAAATCCAACCTGTCCTTTTCACTTCTACCCATTATTGTAAGCGCACGCAAAGTTCTGGCTAATGTTATTTGTTTGCTAAACTTGACCATATTTTTCCAATAATCATTTTTTTCCTCATATAATTCGGAACCTAATACAATATTGACACCAGGACAGAAAAATTTGAATGCATCTCTATAGTAGCCAGCAGCCACCTTGATCTTATTCCAATTGCCTCCAAGCTTATCGTTTATATATGTGTGCAAATCAGCTAGAAATACAGTGCACTTTGCACCAGCATCTATAAAATTGTTAATTTTATACCCCGTCAATATCAAACTTCCTATATGTAATAAACCAGAAATTTCTATTCCAATGTAGTGCCTAGGACTTGCATTTGTATTGAATAAATTAATCAACTCATCTTTTGTAATAACTTCTTCGGTTGGTTCTCTTAATACCAACTCAACCCTGCTTGCCGTATCCACAATATTACATGTAAATATTATGCTATAAATCTAAGCCTCTACAGAATAATACTTCAAGTATTTTGAGGAAACAAGTCATACTTAATACAAAAAATCAAGACAGAAAAATCTGGGCATATGAAGGAAAATTACGGCAATCAGAAGCATTCAACCATACGATCATTAATATTTATCATTTCCTAGACTATACTTGCTGTGTCGACTAATTACCCTATTTCGAATAATTACCCTATTATAGCAGTTATCCAAACCCTTTTGGATTTATTGCAATGAACATGTTGAATATGGATGCTTTTAGCATTAGTCCCTGTTTGCTACCTTTATGCCAGAGGAATCTGCAGTTATTACAATAACATCCTCCATAATTGATGGATCTATCTAGATGTCCATCTTCGCTACTCTCCATACTATGTTTGTGAAGTCAGGTGCATTCAGTCCCTTTACATGTTTACTTACTTCACCCTTGTGAATCTTTCTAACTGCCTGTATGGTAGCAGGTAAGCATGTACAACAGAAAGCATCACTAGGAATGATTCTGGATGCACAAATGGCTTACCTTACCTTCATTCATTCTTACAAGCTCATCAGGCCATGAATCTATGAAATCCATATCAAGAAGTATCTGTCTCCTTTTTACCAGTAGATCGTACCCTTTCCAGTTCCTATCAGGTATGAATCTCAATGATAATAACTAATCAAAATCTCATTCTATCAAATATTCACGAACTTCTGGTTAATTATTCGGCACAGCAACTATACTAATTATACTAATATGCTATAAGGGAAAATTATTGTAACAGCAAAATAAATCGGCACATTTTAATATTAAAATTTATATTAAAATATAGTAATAAGGCTGACTATAACTTATGGAAACTAGAAGTGTGGGAAACACAAATTTAGCAATATTTAATACTTTCAAAACGAGACGAAATAAATTTACAGGTGAGGCTATAAGGCAACGTGGTATTATAACACATCTTGCCATGGAATACAATCCTGAAATCAAAACAAGAACCGCTATTGCTCATGCCCTTGCTAAAAAGCATAGAATAATGTGGCAGAATATTTATTCTGGAATCTTTAGGGATCTGGATGAGGTACTAGTTCCATTATCCATTGTCAAAGAAGAAGGAAGGTTACCGCTAAGGAGAGGGCCTAGAGCTCTGCAACAGGAGGGTGTGCCACATTACGGACTTACAAATTAGGGTTGATAGTAGCATCAGTGCTTGAGGAATTAGGTGATAGCAGGATAAAACTCCTTGAAAGATACATTGGAACCTTATCAGGGAATGAACCAACACAGAAACTTTTTAGTGAAGGAATTCTTCTCTTATTGAAGGTTTCACCTTCATTTGTTTTCAAGATAATGAATTTATACGTAACTTCATACATTCAGGGCACGGTGACAAACATAGTTCCAATTGATGTCGAAGCTATGCAAACAGTCGTTGCCAAAGTTATAGGTGTTGAGAAAGAACTTGTTGAGGCGGTTATTTCTATATCAAATAGTGAACAAGATGTAATTCGTAGATTCATCAATATGATAAGTCAAGAAAGGGTTACATCATCTTAAGTTATTTTAAATCCATCTTATAGATTGGTAACTATGCCCGATCTGTCCACTCGTTCAAGTAAATATGAAAAGAACATCCTTAAGGTAACGATGACCTGTTATCTGATACATTGACCACTTCTGCAAAAACAGTAATTATTGAAACTGTTTGTCCTGATTAGGAGGGTTTTGAACACATCTTATTAAATTCTACTCTCACAAAATTGTACGCCCATCTGTTTCAGGAATTGGTATAAACAAATATGCTTTCTATAGACAGATCTCCTTAAGGTAATATGAACCGATTGTTTAGACCCATTCCATGACCAATTTCCAAACCTAGATACCTTAGTAGGATAATATCGATCGGTATAAATTATTGGATACTTATCAATCCTGAACTTATCTGAATAGTAAACAATTCCT
Source organism: Nitrososphaerales archaeon (assembly GCA_965197925.1). Lineage (GTDB taxonomy): Archaea > Thermoproteota > Nitrososphaeria > Nitrososphaerales > UBA213 > CBDAOC01. The sequence continues at coordinate 378,382 of CBDAOC010000020.1, forward strand.
TGAATTAACTAGTAATATTATAGATGCTCTATTGACTGGCAACTCAGGCAATGTTACAAATCTATGACTAGGCGATTAAAAACAGAAGTCATATTCTATTAGAGCAGCCCGTGCAATGACATGTTCGAATGGTATTAAATACTGTGGAGTAACATCCTATTATACAGATTATATTCAAGCAAAAAGCGTTTAACAATTTTAACATACTCGTTAAGTCACGAACTAGCCTAGGAAGGTTAAAATGCCATAGCTTAGTCAGTTTTGTTGTATGGATACATATACTGCTCTAGAGCTAACAATAAACAAAGTTTTATCTCGTGAAGAGAAGGATATGGTCTCGAAAATTGAAGTTGTCTATAACGAAGCAAATGAAAAATTATTACTTTCAAAAAGTGTTATAGAATCATTATATCATAAAATAATAGTTGATGGTAGAAAGCAAGCAGAGGACCTGAGGAGGCAGATCGTGGGTAATAGCAGGCTATCTGCAAGAAACAAGCAGTTGTTGTTGATTGAGAAAGTTGTGGGAGATGTATTTGAAGAAGCTAAGGCAAAAATCGACTCTATAAGAAGTGATGATAAATATGCCCTCATGATGAAGAACCTTTTGGAGAATGCTCTTGATGTTGTTCACTCCGAGAAGGTTTTAGTGGAATGTAATAGGAAAGATAGAGATCTTATAAATAAGATAGTTTCAGAATTACAAGAAATTGTTAGTACGAAAATTATAGTAAGTGAAGGGGTGTTAGATGTTATTGGTGGCTTGAAGGTTAAATCTGAAGATGGCTCAATGATTTATGATGTCACCTTGGATTCCCGGTTCGAACGTCTTAGACCTCTCATAAGAAAAGATGTAGCCATGATTTTCGTGGAGAGAGAGATGTATGATAGCAAAAGGTAGGATAGTTTGGATAAGCGGTCCTGCAGTAAAAGCTGATGATATGTCAAATACAAAAATGTATGAAACGGTTCAGGTTGGCGAATCAAAACTTATTGGAGAAGTAATAAGGTTAACAGGCGACATTGCTTTCATACAGGTTTACGAATCAACTACAGGTCTGAAACCTGGTGAACCTGTTGTGGGTATGGGTCAACCCTTGAGCGTCCTTTTGGGTCCTGGTCTAATAGGTAAAATTTACGATGGAATACAAAGGCCATTAGATGATATTGCAAAGCGTTGTGGTACTTTTATTGGCAAAGGTATAAGGACCTCCCCCGTAGATTTAAGGAAGAAATACAGATTTTCTGCTACTGTTAAGGTGGGTGATCAGGTACAAGCTGGAAGTAAGATAGGCGAAGTGGAGGAAACGGCTTTGGTTTTGCATTCTATATTATTACGGCCGGATATTCCTAGATGTACGATAATTGCGATTGAGAAGGAAGGCGACTATGATCTTGAACATCCGGTAGCTACGGTTGATTATAATGGGAAAAAGACTGATGTATTTATGTACCAGTATTGGCCGGTAAGAAAACCAAGGCCTTATTTGGAAAAACTTGATCCAAATATTCCCCTGATAACTGGTCAGCGTATCCTCGACACATTCTTCCCAATAGCAAAGGGAGGTACTGCCGCTATACCAGGAGGATTCGGAACAGGTAAGACTGTAACACTGCACCAAATCGCTGCATGGGCAGACTCGAAAGTAGTTGTTTATATTGGATGTGGGGAGCGCGGCAATGAAATGACGGAAGTATTGACCAAATTTCCTGAACTTTTGGATCCTCACTCTGGAAGGCCACTCATGGAGCGAACAGTGCTTGTAGCAAATACAAGCAACATGCCAGTAGCCGCAAGAGAGGCAAGTATCTACACAGGCGTCACCATAGGAGAGTATTACAGAGATATGGGTTATGATGTTGTGCTAGTAGCAGATTCAACGAGCAGGTGGGCTGAGGCGTTGAGAGAGATGAGTGGGAGGCTTGAGGAAATGCCTGCTGAGGAGGGATATCCATCGTATCTTGCATCAAGATTAGCGGAATTTTACGAACGTGCAGGGAGAGTGAAGACGCTAGGCAGTCTGGACAGAATAGGATCTGTTACTCTCGTTGGAGCGGTTTCACCATCAGGTGCCGACTTTACAGAACCCGTAACCACTCACACCATTAGGTTCATCAAAACCTTCTGGGGTCTTGACACCAGATTAGCTTATTCAAGGCACTATCCAGCCATTAACTGGATGTCAAGTTATTCAGGTTATCTAGAAGATGTATCTAGATGGTGGGAAGATAATGTGGGCAAGGAATGGTATAAGCTTCGAAGTGATGGTTACTTACTTCTCCAGAAAGAAGATGCGTTGAAGGAGATTGTTCGCTTGCTCGGGCCAGAGGCATTACCTGATGAAGAGAAACTTGTTCTCGAAGTGGCTAGGATGATAAAGATCGGTATACTTCAGCAGAGTGCCTATAACAAGATTGATACATACTGCGGTCCTAAAAAACAATTGAAATTATTGCAATTGATGGTTGAGTTCCATAATGAAGCAAACAAAGCATTGAAGGTGGGCGTTTCACTTGCAGATATCAGAGCAATGCCCATAATAACTAGACTGCTTAAGGCAAAATTCGACGTTGCTGATGATCAACTCGAAAAGCTTGATGAGCTTGGTAACGATGTTATTAGTCACTTCAGACAACTTGAAGAAGAGCGGGAGGTCAAAGGGATAGTTGGGTGAAGCAGGTATAGAATATACAAAGGTTCAGGAGATTAAAGGACCGCTAGTTGTGATAGATGGTGTAACTAGAGCATCATTTGACGAACTTGTTGAAATTGAAACGGTTGAAGGTGATATAAGGTTAGGAAAAGTATTAGAAATTGGGTTCGGCAAGGCGGTGGTTCAAGTCTTTGAAGGCACTACGGGACTAAGTATATCAGGAACAAAGGCACGATTTTTAGGAAAGATGATGGAAATGCCTGCTTCTCAGGAACTCTTGGGTAGAATATTTGACGGCTTGGGCAGACCTATCGATGGTTTACCAGAACCTATAGCAGAAGATTTTCGAGACGTGAATGGTGCTTCGATAAATCCGGAGAGGCGTCAATTTCCAGAGGATTTTATACAAACAGGGGTATCTGTTCTAGATGGCATGCTCACACTAGTAAGAGGACAGAAACTTCCGATATTTTCTGGTTCTGGTATGCCCCACAATATACTTGCGGCTCAAGTGGCAAAACAAGCAACTGTGATTGGAAGTGGTGATGAATTCGCTGTCGTTTTTGGTGCAATAGGAGTACAACATAGTGAATCACAGTACTTCAAAAGGAGCCTAGAAGAAAGTGGGGCGCTTAAGCGAAGTACGCTATTCCTCAACCTTGCTGACGATCCTGCAATTGAAAGGATAATAACTCCTAGGGTGGCGTTGACTGCTGCAGAATACCTTGCATTCGATCTTGGTATGCATGTTCTGGTCATTTTAACGGATCTTACTAACTATGCTGAAGCATTAAGAGAGATCAGTGCGGCTAGAGAAGAGGTTCCCGGAAGGAAGGGCTATCCAGGCTATCTTTACACTGATCTTGCAACGATCTATGAGCGTGCTGGTAAGGTGAAAGGGCTGAATGGAAGTATAACACAGATGCCAATATTATCGATGCCGGCAGACGATATCACTCATCCTATCCCTGATTTAACTGGATATATTACTGAAGGTCAGATAGTACTTAGTAGAGAGTTATTCAGGAAGGGATTATATCCTCCAGCTGGTGTGCTTATGAGCTTGAGCAGGTTGATGAAGGATGGTGTTGGTCAGGGTAAAACCAGAGAAGACCATATGGAAGTAAGTAACCAATTGTACGACGCATATTCAAGGGCGCAAGAGGTTTTAGCATTATCTGAAATTGTGGGAAAGGCAAGTCTCACAGGTGTAGATCTTAAATATTTGGAGTTTGGAAATGAATTTGAGGAACATTTTTTAAAACAGAATAAAGATGAAAACAGGACCTTAGAAGAAACCCTTTCTAGGGCATGGGATGTATTATCATTGTTGCCAGAGGGAGAGTTGACAAAGATAAAGGATAACTACGTAAAGCATTACTATAAGACGAGATAGATGTCGGTTTCATTTGGAAGTGCAGTCCTACCAACAAAGATCGAGTTAATCAGGATCAAACGCTCATTGAAAGTAGCAAAGATGGTTCACAAAATACTTGATGATAAAAGAGAAGTTTTACTGAAAAGAATAGATGAAATGATCGAAGAAGCTAGCAAGGCAAGAGAAGACATATGGACGCCTTTGGAAACTATCTACGCTGCAGTATTTAATGCTTATCTATCTGTTGGAACTGGAACTTTAGAATCAATTGCAATGCTTACACCTTCTGGTATTGAAGTTGATGTTAAGGTAAAAAGAATTGTTGATGTTAAAGTACCTACGTTGCAAGTTTCAACACAAAACTTGGAATCCCTATCATATGGGTTTGCAGATACAAATGTTGCAATTGATAAGGCTGCTAAACTGATAAAAAATGTTCTGCCAGGAATTTGTAAAGCAGCTGAATTTGAAAATGCCCTTTTCACTTTGGCGAAAGAGCTAGAAAGAACACAAAGGTTGATCAATGCCTTGGAATATGTTATTATGCCACAATACGACTTTGCAATAAAGTTCATCACCGCTACTTTGGAAGAGAGAGAACGAGAGGAATTCGTTAGGTTAAAAAAGGTAAAGATTGTACTGGAGAATAAGAGGGAGAATGTGTATGGGTACAAAGATAGACAAGCTTTATGATGATGCTGAAAAGAGGATGATAAAACGTTATCTCGATGCGATTGAAAAGATTAAGGAAGAATTGAAAACAACTAAGCAAAATACAATCAATATAATCAAAGGATAATAATTGTACAAAAGATAGAGGATCGTCTACATATCAGATATGGTGCTGTGTCAAATAATTACCATATTAGCAGTTATCCAAACCCTTTTGGATTTATTGCAATGAACATGTTGTATACGGATGCTTTTAACATCCTTTTAGCATTAGTTCCTTCATCATATTCTTTCATCTTACTGCGTTCACACGTTAACCAAAGATACGCTTAAATCCAGAGAATACAGTTTCTGCCGTCCATCTGTGTCTATATTCATGTTACTTCTTCCATGTATCAAGATCCTCCTTCTGCTCTAATACTGATAGCTCCGTTGGCATACATCCCCTTTGCTTTTACCGATGCGTTACTCCTCGCCTTTATCAGTAGTTCAATACAGTTATCGGCAAGGAGCCTGAAGATCCTTCTTGAATCATAAGCTCCATCTGCTATCACTTATCACATTACATTTCTTCAACCCCTTTTATCATAAGTATCATCTTCTTGCCGTCATGTATATGCCTAGTTACCCTCATTGCAACTATCTCTTTGCTTTCCTTATCCACAATATGCTTCTTGATGAAGCCCCATGCATGCCACTTCTTCCTTCTCCATTCTCCCCTGTTTGCTACCATAATACCGGAGGAATCTGTAGCTATTACAATAACATCCTCCATAATTGATGGGTCTATCTTAATGTCCATCTTCGCTACCCTCCATACTATGCTTGTATAGTCAAGTGTATCCAAACCGTCAACATGTTTGATTAATACCCTTGTGAATCCTTCTAACTGCTTTATAGCAGCAGGTATGCATGGACAACAGAAAGCATCACTAGGAATGATTCTGGTTACACGAATGGCTTACCTTACTTCATTCATTCTTGCAAATTCGCCAGGCCATGAATCTATGAAATCCATATCAAGAAGTATCTGTCTCCTTTTTACCAGTAGATCGTACCCTTTCCAGTTCCTATCAGGTATGAATCTCAATGATAATAACTAATCAAAATCTCATTCTATCAAATATTCACGAACTTCTGGTTAATTATTCGGCACAGCAAGATATAGGATATAATATAAATATGACTTGTCTCTGATTTTTGATATAAATGAAATATAAGCAAAGTGAATTATTGTTTGCTTTAATATCAATATCGATTTTAAGTATGGTAACTCCTCAAAGCTATGGACAAGGAACTAATAACATGCCCGGAGAACAGTTCATTGCTGCTGGCTTGGCATTTGGTTTGGCAGCACTTGGTGCTGGTATAGGTTTAGCATATGTTGGCGCCGCGGGTGTGGCTGCTATAAGCGAGAATCCAAAAATGCAGTCAAGAGTCTTCATCTTTATGGGAATGGTAGAATCCATAGCTATCTACGGAATAGTTATGATGTTCATTATACTAGGACAATGATAGTAAATATTTAGAATAATTCTTACCTTATGTGATTTATTGGAATTATAATTATGAAAGATTATTTTTAAAGAAAGATTTAAACTCCGATAATCCATTCAACTGATGTGGCTATAGCCAAGTTATTGAAGGCAACGTTGATTCTTCCCAGAACTGAAGTTGTGCAGGCAGCGAGTAGCCTCACCGAGCTAGATTTGTTTCATGCTTTGCCAAAAGGTTCTGATTACATTAACGTAGAACTCGACAACTTGTTGTTAAGAGCCCAGAAGTTATTTCAGTCAATCGATGAAGTTGTAAGTGCACTTAACATTCCTCTAGAAAGTGGTGTGATAGCTACTTTGTTTCAGGGAGTACAGAAGACTAAAACTCAGTATATTGTAGAAGATATTGGAAATCTTGTTTCCGATATTGAATCCAAATCGAAAACAATAGTGGAAGAGGCCAGAACAATTCTAAACGAATATGGTTCTGTCAAAAGGTCGCTAGAGGAGGATGGAACATACCTAGAAGTATTCAGAATTTCATCAAGCCTAAGCATTGAACTTTCAAAAATCAACAGGTTGAAGAGGTTCGACATTAACATGTTTATGGTAAATGCTGAGGATGTACAGGAAATAGAAAGAACTCTCCACGATCTGGTAATAATAAAGATGCGCTTGAACGAAATGAAGATTGCATTAGTCATAATTGGAACCAAGGATGAGTCTGAGAGGATAGGTAAAGTTCTGAGAAGTTTCGATGTACACCCGTTTGTCATCCCCCCGCATTTACCTCAAAACCCTAACCTTGCTTATAGACACTTAGAGCAGAAGTTCAAGGAAATGAAAATAAAGAAAAGTGAATTGGAAGGAAGTATTAAAGAGCTTAGGCTAAATTTATCGACAAAACTTTTATCCTTTCGTGAAGGCTTGAGAGTTGCGAAGGATATTTTAGAAACAATGAGAAAACCTGATGGTACCAGAAATTTTGCGATATTTCAAGGCTATATACCAAGCACACTGGAAAACAAGATGAAGGAGTTAGCAAAAGATTGGGTGTGCATAATAGACGAGGCGAAGGAAAATGATGAAGGGGGTCCTCAAGAGGAACTACCTTCCCTCCTTATAAACAGTCGATATGTAAAAACCTTTGAAGTTATAACAACAACCCAAGGTGTACCAAGATATACAGAGACAGATCCCACACCTATGATTGCGTTTGTCTGGCCACTTTTTTATGGGCTAATGTTTGGCGACCTTGGTCATGGTTTGCTGCTTTTTGGGTTTGGTATGTTACTTAGAAATCGAGGAGTTGGAAGCGTCAGAACGTGGGGCACATTACTATCGGCAAGTGGTGCGGCTGCAAGTATTGCTGGTCTGATAACAGGAGAATTCTTTGGCTGGCACATACATGAGGTTGTAGTTCTAGACATATTGAGCGCTATACCATTCATAGGAATTCTGCGAGTTTCCGAACTTTCTTTTGATCAGGTGATATTACTTCTTAAAATCTCTATTGCCATTGGTATAATTCACCTTATCAGTGCCTTCTTTTTGAATATACTTAGAAATCTCAGACAAGGTAGGAAAATTGAGGTTTATCTGTATAACGTACCAATACTGGTTATGTACTGTACTGTTATCGCGCTAATACTTGCGGCTATAGGATCTGGATACGATATAATCGGAATGTTTGGCGTGACCGACCGTACACATGATGAAGCAGTGCCATGGATAACGTTCGTTGTTGGGTCATGGGCAACGGTAGAGATCATTGCAAAAATTTCAGTACCGGTATTGTTTGGATGCATGACATTAATAGTAATAGGTCATATGATTGAAGAAAAGCGGCGGAAAGCACATGGGTTAGGAACAGAATCTGCTGGCATTATGGGTGTTGTAATCGAATTATTAATGGTAAGAACCATGGAGCTACTCTCACACACGATAAGCTACAGCAGATTGGGTATAATGCTACTTGTACATGTAGCGCTATTGGTTACCATCAATGATGCATATAAATACAGTATAATTAAGGGCGATTTTGGTATTGCACTGGCTCTACTCATTGGTGGAAATATTGGAATCATAATGATCGAGGGTCTTATAGTCTATATACAGGCAATAAGGTTACACCTTTATGAATGGTTCCCCAAGTGGTATGAGGGAAGTGGTATAGACTTCAAAAAGATCGTACCACAAATGGTATATTCAAGTATTCTTTGGAAGAGGCAGAAGAAATAGAATTTTATTCTGGCAGCAAAAGTATTGACATTGTAATATCCGTAGATACTTTCTGTTCAATGGCGGATGTGATTGATGCAAGGTTCCTTACTTCTATCATTTTTAGCTTTACAGCAGAGATCATAGTGCTATAACTAAACATCATTCTGAATGCCCTTAAATATCTTCTTAATAACACCCTATCAAAGGACCTTTCAAGTAGTGCAATTGTTTCTATATCATTAGTAAAATGTGGTAATATGTCTTTATAAACGGTATTTCGAAGTTCGGATATAGCGTCGCTAACATTTCCAGCATTTATCATCTTCTGAATTATGTCTTCAGTAACTGTAGAAGTAGCTTCAACTACAATCTCCCTTATCTGCTGTTCATTGAGACCCCAGAACTTGGATCGTAGAACGCTCAAAATATTATAACGATCTATTTCTGGTATTACTATTGCCTTCACACCGGTTTCTTTGCCCGAAGTTGCAAGCCCCTTTACAAGTCGCTTATAAAATACGTAATCAAGCAATGTATCGAATATCTGCACATCTCCTTTTTCTTTGAAAATTTTAGTAGCTTTTTGTGCAATTTCACCAAATTCACTGTCAGCCAATGTGGATGACGCTTCTTCAAGATCTTTTGCAACCAATGCCTTAACAACTATATCGCGCCTACCTAATAGTTCCTCTGCACGCAGGTTTATGTGCCTTAAGATCTCCTCGTATAGCTTATTTGATGCCTTGCCTTTTAAAATAATTTTAAGATTCCATATGATATAACGCATGAAATATGCGTGTGTCACGTCTGAACCTCCAGTTATTTTAGCCATACCAGCATGGAAGTTAACAAGGTCTTCTTTCAGAAGGTTTTCTACACTTTCTGATGTATATGGTTTTTGTAATTTGGAGACAGTGTTGAGGTAAATTGTGTTCTTTATCCTGGTAACAAATTCGTCCATATCCCTAGATTCTGCTAACATCTGCAGGGTATCTCTGGAAAGTATATTACCCTTGGCAGTGAAGGATTTCACTGATCCAAATATTTTATGGGGCATACTCACACGTGTCAATGCAATTAACCAGTCCGTTTAGAGTATAAAATTTCCGCGTTATTATAATAAATTAGGCTTGCTTGAAAACTCACTTGAAAAGTTTCCATTGCTTTGCTTATGTTGTGAAGCAAACCTCGCATAATGAATAGAAAATGTTTCAAATACTTCATCATAGGTATTTGTCTACATCTATTCTTGTAGATTCGATAGTTATATTAAGATATTGTATAATAATATCGGATCTTTAGGATGTTCTCCTGTAATTCAACTGATGGTGAAGATTCTTCTAGTTAGCTAGTAGTATATGGGTTATCCAACTTTCAGCAATTATGATATTTATCCCAAAGAAAATGGGGAGTGGATCTCCTATGAGTGAAAAAGATAAGGCGGAACCAGTGAGACACAACTTCGCCGGTTAGAATATTGTGTTAGGTTCTACTAATGAACCCCTAATGCAACATACATGAAGTATAGTGACAATGAATTATCTCGATCTTAGGGGCTTATCTAATGCTAGTAGATCAATTTAGTAATATCTAAAGTTCTTGTGCAATACCTACACCTTAATAATGGATTTGCCTCATCTGTGACATCTATTATAGGTTTGATCTCTTCCTTGCTGTTAGTAATACATCTTGGGTTCAAACATCTGAAAATGTCTATGAATGCTGCTGGGAGCTTGACCTTTCTCTTTTCTATAACCTTGTAATCCCGTATTATGTTAATGGTAGCTTCTGGAGCCAGCAACGCTAGCTTATTGGTCTCTCCAGGTTCAAGGAGCTTATTCTCAACTTTAATTATATCCTTGGTCTCAAGTTTACTGCTCGGTACATTCAAGGCTGCTGTAATAACATTACCCTCTTTCCCAGTAATATTCAGGGCTTTAAGAACAACGAAAGCCATTCCAGGCTTTATGTGGTCTATGACAGTGCCTCCTTTAATTCTCCGGACGAGAAGTTGAGCCTCAGACATGAGAATACTTTGTATATGTCCGTTTATAATGATATTGTCGTGGTTAAATGAACAATCGATTTTATGGCGTGGATATAGTTTCGATAAAGGATTTTAGCAAGAAAGAGCTTGACTTCTTGTTCAAATCTACAAATAAAATACAAAATATGCATCAAAACGAAAAAAGAGAGCTTGCTAGAGGAAGAATATTGGGTTATCTTTTCTTTGAGCCAAGTACAAGAACAAGATTGAGCTTCGAAGCAGCGATGGCGAGTATAGGTGGTAGTTCCATTGGAATTACGGACGCAAAATCATCATCCATAGAAAAGGGAGAAAGTTTAACCGACACTGTTAGAGTAATTGATCAATATTCAGATGTAATTGTGCTAAGGAATCCATTGGATGGATCAAGTAGATATGCTGCGGAGATTGCAGAAAAACCTGTTATAAATGCAGGAAGTGGAACGGAGGAGCATCCAACTCAAGCAATGCTTGATCTCTATACAATATGGAAAGAAAAGGAAGGAATAGATGGATTAAAAATCGGAATTGTAGGAGATCTAAAATATGGTAGAACTGTATACTCGCTGATTTACGGTTTATCTAATTACAAAGTTGAAATTTATCTGATTGCGCCATCATTGTTAAGGATAAGGGCAGAATTGATCCAAGAAATGAAACATAAGATCAGAATAGAGGAACATGGTGTTTTGAATGATGTTTTGAAGAACCTTGATGTTGTGTATGTTACGAGGATACAAAAGGAGCGGTTCCCTGATATTCTGGAGTATGAAAAGGTTAGAGGAAGTTATACCATTAATGCCAAAATACTAGAAGGTGCAAAGAGTGATGTTATCGTGATGCATCCTTTGCCTCGGTTAGAAGAAGTAGATCGTGATATTGATTATACTTTAAAGGCTAAATATTTTAAGCAGGTGAATTACGGAAAGGATTTAAGGGCAGCATTGCTTACATTAATCCTAAACAAAGGATTTTAAAGGAAAAGGTAGGAATTTTTATATATTAACCAGAAACGCAGCTACTCCAGCCGCATTCTATACAACAGTTGCACCCTTCCAGAAACACCATTCTGCCATCGCAAACAGGACAGGGATCTTTTTCGGTTTGCTTGTGTGGAATCAAAGGATGGGCTGGATCGTCACGTTCGCTCTTTGGTCTAATTATTTTTACAACCTCGCCGTATACGAACTCGTCCTTGATGTTATTCGTTACATAATTGACAACGTATTCGCTTGGTAAGACCTCGAAATTCTTTTCCTTTGAGTCGCTAGTTATGTGCAAAACTTGCTCGTGCCTAGAACCATCTCTGTACACAGTTACACCTTTCAAGTCTAATTCATGTGCGAGTAAGTAGGAACATTTTACATCCTCTGCCGTCACATCATCTGGCATATTTATCGTCTTGGCAATTGCGTTGCTTATCCATCTTTGCCACACAGCTTGGGCCATCAGATGATCTGCCCAGTGCATATCCATAGCAGTAACAAAGATGTTTTGCATCCAATCAGGAATTCCATCAAGACCCTTTATAGATCCATAATTGGCAGATATTTTCTCAAGGAGTTCGTCACTGTACAGTCCATGCTCCCTTAGTGTATTTTCAAATATCTTGTTGGTGTAGAAGAATCTACCAACTGTTACCCTCTTCTCGAATACCAGCGCAAACATTGGCTCAACACCATTTGAGCAATTGGCAATCATTGAAAGCGTTCCCGTTGGTGCAATAGTAGTAGTCTGTGAGTTTCTAATTCCAAAACGCATTATTTTGTCAATTAGTGAATCCCAATCGTATGAATGTTGATTCTTTGACAATTCGTAATAGCCTGAAATAGGTAACTTGCCATACACGTAGTCCGAATCGTTGAACATTGGAAATGACCCACGATTTCTTGCTATCTCAACACTCTCCTCCATACTGTAGTATGACAACGCTTCAGCAAGTCTTGCAGAAAATTCATATCCTTCTTTAGAATTGTATGGAATCTTTAGTTTAAACAGAAGATCTGCAAGCCCCATTATACCCAAACCAATTCTCCTAGAAAGTTTAGAAGCAATGTCAATCTCAGTTACCGGATATTTGTTTGCATCTATTATGTTGTCAAGAAACCTTGTAGACAACCTCACCACTTGTTCATACCTTTGCCAGTCGAATTCAAATTCTCCATCTGCTCTTCGCTTTGCAAGATTTGCTAGATTAATCGAGCCAAGGTTGCATGATTCGTAGGGGTAAAGACTTTGTTCACCGCATGGATTTGTAGCTCTGATAAATCCTTGTGCCCTAGTCATCACGTTGTACTTATTCATATTGTCGAAGAACAGAATGCCTGGTTCTGCGCTTTTCCATGCACTTAATGCAATAAGATCAATCATATGATTAGCGTCAATGTGTTTTACAATGGAACCAGTTCTCGGATTTCTTAACGGATATTTCGTCTTGTTTTTCATTGCGTCCCAGAAATCCTCCCAAATGCCAATACTGACATTAAAGTTCTCAAAGACCCCAGGTGTAGTCTTAGAAGTAACGAATTTTTCAATGTCAGGATGCCATACTTCTAGTATTCCCATGTTAGCACCCCTCCTTTTACCTCCTTGCTTCACAACATCTGTTACGGTATCGATTATACGCATAAACGATGTTGGTCCGGATGCAACTCCTGACGTGGAAGCAACATTATCGCCCTCTGGTCTCAGATCTGAATAATTAATCCCTACTCCTCCACCAGATTTAAAAATCAATGCTGCGTCAGTAGATGATTTCATTATGTTGAACATATCATCCTTCATCTCAAGCACAAAGCAGGCTGAGAGCTGTCCCAACCTAGCACCTGCATTCATCATTGTTGGAGAATTAGGTAGGAAGTTCTTATCAATCATCAACTCAATGTAGTCGTCGATGTGCTCTGCATACTCATCGAATTTACCATCTTCGAGCATCTGCAACAATTCTAGGATTGTTACTTTCATCTGACCATGCGCTGATAGAACCTTGTAGATCATTAGCAAAGATTCGACATGCCATTTATTCAAAATATAGGATCCAATCTTGTACTTATTATCTAAATCATTTATTTGCTGCAGGTGCTCGGTGATCTCATCAATATTCTGCTTTATGCCTGAATTAAGACCAAATATTCTTTGATCCCGCATCATGTCTGGGAGTGCAACAATGATGGCAACACGTTCAAACAGCTTTTTAGGTCCTTCTACGAATCTTCCATTTTCATCCTTTAATAAGTATCTGGATGCGAGCACACGCAGGGAGTTTACATCAAGAACCTTGTCAACATCGTCCAGTGAAGTTCGCTCAAGAACCTTCATCTTCTCCTCTCTTATCTTGCGCCTTTCATGCCTGTAAAGGATAAATGCCTTAGCTGTTTCAGATAGGCCTTGCTCTATTAGCACAGATTCTACCATATCTTGGATATCTTCTACGCTGGGTGAATTATTTTCATCACATCCTTGCTTTGCCAACTTTTGCAATACTTTAACAACCAACTTTTCCGCCAACGGATAATCGGCTCTATTGGTAGCGACCAATGCTTTGTAAATTGCGCTTGAAATTTTTGAACTCTGAAAATCTACAATCCTACCATCTCGTTTCTTAATTTTACTAATTAAACTAGATAAATCATTTGAAATATCCGCAGTTCCCGCCATCCCCTCTTACTTCGAAGAGCTGGTAATATTAAATCTTGCTAGTTCTCATGCGTCCTTAATAGTTAAGAAAAATTGTTGTTCTCTTTGGAAAACTTACTGCGTTCGAAACACATGTGGCGATTTGCACGCGATACATCTGTTAATTATGTCCATACTTTTTTGTCCGCAGTTACCACAAATATACACATTCACCCTTGGTCTGAAAAATGTTAGCAAATCCGCCCCACTTTCAATAGCAGCCTTTACATCAATATCATTCATAGAATTGTTTATATCCATAATTACAGAAATGCCGCCGGTGAAGAGTTTTTCCATTAGATTGCATTCCATTATTACCGCTGATTCCTTCTCCATTTTGAGGACATCGTCGGCAGAAATAACTATTCCCTGCGAATATAGGCTTTCGATATTGGTCTGAGAAGTCTTTCCGTACCTTTCTATGTCCAAAGCTGCAAACCTTGAGCCGCTGTCATCTGTAATCATCGATACCCCTACGTCATCCCCACTTTGTTTACCCTTTTCAAATGCAACGTCTACTGATGTTTTAATGACCTTCTGAAGGACATCGATGTAAGTGTTGTCTTCGTGACGCAGAATCTTTGCAACAGACCCTTGTAAACCGGTCAAGTTTACAAACAGATTTGTGCTACCCCTCTGCATAAACTGTGTGCTATTTGCTATTGCCGGTATCAATCCTTTCCTAGTGAGATCAGTCAGTGCCTTTTTGCGAATGGAAAGCGCTGTAACCGTAGGCCTAATCAGAAGAGCAAGTCTTGCCCTAAAATAAGTTTCATCCTTATTTGAATCGTATGCTAGTCTGGGTAGATTGATCGTTAACGATTGTAGACAAATAATAGTGCTTGACGTTGGTCCTTTAAGATTCTTGGAAATTCCAGTACAGTTCCTAACATGATTTGAATCACCTGTTAGTGTTATCAAACCCCCCGTCCGAACTATGGAAGCTATTCTATCTGCATAGTCATTTACGGTACTATTGCTATATGATAAATTTAGTCCAATTCTTGGTATTGGGGTTGCATAAACATAAGTTTCATATCCTTCAAGTAATGCATCGACCTGTTTTTTATCCGCATCATCAATCGCAAGATTCAATGATGTGATTGGGTGTCTTTGGGTATAGGAAGTAGTGCTAGAGCCAATTAATAGAGCCTTTGCAAACTTGTTCGCTAGTGAGCCATCAAATTCGTACTTCCCAAGTAGAGGTATTATTCCATCTACGCATATTTCAGTGGAAATTTCCCTGCTTAGCAAATGATTCAATATTACAAAAGAATTACAAAAGTCATCTACACTCTTAACAGAACCTATCCTCGATACGCCCAGATATTTGCCATTCAGGCTAATTCCCTCCTCTACAAGTTCATTGAACTCAATGAATATAGAATCAGGTATTAGCCCCCACATGCCAGGGTTGGAAATATTTATGTCACCGGAGAGATGCGAGTCTGCAATATCCTTAGGTAGTACGTTGAAAATCAAGTATTCTGAAAACAAATTCTGTGCAGTCTTCACAACCAGACTTTCGATGCCGTTGTTGAGCTCATCCACGTTATTTATCATCTGTATCACATCAAACACTGGCATGCCTATACGTGCAAGTTTATTTCTATACTCGTCATGCCCGTGTTCAGTCAGAACTGAATTAACCATCTCCCTTATCAGAGGCGTAGTCAAATATGCAGTCTGGAACTTGTAGATCTTGTTTTCGACCTCTTCAGTTATCTTTTGCGCAAGTTCCAATGGAACATTGGCTTCCCTTACTAAAGACTGAATAATCTTATGAGAATTAAATTCTTCAATAGACTGATTAGTGGTTCTAACATACATCTTTCCACTCTCAATTATGGAGCGTTCCTCGATCTGCCTAGCAAGGCTAAGAACCAATTTTCCCAAATTGGTTATTGTATAACGCCTTTCAGCCTTATTCAAGGCAACTAAAGACTGTCGAAGCAATTTGCGTAAATGATAAGCAAACTTTCCACTCTCCTTCTTTGACTTGAAACCTGCTAATGCCTTTAATTCCGAATAGGTCAGAGGACCCTTGGAATTTAATATGCGTAATATGTCAATCCTATTCGGACTTGCCATTACAGAAAAGATCATTCTTACCCGTTTGGAAGCTGAATGGAGAACATCTCCCTTCTTCGACTCTACGTAATCACTACTCATTACCATTTATCCTCTTTATTATTTTTCTTTGATTAAAGTCACTTTGTAAAAAATCTTTAGCTATATTGGATAATAAGTTTATCTGTTTCAAGATTAAACGCGGCGAGCATCCATAATTTCTAATAAATGAATAAAAAACTACTCGTTTACAAGCATTATTTTCTCTTGTCTGATTCTCGATAGTGTAGGAATTTTTTCCATGCGTACCTCCAGGACTCTGATATCCTCTTCCAGTATCTCTAAAATTGTGTCAGTAACGATTTTTTCACTAATTTCTTTTTCTATATTAAGTTCTGAAAGGGTGCCTGAGAGGGTATTAGATAAATTGGCAAATACCAATTTGGCAATAGGCATAATCTTACGAAGATCATGCTTAACATCATTTAAACTTCTGACTGTTGACTTCAAGGTAGTGTAAGATTCCTCATAATCCTTCAGAGTATCTATTCTTTGAGAAAGAGTTTCAAAAATGACCTTAAGATCTCTCAACATTCTACAGACTTTTCTGATGACCGTCAGCTCCTTTGTGAGTGTGTTTACATGAGTCCAGTTACCCCTGAACAGGTCTACCAATATCTGTTCCTGTAGATGCTCCTCAACTTCATTTAGCCTTACTTCTATAGATAAAAGCTTGAGAGTCTTTTTGCGTATTGTATTACCCGCTTTCCTTAAACCATGATTGAAATATTGTTCGTCTCTGCATTATAAGAAAATGGAACATGTTTATGGTAAGGTTGATAGCTTGCTTTCGTCTACAATTAACTACATTTGATTTACCCGCGTAAATATAAGTGTATTAGATCCTCTTAACAGAGACGCTGAGGTTTGTAGCAGAAAGGGTCTTACCGCAAAATGGACATTTGTTGTTATTACTTCTTAGTACATCCTTTACAGGTTTCAGAATGCGCATTGTATGAATAAGAGCATTACATTTTCCACATGTCAATTCTAAAGTCATGTTTGCTCTTTTATTGTGAACCAATAAAAAGTTAGATTTGAATTATATTTGATTAAAATGATAAAATGAACAAACTTGACTATTATCAATTTGTCATTGGACAAAATGAGGTAATTAGCCTAGAATAATGAAAATAAACTTCTCGATTGAATTTTAGGAAACAGGAAGAATGACAGTACGAGAAGAAATTGATTTAGGAAATATTGAACATTTTTGATAAATAAGAACATCATGTGATTTGCTCAACAAAATGGCGAAGTCATTAGTATTTATGACAAGATGATTTCTACCTATCGGTCAGTAAAGACATAGCCAATGTAAATCTAATTTAAGGAACCACTTCAAACATGTTCCGAAAATGACGTTTTCCTTACGAGTTCAGTTAAAAAGTAAACATGGTGATGAAATATTGAATCTTGATGGTTAAGCATGGGTTATGTAAACAGGGTCCTAAATATTCTATCGCAAACTCTAACATACACTTGGGATGTGGTTTCCATCCGAATGACTCGTCTCAAGCGAACTAAGTTCCTAGTATAATAAATACCCAAATCATTTTAATCAAAATTCTCTTAGTAAGGAAATTTAATAGTCAACTTTAGTAACCTAACTAATCGACAAATTAAAAAATATTTATAACTAGATATTTGGGCCAGTATATTATGAAAGTTCTTAATGCAAGTCCAGGTTTTGGGTCTCCTATGACCGAAGACCAAGTAGAGCATTTTCTGTCAACTAGCAAATTGAATTTGATATTAGGTACTTTGGACGAGAAGGGCGATCCAAATTTGCATCCTACTTGGTATTATTATGATAAAAACAAGATCTACGTTGAGACAAGTAAAATTTCCAAAAAGGTGCAGAATATGAAAAAGAAGAGCATTGTTTATTTTTGTATTGACGACGAGACGATTCCGTACAAGGGAGTTCGTGGTAAAGGCAAGGTTAGAATTTCTGAGGATGTAATGAGCAACATACCGATTGCTGAGAAGATAATGATCAAGTATACAGGAAGTCTTGATAATAAAGTAGCAAAGTTTCTTATGAACGCCGTAAATGATGGGTTCTCAGTGATACTGGAAATAACACCAATTTACTATTCAACGTGGGATTATAGTCTGATGGATATTTGAGTAGCCTCTTTATCCTGCGAATGATTTCTTATACCATTGTTATTAATATTTTCTAATGTAATAGGCATACTTTGTGTTAATCAAAAATTTAGAAGATTTTTTGGTAATATTGGTAAATTGTCTTTTACCACAATTTCCTATTTTATTGTCCTTATACTTGATTAAAAGAATTACTGATTATCAATATTTTCAAAGAATTCAACACTTGCTTACCACTATACTAAATATTCATGTCGAGGGATTCAAAGTATGACTATGTCTAGACCAAGTCATGTCGGTAATAATTTACTAAAAAAATGAAGTATAAAAATGAACTGTTAAATGAGTATGGAATAGTGAGACCAACTTATTTTTTTCCCTTGCAATCCTAACAAAGGTTGTCTAGACTAATTCAACTATTAGATTCGATAATTATCAAAACATGCATCGAGCATAATGTACTTTCATAGATAATTTGTTTAACTGAACCAGATGCACAATGAGAATAAATCATAAATTAGATAAAAGTTGCATTGGCCAGTTGAAGTAGATCCTAAGAATCGCAAAATAACTAAAAATGTGAGGTATGTATTGCAACAAGTCTTTCTTATTCGATAAAACTAGGTATATTATTTCTATTCTCATCCATTCTAGAACTTACAAATTAAGAGGTATTGAAGCGCACATATTGACATTACTTACATTTACTATATTACGGAAGGGAAAGTACAATTCCCCTTTCATCATAGTTGACCACAATCACTTTTGTGTTAATTGGTAAATTCTTCGGAGAATCTATTCCAGGTAAGAGACCAGAAATATTGAAGCCTGCATCCAATTTTACTACTACCCAAGCATACGGTTTGTATTTTTCATATTCTTCCGGAGCAACATTCTGTATCGAATATGTGATTATCTTCCCCTCACCTTTCACCTGTGTAGCGTCTAGTTCCTGTGAGCTACATTTGTTACAGAAGATAGTTGTTGCTATTTGCAAGTTACTACATCTCTTGCATTTATAAGCTAGGACCTTTCCGTTCCTCAATTCTGCCACAAACCGTTCCCTATTGATCAATTCTTAGACCCTGCTGAATATGTGAACAGCGCAGCTAGCACCGGTTGCACCAAAGTTATGTGTCATTCCAATTTCGGGCTTCATAATTTGTCTTCTGCCAGCTCTTCCAAGTAATTGTTCATACACTTCAACTACTTGGCCAATGCCGGTTGCGCCTATTGGGTGACCCTTTGACTTGAGACCTCCAGATGGGTTTATAGTAACCTCGCCTTGGTTCAATTTCGTTAAGCCTTCTCTAACGGCCATCGCCGCAGACCCCTTTTCAAAGAATCCAAGATCTTCTATATTAATCAACTCCGCAATAGTGAAACAATCATGAACTTCTGCAAAATCAATATCTTTCGGAGTAATGTTTGCTTGTTTGTATGCTTCTTGCACGGCAGCTCTAGTGCTAGGAATTGTTGTAAGGTCCTCTCTTCCCTGAAGAGCAGCGGGAGAAGCTCCCCTCCCAGAACCGATTACATTTACAAAATCTGCCTTGTTCTTCTTTGCAAAATCTTCCGTACAAAGTAAAACTGCACTAGCTCCGTCTGAAAACGGGCAACAGTCAAGTAATTTTAGGGGGCTTGCTACTACTGGGGAGTTCATTACATCATCAACCGAGAGCTTTTTCTGTATGTGAGCTTTTGGATTCAAAACCCCATGATCATGATTCTTCACTGCGACCATTGCCAGATCTTCTTCAGTTGCCTTGAACTTCGTCAAATAGGCTCTTGCTATAGATGCAAATAATCCTGGGAATGACACGCCGCTCCCTCCTTCATATAAAAAGTCAGAACAGTATGAAAATAACGTCGTTGACCTTCCCGTTCCAGTATGTGTTACCTTTTCTACGCCTACAGCTAAAACAACATCGTAAAACCCAGCTGCAACGTTAGCGTAAGCCTCTCTAAAGGCAATCGATCCACTCCCACATGCTGATTCTATGGTCAAACCAGGGACATAAGGTATGCCCAAATTGCTCATCACCATAGGAGCCAAGTGTACCTGATTGTCTGCCACGCCAAAAACGTTTGAGATGAAGCCATAATGAATATCCTTAGGTTCGATGTTTGCACTCTTGATAGCATCGTTGGCAGCATTTACAGCAAGATCAACAACATTTTCTTTCAATTTACCATACATTGTGCTACCAGCACCCATAACACAAACTTTGTTCATGACGATGCGGTTTTTGAAGCCACATAAAAATGTAGAGAGTAATTTATCTTGTAGTCTAAAACTCTATTAATCGTAGTCTGAAGAAAATAAGCATGTTAGGAATGAAGAATTATACCCTTACCATATGCGAGAAACCGTCAACGGCAAGAAAGATTGCAAAGGCAATTGCTGAAGATGATTTTAGGGAGGTGTGGATAGAGGGTATACGAGTGTATATTGCAAAGAAAAAGGGAAAAACTTTTCTCATTTGTTATTCGTTTGGGCATCTATTCAAACTAAATGATCCTACAAGAAATAGACATGTTTATCCTATATTCGAAGTAGAATGGGTGCCTTTAGAAAAAATAAAGATTAAAAAGATAATTACAGTGATAAGGAAGCTTGCTAATTACGCTTCGGAATTTGTTAATGCATGTGATTTTGATCAGGAAGGCGAAGTAATTGGTTATAATATTCTAAAGAATGTTTGTGGTAACAAACATGAAAAAGCATACAGGGCAAAGTTTGCAACACTCACAGAAGAGGACATCAAAAATGCATTTAAAAGAATGAGGGTAGTGAACAGTGTTGGATTAGCTAATGCTGGAAGGACAAGGCATGTACTTGACTACATTTATGGGATCAACCTATCAAGAGCACTTTCTGAATCCATATACAGTACTAAAAAACAGTTCAGAAATTTATCCATTGGGAGAGTACAGGGACCAACACTCTCATTTGTTTTTGAAAAGGAGATGAAGATTAGGACATACGTTCCAATACCGTACTGGCAGGTAAAATCGAAATTTAAGGAAGAAGGTAAGGAATTTGATATACACTATAAAAAGGAAAAGATTATGAAGATTGAAGAAGCAAGAAAGATCGTATCCGAATGTAAGGGGCAAAATGGTAAAGTTACTGAGATCAGACATAAAAAAACAGAACAACAATCCCCTGTACCTTTCAATCTTGGTGATTTACAGAAAGAAGCTTACAGATTATTTGGATTTAGTCCTAGTTTAACGTCATCGATTTCGGAACGATTGTATTTGGATGCGTTGATTTCTTATCCTAGAACTTCTAGCCAAAAGCTTCCAAGATCAGTAAATTGCAAAACGATAATCGAGAAATTGAGGAGGATAGACCTTTATACAGAATTATCAACAAGAATTTTGAAGGGAAAGTTAATCCCTCACGAAGGAGCCAAGGACGATTCGGCTCATCCTGCAATATACCCAACTGGAGAAGGGGATATACGAAAGTTGGAGAGTGAAGAATGGAAAATATACGATCTGATAGTGAAAAGATTTTTTGCTACTTTTGGTAGCCCAGCATTAAGAGAAAATACAAGGATTGTGATAAACGTAGACGGTTACAAATTCATAGCAAAGGGTAGAACAACAACTCATTTAGGTTGGACGTCATATTACAAACCATATTTTAACCTAGTAGATATTGAGTTACCACGAATGAATATAAATGATATTGTTAGAATGTTGGGAATTAAAAATGTGGAAAAACATATTCCGCCTCCAATTCGTTTCAACCAAGCAAGCTTGGTAGAGAAGATGGAGGAAGAGGGAATAGGGACTAAAGGAACTAGGGCTCAAATTGTTAGCACACTAATTGAACGAGGATATGTTAAAGGAAAGAATATTGAGATTACAGACTTGGGTTTTGTAGTGATAGAAGTAATGCAAATTTACATGCCTTATATCATAGGAACAGAACTTACTAGAACTATTGAGAGACAGCTTGAAAATATATCGCAAGATAAAATTGATGAAAAAAAAGTAATCCAGGATACGATTAGATTGTTGACCAACTCATTAGACGTTTTTAGATCTAACGAAAGAAAAATTGGAAAAGAAATCAGTGATGTAATTGCAAACACAAGTTATGCACAAAAGCAATTAGATTCCTGTCCACTATGTACTGATGGTGTATTGCATATAATAAGGTCACGGCAAACCGGAAAAAGATTCATTGGTTGTTCAAACTATGAAAAAGGATGTAGGGCCTCAATGCCTTTGCCACAATCTGGAATTATAGGCTTTACAATGAACAAATGTTATTTATGCAAATGGCCTGTATTACTTGTAAAAATAAAAAACAGTTATGTATGGAAAATGTGTGTGAATATACACTGTCATACTAAAAAGATAGGATAGATGTCGTTTGGTGAATTATTTCATTTCTTGAGATATTTGGAATAAATGTCATTACGTCTATTTTTTAATAATGGTAATTTTTTCCTAACAATGTTAGTTAGATTATTATCCAACTTTACAACTTCCATTCCCTCTCTTTCCTCCATATCCAAAATTATTCTTCCAAATGGATCTACCACCATACTGTGTCCTACATAGGTGTTACCTATTTGGTTTGGCGCTACCACATAGCATCCATTTTCTATTGCCCTTGCTTTTAGCATTGTTTCCCAATGTGAGATTTTCATGTCCCCTTCCACCCATGCAGATGGCATTACTAGAACATTTGCGCCCATCAAAGTTAGAAGCCTTGCCATTTCAGGAAAACGAACGTCGTAACATATCATGATACCAACAATACCTATGTTGGTTCTAATTGGTTTTACCAGTTCCTTTCCCGGAACAATTTTGGCAGATTCCCTGAAGCCCAGCGCATCATAAAGATGCAATTTTCTATAGATAGTAGAAATTTTGCCATTTTTGTCAATCAACAATGCGGTGTCGTAAACTCTGTCTTTTGTTCTACTTTTTTCATAGATAGTAGCTATAACACTTATAACATTCTCTTTCGCTTCTTTTTTCAATGTTGACACAAAGTCTCCATTGATAGTTTCCGCTATTAATGCAAGTTCATTAGCACCTTGACTCGATGGAGAGTATGCCATTAAAAACTCAGGGAAAGCAATAAGTTCGGCCTTATTAGCTCTCGCTTCTCTTATGAATTTGATTACAAATTTCTGATTTTCATTCTTTTGCTTAGATGCCTTCAGCTGTACAAGTGCTACTCTACTCACATAACAATAAAGTTTGAATTTAGATAAAAAGTTTTGAAAAGTTTCAAATAAAAAGAAAGAGATTAAAGGTTGGAAAAGTATGAATGGGTAGTGAGAGATCTCCAAGAATTAGTGAAGCTTCTTAAGGAAAAGGCTGAAGCAAATCTTGTCCTACTAATTGCATATGACAGTATTCATCTTAATTCGAAGAATGGGCAAAACACAATTTACGTTCTAGAAGTTGATAGTATTAGTCACGCTAGCGGAGGGAGAGTGGGAGGTTTTGGCCAAAGAAAATTCAAGAAAGTTTATGGTTTTAATTACCAAAACGGAATATGTGAGAAAATTCTTGAAACTACTGAAAATCTAGACGATCTTAACCCTGGTTATGTAGTTAGATTGCCAATCGAGTTGCCTGATGGAGAGGAGTTGATGGCATCCTGTTCCATTGATTCATTGTTAGTAGAGGAATGCAATAAAAAGTTTGAAAAAATATTATCAAAAAATGCTTTAAAAAAATGTTAGGGGAAAATTCAAATTATGTTAGATGTGGGATTGAGAGTTACTTTATATGCGATAGATATACAAAACCCAAAAAAATGGAAGAACTTGAGGAAATAGATTTTTGGTGTATAATCAACAATTCGTTTGAACATACAGATATTAATGTTATTCTCAATGAAATCTGACCATTTTAATTTAATATCGGCTCATC
This sequence comes from Nitrososphaerales archaeon, assembly GCA_965197925.1. Classification (GTDB taxonomy): domain Archaea; phylum Thermoproteota; class Nitrososphaeria; order Nitrososphaerales; family UBA213; genus CBDAOC01. Next base: position 402,661 of record CBDAOC010000020.1, read on the forward strand.
TCTATAGAAACCATGGATTTTAGCCCCATTGTATATAGAATTGTACCATTAGATCAAATGCGTTACTGGCCATACATTCTTACATGAAAGAGTCGTGATACGGTAAACTTGGAAAAACAATACTTGATGTCTTGATAAGGGCTAGAGTACTGGTCTACATACCACGGGAAGAGCAACCACATCTACACTGTATGACAGCAAACGATCCTGTTAACATTAAGACAGTATGAAGGAAAGAGCTAAAGAAGGTTAGTATAATGACTCCATGAAGCATACTCTCTTAGAATGTATCTAAAGTTAGAGTCCCACATTATACAACCCTTCAGAAATTTGCTGCAGGATAGATGGCAACATACCATACAGAATAATTTCTTCATTCATACTTTTCACCAAGATTAGGATTTTGTTCGTAGGATAGATGTATATGGATTCAGATCCAGCAATACAACAACATACTATACGGATAGAGCAGGAATAAGGAAGAAGTGCATCGAACTATCGATAGGTGCTGAATTAAGAGAGCAAACAGCATGTTCATTGAAGATCAGGGTGCTCCTAAACACTATACTATAGATTTCAAACCCATTATGGAAAGAACCTCAAAATAATGCCCCACTCTATTGTAGCAAACAAAGGCTATGATAGAGAAGCAAATCATGAATTTAAGGGGCATCTAGATTCTGTGAGCACAATCCCTGCTACGTATGGTATTGTTCTAGTATGGAGGACGCATGGAAGATGCATGAAGAAGATGAAGAGGAGATTCTATACACGTCTATACCATCAAAGAAACAAGAATCAAATATGCTGTCTGTGGTAAAGAGCATGTTGGGTGAGCATATAGCATCAAGACTGATATGATGAAGAATAAGGAACTGATGTTCATAGTGATAGCCTACAACTGCATAGATTGACTGTATTTTTGGCATGGTTTCTACAGAGCCAATGGCTCCGTTATGCCTAATATTAGGGCGTGCTACAATCCATCCCTTTAGTTTTATCAGCAAGAGTATTTGCCGGTTTTGTATGGTCATAAGAAATTAGGAATTCAAGGGATTAAACTTAACTTAACAAATGCTAACATATTATGACTTGCTCATTTAGTTATTCTTTCACCCTCTTGATCAATCAGTTTGTAATAGATCAAATTGAATGGTTGATGGGGTCATTTCAGAAATAATAGGTTCTGGATATTTTATAGCAACATATTTGGGATTCCCTATTCTTTCTTTGAAATAGGTAACTGCCAATTATAAATATTCCATTATGCTTGATATCTTATACAAGATATTTGATCTCTAAAAATTGGGATATTTTCGACCTAACATGTGTGGACATAATTCTTCTGGTTGGATGTGGTTGGATGTATTAGAATTAGTTATCAGTCAATAATCTACAAATATAAAATTATGTTAATTTGTTACCTGCAACATACCAGTTTTCTTTAGGTGTGTCTTGATACATTACTATAATATGTTCCTTTTTAGAACCTAACACTTTTTCTACCACATCTGTAATTGCCTTGGCAAGTTCTTCTTTCTTCTCAGATGTCCTACCGGGCCAGAGAGAAATAGTTACTAGAGGCATAGTAAATTGTAATGTAATACCATATTTAAATGATGGAGTGTAATGTGATTTATGTTCCCACTGTACGACGAGAACCCAAGATCTAGTAGACCTTATGTAAACTATGTACTAATAGCTATAAATTTTGTGGTCTTTATTTGGGAGGTCATAGCGACGGGGTTCTTTACAAATGAACAAGCGGCGAATAGAATGTTCCTTGATTATGGTTTTGTCCCTGCGAGGTTCCTTGAAATGGGACTACGGATTGAGAGCTTTTGGTCAATATTAAGCTCGATATTCATGCACGGAGGCATTATGCACTTACTCGGAAACATGCTTTTTCTATGGATATTTGGTGATAACATAGAAGATAGGTTTGGGCATCGAAAGTATCTAGTAATTTATCTTTTTTGGGGTTTCGTTGCCAGCATGGCACATCTAGCATGGGCCATGGGCGTTGGTGGGAATCAATTGCTCATACCGGCAGTAGGTGCCTCTGGTTCAATATCAGGTGTTTTGGGTGCTTATTTGCTGATGTTCCCCAGAGCAAAGGTCGTTACTTTGATATTTTTCTTTTTCATAACCACAACGAGAATACCTGCCTATGCCTACCTATTAATGTGGATTGTCTTTCAGGTATTTTCAGCTTCATTCAATGTCGGGGGCGGTGTCGCATATTTGGCACATATTGGTGGTTTTGTAGTTGGAGCAGTTTTTGGACTTGGATACAGAGCATTAGGGAAAATGCTATTGAAACCCGTATTCATATCTACTAAAAGAAAAGAAAAATCTCAGGAACCAAGGGATGTAAAGCAAATGATTAGGCCGTTAAGAATGGAAGGTATCACTACAGAAAGGTATGTAGAGATTTTAGTGGAAATGCCAGGAGTAAAAGAAGAAGCTATAGCGATCCAAATTTCGGATAATACATTATTAATAAATGCTGTTACTGAAGATGGCTACAAAATATATCGAGGAAAGGCTATTTTGAGAGTGAAGGTGGAAAATGAACCAGAATTTATTCATTATCTTAATGGAATATTGCGTATAAGAATAAGTCGTATATGAGCTCATAGAGTCTGCTTTAAGACGATAAAGTTTGATTTCATTTAGAGCTTATCCTAAAATTAACATCATAGCCTAATTGTTTATACCGAAACAGATCTAGAACCGTTATCTCTAGCTAAATTTGTGAGAAAATCAAAGAAAAAGAGCATGCCGACCATATGGCATATACCAGACGATCTATGGGAAGAGTTCAAACTAGTGTTGCCGCCAAGGAAACCAGCAAGAACAGTTGGAAGGCCAGCTGTGCCATTTAGAAAAGTATTGAATGGAGTACTGTACGTATTAAGAACTGGATGCCAGTGGAAGAAGGTGCCGAAAGAATTTGGTTCTGGCTCAACTTGCCATGCAAGATTTCAGGAATGGATTGGGATAGGAGTATTCAAGAAGGTATGGAAGAGGCTGCTGGAAATATATGATGAATTGAAGGGTATAGGATGGGACTGGCAATCCATGGATAGCGTACCGAAGGCCCCATTAGGGGGAAAACGGCCGAGCAAACCCAACGGATAGAGGCAAGCTAGGTACCAAACGTCACATGCTGGTTGATAGAAGAGGTATTCCTCTCTCATCTGTAATTACTGGAGCAAACAAGCACGATATGAAATCAGCCTTTCCTACAATAGATAGCATTGTTGTTGATAGGCCCAAAGTTAAACAGAACATATGCATGAATAGGATATGATTTCCCTGAGATAGAGTATGGAGTTAGGAAGGGGATATGTGGATCACATTCGTCATAAGGGTGAAGTGTTGAAAAAGAATTTGTACAAAGCAAAGAGATGGGTTGTAGAAAGAACCGCATCTTGGCATAACAGGTTCAGAAAGTTATTGGTAAGGTTCGAGAAGAGAGAGGAAAATTATCAGGCGCTAGTAGAATTTGCTAACTGCCTAATAGTGTATAGAGCGATATATTGGTAGTGTCATAAACACGTTAATGCAACTGTTTCTAGTATCTATTATCTACAATACTAATAAAATCAATAGTAAGAAAACTAAACCTGACAGTATGAACTAATATTCTTGCATTCTAAATGTTATCATTTCTACCAATCATTAACTATCAGCTAGAATTTTAGGATAGGCTCTAAGATAAATCCGATTTATATTGTCTGTATAGGAAATGCCAATAAACTAGGATTATACTTTTACTTCTTTGTTTATCAAAGAATACTTTGACTTGTATCCTCGTGGGTTTATCATCAATCCATTATACATAAAGGTTGAAGAATTTCCTATTATGACAGTGCTCAGCATACCAAGACTGTCTACATGCTCTAGTACATGTTCCAGATCTGTCATTATGATCTTCTGATTCTCTCTGTACGCAGCCTTTACTATTGCCACTGGAGTACTTGGTTCTCTATACTTAAGTAGTAAATCCCTAGTGTCACGTAACTGGTGCACGCGCTTCTTACTTTGTGGATTGTATATTACAACGACATAATCACCCTTCGCTGCTGCTTCAACTCTTTGTATAATAATATGCCATGGAACAAGTAGATCGCTCATGCTTACCACCGCAAAATCGGTCATTAGTGGGGAACCTAACAAAGCAGCGCATGAGTTTAGCGCTGATACACCAGGAATTATTTCCACATAAATTCCATCTTCTCGGTTCCAGCCTTTCTCTGCAAGTACCTCGTAAACCAGACCAGCCATCCCGTATATTCCAGCATCTCCACTCGATATTAGAGAAACTATTTTTTCACTCTCTGCAAGCTCTATTGCTTGATTTGCCCTTTCCACTTCTTGGGTCATAGCATAGGAATGAACTTCCTTTCCCTTCAGAAGTGGCTCAACCAATGCCAAGTAAGTCTGGTAACCTATGATAACATTGCTCTCTTGGATACACTGTTTTGCCCTAGGAGTCATGTGTTCTTCGTAACCCGGCCCTATACCTACCACGTACAACTTACCTTTTTTCATCATGAATTTACGATACTGATTGCCTTTAATTCTTTTCTATGTTGGGATTAACTAATCTTGTTAAGTTCAAACTCCTGGTGTAGTGCACGAATTGCCTCCTCGCAATCCCTGTCGCTTACCACAAATGCTAAATTAAGTTCAGAAGAGCCTTGAGCAATCATTATAACGTTTACGTCATTCTTTGCGACGGCACCGAAAATTCTTGAAGCTACTCCTTTGATTCCTCGCATCCCAGAACCAACTACTGCAATAATTGCGACATTGTCAGTAACATTTAAGGTCTTTATCACCTTGCCAAGCAAATTCAACTCTAGTGAATTAACTGCTCTATCCAGATCATTCTTACGAACTACCATGGATATACTTGACTCAGAAGGGCTTTGAGATATCATCATTATGTTGACCTTGTTTTTGCCCATAATATCAAATATTTTGCCTGCTGTACCAGGAACGCCTACCATGCTGCCACCTCTCACATCTACAAGTGCTGTGTTTCTAATAACAGTGATAGATTTAACTATGTGACTTGAACCGGTCTTGGGGTTTTTGATCACAAAAGTACCCCTATTTTCTGGCTTCAATACATTCCTTATTCGCATAGGTATTCCTTTGTCTAGTATAGGTTCAAGAGCTCTTGGATGCATATACTTCGCACCGAAGAGAACCATCTCCATTGCTTCTGCATATGATACTTCATTCAAAACTCTTGCATTCTTAACCATCCTTGGGTCTGCCGTCATTAGACCATCTACGTCTGTCCATAACCACACCTCGTCTGCGTTTATGCAGGATGCTAATATAGTAGCAGTGTAATCCGAACCTCCTCTACCAAGTGTTGTAAGATTTCCATATTGATCGGCTGCAACAAATCCAGTTACAACTGGCAAAATACCATTTTTCAACATTGGAAGGATTTTGTTGGAAACTCTTAATTTTGTAGTGTCCATAAGCGGTTTTGCTTCACCAAAGTAAGAATCTGTAATTATGCCAGCATCCTTTCCAGTAAGAAACTCGGATTTGACTCCTATATCTTTCAGTGCATAGCAGAGTATAGGGGTCGCAAGTCTTTCACCAAATGAAAGCAAATAATCCTGTGATCTTGCCGATATTTCACCAAGTAAAACTATGCCATTCAAAACATCTTCCAACTCGTTTATCATTACTTCCAATGCCTTTCGAAGTCCATTCTTTGATTTCATTTTGGTAATAGAATCTTTTGCTAAATCCATATGGATCTTTTCAATTCTGTTAATGAAATTCTCCACTTCAGTTTTATTACCTTTTTTTATGCTTTCAGAAACTTGCAACAGATCATCGGTCACTCCCTTAACTGCAGAAGCTACTGTGACAATTTTGTTTGCTTTTGAATATGATTTGATAAGTTGTGCTACCTGCTTCACTCTATCTGCACTGGCAACTGATGTGCCCCCAAACTTCATTACAATCTTCAATTCTCAGCATTGCTAACTATGCTTGCTTTAAATTCTTTCTTAACCTGCGTGAGATCCATGAATGATCCATGAATGAATGAGGGGACCTAGCCTTCTACTCTCGGCGCAAGGAAGAATTGGATCCTGCCTACGTTCGAGACCTTGAACTCCAATCTCATCGGCATCTTGCTAGAATACTCGCATATTACACCGCCTGAACCTGTTCCTATTGCTTTTGCTATGCTACTCAAATATTCCAAACTGTAAGTAGCCTTACTCACTTCCTTGACATTCAATTCGTCTAATCCTTCACTCCCAGATTCCAGTGTAATAACCGCCTCACCAGCATCTCCCCTTCCTGAAAAGATGGCTTTATCGGTGTTGGATTCTATAGATACGTAATCTGAAACAACCTGAATATCAGTCAGTATTTTATCAAACGTTGAGGTAGTCAACGCAATCTTTGCGTTAAAACTTATCTTTGGTAGTGGTGTTGAACCGACTGTACTTTCTATCAATTTCATTTTATACTCCTTCTTATAGCCATTTGATATCTTTACAACTAGCAAATTCTCCTCCGTTACATTCAGTTCAATGTCATCTCCTTTGTTAGCCCGCTTGATCAATTTCGAAAATTCGTCTACTCTTACACCAAACTTTATAGCACTGTCACACTCGAACCTTTCAAAAGCAGAATTGGGCCATAGTAAATCTATTAGAGCAACGTGACTCGGGTCCATACCCCTAAAAGAAATGCTTTCGCTAGTAGCCTCAAAGGTAGCTTCTTCAACAAGAGTTGAGATGGCAGAAGTTATTGCCTTCCACTCATCTGGACCTTTGGTTTTTGCCAATAGAGCCAAAGCAGATATGCAATGTTACAGTTGATATTAAACCTTTATGTGTAATTACGCCAGGTGTGATTGCAACTAGTGCATCTGTAGAATTGAGTCGTAGGTTCGTCTGCACTCCTAGTCTGCAGCATCCACCATACGGCTTCCTTGTTATCGCATTTTGGGCAGTCAACGTTTGTTGTAGGAAGTGCTTTGATATCATTTCCTTCCTCTAAAACCTTAATTGATGGATCCTCTTTTGTGTCGAGTTTCTTTTTTGATTTGATCTCTGGCGTCGAATCCCCTAACTGAGCCGTCGAGTAACCGCACCTCGGGCAAGTCATTTTTACCATTGTTTCTTGTCCTTCCTGCTTTGACTTTAGTCTAGTATTACATGTGGGACAGAATTGCATTACCTTATCACTTCGCTTTATTGAAGACTTGGAGTATGTCTTCGATGTGTTCAACTGCTGTCTTGGTAGATTGCAGCAATGCATCCAACGGATTTCCGCTTTCGGTTACGATTCTAAACTCATATTCCTTCGTCAGGAGATGTTTAAGTGTGACACCGGCAAATTCTATCTTCTTGTTTTGAAGAAGTTCGTACTGCAAAACGTACATGATCGAAATATCCTCTTCCTTTACTTTTAGGTCGACTTCGTTATCGGCAAAATCTATAACTGTTGCATCCATATTCTAGCATCACTCCTGCATGGTGATATAAATTATGTGCCCAAGGTTATGTGCCCAAGGGAGTAAAGATATATTTGATATAATCTTTTGTGGCAAAGGTGTTAGTAGATAGTTACATAAGAGATGTGAGACTACTTTCTTCAGCCCGCACATTGAAACTTGAACAGCCATTAAGGCTCGACCTTAGGTTCAAAGTTGAGGGTCAGATAAGGAAAGCCCTCCATCAGGAAAATTGGACCCTTGCTTATGACAAACATGATACCACTTTCTTGATCAAATACGTAATCACGATTCAAAGTGGCATTTTGAAGAGGTATGGAGTTCTTGAACCTGTGAAGTTTGTTAGAAAGGCATCATTTTACTGGAGTAGAAATCCTAAACTCCCTCCAAATCCACCAAACAAGAAGATCTGGGTAATGATATTGATGGATGATTTGCCTAATTTGCCTGACACTGCTGAAGATGCAAGATCATTATTACTTGACGTAAGACGTACTGTGGAACTGATGGGCTATAATATTGGTAAGGGAAGGCATAAGTTAGTTGCTCATGTAAGCGCATCCTGGGGCAGGCATGAATACATTAAATCAGATAAGATAGATGCTAGATCGAACGAAGTAGAGATAATTTGTATGTAACCGTCAAAGATATATTTGATATAATATTACTTGTTATCATGGCGAAGTATGATGGAATTTGTGGTCAGGAGTTGATGGAAGTAGAGGAAAAGGGAAATGAAATTACATTAATCTTCAAAGACAACAGATATTTGTTTGTTAAAGTACTGGATGGCAGGTTTTTAGTGGATCATGAAAAATATCTTGAAATAAAGGGAAAGGAATTGGTTCAAGTAGAAGAAAAGGAGAAGGAGCTCATACTGATCTTCACTGAGGGGAAGTTCCCGATCGGGGTAGAGAGCGGAAAGTTAGTTACTCACGTAGTACCAGAATGACTATAGTTTACTTTTCAAATATTTTTCAAAAAGAGATAATGCTATCTCCTGTGAGCTACTTTCTATGGATCCAGGTCGCATATTCCTTATTCTTTGTACGGCATTCTTTGGACCCATCCCGTTGAACTTTATCATATAAGCTGCGAGTATTGTGCCAGCACGACCTTTGCCAGCCGCACAATGAACCATAGTTGATTTGTTGTTTTTCAAATTTTTATCTATGAAGTCTACTGCTCTGTCAATATCTTGTATGTCCGGTGCTGCTCCATCAACTGTTGGCATATGCAGGTAATCAATATCACTTAACCACTCTCTTTTCAACGGTTTCTCCGTTAAGGTAATAATAGCTTTGATGCCATTCTCCCTCACCCAATCGAGCTCTTCCCTAGAAGTAGGAATTCCACTGCCTGCAAGGGCGCTATCTATTAGCCAAGAGAAGTTTGAAGGTTTCTTTGCAATTGCTCCATAGATCTTGCGCCAGAAATTTCCAATAATGCTCAATGACTTTCGCTTATCCTAAGTACAATCGCCATTATCAATGCGTTTGTAATAAGTTCATTTCTGCTAATGATTCCTTTCGTCATTAGTTCAATTATCCCTCCCTTCTCGCGAACACCCTTAATACCGTATAAAAATTGCACGGCTTTATCAACTTCCATCCTTTCTATTAAAACTAACCTCGTGACATCGCTTGGAAGCTGGAAGCCAGGACTTGATCCTAAAGTAATTTTTCCTACTCTATCAATTATTGCTGCAAATTGAACGTTAAGGTATGTCTTAAGGTCTGGTACCTCCATTAGTCCTGCTTCTATCCCAACTCCAAGTTCTGCATCATTCAATTTTTGTAGGGCAATTTTCGCCCTCGCCACCGCACCGTTGACAGTCCCACATAGTGTGACGGGTTGTGGTAGTAGGCTATTGACGCTAATATTGATTATCCTTACATTGTTGTAAAACTTACAAAACGCTTCCTTGACAGCATTAACCTTTATAATATTAGAGGTTCCCACTGCTATTAGCATAGACTACCTTGTTTATGCATATATAAAATTGGTTTTGATCAAAACATATATTACAAATTGAGGAGATTATTATTATGCAGGATCTTTTGGGTAAAGAAGCGATTCTGTATGAGCAAGATGTAGATAGGGTAAAGTGTACTGCATGCGCAAGATATTGCTCTATACCAAGGAAAATTGGATTATGTGGTATAAGGGGAAATGTTAACGGCAAGTTACGGTTATTCGTTTACGGCAAGGTGATTGCAGGGCAAATAGATCCTATCGAGAAGAAGCCAGTAATACATTCAACTCATCTCAAAACCCTACAATACATCAAAAATGATGCAGGATTAACAAATGCCAGGTAGTTTTCTGCCGTTCTTTCATATCTGATTCTTGTTCTGTGAAATCCATTCTTGAGCCATGCAAGGAATCTCTCAACTACAAATCTTGTCTTGCTGTAATGTTTGCAATCATTATTTTGCAAGATGAACTTGGAATTTATTTTGTATGGGATGCAACATGCAATATTTCTATCCCACAAATACATTCTGATGTATTTTGCATCATTTTGTCTGCATAAACTGATTCTATCTGTTGTATTGAATCATCATCAAGATAGTCTGAAATTGATCCTGTAACATCCATGCATTTTGTACTGTCATGTTCATTTGCCGGACTCAGCAGTATGGATATTGGAAATCCGTTACTCTCTACTGCGGCATGTATTTTTGTACCTGTTATTCTCTTGAATCCATTATATCCAGTTACATTGCCCCTTTTTTATTAGGAATGGATGGAGTCAACTGATATTTTTTGTAGATTAATTTTGCCAGATTTATGTGCTGAGTGAATAGTACGTGATAGAATCTTTTTCCAGATTCCTTTTTGTTGCCATTTGTTTAACCTTCTGTTTGCAGTAGAATCATCACCATATCTTTTTGGCATATCGTCCCATCGGCATCCAGTAGTTAGAACATGGATTATTCCGTTAATGATTTTTCTATCATCATCCCTAGGCCTGCCAGTTTTTGCATGTGGTGGTATGTGTGATTCCATCATACTCCACTGTTTGTCTGATAATTCTTGGAATTTCATAAAATAATTTTAGATGTCGCTATTCATGGATCTAAATGGCCGCTAAAAATTGTCTAAATGGTTAGTTTTGAGATGAGTTGAACATAGAGAATATGATTTGAGTTTATTAAGATTTTGGAGTTCAAGAATTGATCCCATATCATTTCCTTTTCGTTTTTGACCTATTTCATACCATGCTACCTTGTGCCCTACAACACTCTTTTTTAGTCACTTTACGCTTCAGTTCGTCAAGCTCCTGTTAAATAGATACCATGTCGAAATCTCTAAATTTTGTCGGTTTTCATCAAGAAATTGGGATTATATGATCAATGTAAAAAATTGCAAAATTAATGTTTAATTTCTCAACATGTATATCTATTTACTTCATAAATATGATGAGAAATATCATCGGGATAGAGACAACTATCGTTATTATTATCAACGCTTGATTTGATTGAGGGCTTGGATCAATTCCGAATAAGGGGAGGAATGGTATGGGAAACAATATGAATGCCCACAATGCACCGAAAGCTACTAACCTCCTCCACTTCTTGCGCAAGTTGATCTGCATGCAGCTATTTATAATACAATTCTATTTATTCCTTAACAGAACTTCTACGAACAAAGATAGAAGGAAACCAACAGTTCTTATTATCCACTGCTCAATTTTTCATTAAAATTTTATTCACTTCAAGTTTACACATGATATTTTTTGCACTTATTTGAGGTATGGGCATAATTCCATAACAAAAATAACTTGATGCATCTAATTGATTAACTTCCAAGCATGTGCTCCAATGCCCTTAATGGATTTCGTGTAGATGATTGTAGTACTATTACCTGATACAATAATACAGATAACAATACAATGCTCCTTACCTTATCGAACCCTCTAACTGGCAATGGATCTATGGCAAACACATCCTTCATGTGCTCTATCAATGGTTCAACTCTTATACTTCTCCGAGAATATACATACTGTCCGTACAGTTATAGAACTGCAGCGATGCTAGTCTATTATTATCTGTAGTATGCTTGTACCTTTCCAATGGGAATACTAGTAGATGCCCTCTATACCTGCTGAAATCAAATAACTCATGATCATCATATCCCTCATCTCCCACAATGTATCTAATCCCTTTCTGGTACTGATGCTGTTAGTATCATAGTAGCTAGATATGGGGTTGTTCCACTATCTCACCGAAAATCTATCTTAGCTTCGGAATTAGGTTAGTGGTTGCAATGCTCATTTTGGTGACCGAATAAATGTCTAATATTCTCGGCAAAACCTAAAGCTTTTGAATGTTTTACATTCTTCGTTTTAGATTAGTAGCAAAAGTACAAAAATTAGTTTGCTCGTCAAAGAATAAACTGGTTTGTCCTTACGTTTTATCCCAGACGTCACTCATAGAGTTAAACTATTCCTGTTGATTTTGCTAACTCCAAGGCATCGTGAACTTTCAAACTTGTTTTAGTCAGTATAGTATACCTATCAGGTCTCAATGTTGAGGCTATTAACAATGCTTTAATTATAGAATCCGCATCAATGCCTAACTCTCTCGCGGTGGTAGGTGCACCTATGTATTTCAAAGTACTAGATATCTTTTCCCATTCAATTTCATGAAGTTTAGCCATCATTATGGTCCCCAAACCACACTTTTCCCCATGCAGTCCCTTGTTTGGAACAATGAAGTCAAGAGCGTGACTAAACAAGTGCTCCGCACCAGAGCAAGGTCTGCTACTCCCTGCAATACATGTAGCAACACCACAACTAATAAGAGCTTCAACTACTGTTCTTACACCAGCACCATTGCCGATTCCTATTGATCTAGATTCTTCCATAACTATCTTTGCACTCATGAACGCAAGACTCGATGAGTATTTGCCAAAATATTCACCTTTTTCATCTCTCGCAAGTTCCCAGTCCTTTACAGCCGTAATCTTTGCTATGAGATCACCGCAGCCAGCTACTAACAATCTTCTTGGTGCATGAGTAATTATATCTGTATCTACCAATACACCTATAGGAGCTTTAGTTTTAATTGAATGAGGTTTGTCATGACCTTTGATAGATGAGAATGGACTAGATATTCCGTCATGAGATGCAGAAGTGGGTACGCTAACAAATGGCTTACCCAAATTATAAGCCACGGTTTTTGCGACATCTACACTTTTGCCTCCACCAAAACCTATTATTGCCTCACTGCCATTCCTTACAATTTCTTTCTGAATTGCATCAACAACCTCCGTGTTAGCTGCAGTAGCGATAAACCAAGCGTCCTTTATGTCAGACGAACTAAGAGATAAGTGGCAGTGTTCACCAATCCGTTCCTTTACAACGGCGCCACTTATTACACCAACCTTTTTCACGCCAAGATCAGTTACAAAATTGCCAAGATCCTTGATAACACCATCTCCAATTAGAATATTCCTGGGCAACTCCATTAAGTGAGTTGACAATTTCTACAATATGACATTCCCTATTATTTAATTCTGCGGATGATCGAAACCTTATTTAAGTGGTAGAATCTTATTTGCCTTGTTTCTGAGGGATTCTCTTTGTCAGATTATGTAAACAAGAATAGATTACACGGGACTACAACTGTTGGGATAACATGTTCTGATGGTGTAGTATTAGCTACGGACACTAGGGCAACTGCTGGTTTTCTTTACATAGCGCACAGGCATGTCAAGAAGGTTCACAAAATAGATGATCATGTAGCAATGACAATTGCTGGTAGTGTAGCAGATGCCCAGAACGTGGTAGATATACTACGCTACCATGCAAATATCTATAAACTAGAAAATAGGACTCCGATGCCTTTGAAATCGTGTGCTAGATTAGCTTCAAATTTGTTCTTTTCACAGCGATACCCTGTACCATACATAGTTGAAATTTTGGTTGGAGGATTTGATATGGAAGGATCTGTGGTATTTAACATAGATCTCTTTGGTTCGCTGAACAAAGAGAAGTTTGTTTCTACTGGAAGTGGCTCCCCAGTAGCCTATGGTATTCTTGAAAGTGAATTTAGGGATGATTTGACTCTAGAAGAGGGGGCAGAAGTTGGTGCTAGAGCTATAGCGGCTGCTATCAGGAGAAACGCGGGAACTGGTGATGGAATAGACGTTGTAATAATTGACAAGAATGGATACCGTGAGCTTGCAAGACAGGAGATTCAATCATTCTCCTTTAGTGGTTAATAATGCAGGAAAAGACGAATTGGCAAGGGCAAAACATAATGTCCATTATACTACAGAATATTCCTAGCGATGCCTCTGTAACTAAAATACAGTATGAAGGCCCAAGGATTGCGCTCTACACCAAAAATCCAAAGTATTTACTGGAAAATAACCAGATAATTTCAAACATGGTCAATATGATCAAAAAGCGTGTGGTCATAAGAACCGATGAGTCAATACGTATGAACGAGGAAGAGGCTAGAAACATATTGATGCAGCTGGTGCCAAGAGAATCAGAAGTACAGAGCACTTTCTTTGATACGGCCTTAGGAGAAATAATCGTAGAGGTAAAGAAACCTTGGATACTACATGCACCTGACTTGGGTGAGGATAATTTTAGTATAATAGAGTTTGTTGAAAAAACTGGGTGGAAAATGCGTGTAAAGAAAGCATCTCATATTCCATCCGAAATGATGCAGCAGGTAAACTATAGTTTAAAGATGACGGTAAATGAGAGGATAAAGTTCTACAAGTATGTGGGTGAGCAGATATTCAGGCCAAAATTAGATGAAACTGCAGAGGCTAGTTTGCTTACACTTGGTGGTTTTGGCGAAGTAGGGCGTTCATGTATGTTATTAACAACTCACGAGAGCAAGATACTACTTGATTGTGGAATAAATCCAGGTGCTAAAGATCCTTTAAACGCATTCCCAAGGCTTGACTGGGCGAACATCGATCTTAGTGAATTAGATGCAATTGTGTTAAGCCATGCACATCTTGATCATAGTGGTTTCTTGCCTGTATTATTCAAATATGGTTATCGAGGTCCCATTTACTGCTCAGAACCTACACTCCCCCTGATGACACTTATTCAAACTGATATGATAAAGGTAGCAAAGGTTGAAGGTTCTCTACCACTTTACACTGAACGTGATGTCAAGGAAGTTATCAAACATACGATAACACTACCGTTCAGCATGGTTACCGATATTGCGCCTGATGTGAAGTTAGTATTATCTAATTCTGGACATATCTTAGGCTCTTCAACTGTGCATCTACACATCGGGAATGGTGATCACAATGTAGTCTATACTGGAGATCTCAAGTATGGAAGAAGCCAATTGTTAGAGAGTGCATCATGGAATTATCCTAGGGTTGAAACTCTGATCATAGAAAGTACATATGGTGCCAAAGAAGATATTATGCCATCTAGGGAAGAAGTGGAAATGAACTTTGTTAACACAATTAACAGGACGCTTTCTGAGGGAGGCAAGATCCTAATTCCTGTTCCTGCGGTAGGTAGAGCACAAGAAATACTAATGGTTATTGATTCATATATGAAAGCAGGAAAGATGATGGAAGCTCCTGTATTTATTGAGGGAATGATTTCTGAAGCCACAGCAATGCACATAGCTCATCCAGAGTATTTGGTAAGAGATCTTAGACAACGTATAATGGAATCTGATGATAATCCTTTCATGTCTGAATACTTTACAATAATAGAGCATATTGATAGAAGAGAAGAGGCCTTGAAGGATTTACCGGCTATTATAATGGCTACTTCTGGAATGCTTGAAGGTGGTCCAGTGATAGAATATTTTAAAGCAATTTCATCAGATGCAAAGAACAAGGTAGTCTTTGTATCATATCAGGTCAATGGAACACTTGGTAGAAGGGTGTTAGACGGTTCCAAGCAGGTTTCAATCATGGGGAGAGAAAGCAAGATAGAAGTGATTAATATCAATTGTGGTGTGGAGAAGATCGAAGGTTTCAGTGGGCATAGTGATTACAACCAGTTAATATCCTATGTAGGTAAACTTCGACCAAAGCTAAGAAGGGTGATAATAGATCATGGGGAGAGACGTAAAGTGGAGAATATGGCAAGTTCCATTGGGAGGATATTTAGGATTCATTCGTTGCACCCTAGCGTGCAAGAAGCAATTAAGCTAATTTAAGGCAAAAATAATATTGTAAAATGGATGTATATATTCGGCATTAACTTTTCATATAGCATCAGTTCTTCGTCTGGGCTGTGGGGACTTCAGTGCTATACCATGTGTACTTGTGCTTTATACCATACCTGGCTAATGCGTTCAGAATTATGTTCTGTACCTCATCTACTGAAGCGCTGTGGAAGACACTAATATTTCGAGAAGTCGTCCTCCTATACTTGCCTTTTTCCAACTCGTGAATGACTATTCTTATTCTCTTCTCATTATCTTCGCTCATATCACCCCATTCTCACTACTGGTATATTGATCTTGTGGTTTAGTTGACTCCCAGAGTAATAACTGAGATCTAGTCTAACAAATTTGTCGGTTAGGTAACTTCAATCTTGCTTGTTCACTTTTTTATATGAATTCGAAGTAAATAGGGTGCAAAAAGCAACATCTCTGGAGTATTCGAAACAACAAATCTTTGAAAGTATGAAGCTTGTAGATTACAAAGATTTTCATGAATTCGCAAGGCACCATAAGCAAGTGAGAGTTGGAAATGTGATGATACCAATAGCAAGAGCAATATCAATCAAGAACTTTACCCCACCTAGTGGTTACAAGCATGAGTCCTTTACGATATGGTCGTTTCCTGATAGAGGAGACTGGTCAACACATGACGGAAAGTATAGGGGTAACTGGAGCCCATATATACCTCACAATCTGATATGGAAGTATACGGAAGTAGGGGACACGGTTCTTGATCAGATGATGGGTAGTGGTACTACAATCGTTGAGTGCAAATTGCTTGGTAGAAATGCAATAGGCGTTGATGTAAATTATAATTCAATAATGGTAGCTTTGGATAGATTGAATTTTGACTATGATAGCAATGTTACCCTCAAAACGTATCAAGGCAATGCTTGCAACTTGAATCAAATCAAAGATGATAGTGTTGATTTGATTGCAACCCATCCACCATATGCTGCTATAATTCCATATTCAAGAGCGGAGATCAAGGCGGACCTGTCTGCACTATCTATCGATAATTATTTGCGTCAGATGCAATTAGTTGCAGAAGAATGTTTCAGGGTTGTCAAGCCTGGGAAGCATTGCGGGATACTTATAGGAGACACTAGAAAGCACAGACATTATGTACCTATTTCACATAACGTACTTCATATATTTCTGAATTCAGGTTTCATTCTTAAAGAGGATATTATAAAAGTACAACATAAGACAAAAATGACAAGAGAGGTATGGCGAGGTTCTAACTATGATTTTTATAAAATAGCACATGAGCATCTATATGTTTTTAGAAAACCGTTAAGGAATGAAAAAACCCAACAGTACAAACACAGCAAGAATTTATTATGAAAAATTATTAGCTTGGTTTCAAATTGTTCGTTAATGAAGTAATATATATAATATAAAAAATATTTTTTATAACAATCACTTCATATCATAAGCTCCTTTCCACACTTTAACGCCCGGCGGGGTTATCACAATTCTTTCTTCACCAAGCCTTGCAATATCACCTTCTATAGACTGTACGAATTTGTAAAGTTCTTCTATGACTTTTTTCAATTCGTCAATATTTTTTTGTGCTAACGGAGTAACTCTGATTATAAGCACATTATGTTTTTTCACATCGTGCTTGATTTCATCAAGATCAGTTGAATCCCGTAAAGTTATTGACTTCACATATGTTGGTTGTTTATGCCCTTGCATTAATCAACAACACCTCTTTGAGCAGATATCCTTGCCTATCAACACTGATTAACATGAAGCTTAAAGAGACTAAATTCTATATGAATTTAGCTGTTCATCAGCTATTGATGAAACAGTAATTTCCTCTAAGTTGTCACCCCTTTTGATTGTTAAAAGGCATTTTTCGCCTATAGATGCATCCGAATACCTATTCACTATAGAAGATGCCAGCTCTATTGTCCCGTACTCGCAACCACCTCGAAGTAGGGCTGCCGGTCCCACGTATTCCTTTACTTCTATCAGCAAGTCATCACGAAGAGCTAATGAACTTATAATATCATTTTCTTGTTTGTTTCTTCCGACGACTAGTTTTGTATGACTTGTAAGTCTAAAATGCCTTCCAACTTTCAACAATTCAGTATCATTCAGTGTAGGATTAGAGGTATAATCTAAAAGATCCTTTACTCTCTTTGCAAATTGGGGATCTGTTAACAAACATCCTCCAGCTGAATTAGGATAATCCGTAATACCAAAGTTTTTAGCAAGTTGGATTTGAGTTTTTCTACTTCTCCCTTTTATACTCAACAGTTGGTCTCTATTTACCAAGCCTCCCTTCTCAGCTTTGGTTTCGGGTAATTGTTTAGCTGATAACGGTCTTAATATCTCTCCTTCCAACGAACACTCTTGCTCAATGATCTTCAATGCTCTTGGATTCTGGCTCATAGGTCTCTGTTCTAAAACTTCACCTGTAATGATAAATTTAGCATCGATTCTTTGCATATGATCTTTGGCAACTTTGAACATCATCTCCCTACAATCAATGCAAGGATTCATCCCAGAGCCATAACCATGTTTAGGATTTTTCAGCATCGATAAATATTCATCACCAAGATAGAGTGTTTCTAACTTGACATCAAGCATCTCAGCTACTTCTTTAACTCTATATCCACAACCGTGTCCACAATCAAAATCACAGAATGGAGTCTTTATTGCAATCGCGTTTACATCTATACCTTGTTCCTTCATTAATTTAACAGCAAGGGTACTGTCCAACCCACCGGAAAGCAATGCCACGGCTTTTGGTTTTTCTTCCATTTACAAGTGAACCACATTACCTCTATGTAAATGTTGAGTGTTGAATTATATTTAACAAATCATAAACAAGGTTAATCTAAAAGAGAGAACTATTTTCAATAGTTATATCAACTACTTACATCATCACCTAAAGATATTTTATGCCTTTTGCCTCTAGGAGAAATTATTGAAGGTGATTTTATATGCCCGCTCTTTGATCATAAGATTTTTTTCCTTTATAACCGATTGGATCAGCTTAATTTGTGACAACAAAGAATGAAGATTCTATCTATGCGGATTATGTTTAATTAATCGAAGTCACCTCATACTTCATACTAATAGCCTCTTATATGACACATTTGCCCTTAGGAATGATCAACCCTAATATTTCTACACAGTTCCGATTTACAATATATTTAAAGCAGGATGAGTAGATTCGATTATCAAAGAGATCTTTTGACTGATTTGCATAAGAGAGCTCAGTCAATCAACTTGAAAAACCTAACATATTTTACACTACTTTCCTAAGTTATTATTCTAACCATTTCCTTGTCTTGGTTATGGACATTCACATTTTGCATTCTTTTATTAATACTATTTTATCACTGAAACTATATGAGCTAAGCTGTAATCATGCACGAATAGGTGACAAATTTTGTTATTTTTTGAGTTCCCACTTTTTTAGTATAATACCAAATTAAGAGGAAATTATATGGACAAGAAAGCAAAGGCAAGGATCTAATAAAGATTTTTTATAGAAATATCCAGCCTAATGTTGATACGATTAGTCTAATTGATAATTACTTCAAATGAAATTCGGGATTTATCATCTAGTAATTCTTTCTCTTAATTCAGACCGAGTCTTTTCTAAGTGACATGAAATACATAATGTCCATAAATTTGATTCATCGAATTCTTTTCCACCCATGAACAATGGCATTATATGATCAACTTGTAGGTTTCTCTTGTTGAACTTGTTTACCTTGATTCTACTCTTTCTATCTCCGCATTTTTGACATGTGAATTTATCCCTTCTCATTATCTTTATCCTTAGCAGTCGCCAGTTGTTCTTAACGTAAAAATCCCAGGAGCATTTGTTAGAACAATACTTTGCATCTGATCTTCTTCCTATAACTGGACATCCACAGTTCAAACAAAGCTTATTCTTGTTCCCATCATAACTATTCCTATACCGGCGTAGGGAAATATGTTTCCGCCTTACGAATTGAATCTTTGCGGTAGCCAATACCAATTTGAGTACTATTGTAAATATAAGACGTCAGATGTAATATATCTTAGTAACTGTGAAAGAAACTTTCGCAACAGGGAAGCAAGACTAAAAAGGATAAGATATAGAATTGATAGTATGTTAAGGAATGATATCCTTCTGAAGGAAGCTTCGCGAATTAATTGTAACGCGTTAATTGTTTTTGAACCTGAAAACGTTTTTTATGTAACTGGTTTCTGGGGAAACGCCATAGCAGTTGTAAATGAAAATGGTACGAAACTTATAGTTCCAAAACTTGAAATGGAAAGGGCTAAGAAAAGGAGTAATTATAACAAAGTAATACTTGCAGATTATGACAGCAACATTCTTGAAACTTTACTTTTAAACCTGGAAAATAATACATTCTGCACAGATTGCAGTAATATTGGAGTGTATGAAAAGATCAAAAGGAAAATTCGAAATAATCTTGTTTATTCAACAGAGCCATTCTATCAATCTAGAATGGTCAAGGACAGTACCGAGATAAAAATTATGACGATTGCGAATGAAATTGTTGATAAGTTATTTGCCACATGTAAGATAGCTATCAGGGTTGGAATTACGGAAATGCATTTGCAAACTATTTTGCTTTACAAAGCTATGAAATTGGGAGCTTTTTCCCCCTCTTACAAGTACGTGCTATCACCGTTGATAATAGCCTCAGGTATTAATTCTGTACTCCCGCATGCAGAACCTTCTGACAGGAAGATAAAGAGGGGAGATCTTGTCACTGTAGATCTTACATTAAGATACAAAGGATATATTGCAGACGCAACAAGAACGTTTGCAGTTGGAAGAATTAGTGCTGAGGCAAGGAAAATTTATAGCATAGTTAAGGATGCGCAGGAAGCCGGGTTAGATGCTGCTAAGACAGGGGCAACTTGTGCTAAAATAGATAATGTCTGCCGTTCTTTGATAGAGAGAAGAGGTCAAGGAGCGCACTTCATACACTCCACTGGCCATGGCATCGGTTTAGAAGTGCATGAACCACCGTGGATAAGAATGAAAAATGAGCAGGTTTTAGAAAGAAATATGACTATTACTATAGAACCAGGAATATACATTCCGAACAAATTTGGAGTGAGGATAGAGGATAGCCTCGTAGTAGATAAAAAAGCAAAACCATTGAACAGATATACCAAGGAAATACTGGTACTTTAAAAAATTATATATTATCCATTATTTCCTTTATACTTCTTGAACACTTCTTCAAACTACATTAACCGCCAAAATGTTCAAATCTATAGCCATTTCATACACTATTTCCATTTTATTCCTGTTATTTGCAAATGTGATTAGGTTTTCATTGCATTTCAACTAAATGATTCTCAATTGTTACTAATTTAAAAAAATGGAAAATATATTTTGGAACATCAGAATTGTGAAAAATGGAAAATGTTATGAGTCAATCCAATGAGGAGGATAAATATACTTAATCCACGGAGTGTGATGAACAAATATCATCTCATGTTTTTAATGGGGACTTTATTCATGAAGTAAAATGAGAGTCAAGTATTAATGCTTGTACTTTTACACAGAGTAAAAAATTAATGACATTAAGTTATCAACTGCTGAATCCTCGATCCAAAAATACTTGATCAGATCGCGAAAGCATTACGTATTAGCTACTGTAAATAAAGTAAAGTGTTCATTAAGACTAACAAAGCGATACACTAAATAATGTCCAAACATGAGGGGGGGGAACATTCAAAGCTGAAGGAACCAAGAATTTTTGATATCTTAAATATACTCACTAACGATAAGGAGACATTTAGGTTTGAATTTTTAGAAAGATGACCTCAATTCACTTAAATGATAATTATACTGTATAATTTTGTTGAACAGGTGAATAGTCTTTTACCAACATTGCCATTTAAACCAGTATTATTATTGTGATCAATGATATACATTGAAAGCCTACATGGAAATTAGGGTCGAGCCAGGAAATGATGTTGAAAAGATTGTTGAGAATATTAAGAGGTCAGAAGGGGTAAGGGAAGTGTGTAGAGTAATTGGACGTGTAGACATAGTAGTTACAGTTGAGGGACGGGATTTGAAACATTTGTCTGATATATCTCTAGAGAGAATTTCTGCGGTAAGAGGTGTCTCAATAGGTCAAACGCTTGTTTGTGTTGAACCTGAAACTCTACCACAGTCATCAGTTCCCTCGACATCATCAGAAGAGGTACCGGCAATATCATTTAGCTGAGGTGAAAACCTCAATTTTTTTGAGAATTTGTCCAATATCATCATGATATATTACGTTAGGAGATTCGGAACTAATGGTTTAGGTTTTTGCCACCAATCTCTCCCCTAGAGCTTCTGCCTTTAGGTTGGTTCTTTCTGATGTAATCGACCTAAATATGGGTTCTAATTCCAATAGACCTACTTACAATTCAATCTCTGACAATATTGGGACTTATAATGTAGAAGTTTAGGTAAGTATTGTAGTATGGCATATTAGATAGAAAGTTTGTTAAATAGTAATGTGGAATATATCCATTTTTTCATTAAGATAATATTTGAACATGTCCTAATTAGATTCTCTACGGATGACATTTAATTTCAACCATCAGTTCCACTATATTATGTTGGTTCTAGCATATGTTAGTCAGAAAAACCTTCTCTCGATTAATATATTCTAAAAAGGGTTTATTGAGGTTAGAGTAAGGTCAAAAAGGCGTATATCTGACGATGTTAGATTCTAACATTTGAACAGATGTCAGTCAGCATTGAATTATATGCGAAGCCTAGATGTAACAGTTTTCTTGTAAAATTGTACCATTCCTGTACTTTGATAAACAATGTTATGAATCTGATATGTAATTTTTCGGAACCTGCTGATCTGATATAAAATATACTCAACTCATCTCAAAACCCTACAATACATCAAAAATGATGCGAGATTAACAAATGCCAGGTAGTTTTCTGCCGTTCTTTCATACCTGGTTCTTGTTCTGTGAAATCCATTCTTGAGCCATGCAAGGAATCTCTCAACTACAAATCTTGTCTTGCTGTAATGTTTGCAATCATTATTTTGCAAGATGAACTTGGAATTTATTTTGTATGGGATGCAACATGCAATATTTCTATTCCACAACCACAAATACATTCTGATGTATTTTGCATCATTTTGTCTGCATAAACTGGTTCTATCTGTTGTATTGAATCATCATCAAGATAGTCTGAAATTGATCCTGTAACATCCATGCATTTTGTACTGTCATGTTCATTTGCTGGACTCAACAGTATGGATATTGGAAATCCGTTACTCTCTACTGCGGCATGTATTTTTGTACCTGTTATTCTCTTGAATCCATTATATCCAGTTACATTGCCCCTTTTTTATCAGGAATGGATGAAGAGTCAACTGATATTTTTTGTAGATTAATTTTGCCAGATTTATGTGCTGAGTGAATAGTACGTGATAGAATCTTTTTCCAGATTCCTTTTTGTTGCCATTTGTTTAACCTTCTGTTTGCAGTAGAATCATCACCATATCTTTTTGGCATATCGTCCCATCGGCATCCAGTAGTTAGAACATGGATTATTCCGTTAATGATTTTTCTATCATAATCCCTAGGCCTGCCAGTTTTTGCATGTGGTGGTATGTGTGATTCCATCATACTCCACTGTTTGTCTGATAATTCTTGGAATTTCATAAAATAATTTTAGATGTCGCTATTCATAGATCTAAATGGCCGCTAAAAATTGTCTAAATGGTTAGTTTTGAGATGAGTTGACTATTGGTCACATTTAGGTAGTTCTGACGATTACAATACTTGCAAAAATGCATTATTGAGAAAAGATATTATGAGCAGAAGGGAATTACTTAGGTGGATAAGGTTTTAGAAGATGGGTACACAGTGATTGTATAGATTACTAAGATGCTCTTATCCCCCAGAGAAAAGATGTGTAGTTCTAATTACAATGATCGTACCAAATTATTCAATCTATAAAGATTAGAAATATAAAGATAGTTCCTCGAACAGTTTTTTTGCTATGTTTGTCTTATTCTGTAAAGGAATGTGAATCACCCTTTTGTCTTTTGAGATCAGGAATACTTCACTGGTATCTGAACCCATTTCTGATCCTTTTCTCCCAACATCATTGGCAGCTATCATGTCAGCATCACATTCTTTCATTCGTGAATAGGCTTTATGTACAAGCTGGTCGTTATCAATATTTGAATCAGCCTTGAATGCGATCAAGAAAGTTTTGGGACTAACTTTCTTGATCTGATCTATAATCTTATTTGAGGTTTTCAAACTAATAGCGATTTGTTGGTTGCTCTTAGATTCCATTTTTTCTATTGAAGGATTTTCAGGTTTGTAGTCCGAAACTGAAGCAGTCATGACAGTGATGTCATAATTATTGTTTTGCAACTCATTGACTACACTATCCATCATTTCGTCACCTGTCTTAACTTTAAGCAGTCTCACATTACTTGGCATAACAACAGACCCTTGACCGTAAATCATCGTAACATTAGCACCAAGTCTAATCGCTTCATCAGCAATTGCAGCACCAAACTTACCAGAGGCGGGGCTTGTTATCACTCGCACAGGATCTATGTATTCTATCGTAGCACCAGCAGTGATAAGGACGTTTTTGCCCTTAAGTTTCAAATTAGTGTGGAACTTCTCAAGGACGGCATTCAGAACTACTTCAGGTTCAGCAACCTTAGCCTTACCATTGATAATATTAGGGTCTATGAATTCAACAAAGGCCATCAACTTCTCGATATTATCCTTCAGGATTGGATTTTCATACATAGCCTCATGCATGGCAGGCGCTATCATTATGGGAATTCTTGCGCCTAACCCAATACTTGCCATTGAAGTAATCGGTGTATCGTCAATACCATTAGCTATCTTACTCAAAGTATTACCTGTACACGGATAATATAGAATCAGATCGGACATGTCAAAATTTGCGAGTTGTACATGTTCCAATTTCCATGTTAATTCATCGACAATATCATTACCGGTGGCCCACTTCATCAAATCTGGAGTAAGAATCATCTTCGATGACTTGCTCATAACGACATGAACTTCAGCTCCATGGCGCATGAGCAATCTTGCCAGATCAACTGCTTTATAAGCAGCCACACTTCCGCTAATACACAGAACAATCTTTTTGGTTTTTAGTTCTGTACCATCAGAAGCAATAATGTCTTTTGAAGGATGTTTATGACTCATTTCTTATAGTACCTAACCGTTTCATTAATTTATCAAATTCATTACTATCCATATGGAAGGCATTTTCATCTGAAGGAAACCTTTCACTCATCACATCATTTTTGAATGTAGTTAACGCTTGCATAATTTCCTCTGATAATTCCGCATACCTTTTAACAAATTTTATTTTCTTCTTGTATAGACCTAACAAATCATGAATCACTAGAACCTGTCCATCACAAACGCTGCCTGAACCAATACCTATTGTTGGTATCTTCAGAGCATCTGTAATTAATTGTGCAACTTCAGTTACAACCTTTTCTAGGACAATGCAGTAGACACCAGCCTTCTCAAGCGATTTGGCATCTCTAATAAGTTGCAGTGCAGATTCCTTGTCGTTCCCTTGTACCTTATAACCATCCCAAAGCATGGAAGTTTGTGGCTTCAATCCTATATGTCCTACAACAGGCACACCTGCCTTTACAATTGCTTTTATTGTGTCGAACACTTCCTCCCCTCCCTCTATCTTGACTGCATCAACGCCTCCTTCTTTTACAAATATACATGCGTTTCTGACGGCCTCAATAACATCAATTTGATATGACATAAAAGGCATATCGGCTATCACCATTGCCCGTCTGGTTCCTTTTGTAACCCCCTTGCAAAACAACATCATTTCTTCCATGGTAACAGGTGTTGTTGTATTGTAACCAAGCATTACCATACCTGCACTATCCCCTACCAATAAAATATCAATTCCGACATTATCACAGATTTTTGCAGTGGTAAAGTCATATGCAGTCAGCATAATTATCTTCCTCTTTTTCTTCATAGATATGATCTCAGATACAGTGACTTTCCCTTTTCCGTTTTCCATTTAATTCATCTTTAATCCCTTAAGAATAAACTGTAAGCTGGTATTACGGTTTTTCTCATTATCAAAAGTATGAATAATTCTTTTCAATTTAGTTCTGTTCATTTTTCTTATTCTTTTAGCAAGTTCTACCATCTGGGGAATTGCTCTTACCACATTATCAACTATGGTAACATCTGCTTCCAGGGCTGTCCTAGACAGGGGATTCAGATCTATCGCAATAACATTCTTGCCCATCTTTATCAGCGCTTCAGTTCTATCTCCATCTTCTAGTGGAACAAGGACAACATCAGCTAGGTATATACCTCCAAGGTCCCCTTTTCTCCTGTTGCTCATCAGCTCAGGTATACTTGAAGATTCCTTATTGCTAACACCGAGAACGTGTTTTGCACCATTTACAATCAATAATTTTTTTAAAGCTTTTTCTCTTTTCAAAGTTCTGTAAAACAGGTTGACCTCTATACTGGCACCTGTCTCTTCAGCAAGTTCCACAATATCCTTAGAGCATAAACATGCTGTGTTTCCATTTACAGAGACCACTGGTCTTTCTGCCAAAAGCATAAGGGCAACAGCTGATTTCATAGCTTTGATGGCTTCCTTCGTAGTTCTCTCACCAATTAGATAGTCGAATGCTTCTCCTCTTCCATGTGCGATCAATCCTTCCTCAACGACAATACCATTCCTAAAGCCACTTACCAATAGCTCCCGTATCTGCAGAGATCCGGCTCTGGGATGATTACAAGGAATATTTCTCAACATAGCCTCGCTCCATCATTATCAATATCACAAATCCAAACTCTACCCTCATACTTATCAAGAATTTTCTGAATATTACCAATATCATCATTGTTTATTAGAGAAAATACTGTTTCACCAAACATTGCTACAGAACACATGTAACCATTTGCAAAAAGGTCGTCAACAACATCCTTGCATCTGCTACTCATGAAACCAACAGTTCTTGCAAACTGTAAGGATAAATGCATAAAGTTACTAACAGTTCTTGTCTTACTTAATGTTGTAAGCATCTTTCCCCCAATTCCGTTTATGGTATGTATTTTATTGGTTAGAAAATCTTTTGTTGATACTGGACCTATGCAAAATAGAATTACCTTTTTGTTATTTGATGGAATTTTTTCTACTACACCAATTCCCGGTGCTCCCGCAACCGATCGCATTTCAAAACCACCGTGAAATTCCGCAAGGACTGTACCGACACCGCATCTGCATGCAATATCAGCCTTATGTGCAATTTTTGCAGCCTCAATACGACTTAACGGTGTGTCAAGGGCTTGATTAAGTGCAAGCGATAAACTTAATCCAGCTGCTCCACTGGATCCTAGACCATACCCTATTGGTATTTCCGAAAGATGTTCAACAATTATTTTATAATTTTTGTTTAGAATTGCAAGATATTCATCAATTACATAAATTGATACTTCTGCATCAAATACCAATTTTCCATTGATAAGTATAGTATGACTATTCTTAGCTGCAGTTTCAAGCTTTACTGTTGTTGTTATTCCTTTGTTTATACAGAAACCCGCGCCTAATGAACCAGTAAGCTGAGAATCTAGTGTACTAAACTGAACAAATCCTGTTACATGACCTGGAGAAAATGCTTGAGCCTGCATTCATATAAAAGATTACTACGCAAATATATATAAATATTGTATAAAATATATAAATTACTTTAAACATGGGAAAGTATTCTAGAAGATTGCAGAAAATAGGCGGGAGTGTTCTCATATCATTACCAAAGGAATGGGTCAAGTACAACAGGTTAGATAGAGGGAATACAATTGTCATAGAAGTCAGAAAGGATAATTCAATTATATTATATCCGGCGGGAAGGGAATTGGAAGAAGTAAAAGAATTTTCAATTCAATATCCATCAAAATACACTGAATCTTTGATAAATGAAATCACAGGTGCATACCTATTGGGTTATGATATCATCAAATTGAAAGGTAATTCGCAAATTTCGTATGAAGATAGGGAGATGATCAAAGAAATGATAGGAAAGATGGTCGGTATGGAGATAGTTGATGAAGATGGGTATAAAATCACCGCGCAATTTTTACTGGACTCTACAACACTTGATCCAGCGAAGATTCTTTTTAGAATGAATTCCATAGTATCCGGAATGTATAAAGATACTTTGGCATCTTTGCTAGAAAGAGATCCCAATTTTCTGAAGATAATCACTAGAAGGGATGATGAGGTAGACAGACAATACTTCTTGTTGGTGCGATTGATTAGGAGTGCAATTATAGACCCCACACTCGCAAGCAAGCATGATCTCACCAACATAGACATACTTGATTATAGAATTGTCGCGAACCTTTTCGAAAGTGCAGGCGATGCTATAGTAGAGCTCGCAAAGGCCATTTCTAATATTGACCGCTTGCAGAAATCTGAAGATCTCATAAAGGCCGGAGAGCTCATAGAAACAATAAGGGATACTGCGGTGAATGCATTCTCAAGGAAAAATAGAGCAGATTCAATTAAAGCGATAAAACAATACTCAAAATGTAATGAACTTCTTGAATTGAAGAAGCGGAATGCCCCAGTGAATACTTTAAATGTTATATATCAAATGGACAGGATCGCAAGATGCTGGATTGATGTTGTAGATTTAGTGAGGCCAGTATCTTCTGCATTATAGGTCTACCCTCTCAAATCTCTTTCGAGTTTTTCTATCCGCTGCACCAATTCTAAATTCCGTGACCTTACTTTATCAACTTCTTCTCGCATCTGTGTAATTTCATTTGGCTTCTGCAAGGACTCTCTTATTGCTAATACACTTTCTTCTGCCACTCTCTGCACTCTTGTATCAATATCGTTCGTAGCTACCCATTCTATGTCAGGAATTGCTCTCGAATCTTGTGCTTCAACTAATGCCTTTAATGTATTTATCCTTACCTTAAACCAAGGATCTTTCAAAAGATGTTTCAGAGTGTCAATAACTTTATCGTTATTCGTAACAAATTTTCCAAGTGCGAGTGCAGCTGCTTCCCTCATTTTATGATGTTTTCCAAGCCTTGTATTTTCAATCAATAAGTGTGATGCAATGTCATCTTTCAGTTCGCCAAAGCCTGTGAGAGCAGCCGATGCTATGACTTCATTGAAAGAGCTTATTCGTAAAGCCTTCAATAAAGTTGAAAAAACTTCCCTAGAAGTTGATTTACCCAAAGATATGGCGCTTTCTGCCTGAACAAAATAACTTTCATCATTTTCTAGGATACGCTGTAGTAAGGAAATGTTTTCTTGTTTCTTGAATTCTCCAATCGCTTTAACAATGGCTCGTCTTACTTTTGGATTTTCAATTCCAACAGAATGAATTAATGCACTGTAAGCAGCGTCAGTCTTGATGTATGAAAGTGTTTTTGCACATTGTGCAGATACTCCCCAAAAAGAATCGGTTAGTAAAACTACTTTCAACGCATCTATGACATCTTCCGAGCTGAAATCAGATAATGCTTTTATAGCGTAAATCCTCTCTACCATATTTCCTTCCTTCAACTGTTCTATAAGCATATTCTTTGATGCTTTTATTTCCATCTTCTTAAGCAATTTGTTCTCTGGATCTACGCTAAACCATACAGGTGTGGAATCAAGTGGGATGTGAAATATTGGTTCTTTAGAATCAATTACAAACTTGTACTGTTTCTTGCTGTTTTCAGTTGTAATATGAATATCGACTGGGAACTTATAGATCGGCGTACCATCATCTGTATTCTGGACTTGGTTTAGCTTAACTGTAGCAATTTTGGACTGATGATCAAATTGGAATTCAACCCTCAATTCTAGATGTCCCGGCTTGAAAATGTATTGCTCGAAAAATTGCTGCAAACTCAAGCCAGATACTTCCTCTACACATTTCCGAAAATCATCAGTTTCGGCATTCTTATAACTAAACCTCTCGACGTATAACTTGACAGCTTTCCTGAACATACTATCATTAATAATACTCCTTAACATGTGCAATGTGCATGCACCTTTTTCATAGGTATGACGATCAAATAGATCATCGGGGTGTCGGTATACATTAGTAACTATAGCTCTCTTGTACCTTTTAGAAGATTCATCGAAGTATTCTTCAGCGAACTGCATTATGTAATAATCGAATTCATTTTCGCCCTTGAGGTGTAACCATGAAAGTGCCTCAAAATAAGTAGCAAATGACTCATTTAGCCAAATGTGCTGCCAGTCCCTGCATGTGACCAGATCACCAAACCATTGATGAACAAGTTCATGTGAGACCAAATGATCACTGGTAAAATCCAAATTTGCCTTGTTATCATGTAACGTATCCATCGTCAAAGTTGTTGCACTTACATTTTCCATTCCACCATAGATAAAATCATCCACTGTGGTTTGTGCATATTTATCATAAGGATACCTTACTCCAATATAGTCTTCAAAAAATTTCATCATGTTTCTAGTATTTGCGAAGGAGAGTGGTGCCTCATCAACTTTATCTTTAGGTACATAATACAATAAGTCAATATCATTGTAATTTTCCCTTATTTCTTCATAGTTTCCTATGACTACTGATATAAGATATGCTGATACTGGATGTTCCTCCATCCAGTGATACTTTGCATTGTCAGTTTTAGTTAAATTGATTAACTTTCCATTTGATATTGCAACAAATTCATTTGGAACTTCAACAATCATTTCAACTGTAAATTTCATATCCGGATGGTCGAAGCATGGAAACCAATGTTTTGATTGCGTCGTTTCCCCCTGCGTCCACGCCTGAATGTGTTTGTTTGGATAATTGTTATCAGGATTTACGAAATAGAAACCTCTTCTGGGTTTCGCATCATAATTAATTGAAAGTGTGATTGTTTCATTTTCAGATGCAGGTTCTAGAAGGTCTATCCTTAGTTTATCGTCAAGTGTTTTATATCCCAAGGCCTGTTCGTTTGCGTAGATAGATATAATATTCAGTTCTGCTGCGTCAAGTGTTATATGAGCTAATCTATCTTGAATAACGTTTATTGTGAGTTTTTGCTTACATGTGATCCTCTTTCCATCAAAATCAGGCTTTAGTTCAAGTCTAATATGCTTAATTGTATACTGTTTTTCTGGAATGTAATGGCACTTACTTCCAGCCAGTTCAAATTTCTTAACCATATGCTCAGCCATCAACTAGCATTCCCAGTTAATATATAATAAATATTTGGAAAAGAAGGCTCTGTAGAAACCATACCATAAATACAGTCAATCTATGCATGTTGTAGGCTATCACTCTGAACATCAGTTCCCTATTCTGCATCTTCACCAGTCTTGATGTTATATACTCACCAAACATTCTCTTTACCACAGACAGTATTGTCTCATTCTTATTCCTCTGATAGTAAAGTTGTTTGTAGAATCTCCTCTTCATTTGCTTTCTGTATCTTCCATGTGTTCTCCATACTGGAACATCTTCATATCTAGCTGGTATGATACTAACAGCATCAAGTTCTTCTCTTACAAATTCATGATTTGCTTCGCTATCATAGCCCTTGTCTGCTACAACGATAGATAATGGCATTATGTTTGATGCTCTTTCCATAATGGGTTTGAAATCTACAGTATCATGCTTAGGAGCACGCCTGATCTTCAATGAACATGCTATTTGCTCTCTTAATTCAGCACCCATCGATAGCTTGATGTACTTCTTCCTTATTCCTGTTCTATCCGTATAGTATGACGATGCGTTGCTCGACCTGAATCCAGAAGCATCTATTCCTACCAACAATTTTCTAATCTTGGTAAGGAGTATGAATGAAGATACTATTCTGTACATCAAGGTACTATTGATTCTTGAAGCAAACTTCTGAAGCGTTGTATAATGTGGCACCTTGTCTAACTGCATAAACATTCTGAGATAGTATGCTTCATGCAACCATTCCACAAACCTTCTATAGCTCTCTTCCCTTCATACTGCCTAAATGCTAGCAGGATGATATGGTGCCATACCGTATAGATATGGTTGCTCTTCCTGTGCATGTAGAGCGGTACTCTAGCCTATATCAAGACATCAAGTATTACTTTTGCAAGTTTGGCGTATCGCGATTCTTTCATGCATAAGCATGCATGGCACGTAACACTTGATCTAATGGTGCAATTCGATATACAACGGGCTAAAATCTATGGTTTCTACGAGCCGAAAAGAAGTTTTTAGGAAAGACATATCTTTTCAGTGCATAATCCTATCTTAGTATTGTGTTTAGAAATCTTGTCTATCCAAAAACAGGAATCATTTGGTATTTTACTGCATAAAATGCAAAAAAGAAAATTGATGAGACGTCAGTCGAGATGCATTTCTTCATATCCTGGGTGTCCATAGGATCAGTGCAGGTTAGTCTCATCAAACAATGTATCTTACTCAAATGTCAAATTTAACCTTTCGACTTGTATGCCAATATTGCATAAGCTGTTTTCGCATCCTGAATCTCGCCATTTAATATCATCTTAATAGCATCACTAATTTTTATCTTTATGATGGTAATTTGCTCATCTAAATCCATCTTATCACTCCCCGGTCCATTCAATTCGGTTGCGATGAAAAAATGTATCATTTCAGTACAATAACCAGGAGTCATGTAACATTTCCCTAGGGGTTCAATCTTTCCAGCTTTGTATCCAGTCTCTTCAAAAAGCTCTCTCTTGTGGCACACTCTTTGGAACTTTCATCCTTTTCTAACATTCCAGCAGGGATTTCGTATAATTCTCTTCCAATTGCATGTCTGTACTGTTTTTCCATAATTATCATGCTACCAATTAATGGAAGAACGGCGGCAGATCCACCATGTTCAATA
Source organism: Nitrososphaerales archaeon (assembly GCA_965197925.1). Taxonomy (GTDB): domain Archaea; phylum Thermoproteota; class Nitrososphaeria; order Nitrososphaerales; family UBA213; genus CBDAOC01. The sequence goes on from CBDAOC010000020.1 coordinate 435,241, forward strand.
ACTTCCCGTGTTGTTTCCCTTCCATTGATCTGCACCTAATCAACTCTAACACTAATTACCTGGCCATCGTATACGCGCTTGCTTTTAATCAGGTCTTTCCTTCTATCACCACTATGCTTAAACATATCTGTCAACTCTTCAGAGGTATGACGGTAACAAGCAAAACTATCAAAGTAGAAACCAAGGGAGAGTTAGAGATGATAAATATTACTAATTGTATTGAAACAGTTGTGAAGGAAAGCAAGATTAATGATGGGATTGCAACTATTTTCATTCCAGGATCAACTGCCTCTCTAACAACCATAGAATATGAGCCGGGACTACAGAGAGACTTTCCTAATATGCTGGAGAGGATAGCGCCAACGGATATAACTTATGAACACGAGCAAATATGGCATGATGGTAATGGACATTCTCATGTAAGAGCTTCACTTGTAGGGCCGTCATTAATAGTACCTTTCAAAGATAAGAAATTAACATTAGGTACATGGCAACAGGTTGTTGTGATTGAACTTGATACTAGAGACAGACATAGAAGTATCGTTGTAACACTTATTGGTGATTGATATCGACGAAATGAAACCAACTGCGTTAATTTTATGATATCATGGGGCTCAATCCTAATACTAATTGAATCTCATAGGTCGTAGCACCAAAGTTATATTACTTCTATAGATACTGAACAACATGGAAGAAGAGATAGAAGTTCCCAAGTATGTTCGGCCAATAATGATGGAAGACGCTAAAGAAACAATTTTGGGGGATAGAAGGGGTGCGAGGAAGCAGTATCGTTATGGCAATTTACATATTAGAGAGTACAATGACAAGTATATTGTCCACTTGGATAAGATAGATCCTAGGAAAGATCCCTTGGGTCACTTGATAATAGATTCTCCAGATAAATTGATTGGAATTGTTTCATGTATTTGGATAGGTAAGAAGGTTGGTAGTGGTGTTTTCAATAAGAGTAAAGGAAGAAAAAAAAACGTATTGCTGGCAAGTCTACTAATGGGATCTCTGACATCTATAATTTTGGGATCTCTAGGTTACAATATTGGTCAAAAAATAAAGAAACAAGTGATCTAAATGCCAAAGGCAGCAAGGAGAAGAGCCGTCAAAGTTGCATTAACTTTACTTCCTATTGCGTTCAATTTCAAACGAGACAGGAAGGAATGGGTGATAAAGAAAGGGAAGAATATCAACGAAGAAAAGTTTAGGAAGCATGCTAGAAAGGCTGTAAACTCTTTCATTAAACTTGGACCATCTTTTGTAAAATTAGGACAGTGGCTTTCAACTAGGTCTGATCTTTTGCCAGAACCATACTTGGATGAGTTTGGGAAATTGCAGGATGACGTTACGCCAGCCCCCTTCGAGCAGGTAAAAGGAATTATTGAACAGGAAATTGGATCTATAGAAGAAACATTTGATTCGTTCGACACAACTTGTGTTTCTGGTGCAAGTCTTGGACAGGTATATAGAGCGAGTTACAGGAACAGCGAAATCATTGTAAAGGTGACTAGGCCTAATATTAGAGAAATTGTTGAGAGAGATATAGATGTTTTAAAGAAATTATTGCCATTGGCAATACGTTTTGTTGATAAAAATATAGCATTTTCTGCAGAATCAATGCTTGCCCAATTCATAGAGACGGTTAATGAGGAGATGGACTATAAGGTGGAAGCAGAGAACCTTATGAACATAAAGAAAAATCTATCGGATGAGGTGAAGGTAATAATCCCCAATGTATATTCTGATAAAAGTACCAGCAAGGTTCTGATTTTACAATATATTCCAGGAGTAAAGGTTACAGACACAAAAAAATTGGATCAAATGGGAATAGATAAGTCTAAACTTGTGATCAGGGTTCATAAACTATTCTTCAAGATGCTTCTTAGACATGATTTATTTCATGCAGACCCTCATCCTGGAAACATTGCTGTTACGGATAATGGTTCGATCGTACTATATGACTTTGGAATGGTGGGAAAGCTTGACAACGAGACAAGACTGAAACTCGTTCGATTATACCTTTCACTTGTAGAGAAGGAGCCTTCAAGGACAGTAAATGTTTTGCTTGACCTTGGTGCACTGTCGCCAGAAGCCAATAGGTATGTTGTTGAAAAAGGAATAAGTTTTGCTATACGAGAGATTCATGGGAAAAAGATAGATAATATGGAAGTTAAAGCATTAATGGAGCTTGCCAATAAGACACTGACGAGGTTCCCATTTAGGCTACCAAAGCAGCTTGCACTTTATATGAGGATGGCGTCTATGCTTGAAGGAATTTATGTCACTCTAAAAGTAGAGTTTCAATTTGTTAAGGTATTGAAGTTACTACTTGAGGAAGAGGGTCTTATGAGGGAAGCTTATATTGAGGAAGTAAAGGATACCTTTACAAGATTTGCAAGAGCGTTTAATGATTCAATGATAGTTGCTCCATTACTAAAATCATACTTAGAGAATCCTAATATTATGAATGGTAGACATAATAAAAATACATTATTCGCTGGCAGTGTTCTAACATCTTCTGTGATAATAGGTTCATCTATCATAATGCAAACAAATCCGATATTGGGCAAGATCGGATTAGTGACGTCAATTGCGATTATTGGAATCTCTATAATATTTAACAGAAGAGGATGATTAATGTATTGATATTGTGCCACTGCCGCTAATCGGTATGCGTATCTCAAGTTCACCATTTTCATACTTTGCTTTCCCAAGAGCTTCATCGCCTTCCTTGATTTTTATAGGTAAATGTAACTTTTTTTCAATCTTCAGTGGTCTCTGCTGCCAGTGTGAACTTCCTGTATGCTCTACTATATCTCTTGTTGCACTGATAAGAAGTATGTTCCCATTTATTTTTAAAGTAATATTCTTCTTATCAAACCCAGCAAGATCAGCAATAATAACCAGTTCATTGCCATCCTCCACAATATCAATAGGCGGAGAGACAAATTCGAAGAATTCCCTAGACTTGTTGCTTATATCTTTCATGATCTCTTTAACCACGTATCTTCCCAATCCCATAGATTATCTTATTCTTTGCTGCACATACGTTATAATTTTATCGTTTCCCTCAGGATGAAGAGGTTGAAGCAAAAAAAGCAAGTTGTTGATTCATTTTCAAGGCTTATGGTTTTCTTTCTTAAAGGTTTGTCTAAGAGTATTGAAATTAACACAGTTTGGACCTGGGAATGATGTCTCCAGGCCCCATTTCTTACATAGTAAATTATATATCATCTTGGTTCGCTAAGATCAAGAACTGCTAAAGATAGTTAACCTACACTTCTAAACTTTATGACTCGGTATAATTAATACAGTAATGGATACCAAAAGGCATGCGAAGAAAACGATCTAGAAGAGTGGTAGCAGTTATAGCTATTGCAGTTATTATAGGCATGGTAATGGTATTTTCATATTTTGGTGTGGAAGCTGCAAAGAACGTAGATGTTTCACTACAAGATTCTACGGTTTTATCTAAAGATGATCATCATACTATATATGATGTCACTGTTCAATTTAGGAATACCAGTATTATACCCCTAATTGTGGGTGACACAATTTACAACATTAATGTAGATGGAGATGTTCTTGGAAGAGGGATGATAAAATCGTTCATGATCGGATCATACGACACTATTCTGGTAAATTCTGAATTCAAGGCTAACAATATCGTTCTAGATCGTTTTAGTGATGATATTGGGTTCGAGGAGACATATCTTATTGGTACAACGAACTACGATTTGTACTTCACTGTATTCGATGTATCATTCAACCACAATCCGACTGAGGATCAGTTAAAGAAATTTGTCTACAAGTAGAAGTTTTTATTTCCCCATAAATTAAAGATCATATGCTAAAAGAAATAATCAAAAAATCATACTTAGTGACGGATACGGAATTTTCTTTTTTAATCAAAAATGTGTATTCAACGCAAAGGCGGGAGAAAAGTGAGGGTCTTATAGGTGATTCAGTAGTGAAGGATGGACTTGTTAGGGTCAAACAGGGACGAAAGTTAATACTTGTGGGCGATCTGCATGGCGATATGCAAACTTTAGCCGCAATACTGCAGAAGAGCGGTTTTTGAACGATTTTTCAAACAAAATAATATTCTTAGGTGATTATAGAGATAGAGGAGTTGAGTCTGTTGAAGTGTGTTGTGTAATACTTTTCCTGAAAGAAAAATATCCTGATCGAGTGATTCTCATGCGAGGTAACCATGAAGGTCCATACAGCATGCCATTTCACCCTCACGATCTTCCAGATCAGTTCAAGAAGAAATTTGGTAAAACTGGTCAATTGTTGTATAGAGAGCTACACTCTTCGTTTGGCCTAATGTATAATGGGGTTATTCTTGAGAATTCATATATTATATTACACGGCGGTGTGCCAACGAATTTTAAAACTTTAACTGATGTAGAGACGGCAGACAAGACAAATGAAGAAACGCGGTACTTGGAAGAAATAGTATGGAATGATCCTAGAGAAATAGAAGGTTCACAGCTCTCTGGTAGGGGATATGGTAAATATTTCGGTAAGGATATAACAGAAAGGGCCTTGGAAATATTTAATGGGAAGGCGTTAATAAGAGCACATGAGGTATGCAATGGATTTAAGGTCAACCATGAGGGAATGGTCCTTACTATATTTTCAAGCAAGGCGCCATACAGGAACAAAAATGCCGCTTATCTGGTAATTGACAAGAATAGTTAAAACTTTAATGCTGAAGAATTGTAGAAAAAAGCAGAATTAATCTGAAAGTATTATGGAGGGTTTGGAGAGATGTTGATTGTAATAGAAGGAAGCGATAAAGCTGGGAAAGCTACACAGACACAGTTGCTTAAGGAAGATTTGGAAATGCAGGGTATGAGCGTAGGTACCCTCGCATTTCCGGTTTACACTACTAGGATAGGGAAAGAGATTAAAGCGTTTTTGAGTGGTGAGAGAGAATATCAGGGGCAAATCAAGCATATGCTATTATCCGCAAATAGATGGGAGAAGAAGGTTGAGATAGAAAGAATGTTGAAGGAAAAAAATCATGTCATATTGAACAGGTACTATCAGTCGAACTTGGTGTATGGCTTGGCAAGCAGTTTAAGATTGGAATGGTTATTTTCACTGGATGAAGGTTTGCCCAAGGAAGATATTGTCATAGTGTTAGATGTTGTCGCAGAAGTTTCCAAACGCAGGATAGCACAGAGAGGAGATATTTTTGAGATGGATGACATTATGATGCAGGGTGTATCAACATTATATAGAGAGCTCGCTGTTAGATATGGATGGATTTTGGTTAATGGTGACAGAGGTAGGGAGGATATTCATAAGGAAATAATGCGAATTGTAGAATATGAAATAAAACAAAAACATTAAGACCATATGTTACTGATTTAATGGTATGGTATTCACTTCTGTAAGTGAAATAAGTGATCCTATTCATGGTTATGTCTATTTATCCGAAGTTGAGCGCGATGTCATTGATACACGTATTTTTCAGCGTCTACGTAGAATAAGGCAGCTTGCAGGGGCTCACTTAACCTATCCAGCCGCACAGCATTCCAGATTTGAACATTCATTGGGAACAATGCACCTTGCCGGGCTCGCTGGAAATGTGTTGTTAAACAAAGGATACCTGGGTGAAGATAAGATTCAGATTCTCAGGCTTGCAGGCTTGTTACATGATGTTGGTCATGGACCCTTCTCACATTTATTCGAAGAAGTGTTGGTAGAAAGCACTAATACAACTCACGAAGATATTGGAAAGAAAATAGTACGACAAACAGAAATTAGGGACATTCTTGGTAGACATGGTTTTGATGCAAATTCAATCTCCATGCTTTCTTTTGGGGAATCTAAGATATCTTTTTTTAACGAAATAATTGCTGGTGGGCTTAGTGCGGATATTATGGACTACCTAAAAAGAGATTCTTACTTTACGGGTACAGAATATGGAAAGATAGACGCAGAACGTATAATAAGTGCCTTTGAAGTTCATAATAACAAGTTAGCAATTGATAAAGCCGCTTTATATTCATTTGAGTCAATGATGATATCTAGATATGAAATGTTCAAAGCGGTTTACTTTCATAAGACTGTGCGATCAGCAGAAGTAATGATGCTACGTTCCATGATACTCGCGGAAGATGAATTACATCTTACTGATATTTCGTTGGACAAATATGTTGAACTTACGGATGATGCTACAATGGTTCAATTGATTGCATTGGAATCAAAGGACGGACCGTTGAAGTTTGCAGCGAAACTAGCCAGAGATTACAGAGATAGGAAATTGTTGAAATGTGTCTACGAAAAAATTTTGCGTAAAAGCGACAACATAGTTAGAAACGTACTAAACAAAAAATTGCTGAAGAATATAAGTGAAGAAATTGCGGACAGTGCAGGGGTGGATCCAAACCATGTTTACATTGATGCCTCGAAGACACCCTCTGTACCGTTAACACCTACAAAAGAAGAGCCCGATGTGGTAGTGTTAGTAGCCAAAGATGTTAATGGAAAGAAGATTAACCATATCTTACCGATTAACGAAATCCCGTTGATAAGCTCTATTTCGGGTTTCATGGATATGATAAGAGTTTATACGACAAATGAAAGTAGGGTTAAAGTGGAAGAAGATGTGAAAAAGGTTTTAGGCACAGGTATGGAATCATGGTATGAAAAAGTCAGTATGTAATAGGGTTTTTAGAATGAAAAAGCGCATTGTAATTAAATTAAGTGGGCGTGTATTCAATCAAACTGCAAACAAGAAATCATTGGGGAGTTATGCAAGAATGCTGAAATCAGTCAGCAAAAAAATACAGCCTATTGTTATAGCTGGTGGTGGAACTATTGCAAGACACTATATTAATATTGCACGTGAACTAGGTGCCGACGAAGCTAGTTTAGATGAATTAGGTATTGAAGTATCGAGGTTAAACGCACAACTGCTTGTACATGCATTGGGTAATGCTGCTTATGCACATATTCCGAAAAATTTACATGATGTTCTTGTGGCTGTGGAAACTGGTAAGATAGTGATTGCAGGTGGATTACATCCAGGTCAGAGTACAAATGCAACATCTGCACAGATAGCTGAGAAGATTGAAGCTAGCATGTTCATCAATGCGACTGATGTGGATGGTATCTATAATACAGACCCCAACAAACAAAATGATGCAAAGCTATTCCGGTCAATAACTGTGAATAAATTGCGAAATATAATTGCTGAAGAAAGTACAATGGCCGGAGAATACGATTTAATGGATATAGTTGCATTGAAAGTTATTGAAAGATCTAAAATAAATACAAGAGTAGTAAAATCAGAACCAAATGTCATAAAACTTGCCCTTGGAGGAGTGAATGTTGGTACTAATATAATTACTTGACAGGTTTCATTTTTTCCTTGAATTCCTTGAAACCGTCGTTCAGCATTTTTTCAAAAATTTTCTTTGCACTTTCTGTCTGTAGTGGTTTTGTTTGTGCTTTAGCATAGCCATCAGAATCACATATTACAACTAGTATATTGCCTTCTTCACCTTCTTCCATAGCTATTAGATCTTCTTCACCAACTGGTTCAAACCCATGGGTTACCTCTTTCACTGTTTTTGTGAGGAATGCAAAACCGGAATATTCAAAAAGTTTATGCTGTGCCTTTCTTGCTCTCTGTTGTCCCATCATCACTGCTTTGTAATATTGCATACGATCAATTCACACCCACTATGTAAAAGCCTTTTTCACATTGCCATGTGAAAACTTTAAAAGGTAAAATGAAATCTAATCAAAATGTGCTTAACAAGGGCATTATCGTTTCCATAGCTGGTGGTGCGGCTGTTATTATAGTATTTGTGGTGATGATTTACACAGGTCTATTACATTTGCCTTCTCAAAATCAACAAACTTTTGTAATTAAGGATGTCATATTAGATTTAAGAGGAGTTACCATTGTTTTGGCAGATGAAGAGAAAATTCTAATCGAGGTAGCTTTTGATGCTTTCAACCCCAATAGAAGCTCTGTTGTTCTGGAGTCAATACAGTATAAATTATATGCAGATGGAATAACAGTAGCAGGCTCAGAAATAGGTGAAAGAGCAGAAGGTTTCTTAACGGGAACTGGTAAGACTTTTACTATGTACGGTGAGTTTTCCTTCGCTCTTAAGGACAAAGTTGAAGTAAAAAAAACTGAATTGCTTATCCCGTTATGGAACGATCTTCGAAACAACGATGTTCAATGGCGTGTTAGCGGCACATTCTTCGTTACTGATCCAATAAGAGTCGGTGGAAAGGATTTAGACTTTGATTTTGTAACGTAATTTATTATCTACTCTTCTCGAATCCCAGCAATCTTTCCAGTGTTAAATTAGAGTACTTTTTTTGTTCTATGTAGCATCTGCCATAGTACGGACATGTTAGACAGGTTTTTGAGGGTTCAAGTATGGGTATTTTTTCATCCTTAAGAAGTGTGCTGAATACCCTAGCTCTCCTTAGAGTTTCCTCAAACATCTGCTTGTCCTTAGTGAATGCAAATTCTACCGACTTGCCACCATTAGTTAAATAAACAACTATACCCTCCATCTTGTCAAAAATCCAAATAACTGCATTTAAATTCAAAAGATCTTTAGGATAAGGTCTCTTCGGCAATTTACTTACTATCTCAAATATAATTACTATATCATCAACAATTGTATCTGCATAGCCCTCCAGTGAAAGGTCTGAATCTATATAATAGTGTGTTTTTACGCCACTTTTGATTGACTTTCGAATACCATTATTGATTATTATAGAGACTTTTTGCCTGCTGGTTGGATGAAGGGGGTTCTTTCTATCATAGTACGCCCTGCGAAGGCAAGTTATAACTTCCTTTAAATGCAACCTTCCGTAATTGGTTTTATCTATTTGTGAATTAAGATCGTGGTAAATATCATCCATTGTCTGAAGTATTATATCCTTCAGATTCCTGTCTCCTAGCATGCTTCCAATATGTGATTTTATTTAATTAATATTGTGCATGCCAGGTTCAGGTCAAATATACTTTATGAAATATACTTTATGATTAAGAGTTATTATGCCTCTAAATTATTTGAGGTGCTGGAGGAACTAAAATTTGCCTTCTAATTGTTAATATTTCATTCTACAAACTTCCTTTCGGGGTAACAAGAGGTTCAAAGACAGTATAATCCTATCAGAGCATAAAGCTTTCAGAATCCAAAATGTTATCCTTATGATAGATTGAAATTAACAACACTCCGAATCATTCAAACATACGTCTGACATCGCCCTCAAGAACACCAGTTCCACCATGTATTCGATCTATATGTTTTGAAAGTGCCTCTTTATCATCAAATGGTAAGTTGCAGTATGGACATGAAAGTTTGGCTTGACTCACATCTTTGACGATTGTAATAGCCTTTGGATTAATTATACAAACAGGGGTTCTACTTATAGCTGTTGCAGCTGCTGAGAGTGTGGCTCTGTGAATCTGTTCGAATATACTATCTCTAGAAATAATACCTATAACTGAAGAAGCAAAACTAATGACCACTTGCCTAACTACATGTTTATCCATGATCACCAACGCTTCACCTACAGTAGATTTTGGAGGGAGTGTTATCACCGGAGATGACATTATTTCTCGGAGCTTAATTTTAGCAGGGTTCTTGGCTTGTGCCATTACCTTAAACAGTACATCTGTCTTGCTAACTATACCAATGGCCTCACCAGAATGAGTAACCAACACGCTTCTAGCGTGCTTTTCCTTCATTCCAGTAATTGCATCAGACGCAGTTTTGTCACTCTCTAACATTAGAATATCTGTGCTGAGAATATTTTCTAAGGGATTATTCAATACATCATTTATGTTCATTTGTTCGTTCATCATAAACAATTAAGCCTCTAGATTATTTAAATTTGATTTTCAATTCATCCATTATCAGACTTAGACATGAGATAGAATGCGTGTGAACTAATAACAGCAGCGGATAGAAACATCTTAGTTGCAAAAACAAGACTCCAAGGAGTTTTTGGATTTGGATAAGGAACATTCAAAATATCCATCCGGAATATCCCACTTAGTGCATCTACAGTTATTAGAGCATTCCATACGAAAAAATTGTAAAATAGTTCATAGAATGTTATAATTGCAAATGCAAGTGCAATCAGGCGGAGTATTGACTTCTTGCCCTTAGAAAGGTTTTCAGTTTTGCTTCTTCCAAGTCTAATTACGCAAAACCAACCAACCACCGATGATACCATAAGATATGAAACTAGCTTTGCAAAATTAGGCATGGGAAATTCCGTATCCACCAGAACCTCACCTATCACAACTCTCCCAGTAATCAAATATTCTCTTACACTTTCTGCTGAAGCATATCCTGTTACAATAATCATTATCGTGGCACAAACATAAAACACAATCTTGTAGACTAGTATGCTGTTTTTTTCATCTCTTTCAACATTGGTTGACTTCATCCCTTATCAAAGGCCGCTCCAAAATATAAAATTTTCAACACGTTCTCAAGGGAAAGAGATTTAATTTTTTCCTTAAATTACTTGCCGTGAATATATACAAAATTATTAAATCTCTGGGGTTTCACCTTATTGTAATGATAGAGGTTATCAGTTTCATCATGAGACTATCTATCAACTATTGTTCTTTTAAAAGTTAGAAACTGGAAGGAGTTGGGAATTAATGAACATGCGCTTATATCTCATCTTACTGCTAGCTCAGAGACTACATGTCCATTGATGATCCAAGTTCTAACTCAGACAAACCAATTCCTAAAGTAGCTCTTGATTAAAACAACCGCTATAACAAAGAAAATACTAAATACCTAAACAATGTTTAGAAAGAATGTATAATAGTATCCGTAGAAATCTACTGATATTTAATCTCTAATGCTGACAAATTCGTTTGCGATCTAATCGTAAGATATGCAATTGCGAAAGAGCAATATCAGGTAAATGAAGGAGAAATACCTTTTCCTCAGCAAGGGGGGGAATCGTGGGTCCAGATACTAGCAAGTGATATGTTTATTTTCTTTTTCAAGCCCGTTCGCACGGGAGTTAATGAAGACAAAAAACTTCGTAATTGTTAGTAAATTATTCTTGGCAGAGCGCAAAGGTTAACAAAGGCTCTTGTCAATAGGAACCTTGAGCCAATATTGTTGCTTGGTGATTAGAATGAAAAAGATTCCAATAAACAAACCCTATTTCGACAAAAGAGAGTTAAACGAAGTGAGGAAGGTTATGGAAACAGGTAATCTGACAAACGCTACTTTCAAGGGCGGCGTTAGAGTAAGAGAAGTAGAAGCGTTGCTCTACAAGTTTGTTGGTACTAGACATGCCGCGACACTAAATTCAGGCACCGCCGCATTGCATGCAGCACTTCTTGCTCTAGGAATATGCAAGGGTGACGAGGTTCTCCTCCCATCTTTAACATTTTTAGCTACCGCTAATGCTGTAGTTGCAACAGGCGCGACTCCAGTTTTTGTGGATATCAAGAAGGAGGATTACACAATGGATCCAGAAGATCTGGAGGAAAAAATTACCAACAGATCTAAGGCCGTGATCCCCGTTCATCTATATGGGCACGTAGTAGATATGAGACGTATAAAAGGTATTTCAAACAAGCATTCATTATATGTTATTGAAGATGCATGCCAATCATTAGGCTCGACTTTTAAGGGAAAACAAACAGGTTCCCTGGGTGACATCGGCTGCTTCAGCTTCTATGCTGGTAAGGTGATCACAAGCGGTGAAGGTGGTGCAATTGCAACAAATAAAGAGGAATTGGCGGTCAGAATAAAAATGATTAGGAATCATGGAATGCTAGAAGGATACGATACAAGGATTTTTGGTCTTAATATGCGGATGACGGAAATATGTGCGGCAATAGCAAAGGTTCAGATGAGGAAAATCAAAAAAATTCTACAGCTAAGAAGGAAGAATGCCGATTTATTAACAAAATTACTTTCAGGCCTAGATATTTATTTACCAAAGGAACGTGATGGTTCAACTTTTAACTGGTACCTCTATACTGTTGGTTTCAAGAACAGAGACGTTATTATGAAGAAACTTAACTCGATTGGAATTGGAGCAACTGCTTATTATAAGACCCCTATTCATCGAACCCCATTCTATTCAATGTATATCTCGAGCGTACCTAATACTGAATGGGCTGCTGATCACGTGCTATCTCTTCCAATCCACCCACTTGTTAGCACAGCTGACCTTATCTATGTTGCAGACAACATACGAAGAATATTCAGCAAATAAATATCCTTTAATTCATACAGTAAGAAATTGAATTCTTATTTCACATTGAGGACTTCATATGATCATCAAGACACGTTTACATCGTATACATAAACCTTAATAATATCGCTAGCGAGGTATAACTCCATGAGACTAATACTGTACACTGGAAAAGGAGGAACAGGTAAGACCGTTACCTCCTGCGCCACAGCGTTGAAGTGTGCGAAGAGTCGATATGAGACGTTGATTATATCAGCTGATCCAGCACACACAATTAGCGATGCCTACACTCAAAATATAGGCGATGAAGTTACGCATGTACGGGATCATTTAGACGCATTGCAGATAGACCCTGTGAATGAGATGAGCAAGAAATTCCACCAATTGTTATCATACATGGCATCACTCTTTTCGTCCAAAGGCATTGATGAAACTCTTGCTTACGAAATTGCGATGCTTCCAGGTATGACGCAACTGTTTTCATTACTAAAGATTGAAGAAATTAATGAGATGAAGACTTATGAAGTTGTTGTGCTTGACATGATGGCATCGGGCGAAGCATTGCGCTATCTGTACTTTCCAAAACTAATAGGCAGTTTGAATAAACGACTCATGAATTTGGCGGGGTTGTTTAGTGGTGTAGGTAGGATATTCGAGTCAATTGCAAGAATACCAGCCCCAAGTTCTGCAATACTTAAGCTAGAAGTTGAACTTGTCGAAAAGCTTGAGAGGCTAGCTGACATCATAAAGGACCATAAGGTAACAACGATTAGGTTAGTTGCAAACCCAGACACTTTTAGCATAGAGAACGCAAAGCGTGCATTCATGTCAGCAAATCTATTTGGAATTAATGTTGATATGGCAGTAATAAACAGAATAATGCCCAAGGTTGACAATCCTTATTTTTCCAAATGGGCAGATTTCCAAGCAGAAAAGGTAAGGGAAGCAGAAGCAAACTTTTATCCACTTCCTGTGAAGAAACTTAGGCTATTTGAAAGTGAGTTGAAGGGAATTGAGATGCTAGAAAGATATAGCGATGAACTGTTTGAAAGTGAAGAACCTACACATATTTTCTATAAAGGTGAACCATTTAACTTCGAAGTAGTGGACCAAACTTTCAAAATGAAAGTGAAAGTACCATTTACGGAAAAGGATGATTTTGATATAGAGCGATTTGGCGATCAAATAACAATAAAGGTTAGAAATGAGGTGGGTCAGCTGGTTAATATAATTCCCCTTCCCGCTGCCACTATGGGAATGAAGATATCTAAAGCAAAGCTCATGGGAGATCAACTGAATATACTGTTTGAGAAAGCAGTATGATCACTCGACCTTTATTTTTTCTTTGTTAATTTTAATCTCCCTTTCCATAAGCTCTACATATTTTTCTACGTAATTATCTGAGGCTTGGGCGTAATTTAGTTCGAAACGATAAGATCAGGTTCCATTTTTCATTGTTGATATGTTTAGCTCAGACTCGATACTCCTTCGTATATTATTTTTGATTGACGTGATTCCTTGGTCAAAACCTAATAGGAAAAGGGTAGACCATTCTACTATTCTCCTACAGTAATGGTGAGATGCTTCATCGTTAGAGTATGGATAAGAATACCAAGCAACAATGCTTTGCATGAATACTTTTCGATAGACATGCCATACAACAGGAAGGTAATGAAGGCATGTGGTCTTGATAGGTTTCCAGATAAAAGAACATTCGACAGAAGGTCAAGGCCATATCAATTGACATAAGATCAAGGATAGGTGCTATGGGTATGCTCTTCATAAAAGATGGGTTGGTAGACCCAGCCATAGTATCCGTTGACAGTTCCTTGTTGAAGGCAAAGGGACATGTATGGCACAAATCTAGCATGAAGAAGAATGAAGTGCCACGCTCCGGTATAGATACAGATGCTCGATGGGAATTCAGCAGAACCAAGGGATGGATATTCGGATACAAGATGCATCTAGCATGTAGCACAGGTTCGTTGATAGTTCCATTATCAGCTGATTTCACAACAGCTAACATTACTGATAACAAGATGTATGAAAGTATGACATCTTCATTGCCTACAGGAATGGTAAGGTATGTTGTAGGAGATGAAGGATATGATGATCACAAGTTATGTGATTTCAGCAGGTATAGAGGGCATCCAGTATTCCCATTGGAAAGGTACAAGCATACTACAGATAATAGACTGGCATTGCTGCAGTTCTATCAATCTGAATATGGACAGCATGTATATTCTCGGAGGAGCATAAGCGTTGAGCCATTGATAGAGCAGATAAAGGATGTATTTACCATAGATCCATTGCCAGTTAGAGGGTTCGATAAAGCTAGGAGCATCGTTCTGATTTCTATATTGCTATACCAGCTGATGGTATACTACAACTACTTGACAGGAAGACCATTAAGGGCATTGAAGTATATGTTGGGAAGCTAATCAATCAGAGGCATCAAGTTATTTTTGTTATATGGAATAATGCCCATGCCTCAACTAGTTACTGACTTCACAGCGGAATAGCGCCTCGCCGTTCTGGCAAAAGTCTTCCCCAACATCATTCTCACCGCCATCTAACCTACTCTACCTACACCACCAAACAGGTTATCATCTCCATCCTGTCCGTTAAGGGTGTCATCGCCTTCACCACCGCCTAAGTTATCGTTACCATCCCCACCAAATATTTTATCATCTCCATCTCCACCACATAATAGATCATTACCACCCAGTCCAATTATGGTATCATTTCCTCCCAGACCGTGAATCACGTCAACCTATCCCGTTCCTACGATAAAGTCATTGCCCGCAGTGCCCACAATGGTAGGTTCTAGTAAGTTGCAGTTGAGTGCCCCTGTTGTTTCCCTTAATGATAGATCTCCAGTTAATTTGGTGATGAAGATGTCAAAAATATCATAATGGGTTTCATCAAAAGCCCCAGTGGTTGTTGGATAATTGCTTGATCGGGTGTCACCGGTCACGAACACATTGTCTGAGCTATCGAGGGCTATAGTAACATCAAATACCTCAAGAAAAATCCCACCATCAGTACTACTCCCACCAATGAATGTGGATGCTAGAAGAGGATCAATAACTAAAGGAAAATGAGGGTCATAATCACCCACTGCAAAACCATATGTGTTACCATCTACAAGATACGACGCTTCCACATCTTTCTGCAGCCCATCTATATCTTGAAATGCTACGGGCTTTGTCATAGCAAGATCTCCAAGCTTTGTCTCTAGAATGAGTTCACCCTCTTCATCAACATTAAAACCCAGGACTCCATCCAATGAAAGTCTGATATCCTCAACACTCCCCCCTGGATACACCTTGAAGATCTTCTCTATATTGGCTCCATAAGCCTTTAACTCAACATCAACCGATGGCCAGAGTTCGCCCAAAGAGACAGCATTATACGTTGGTACATTGGAACGCCAGTTTTCCTCATCACCAACAAAATAATTTATTTACTATTGAATCGCTTCTATCCAAACCTGTAGGATGCAAAGCTTCATCGGTGAGAAAACTTTCCTTGAGAGCTACACCTTGTATTTGATTTTCTATGTCTTCTTCCTTTGGAGAGCTTTTCATTAATGAGTAAGTTATATCATCTTCAGTAACAAAGGCAGTACCTACAAAAGTGCTGGCATAATACTTTACATCCTCATGTGTTTGTCCATTATTTTCTATGAATGGTAGATTGACCTTGGCAAGCATTTTAGTATCTACTTGAGTATCAGTTGTGGATAGTTCCAGTTTTTTAATATCATTGTTATCAGAACCTTGCATATATGACGATGGCATAGTCACAGCTATAATGGAACCTAACACTACCGTCATCATAAAAATTGACAATATAGTTGCTGACCAACGCCCCCACATCGTGAATACATATTTCTGATAGGTTATAAGTAAAGTGTAATGGATAAACCGGTAAATATGGCATAATTGTCTAAACATATTATCTATGTATCAGTATCTTATATTATCAGTAAGAAAAGTTACGTGGCAAAACATTATAGAACAAATTTGTTACATTAACTTTTGGTAATCACACAGACTATATTTGAAGTTCGTGATATTAACAATTAGTTGGCAGGTATTCGGCTACAAATTTAGAGCGCACCAAATGCTATCTTTCTCCTCGAAAGAAAATATCTTCCAAACTTTTGATATAATAACGTACTAGATTCTATATAGTTCTATATAGATTCTATAGAACATTTTTCCTAAGACCATTACCTTCTATTAACGCCCCATTCATTTATTCGTCTTCATAGATCTCTTTCTTAAGACGTTTTTTTTCATGACATTCCCTATGTCCCCATCCACTCTCTTTACAAAACTTCAAGATCTTTTTTCCCATGGGGTCATTAGGTTTCACTATGGCATCTCTTAAACTTAGAGCTTATCCGAAAATTAACATCACGGCCTGATTGTTTATACCGAAACAGATCTAGATCTGTTCTCTCTAGCTAAATTTGTGATAAAAGCTAAGAAAAAGAGCATGCCGACCATATGGCATATACCAGACGATCTATGGGAAGAGTTCGAACTAGTGCTGCCGCCAAGGAAACCAGCAAGAACAGTTGGAAGGCCAGCTGTGCCATTTAGAAAAGTGTTGAATGGAATACTGTACGTATTAAGAACTGGATGCCAGCGGAAGAAGGTGCCGAAAGAATTTGGTTCTGGCTCAACTTGCCATGCAAGATTTCAGGAATGGATTGGGATAGGAGTATTCGAGAAGGTATGGAAGAGGCTGCTGGAAATATATGATGAATTGAAGAGCATGGGATGGGACTGGCAATCCATGGATAGCGTACCGAAGGCCCCATTAGGGGGAAAACGACCGGAGCAAACCCAACGGATAGAGACAAGCTAGGTACCAAACGTCACATGCTGGTTGATAGAAGAAGTATTCCTCTCTCATCTGTAATTACTGGAGCAAACAAGCACGATATGAAATCAGCCTTTCCTACAATAGATAGCATTGTTGTTGATAGGCCCAAAGTTAAACAGAACATATGCATGAATAGGATATGATATGATTTCCCTGAGATAGAGTATGGAGTTAGGAAGGGGATATGTGGATCACATTCGTCGTAAGGGTGAAGTGTTGAAAAAGAATTTGTACAAAGCAAAGAGATGGGTTGTAGAAAGAACCGCATCTTGGCATAACAGGTTCAGAAAGTTATTGGTAAGGTTCGAGAAGAAGGAAAATTATCAGGCGCTAGTAGAATTTGCTAACTGCCTAATAGTGTATAGAGCGATATATTGGTAGTGTCATAAACACGTTAATGCAACTGTTTCTAGTATCTACTATCTACAATACTAATAAAATCAATAGTAAGAAAACTAAACCCGACAGTATGAACTAATATTCTTGCATTCTAAATGATATCATTTCTACC
This sequence comes from Nitrososphaerales archaeon, assembly GCA_965197925.1. GTDB lineage: Archaea > Thermoproteota > Nitrososphaeria > Nitrososphaerales > UBA213 > CBDAOC01. The sequence continues at coordinate 452,897 of CBDAOC010000020.1, forward strand.
AATCATTAACTATCAGCTAGAATTTTAGGATAGGCTCTTAATTGCATGACTTGCTAGATCAATGATAGATCAAATGAATTTCGTAGAGAACAGTTATATTGAATCGAAGTGTCGCAAAAGCTAGATCTTAAGTATGGGAAAAAGAAAAGTTCTCAGCGAATCAGAACTAAAGGAAAAGGTGCTACCCAAGGAGGGAGAGTTATTGGGTAGGGTTGTAAAATTGCCTGGGGGTGACCACGTAATTGTTAGATGTACAGACGGGAAGGTAAGGGTCTGCAGGATAAGAGGGAAAATGAAAAGGAGGATGTGGGTTAGAGAAAATGATGTTGTTCTTGTTGTCCCGTGGGACTTTCAGGATAATAAGGCGGATATTGTTTGGCGATATATCGGTGCCCACGCACAGTGGCTTGTAAACAACAAGTACATCACGAAGGAATGATATCAGTAATTATCTATAGATTATCGTTTTTCATAATCTTGATCCAAATAGTAGATCGCGCGATTTCATTGTTTTTGGAACTTGTGAACACGGTTTGTGGGCAACGAAATTCTTTTGCGTACATCTAGTAGTTTGGGAGTCTTTAGGGAAGACCTAAATTTCTATCCATGGCTTGAGTCCTCTTGCCTTTAGGTGCAAGATGGGTAGTAGTTTTCCGTCGGCATACTTGTTTTTACCTATCTATCATCATGGCAAAACAACGATGAGTCATCTTGTAAATCCTGTCTTAAAAAATGCTTTTTCCATAACCTATATTGCATAATAAGAAGATGCGGGAGGTGGGATTTGAACCCACGAACCCCTAAGAGACAGGGTCCTAAGCTTCGCACTCAAAAGAGACCTGCGCCGTTGGCCAGGCTTGGCAACTCCCGCATATCAATTGGCAATATGATCATGAATTTATCATTATTGATTGTGGGAATGCAATATCGTCAAATAGAATTTTTTGTAGAAAAAACCCTTCATATCTTACTGTCATCGTACTATTGGGTGGGTTAAAATTTAATAAAGATGGGGTAAAAAGGAATAGATGAAAATCGTCGAACATGTGATTTCAGTAATATTTTCAGTCTGGGGAACGGAGGAGGGCCTCTTCAAGCATGGTAAGGAAGGGATGCTTATCTTGACTAAAAAGAGAGTGGCATTTATCTTAAAAACGACGATGAGTTTGATCTGGTGGCAGAATGAAGTAGAAAGACAATTGAAGGTGTTCAAACAATCAAATAATACAATAAGGGTATCGGAGGAATACACTGCTGAACGTTTGGAAAAGGATTTGGAAATAGAAAGTAATATGAATATTCCGCTAAATCTTGTTATAAGTGTAGAAGCAAAAAGAAGGGGTTGGGGTTCTGAGCTCAAGTTAAAATTCAGGCAAAATAAACAGGTAAGGGCATACACGTTCGCTATTGTGAAAGGATGGACTACTTATCCCTTGAAAGATCCAATTGCCTTCCTGAATGTTGACTGGTGTCCATGGGTCAATGCTATTAGAACGAACGTTTAATACATTTTTAAATCCTATGAAATCTTTGTAAGTTAATGGGAAAAGTCTATTGTGTTGGTGTCGGACCGGGATCTCAAGAATATATTACAGTAAAAGCTGAAAATGTTATAGAAAAGTCTGATATTATAATTGGGTACAAGCATAGTTTAGACGTTATAAGGAATTTACTTGACGGCAAGGATGTTAGGCAGATATCTTTAATGACGCAGGAAGGGGTTTATATGGATATTGCTGATAGTTTAGGTGAAAAAACTTGTACGGTGACTTTTACGGGTGATCCTAATTTTTCTGAATCTGAAGTGGTTGATCGCCTGATAGAGATCTTTGATGATGTGGAAATTATACCAGGAATAAGTTCCATACAGGTGGCTGCTTCGAAATCTAGAATACCTATTGATAAGAGTGAGTTGATAACATTTCACAAGACAGGTAGTATAGAGAAGGAAAAGGAAGCGCTATTATATGCTTTAAAAAACTACAGAAATGCAATTATCCTCCCACGACCTTGGGACTTTATGCCTCAACATGTAGTACAATTTTTGGAAGAAAATAGGGTTGATACCAATAGATTGAATGTTGACATATATGAATTCCTCACGCTGAGATCTGAGAGAATTAGTAAAGGCTTCTTAGGTAAAATTGAAGATAGAAATTACAGCGACCTCTGTGTGATGGTAATTTACTTGTAATTTAAGGAATTGAATCTGGGGAAGCCAACATGAGAATTTTATGATACATTTTTATGATAATTAGACGCGTCCCACGTTGGTTGAAATCTTTGCCAAGTAAGTAACAGAAATACGAATCGAGACGAATGTTAGGGTCTCTAATTATGGGTCTTATATGTGGATTAGTTTCCTTAAAGAGTGAAATTTGGAAACTCTATCTCTGGATCACGACAATGAATTTGATGAAAATGCTAATTTTATGCTATGCCGGCTTGATTGCTTTGTTCTATAGCCTTTTCTGGATAAGAAAATTGATCCTTTAGGATGTTCTTTTTCTCCTCCTCTTCATCGAGCTCGCTCATGCTAAATGGCTTTATTCCAAGCATATCTAATAATACCTTTAGAATACTTTGAACGGTTTTTGGTTGAATGAAGTTGGGGTTATCTATCTCCCCAAGTATACAAGCTGCATCCAAACCACGCTCCTTTGCTATACCAAGAATGAGGCCATTGAAACCTGTTATTTGGCCTTCGCCTTCTAGCATTGATATGCCTTTGTTCTTCATTTGTTCTACTAGAGCTTCGCTGTTAACAGCACCTAAGACTTTAGGTTCTGCGCCAGTCTCTTGCCTTAGCGCCGCCCCAATGGAATAGAGTCGTTTGGCATTCATGCGTTGTGCCATTTGTACGACTTCATAACATATCTCATACAACCTCTTGGGATCTATTGGATTGAATTCACCAGAAAAAATTAATAGATTCTCCCTTTCTAGATAATAGAACTTATAACTTGATTGACTATAATCGATCAGACCATTCTTGTAGAAAACAAATGGAGGCCAGTAGGAATAGATTTCTGCGAATAGTTGTGCGTTCAGCTTCTCTATCATGTACCTAACTCCAATGCCAGCAACATTGCCCATGTCAGGAAGTGCTGCAAGCATATTAGGTGACTTAAGCTTTGGAAAGCTATGAATTTTTATTCCTAACATCTAAGGGGGGGAAAGGTAAAACTTCGATAAAAACCCTTAGCTTTCAACTAGTGCAAGTTTAGTCTTGGCTATTGAATGCTTCAATCATGTAGAACTCAACGAATGCGCTAGCGAAAAGAATGGTGGCAACTATAACAAACTCGATCATAAAAGTAGTAAGCAATGAGACTATTAGGCGCTGGTTACGGGCAATTGGATTTTTGAATATTCTAATAATTGAATTTGTCAATATTGCACTTCTTGACATAGCTATTCCATATGAACAGATTTCCATGACGCCGAAAGGAGTTGCGAGCAAAGCTAGGGGGGAGATGTTTGTTAGCTCCGGAGTGGTCTGAACGAGGGCGTTGAACATTATTCCTGTGGAGAACGCGGCTGTGACTCCTACCAGAATTCCAAGCGCAGGTACAAACATAAGGATTGCGATTCTAAAATTGTGCAGGAAAATATCTATAGCATTTATCATTTCTACCATTTCTGAAAATTCGTCCTTTAGTTTCGTTGCTGTGTCGTAGGTCAATTCGGAAGCGGCTCCTACTAAATAAGCAATAACAAAAACAGCAACTGCGATTGTTACAAAAAGCAGTCTTTTATTCATGGTCATATAAGCAAGTATGAAGAGTTTCTATTTCTATCTTCAGACTAAAGTAATGTAGTTGTGATAGCATCTTCTTTGAAAACATTCTTAACAATCGATGGTGAAATTGCCAAGGAAAGTTTTTTTGTTCTACCATATCTTCCATGACTGATCACTGGAGCTGAAATTAGACCAAGAGTATCTAGAGAGCTGATGATCATGCTAGTACGGCGTTGGGTGACAGGTTGTAATCCGAGTTTCTTACAGAGTTCAAGATATTGTTCAAAGACGTCTCCGGTAGATAATTTTTTAGAAAGCATTACGCTATATACTATAAGTTTTTCGTGTATTGATAAAGAACGTAAAGCCTCACTCGAAGTATCTTGTTCAATCTTTTGGGCAGCAATTCTAACATGTTTTTCATCTACGAAAAGATCGCCTTGTCGTTCCGCGACATCTCCTGATACACGTAGTAAATCTACGGCTCTTCTAGCATCACCATGTTCTGAACCTGCCATTGCTGCACAAAGATTTATCGCTGATTCGTTTACTATATTTTCATGAAACCCAAATAATGTTCTTTCTTTCAAGATTCCACGCAACTCATCAACTTTGTAAGGAGGAAAGACTATTTCTTCTTCGCTCAAACTACTAAGCACCCTGGGATCAAGAAAGTCCTTGAAGTTAAGGTCGTTTGATATCCCTATCAAGCTCAAAGATCCTTTGGTTAATCTAGAATTTGATCTGGTCATTTCATATAATATCTTGTCGCCATGTTTTTTCACAAGTTCATCTATTTCATCAAGAATGAATACTGTGTTTATACCTAGATCATCTATGTATGATAATACTTTTGTGAATAAATCGCCAGACGCGAGCCCTGTTGGAGGAAGTTCCAGACCTATTTGGTTTCCAATTTGTACCAGAGCTGTATACTCTCTACTACTTTTGGTGTTTGTATATGCTATTGCTATTTTTAGTTTTACTTTTTTTGCATGGTCTTTTAATCTCTTTAATACATATGAGACTACTGCTGTTTTGCCTGTACCAGGTTTACCATATAGGAAAATGTTAGATGCTCTTACACCCTTTAGTAATGGAGAAAGAATTTCACCTACTTCCTTAATCTCTTTAGTTCTAAATAACAAACGGTCTGGAACATAATCCGCCGTCAAAACTGTTCTATCCCTTATCAAAGGTTTTCGAGAAACGGCCTTCCTAAATACATCATTTAAAATATCCTCAGTCAACTTTGACACCCACACACCATACCTTCTTATGCAAAATATTAATCTTAATAATTATTTTTTTTATATACTCTTATCCTAATATCTTTTAACAAATAAAGTCAATTATTATTATAATTTCAGTCATTAGTTTATCATGTTATTTGATATTTAAAATCTAAAAGGCGTATAAATGATATTTGCTGATTCCATTAGATCATATGGTGTGTGAGGGTATATTTATCTAAGAATTTCTTGTAGAAGAGAATATCACCTGATATACGTGTTAAGGAAGTGTTATCCCAGTGATAGAAAGGATTAGAATGGACTCTATTGCGGTATTGTAATGTTAACTTGGTTGTTAATTCTGTTAAGTAACTGCCTGACACCTCCATTTCCACTGGAAATACATTTTACACCTGATTATAACACCTCCATTTCCACTGGATGTTAACTTGTTAACAAGTTCCATATTACCTCATAATGATCAATAAGTTCGATGGATCAAGTTAACACATTCTGGCGTATCTAGCTTAAGTGTTAACATGTTTAGGATCTGAGAACAACATTGCGCAAGAAGATTAGGATTGAACTAGATGATGGGCAAGGCGGGAAGTACTCCCTGTCCCTAGAGGGTAATGTAACCCGGGAAAAAATTCTTAATGTTTTTGAGCTTATGCAATTACTAGACATGGAACAAACCTCAAAAGAGACAACACCTAACTCTAACTCAGTAGGTTCTAAAATCTGGACACTCGTAGACAATAAATTTAACTTTGGAGACTTTAATTCTTCTACATTACTGGAATCCTATGAAGACGAATATAGAGAACCCGTCAAACTAAGCATAATTTCTACATACCTTTCCAGATTTGCAGATAAGGGTATGCTGACTAGAAGTAAGAGTGGGAAGGAATGGTTATACCGAAAAGTAGTACTCAAGCATTAGTATCTACACCAGCTACTTCAAACAACACATTCTTTCCGTCCTCTGTAATTGCATAGCTATAAGGCTTATCTGCCATGTCTCTACTAACATATCCAAGTTCGAAGAGCTTCTTCATCAATCTTGCTGTATGTTCCCTAGACCTACCTATTACATTTTTAATTTGCCTAGAAGTTCTTGGACCTTCAATTAAAATTTTGAGCACATACTCTACTAATCCTTTACCCTCCTGTTCTAAATTTCTTCTCATCATCTTTGGCATGTGATTAGAAGTATTACCATCACACTCATCACGAATTTCATATGATGACCGTGATGAGCCATAACCAGACGACCGCAACTCTAAAAGATCAAGTTTAATACGAACGTCTGTCATAAAATCTTCATATCTGCCTAACCTTTCATCTAAACTTGTAAGAGAAAACAATGCTGAGCCCCTATATTTGTAGAATAACATTACGCTTGCCAAGCCTGTGATGTATACTATCACAAACATCAATACACTCTCAAGCTCAACTAACATCACAATCACAAAACCTCTACTAATATATCACCATAGAGGATAATGTTCGTTGATAATTTACTCGTATAACGCTTGGTTCTCATAGGAACACCTCACACTTTTGACAACCTTTTGACTAATTCATCCATCACATCAATCACATCACGCGCTGATCCTTCGTCAACATCACTTTCTTTTGTCACGTTTATCTGTTGAGCCACCCGTTTAATAACCTCCTTCGTATTAATATCCCATAAGCCTATTAATTCAATTAACACAAGGCTATAGATGACAGCTCTGATCTTTGCTCTACTCTGCTTCAATAGTCTATAATAAGCCCCTTTGCTCCTCCCGCGTACACTTAACTCTCCCTTAAGCCTCTTACAAATTATGTCTAATTGACTGTGTGTTATTAAAGAATTTTCAATTATGAATTGCAATATATCAGTATTTTTTATTCCACCACTATCCATTTAGTCTACCATATTTGTATAGCTCATATAGACAATAAAGATATATCTTAAAGGGAATTCAAATTCCACAATGGGACCTATAGAGAAGAAGCTCTGCCGACAAGCTAAAACTAACACATTGTGCTTTGTGCTAATTGATTCTGAATCACTCTCAATCAGCAGGGCGTGCAGTATGGCAGAAAAAGCGGAGAATGCAGGTGCCGCTGCTATACTTGTTGGCGGCTCTTCAACAATGGATCAGATAGAGCTAAACAGTGTAGTTACATCGGTAAAAAAAACCGTTAGTATCCCGGTCATACTCTTTCCAGGAAACGTTACAGGAATATCGTCTTATGCAGACGCAATACTTTTCAGCTCTTTATTAAATTCTGATAATACATACTTTATAACCCAGGCCCAAGCCCTTGGTGCAGTCGCCGTAAAAAAACACAATATCGAGGCAATACCCATGGCCTATATCATAATAGGAGAGGGAAGTTCAGTCTGGTTTGTAGGCAGAGCAAGGGGAATACCTTTCGATAAACCGAAACTAGCGGTAATGTACGCTCTTGCCGCTCAATATATGGGCATGAGATCTCTATATTTAGAGGCTGGTTCGGGCGCATCGTCTCATGTAAGTCCTCAGATGGTTAATGCCGTAAGGCAAAACTATGATGGATTGCTCATAGTTGGAGGAGGTATAAGGGAAGTGAAAACAGCTAGAGACCTGGCAAAAGCGGGTGCAGATGTGATAGTAATAGGAACGATATTTGAGAAAAGGGGCTCCGAAAAATTATTGAGAGATATAGCAAATGCCACCAAGTCTGTTAAAAAATAATTTGATTGTATTCTAAATATTAAGAGCTGTTTGGTGTGTGGCATTTTCCAGCTTATCTAGCTAATCATTACTTTCGCCTCAATCACCCCCCATTAGAGGGATAATATATCGAATGTTGATGCCCTACTCCATATCTTTACAGTCGAGATAATTCCGTTCAAATATCATTTTAAATCATTTTAAATACCAATTTAAAGCAAATAGAATATCATCTTAATTTATAATCTGAAATAATCAATAACTTCCCTCATGAATTTGTTACCATAATTGCAACACATCTATTACAGGGAGAATAAACTAGGTTTAGTTCAATACTTGATTCGTATGTTTTACTTTATAGATCATGGTGCAATACTAAATTTAATGATACTAACTACTAACCAACAGAAGTATTACCACATTAATGGAGCTCTCGATTGACTGCCAATTCTTATTAACTACTATTTCTTCACAAAGATAGTTTAAAATGCGCTGCCTCATATGTGGAGCCCCATTTGCCTTTGACAAGGGAAAGGGTATAAGTTACAGGAACAAGCCGATCTGTGATGAATGTCTACTGAGCTTGATGATGGTATGCTTGGATAAGCATAAGGAAGGAGTCAAGAGGTATATTAAACAAGAGATAAAGCTAGAACACTACAGCGATTGATTATTTAACTAGATGAATATAGTCGTGTGCCCCAATACCCCCGTCAAAAGCATAATGTACCTTTTGGAACGATTGTCGAAATTCAGCAACATCATTGCTCACCTTACTTACCTCTTCTCCGCAAATAACAACACGCTTCATCAAGGAAGCTATCTCACTGACCTCACTTTCCTTCATTCCCAACCGTGTTATCTCTGAAGTGCCTAACCTTATACCACCAGGGTGCATGTAATGCCTTCTTGCCTTTATGTCGCCAGGCAATAACTGCCTATTGCATATAACACCAGCTTTTTCTAAACTCTGCTCTATAGTACCACCATCACCATATTTGCTTACATCAACCACAATCTGATGTGATTTCGTAAACCCATTCTTTTCCCCTAGTATATCGAAACCGCTATTGTAAAGGGCTTGAGCAAGCGCCTTGGCATTTTTTATGACTTGCCAAGCATATTCTCTCCCGAATTCCAACATCTCAGCAAGCGCAATCGCCTTTCCTGCTACATGATGTAAGTGATGATTGCTAGTGTTACCCGGAAATGTCGCCTTCTTTATTGCTTCCCCATATTGTTCAAAACCAAGAATCATTCCTCCTTGAGGACCGAACAATGTTTTGTGCGTACTCATAGTCATCACTTCTGCTCCCTCTCTTAATGGATCCTGAAAATGCTTTCCAGCTATCAACCCAGCTACATGTGCAGCATCGTAGCAGATAAAAATGCCATTACTTTTCAGATAATCCGCCAGCTCTCCTATAGGATGCGGGAAGAGGAATAAACTTGCCCCGAACATCACAATTGTAGGTTTTTTTTGAGCTCCCATCAAACTTTCTATCTTTTTTTTGCTTGCATCTACGTCAATATTCATCTCTTCCTTGTCAAACGCAAATGTCTCTACCGATAAACCCCTCACGAAACCAGCTGTACCAGCATTCTCTCTTTTACCATGTGAAATATGTCCTCCACTTGGGATTGATAACGCTAACATTGTATCAGAAGGTTGCGCGAACGCAGAATAAATTGCAAGATTGGCACACACACCTGAAACTGGTCTCACATCAGCAAACTCTGCTTCAAACAACCGTTTTGCAAGATCCATGCAAATCAATTCTACCTTGTCGATGTATATGCACCCTGCATACACTCTTTCGCCAGGCCAGCCCTCCGCATACCTGTTGCCAAAATCACTCAACATTGTTTCCCTGACGGCCGGGCTTGGGACATTTTCGCTAGCAACAAGAGGTATTGACCGCTTGAACCAGTTATGGTGGTCCTCGATAAATTTACGCACATCTCGGTAAGAATCCTGTGCGTTACCCATACAACCTATGATAAGTGCCTTAATTTAAAATATCTCCTCAATTCTGTAACTATAATTCAGTAATACAAACAGGTAAAGATTCATTGTAGGTAATTTATGGAAGATAAAAAGATATTATTTTGGTAGAGCCAGGGATTATAAGGTCTTGCATGACCCATTGACCTTAAAAGTAACTTGTTAAATCCGTAGTAATAAATCATTACCTAGAACCCATTTTTGGGTGCAGTGATTGTGGATAGCTAATAATCGAATGTGATGGGCTCTGTAGAAACCATAGATTTTATCCTGTTGTCACGGAATTTCACCATAAGAACAATGTATCACATGTGACTCCTGCCTAATCATGAAATAGTCAAAGTCTGTCAAACTTGCTAGAACGAAGTTTCATGTTTTGTAAAGGGCTAGAGTAACACTCAACATACATGAGAAGAACAATCATATCCACACTGTATGACAGCAAACGATCCCTCTAATATTCACGCAGTATGAAGGGAAAGAGCTATAGGAGGTTTGTGGAATGGTTGCATAAGCATACTGCCTGAGAATGTTCCTCCAGTTAGATATAATCAAAAAAGGTAAGATCTAATCATACCATACTATTTTCGTTCAAGTTCAGACTTTACCACTTCTTTTACCCACAAACCCGTTTCATTAGCCTTTAACAGCTTTCTTAAATATTGATTCCAGGTAAGTTTGCCATAAGCGTAACACCAATTATCATAATTTTGCTTCAACACTTGATGTGCCAATAGATGGTATTTGCAAAAATCTTTGGACTCTACATTTCTATTACAAACTTGACATATTACCATGGAACGTATAGATTATAATAAAATCAATTTAGTAAATCTTGTGTTTGTGAATAACATCTATGTTTAGTAGATTTGGAGTACAATAAAACTACTTTTTGAGTCTGGTAGTTACTAATAACCAAGTAAGCGAATGACTTTTTTCATTATCTACATTAATGACCTCAAATTATATTAATAGATCTTTTACTAATTAAGTGCGTGCAACTGAGCAGGGCAGTTTCGATAGTTAGCATAATATACTTAATATTGATATTTGCATTGGCATCTGGGTTGATGCATGCGCTAATAGAAGGAGGCAGCTCACAACAACAATTTCTGTTAATTCCAGATAGATCAACACAGACACTCACGGAGGCTGTGTTAAGCACAATGATCTTTTTCTTTGGATTAGCAGGAGTTTACTTCATACACACTTCGACCAAACCACAAATGGCAAAGACACAGAAGACATTTTTTATTGCGGGCTTCGCAATAATGGCAATTGCTCTCCTGGCAGGCTTCTTGATACTCCAATTCAAGGTGTCATAGGCCAGTTGGTTTACTTTTAATAACAATTTCCGAGTAGTTCTCAATTCTCTTATAATCAAATAATCATAATACATAATTCACAATTTAATTGGGCTACTTTTAACATTGTCGTTAGATTCTATATAGGTTGTTCAAAAACCGATTTGGTCGAGACTCTTAAATGGCATACCCTCTAGCTTTAAGGGGATATAATTATGGATATTGACATCAACCTGTTGAGGCAAGATTTTCCAATTATGAATAAAGTAGCATACATGAATAATGCCTCATACACTCCAATGCCATCCCATACCATCAAGGCAATGACAGACTTTTTAGTGGAATGTTCTACCTACGGACCAGATTCAACCATAATTATGAATAATTTAGAGAGAAAAACAAAAGAATTTCGGAACGAGATATCCAAATTGCTCAACTGTAACGCCAGTGAGGCGGTATTAACACAAAGTACCACTGAAGGGCTTAATTTTGTTGCCAATGGTTTAGAATGGAAGGAGGGAGACACTGTAATCATAAGGGATGGTAATCATGAACATCCTGCAAACTATATACCTTGGATTTTATTGAAAAAGAAAGGCGTTAACATAAAGGAATTGAAAATTAATCACGATGGCTTCTTTAATATAAAAGACCTTGAGGAAGCAATAGATAATGAAAGAAACCCGAGACTTGTAGTTGTCAGCCACGCATTATTCAACACTGGCTCAATTCTCCCGGTAGAAGAGATAGGAAATATAACTGCAAAAAAGAAAATCATGTTTTGCCTCGATGCAGCTCAGACTATTGGATGTCTGCCTTTTGATGTTAGGAAGATCAGATGCGACTTTGCAGCGTTTCCAGGCTCCAAGTGGCTATGCGGTCCACTAGGTAGCGGAGTATTCTATTGTAACAAGAAGGCATCTGAAAAGCTCTCTCCCCTGAGGAGCGGAGGAGAGTCGACCTTCATACTTGATGATGATAGGATAATCTACAGAGACATGCCTGCTAGAATGGAGGCAGGTTTCAGAAATTGGGTGGGAATGGTTGGGCTGATGGCTTCCATACGTTACATCACGAGTTTGGGTATAAAGAATATAAGGAAAATGAACATGAACTTATCTAGCATATTGACAGATGAGCTGAAAAAGATGAGACATGTCAATATCTTTGGACCGGAGAAAGAAAAAGACCGTACTAGCATAGTATCGTTTAATGTAAGAAAAGTACAAGCTGGAGATGTTGTTCACAAATTGGAAAAGAATGGAATTATATTTGCCAAAAGGGATTTATCGAAAAAAACTATAGTCAGAGCATCTCCACACTTTTTCAACCAAGAGAGGGAAATTAAAAGGGCATTGGAAGTTATCAAGAGCTTAGAGTGATTTGGTTTACTTAACCCTCTATAACTAACATAGTCAATGTTGATCTAACTTTTCCTATCTTTCGGAGCTTCCACGTAATAGTTTCCCTCAGCTTATCCATCGAATCTGCCTGAAGTCTCACTATAATGTCATATACTCCATAAACACCACTGACCTCAACCACATTTGGTAGCTTTTTTATTTCGTTTATTATCCCTTCTTCAGAGCCTAGGTCACAGTTTATCAAGACGTACGCCGTGGGCATGATTCTATGGATGACAGTTCTATATTTAACTTCTTCCTCCGTTGCTACATTATCTTATCTTATATGTTTAATGAAAGTTATTGATTTAATGCAAACAATACGGTCAACTCATCTCAAAACTAACCATTTAGACAATTTTTAGCGGCCATTTAGATCTATGAATAGCGACATCTAAAATTATTTTATGAAATTCCAAGAATTATCAGACAAACAGTGGAGTATGATGGAATCACACATACCACCACATGCAAAAACTGGCAGGCCTAGGGATGATGATAGAAAAATCATTAACGGAATAATCCATGTTCTAACTACTGGATGCCGATGGGACGATATGCCAAAAAGATATGGTGATGATTCTACTGCAAACAGAAGGTTAAACAAATGGCAACAAAAAGGAATCTGGAAAAAGATTCTATCACGTACTATTCACTCAGCACATAAATCTGGCAAAATTAGTCTACAAATATCAGTTGACTCCATCCATTCCTAATAAAAAAGGGGCAATGTAACTGGATATAATGGATTCAAGAGAATAACAGGTACAAAAATACATGCCGCAGTAGAGAGTAACGGATTTCCAATATCCATACTGTTGAGTCCAGCAAATGAACATGACAGTACAAAATGCATGGATGTTACAGGATCAATTTCAGACTATCTTGATGATGATTCAATACAACAGATAGAATCAGTTTATGCAGACAAAATGATGCAAAATACATCAGAATGTATTTGTGGGATAGAAATATTGCATGTTGCATCCCATACAAAATAAATTCCAAGTTCATCTTGCAAAATAACGATTACAAACATTACAGCAAGACAAGATTTGTAGTTGAGAGATTCCTTGCATGGCTCAAGAATGGATTTCACAGAACAAGAATCAGATATGAAAGAACGGCAGAAAACTACCTGGCATTTGTTAATCTCGCATCATTTTTGATGTATTGTAGGGTTTTGAGATGAGTTGGATATCTCCAGTTCCAATTCTTTTATCATATCTTTTGTCGAGTCATAATATGTTCTCCAAACATTCTCTTGAATGATGAGAACACGGATTCCATAATCAATCACTGTCCATAGATTACGTTATCCTTCCAGTAATTGTAATTGGTCAGCTGCGATATCACAGATATCTTTCTTGGATAACAGCCTCTTGCCTTACCAGTTGAATTCTTTCCCAATGTAGTACTGGAATTATTCCCTTGTGATACAGACATGAGAAATTATTCTTGGAATCATATGCGCCGTCTTCCAGTACCTTTGTAATCTTGGACTTATTGGCAGCTTGTTCCGCAAGAGAAGATTTTGGGCATCATGAGATGCTCATCTGTACTTTTGTACGATATCATCTTCTTGGATTTGATGCCAGCACCCACATGTATCTTGAGAAATCCTCCTCTTGCTTTCCATTTATGTCTCATCTACTCTCCATGGTTAGCTATGATATCTGTAGAATCAATGGTAATGACAATATCCCTTCCTATATTTGGATTGACCTTGATGTCCAGTTTATTGATTCTACGGTTGATGGAGCTGTAGTTTGTTACCTTGGGAATACGTTTGGAATAATGTGCCTGCACCATTCCTTGGGTTTATCTGTATGGCAATCCAAAATATGCACGTGTGTATTCCAGTAATTTCATGAAGGATTCTAGATATTGGTATTGTCTTCCTTCCTTTCCCTTGTTCATCTTATCTAGTTTTGTCTTCCAGGAATCTATCACGTCAAATGATATGATAATCTCACCTCTTCTTACTAGCGAATGATTGTATGTTTTCCAATTCATGAAATGACAGAAAATGTTATGATCTAAAGCTGGATTGGTAGAACAATCTAGATCAATTGGTTAATTAGGCAACAAGGCAAAATTCTGAATTAATCTACTAAAATACACCATGAAAACTCTTATGTAAGTTGAAAACCATAATTTTAACAAAAATTTTCCATATTTACTTATTATGTTCGAGTTTTCAAATAACGGATTTTCAAATAACGGAATGAATAACAAAAAACTGGGTTCGATAGTGATGGGTTTAGTTTTAGTTCTGTCATTGACTTCTATTTCCAAGCCTTCAGAAGCGGGTGTTTTCTCCTTCGAAGAAGGAGATCTTGTTGTAGGTGTGGCAAGTGGATTATTCAACGTGTATGACCAAACTGGATTCCTTAAATTAAGCATCGACTGCGGCGATGGTTTTACTACTGGTGGAGCGTTTGATGATGATGGCAATTTTTATGGGACCATGTTTACCAGCTCTACTTTGTGCAAAGTTGATACAGATGGCGTAGTTCTAGATAGTTCCTTCGGAGGTCCATATAGTTCTCAACCCGAGTCAATAGTGTTTGATGGAGCAGGTAATTACTATGTAGGACACGCTACAGGTGATCGGGATATTAAGATGTATGATGCTGACGGAAACTTTACTGAGTCGTTTGATGTAGCTACTGAAAGAATTAGCTCAGACTGGATTGACTTGGATACCGATCAATGCACAATGTACTACACCTCGGAAGGATTCCTTGTGATGAGGTATGATGTATGTGATGATACACAGTTAGCAGATTTTGCGACCCTTGACCACACAGATGCTTTTGCCCTACGTCTACTCCCTGGAGGAGAACTGCTGGTTGCCGATAGTGTTGATATACACAGACTGGCTGTTAATAGTAGCATAATTAAGACATATGATGCGGATGGAGAGAACCGCTGGTTTTCCTTGAACCTTGATCCCGACGGGACATCGTTCTGGAGTGGGGACTTTATTACATCAAACATTTACAAGTTTGACATAGAAAGCGGAGATGAACTTACAGACTTCAACACTGGAACAGGCACCAACACAGTATTCGGAATTACTATTGCGGGCGAAATTACTGTAGCAAGAGAGATCTGTGGTGACGGGATTGACAATGACAAAGACGGTGAAATTGACGAGGGTTGTGACGTAGGAGGAGATGTCAACTGTAACTTGTTAGAACCAACAATCGTAGGTACTAGTGGCAATGACATTATAAATGGAACTAGTGCGGCTGACATAATTCATGGATTGGGAGGTAACGACACTACGTGGCTTTGGTGGTGACGACACAATCTGCGGTGGAGATGGAGATGATAAATTATTTGGCGGTGATGGTAACGATAAAGCAATTGGTGGACAGGGAAACGACTTCATAAGCTTGGGTAAAGGAGACGACATAGCATTTGGAAATGAAGACAGGGATAGGATATTCGGTGGTGTAGGTAATGATAACCTAGGCGGTGGTGAAGGTGATGACAGTTTATTTGGGCAGGATGGCGATGACAACCTATCAGGTGGTGAAGGCCGGGACTTTCTAAGTAGCGGAGAGAATGATGCGAGAGGAGACTTCTGTGCAGACGGTGAAATAACGATACTATGCGAAGCTACCAATGGACCAATTTCACTTACTAGTCCAGCTAGCAATTAGGAAACCCTAATCTAAACATACAAGCACAAAACTCTCTTTCTTTTTTGTTTTTTTCCTAATTTAGACACGGTCATCCAAAATAATTCTACATTTTCCATGAGCTAGAGATATGAAATATATGGGAATTCAATGCCTCATAATTTGGGGTCCGGATTCATCCTTGTATAGAGTATTGTCTATACCGAGCATACGGCCCCCCGAGCTCAGGTGGGTCTGGATCCCTTTTATAAAAATTATTTTAACTTAGTTTTGTTAGTTGCCAAAGAAATGAAGTATGTGAAGGAATTTGTAACTGAAGAAGAAAGATACTTTTCTAAATCCCACGAGAGGAAAGAGCTGCCTATGGGTGTGGTATTCTATCCTAACGGCTACAAGGAATGGATGCAAGGAAAGGCAAGTGGAGAATGCGCTATTATGAAGCTTCACCATTTATGCAAGTAGTATTATTGTGAGTATAGGTGTCATAAAACAAGAGTAACTATTGATGACAAGCTGAAGGATGGAGCTTATAGCTAGTGATAAGCAATGCCAGCTGGAACTGCATAAGTTGTTATCATACAAACTTCTCTGTCAACCTACAACAAAAGAAAATGAAGAGATGTGTTCTCCCTTATGTACTTGCTTAGGAAATTGTCTAGCGTTGGGCATGCCCAAAAAAACCAAGATTAGATCCACACTGAAAGTGAATGCGCTATTCTCCTATGAGGCTCTAATTGTGCTTTCCGCACGTGTAGCTTGTCGCGTAAAGGCCAACAATTGGAAAGGGAGGATGTATTAACCTATTTGGAGTGGAGGATACGGAGAGACTTCGGTGGTCCTCATGATACTAGAGGAGGCTTTTCAGAATGGAGAGATATTGGTGAATTGTGAAGCTAACTATTAACCGTGAAAAACAAAGCCTACTTTTTATTAGACAATTAATGGTAATCTTTAACGTCGGTTATGATATAAGTAAGATAAAAGAGAATAATAATGTCAAGGCAATGAAGATACCAATCTAAAGAAATACAATTAATAGTTATTTTTTATTTTACAAAGTCATACTAAATTTTAAATTAGGTCGAACAATTTGAAGTGTTGTCTGCGTGTTATACCAATGAACATCGAAAAATTGTTGTAATACGTAGCAGTGGCCTTCGTAGTATAGCGGCAGTATAGGGGACTGTGGATCCCTTGGCCGGGGTTCGATTCCCCGCGGAGGCCCTCCCCCATGGGGTTGGACTCCCTCTAAGATCACTTTGCCGTTTGGTAACGCTCCGATAAACTTCCAACCTTGCACGATAAGTTCTTCTGTCTCTTCGTTCGTTGCTACTCTCTGAATTAGGTATTGCCGATGCCCAAACAATCCCCATTCCCAAAACTACATAATGGTTACCGGTTGCATAAAATGGAATACCAAAAAATATTGTCTCCTCAAATGGTCCTGCACTTAGAGCTTCAGCTAACGTGAGCGGGATAAGAGGCGCTTTATACTCTGGAATAATCTGTTGAGCTATAACTGCTCCAATGAGGGCAAGAATGTAACCAAGACCATGACAGAAAAGTGCCATTTTTATCAGGTAACGGATAGAAGTTTGACGGTATTTTGATAACCATGACCTAGGGTTTAGATCTGCCTTTTCGTCAGCATATTTACCTGACACTTGATTTCTAGTTGGGCCGCACGCTTATATCCCTTCATACACCAGTGACTCTAGAAACCATAGCTTTTAGCCAATTGTGTATAGAATTGCACCATGAGATCATTGTACAACATACCATGCATCATGGATGCAATATTATCAGATAATATTTTGGAGAATTGTCATTATCTGTTTGGCAAAATCAACTTGGTATGGGCTCCCTGAAATGTTAGACAGTATTAATGATTAGAAAAGGATAACCGTAGACAGTGTTGCCGTACTTGGTTTCATCAGGACCTGAAAAGTTCCTATATCGAATTAAAGAAAGTTGCTGACCATTTTCCTTTCGCTAATATTTAATATATTACCAGGAAAAAAAGATTGGACAAAGACCTTACTTCCTCAGGCCTCTGCTACTGTTCAGTTTTGGTTTCTTCAGTTACCTATTTGTAGTTACTAACTGGTTCTGTAGAAGGTGGTGCATTAGGCCAACCACTGTGTATAGACGGAGACATGAAGATATTCTGTTCAATTCCAAAACCTGTATCCCTACTATCGTAAAAGATCGGGCAAGTTGGGTGAGACTTGCGGTCGCATCATAGTCACCAACAAAAATTCCAGCAAAGTCAGCAGTCACAGTTGAATCCTCGATCGATATCTGTTGATCCCCATCGAAGCTTATTATTGGCCTTATACTATCAGAGTGATCGCCAAACGTCGTACATACAGCATCAGGACCATTGCGCTCGTCAAACCAAATGACGAATACCGTTCCTTCTTCAGGAGTTCCTCCTCCGTTATCACTTACAGCTGCTCCTGGCATGAACATTGATGTCAAACTACTTGCAACCTCATCACTCATCTGGAATGGAACAGTCCATGTTCCAGTGTTGCCACTAAAGGACCGTGTAGCCATTATTTCTGCATCACCATCTCCATTGAAGAAGCTAGACCAGACTATGACCCAGTTTCCTGAAGATGGAGCTCTTGTGGTTACAAGAACAGGATATGTGGATGCTCTTGGAGTGCTACCACAGGCAGGAAGGAAGGTAGAATAAGCACCTATTCCATCTGTAGGGGTTGCTCTTGACAGAGGTCCAAAGGTACTTACAGAAGTGAAGGCAGGCCTAATAGTCTTCCTGAACATGATCGCATCGTTGGCGAAGTCTGTCCATGCTACACCTACATTACCATTTTGCTTAGTATTGATACTGCAGCCCTGGTTAGAATCAGACGCACTCAGTTTTGTTGCCGGTCCACTACCATCAAGCCCTCCTAAACCGAGAGGTGAGAAATCCGTTATACGTTTGAACATTATATCTAAGCTAGTTGCAGTGAAGTGAGTCCAGCAGACGTATACAGTATCACGGAAAGGACTGCGTGTATTCGTATCTACGGTCATCTATGGTTTATCATTAAAGTCAATGATGCTTGTACCTGATGCAACAGTTGTAAACTGAGCCCACGTCGCACCTCCATTTATAGTCTTAAAGACCGCTATTGCACTCGTTTGAGGTTCAGTTCTGTCAAAGTAGTGACAGCTATAGTAGAAGACTCCTGGTCCTCGACCGGACCTAACCACTGGGTTCCCAGCTGTATCAAATGTTGTATCATTAGAACCATTGTTATCCGTATCTACGAATAGTGAGAAAGTACCACGGTTTGTCCAAGTATGACCGTGATCTATACTTGAATAAATCCCACATCTGCTATCTCCGGTTCTATAATCATTTGCACTTGCGACCATCTGCTGCTGGTCCATAGCGTTTACTGCAATAGTAGGGTTGTTGTGGGGGGGAATTGTTTCCTATTCTATCAACATGAGGTCGAAAGGTAGACCAGAAAGTAGACCTGCCGGAGTAGCTTCTATCGATACCGCAACAGCCTCATTGTTTGGTGGGCTTACCACAATACCAGAACCCAACTTTGCAAATAAGGGTGATATATCCTCTGGAGCAGCCATCGCAGCTTTAAGATTCATCATTCTTTCATAGTCACTTAGTTCAGTATCTTCAGGTGCAAAAACCGTTGGCATCATTCCTAGCGATAACAGCAATATTGGAAGTATAGTTACGGCAATTATTTTCTTATTCAAAATTATTCAGTCTTGAGAGGATATACTTTTAGAACTATAAAGGCGATCTTTAATGAATATTATGGGAAAAATTGAAGATTATGCTAGTACCTTGGTTTATCATAACGGAGTCTACTTGGGAATAGCAATTTTGCAGAGTAGAACCAATTATTTTAAAAAGCGAAATAATTTCATAGAATTAAAAAGGTAACTTGTTATGGAATAAAAAGCTTAGATGTTACATTGAATTGTTACAGAATTAAAAATTTATGGTCAGCGTTCGTCAATCCATTTAACATACTAATATTATATTTTTCATGTTAGATGATTTAAATTCATAAAATTTCAATAAAATCAATTTCGCCTTAGAGCCTATCCTAAAATTAACATCATAGCCTAATTGTTTATACCGAAACAGATCTAGATCTGTCCTCTCTAGCTAAATTTGTGAGAAAATCAAAGAAAAAGAGCATGCCGACCATATGGCATATACCAGACAATCTATGGGTAGAGTTCAAACTAGTGTTGCCACCAGAGAAACCAGCAAGAACAGTTGGAAGGCCAGCTGTACCATTTAGAAAAGTGTTGAATGGAATACTGTACGTATTAAGAACTGGATGCCAGTGGAAGAAGGTATCTAAAGAATTTGGTTCTGGCTCAACTTGCCATGCAAGATTTCAGGAATGGATTGGGATAGGAGTATTCAAGAAGGTATGGAAGAGGCTGCTGGAAATATATGATGAATTGAAGGGTATAGGATGGGACTGGCAATCCATGGATAGCGTACCGAAGGCCCCATTAGGGGGAAAACGGCCGGAGCAAACCCAACGGATAGAGGCAAGCTAGGTACCAAACGTCACATGCTGGTTGATAGAAGAAGTATTCCTCTCTCATCTGTAATTACTGGAGCAAACAAGCACGATATGAAATCAGCCTTTCCTACAATAGATAGCATTGTTGTTGATAGGCCCAAAGTTAAACAGAACATATGCATGAATAGGATATGATTTCCCTGAGATAGAGTATGGAGTTAGGAAGGGGATATGTGGATCACATTCGTCATAAGGGTGAAGTGTTGAAAAAGAATTTGTACAAAGCAAAGAGATGGGTTGTAGAAAGAACCGCATCTTGGCATAACAGGTTCAGAAAGTTATTGGTAAGGTTCGAGAAGAGAGAGGAAAATTATCAGGCGCTAGTAGAATTTGCTAACTGCCTAATAGTGTATAGAGCGATATATTGGTAGTGTCATAAACACGTTAATGCAACTGTTTCTAGTATCTACTATCTACAATACTAATTATATCAATAGTAAGAAAACTAAACCTGACAGTATGAACTAATATTCTTGCATTCTAAATGTTATCATTTCTACCAATCATTAACTATCAGCTAGAATTTTAGGATAGGCTCTTAGTACAATTTAGATCACTAGAATTTTAATGAGTAGATAGAAATACAACTATGACAGGCGGATTCTTTTTGGATTTTCCAAATGTAAAATCGGTAGAAGGCTCATAATAGGCAAGTTAGAGTTGAACTGCTGTCTTTAAACCCTTGACTCTATTCCTTATTGTAACCTCCGTGACTTTTGCAGCGTCGGCTACTTCTTTCTGTGTCTTACCCTCATCATTCATAACGCATGCCACATACAGTGCAGTTGCAGCAAGACCCATTGGATTCTTGCCTGAAGATATAGTCATTTCATGAGCTTTTTTGAGAATTCCAATCGCCTTTCTTTTAGTCTTCTCACTCACACCAGCTTCGCTTGCTATCCTTGTGATACATTTCACCGAGTCTACAACAGGCATTTTCAGATCAAGTTCTCTTATCAACAATCTGTAGCACCTTGCTACATCCTTTTTCTTTATATCACTAGAACCAGCCATATCCTTTAAAGTTCGCGGGGTTTCGGTATCCCTGCATGCGGCGTACAAAGCTGCAACAATCAGTGCAGAGATCGATCTGCCTCTTACGAGACCCTTTTCAAGAGCCTTCCTGTAGATGTAAGCAGCTTTTTCTATTACGGCATCACCAACAGCCAACTTGTCCTTCAATCTATCCAGTTCGCTAAACGCTTGTCTGAAGTTTCTGTCAACTGGCTCATGAACTTGGCTTCTGCTATCCCAAGTTCGTAAACGATCAATTGAGCTCTTCATCGAAGCCGATAATGGTTTACCCGAAGCATCTCGATCTACTGGGCCTATTATTGTTGCCAAGCCCATATCGTGCATTGCCAAGGAAGCTGGAATTCCAGCTCTACTTCGATCTTGGCCTTCATCGCTGGAGAATGCTCTCCATTCTGGACCAAGAGTCTCTACTTTATCTTTCAATACATAGCCACAGTTGCCACAGAACATCTCGCCAGTAGCATTGTCTGTAACCATGGATCCTTTCCCACACCTCGCACACCTATTCCGAAATGAATCATCCTTCATAAGCCCCATAACCAAAAAATGATAATTACAGATTCACAGTAAATCAGATATATAAATCAATGATTCTTGTTGTATAGTAATCACCCTCTTACGCACGGATTGTTTAATTGAATGAATTGAGATTTAGGATGGAGAAGGCCCTAGAGAGATACCTAAATACAATACTATGCTATTTGTTCACTCATCTAGATCAAGCCCGATCGATGGAACAAATTTGACTAGGAAGAAATTAGAAATCACAACATTCTCCATTGTAAATTACAGCAGACAGAATTCCAATCAATTTGATTGATGGTGAAAATGTAAGAATGTAAGATTCCTCGTGGGATCGGAGACATAGCATCTAATGTTTGAATAAAGACTAGATCAAGGAACTATATGTGACCAAATTAGTGACCAATCTTCACACCCACTTACTTCATTTAAGATGGTTAAATCCAATTTTTCAAATTTTTTTAATTGTATCTTCTATAGTTCGTTGACCAATGTCTTATTACTATCATTAATATCGAAGTTTTTTTTCATCCAGTTTCTAGTTATATCTAGGATATATCATGTAAATATCAATTCCAATCTATCTATCCCTTTATAGATGATAAAGCGCCAGTAAATTACCAAATCATTACCTATTTCTTAATCATCAGTTTTTCTATTTTTTAATATTTTTTCTTGGATATTGGATCCAGTTGATTTTTCTATGCTTCTCGATTAAAACCTCTCCTGAGGCTTTTCTCATTATAAATAAATATTTGAATCCACGCAAATAAAAATTAAAACGAATTGCTCTGTTATACCATATTCCTGTGTTTGAAGTTTGGCCTCTACGCACTACGCATATAATATCGACTGTATCAAAATATTTGCATAAGCTCTGGTATATTTTGAATCCTACAGGTGTAAACTTTTTCCTGACCCATTGATCTCCTATTAACCACCCAATAACTTTTCCCGGCTTTAGGATTCGATGACCTTCTTCCATCACTTTCTCCAATTCATAATAGAAGGTTTCTGTTTCTGATGATATTTTTCCTATATCATCTGGATGCTCGTTATACCTTATGTTATCTCCATATGGAGAATCTATGAATATCATATCGACACTGTTGTCAGGAAGAGGTATTTTCCTTGCGTCGTTTTGAATTATATCTTTTCTAGTTGGCAATGTCGAAGACAGTGCTTCTCCGACCTTCTTCCCGGCATACGTCAATGGTCGTACCACTTCCACCCATAGGATCAACCACCAGGTCACCTGGTTCTGTGTAACGGTTTACCATATTGTAGATTATGAAAGCCGGAGTGACGCCAGCGTATCTGTTATCGCCTTTTACAGTTCTTCCATAACTTTGCCTTGGATAATCCCATAAAGTAGTACCTATTAGTAATGGCTTCTCCACATTCGTCTCTGATTTAATATCCATGGATAAGTTTTTTCTAATTCCATTATTTACATTCAAAGATCCCCAATCAAATTCATTTGGATTTTGTAAATACCTCAATAACAATTTGGTTCTTTGATAACCCAAATTACCTTTCCAACTGATATCCATTTTAGACAGTATCCTTTTTGCCTTCCCGACGGTCTTTAGTTTACCATCATTTTCTACGCCGACCTGGTATGGGTATTTGCCTTCCCAAGCTTCAGGTATGATATTTTTCCTTCCATATGATTTTGCTCGAAAAACACCATAAAATGTATCAGTATTCAAATTATACAAAAACAAAATATCGCCTTTTTTAACCTGTAAAACCTTTTGGGCATATACTTTATTCGTCGAGAAAAGCATTCTGTCAAAACATTCTCTTTCGGTCTTATCTGTACATGTAAATATTTGTGCTCTTTGCATTGAAATCTTTTGCACCCCTCCCATTCTTACGTTTATAGATGGGTTATCTTATTAGGTTTAACAAATCGAAATGCATGTTTCTTATCTATAATGAATAAATTTATGTGACGATTGGTGCACCAAAGGGAGTGTGGTAATCTTGTCCTGGCGATAAACCATATATCTAAAAAAATATGTGAAGGAATGTAGGACAAAAGTTTATCCAGAACATTATAGATCTTTATTTCCTTGCAACTCTACATTGGATGTTCAGGTTGGAGCTATTCGTCCTGGGAAGGACTATTCTACCCTGAGCATTTAGATAGCTCTGCTTGGTTGCATCATTATTCAAAGGTCTTCGATTATGTTGAGATTAACTCCTCCCCTTTTCCTATTAGGTTTTGACTAAGGAATCACGTCAATCAAAAATAATATACGAAGAAGTATGGAGTCTGAGCTAAACATATCAACAATAAAAACTAGAACCTGATCTTATCGTTTCGAACTAAATTACGCCCAAGCCTCAGTTAACTAGTCTTTCCTTCCAATTTTGTTCAACTGCCAGATCATACAAAATGTTCAAAGCTTCCTCGCTAAACGACCCCCCAAGTGTTTCTTGATGTGATTTATCTTGGTCTATGGTTAACCCCAAGCATCCATACGTGTCAGCCAAAACTTCTGTACTCTCGTACATATCGAAGACCAGCTCCTCATTGAACCTCTCTATTCCTTCATGCCTATCTGTGTAGGGCAGATATAGCATCTGTTTTAATGGGCCGTACTTCGCTAGGATTGTGTATATGGATTCCGCCAGCTCAATTTTGATGTCCTTGAATTCATTTGAAAGAGAAATTCCATCTACAAGTGATTGACCATATTTTTTGAGAATGAGCCCTTCAAATCCTTGAAGCCTGTGCAAGATCTGAAAAAGGGTTCTGTCGGGTTATCGGGAGCTAGATTGAAGCTTCCTTGTAGAGTGAAGCGTTTTGAATTAGGGTAATCCATTTATTTTTACCATCAACTTCTATCATAGCTTCTTCGGCTGGTGTCTTTCCTTTGAGTGATCCGTGCTTTTTTGTGAAATTATAATATGTTTCCATTCCGTCAATTATCGGAGTATCTATCCTTTTTAGACCTCTAAAGACTTTCTCTCTATCCCTGATTTCACTATTCAGCCTTTCCATTTTGTTGTTGTTATCACGATCTCTTTTTCCTGCAATGTGGATGTGCCTAATGTGATTGGTCTTTTTTCCGAAGACTTTCTTGCTTGACTTCATGTATGCTGGTAATCCATCAGTAACAAAGTGTGTAAGAGATTTACCAATAGTTTTCTTGGTTAACTCTAACAAAGTATCGGCATTATGTTGAAATATTGTATGTGCTATATCCGAAGCTAACCAATATCTGGTATCATCATCCATACTTGCAAACAGATACTTTTGTTCACCGTTTACTTTAATCCAAACCTCATCAGCCCTTACCATAGTTCTGTCATTGGTTCTTGGTACAATTTCGTTTAGATACTTGTTAACCATTGTGGAATATTTGCAAATCCAGTCATAGATGGAACTGTGATCAACATCTATACCCAACATCTCAAAATTACATTCAATGTCTCTTCACTCATTCCTTGATAATACATTTGGATAGCTTGGGTTATGGTTCTTGAATCATGTCTCATCTTTTCAAATCCAAAGTTTGCAGTAAATCTTTTTTTGCAGTCCAAACAGGCATAACGCTGAACCTTGCCAGTTTTGGTATTTCTAGTTCCAGATTTTTTAATTTTTCCTGAATCACAATACTTACACAGTTTTAGTTTTGAGCGTTCCATGATTCTAAATGTATTATTTCTGTAACATTTATTTTGTTTGATAATCTCTAATACTATCTTGATGTGCTTGCAGTCTGCTTTTCTTGTTTGATTATCTTTACACTCACATTTCAGTCCGTTTTCAGTTTTTGATACAGTGTAATAATTATCTGGATTGGTTTGTGATCTAACGGAAAAAGTGTTAGAATCAAGTTGTGAACAATAACCTTTTGTTTCCATCATCTGTTTAGCTCTTTGTGTTCTTGGATTCATTGTATCATGTATGTATAACAACTATAATATAAGTTGTTATATTCATATAAAACAATAAAAAGAAGTAGTTAGATTTGGTTTGTATGGGTTCAACTGCCATAAGAAAAGTCAAAGGCAATGATTATCTCTATTACATCCATTATGAAAACGGAATAAAGAAAACCGTTTATTGTGGGCTTGTCTCCAGACCAGAATCAAAAAGAAAAGCAAAAGAACTGGAGATCAAAGATCTTGAAAAGCAAAAAGAACAGATTATAATGAAATTAAAAAATCTGAAAAGTTGATCGCAAAATTCCAAGAAAGTTTAATTGTATCTGATAATCAGCATTATCATGATATGTGCCAAGTGTAAGAAATCAATTTCTAGTTATCCATGTCCTCATTGTGGACATGATGACACAGTACAGAAAGACGCAGTAGAAGGCGGAGCTAGAGGCCGTTAAACCTTTTTGAATAATTTGTGCAGGAAAATATAATAATAATCACTGTCCTTTTTTTGGTATTTTTTGATTATTTCTTGCGCATACTCATTTTGTTTGATTGCACGTATTGTGTCTCGGTGCATTTGAATTATATGTTCTAATTTTAGGATCTTCTGATCTACAAACAAACCCAAATCCTCAAAATAGTTTAGAAATTTTATGATTTCTTGTCTTTGGTTCCATTCTGTATTGGCCTTAGGTGGTTCTATGCCATCTAAAAAATCAGATGTAATACGAAAATCCTCTTGCTCCAGACGGTTTAGTCTGTCTAGTAAAATTTTTGCTGATGTGATGTTGTATTGTATGCGTCTATGATATGCTGTAAAACCAATTCCAGCTCCAGCAATAATTATTCCTATAACAACAGCAAATTCTGATAATTCCAACAATGTCATGTTGAATATCGGACTAATTTGGGTTTCTAACACGAATAATTAATCTTGTAATGAATAAAAGGAATTGTTTTCAATTCAGAGAGTAAGAAGATCTATATTCAGCTCCCGATAACCCGACAGAACCAAAAATAGCAAAGGATTTAAGTAAGATTAAATTTGCTGTACGATAATTGTCAGCAATCAATCCTTATGAGAATGCCTTGAAGCAACTTGCCGATGCATCGAAGCTAATAAGATTAGATCCTGGTATGCATGAATTTCTAAAAACTCCGAAACGTATACTTACAGTGTCTGTGCCGGTCAAGATGGATAACGGGAGGGTAAAGATATTTGTTGGTCATAAGGTGCAGCATAATGATGCCAGAGGACCTTTCAAGGGAGGCATTAGGTATCATCCCGCTGTAACTTTGGATGAAGTCAAGGCTCTGGCTTCATGGATGACGTGGAAGTGTGCAATTGCCGACATTCCATATGGCGGAGGGAAGGGGGGTATAGTTTGTGATCCACACAAAATGTCTGTAGGTGAGATGGAAAGGATGACCAGAAGGTACGCCTTTGGCATTTCCGATATAATTGGTCCTTACGTTGATATTCCCGCTCCTGACATTTACACCACCCCAAGAGAAATGGGTTGGATTATGGATACGTATAGCGCTTTGAAGGGTCAGATTAACCCTGGTGTAATTACTGGAAAGCCGATACCAATTGGTGGCTCTGAAGGAAGGGGGGAAGCAACTGGAAAAGGTGTTGCATTTTGCATAAGGGAAGGTGCAAAGAAAGTTGGCATAAAGCTAAAGGGAGCTGATGTAGCGATTCAGGGTTTTGGAAATGCGGGAACGTTTGCGGCTCAGTTTATGGATGAAATGGGTGCCACTGTGATAGCTGCTAGTGATTCGAAGGGGGGAGTATTGAACAAGAAAGGCATTAATTCTAACAAGTTGATTGATTACAAGGCGAAGAGTAAAAAGGTAGCTGGATTTCCCGGCACCAAACAAATTACAAATGAAGAACTGCTAGAACTGGATTGTGATATATTGGTCCCCGCAGCATATGAAAATCAAATAACAAAGGAGAATGCGCCCAATGTAAAGGCAAAGTTAATTGCTGAAGCGGCAAATGGTCCCACAACACCAGAAGCAGATGCAATCCTCTTCAAGAAAAATAAACTTGTGATACCAGATATTCTTGCAAACTCGGGTGGCGTTACCGTGAGTTATTACGAATGGCTACAGAACTTATCAAGGGATTATTGGGATCATGATACTGTGAAAAACAGACTTGAGAAAAATATTGTTAGGTCATTTAATGATGTTTACAAGACTGCGAAAGAGTATAAGGTTGACATGAGGAAGGGTAGCATGGTCCTAGCAGTAAACAGAGTTGTAGAGGCTGTAAAGTACAGAGGAATCTGGCCTTAGATGAAAGTTGATTCCATTTTATTCAGATAAAAATTTAATTCCTATCAGATAAAAAATGATTTTTTAACGAGGGAGTAGATCAAATTGTGTATGTTCCTACAATAAATCCAATAACGATAATTTGATGTTGATTGCAGTAATTCTGTTTTTTAGGAAAGAAAATGAATTAGTATATTTGAACTCTTGTCTTCAAACTATAGTAAGACAATTATCAAACATACCTAGTCTTCCTCCTTCCTCAACTTTTCCAACAGCTTATCAAAAGGCAGGTTTAATCTTTCCGTCTTAACCAACCAGAATAGCACACCACCTACAGCAAGTAGGACGAACAGGTAGGGGTAGCTGAGAAGCATGTCTTTTATTCCAGGTTGTGGGGGTTTAGGCGGATCTATCGTATCTATCCTATTTGTAGTTGGTGGAGGTGGTGGAGGCGGATCCGACACAGCCTCCATATTCATCTGGACCGTGCTTGTCTTGTAACCGGGACCAGAAATCACCGCCCTTACAAGAAATTCCGATGGTTCATTCATAACGAATATTGCTTCGGCACTTCCAAGTTCATTGGTGAGTTCAGTGGCATCCAACAACTCTGCTTTGTTGTTGGACCATTTTACGTTTAAATCTCTCAATGGCATTTCCAAATATTTCGAATCGAGAGTAACGATAAATTCTTCATCAGGCTTGACAATTTCAATATCTGTTTCGAGTTCTACTGTTGGCGCTGGCGCTGTAACTTGAACGTTAACTTTGGTTGACTGGAAGTTGTTCGCAAGTGCAGTGATTTCTGTTGCACCATCATCCTTTGCCTCGATCAAGAGAGTAGTGTAGTACTGACCTTTGGGCAATAAGATCGTGTCTGGTGCAGAGATCACATTCCTTATCGAAGGAACTAACAAGATCTCAACATCGCTCAATGTCTTTAT
The DNA here is from genome assembly GCA_965197925.1 of Nitrososphaerales archaeon. Classification (GTDB taxonomy): domain Archaea; phylum Thermoproteota; class Nitrososphaeria; order Nitrososphaerales; family UBA213; genus CBDAOC01. Next base: position 482,223 of record CBDAOC010000020.1, read on the forward strand.
TGGAAAACCTTCCTTGTCAAGCACCTGCAGAGGAACAGTGTATTGTGCATTACCTACAACTCATCTCAAAACTAACCATTTAGACAATTTTTAGCGGCCATTTAGATCCATGAATAGCGACATCTAAAATTATTTTATGAAATTCCAAGAATTATCAGACAAACAGTGGAGTATGATGGAATCACACATACCGCCACATGCAAAAACTGGCAGGCCTAGGGATTATGATAGAAAAATCATTAACGGAATAATCCATGTTCTAACTACTGGATGCCGATGGGACGATATGCCAAAAAGATATGGTGATGATTCTACTGCAAACAGAAGGTTAAACAAATGGCAACAAAAAGGAATCTGGAAAAAGATTCTATCACGTACTATTCACTCAGCACATAAATCTGGCAAAATTAATCTACAAAAAATATCAGTTGACTCTTCATCCATTCCTGATAAAAAAGGGGCAATGTAACTGGATATAATGGATTCAAGAGAATAACAGGTACAAAAATACATGCCGCAGTAGAGAGTAACGGATTTCCAATATCCATACTGTTGAGTCCAGCAAATGAACATGACAGTACAAAATGCATGGATGTTACAGGATCAATTTCAGACTATCTTGATGATGATTCAATACAACAGATAGAATCAGTTTATGCAGACAAAATGATGCAAAATACATCAGAATGTATTTGTGGGATAGAAATATTGCATGTTGCATCCCATACAAAATAAATTCCAAGTTCATCTTGCAAAATAATGATTGCAAACATTACAGCAAGACAAGATTTGTAGTTGAGAGATTCCTTGCATGGCTCAAGAATGGATTTCACAGAACAAGAACCAGGTATGAAAGAACGGCAGAAAACTACCTGGCATTTGTTAATCTTGCATCATTTTTGATGTATTGTAGGGTTTTGAGATGAGTTGTCTATCCGTATAGTATGACAATGCATTGCTCGACCTGAATCCAGATGCACCTATTGCTACGAACTATTTCCTAATCATGGTGAGCAGTATGTATGAAGAAATTATTCTGTAAAGTATGTTGCCATCTATCCTTGCAGCAAACTTCTGAAGCGTTGTATAATATGGGACACTAGATACATTCTAAGATAGAATCCTTCATGGAGCCATTCCACAAACCTTCTGCAGCTCTTCCCGTCATACTGTCTTAGCACTAGAAGGATCGTTTGCCGCCATACAGAATAGATGTGATTCTTTTTTCTGTGCATGTAGAGAGCCATTCACTCCTTCATTAACACATTCAACATAGTCTTGGCAAGTTTGACGTATCATGATTCTTTCATGCATGGGCATGAAAGGTATCTAACAGTTGATTTCACAGCGCAATTCTATATACAATGGATTAAAATCTATGGGTTCTACAGAGCCTGTCAAACGTTAACTTTTTTATTTATGGTAATCATTCTCTGATTTATTCGATGGTCCAAGTTGATACTCCAAGCAATACTACCTCGTATTTGGGTGAAGGTGATGTCAGGCGGGAAAAAATAAAAAAATCTCTACAGATCTATGAGAGTGTTATTGTTTGGGGCCATTCTAAGAATCTAACTATTAGGGAAGATTATTCATTTAATGAGCTGATTTATACCTCCTTGGAAGGACTTGACAGAACTATGGTGTGGCGCAAACGCCGGCCATTTAGCATGAAATTTGATCCTATAAGAGCCGTTCTGGGTTATCGGGTAAGTGATTTCTACAGGGTTTTTGACGAATTGCGGAAGCAGAAGATCATTGTTATAGCCACAGGACCTAATACAATACAACCATTCATGTATTTTGTTGACGCGATGAATTTTGTGGCCGCATTTGTTGATCCTAATTCACATACGATTTTCTATAGCCATGGGTTATTAGAAACCTGGAGGGGAGACCCAAGAATTCTCCAGTTTGATGGAAAGGGAGTTACATCTTTTCAGACTTTGTTCTCATTAAGCTTAGTGAATTTGATCACCAGTTACCTAGGGATGGGACTTGTTGCTTCCAGAAAAGTGCAAGACATATTTGACCTAAAAGGAATTTTGAAAACAAATCTAAGTGAATTGGTGGAACAAACAGAATGCAAAACCTGGCCTGGGACCAAGGAAGCTCAAAGGAAAGCCGAAATCTCTTTACGGGGTTATCTTAATGCATGGTTTGATTTCATGGCGAAATCTGGATGGTTAGAGATTCATCATACACTACAAGATAGCAAAGTAGCGGAAAAGGAACAAAGTTTCCTTGATACTGCAACTACTGAGATAAATGAAACTGCCCAAGAAATAATTGTTGACTATTCTCAGGAAGATGTAATCGATAATGTCGAAAAGAAGAGGGCTGAGAAGAAGAGGGGAGAGAAGCAGATGCAGTGGACGATGATGCGTATTGCATTAGGAATTCTATATCCCAGAAAAAAGAATTTTCTACGTTCATGTTGGGAAAATAAGGAACGTGGAATAACATGGAACCAGCTTGAAGAAAGATATTATGAAGAGATTTGGGATCTCATTCGACTAGATCTTGCAGGAAAGGATATTGTTGCAGAGATCGAGGAGAAGGATATGTATACTTTGGGGAAGATGCATTTCATATTTGAGCTCAAACGTTCAGAGAGACCAAGGGAAAAGATCCGAACTCTTGAACAATTTACCATAGAGGAGCTCAGAGGAAGAAAGGAAAATTTGTTAACCAGACTTAAATGGGAAGGAAAGGTTCTTTCTTCAGATGCCGCGTGGGTCGATATAGTAACTAGATTTAGAAAACTTATAATTCGATATCACCCTGACAGAGTTGAGGTAACAGGTATAGAACCGGTAGAAGCAAAGAAAGTATCATCACAAGTAATACAGGATTTTCGAGAATTGGAGATCATACACGACCTGCACCCAGAGATATTCAAGTAAGGTCTTATTCCCTAAATATACATTTAATATATTGTGATAGGCTTGTAGATTTTATGGTAACTGCATGTATTTCTCACAAGGAAGATGTTGACGGTATAGTCTCAGCCTCAATGATAAAATCTCTCTTCAAAGGGAATTCATTTTTGGTAGATTATTCGGAATTCATTTCTATACTAGAAGGTTTTGCAAAGATGCAGGATATTGAACGTCTGTTTATCTGCGATCTTGGTCTTAGCAAGTCAAATGAAAATAGATTTATTGAAATTCTTAATAGTTTGAGAAGAAAAGGCGTTGAAGTTGTATACATAGATCACCATGATCTTGCCGATGAAGTTAAAAATACTTTGAGTAAAAATGGAATTATTGTTATACATACAGTAAATGAATGTACATCCGTGCAAATATACGATAGATTTGGTGATAAATTGCCAAGGCGATTCATGTTGTTGACTGTTTGTGCTGCGATTGCTGATGTTATGGATGATAGATCTATAGCAAGTAAACTGTGCAAGGCACAAGATAGACAATTTTCATTCTTCGAAGCAACCTCCCTTTCATTTGCGATATACGCCAACCAACATAATCCTAATTTTCTTATGTCTTTAGTGAGTGCTCTTAATACGGCGATGCCCCACGAAGTAGAAGGTGTTCTCGATTCTGCAAAGAGTTATGCACAGAAAATAACTAGTAATCTAGCTGTTATTGAGAAGAATACAAAAAGGATGAAAAACTTGGTTCATGTACAAACATATGATTTGTCTACAAGCATAGCTGCAAACATTCTACTTGCTACGTATCAGGATGTTCAGACCGCAGTAGCATACAAAGAAAAGAATGGTAGCTACGTTCTATCAATACGGGGTTCAGATTCTTCTAGCCATCATTTGGGGAGGATTGTCAATAAACTTTCTGTAGAATTAGGTGGATCTGGTGGAGGACATGAGAAGGCCTGTGGTGCCTTGATCCCTAAAACAAAGCTCGATGAATTTATGGAAAATGTTGATTCAATCTTGTCCTGATCTATTTTATTAAGGCAATTAAATTCAAATATTTCTTCTTTTGCCATATCAATTGATTTAGAACATTCTCAACTTGAAGGGCCGGGCTTTGCTGACATCTATTTGAATTATTGTAGAATCTGACTACGATTTATTTATGTTTGTAAGCCTTTGGGAAGAAAAGATATTATTTTAACCCAAAAACTTCACTATTTATTTTTTTTCTTGAACTTGATGAACTCATGTTTAAGATACTACCACGTTTTTACATTTACCTAGAATCAATATTCTTCTTCATTGGAATATGACATGATTGTATTTGTTATTATTTTTACCATTCTTCTCTATAATCTCGAAATGATATAATTTTAATCATTTAATTCTTTTCGAAAGGCTGTCCTGAGAATATCTTCTCTTTCATTTGATGACCCGGTCCTCCTCTTTCCATACCTATACGGTCTATGGGAACTTTTTGTAAGGATTTTCTTATCTTGAAATGCAGGTATCAATTATGGGAGTATGCTTCCAAAGATTTCAACACAGTATATTCAGCATTAAATTGTTTAATGTTTACCCTTTAGTCTTCTATACAATAACAGGAATCCGAAAAGGGATGCAGGAAAGAGGACTCCAATAAGGACCAAAGAATAGAACATGTACCCAAAAGGATTGAGAGTACTAATGTTAAAGCTCTCAGTTATCACATTGCCTTCAAAAGTGTACAGATCTATCTCTACTATGTAAATACCAGGATCGATAAAGATATAGTCTATCTCTAAATGCCCATTACTCAAGATCCTTGGATGCCATTCTTTTAATAATATATCATTTTTGTATATTTTCATTCCAATTCTTGCATCGATCACATCAACGTAATCACGATCAGATATTTTAAATAGTATTTTGTTCAGGTTCCCAACAATTGGTATCTCTGGATCTGTGGCGATCTGCAGTATATAACCACCCACTCTCGATTCTTCAGAATTGAACAATTGGTGGCCAAAGGATAATGGAATAATACTAATGACCAGTAGTGATAAAATTGAAAATAAACTGATTTCCGTAAAATACTTCAATGGACGAAGTCCAACCATGTTCCTTATATTTTAATCGTGTTACAAAGATAAAACTATGAAACTCAATTTCTTAACCAAACAAGAAAATCAAGTAATCCTTCCAATGCTCGATGGAGATAATGAGGACGTATATAATACCCCAAAAATTAAGTTATATAATTGCAATATAAAAAAAATTCATAGCCCACTCTTAATCTCAAAATTGTTCAAAACTAACTTTTTTTAGACTTTCATGTTATAAGACTTTTTGGAACTTAATAATGATGCAACTGTAATAGACTTGGGTATTGTAAACTAGAAAGTCCAAATCAAATTACCAATACTATTTGGACTTTGCTATTCATAAAAAAACATATTCTCAATTGTATGCCGGGGACGGGATTCGATCCCGCGACCTCCAGATTATGAGTATAACCCCTATAGGAGGACTGGCGCTCTAACCAGGCTGAGCTACCCCGGCTCTGCCACCCGGCACACAAATCGCTATTTTATCAGCATTAATTTACCTTCCTACTCAGGTGCAGAATTCTGTTCAGTCTTGGTAAATTCCTCTCTAATTCTTATGAGATTCTGTCCACCAGCCTTTTTTACCTCAACTAATTCTTCACGCTCCAGACGTTTAACGAGTCTCCATACCGTAGTTTTAGGGAGATCAAACCTCTCCCTAATCTCGCTTTCAAAAGCTTCTCCACTCCTCTCTGCGATGAAGTTTAGAGCTTCTTTATCATCGTCCCTAAGATATGGTTTTTCTGTAAATATCTTGGTCAGATCTATGGTCCGTCTTTCCTTAGCCAAAAGTTCTACAGGTACCCAGGGTGTTGATTTTTCTATCATACTTCTTCTGGACTGTATGTATAATGCAGACACAGCCACGACTGCAACAGAGACTACAATTACACCTATTATTATATAAGTTTGGTCAAAAATATCCAATGGAACATTCCTTGCATCTAGTACAACCTTTTTAGCTTGCTGTGCCAAGCTGAATGCTTCATCATAATTTCCATTTACATACTCTTCTGCCGCTTGATTGAAAATCTGTTCAGCACTAATAGTATTAAAGCCTTGAACATTACTATTCATTATTTCGATCTTAGCTTCGCCTAGCGCTGTGTTTGCAAGCATAGCATTGTGATTGGCATTATTGGCTAATGTCTTTGCATCGTTTGCAAGTATTTCTGCATCAGCATATTTTCTATTATCAAAAGCCTGTTTAGATTCATTCAACTTAAGTTCAGCATCATCGACAACTATGTCCTTTATTTTATTGGTTGAGATCGCCTTCTCAGCTTCGCTTATAGCAACGGTGGCATGTTCTTTTGTACCAAGAGCACCTATAACATAACTGATTTCATTATGACCTTTTGGCATTACCAGTGCATACCTGTTATCAGATAGCCTAATTGAGTTAGGTATTTGGCTTAAGCCAATTATCACACTATCTTCTGGTAATTTTATCGAAGTAACCATAGGTGCATTCAGGACAAAGGTCCAGAGCCTCCCTGTTTTATTCACAATATCTATATTGTATGTTATCAATAAGTGTGAAGCGCCAAAAGTATCTACAACCAATGAACCGTTCTCTATCCTGCTATCGACAGGGGCATCATTCTCATCAATTATTATAAGCTGTTCAAAAACAGTGCCGAACAATGGTATTGTCATCGTAGGTATTGTAACATCCGCGCCCAACCTATATTCTATTGCTGCTTTTCCATCAGAAAAGATCTCCACTACCAGGGATTCAGGTGTATACTCCTTCGCATATATGAAATTGAACATAAATGTCGTGATTAAAACGTAATATAGTAGAATGAAAATAATATTTTTCATAATTTATCACATTGCACAAAATAATACGGGTTTGTGTATAAAATAATATTATAATGTGACTGTATGGACATAGCCGTGATTCGACCCAGAACTGATATAAGTTTTATTAAAAATAATAAACAATTTAGCCGTAATAAGAGAGGTGTCTACAATTGCTGTTGTATAATCTTCTGCATTCAAATTATCGAAAGTCTCTAGAATCTTTTGCTGCTACCCAAATAGTATTCAAACTTACAAATAAGTACTTTTTCTTGTTTAGGTAAAATTATTGTTGCGATATGAACCTAATCTACCGGTAAAGTAAACAATCATTAGTTGAACAAAATTTATAACAAAATTGAATTATGGTTCCTATCTCCATGATTCTTTATACTTCACACACGTTTTGGACACAACATTCCTTGCATTATTCCCACTCAACTAAATATCTGAGGCTTGGGCATAATTAAGCCGGTCGAAACGATAAGATCAGGTTCTAGTTTTTATTGTTGATATGTTTAGCTCAGACTCCATACTTCTTCGTATATTATTTTTGATTGACGTGATTCTAGTCAAAACCTAATAAGAAAAGGGGTAGACCATTCTACTATTCTCCTACAGTTATGGTGAGATGCTTCATCGTTAGAGTATGGATAAGAATACCAAGCAACAATGTGTTACATCAATACTTTTCGATAGACATGCCATACAACAGGAAGGTAATGAAGGCATGTGGTCTTGATAGGTTGCCAGACAGAAGAACATTCGACAGAAGGTCAAGGCCATATCAATTGACATAAGATCAAGGATAGGTGCTATGGGTATGCTCTTCATAAAAGATGGGTGGTAGACTCATTCATAGTATCCGTTGACAGTTCCTTGTTGAAGGCAAAGGGACATGTATGGCACAAATCTAGCATGAAGAAGAATGAAGTGCCACGCTCCGGTATAGATACAGATGCTCGATGGGGCTACAGCAGAACCAAGGGATGGGTATTCGGATACAAGATGCATCTAGCATGTAGCACAGGTTCATTGATAGTTCCATTATCAGCTGATTTCACAACAGCTAACATTACTGATAACAAGATGTATGAAAGCATAACATCTTCATTGCCTACAGGAATGGTAAGGTATGTTGTAGGAGATGAAGGATATGATGATCACAAGTTATGTGATTTCAGCAGGTATAGAGGGCATCCAGTATTCCCATTGGAAAGGTACAAGCATACTACAGATAATAATAGACTGGCATTGCTGCAGTTCTATCAATCGGAATTTGAGCATGTATATTCTCGGAGGAGCATAAGCGTTGAACCATTGATAGAGCATATGAAGGATGTATTTGATATAGACCCACTACCTGTTAGAGGATTTGATAAAGCTAGGAGCATCGTTCTGATTTCTATATTGCTATACCAGCTGATGGTATACTACAACTACTTGACAGGAAGACCATTAAGGGCATTGAAGCACATGTTGGGAAGTTAGAGCCTATCCTAAAATTCTAGCTGATAGTTAATGATTGGTAGAAATGATAACATTTAGAATGCAAGAATATTAGTTCATACTGTCAGGTTTAGTTTTCTTACTATTGATTTTATTAGTATTGTAGATAGTAGATACTAGAAACAGTTGCATTAACGTGTTTATGACACTACCAATATATCGCTCTATACACTATTAGGCAGTTAGCAAATTCTACTAGCGCCTGATAATTTTCCTCTCTCTTCTCGAACCTTACCAATAACTTTCTGAACCTGTTATGCCAAGATGCGGTTCTTTCTACAACCCATCTCTTTGCTTTGTACAAATTCTTTTTCAACACTTCACCCTTACGACGAATGTGATCCACATATCCCCTTCCTAACTCCATACTCTATCTCAGGGAAATCATATCCTATTCATGCATATGTTCTGTTTAACTTTGGGCCTATCAACAACAATGCTATCTATTGTAGGAAAGGCTGATTTCATATCGTGCTTGTTTGCTCCAGTAATTACAGATGAGAGAGGTACTCCTCTTCTATCAACCAGCATGTGACGTTTGGTACCTAGCTTGCCTCTATCCGTTGGGTTTGCTCCGGCCGTTTTCCCCCTAATGGGGCCTTCGGTACGCTATCCATGGATTGCCAGTCCCATCCTATACCCTTCAATTCATCATATATTTCCAGCAGCCTCTTCCATACCTTCTTGAATACTCCTATCCCAATCCATTCCTGAAATCTTGCATGGCAAGTTGAGCCAGAACCAAATTCTTTAGATACCTTCTTCCACTGGCATCCAGTTCTTAATACGTACAGTATTCCATTCAATACTTTTCTAAATGGCACAGCTGGCCTTCCAACTGTTCTTGCTGGTTTCTCTGGTAGCAACACTAGTTTGAACTCTTCCCATAGATTGTCTGGTATATGCCATATGGTCGGCATGCTCTTTTTCTTTGATTTTCTCACAAATTTAGCTAGAGAGGACAGATCTAGATCTGTTTCGGTATAAACAATTAGGCTATGATGTTAATTTTCGGATAAGCTCCAAGCGTTCTCGTAATAATGACGGCGGTTGTAGGTATGGGGATAGCTGCTGCCAGATTCAAGAACCCATTATTGTAGACAAGTATTACGTTTGATGAGGAAACGAGTCATGTAGACTTGGCCTAGGGTAATTATAACATAACAGAAGCGAATCTTAAATGATAAGGAATTAGTAAAAAGAGGGGAGTTAAGAAGCCCAACGTCGGGATTCTTTCTTTATGCGTGGATGCCTATCTTCTGCTTCTCTTCCCTGTTAGCCAGGAATGAGGTCATCCAACCTAAGATGGCACCAAAGAGAGCATACTGTAGTAATGGCACAAGTAATTCTGTGTACGGCATTGATTCTGGCTTTGCTATTACAGCGAAAGATACCAATCCAGTAATTACACCCAATGATACTGCATCTTTGGTTCTTACTGGTTTAACACTATCGTTGGATGTCAACACACCATATATTGCACCTACGATTAGAGTGGTAGGCAATAGCACTTGAAGGTCCAGAGTGTTTGTACCAAACATAGTAACCGCTAACACCAGTCCTGCAATGAGTCCTGCAATCGCTCCATTTCGAATACCCTTCTTTATTTCGTACTTGTTGTTTGACATATTTGTCGATAGCCATAGATGCAATGTAATATCCTTAAGCTTAGATAGTATAATGTTGATCTAGGAGTTGTCATATTATACACCATCGAAGGACAATATGCATGTCAACATTTGTTGCATGGATGCGATGGTTTTGTTCTTCCAATCTCATATGATGTTGCATCTCATCATCAAGGATAATGAGAGGAATTGAAACTTTGATTTGATGTATTTAAAGATAAATGAATTCCAAGTTTGCACATGTTCATTTGTTCAGCTCGGTAAAAATAAATTTGGATTGCGGCTATGGAGGATAGCTGTCATACAAGCAGAAATTGAAAAGGAAGAGATAGTGCCTGTTTATTAGAAATATATTTCAAATTGTGTAATTCTCTCTCCTTTTCTCTCGTGGTCAGCTGAGAACACAATTCCGAAGTAGATCAACTGTCAAAACGTGTAGATGAGGAATATTGTGGAAAGAATGATCTCGATATAAGTTATCGCAGTAATAACGGTCTCAACTAGTGATATATCCTCAAAGAATATGGGATGTAAAACATCACTGGGATAATCAGGAACTCTATCAGGGGTTTACTTTATGTCAGGTATCTATGCTAGGAAAGCTAACACTATAAGCTACTGGTTTGGTAAGGTAAAGGTAAGTATAACCATAAGCATATTGGGTTCATCTCTTGGTCATCAGCTATACATAGGTTAGTTACTATACAAAGGGCAAACCTTATCTACCCCTATACTTCAGGTCAATCATGTCGATACTTACCACGGGTAAAGGTAAGAAGGGGCAGATAGAAATGTTGCTTAAGGAAGGAAAATCTGACGATGAGATCGTAGAACAGCTTGGAACCACAAAGTCCTATGTGCAGAAAGTAAAGTCACAACGAAAGTCCACTTTAAACAGTAAGAATAGTGTATCTGATATTGAGGAAGACGAATCAGTTGATGTAAAAAGAGTTCTAGAAACAAACAAAGAAACAACCATCCTACCTGAACATAAACCGTCTTCTACATCAGAGGAAAAGGAGTTAACCAAGAACGAACGGCGAAAAATATACAATCTCTTTTTCAAGGGTTGGAAACCATCAAAAATTGTTGCGAAGATGGGATACTCATATGAAGTGGTGGAAGCCGAGTATAGGAATTATAACAAGGACATTGGATTGGATATGCAAACATTTCAGAAACAATTCATGAGCAAACACGGTGCAGATAACGAGGACATTGGTTCTGAAGGAAAAGCTCTCGTGAAAAGGTACAAGCGAGATGGTTATCTTTTGAATGAAGACTTTTCTGAACTGCTACAGCTCATATGGGATAATGATAAGGAAGATGCGATAAAAGATGTGCTTGAAGGGGAAGTATCACCTCCAGAGGGCTTGACTAGAATACCATGCGACGTCTGTGGAAAACCAATGAAAGGTGCCATAGTAAATCCAAGTAATAATATGGGAACAGCTATCTTACAATTTTGTAGAGATGATGAGTGGGGACATGGTCCTTGTGTTGATAAATACGAGGCTAATGAAGACAAAGAAGGATAGATTAATGAGTAATTATTTGACTTTAATTATGGTCTAATAAACATATTCAATAGAATCCACTATGTTATTCTATCAAAAGTTTGTATAGACTTTCCCTTAGAAGGTAGTGGTCGACAGGCCTTGTCGAATATTGGACTAGCCTTCTTCATATCTATCCGAAGAAATTAAGTTTAATGAAATCCAATTAATCCAAATCCCGCTACGATAGGGATCATAAATAGTCATATCATCATGATTATTTTCGGGCAAATATCTCATGAAGCTCTGAAAGGAAATCTCCACCCTATTCAGTTATGACATAGTATAAAGAAATACCCTCTGGTCTTGATACAAGTTTTAGACCATTTAGAAAGGTGAAAAACTTTACGCCCCTAGATTGAGACCAGATTTGGATTTCAATTGTGATATCTTTAATGGTCCTTCAGTCAAGTCAGTTAGAATATCTCTAATTATAACAAGTCGTCGTTTTCGACATCTCATATAGACCACAAATTGAGCAAGTTAAGATTTCAATCCTATCAATTGTTAGTATGTATTTTCCTACTTTGTCGAATGATTATCCATTCTTAACACATCTATGCCTAACTTGGGTAATGTTGGGAATAATTGATTACATAAGAGTACTACTCCAACATTGTCTTTTGGGATCATTCCAATAAAACTAGTGAATCCAGGAGTTCCTCCTGAATGATATAAGACTTCTGTATTGTTTTCAAGCCGCATTACAAACCAACCCAGAGCCATTTCATCAATTCCTAGGTGTAACCAAGACCTCAGCAAAATACGATGCACCAAAGATAAGTTGGCGCCTATTCTTGTTGATTGGCAATACTTTAATGTTGGATTTATACTGGACTGATTTAAATTAAGACTAGCATTCAAGAATTTTATCATATCATTCATGGTGGAGCGCAAACCTGCCGCACTTTCTAAAGAAGGAGAAATGGAAGGGTCTATTTTTTTCCCATGTTTTGAATGGCCTACAGCTAAACTGCTTTTATGACTCTCAAAAAGATTAATTCCGGTATCTTTCATTCCTAGCGGTTTGCAAATTCGACTGTTGATGAGCTCCTCATAAGATGAATTGGTTAATCGTTCAAAGATCTGGCCTAGGAGTCCATAACCACTGTTTGAGTAGCTCCATTTTTCCCCTAGCTTACTCAATTTTGTTTTTGAAATATAAGAGAATAAATCTGACTTGCTGAAATTGTACCAAGCGCCATGGGGCGGTCCCCTATTTGGGAATAATATGCTAGCAAGAGAAAGCATTGTGATTCTTAGTGGATGATTCGGCAATCCCGAGGTATGTGTTGCATGATGAAAAAGGGTGATCTTTTCCAATTTAGGATTTCCTGCAAATTCTGGAAGAAATTTGGTAATAGGATCATTTATGTTCAACAATCCTTCTTTTTGTAAATCTGCTAGCAAGATAGAAGTGAATGTTTTTGAAATGGAACCGATTTCGAAGTGTCTGCCGTTGGCGAAATTCCTTTGTTCTTTTCAATCTCTCCAAAGCTCATCACTCTTGTATCGGTCCCATCAATCAATCCAGCAATAATGCTTGCGGACCTGCTTGAACTAACTTGTTGCTGGATGGCATCTTCAGGTCTCATTTCGTCATCCCTATTTGGAAGTCATGATTATTGCTCAGATGATGTTTTGTTATCAAGTATATGGAAAAGGAGTTCCTCATCAATGTTTTGCGCATAGTTTTGTTCGAAATGGCGAGTATCATTCCGATGTTATCGTTGGCTAATTATCTATATAAAGCAACCGACTGGTCGGTCGGTAACTTTTTATTAGTGTCATCCTGTAAACCTTGATGATAGAACGTTCCATAGTTGCTAAGAGAAGATATAACTCTACAACTTGTAATTACAAAATAAGGGGTAATGGAGGGGCAGTTAGAAAAGCTCTGATAATCGCTTTGGTAATTGCATTGGTTCTCGCGGGCATTGGAATTCCGATGGCAGTAGAGGAAAGGATAACTCTTCCTCTGCCTATCAACTAGATGAAATAATCATGTGGAACTCTATATTAACAGACGAATCTCTTGAGGGGACGAGATTCTTAGCATTCTCTTTTTCTAATGAAGGTGTTCAAGTGACATCAGACCAAGAACCACTATTCAATCAAAAACCACATATTTAGATAAGGTAAGATATAGTGGATATGAAGACAGAAGTGAATTCTAAGACCCACACGAAACTACGAGTTAGGATAATGGTAGCTGCAAGAAAAAAGTTTTCCAAAAAAGGATATTCGAAAACTTCTATGGATGACATTGCAAATGCTGCTCATGTAAGTAAAGGTGGGCTATACCATCATTTTGAGAGCAAGGAGAAGCTATTCATAGAAATAATTAATCAAAATCAGGAGCCTATGGGAAAACTTGATCCAGGATTGTTTAAAAAGAGAGAGAACTTACTGGAAGACTTGGGCAAGTACTATGACAGTTTGAATATCCAACAAGAATTGATGAAGATTTGGCTTGAAGCGATGACTGAATCTGCCCATAATTCTAAGCTTAATCAGGCGGTAAGAGAAAGAAGAAGGCAGATGGAAGAACTTGCTACTAGACAATTAAAACATCTAAAATCCACTATTGGTTTGTTTCGGAACTCCGAAGATTCTGATTTATATTTCTTTGCGAAAGGAATTTTGGCGTTAATTAAAGGCTGTGCGTTGGATAGGTTTACCGGCGATGATCCGGATCTGGTGAGAAAGACATGGATGATGGCAATGTATGCAATTATTACTTCTACTAAAGGTATTCACATCTCATAACGTCCTTAGCTACCGGTGGGCAATTGTTGGCTCTCCTTCATGGCTAGCTAGCAAGTGTAGATCTGGAAAGTGCGTGATGACTATCATAAGTGGAGCTAGAAATGGTTTCATAGGTTTAGGTAATGGAGAAGATCAGGCGTTTGGTGGTCAAGGAAATGACAATATATTCGGTGGGGATGATAATGATGAGCTGAATGGAAGGCAAGGCGATGATGGTATTAACGGACAGGGAGGAGATGATCTCCTGTTTGGCGGAACAGATACTGATAGGCTTAACGGCGGTCCTCACGACGTTGGGGGAGACTTTTGTGGAGCCGGCGAGACTCTAATAGACTGTGAAGTTTCCACTTAAATGGAAGGCAAAACCACCTTTTTTTACCAAGCATTGCAGACGCCTTGTAGTTCCTTACTTGCTTCTCCTTTCTTCTATACTGTGAATCATTGCTTCTAACAATGAGTTTTGGCCTCTTGTACGATAAGCCTAGATCCTTCAGCATGTTATGAACATGTTTGAAGCTTATGGGAATGCCTTCCTCGTTTAATGCGTCTGCTATGTCCCTAACAACCCATCTCCCCTTTAGATATCCGAATGCCTGCGGGTCCTGCTTCAACAGTCCTGGTATGATCTTACTTGGGTTATCCTTAACTACTGGAGGCCTTCAGGATGATTTCCTACTCTTCAATCCATCCACACCATTCTTTCTGTACCTTCTACTCCATCTGAATACTGCATCTATGCAGACATGCAGTGTAAGTGCTACCTTCTTTACTGTCATGCCTTCATACCTCATCAGTACTGCAAAGGCTCTTGTATGTTCAAGCTTATTCTTTGTACCATGCAGGAAGTGTTGGAGCTCCTTAACCTGCTTATGCGTTAGTACGAACCTCATATGCTGCATATGCTGATGTGATCAAAGAAGATATCCCCCAATAATGTTGATCATATTGTAAAATCATAGACAAAGTTCTTACACTTGACTTAAATTATGCCCAACCCTCGTCTAACTCTCTGTCCTGCCCTGAGCATTTACAATCAAATAGGAACTCCACCATATAAAATATAAAACCGTATTGCATACGATCTCAAAGGGGAAAAAATTGCAGGGAATAAATAAAGGTAGTAACATTGACAGCTTTCTGCTTGAGCATTTTCAGCGAGAGATATGGAACAAGGTTCCTCACCTAGAAGAAAAGCTAGGTGAAGTGAAGGTTATCAACGCAACACCCCTGATAGACATTACTGAAGATTTGAGGGAGTGTGCAAGAAAAGAGTACGGCCTGGATCTTGCCGATATAGATCTGCGAGTTTTCGGCAAGTTCGAATCGAACTTGCTGACAGGCTCGATCAAAGTAAGGCCAGCAGTCCAGATAATCCATGATGCTATTGTTACAGGGAAGCTTAGGTCTGGACAGACGATATTCGAAGCGACCTCGGGTAACTTTGGGATCGCTCTGGGGCAGATCGCTACGCTCGGCCTAGATGTCGTTGCCCTTGTCTCTAGAAAGCTTCAGGAAGGAGTGTTCGAGGAGTTGAGAAACGAGAGAATGCATACCATAAATCTTGACATGGACATCTGTCCTGCTCCAGGAATGAAGGTCAACTCGAATCTTTTGGCTGCCAAAGCTATCGCTTTGAATATTCGCTCACAGCTCTCTGAATTCGGGTTCGACCCTACCATTTTCGATAAATCGCGTTCTGAGGTAGAAGGACTTCTAGCGAGCCAGGATATAATAAACTTGGCAAAGCTTCTTGCGAAGATCTACGGCGGTTTCTGCACAGAACAATACGACAACGAGCTGAACATTGAGGTACACAGAACCGTGACTGCCCGAGAGTTAGACCAGCAATTGCATGAACAAGGTCATTCGCTCGGTGACTTCAGAATTGTCTGCAACTTTGGTACCGGTAGCACTGCAGGTGGTTTGAGCAGATACTGGATGGAGAAATTTGGGAAGAAGTCGCTGCATGTAGTCTTTCCACTCGGTGATCAAGATGTTGCAGGAATAAGGACAAAACGCACGGCTCTGGGCTTGAAGTTCTACGAGCCTGAGCGGTATGCGGGACAACATGAAGTAGATTTTAGGCAGGCAAAACGTCTGCTGAAGTTTTTCGTAGACAAAGGTCACGACATAGGGGAAAGCAGTGCCCTTGCGCTTTACGCGGTCATGCAGATGGCGAACTTCGGTAGCTATGGAGGAAAGTTTGTCGTAATAATTGCTGATGGAATCCAAAAGTACAGAAGGAACATTGGAACGATAGAAGAGAAGCAGAGCCCTCTGCAGGTTACCCTACGTGAAATTGTCTCGAACATCGGAAACTACAATAGAGTTCTATGGATTCACACAATGTATACTCCACGCAAGGAAGGAATAGAGCTAATCGCGAATTCGTTGGGCTGCAATGAAAGCAAGATCTCTGTCCCAAAGGCCAGCGACGTGGAGCGACTTCTAGCAACGCAAGAGATTCCTAAGGAACTGGATAAAGCGCTGGGAGGAGCCAATGGAAAGTCATTGCTCGTTTGCATGATGGGAATTACTTCGTTCCAAGTTGCTCAAGTACTTGCGAAGAAGGGCATTGAAGCCGAAAGCTTGACTGGTGGGATATCAGCACTTTCTGAATCGAGAGGCAAGCAAATTTCGGAATTAGTTCAAATAGCTACCGAATAATCGCTTCTTGCTGGCTGCACTAGGCGTGTTCATTAGACCTATTGCGTAATTAGGAATCATAATCACCTTAACCTCAGCCAGATATTCGCTCTACAGATCATCATTCCTTTACTTCGTATTATTCTGAAGTTCACCAAACCAGAAACTAAATCGGAAGCATGATTGTAGCGTTTTAGCCTATTCCTGAACCTTGTTCCCATTATATTGAACTTTACATTCTTAGAGAGTGCACAGGAAGTACCTCCAGTAACCACTGATGACAAGCTGAATGATGAACCCTACAACCTGTAGTAATCAATGCCCGACGGGCCCGTATAAAATTTTATCATAGAAGCCACATTCAAATTATGGATGAATTAGTTTTTGAGTATTTAGTAATGTTAGCACTAGGTGAGTTTCCTCTACTAAAACATAAATAGTCGAAATCAATAGGCGATAAATCAGTGAACAAGGCGGTAATAGTCGGAATCACTTTGGGCTTGCTAATAGTTGGTATGATTATTGCTCCTCTATCAATTGAAAATATTGCTGAGGCTAAACGTCTCGAGAGAATGGTCTTTACCGAAACAGTGGAATCTACACAAGACCCAGGTCAAGGCCATGAAACTCATCAGATAGCTGTCCTGTTACCACCTGAAGATGGTGTCGTGTAAAGTGGACGGTTCAGTTATTCTGCCAGTGTTCCTGTAGAAGTTGTTGTTTTACATGACACAATGTTAGGAGAAAAACCAACTGCAATCTATACTATAGACGGAAAAAAGGAATGGGCTTTATCCCTAATATTCTCGGATGGTGATAAAGGTGCCAAATCAGCTTCAATGTCATTTGTGGGTTCTGCCTTAGCGTTACATACACTTGATGGAACAGAGTTTACTGCAACAGTATCAATACATGCACAAGCAAGAACCATAAAGCCTACAGAGGTAACTGTTGATAATATAAAAGAAATTACCTATCCAGATCAACCTCCAATACATCCTGAAATATTAGAGAAGAACGATTTTTGGTCACCTCCTGAGGTAGTCAAGGTAACAGATGGGGTTTGGGTAGCTGTTGGATTTGATCTTACAAACAGTATCTTGATTGGAGGCGATGATGGAATAATCATTGTTGATACATTATCCATATATGAAAATGCAAAAAAAGTTATTGATGAATTTAGAGACATTACGGACAAGCCCGTTAAAGCTATCATCTATACTCATGCTCATCTAGATCATGTAAGCGGTACAGGTGCTTTTGTTGAAGAAGGAGAGGATGTGGAAATTTATGCTCATGAAAGCTCACTTGATTTTTACATCAATGAAAATAGTTTCTAGGTCCGATAGATTCAGTTCGAACTATTCATGCTTCTGGAGCATTGTTACCTAATGATGGACCTGACAGAGCCAATCTTGGTGTCTTTCCTCCTGCTGTACCAGATACGATAGCTTACCTCCCACCTACCCAAACATTTTCAGATGAATTGGATTTGGAAATTTCAGGTATCAAACTCAAGCTGGTATATGTTGCTGGAGAATCATCTGATCAAATTTTCGTTTGGTTGCCAGAAAAGAAAGTTTTGTTATCGGGAGACAATCTTTATGCCATTTTTCCTAATATCTACACTATTCGGGGAGTAGTCTATCGAGACCTAATGAATTATGTGAGTGCGATCGATATGATGATTCAGTTAGAACCTGAGTACATGGTACCAAGCCATGTAATGCCGGTAATTGGTAAAGATAAAGTCATGGATATTTTGATCACCACTAGAGATGCTACTCAATATGTTTATGATCAAACTATTCGAGGAATGAATAATGGTTACACAGCAGACGAACTTTCACATATGATCAAAGTACCTGAACACCTTGCGTATCATCCATGGACAACCCAAACCAGAGGTCTAGTCCCCTGGTATGTAAAAAATATCTACTATGGTAATTTAGGTTGGTTTGAAGGAGACCCAGCGTTTTTGAATCCTATTAGCCTAGAGGAAAGATCAGAAAAAATTATTTCGTTGGCAGGTGGAGTAAACGGAGTAATTTCGGAGATCTATAAGGCAATTTAAGAAGGTGATTATGAATGGGCTGCTGAACTTGCAACCTACGCCATTCATACAGATCCCGATAATGTTGAAGCAAAACTGCTAAAAGCTCATGCATTGAGAGCGATAGGACAGAGAATAACAGCTGTGGATGACAGACACTGGTATTTGACCACAGCGTTGGAGCTGGAAGGTAAAATCAAGATAGATCCTAACGCATTCACACAAACCAGTTCAGAACAGCTGGCTGCATTACCTATTGAAAAGATTCTAAATACACTACCAACAAAGTTGGATCCAAAGAAGGCAGAAGGTGTAAACAAAATTTTGGGTGCTTACTTCAACGATGTCGATGAGGGATATACACTACATGTTAGAAATAATATATTGGCTGTAACGAAGGCATTTCCAGAAAAAGCAGATTTCTCATTAACTATGAATTCTGATGTTTACAAATCTATTCAACTCATCTCAAAACTAACCATTTAGACAATTTTTAGCGACCATTTAGATCCATGAATAGCGACATCTAAAATTATTTTATGAAATTCCAAGAATTATCAGACAAACAGTGGAGTATGATGGAATCACACATACCACCACATGCAAAAACTGGCAGGCCTAGGGATTATGATAGAAAAATCATTAACGGAATAATCCATGTTCTAACTACTGGATGCCGATGGGACGATATGCCAAAAAGATATGGTGATGATTCTACTGCAAACAGAGGGTTAAACAAATGGCAACAAAAAGGAATCTGGAAAAAGATTCTATCACGTACTATTCACTCAGCACATAAATCTGGCAAATTAGTCTAAAAAAATCAGCTGACTCTTCATCCATTCCTGATAAAAAATGGGCAATGTAACTGGATATAATGGATTCAAGAGAATAACAGGTACAAAAATACATGCCGCAGTAGAGGGTAACGGATTTCCAATATCCATACTGCTGAGTCCAGCAAATGAACATGACAGTACAAAATGCATGGATGTTACAGGATCAATTTCAGACTATCTTGATGATTCAATACAACAGATAGAACCAGTTTATGCAGACAAAATGATGCAAAATACATCAGAATGTATTTGTGGGATAGAAATATTGCATGTTGCATCCCATACAAAATAAATTCCAAGTTCATCTTGCAAAATAATGATTGCAAACATTACAACAAGACAAGATTTGTAGTTGAGAGATTCCTTGCATGGCTCAAGAATGGATTTCACAGAACAAGAATCAGGTATGAAAGAACGGCAGAAAACTACCTGGCATTTGTTAATCTTGCATCATTTTTGATGTATTGTAGGGTTTTGAGATGAGTTGATTATAGTATCATTAATGGTAAACTAGGTTTAGGTGATATCTAACACCAACACGCCCAGTTTGTTTAACTCATAAGAATTCAATTCCCTTGGAATATCAACACTGGTTATCGGCAAGCAAGAACCCTAACGAGTATAGGCATCTTACGTGCTGGTGCAATAAAGGAAAACATTATTCGCTTTTGTAACGACAGGAGATAGATAATCCCAATCTTCCCACATCCATACGATGCCTAGTCTTAACACCTACGGGCAAAGCTGCCAAGGTGGTTGAAAGTAGGAAGTTTGGTTTGGGTAAAAGAAAAGCAAAGACAACTATTTGCTTGATCTTGGGATTGGTTAAGGTAAGTCCTGAACTAATATACCAAGGAAAATAATAAAAGTAAATTATAATACTTTTTCCATATGTAGGTAAATAGTATAATTCTCAAGTATATTTTATGGGGGGAATAGAATCCGCAACTTTGATGGTAGTTATTTTAATACTTGGAAGCATTTCCACAGTTTTCTTAGTGTTGGCATCATCTGGAGGAATTCTTAGTAATGAATCTAACATCTGGGCTCAGGCAATACCATCCGACGGGAGAGTAAAGTCTGCACAGAAGATATCAGATTTTGAAGGTAACTTTGATGGGGTTCTCGATGATTTTGATATTCTTGGATGGGCGATGGAAGATATACCCGGAGCAAAGAACAAGATAACTGAAGGCGAAATTGGGGAAAACACATAATGGATACTCCTTTCACAAAAATCTAAAACTTTTTTTATAATTCATGGTTCAAGTATAGCTTTAACCGTTAAAGCAAAATATTTACTAGTAGTTCTAGTAATATACTGTATGCGAACAATACATATCGCAACTTATGGCGAGGGTCAGGAGGGTATAGTTGCTGGAATTAGAAACTTTCCTGTTCATAAACTTGTACTCCTTTGTTATGAGGAGGAGAAGGCAAAAGCAGAAGAGTTCAGTAATAGGATCAGAAGCACCCTTGGTATACCTGTAAGTTGCATAGTGGTATCCGATAAAAACGTAATTCGTGAAGTTTTAGAAAGGATTGCACAAGTAATAAAGGACGAACGCGACTTTGAGCAGATATTGATGAATGTAAGTGCCGGAGATAAGATGTAGGTTGTGCTGCGCTATCGGCCGCATTTGTTAATGAAATTAAGGCATTTGGTATGGATCAGGAAGGATGTCCCATGTTGCTACCCGTTCTGAAATTAAGCTATAGTGAGATTGTCTCTGACGCAAAGCTAGGAATACTACGTACCATAGACAAAGTTAGAGGTGAGGTCGGGAGTTTGGAGAAATTAACTGAAGTGTCAAGCTACGGTAAGCCATTGTTAAGCTACCATGTGCAGGGATCTGGGGACTCTAAAGGACTGACTGATTTGGGATTGGTGGAAGTAAATAAGGTCGAACGAGGAAAGATAACCGTTAAGCTTACAACACTTGGCAAATTGATTATTGCAAGTGGTGATAGGCGCATAAATACATAGATTTCATTTTCTACAAATAAGAAATATTCAAAAACTTGGAAATTGATATCACTAATGCAAGATTACTATTTGTGAATTCAGTTATTGCATTTGTGGCGCTTCCTGAAGCGACACCAGTTTCATTGGCTATTTCGTCCCTTGGGTATTCTTACTTTATAACTTCTAGATTATCTGAAAATGAAATAAAAAATGGGTGGGCTTAGTGAGTTAATTTAGATATCTTTTCCTGTTTCGTTCTTAATCCTAGTATCACTGCCATAGATACAGCTGTGATTACTAGCGGATACATCATCTCTCCTGCACCAGTGACTACTCCATGCCAAGCCCGACATGACAATGAGTGTGCCATCGATGTACTTCTTCAACTTTGATATATGCTCATTCATGTTCGTATGTATTATTACTAGGAGTTTTGATTTAAGGAACTCGTCGAACTGTTAGGAAATATGATATCAGAAATTCTTGAGATGTTTTTAGCAATCTCATTGTAGAACTTAGTCTGATTTAGGGACATATTTTATGAATATTTATTTGTTGGAACAACTGTTTCATAGAGTTCCTAAAAAGGTCATTCCACTCTAATTATAACATGGAAGAAACTATCTATCTTCAATTTTGTCCAAACTGCCTTGAGATTATATCCTCCTTATCTTCTCGTAAGGAGATAGAAAGGTGTTCTTCATGTGATTCAAATATCATAATACATAAACTTGGGTCTGATCTCAAAGGAATTTGCTTAAACCACTGACGGTGAAAGACATTTGTATATTTTGTTGATCGAAAAGGCCATATAGCGACCTCAAGTGATAGGTAACTAGAATGCAACTGATGGATTGATGATTTAGTTGTCAGAAATAGTGGTAATTCAATGTGTTGCAAAGTGCTTGAATAATCCACCTTAGCTAGTAATAAGAAGAGAATAACATAGCAAAACATCAGTACTTTACGTTCTTGTCAAACACTGGAACAAATAAGTCCTATCATGTCTGAATGACAGATTCGCAAGGGACGGGACGCTGAGAGGAGAATCAACAGTGATGGAATCTGATTCAGAATAGAACATATTGAGGTAACAATGCCTCTAGGATGTTCATGGCGACATCAGATAGGGCGTATTATCAAAGAAAGGTTCTTACCAGGATTTCAATTGAGATCATACATATTACGAGCTTACCTAGACAGACAATTACCAATATAAAATAACAGAGGTAAGATAGAACACGACTTTGGTATCCTTCATATGACATAAAGGAAGTATTGAAGACAGGTATGCAAAAAATAAAGTAATGTTCCCTGATTCATTGCTAAGGGAAATTCGTTATGTATTTAAGCGAAGTGAAGAGTTCCTTGATTTAGAAGTAAAACAGGCTGATAGTTTATAGAAACAAAAAGAGCAGCTTCATAAAGCAGTTGCTCACACACTAACGCTTTCCAGATATGCTATGAGGAGATTAGAATAAAATACCGATGATATATCTAAAATGAGGGAATAGGTAGTATTTACAAATAAAGAACATATACAACATTGCGGTGCGAAATTGAGTAGAATAATTATGGTGTTCATGCAGGTGGCACCAATTGTAAGAAGAAATAATTTCGTGGGTCGAGCATAATTGAAATGAAGACAAGAGAGTAATGATACTGATTGCAGGAACATTAGATTGTTTTGAATTTGCTGAGCCTAGAGCAGATATACTTGAAAGATTTCAGTTTTGGGGAACTCTTTCCTTTTCCTGTAACTATAATAATCAAATTACATTGACAAACACCTCTATTATTTCATAGAATCATATTTTCTCGTTAATGGATGTGATATGCATTGGAGCTTCAAGCTCAGAACATTGAAAATTTCCTGAAGTCCATCTTTGAATTGTTTACAACTTACGGAAATCAGACAAGCATGTCAGAACCGTTAATATATTTTAATGAAAAGATCCACCACTTTATGAATTATTTGATTCTCTTGGGATTTCCCAACTGTTGCAATCTTTCTCACAGTCAGATTTAACAGCGCAAACGCTACTGCTTGCAGCAAGATTAGTAATCTTTCTTGGGGTAGCTGGAGAATCATTTTTCCGAAAAACTGGAATTCCTGACGTTACATTTCTCATGATATTTGGAGTAATTCTAGGTCCAGTATTTGGAATAGTAGATCATGAAGCAGTATTAAAAAGTGCCGTATTTTGCTGCGTTGGCTTTGATAATGATAATGTTTGATGGAGGGCTCAGTTTGGATATACGAAATGTTATAAGAACTGCACACTTCGCGGTATTGATTTCGATATTAGGTTTTGCAGTTTCTGTGCTAATGGTAACATTACTTGCAATTTATGGACTGGGCTGGCAATTGCTAGATAGCATATTGCTTGGATCAATTGTAGGAGGAAGCAGCTCGATCGTAGTTTTTGGTTTAATCAGAAAGTTACACGTTTCGGATGAGACAAAATCAATTTTAGGTTTGGAATCATCCATAACGGATATCTTGGCAACAATAGCAGCTTTTATACTGTTTGACATAGTGATAACAGGTCAGTTCGATCCTAACTTGGTTGGATTTATAGCCGCAAAGGCTATCGCTGTTGGTTTAGTCCTTGGTTTTGGGGTAGGAATACCTTGGATGTATGTAACCACGAGGCTTCCGAACGCTCAGCATTCCTACATGCTTACCATTGGTATTCTTTTTGTGCTTTTCTTCGTAGCAAACTCACTAGGAGAATCTGGAGCCCTTACGGCATTGATATTTGGTATGATGGTTGGAAATAGAAAACATCTATCCAGGTGTCTTAGATGCAACCTTCAAGAGATATCAATTGATAACTCTTTTCATGAACAGCTGACATTTTTAGTAAGAGTATTTTTCTTCGTATTTATTGGGTTGATAGCAAGCTTCGGACAAATAGAGTATTCATATTTGGAATAGTAGCAGCTGTTGTGATTTATTTAGGAAGAAGGGGAGTGATAAGGATCTCTCTAACGAGAAGATTCTCAATAGTTGAGAGGAAGATTTCGTCGGTTATGATTCCCAGAGGCTTAGCTGCCGCAGTATTGGCTACGTACCCCATTACGCTTGGGCTACCAAACGCAGAGGCTTATCCGGAAATTGTATTCGTAATAATAATGGCAACATTGATAATAACTACAATAGGTCTTGGCAAGGCGAGAAAGATTTCAGACCATGTCAGTAATACCACAAAGATTGACCCGGCCTAGATGAATATGTGTCCGAATGTACATATCACCATCTAATCACTCTCTCGTTGAATTATTGGAAAAGTCCAAACCTATAGCAGGATTTTTGATTATGAGTAATGTTCGTGATAATAAAAAGTCATTATTATTCCGCATGCCTTTTTGTAAAGGTTATCCAATTTAACCTCCCTAACCTATAACACCATTCTTTTGTGTTGTTACAACATTATTTTATATTATTGATCAAGGATTTAACACAGCAAACCTACCAAGGATTTTTCCCGCTTTCAAGTCTTCAAATGCCTCCGTTGCCTGTGATAAGCTTGAAGGTCTTTGCAACAATAGGATTAATTGCACTTGCTCTTTTTGGCAAGGTTATCCAATTTAACCTCCCTAACCTATAACACCATTCTTTTGTGTTGTTACAACATTATTTTATATTATTGATCAAGGATTTAACACAGCCCTACCAAGGATTTTTCCCGCTTTCAAGTCTTCAAATGCCTCCGTTGCCTGTCTAAGCTTGAAGGTCTTTGCAACAATAGGATTAATTGCACTTCTCTTGGCAAGGCCAACTAGATCATTGAGATCTACAAGTCTTCCAGTGTAGGAACCTATTATGTTATACGAACGGAGTGGAATTAATGGGAGGTTCAGCTCGATGGAACCACCAAACAAACCAACAAGCACAAGCTTTCCCCTCTTCCTGAGCATATTGATACCGGGTTCAACTGTTTTTGGGGCATTCACAAAATCAACAAACAGCTTCAACACCATGGCCGTTCGACAAATCCTTTACCTGTTTTACCGCATCACCAGATCTGGAATTTATGCTGTAATCGGCACCGAGCTTCTTTGCTTGTTGAAGTCTTTTATCATCAATATCGACCGCTATTATTGTTGGGTTGAGTAATGCCCTTGCTATCTGGACCGCCATCAAACCTAAACCGCCAATACCTATTATCACCATGGTCTGTTTGGGAGACGTATTCGCATTCTTAACAGCAGTGTATGATGTTAGACCAGAACATGCTAGAGATTAAACGGCATCTGCATCAAGATCGTCAATTCTCACCAGGTACTTTTCGTCTGGTACAAGTACCTCTTCGGCATAGCCTCCTTACTGGAAGATTCCCAGTGATTTGGGATTGTCGCATATATGTTCGTCTCCGACTTGGCATGCAGGACATGTACCATCTCCAATCCACGGATAAACCAGAACACGTTCCCCCTTTTTGAATCCCTTGACATCCCTTCCAATATTTTCTATCTTCCCTGCAATTTCATGTCCAAGGGTTAACGGAAATTTAACACCTCTTTCTTCAACATTCATGATTTCCCCCTTTTGCCCCCTCATATCCACCTTCCCAGATGTGGATATCGCTGTGACATACTCCATCAGATGTTATGTCTACAAGAACTTGTTTTCCTCGGGGTATTGGAGTCTTTAGATTTCTAACCTCCAAGAGTTGCTTTGGTCTTACTACCTGAGCAGCTTTCATACATTACTCTCCTTTTTTACAAGAACAACTTTTGCATCTTCCTCTCCTTGTTTTATCAATTGCTTTATCGTTACAATGTATTCGTTCAGAACATTCTTCAATGGTGTAATGTCATAAAGGTAAGGCCACATGTGCGGAAAGAAATAATCTGGACTTGGTGTAAACCATTTTGGTGCAAAAGCGTTTGGGTTGCCCCACACAGCAGCATACATTGATGATACAACAGATCTCATGTTATCTGGTAATAATGATGGTGTGACTCTCTCCGACAGAGTAAGCCAAAAATCCTCCAGAGCCTTTGCTGGATCGTTATTTTCCGTACCAGCTATTATTGCTGCATTAATAGCTCCAATAGAAGTACCAGCAACCACATCAAACTTAATACCATGTTTGGCAAGAATCTTGTATACACCGCACTCATATGCCCCCAATGAACCACCGCCCTGCATTACAAGGACCGTTTCCAATTGCAGTTTATGATCACATTTCAATGATAATTCTTGCTTCAATCCAGGTTTAGAATGTATTAGATATATTAAAACCCATTCTTTAATTGTCGTAAATGTTTCTCAAGGGATAAAACATATCCTAATATGGTAGCGTTAGCTGGAGTTGTACGTGACAGTAAAATCAATCAACCCGGCAACTGAAGAGGTTATAGCAGAGTATGAAATAATGACGAAGGAGCAGGTAATAAGTACTGTAAAAAGAGCACGAACTGCTTTTGAAGAATGGAGAAAGACCATACGTGAAAGAGCTGGTTTTCTTTATACTTTTGCTAATGAATTAAGGAAGGATAGGGATCACCTTGCCAGAATTGCTACAAGTGAAATGGGTAAGCCAATAAACGAAGCTAGATCTGAAGTAGACAAGTGTGCATGGGCAATGGAATTCTTTGCCGACCACGGGTCTATTTTTACCAATGATGAGGTAATTAACACAGATGCTAGGAAGAGTTTCATAACTTTTGAACCTCTGGGTGTGATTGGGAGTATAATGCCATGGAATTTCCCATATTGGCAGGCATTGAGGTTTGCTGCTCCTTCTTTAATGGTGGGCAATACCATCGTGCTGAAGCCTGCGAGCGCAACTCTACAATGTGGAATTGAGATGGCAAAGGCATTCCAAAATGTAGGTTTACCTGATGGAGTATTCCAATCGGTTATTGGAGATTCCAGTACCGCAGAAGGATTGATAGATTCTGATATTAATGCTATAACCTTCACAGGCAGTGTTCCAGTTGGAGCTAAAGTAGCACAGA
Source organism: Nitrososphaerales archaeon (assembly GCA_965197925.1). GTDB lineage: Archaea > Thermoproteota > Nitrososphaeria > Nitrososphaerales > UBA213 > CBDAOC01. Next base: position 509,954 of record CBDAOC010000020.1, read on the forward strand.
GAGCAACTTCTCAGTTAAAGAAATGCGTCCTTGAACTTGGCGGAAGTGATCCATTCATAGTTTGCGACGATGCCGACATCGAGAAGGCGTCCAGTGGTGCTGTGAAGGGACGTTTTATTAATTGTGGGCAGAGTTGTATTGCCTCGAAACGGTTTTTTGTTGTAAAAAAAGTCGCAAATGATTTCATTGAAAAATTCACTCAGAAAACGGAGAAACTTAAGGTTGGAGATCCTCTTTCTGATGATACTGATATAGGTCCCATGGTGAATGCCAAAGGTTTACAGGGTATAGATGATTTGGTTAAAGATGCTATCGATAAAGGTGCTGAGGTTCTTACAGGAGGCAAACGGACAGAGAGCAAAGGTTACTTTTACAGTCCAACTGTTCTAGACAAGGTCTCTCCAAAGATGCGGATAGCGTCTGAGGAAACCTTTGGTCCAGTTGCACCGATAACTGTTGTCGAGGATGAAATGGAGGTAATTAGATTAGCGAATAATTCTAAATTCGGTCTTGGCGCAAGCATATGGACGCAAGATCTTGACAAGGCAGAAAAATTGTCAAGGTTGATAGAATCTGGCCTAGTAAGTGTTAACAACGTGGTGATTTCAGATCCAAGGATTCCATTCGGTGGTATTAAGAATAGTGGTTTTGGTAGAGAGCTTTCGAGATATGGTATGTTAGAGTTTGTTAACATCAAGTCGGTGAGGTTCTATGATCAATTAGTTCATCATCATTATGTGGAGTAGCTTTAATCTAACCGCTACTCTTTATAATCACCTATACGCTGGATTCACGAATATTATAATACCTCACACATCTGTGTAATTCTAGATGAAATTTTTAGTGGATATGTTGAATGAAAAGATACAAGATGCGTGTTAATGGTACACCATTTTTCTCTGACAATTTATATTCCTCTTACTTATGAAGGGAAATAAGAATATTTATGTGCTGTACGCTCTTTGTTGCATTGAAGCCCATAAGTTGTTTGTTTTAGGAATACTACCTTATGCACCATCACCTGTAGAATAAATTTCAATCTTAACTTTAATCCAATCCATCATATTTGTATAAGTTAATTCCCGAGAATAATTTACAACGGATAAAGTGCAAATTTTGATACTTGTATACATATTTAATTTGGGTTAAAGGAGGAAATATCTATGAAAAAAGAAGAATCATGCCCTGAAACGGTCCTTGTAATGCAGGGCGGTGGTTCATTGGGGGCATATGAGTGCGGTGTATACAAGATTCTTGCCAAACATGGTATTAAGTTTGATGTGGTTGCTGGTACTTCTATTGGAGCTATTAATGCAGCAATAATAGCTGGTACGGAAAATAACGATCCAGCAAAGGCTCTGGAGGATTTTTGGCTTACTCTGTCGGAGAGAGTCACACCATCATTATTACCAGATAACATGAGATCTGTTGTATCATCAATGTATGCTGCTGTGTGGGGCAACCCAAACGCTTTTGCACCAAAATGGTTTACACCAAGTCCAGATTATTTCTTTCCGCACATGTGGCCTTACCTTTATGACATTACACCATTGAAGAATGTTCTGAACAAGTATGTTGATTATACAAAACTCAAAAGCCCCGACAGACCTAGGCTCATTATAACTTCTACCGATATACAAGAAAGCAAAGCCGTTACCTTCGACAGTAAACATATGAACATAGATGCAGAACATGTACTGGCAAGTGCAGGTTATCCATTCTATGGCATAGCATGGGTAGAAAAGGATGATAGATATCTCTGGGATGGAAGTTTGCTTAGTAACACCCCACTACGAGAAGTGATAAACGCCTCGCCAAAATGCGATAAAAAGGTATTCATCATTAGCTTATTTCCACGAATTCATCACAACCTTCCAGAAAACATGATGGATTCTTGGCACAGAGCCAGGGATATAATGCATACGGACAAGACAGAACACAATGTAAGAATGTCAAAGATAATTACACGATATTTAAAACTTTTAAAGGAAATGCATGAAATGTTAAACACTGCCAATCTTGACGAAAAGACCAAAGCAAGGTTTAAGAAGATAGAGTCAGAGTATCACAAACTTGCCTGTGCACGCGGTGGTATAATAAAGGAAATTATACGTATAGAGCGAAAAGAAGAATCACATTTCCTTTTCGAAGATGCTGATTTTTCGATTGCCACAATAAAACAATTAATTAAACAAGGAGAGGAAGATGCCAAAATTGTTATAGCTGGAAGAGAGAACATTTCATGAAGCGTATCGATAGGGAGGCGCTGAAGCTTCACAATAACCTCAAGGGAAAGATTGAGATCACAAGTAGAATACCCATAAGAACATCAAAAGATCTGAGTCTAGTTTACACACCAGGTGTGGCTGTGGTATCGAGTGAGATTCATAAGAACCCAAAAATGGTTTACGATTACACATCAAAGTGGAATAATGTCGCAATTGTTACAGATGGTTCCAGACTGCTTGGATTGGGCAACCTTGGGCCTGAAGCTGCACTCCCAGTGATGGAAGGCAAAGCCATAATATTCAAACAGTTTGGCAATGTCAATGCATTTCCCATTTGCCTAGCAACACAGGAAAAATATGATATAATAAAGACCGTAGAACAAATTGCGCCAGTGTTCGGTGCAATAAACATAGAGGATATTGAATCACCAAAGTCATTGGAAATAGTCGAGCAACTCCAGCAGAAATTAGGCATACCTGTTTTTCATGATGACCAGCATGGCACGGCTACTGTTGTATTCGCAGCCCTAATTAACGCATTAAGAATTGTAAATAAGGATATAAAGCAAGTAAGAATTGTGATCGTTGGTGCAGGCGCTGCTGGTTACGGCGTTGTAAAGATACTTGAGAATGTAGGAGCTAAAAATGTTTTCGTAGTAGATTCCATTGGTATTATTAATAGAGAAAGAACGAAAAATATGAATCGTTACAAACTAGAGATTGCAGATATTACTAACAAGGACAAGATCAATGGTTCATTGAATGAGGCAATAAAAGGAGCTGATGTCCTAATTGGGTTATCGGGTAAGAAGAATTTGATATCAAGAGAAATGATAGGAATTATGTCAAAGGATCCAATTGTGTTTGCTTTGAGTAATCCTGATCCAGAAATTATGCCAAAAGTTGCCAAGCAAGGTGGAGCGAGGATCATAGCAACTGGACGATCAGATCATTACAATCAAGTAAACAACGCCTTGATCTTCCCATTTATATTCAGGGCTGTTTTGGACTCAAGAATAACAACCGTAAACCGGGAAATGCTCATTAATGTTGCAACTAGTATTTCTAAATTGATGGGGAAGAAGTTAAGCGAAAAGAAAATTCTGCCCTCAATTAAAGATAAAAGAATTCCTTCCGTTGTTGCAAGATCGATAAAAGGACATTAATTTTCAGTATAACTATTTCTATACCATCTTATGTCCTCGAACCTACTGAACTAAGACGACCATAGAAATAAGAACTGTTCAGAAATATCTGGAATAATTTGGCAAAAATTGGTATTTTTCTTATTTTTATTAATATAGCTAAACAGGACCATGTCGGGATTAGCAACAAGAGAAAATTAGTTCCTCATTATTAGACTATTTGAAATAGTTCAGAATCAGTTTTATGGACTAGAGTAGAATTACAAAAAGAGCATTTATCCACATCCTTATCAGGGGATTAGGAAGGCACAATCCAGAGGCAATTGGGCAAAAATGAAGATAAATCCAGTGTTTTTGTTTCATGATTTATTTCTAAAATCACCTTTATTCTAATATTAAAGAATTTCTAATTCTGTAACAAAACTTTATGATATAGTATACATTTTTTGGCAGAGTCTTTAGCAAAGATTAGGCTAACACAAGTGTTGTAATATTCATCGAGGATCAATGGGTAATACATCCCTAGAGTTATTCGTATAGTAACAGGTCAGGATGATAGTTATTTGAAGCATGGGCATTATTCCATATAACAAAAATAACTTGATGCCTCTGATTGATTAGCTTCCCAACATATACTTCAATGCCCTTAATGGTCTTCCTGTCAAGTAGTTGTAGTATACCATCAGCTGGTATAGCAATATAGAAATCAGAACGATGCTCCTAGCTTTATCGAACCCTCTAACTGGCAATGGATCTATGGTAAATACATCCTTCATATGCTCTATCAATGGCTCAACGCTTATGCTCTTCCGAGAATATACATGCTGTCCATATTCAGAGTTATAGAACTGCAGCAATGCCAGTCTATTATCTGTAGTATGCTTGTACCTTTCCAATGGGAATACTGGATGCCCTCTATACCTGCTGAAATCACATAACTTGTGATCATCATATCCTTCATCTCCTACAACATACCTTACCATTCCTGTAGGCAATGAAGATGTTATGCTTTCATACATCTTGTTATCAGTAATGTTAGCTGTTGTGAAATCAGCTGATAATGGAACTATCAACGAACCTGTGCTACATGCTAGATGCATCTTGTATCCGAATACCCATCCCTTGGTTCTGCTGTAGCCCCATCGAGCATCTGTATCTATACCGGAGCGTGGCACTTCATTCTTCTTCATGCTAGATTTGTGCCATACATGTCCCTTTGCCTTCAACAAGGAACTGTCAACGGATACTATGGCTGGGTCTACCAACCCATCTTTTATGAAGAGCATACCCATCCCAAGTTTGCCCTTTATCCAGGGCCTTATCCCGCAAGTCTACCAACCCATCTTTTATGAAGAGCATACCCATAACATCTATCCTTGATCTTATGTCAATTGATGGCCTTGAACCTTCTGTCGAATGTTCTTCTGTCTGGCAACCTATCCAAACCACATACCCCATTACCTTCCTGTTGTATGGCATGTCTATCGAAAAGTATTCATGCAAAGCATTGTTGCTTGGTATTCTTACCCATACTCTAACGATGAAGCATCTCACCATTACTGTAGGAGAATAGTAGAATGGTCTACCCCTTTTCCTATTAGGTTTTGACCAAGGAATCACGTCAATCAAAAATAATATACGAAGAAGTATGGAGTCTGAGCTAAACATATCAACAATAAAAACTAGAACCTGATCTTATCGTTTCGACCGGCTTAATTATGCCCAAGCCTCAATTAGATATTTCCCTTTGCATATGACTGATTAGTTTGCCTAATCTTCGTATTTCTACAGCAATTAGACTGTTGGTGTTCACTCCAACTTTCGCCAAATTATTTTTGTGCTATTAGAGATATACTGTCCAATGTTATCTCTAATGTAAGCAAATAATAAATAATTGAGGCTTGGGCGTAATTTAGTTCGAAACGATAAGATCAGGTTCTAGTTTTTATTGTTGATATGTTTAGCTCAGACTCCATACTTCTTCGTATATTATTTTTGATTGACGTGATTCCTTGGTCAAAACCTAATAGGAAAAGGGGTAGACCATTCTACTATTCTCCTACAGTAATGGTGAGATGCTTCATCGTTAGAGTATGGGTAAGAATACCAAGCAACAATGCTTTGCATGAATACTTTTCGATAGACATGCCATACAACAGGAAGGTAATGGGGTATGTGGTTTGGATAGGTTGCCAGACAGAAGAACATTCGACAGAAGGTTCAAGGCCATCAATTGACATAAGATCAAGGATAGATGTTATGGGTATGCTCTTCATAAAAGATGGGTTGGTAGACTTGCGGGATAAGGCCCTGGATAAAGGGCAAACTTGGGATGGGTATGCTCTTCATAAAAGATGGGTTGGTAGACCCAGCCATAGTATCCGTTGACAGTTCCTTGTTGAAGGCAAAGGGACATGTATGGCACAAATCTAGCATGAAGAAGAATGAAGTGCCACGCTCCGGTATAGATACAGATGCTCGATGGGGCTACAGCAGAACCAAGGGATGGGTATTCGGATACAAGATGCATCTAGCATGTAGCACAGGTTCATTGATAGTTCCATTATCAGCTGATTTCACAACAGCTAACATTACTGATAACAAGATGTATGAAAGCATAACATCTTCATTGCCTACAGGAATGGTAAGGTATGTTGTAGGAGATGAAGGATATGATGATCACAAGTTATGTGATTTCAGCAGGTATAGAGGGCATCCAGTATTCCCATTGGAAAGGTACAAGCATACTACAGATAATAGACTGGCATTGCTGCAGTTCTATAACTCTGAATATGGACAGCATGTATATTCTCGGAAGAGCATAAGCGTTGAGCCATTGATAGAGCATATGAAGGATGTATTTACCATAGATCCATTGCCAGTTAGAGGGTTCGATAAAGCTAGGAGCATCGTTCTGATTTCTATATTGCTATACCAGCTGATGGTATACTACAACTACTTGACAGGAAGACCATTAAGGGCATTGAAGTATATGTTGGGAAGCTAATAGTAATAATTTCAAAATAATATTATAATTGAATTATGCCCAAGTCTCAGTTAATTAGTGGTTATGTTAATGGAGCCTTTGGATAATTGCGGCTAATCCTTTAAGGGTTCTGTCTACTTGGATGAGAATACTATATTCAGTTGAGTTATGAACACGTTTCTTGATAAGTGTATGATTTTGTGTTTTCAATGTTGTTCTGGTGCATATAACATCCAGACTGGTCGGGATTTAGTATAGAGAGCTGATATTCACGGTAATTATTTACAATAACAATCGATTAACTGTCTTTGTGATATAGTTTCTGTGAAGCCCCAATATATACAATAATTTATCAATATATTTATTGAAGAAGGATTATTATTACTTACAATACAATTATCAAAAATAAAACTGAGCAAGAATTTTGATGAAATTTATAGTGTGAAAGATGAAATTCCTGTGTTTAGAAATTTCATAGGGGGAAAATGGGTTGAGTGTAGCTCCAAAAAATTTATCAATGTTAGGAGTCCTATTGATAATAGTATCATAGCATATGTTCCTGATTGCATTGAGAAGGATGTTGACTTGGCTGTCACTTCAGCGTACAATGCGAGGCAAACGATAAGGGATGTGCCTGGCATTGAAAGGTTAGAATTTCTTGAAGAGGTAGGGAAGATACTTGCAAAACATGAAGAAGATTTTATCAACACAATAATGCTTGAGGCTGGAAAGCCTAGGAAGGACGCCGAAGGCGAAGTAAAGGCATCGACTGAAAGGATATTACTCGCAAAGGAAGAAGCCAGTAGAATATTTGGTGAATACCTGCCTGGTGACTGGAGCCCAGATACTATTGGTAAGATTGCACTAGTGATCAGGGAGCCCTTGGTGTTATTGCTACTATCTCACCATTCAACTATCCACTCTTCATAGGCCTGGCAAAGATTGTACCTGCAATACTTGCTGGCAATACCGTGGTATCGAAACCACCAAGTGCAGATCCATTGGCATTAACGCTACTTGCTAGAATAATGGAGGATGCTGGTATACCTGAAGGAGTGTTCAACGTGGTTACAGGTTCTGGTGGAACTGTCGGCAATGCTCTGGTTTCTGACGAAAGAATTTCAATGGTCAACTTTACTGGCAGTACAGAGACAGGTAAGAGTATCTCAAGTAAAGCGGTACTGAAGAAACTTCACCTTGAACTTGGAGGAAAGGGTATGGTAATAGTACTCGATGATGCGGATCTTGAACTTGCGGCAAAGAGTTATGTTGATGGTGCACTAAAGAACGCTGGGCAACGATGCGATGCAGTAAGTGCAGTTTTGGTGCAGGAAGGTGTAGCAGATCACTTTGTTAACAAGGTGTTGAAGCATGCAGATTCGTGGAAAGTTGGAGATCCTAGAGGTGAAGGAATCAAAATGGGTCCTTTGATCAGCGAGGAGGCCAGTATGTATGTTGAAGAACTCGTTAAAGATGCTGTAAAAAAAGGTGCAATAGTGCTGAAGGGAGGAAAAAGGAAAGGCAATTATTTTGAACCAACTGTATTGGACAAAGTTTAATTAAAGTCTAGGATAGCATGGGAAGAAACTTTTGGTCCGGTTGTCACTATTGTTAGGATAAAGAGCGAAGACGAGGCGATAGATATTGGACAAAAGTCCAACTATGGTCTTAACTCCTGTATGTTCTCAAGTAACTTCTATCGTATGTGGAAGATAGCAAAAAGGTTACAGATTGGGGAGATAACTATAAACGATCTACCTAGACATGGAGTTGGTTACTTCCCGTTTGGTGGTGTGATATTCCGGGCGTGGAAGGGAGGGAATAGGCCATAGCATTAAAGAAATGACTACGCTTAAGACTATAGTATTCAATTTGGAACCCTGGCAGTTAGGAAAACCCAAGAAGATTGTAAAGGGTTAACATGTTCTCTCATAAAGTAGAATGTTGTTATAACCAAAACCTATAATATTTTCATAAACTTCTCTTAACTAATCAGATATCTGTTGTTATGAAGGAACTGGAATATCCTAGCTCATATTCTCATATTGAACGTATTGACACATGTGACCATATAACCACATCTTAAGCAGATTCGTTCTACACCCACAGTCGTTAAAATGTATATTATTTTGCTATAACGCCAATTGTTGTTTTAACTAGAACTTGCGATCACCCTTTTTCTCAGGTAAATTATAGATTATTGTTTATCCCAAGACAATTGTTAGCAAGAGCTTCAATTGAATTCCATATTCATAATATTCTTGGTACATAATCATTCTTGGTACATAATCATTCTTGGTACATAATCATTCTTGGTACATAATCATTCTTGGAAAACAACATTAAATGCGTTAAATGCATCTAAACCCACTGTGGATTCAAATTCCAACGAGCCCACCTCACCCAAATGAATTTCACTACATCAAGGTCTACTAATGGTAGCCAATAGAGAACTGTATTACCCTTCAGTTTCTAAAGACATCGATCATTAGAAAAGATTAAAAATTGTGGGAATTGGTACAAAAATAAAGTTTATAATCCTGACAAATTAATTTATAACTTCAATGAAAATTTCTGTGAGAATGTTAAAAGCATTGAATGAACAAATTTCAATGGAAGCTTATGCTTCAAACTACTATTTGTCAGTGGCATCGTGGTGTGAGGCAATCGGCTACGAAGGTTCGGCCGGTTTCTTTTTTAGACAGATAGATGAAGAAAGACAACACATGCTAAAGGTCATTCATTATTTAACTGGAATTGGAATAAATCCTGTAATACCTTCAGTAGAACAGCCGCCAAAAACATTCAACTCACTGGAAGCTGCGTGTAAGACTGCTTTAAAGAATGAAGAAGCAGTTACAAAATCTATCTATAATATGGTAGAATTCGCACAAGAAGAAAAAGATTACAATACTTATAGTTTTCTTCAATGGTTTGTTGACGAACAAATGGAAGAAGAAAAATCATTTGGAGCCATATTGCACAAGTTTGATTTGATTGGAAGAGACAAATATGCAATTAATGAAATTGACAAGGCTTTGATGAACTTGAAAAGTATAACTTAAGACGGTAACCAATACATCCTAGACCATTTTCTGGATTATAAGTTCTACTTTGGTATTATAGGATAATATTATTGCGGTTCGTTTAAGATGTTATAACCAAACTTGGCACTCACTGTATATTGGTAGAGGGGTATAGTTGGAATTCTTAAAAGAGAGGGGATTAAATTACCAATAGGTAGGAATCCATACAACCTTTGATTGCAGATACTGCCTTCCCCTTCCGGTGAAAGATCATTATAGAACTCTATGCACCTTCCTGATAAGGTGAGAAATTAAAATCCTAACCGACCAGCTCCAATTATAACAAGACCAACGGCAAGAAAAGTAAGATCGAGTCCGTAGCCTCTTCTCCCAATCAAATTTGAGGCTTATTATTCATGAAAATGACTCCAAATATAATCATTGACAGTAAGAAAGCTGGTAGTCTTGAAAAAACAACATTCATGATTAGAATTTTTTTATCGAACTCATAATTAGTAGATAAAGGGATACTTTTTTCAAATTATTACTCCGTTGAGATATTCACAACCTTTGTAAATAGAAATTTCTTTTTCCATATAAGAACCACTACCATAGCTACAGAATATGCTGTAACCCCTGAGATCATTGACCATGATAGTCCGTACATGATTCCAATTATAGTAGCTAATACTGCTCCAAACACCGAGAACCCACCATTTATAGACCACATCCATGGAACATTTGTTGGCATCTGAGTTTTCACAATACGAATTCCTGTTGGGAACGGCATTCCAAGGATGAAGCCCAATGAAGAAAGCATTATTACACTAACAGATATGCGAACCATAATCGATTCAGGCAAGATAGCTGAGATTATTGATTCCATCTTCCATGTATAGAAAAGTATTAACGCTGCGATTCCACTAATAACATAAAATAAATTTCTAGCAGTTAATTGTTTCATTATTCTTGTGCTAGCTAAGCTTCCAAAACCTCCAGAAAGTAGTAATGTAAACAATAATACTGCGAGTGTATACGTCGGGTTACCTATAAGTAAGATTAGCTTTTGTAAAAGCGCTACTTCAATGAGCATAAAGCCAATGCCTAACGAAGCAAAATATGGAATAATATACAAAATATTTTTGCCCTGCCTCATTTTTTTAGGCGACATTTTGAACATTGGAACAAAAACAAATACCGTTACAATCGCAATACTAGCGTATAGAAGTTGTACCAGAATTTCCGGTAATGGTTTTTCAAAAGTAAGAAAGTAAGGACTGTCATCTGTTACAGGATGGACTCTATATTCGAAGAGAGAGTAGAAGTTTTCAAGTGTTATATCACCATTGAATAATTTGTCATAAGGTTCTGACATAACGCGATTTGGAAGGAGTATTGGTTTGTAACCATTCGTTACGAATGAGTTTGATAAGAAATCTAGTTGTGATTCTGAAAAAGGTTCTTTGCTGAAAATAACTACCGTTATACTCGGATCTTCTGTGATAGATGTGTCTGTAACAATCACTAGATGTCTATATGATTCTTCGACGGGGATATCGTTATCCTCAAGTAGTTGCACAAACGTGGAGACTAGTCTAGGAGAATCTATTAACCATCTAACTACGACTATGATACCGTTATCGCTAAGATGATCGTAATACTCTTGAAATCCTTCCATCGTGTAAAGATAGTTTTCCGAAAGACTCAATCCTCCAGAGGATACAGATGCCCAAGTATCGACAAATGGTATGTATATAACATCGAATCTTTGATTTAATCTAGTTACAAAGCTCCTTCCTTCATCGATATGAGCGTCAACATAAGGATGCTTGTAAACATTCCCAACCTTGGAACCATATTGGTCAACTGTATTGAAAATAATTGGGTTGATCTCAACAGAAGTTACGTCCTTGCTACCACTTGCTATTGCGGCTACGACATCCCTTCCCCCTCCAGAACCTATAACAAGAACTTTAGGATCGTCATCTAGCCTAAAAGGCAGATATTGCATCCAAGTTGTTAATTCTTTTCTACTATTGGGATTTCCATCCCACAAAATAACATTCATTCCTGCTCCTCCATCTATGAACATTTTGGCAGCCAGTCCCTGATCACCATCACTACCTTCAACCACATCTATTCTAGAGAAGGAATTCCACTCGGTTTTTACAATCTTCGCTTCAGGATGTTGTTCCAAATATATTGGAAGATCCTTTTGTGAAGTTGAATGAGTATGAATGGAGAATAAATCAGTTGAATTATTGACTACAACAAGTGAACAAGCAAATATTACAAATACGCCACTAACAATAATCATTCTTCTACTTTTGGACACGAAAGCGAATATAACACCCGCCACCGTGGCAACTAGTCCCACCAGTAGAGTGGTACTTTCGCCACCAAACAAAATCAATGAAGCAATCACTACAAGAGAACCAAATGAGGCTCCAAGTAGGTCTGCAAAGTATAACTTGCTAGCTATATGTGCAAACGTGTTAAATGATGTGGAGATAACTAGACCAATGAAGAAGAAGGGTATGGCGGAAAGAACCAAGAATGTTGATACGTACTGCACTTGAGATGAAAGAGCCCGCATCACAAGCAAAATTATAGGTATGGACACAGCAATTGAAATCGAAGCCAGTATTGACAATTTGGTTGCCCATCTTCGATAAGAATATTTGGTAAAATGCAGGAACAAACCTGAAGAGCCCAGTCCTAATAGTGCCACCGAAACAGCGAGAAATGCATGGTGATACCATATAATACCGGAGAAAATCCTTGTGATAGAAATTTCAAGAATCAATCCTGAGAGGGAGACAAGAAATACAGCCGTTAAAACTAATCTCCGACTTGCTTCGAACATGTCTTCTATTATCTGCTCATTCATTTCTTATCCTGTGAAATGCATTTGTTATTAAGTGTTAGATTATTGGGCTTTGTAGAAACCATAGATTTTAGCCCGTTGTATATCGAATTGCACCATTAGATCAATGTGTTACATGCTATGCATGCTTATGCATGAAAGAATCGCGATACGCCAAACTTGCAAAAACAATACTTGATGTCTTGATATAGGCTAGAATCCCGCTGTACATGCACAGGAAGAGCAGCCATATCAATAAGGTATGACAACATATCATCTTACTAGCAGTTAGGCAGTATGAAGGGAAGAGCTATTGAGGGTTTGTGGAATGCCTGCATGAAGCATATTATCTAAGAATGGTTATGCAGTTGGACAAGGTGCTGCATTATACAACGCTTCAGGTATTTACTTCAAGATTCAAATGGTATCTACTGTACAGAATAGTATCTTCATTCATACTCCTTACCAAGATTAGAAAATTGTTGGTAGGAATAGATGCTTCTGGATTCAGGTCGAGCAACGCATCGTCATACTATACGGATAGAACAGGAATAAGGAAGAAGTACATCAAGCTATCGATGGGTGCTGAATTAAGAGAGCAAATAGCATGTTCATTGAAGATCAGGCGTGCTCCTAAGCATGATACTGTAGATTTCAAACCCATTATGGAAAGAGCATCAAACATAATGCCATTATCTATCGTTGTAGCAGACAAGGGCTATGATAGCGAAGCAAATCATGAATTTGTAAGAGAAGAACTTGATGCTGTTAGTATCATACCAGCTAGATATGAAGATGTTCCAGTATGGAGAACACATGGAAGATACAGAAAGCAAATGAAGAGGAGATTCTACAAACAACTTTACTATCAGAGGAATAAGAATGAGACAATACTGTCTGTGGTAAAGAGAATGTTTGGTGAGTATATAACATCAAGACTGGTGAAGATGCAGAATAGGGAACTGATGTTCAGAGTGATAGCCTACAACATGCATAGATTGACTGTATTTATGGTATGGTTTCTACAGAGCCGATTATTGTTACAAATCCTAAATGGAATACAGTACAGCAATATAATAAATTCTCTTGTTGTTTTGAGATCAGGTAACAGATCTCCATTTACAATTTATCTACTGAGCTTGGAATTATCTATTAGTATTCAAAAACCTGTTTGGAATTTAAAAATACACAAAGGGTGAAACAGAAATAATCATAATCTTGTATGGTGGTGCAAATCAATTGTTATTACATGATGAATCCAATAGAACATACTTTAATCTCTACACATTCATTTAATTGTTGTATCAATGTATCTAATAATTTATAGTTGGGTTTCTCCACCTCCGTGACCAGAAGGAATGAGTGCCTTTTCAAAGAATGAAAAGTAAAAACTATAAATCTTATTGTTTTTCAATCCTAATACTGAACTCCGCTCTATAACGATTTAGGGAACCAATCCCCTACTACCTTCCTCCCACTAGATCTTCAACCAATATATTCAATTGCATTTCTGGGGCAATTTGGTTTGAAAAGATATCATAATGGTTAAAGATACAGGTAGTCAATTTTAGTATGAAAGACAATTCTCAAGGATTAGTAATCTTCACCAATATAGTATTATCAGTAATCGCCGTTTCTATTTTGGCTCCCAATGACTTGTAAACATTTTTGGAGAGTTCGGACAAAAACAGAGACCACTTTATACCCATATCATGCTGGACCACAATTTTATACTCATCGTCTCGTACATTCATTGTATACGGAAAACCCGCAGCTCTTATCCAGGACTCATATACCTCAATGGCTTTTTGGACAGTGAATTCAGCCCTAAGGAGCAATATAGTTTCTTTAGGGACGCTTATACTCTCTTTGGCAAATTTAATGACTTCATCATCATCAAGCCTATTCATTAAGGAAGTTATCAGGCCTTTAGCGATAGGGACCTGTCCAGCTTTTGCCGCATCGGCATGCCAGTCTAGTGTTCTTGGAGTATTTGGCTTACTAGGGTGTTTAAGCTCATATGCTTTCTCTTTGATTCATCACTTAAACCACGAAAAGTGTTGTTTCCTATCCTGAATGTTATACTTCTATTCTCACTTTTCATATTTCACTCCCATTGATCAACGAATTTTTTCTCAAATATTCAATCAATTACCAATTGATTAAGTAATCTTGTTCAATAATAATCCTACACTTTAGTGAATTCAGAAAAACTTGAAAGGTTACTTTAATTGTTAAACAAATTGGATCAACTTTTTTGTTAGATATTTTATCTTATTATCTAGTACAAAAATCAGACACCGGAACAAGTTACGGAAGAGATCGAAAATGGTTCTTCAGGTATGAACTCAGACTCTAGAATTCAATACTAATCATGGTGTGGTTAGGCACTGCTATAATTTGGTGACTGGTTTATATATTATATTTGTCGAATGAAGATGTATGAAAGATTCAAGACGACACAATTATCAAAAAAATGGATGTGTTAGTAGTCGTCATTCAACTATTAGGAGGTTCCAATAATTTGGAGAGTAGTTACATGAAACGAACAGATAGTAACCCGTTACATATGGAATTTGAGTTTCTACCAACTTTAGTTAAGACGGGAACATGGGAAGCATGGACATGGAATCAGTTGGGTCAGGAAATAAAGAGCCGGAGCCGTGATTCACTTTTAAAAGCTATAAACAGCGTAGATGGTTACCTTGTAAGTCGTTTATTAGGTTTTGATAGTGTCTATATCTCTGCTATAGATAATGTATTATCGGATTTAAATGAGGCAACAGGACCAGTATCCATTAGAGACTATAGGACCCAAGAAGTGTTAATTACTTTACTGCAATATGTGGATGCACCAATGGACGATGTGAGAATAAATGATGAGTGAGATTATGGGAGGGCAGAAAAAAGGATTGTTTGATCCGTTTTTAGTTATTTGGAGGTATTGAGAGGAGGTCCATGTACTAAAATTACCTTGGTTGGGAAATTTAATTCGGACAAAAGCTTAACGGAGTATATGAGGATGACTCAGACATTAAATCTCATTGCCTTTGATTCTAAAGTTTATAGGATAACTGGTAAAGGTTTGGATTTTCTAGAAGAATATGGAAAGTTAAAGTGAACATATTGGACGCAGGTGCTTCGTAATGAATTCAAAAATGTAAGGAAGTGTAAAGGACCAAATTTTACGTTAGAATGCATAGAATTTATTGACAGGATAAGAATCGCCCCTAATTTTGAACCCTTAGACTAGATTCTACATACATAAAAGTTCAACCGTGGAATTTTGTATCATTCTGAAAGTATTTTCTTGTTTGCACGATATAATTTAATGCATTTAGTGAACAGGTCTTTTAAGCTCAATTTCCGCTCCGAGTGATAGGAATGAATTGCTTTTGAACAACTTTTCCAATACTTCCACTGTATCTACAAATGACTTTTTCTTTGGTGTGATAACCTTAGTACCATTCTCCTTGATTGTATAGTTTGCTCTACCTCCAACAATTATCGGTGTTGTAAATCTAGAGTTAATCTTTGCAACAAGCCTTTGAGTTGCCCTACGATTTTCGATTAGCGTTATTGATAAGAAAATCACGTCGGGTCTTATCTCTTCTATGGATCTGATTATCGAATCATTAGGTAACGAGGGTGAAAAGTGAAAAATCAAAAATCCTGTATCCCTTTTTCGACAAAACTGTTCCTAACATTCTGCATCCCAGATTATGTAATTCCCCAAAAGGTGTACAGATTAGCACCTTCTCCTTATCACCTCTTCTCTCTATACTATCTCCTATCGACTTTATTAGTATGGTTGTAATATTGTTACATACTTGAGCTGTAGCAATATCAATTTCATTATTTGCTAAAAGCTCCCCCACTCTAACCATCGAGGGTGTTACAATTTTGTCGTAAAAGTAGGTCAATTTTTGAACGCCAAAATTCTTTTCATACATGCTAACTAGCCCATCAACGTTCCCAGATACCAAATGGTTAAGAAACTTTTCCCGTATTCTTATTAAGGTAATCTCATTTTCTGGTAAATATTCTGAATACTCTGTATACATGTATGAAGAAACATTTGGGTAATTCCGATACTCCTCTGGAACATCATCAATTTTTATATTAGATGCTCTCCCGAGGTATTTTATAGTCTCTTGCCTTGACGTCCTATTCTTCCCATCCCATACACTTCTTACAAGATAAGCATACTTTATCCCTTGACCTTCTTCTTTCTAATGTAGACCAAGCCCGTTCTATAATTTTTGATAAAATACATAAACAGTATGAATTTTATGCAATAGCAATCTAATAATAATTGAAAAATTACAATCTTAAGAGGAATGACTATGCACGAATTTTAATGCATTGCAATCATATATCTAAAAATAGAAAATCTATTATTATATAACACTTAGCTCCCAATTATGATTATGAGGAATGGTAATGGAAGCAAGGCCAATGAAAGTGTGACATTTCGGCTTGGGAAGGACATGCTGGAAGTAGTTCGCCTAGAAAGTCAGCAAAAACGGATAAACCTGAACACCTTGGCAGGTCAAGTATTTGACCAATATGTAGGTTGGCATATGAAGGCTGCTGAAGCAGGAATGGTATCCTTTCCTAAGGAACTTTTGACCTTGATTATGGATAAGTTGAAAGAAGAGGATGTGGTAAAGATCGCAAGATACATTGGCGACCAACGATCTAAAGAGATAATAATGATGCTTAGACAGCAATTTGATCTGGGTTCCGTTGTTGATGTTCTAGAATTTTGGTTGAAAGCATCAGGCATTCCTTATAATTTACAAACCAGTTCTAGTGAATATAGATATATGTTACAACACGATATGGGGAGAAACTGGTCTATTTGCATCAAAGAAGCCTGGAAGGTCATCTTTGAAAATGTGGGGGTGAAAAAATCTGAGTTCGAAATATCAGATAACTGAATTCTTGTCAAAATTGCTATTAATAAAGAGTAAAATAAAGAGCAAGAATTCTCCATTTGTTGGCAAAATTCACCGTCATGAATAGAATAATCCAATTTTCTACTAAATAATAGTTTACCAATAATAGTTTACAACAAAAAAATTTGAAGGTTATTTATAATATTTGAATAACAATTGAGTTAGTCACTAGACCTTGTAATACACAAATTTTATAAATAATAAAATCTCCTTGATGCTAAGGAGACGCATAGGTCAGTGCAGTTAAGTTGTTACCAGGCCCCCCCTGTCAGCAAGATTCGTTAACTGTACTGACCTGTCTCCAATATTAAACAGGTTTTGTAATGGGGAAGTTTTGATAAAATGGAAATATATCTTCCTCTGGTTAAATGTACAATCGTGGAAGTTTCTGAGGAAGGTAGAAAGCATTTGTGGTCAATTCTAACTCGTGTTTGGCAATATAATTATCAGATCATTGAAAAAATAGAATTGAGTAGCTTCTCGAAATTAACGAGGAGAATAGACGTTTCATTATTTGTCAGGATATAGACTCCATTACCCACTAAGAATTACAGACAAAGAACCTCTACTCTACTGGGATTAATGCTTTACAAAAAATATCTGAGCGCAATTTAAATAACGCTATATTATCGGGACATTAGATGAATCTACCTACTACAAGCAAGATACAATTCACATCTGATTTGCATATTTGCCGTATCTTGAATGGGATGTGGCAGGTGTCAGGTGCGCACGGACCCATTGATCCTGAAAAGGGAATAATAAACATGTTCAATTATCTAGATTCAGGATTTACGACTTGGGATCTTGCAGATATTTACGGACCAGCTGAAGATTTTATTGGTGAATTCAAACGTCAACTGGGGTCATCTCCCTCTGCACAATCAAAATCTTGTATTCAGGCTTTTACAAAATGGGTTCCACAACCAATGAAGATGACTCGGAAGCTGGTAGAAGAGAGTATCAAATCGTCTTTACGGCGAATGGATGTTGAAACCTTAGACTTGTTGCAGTTCCACTGGTGGGACTATAATGATTCCAACTACCTTGACGCACTTGTCTATCTTTCGGAGTTGAGGGAAGAGGGAAAGATAAAGCATGTTGGCCTAACCAACTTCGATACGAAGCATCTAAAGCTCATAATTGACCACGGGATAGAGGTGGTTTCTAACCAGACACAGTTTTCATTGATTGACCGAAGGCCAGAAGTAAGTATGATTCAGTTTTGTAAACAGAAGAATGTCCAGCTTCTAGTATATGGAACACTTTGTGGCGGTCTGCTATCAGAGAAATTCTTGGGCCAACCTGAGCCTATAGGAGATGTATTGAACACTGCTAGCTTGCAAAAATATAAGCGGATGGTGGATCGATGGGGCGGCTGGGATTTGTTTCAAGAGCTACTTATGATACTGAAGCAGATAGCTAGCAAGCATGGAGTAAGTGTAGCCAACGTAGCGGTGCGTTATATTCTGGACCGGCCGATGGTGGCTGGGGTAATCATAGGCGCACGACTCGGTGTGAGTGATCATCGATTGGATAATGCACGTGTATTTGATTTCAAGCTTGACACGGATGATCATAGCTTGATTGAGACTATTCTCAACAAATCACATGATCTTTATAGCTTGATCGGAGATTGTGGTGATGAATACAGATAATATTGAATTTCATTCCAGATTCACGATTGGAGTTAACAAGTTATAGTTAACAACAAAGAATCAAACAATTAAACTATTAGTCTTCAAATTCTATGAAAGTTACTATTGTCTCAAGAGATGTATTGTTCCAAGAATTGCAGTTATATCATTATGTCCATTATCATAGCCTTCTCGTTTAGTAGACCCAAAATGCACCAATGATACATTGGAGTACTAACGTGTATGTAAGGTAAGTCATATTTCTCTTGACGAGATTGGGGTAAGAGAAGAACAATGATCTTGACAGCACATCTAGACACCTTTGATATTAACACCTTTTATACTTCTCTAGACCATGATTGAATGATGCACTTAAGAAAATTATTATCCATAACTAGATTGTCTACAGTAATATTGATGATTCTTTCTATATCCCTATCTTTATCTCTCGGACAGGCATCCGCAAGAGACCCAGAAAAAGATAGAGGGGGAGAATTTAAAATTCCAGACCTGGGTACGTTATATGCAATTGATTTGAGTGGTGAGACCTCTATACCAACTAGGGAAACTAATCAACCAGTATCTGCACACATGTTGTTGGAAGTAAGCTCCGTTAAGACATCTGGGGTTCCGAACATTTCTCTAACTCTAATAGAAGGGTATGTAATAGTTGGTGGTGAAAAATCGCCATTATCACATGGTACGTCATCGATCGCGCCGGTGAACAAACTAAATATGAGGCACTTTAGTGAAGTTGGCAGAAGTGTCCTAACTGTGTCCGCTGATCTATTAATGCCGCTACCCATATCAGAAGCCGATTCACCCGTAAAGCTGGCACCTGCTCTAACCAGCAGATCAGCTGAAATCCAAATCAATAACGAGATTTGGTATTTTAATTATTTCAGTGGTGATCTACGCATTTCACCACCCGTTGTTGGTGAAGCAGTAGGTGTATCAGATACCGAAACTATAGATGCTCTTGGCGGTAGAATTCAGGACTTTTTCGAGGGCAAGCAGATGTTGTTTCAATCTGTTTTATCCAATAATCTAGAGTCCCCACAGGACTTTGCCTATATAGTACAGATAACAGATTCTGATGATTTGACCATACAGTTATCATGGATGCAGGGCACCTTAAATCCGGGACAATCAATAACTGTGGCGCAGTCATGGTTAGCCGAGGATAGAGGAATTTATGATGTTCAGGTATTGGTCTGGGATAGTATGGCAAGTCCGACTCCTTTAACATCAGGGGTTGACACCTTGGAAATAGAGGTAACCAAGTAGAATAGCAAGCAAATAAGAAAGATGTATACCCACTCTCATGATAGAATTGTTTTTTATTCAATTCTAAATCGTTTGAAAGTGAAATAAATGGTAGAATTATTATCTATGACTAGAATCCGTAACACAAAATGGATTCAAGTCTAATCGAAATTGGCAATCAATTTCAATGGATGTAAGCTAGTTATTGTTCATGAATGAATGAGATCGTCGTTGATTAGGTTCATGGTCTGCCATGCTGATTTCATTCGTATTAAACATATTATATTTCTAAAGTGAATATGAAAATATGTCCATCTTTATTCCTGATAGTTGAGCTATTTAGGTCGTCTCAAAACCCTTTAACGGTTAATGAAATTTCTGCGATCGATATATTTGCCAGTACAGGGTTCCGGAGATCAACGATTCGTTATGAAGGATCATGGGAAACGTACATGGGATTTCCGCATCTAGCAGCATCCATAATGCATTGGAGAGTTTTGAGATGACTTCATTAATTGACTATGAATAAAAATCAAAATTTGTTCTGAAGGAATATTTTTTGATACATATTGTCCTATATTTCTCCAATATGGTGGTCAAGATTCTCTGCGGGTAATATGAGTATATTGTTGCTTATCCCCATCCTAAATATTACAACAAAATAGTGTTGGCGCTTATTAAATTGGTTTATTCCTTTCCGCTCTTAATTGTGATTTCCCAGAAACTGTTTCTCGTACATGAACTTCTTTTTTCTAGCGGACAACCTAAATCCAACCAACTTCACGAGTTATCTTTCTATTCCTATTACTAAATATTGGAATCATGAGAAACAAAGCAATAACTGTGGCAAATACGATCGATGTAATAGGAAATTCTGGGACTACAGTTGCTCCAAATATCTCAATGGCATCTGTATCATCTGGAGCGATGAATCTAATTGTTGTTGAGGAGGCATTGGAGGATATTTCTTCGAAGCGGATTTGTGTCTTCTGGTCTCTAGTTGTTATTGTGTGAATACCATCTATAATCTTCTTCGGTATCGATAATTCCAGCTCGCCTCCTCCTCCAAGATCAAAATGGACCGACTCATTGGGTTTTATGACAAAACCAAATGGCCTTACGTCCTTTGCTTTGCCCAGTACAGAGTACGTATTCCCATCGATACTGGACGAAAGAGCAAACCTCGTAGGTTCTACCTGCAGAACTTCGACCATTGTTTCGTCCGAGGCACTAACAATACCATCATAAACTACTAAATGAAATATCAGTGTTGTAACTTCATCTACAATCGGTGTTGTAAAAGTCGGTGTGGGAGATGATGCATCACTCAAAGTGACATTTGTACCTGTTAACTGAATACATGAAAACGTTAGGATGCCATCATCAGGGTCTGAACTGGCTGTTCCGTTGAGAGTCACCGACACCATTTCATTAACCGTATGATCTTTACCCGCATTAGCTATAGGCGAATGATTTGGAGTGACAGATTCAAATAGTTGGACACGACGATTTCTTGTATCAACTACAATAATTTTGTCCGAACCATTAACCGTTATACCAGTAGGCGCTATAAATTGTCCATTGCCAGAACCTTGTGAGCCGAATGTGAGGAGGAAATTACCATTAGAATCAAACACAACAATGCGATGATTCCCTGAATCAGTAATGATAATGTTGTCTGAGCTGTCTACTTCAATATCGCTAGGCAACAGAAGTCCATTACCCTGTGGAGTAATAGGCCCAAACCTGATTAATTTACCAGTAGAATCGAATACCTGGATGCGATGGTTGAGTGTATCAGCTAAAATGATGTTGTCTGAGCTGTCTACTGCTACTCCCAACGGTAAATTAAACTCTCCATCAGCAGATCCTTTAGAACCAAATTTGAATAGGAAATTACCCTTGGAATCAAATACTTGGATTCGGTTATTTTCGCTATCAACAACAATAATGTTGTCCGATCTATCTACAGCCAGACCGGCCGTTTAAACTCTCCATTATTAGATCCCTCCGAACCAATCCTAAAGAGGAACTTTCCAGTAGAATCGAATACCTGGATGCGATGATTTAATCCGTCAGAAACAATAATGTTACCTGAGCTGCCTACGTCGATTGGACGATTGAACAATCCATTACCAGAGCCAATAGAGCCGAAGTTGAAGAGGAATTTACCAGTAGAATCGAATACCTGGATGCGATGATTGAAAGTATCAACAACAATAATGTTGTCCATACTGTCGGTAGCTACGCCTATAGGTCGATTGAATTGACCATCGGCAGAACCTTCTGAGCCAAACTTTGTGATAAAGGCAGAAGATGCGTATACAAAATTTGCACTCAACAACACCAAAATTAAGGCCAACATACACACAATTTTCCGCATAGAAGTTTGTCTATGGACTGATAATATATTATATCTTTCGTCATTTTTGTGTACACTTTTCCAAGCGATAAAAATTAGAAGGATGAGACCTTAGTTATTCCTGTTATTATAGAATATTATCCCGAAAAATACAAAAGCTTGTTGCTAAAGGAAGTAAGAAGAAGAATTACAGTTGTATTTAGAAACCATTAGTCTTTACTACATGATTATTCATATCTATCCCTTGAATTATTGAATTAGAATTTTCTCACCATTCTCTGTATTGTAGTTTTTATGGTTATGGTTAACATCATTTTTTTATGAATAATTATTCTACATTAACTTCTAAATATCTGAGACTTGGGCATAATTCAATTATAATATTATTTTGAAATTATTACTATTAGCTTCCCAACATATACTTCAATGCCCTTAATGGTCTTCCTGTCAAGTAGTTGTAGTAAACCATTACCTGATACAACAATACTGATAACAACACTATACTCCTTACCTTATCAAATCCTCTAACTGGTAATGGTCTATATCAAATACATCCTTCATATGCTCTATCAATGGCTCAACGCTTATGCTCTTCCGAGAATATACATGCTGTCCATATTCAGAGTTATAGAACTGCAGCAATGCCAGTCTATTATCTGTAGTATGCTTGTACCTTTCCAATGGGAATACTGGATGCCCTCTATACCTGCTGAAATCACATAACTTGTGATCATCATATCCTTCATCTCCTACAACATACATCACCATTCCTGTAGGCAATGAAGATGTGATGCTTTCATACATCATGTTATCAGTAATGTTAGCTGTTGTGAAATCAGCTGATAATGGAACTATCAACGAACCTGTGCTACATGCTAGATGCAGTTTGTATCCGAATATCCATCCCTTGGTTCTGCTGTAGCCCCATCGAGCATCTGTATCTATACCAGAGCGTGGCACTTCATTCTTCTTCATGCTAGATTTGTGCCATACATGTCCCTTTGCTTTCAACAATGAACTGTCAACGGATATTATGGCTGGGTCTACCAACCCATCTTTTATGAAGAGCATACCCATCCCAAGTTTGCCCTTTATCCAGGGCCTTATCCCGCAAGTCTACCAACCCATCTTTTATGAAGAGCATACCCATAACATCTATCCTTGATCTTATGTCAATTGATACGGCCTTGAACCTTCTGTCGAATGTTCTTCTGTCTGGCAACCTATTAAGACCACATGCCTTCATTACCTTCCTGTTGTATGGCATGTCTATCAAAAAGTTTCATGCAAAGCATTGTTGCTTGGTATTCTTACCCATACTCTAACGATGAAGCATCTACCATAACTGTAGGAGAATAGTAGAATGGTCTACCCCTTTTCCTATTAGGTTTTGACCAAGGAATCACGTCAATCAAAAATAATATACGAAGGAGTATCGAGTCTGAGCTAAACATATCAACAATGAAAAATGGAACCTGATCTTATCGTTTCGAACTAAATTACGCCCAAGCCTCAAATAGATATGATTAATAAAACCACAAAAACGAAATGTGAATATGGAAAATAGAATGGAGAAAAAAGAAAACTCCTTCTCGGATACACTCTTGGCTATCCTTAATGATGGTGCTCTAGCATTGATGATTTCCATAGGACACAGAACTTATCTATTCGATATTATGGCTGAAATAGGTCCGTCCACAAGCGAGCAAATATCATCAGAATCAAATCTCAAGGAAAGGTATGTTCGCGAATGGCTAGGAGCTATGGTAACCGGAAGAATTGTTGAATACGATCCAGATAATGGACAGTATAATCTTCCACCAGAACGTGCATCCTTCCTAACTCGTAAGTCTGCTCCTAATAATCTCGCAGTCTATATTCAATACATACCACTAGCAAATGTTGAGAACAGGATAGTTGAAAGTTTCAAGAGGGGTAGAGGTGTACCATATTCCTATTTCACCAGATTCCATGAGATCATGGAGGAAGAAAGTAGCCAGACTATCCTTCCAGCCTTGATAGATTCGATTATTCCACTAGTTTCTGGTTTGAAAGAACGACTTGATAAGGGTATAGACGCATTAGATATTGGATGTGGACGTGGACGAGCTCTGATACTCATGGCTCAGAACTTCCCCCGCAGTCATTTTGTAGGATATGATTTTTCAGAGGAGGCTATTTCATCTGCTAAATCAATTGCAGAAAAATTTAATCTGAGCAATGTCAGTTTTGAAGTTATAGATGTGTCCAATATTCAAACAACTCCGAAGTTCGACCTAATAACAGCTTTTGACGCTATACATGATCAGGTAAAACCTGATAAGGTGTTGAAAAACATAGCAAGTTTGCTGCGTCCGAAAGGGATCTTCTTGATGCAAGATATTGCTGCTTCTAGTAAGCTCCACAACAACATTGAGCATCCAATAGGTCCATTTCTTTACACGATCTCATGCATGCATTGCATGACTGTATCCTTGGCTAATAATGGAGCTGGACTGGGAGCGGTATGGGGTAAGGAGAAGGCATTGGAAATGCTCAAGATTTCTGGGTTCACTAATGTGGAGGTAAATCAGTTACCTCATGACTTTCAGAACTATTACTTCGTATCTAGGAAAAATTAAAGACTGGATTTCGGAGAATGTTGTTATTAAAAACCTTTCATTTTGGTTAATAACTCGAAGGAATGCTTTGTACGTCGATAAAAAGAATGTGATAGATGTAAAAGTGGCAGTAAGCTACTGGGGTGGATACATAACCCACTCCATTTTTTCGTCTTAAGTATCAATATTCAAAATAGATACAAAATATAAAGGGGAATGGCTTGTCCTTACCCATCGTTCGAAGCAGTTAAGAACATGAGTTCCCTTAATCCTAAGGAGATCCTTGAAGTTGTAACTGACAATGATGAATCGGCCATGAAATCAATACCTTCTGTTTGCGAAAAACGTAATTGGGAATTTATTGTAATTGAAGATGGTGTAGATCTTTGGCGAGTTAGGATCAAGAAATAAAAGTAGATATTTCTACACAAATTATTTTGTCGTATCCTTTACCTCTGGATTATCGTGAAATTTGTCAAATGGTATTACACCTAAGTCTCAGCTAGTTATCAAGGGATGATAAGTATAATTCAGATGCAGTCGTCAAAAGTCAATCAGCGGCATGTTTCTTAAAATTAAAGTAGAGCGTAGTATCATTCTGATCCCCATGAAGGGCAACAATAAAGTGGAAGATCATTACACAAGGAGTAATCTTAGGGATATTATTCTTCTCGAACTACAGAAGGCAGGAAGAGACATCAATGCACTAACGCCGGAAGATCTTTCACCGGTAGACGAATTTCATATTCGTGGTCGTGAAGCAACTAAAGAGCTGGCAAATCTTGCCGATCTGAAACGAGATTCACATGTTCTTGATGTAGGAAGCGGAATAGGAGGACCCTCCCGATATCTTGCGTCGGAATTCGGTTGTTATGTAACTGGCATCGACCTAACGGAGGAGTATTGCCAAGTCGCTAAAATGTTGGCCCAGCGAACTGGATTGAAGGATCGTGTTAATTACGAGTACGGAGACGCACTGCAGATGCCTTTCGATGATGGAATCTTTGACGTAGTATGGATGCAACATACCACAATGAACATTGAAGCAAAGTTGAAACTATATTCTGAAATATATCGTGTTCTGAAACTTGGAGGTAGGCTTGCACTCTACTAGATCTGCTCTGACGGTGGAGGATCTGTTTACTTCCCAGTGCCTTGGGCTCATGAACCTTCGATCAGCTTTCTGGTTTCTGCGGAACAGATGCAACATGATTTGAAAAATACAGGATTTCGAGTTCTCACTTGGCGCGATGCGACAAATCCTGCTCTCGAATGGTTCCTCGAAATGTTGGAAAGGCAAAAGGTCGATAGATCGCCCTTGGGTCTTAACGTGCTCATTGGACCTGAATGGGGAACGATGGTTGCGAATCTAATAAAGAATCTAAAAGAAAATCGTATCGCTCTAGTGCAAGGAGTATTGGATCGGAGGAATTAGTATCTGCTTTTAAGGTGAGGCTTGGGCATAATTTAGTTCGAAACGATCAGAACAGGTATTCTATGATACTATGATGGGAGCAAACATAAGAATTGCAAGCATTACTACATACTTCTATCAATAATCAAGGAGAAGCATTCGATAACTCCTTCACAGGTTGAGAATCATTTCGATCTAGGATACAAGGGAGTCAAACCCATTGGGGAGGGCCTCCACGTTCCTTGTTGCATAACTATGAAATCCATTACTGAATAACGAAATTATTCTGTTATTGTGGTATGAAATTCTGAGTTGCATTTCCAATATTTAACCATAAGACAAAAAATTACAGAATCTTTGAGTTATGCGACAAAGTGCCTCCGCGGGGAATCGAACCAAATGGGGATTCGACTCCATAAATGACAGAAGCTATCGGGGTGGCTACATAATCCCTACCCATTTTTTTTGATTTTTATAGATTGGGATTATTCATAAGGTAAAGCTCTTTTTAGTTTGTCTAATTCGTTATCTAATCTTCTGTACAATTCTGATTGCCCAGCTATGAGAGAACTTATTGGTCGCCTAGCGGGGAAAACTGGGCCAAGTAAAACATCATTTCCTATTATTTCATCCAATCTTTTTGGTTCTTTTTGCAGTGTGCTAGAGATCAAGTTATTCATTGTTTTAATTGCATCTTGAGAAGAAATTCCATGTTCCATTGCAGTCATTAATTTTCTTATAGATCGCTTCGGAAATGGTCTCAAACCGTATTGAGTCGTTTTTGGGATTGATTTAGTAAATTTGCTTTCTATTCTTTCCCCAATTCCAAGTTTTCCGGTGTAAATGCTCTCACGTTTGATCAACCAAGATATCTCTGGACTGTTAATAAATAATTCAGGATAACCTTTCGGACTAGTACCGAAAAACATTTGCAGTCCCAACGGATTTTGTTCGTATCTCCTCTGTACATCTTTCCAGATTTGTTCTTCGGACATTATACCCATTTCTAAATCAGTTATCTCCACTTCTTTATAATTTGATCTCTAACTAATTGCAAGTGTAGAGGTTATGGTTACATAGCTATCTGTATTCTTACAAAATTGAAACCGCCAAAATTAAGTCTTAACTCATTTGTGACTATCTGAAAGCATCATTCTCGATACAAGTATATGGAACCCATAAACATAAAGGCCCGTAGGGCATTGATTACTACAGGTTGTCGGGTTCATCCTTTAGCTTGCCATCAATAGTCTTGCTTCTCTT
Source organism: Nitrososphaerales archaeon (assembly GCA_965197925.1). GTDB lineage: Archaea > Thermoproteota > Nitrososphaeria > Nitrososphaerales > UBA213 > CBDAOC01. The sequence continues at coordinate 537,708 of CBDAOC010000020.1, forward strand.
ATAACACTTACACTCACAATTGTACTCCTTGCATAAATGGTCAAGCTTCATAGTAGCACATTATCTCCATACCTGGGGGTACTGGAAGGGTTACTCCTAGCATTCATCTTTACCTCAAACCATCCACTATCAGTGTTAGATAAGCTGTTCCTGGATTGTGACCTTCCTTACCGGCATTCACAACTAACTGATGGTGTTCCTTGCTAAGGTTATCTCCATTGAATGTGTATGTTCCCTCATTCTTTTGTAATTCTACTATACCATCAAGTCAGCATTGATTACATCGGGTGTTACGAAATCTCCATAGTTAATCTTGTCACTAAATCTATCTCCTTGAATGAAATTCACGAAGATTGTAGCTAATTCTCCTTGTTCGTACAATGTCTTATCAGATTCCATCTGTACTATCAGGTCCCACGATTTCACATTGACCGGCACATTTCCACAGCAGTGTCTTACCCCGGACTTTGAGGGATTGAACGTATCGTTGCCTTCAAATATAGCAAAGATGCTCATCGTTTGGCTTCCTTAGGATTTTATTGTCTCTGTTGATCCGGGCTTGATATAATAGGGTTCTACAACCCATGTGACAAAGTAGCTTCCATCAATCCCAGTCACTCCTTTGCCTACCAACTTCTGCTCTGGGGTCGGAGTAAGAGCAAAAATTTTTACAGGTATGTTAGGTAACATATAACCCTCACGTGTCATCAAGTTGCCTGTGAATACAATTTTCTCTCCAATATGCAGTACATCATTGGAAATTCCTGAACCGCCATCAACTGCTGCCGATCGTTGCAGCGGATCTAACACGATTATGGTGGATGTGCCTCGAATGAAAGGACTAACCAGTTCTGAAGGCGTAAAGACTTTTGCCACTGTATTTGTAGTTACAATTGAGCCCGTAGAAAGCACTAACGCCAATCCCAATTCTATTGCCATAGGTTTGTTTGATTCCATGAGTTACTAGTGTAAGAGGAAAATAAAAGAGGTACCACCAACAATTCTACAAAAAATTGAATAGTTAAATTCTCAACACTGATAATTGGCTTTTATCAGGAAGTCAAATTCATTATACATAATTTTCCCATTGTCGTTAAATCAACACGCAGTTTACCCTTCCCTCTATCTACTTCAACCAATCCTAGATCTGTAAGTCCTCTAGCATCCTTACTGCCTTGTATGTGATAACTAAGCAAGGGTTTTCCGAAGTGTGATAATTTTCCTAATTGCTCCAAGCCCTTCACCGAGCCTCCTGCATTATCGATGGCCTTTAGAATTTGTATCTTTGCAGGTGAGATAACTTCATTGTAAGTCAACTTTAGAACAGGTAAAAGCATTGGATTACCTTCACCATCCATGCCAAATGTCTTTATTCCATTTACAAATGCTGCACATAGTGCCGCAGAACCAAGAATCTTGTCCCCACCACTTACATTCATTAATATATGATCAACATACCCTGACTCGTCCTTTATTAGTTCTGCAATTCTTTCCAAAACATCGTGGAAAAGATTATTTCTTGATACAAACATATAATCTACTTGTATGCCAAGTGTGTTTATGAGATTTGTTGCAAACTCTTCAACTTTAGGCTTTTGGTCTTCATAACAAAGAACTGCAAGTTTGTTTATGGGAAAGTTCCTTACCCCTATCATAATGTCATTCTCTGCCTCACCAAAAGATACTATCTGAATTATATTCTGAGGTATGGAATTCACATATTATGACTATACCCCAATAATTAAACATGAGCCTATCAATTAACATAATTCATTTTCCATAATACTCGAGTAGCACGAAACCTTAATGTTATTTTTCAGATGCTATCTTCTTGTTAGGGTATGAAAAAGCCCTACAGAATCTATACATTATCCTATCTTAAACAACTTGTTCTTTTGTACGAAGAAGCTCTGGTCATGACTCTTAACTAGATCCATAATATCGTCCGCACCACCACTGAGCAAGTCTTGCATTCTATATGGGCAATACATTACTCCATTAATCCTGTTACCATTGTACAATTCTTCGAGTGCTACGACCCTTCCAAGTGAACTCTGATGGCACAGATCACCCGTCATAAACCCTATAGCGTAACTTCGCTTTTCTCCAGCTTCGTCAGTTATTCTCTGCCAGACTTCGTTGAAATACTGTTTACTGTCATCCAATAGGCGTGTGTAGGGAGATAAAGTTACGTCGGTCCATTCATGGTTCCTGAGGAACTCGATACTAGTGTGTGATACTGGTCCGCAGTATGCCCTAAACCAATTTTCCTTGGTCAGTTCCTCTGAGGCTCCAAATACATTCTTCAGCGATTCTTCTTCATCATATAAGAGAAGAATATGTCTACTTTCCTCATCTTCCCCAACTTTGGTTTGCAGTCCACCATCTAGATCCTTAACCGATATTTTGTATCTAGTATGTAATGGGACTCATGTTCTTTATACTTAACCTTTAACTATTCAGGAATGGGTTAAATCGTTGGGAGCTAAGGATAAATATCATTGGGAGCTAAGGATAAATCAGAATATGACTAATACAGTTGTATGGAACGAGGCGAGCTAGTAATTCGTAAAAATGAAAACCTGTTACGTGATCTAACACACTGGGGGATAAGGGCCTCTATAGGGGCAATCTTCATCTTTCATAGTATCAAGAAATTTAATCCAAGGATGCAAGAATGGCTTGTAAGTATAGGACTTCCACCCGAACTACAGCTTCCGATTGCCTTGGCAGAATTTCTAGGAGGAATCTTCCTTATTACAGGTATATTTACTAGAGTAACTAGCTCGATTTTTGCGGTTATCTTACTTGGTGCAATCTTCATGATAAAGGGAGTGGACAAATTTTCAGGCAGTACATTCACTGGCTGGGAATTTGATCTGGTGATGCTTGCATCTGTGCTGGCCTTCATCGTAGCTGGACCAGGAAAAGTTTCAATTGCCCATGTTCTAAAAAAGATTCCAGTATTTTTGCATTGAAGAGCATGTATTATGCTGTGATCAAAAAGTTGTACAGAATAAGTATACGATAAACACTTGACAGGCCGTTGCTAACAATCAAATACTGATTACAAAATCCTGACATCTATAGAAGAGGGATAGAAGATTATCTTTTTTTGATATTTTAACACATCTTGTGTAGTTAATACATCGAAATATTTCTCACTTAGAGCTTATCCGAAAATTAACATCACGGCCTGATTGTTTATACCGAAACAGATCTAGATCTGTTCTCTCTAGCTAAATTTGTGAGAAAATCAAAGAAAAAGAGCATGCCGACCATATGGCATATACCAGACGATCTATGGGAAGAGTTCGAACTAGTGCTGCCGCCAAGGAAACCAGCAAGAACAGTTGGAAGGCCAGCTGTGCCATTTAGAAAAGTGTTGAATGGAGTACTGTACGTATTAAGAACTGGATGCCAGTGGAAGAAGGTGCCGAAAGAATTTGGTTCTGGCTCAACTTGCCATGCAAGATTTCAGGAATGGATTGGGATAGGAGTATTCAAGAAGGTATGGAAGAGGCTGCTGGAAATATATGATGAATTGAAGGGTATAGGATGGGACTGGCAATCCATGGATAGCGTACCGAAGGCCCCATTAGGGGGAAAACGACCGGAGCAAACCCAACGGATAGAGGCAAGCTAGGTACCAAACGTCACATGCTGGTTGATAGAAGAGGAGTACCTCTCTCATCTGTAATTACTGAAGCAAACAAGCACGATATGAAATCAGCCTTTCCTACAATAGATAGCATTGTTGTTGATAGGCCCAAAGTTAAACAGAACATATGCATGAATAGGATATGATTTCCCTGAGATAGAGTATGGAGTATGAAATATGGAGTTAGGAAGGGGATATGTGGATCACATTCGTCATAAGGGTGAAGTGTTGAAAAAGAATTTGTACAAAGCAAAGAGATGGGTTGTAGAAAGAACCGCATCTTGGCATAACAGGTTCAGAAAGTTATTGGTAAGGTTCGAGAAGAGAGAGGAAAATTATCAGGCGCTAGCAGAATTTGCTAACTGCCTAATAGTGTACAGAGCGATATATTGGTAGTGTCATAAACACGTTAATGCAACTGTTTCTAGTATCTATTATCTACAATACTAATAAAATCAATAGTAAGAAAACTAAACCTGACAGTTTGAACTAATATTCTTGCATTCTAAATGTTATCATTTCTACCAATCATTAACTATCAGCTAGAATTTTAGGATAGGCTCTAAGTCATACACGTCTTGTCTACAAATATGTTCTAGAACAAGCGTATAAAAACAAAACTAAGCATTGGGATCCCGCTGACACAAAACTTTCAGATGGAAAATCAGAATTGGATCACATAGAATGGAGCACGATTTCATTTCAAGAAATGCATGAAGGCCCTTTTGCGGCAAGAAATATAATTCCTGTGCCCATGGCTTGGACAGGTTTAGCTCCCAACTACCCAGATTATCCCTCTAGCTCATACTTTGCGGCAAATTGTGGCTTCGTGTTTGACATGCGTATGCAAGAAAGCCTATTGATTGAATTACAGAATAAAATAAATGACTTGCATAAAATTCATAGTCAAACTTGGACGCTACAATCGAATGAACCTGAATCTGATAGCCGAACATATTATATGACGGGGTTTTCGGCACAAAGTTTGGTTAAAACCGTTAAGGAGAAGAATCTTTATAATGTAAATATGGCATGGGTAATTAGAACACTAGAAGCTGTTAATTATATTATAACAGGTAGATTCGAACAAGAAATAACTGTCACCGCATATCTTCCATACATTCCGCGATTGAACAGGTTTCCAACCATAAACCGAACTAATAAAAAATATGAAGTTAAAACTATGCGTGCCTCAGTATTCTTAGTAAATCTAGAGCATTTGGAAGGGGGAATAGGATCTAATGATATTGTATTTGGAGATGAAGACTATATGACTAGAAACAGAATTTGTGATGTGCATCCCTATCTTTATTTGAAAGAAGAATGGACCGAGTGGATAAAAGCTGTACGCTTATCTAACTTCGACGCTTTTGTGAATAAACTGATGGATAATTCTGTTCCATATAGCGAACAACTTCGACATATGCAACCACAAGTCTTGTTTGGCAATCTAAGCACTTCAATTGAAAAGAATCGTCTAGTTCTTACCGGCTTTAATCTTTATGTAGAAAAATATAATCCAAGACCAATTTCACAAAACACTGTATTATGTTTATTGTTTAACCCACAGGTTCATTCTGTATAAAATGCCTTTTTGTTATTCCTAAATTGATCTGTATACCATTATTATTCGACATTATGTCTTGAAGTATAAGGTGGCATTTATCCTTGTACAAATTAAATCCCAGAAAATGTATTGTTGGTATCACCAGAAAGGAAGAATGAGTAAGAGCCTATCCTAAAATTCTAGCTGATAGTTAATGATTGGTAGAAATGATAACATTTAGAATGCAAGAATATTAGTTCAAACTGTCAGGTTTAGTTTTCTTACTATTGATTTTATTAGTATTGTAGATAATAGATACTAGAAACAGTTGCATTAACGTGTTTATGACACTACCAATATATCGCTCTGTACACTATTAGGCAGTTAGCAAATTCTGCTAGCGCCTGATAATTTTCCTCTCTCTTCTCGAACCTTACCAATAACTTTCTGAACCTGTTATGCCAAGATGCGGTTCTTTCTACAACCCATCTCTTTGCTTTGTACAAATTCTTTTTCAACACTTCACCCTTATGACGAATGTGATCCACATATCCCCTTCCTAACTCCATATTTCATACTCCATACTCTATCTCAGGGAAATCATATCCTATTCATGCATATGTTCTGTTTAACTTTGGGCCTATCAACAACAATGCTATCTATTGTAGGAAAGGCTGATTTCATATCGTGCTTGTTTGCTTCAGTAATTACAGATGAGAGAGGTACTCCTCTTCTATCAACCAGCATGTGACGTTTGGTACCTAGCTTGCCTCTATCCGTTGGGTTTGCTCCGGTCGTTTTCCCCCTAATGGGGCCTTCGGTACGCTATCCATGGATTGCCAGTCCCATCCTATACCCTTCAATTCATCATATATTTCCAGCAGCCTCTTCCATACCTTCTTGAATACTCCTATCCCAATCCATTCCTGAAATCTTGCATGGCAAGTTGAGCCAGAACCAAATTCTTTCGGCACCTTCTTCCACTGGCATCCAGTTCTTAATACGTACAGTACTCCATTCAACACTTTTCTAAATGGCACAGCTGGCCTTCCAACTGTTCTTGCTGGTTTCCTTGGCGGCAGCACTAGTTCGAACTCTTCCCATAGATCGTCTGGTATATGCCATATGGTCGGCATGCTCTTTTTCTTTGATTTTCTCACAAATTTAGCTAGAGAGAACAGATCTAGATCTGTTTCGGTATAAACAATCAGGCCGTGATGTTAATTTTCGGATAAGCTCTAAGTGATTAATAGACTTGTCGGTTATTTGAACTTCAGGAAAAAATAAATCATGCCTAATCTGACTGGTACTAATATCCTGATTGGAAGGATACAGAGCATTATATGTTGCGATCATTATGAGCAAAATTCTTGGAATTACTTGAACTATTTAAGATAGTCATCCTAATGATTTTATTGTCTAAAAGTGATATTGTTGAATAAAGCAAAAGTCTAATTGATTGGTGCTCTAGATTGAGAGTGTATGATCCTAGGATAATTTTATTAGTATTTTTGTCAACATGTATTCAATTTGATATAATGGAGAAATGATTGTTAATTTGTAAATTCTTCAGTTTTATGATCATTTCTGCTGAATCACAACTATGAGAACAAGATACGGGCTTCCACCGGAGCGTGGTCAGAAGATTTGCTAAATGTCGCTAGAATATCATTTCGAATGACTCCTGACTGTGGAATTAATGTAATCTGGCCAGACTGAAAGCTAGGAGAGAATAAAATGTGATCTATTACTAATCTTTCCGAAGGTCCTTCATTACCAAACTTCATAGTATAGTGCTTACCTAGTTCCTTTAGGTTCTCCAGAATCTCCTTCTCACATGCATTGAGAAAGAGTTTGTAAGGCTCGCGCATAGAACCTGTCACAATACTAGCAAAATCTCCTCCGAGACGATATTCGAACGGATCCAAACCAATCCCATCATTCATGTCCCCACAAATTACTAAGTTTCGACCAATATCCATATCCAATAGGTAATTGATCCAGTTACGAATGTTTATTGCCTGTGCTAATAGTTTACGCCGATTTTCTATCGCACCGCTAGAATTTGATGACTTTTTGGATTTGGCATGAAGTATGAAAAATTTGATCGGACCAATTCGTACTCCACCATCATCATAACTAAGGTCTACTTCCAAAGGTAGTCGGTGATGGAAAAAATCTCTTTTCCAATGTTTGGATCGATTATCTTATTCCAGTCCTGAAAGGGACCATTATATTCGGAATTTCGCACTTCAAAATGCGTAAGATTCCGATCATTTCGATATAATACCCAAACCATCTGGGTATCTCCATAGGATCTCCCCGTCTCAGGATGTCTATCCCTCTTTGAGGCTCTGATACTATTATACATCCTTCCAAGATACTCATCCACAAAGGAATTCATCTCCCCATATTCATTTGGACCTTCTTGGATCGCCAAAATGTCTGGATTCAATGTTGTAATTGCAGAACTGATCTGCTCCAACCTCTCTTTAGAATTCGAATCTGTCTTAGTCTATTGTTGCTGAAAAGAGCATTCATCCACTCAATGTTCCAAGTTACGATTTTCAACTCAGTCATTATGCCAACACCTTATAATTCAGGGTACTATCAACATAGCTAGAACAAAGAATCTAACACATTCATATAAATTTTGAATTGCTGTATTTAATCTAATTATCCCTTATCTATCGATATTGGTCTCCAAAAATCAATATTTAAATTGTAACCTCAATTAAATTGTAACCTCAATTCTAATAGGTTCAATTTTACACATTACATTATTTCGATACTTTTGATTAATTCATAAACAATATACCCTCATTGGTAAGCAAGCAAAAAAAGTTAGAGGCGGTGTCTAGAATTAATCAAATAAACATTATCAATCAATCTGAAGAGAAAGAACTTTGGGTTAATATTATTATAGGCTCCTCCTTTTTTCCCTTTATTAGAAGAGTGCCGAGTATCTGCTTCCATTTTTTGGAATTTATCGTTTTTGGATAAAAGATATTTTTTTGCCTGACATTTTTAAAACCTGTTTGCTTGAGTAAATCTACCCATTCTTCCCTTGAATGCATTTCCATCTTTACATGAAACTTCGTTGGCCATGAATGACTTGACTTATTTTCCAGATAGTAGTCAATACCACATAGAAACATCCCTCCAGGTTTGAGGAGATTATATATTTTTTTTAGGGTGACATTAACTGGAACAATATAATACAACGATTCCATGGAGAATATTACGTCAAACCTTTTTCTTGTATTCCATTTTAGAAGGTTTGTACGGACGAAATACTCCTTTTTTGTTGCCTGTAACTTAGCCCTCTTAATCATCTCATTGCTAACATCTAGACCCCAAGCAGATTTGCACAGTGGATTTTCAGAGACCTTACGTACAGTCCATCCATTACCGCATCCTATATCCAGGAAATCAAAAGAATGCCCAATCTTCAATTCCTTGAGCATAATTTTCACCCCGTAGCTATGCTCTTTTTCCAATAATAGATCTAGACCTTGAAGTGACCATTGGTCAAATAGGGCTCTAACATTATCTTTCATGTATCAGTTCCTCTTTCGTAGACATCATATCTATTTGAAGGTTAAACTGAAACAAGCACTTCCAACGTTGATTATTACACCCGTGAATATTAAACCCATGACTATTATCCCCAGAACAATGTACCCAATTTACATTATACATTAATAGGATTGCGCTCGAAGGTCCACTAGTAATTCCGGAGACTTTTTAATCTTGATATTTTATTCAACAATATTATTGTGTCTGAACATAACTCCTATTTTGTTCAATCTACAAAATTCAGGGCTTAAGCAATTGCCAATCATCCATAGAGTATAAAAAGATCATATATGATCCAGTTGAAAATCCATGATTAACATCATTTCTCCAGGGTTGAACTGACGCAAAAACTGGAATGCCTCCAATTGAATATGCATATTCTTTTAATTTTTTAATTTCTTCCGATTTTATATGTGGTGATTTGGTACTGGCTTTAATCTGAATACACCACTTGTTGTTATCCTTATTTACAATTAGATCAGCTGCACCCCTGCTGGATGGGCTAAATACAATATCCCATCCGTTCAATCTTAAATAACTGGCAACAACAAATTCCGCTTCTCTACCAAATTCACGCCATGAATAAGTCTTCATAGACGAAGGTATGAGAGTATGAGTATAAAAATTCCTGACCTACAATTATCTCTTAGGCACTGATACGTTTTGTTGTGTCCTGACCTTTCTTAAAGCTAAATCATTGATCGCGTTATTAAGTAAAAATTTACCTCGGGTGAATATTGTTATAACGAATGACTAAACTCTACAATTCAAAATCATATTAAGGAGGGAATTTGCTAATAATTGCGTAGGATCTGATGTATCACATGAGGAAAATAACATTAATCGTTTTGCTGCCCTTGTTTCTATTACCTACTTTGCCAATTCTTGATTTACCTTCAATAAAAGATGAAGATCTTGTAGTTAAGGAATTTGTTACTGATCTTGCGTTACCAACCACTATGACGTTTGTAGACGGCGATATTCTGGTTCTTCAAAAAAATGATGGAAAGGTTAGACTCGTTAGGGATGGAATCCTGCAAGACAAACCAATTCTTGATCTAAAAGTTAGTAACAAAAGTGAAAGGGGTCTTCTTGGTATTACTTCTGTTGATTCAACAATCTACCTTTACTTAACCGAATCAGACAGAGATGGAGGAGATCCCTTTGGGAACAGAATTTATCAATATCACTGGAATGGTGGGTCATTAATTGATCCAATCTTGATAAAAGATTTACCTGCAACTCCAGGGCCTAACCATGACGGAGGGGCAATGGTGACAGGTCTGGATGGCGAAGTATTTGCAGTGATAGGTGATCTAAACAGGAGGGAACCACTCCAAAATTTGTTTCAGGGGATGTGGATGACACTGGTGTCATTTTACAGATAGTACCTGAAGAGAAGTATTATGCAATAGGCATTAGGAATAGTTTTGGTCTTGCAATAGACCCCTATACAGGCAATCTTTGGGACACAGAGAATGGGCCTGACAAATGGGATGAGATCAACCTTGTTCCCCCAGGCTTTAATAGTGATTGGAGAACAATCATGGGCCCAGCCACAACATCCGCATTGGAAAAACTTCCTGGTTTTGCTGATTTTGTTTATAGTGATCCTGAATTTGGTTGGGGGAAGCCCGTCGCACCAAGGCTTTATCATTTATCAATTCAGAATCGTTTGAAAAATATCAAAATAACTTGTTTGTAGGTGCTTGTAATTAATAATGGTATACTATACAACTTTAAATTAAATCCAGAGCGCAATGGATTCGTACTTGAGGAACCACAATTAACAGACTTGGCAATAAATGAAGGAGATTCCATAGAGGAGATCGTTTTAGGAAGACAATTTGGTTGTATTACCGATATCGAAGTTGGTCCAGATGGGTACTTGTATGTAGTTTCTCTAAGAGCTTATCCGAAAATTAACATCATAGCCTAATTGTTTATACCGAAACAGATCTAGAAGGAATCTGCCCACATGCAGGAGTTTGTCCTGCTGTTCCTTTCACAGATGTTCCACTCATAATTGAATCGGATGACGATTTTAAGATGGAGATCAAAACCACTGTGCTACCAAAGGGTAGTACTTCTACTTTGGTAAAGGCAAGAGTTGGTTACGAGGGAGGCACCACAGAGATCGCGGCTGTGGCGGAATATTTTGGACAAACGTTCACACAGCTGACATTACACGGACATTCTGGTATAGAAATGGAGGCAGAGCCTTTGATATCGAGAATAATGGCAAAATCTGATTTTCCATATGTAGTATATTTGGTGGACTCTGACGGTATGGCGGCAAATTCAATTGGCGACATGACTCTCTCAATATCAAAATCGGATGAACCGGAAGCGGAGATCGGCACTTCGAGGACAACAACGGAGATAGTTGAGATAGATGCGGGAATCATACGGAAGGGAACTTCAATGTCGTTACTACAAGCAACATCAAAAGGGAAAGGAAGTTCGGTTGTAACGGTGGAAGGTTCAGTGAAGGATATTTCTTTATCTTCAGAAGAGACGATAACTATGAATGCTCAGGTGCCAGAACGACTTGAATTCTTTATTCCAAAAACAATACTAGCAACTCATCTCAAAACCCTACAATACATCAAAAATGATGCGAGATTAACAAATGCCAGGTAGTTTTCTGCCGTTCTTTCATACCTGGTTCTTGTTCTGTGAAATCCATTCTTGAGCCATGCAAGGAATCTCTCAACTACAAATCTTGTCTTGCTGTAATGTTTGCAATCATTATTTTGCAAGATGAACTTGGGATTTATTTTGTATGGGATGCAACATGCAATATTTCTATCCCACAAATACATTCTGATGTATTTTGCATCATTTTGTCTGCATAAACTGATTCTATCTGTTGTATTGAATCATCATCAAGATAGTCTGAAATTGATCCTGTAACATCCATGCATTTTGTACTGTCATGTTCATTTGCTGGACTCAACAGTATGGATATTGGAAATCCGTTACTCTCTACTGCGGCATGTATTTTTGTACCTGTTATTCTCTTGAATCCATTATATCCAGTTACATTGCCCCTTTTTTATCAGGAATGGATGAAGAGTCAACTGATATTTTTTGTAGATTAATTTTGCCAGATTTATGTGCTGAGTGAATAGTACGTGATAGAATCTTTTTCCAGATTCCTTTTTGTTGCCATTTGTTTAACCTTCTGTTTGCAGTAGAATCATCACCATATCTTTTTGGCATATCGTCCCATCGGCATCCAGTAGTTAGAACATGGATTATTCCGTTAATGATTTTTCTATCATAATCCCTAGGCCTGCCAGTTTTTGCATGTGGTGGTATGTGTGATTCCATCATACTCCACTGTTTGTCTGATAATTCTTGGAATTTCATAAAATAATTTTAGATGTCGCTATTCATGGATCTAAATGGTCGCTAAAAATTGTCTAAATGGTTAGTTTTGAGATGAGTTGTATATATCGATTGGTAGAAATCATTTAATGAACCATGGAATTGGGAGTGTTGTCGATATTAACTTGCTATAATTAACAAATAAGTTAGGCACTAGTAGTTACCGTAGAAACGCGATTTCCTTAATTGTGTTTTGAATTGTCATTTTTCCCTTGTACTCAATTCAATTCACCTTTACCTATAATATCAAAATATATAGTCTATAAAATAATAATAAATCCTTAATTTACTTCATCTTAAGAACTTCTTAATTTCAAATTCTAAAACCAATTTGATCATTCCACCTTAACCCTGTTCTTCTGCCAATTTGGTGTTTCTTTCTCGATCCACAAGAATTTCCTCTGTAAGGTACTGGTGTAAATCTTCATCCAATCTAGACCAACATGATCAGCCCAGGATTTCATCACTCTTGGATCTATATAATTGCGTAATGATGTTCCAAGGTTGTAATCTCTAGTACTTTCTGTTAACTTCAACTGAAGTTTTGCCTTCTCCTTCCGGTCCTTAAGCATTTTAGCCTGTTTCTCTGTCTTAGGTTTCGTATTTTCTATTTTCTCAAGTCTTTCTTTTTTCTTTTGTAACATCTGTTCAAAGTTCTTTGCAACAGCTTTCTTGTGGTTACATTCTATTGCAGCCTGCAGGTTTGCCATCTTTGCATGATAGATTTTCACAAATTCAGACCTCCCATCAATCTTACTATCAACCGTTGACAAATAGTTTTTCACTATTTCTGAGCCCAGGTAGGTTCTGAACACTTTAGCAGACAAACCTGGCACTATCTTACTAAAGAACTTATTTACATGCCTTGAAGTGATTCCTGAAAATATCAATTCATCGTGTTTCTTTCCTTTCACAAACTCTTTCATATTTTCATAAACTATGAAATCTTTGTCATGAAGTTCTAGGACTTTCTTCCATCTAACACTATCCTTGCCCAAAAAATCAAATTCTATATTTTCATCGTTTAATTTAATATGTTCAATCCTTAGCGTAGTAGCTCCTACAGTATCTGCTTCATCTGGATCTTTTTCGTCACCCACCCTCATCGCGAGTTTGTAAATAAGATAGCAAACGGTAGCCACTTTGCGTTCCTTCACATCCTTGGTCCCCATTGCTTTATAGATCTTATCCACAACTTTGTCTATCTGACGAGCAAGATCTATTGCCTTCTCATATTTGGCCTTGTCACGTTCCTGTCTTAAAGTTGCGGCGTCTGAAAGCCATACATACTTCTCCTTTCCCGTAAGTTTATCGACCCATCTGGCGAGCCACATGGAATCTTGATCATGAACAATGCGACCCCAGTCTCCTTTAGGCGCTTTTGCATCACTACCAAGATTTAATGTTATGTCAGCTGGATTAACTCTTGGTTTCCACTTGCCACGTAACGGATGTCTACCCCTCCCCATAAATATACCAGGCGGCTCAACCATCCAGTTGGCAACATCAAACGATTGACCATCAACTTTAGCAACACCGTACTTTGCCTTTAATTCATCCCTTATTTTCTTTCTTTCAGCGGAGCGTTTTTTCTTATCCTCCTTGTCCAACACAATATTCTTCTGTTGATCTACCCATTCATAAATCACGTTAAAGTCAACCTCCTCAAAACTAGCATCATTCAATTCTTGCGGAAATAGTTTCAGGAAATCTTTGATGAAATTCTGTACAAACACTGGATCTTGTATGTATGGTGTATCTTTCTTCTTTGCCCAAGCAACAGCCATCTCTTCCTGACTTTTACTCAGAGCTACAGTTTCACCCCTAATCTTTATTTTGAAACCTAAAGGCTGGAAATCGGGAAGAAATACAACTCCATGATGCTCTAATGATTTCCATTTCATAATATACACTGCTCTTGCAACTTATTCAAAAGCCCTCGCAAATGGAGATAAATGTTTGAATATATTTCCAAACATAGTCTTTTCCAATCTTTATTTAACATTAAAGGTTTATCGATCACTAACAGATGAATTAATGATGCTTCTAAATATCTTGTGTGATCGATGGAATAATATTTACATCCCCTACCAACAGAAAAAACCATCAAATATATCAAATTTATAAATATTGCACTCCGGGTATATCATTTATTGTTGTATAGTAATTATTTAAATACATTCATATTTAATTTTTTAAAAATATAGATGCATAGGACATGTATTTAGAACAAGAAAATAGGGTCTCACACGAGCCGTGTAACTCCAATAGACTTTGCAACATAATTACTACCCAAGGTACGAAATTAATGTGAATTAGATGTAATTAAATCTTGTTCGATACATCTTGTTGGGACGAACCATCTAGCAATTCCAAAATTCATTCCAGAAGTATTTGTATTATTATATGTTTTCTATAAAAGAAAACATTCCATCGACTATTCAAATTTGTACTATTATTAGTGCTTCTTGAACTCTTTCCTTAATGACTTCCAACCCTTTGCTATTATCTCTTCATAAACATTTGATAGTTTAGGAATACTATCCCCTTCTATTACTGCTTGCTTCACCCGTTGCCTATAATACTCCTCTATCTCTTTAGCTATCATGTTGTCTATAGTTATGGAAGCCCTGTATTTTGTCACGGAGCTTAATATACTATATTAATATATTAATATATATGCGCTAAAATATTACATATATATCATAAATGATATAAAGTAGACTTTCTATTATATATTGTTTCATGAGCAACAAGAGGATCGTAAAAATCAGATACGGCAAAAAAACCTTCTTGCTTGACGAAGATATTATTATCTCCGATTTCTTAAAATCTCAACATCTCGATGTTCTGAAACTCATAGTTCTCAAGGAAGTGAATGATTCTCTCATGATTAACACATGAAAACAGTAATTAACTTTCACATTGATTTACAATTAAATATCTATAACGAAGTTGAAAAATCCTTGAAAAGTATTAATTCCGTTTATTGTCCTCCATCTACGCTTATACATCCAAGATTTTTATAGTTAATTCGTTACGTATTAAGTTGCCCCACTAATCTATCAAAAAACAATTTATGATCAACTGATCAAGAATTTAACATTCTAATTCTTGGACCCAAGATCGTATGATATTGTTATCGTTCCCCTTCCTCATGAAATTCTAAAATGCTTATATCGTGATTTAGTAAATTTTGGATAAGTGATGTACTAAGATGCCGGGGTAGGATAGCATGGGAGTCCGTCAGCCTCGAGATCAAATAAGGTAACAGGAAAGCTGATGTCCCATCGGGACGCGTGGGTTCAAATCCCACTCCCGGCGCCATGCCAATTATTCAGATATCACTGGACTTGCTTGTAATAGCAAAGTATTATACTGTATCTCTAGAGATGCGGATTGGGTTGAAGGAAATTCTTGAAAGACAGGTTTCATATTATATGGAAAAAGATGTTATACTGCTCGATAGTAATAGCACGATCTCCCTTGCCAGTAGGATAATGAGGAAGAGAGAGGATGATAGCGTAGTTGTAATTAAGGAAGGCCAGCCTGTTGGTATAGTAACAGATCAAGATGTTCTCGACAATCTAACTACTAAGGGAATGAATCCTGAAGGCGCAAACTTAGAATCGATAATGTCTTCTCCACTTATCACAATCAACCCTGAAGCAAAACTAACAGATGCTTTGAAAAATATGCGAGAATTAAACGTCAAAAAATTGGTTGTTGTTGAAGATGGGGTAGTCAAGGGAATGATAAGACAATCAATGATAGCGAATGCAATTAGAAATGCAGTCATTGTTAAGCCTAGAGGTGTTAAACCTGGTCTACATTCAGTTCTAGGTAACTTGGGTTTCTTGTTGCAATTTGCAGGGATACTAATTATGATTCCAGCATTAGTTTCAATGTTTCTAAATGAGGCTTTGGTTGCAGCTAGTATCTTTTTAATGTGTGTCTCATTACTTGCAATAGGATTTTTCCTTAACTCGTATGGAGAAAAGGCACCTTTGAACCTAAGACAAGCATCTGTTCTAGTGATTTCAAGCTTTTTGTTACTGAGTCTATTCGGCATGATTCCATATGCGTATCTTAATCCTTATGACTCAGTTTCTATACCAGAATTGTTTGTAAATAGTTTCTTCTCTAGCACTGCAGGCTTTACGACGGGGGGAATTTCGCTGATCACAACTCCTGAGGATCTGCCGCAAAGCTTCAGATTCTACAGGGCATTCACGCAATGGGTGGGTGGCATGAGTTTCATATACCTCGTTATGACAGCATTCTATCCCCAGGGGAAACTAGCAGGTATGCGAGGATTCATAACTGGCAAAACTTTGCATCTGAAAGAGCTATTTCTAACAATTACTATTATTTTCAGTATCTATGTAAGTATTGTGAGCTTTTTATTCTACATTTTCGGTGCAAAAAATATCGTTGACGATGTATCACTAGCATTAACCACTGTTGTAACGGGGGGTTTTCTTCCAAATTCTACCATTCTTCTAAATATGGAATGGTACAAAATGGTCGTTTTAATCATTGGAATGATTCTTGGCGCACTTCCATTTACATATCACTATGCATTGATCAAGAGAAGATTTCTGACTCCTTCGTTAAATAAGGAGATAGCAGTTTTTCTCGCATTAATAGGATTTAGTATAGTAGTTTTTCCTTTTGTTGTTGGAATTGATTTTATAACGAGCATATTCTATGTCATTTCAGCGAGTACTACTGCAGGTCTGCAGGTAGGAAATATAACTGGATTTAATGACGCCGCTAAAATCTTCCTAATGTTGTTAATGTTTATTGGTGGCTGTGGATTTTCTACCGCAGGTGGTATCAAGATCTTCAGGTTCATCGATTTAGCCAAGTTGGCTAAAAGAATAAGGTACAAGGAGACATACAGGCAAATGACCAAGAAAGATGCAAAGGAACTCGCTTCTATTTTGATCATAATGGCATTGTTTCCATTGATATCATATTTTACTGCTCTTCACATAATGGGTCAAGGCTTCACTTTCACTGATGCATATTTTGAATCCGTTGCTGCTATAACAACAGGAGGGCTATCTATGGGAGTCACAAGCCTTGAACTTGATTCGCTCTCAAAGATTTATTTAGCATTGATAATGATTCTGGGAAGATTTGAAATAATAGCCATAATATACATAATGGTTCCTAAGTTGAGGCATTAGAAATTACAAATATGTAACTTTTATAATACAATAGGACAATTATATAATGATTAAAAAACTGGTGTTCAAGCGTGATGTTGTAAACAGCATAATTACATTCTGTAAGATGCATCACCCAAACGAGACCATTCTTATATTAAGAGGAAACATTGGGAATGATTCAATTGTTGTAGATAGTCTCATAATTCCACCATTAGCTGAAGGTGGCCCTTTCTATTCTGGTTTCCCTTCAGATATGCTTCCTGGGGATATATCTATTTTGGGAACAGCGCATTCCCATCCAAGTGGAGGTTCCGAACCATCTTTAATTGATGTGAATCACTTTACAGGAGTTGTAGGAGTAATCGCAAGATATCCGTATGAAGAAAACGATTTCTTCGCTTACAACTCCAAAGGTGAAAAATTAGATTTTTTTGTACAAGATTAGTTTTATAATTTCCAATTGCAAAAAAGATTTAAAAGGTTGCCCAAAGAAATGTGAGTAGGAATTCGATGAACTACTATCGTAGGATGTTAACGTGGTTAGTATTTTCTTTGGTGGTCAGTATGGCATTGACATATTTGTTTGGATCCATTTTTCCTGGTATAGGAATATTTGTTGGTCTAGCTATGGCGGTGGGCATTTTTATCTTATTATCAATCTACATTAGAAAGAAAACGTTGCAGGGGACTATGAGTGGTGGGATGTTTGCAGGAGGAATAAATTACATTTGTATCGCATGCGGGCACAGGTTCAAAGGTGGTTCTTGTCCTAGATGTGGTTCAAAGATGAGAAAGGCAGAATTTTAGGTTAAGATTTTATGTAATAAGAATCTGTTTATAGACATGACATTGGAAGAACTCCGAAGCAAGGCCTTGTTTCAAAATACTATTGATGTATGGATAATGCATTGCGAGGAAAGTAAACTTGAATGGTTTGATACTGATGCTTACCGGGCATTTATAACTCATATGTTAGAAAACGATATTAAGATGCAGAAATTTCCACTTTGTATAAAAGAAAGTGGAGGTATGTTTGAAAGGGGTAGAGATAAGACCCAGTTTCTTGATAAGCTTTCCAAATTCGACAATCCTGATGCAATGGCGTATACTTTGAAGTTATCTGATAAGACCCTTTCTATTATACGTGCTTTCAGGCGCTAATTCTTCTTCATCTTTGGATTTACAATAGAGTCAAGGGCCGTACCAATCAATACAAATGCCAAACCCGTTATTGCTATCATAATCCCCGGTGGCAGTATCCACCACCAGAGCCCTCTTGCTGCAGCTCCAAATGTATTTGCATCATGTAAAATCTGACCCCATGTTGGCAGGGTTGGATCACCAAGCCCAAGAAAACTCAATCCTGCTTCAGTGATTATTGCAGCTGGAACCGAAATTGCGATTACTGCAAATGCGTATGGCAACACTTGAGGGAAAATATGTTTGAAAACTATCCTGATGCTTGACTGACCCATGAGCTGCGCAGCTTCTATGTATTGTAGATGTTTTATTTGTAGTGCCATACTTCTAGAAATCTTTGCAATTGCTACCCATCCAAATATTATTAGATATCCAACTATGAGAAATATACTTTTGCCAACCGTAATTGCAAGCAAAATGAGCACTGGTAGGGCAGGCAATGCGTAAACAACATCATTTGCTCTCATCATAACTTCATCTGTTCTTCTACCTCTGTAGCCAGAAATTATTCCATACATTAAACCTATTATTACGGAAATTGAAGAAACTGAGATGCCTATAAAAAGTGCTATAGGAGTGCCCCATATTATTCCAACTGCAAGATCTCGTCTTAGCTCATCCGTGCCAAGCAACCCATAAACTTTGCCTCCCAATAAAAGCTCACTGCTAATAACATTATCCGTGTCGTTGAAGAGAAAGAATGTGGTTGTCATAGTATAAGTTCCTTTCAATACCTTCGATTCATGTAGATCCGAAAACAAGGTAATCTCTGGTTGTGACTCATCAATCGGATAATTATAAGCATAAAGAAGGTTCCTAACATTATTCTTGACTGCAGAGTCAGTTGAGAATATTGTTCCCGTATATGTATATGATCCAACCTTCGGCGTTGGTAGTGAGGTTCGCAACAATTCAATTTGATTACCATCTGGTCTCTCTATAGAGAACTGTAATAATGGTGGTGTAGTGTGATACTGTACAATGTAATTGACCATAAAATCATTTAGGAACTTGTCATAGTTGTAATTGAAGATGAATCTATGTGATACCGTTCGTAGACCATCTTGGTTTGTTTCAATCACATATGGTTCACTAATTATCTTATGTTCTGGCAATTTAGTTATCAAAAAATAATTAACCCATATAGGCATTGCAGATTTTGGGTTGTTAATCCATTGTGCTGGATTCTGCCATTGTTGGAAAGTTTCTAGAGGGATTGTTACAACTGCCACTATGGATATTACTACCAACGCTATAAGTATGATCAAACCTGCGATACCAGTTTTGTAACGCCTGAACTCTTTCCAAATGTCCGAAAAAGCCAGACTCATGATACCTTCACCCTAGGATCGAAAAGCCCATAGAGTAGATCAGCTATAAAGATGCCTGCAAGAAATACTAAAGTTGTGATATATGTTAGTCCAATTATCACCGGCACATCAAAGATATTGATAGCATCAAAGTAAAGCTTACCCATTCCCGGCCAATCAAACACAGCTTCAGTAATTATGGCTCCTCCTATTGAAGCGGAAAGACCAAGGGAGACGGATGTAATTATAGGAGGGGCTGCATTCTTCAACGCATGTGAATATACCACTTTATGTTCAGGAATTCCTTCTGCTCTCTTTACCATTATGTAATCCTCGTTAAGTATACCGATTACAAAGTTTCGTACAATGTAGGCCCATGCACCAAATCCTATTAGGACCAGTGTAATTAAGGGCAATGTCATATGATACAGCAGCGACCATATGTAAGCAGGGTCAGTTACTGAGATCAACGGTGTAGCTCGCGCTGGAAATATTCTGTAAACAAATGCAAAAGCAAATATCATAAGCATACCAGTCCACCAAACAGGGAAGCTGCTACTTATTACCGCAAAACCTGAAGTGAGCCTGTCTACTATTGAACCTGCTTTACTTGCTGAGAATGCGCCCAGAAACAAACCTATCAGTGTTATTATCACCGTCGCCGTTGTGAAGAGTAGTATTGTTCTAGGAAGCTTCTCGAAAATTATGTCTCTAACATTATTTGAACCGGTATCGCTTTGAAGGAAAAACGACCTGCCAAGATCAAAAAATAGTATCTTTAGCATCGTAGATCCTAACCTCTTTGGAGAATACCAAGGTTCATCCAATCCTATTGCCTTGGAACGAGCTTCGATCAAGTTTTTCTTGTAACTTTCCAGTTCATTAGGATCCTTGAAACCGCTTATCAATGCCCTGTTGTTTGTTATTTCCTCCATAACACTCACCTCGATGGAACGCTTGAGGATATTATCCATTGTTGGTCCAACGAGAACAAGTGTAAGAAATATGACGAAGAAAAGCACAATCACCATATTGACAGAACGTTTTAGCAGGAATCGACCGAAGCCCATCTCTATTCACTTATCAAGATCAAGTTTCTATTAAGCATGACATCATACCAGTTATTCAAGCCACCCCAAACCTATTGGATACATAATAGAAACTTCTAAGACAAGGTCTAGGATCATTTCCTTCTTTCAATTGTGTATTTGTAGAATGTTCTTGTCGATACTATCGAACTAATGATGAGAGTAGTTAGTACTAAAGCAGGTGTGGAAATCATTAGAAGGTGTTTATTGCTAGAAATAATTCCAAGCAATACAGAGCCTATTAAAATTCCCATTATTATCATTACAACTCGTAAAGAAAATTCATATTTTCTAATCTTCCTAATTGCGAACATTAACGGAAAGAAATACATTGTTCCTATCAAAGAACTCGCGGTTAATCCTGCGATAATGGCACCACTTTCACCTCCAAATAGTCCAAATGCTTTCTCCGAAAGCACAAGTATTTGAATTAGTGGGTAGATAGATATTTTGACAAGTTGTTGCATCCAGATGTTGTCCCTCGCATAATCAGCTATATACGGGCTAAACGAATAATACCAAGCATTGAATATGTGCATAAAGCTATAACCTGCCTCAGTTGTCAAAATCTTATTATCTCTGAAATTTCTCAAAAACTGCACTTCTGAACTCAATTCGGAACCAAATGTTGCAGTGGCTATAAGGCAACCAGAGGGTTGTTGTTCGGGCTGAAGGGGCGGAGTCGGAGGAGTTGATACAGTAGGAGTTGAAAATGTTGATTCGGTTGCCAAACCTATAACGCTTGTAGTATAGATATCGGGTTTGAGTGCTACATTACTAATGGCGAAGAGTTTCAACTGATTAGGACCAGTCGACAACTCGGCTGTGTCACTGTTTGAAAGGATTATCTCGAACTTTCCATCCGATGATGGTTTTATATTACCATTTACTACAGGACTGCCTTCCTTGTTCTTCAAGAAATAATATATCTTAACATCACTGTATTTTGCTTTGGTCTCTATATCTCCTGATATGGTAACTGTTGAACCTAAGTTGATGGACAATGGTGAGCTAATGTTAATCAATTTTACAATCTTCGCTTCTTCGAATTCTTTCCACTTGCCCACTTCAAATGGATAGGAGTTATCTCTGAAAGCATTGAGAGTGATTGTCCTTGCTTCTGGGTTATAGTTTTGCAGAAAGAATGGACCGTTGCTTATTACCGCATGCCTCTTTTCTTCTATCCAATTTATGCTAGCATCATACCTGCCTACTGCATCAGCAGAACTTACAGATTCGCGAAGTGCAATTGGTACAAAATTATCATTTTTGAATTGTGTTAATGTATTCTTTATCTTATCGGCATTATCCGTTATTATTAAAGACAACCAGTCGACATTCTTGGAATCGGCATCTGCTTTAGAAAAAGCGGCATTACCATCCATAACAATTTTCTCCATCGCTGCAGTGATCTCCCATGGCATGGAACTCCAAGCTCCCATATAGGCAGCTATCTCTCCTTCATCAAAATGCCAATAATCGATATATACCTCGATCTTATTTTCTGAAAGGATTCTAATGCCTTTGATTGTTTTTACGAGTGGCTCCATTTGTGATGTATATTCTGCATCGATTGTGCGATCATTCTCTCCTTCATTTGTGCCCCATTCAAAAGTAAAATACAGAGAATATAGAATATCGCTCTCTGTCATTTCAATATCATGGTGCCATTTGCTATATGTAAGATCGTATACAACATTACTTGTTGCGTTTACATCAGAGCCAACTTTAACCCATTCTTCATTAACTGCATCCCATTTAACAGCATCAGATGGAACGATTAATTTTTCACTTGGTCCTGCTGTTGTCACTTGCCAAGAAGTCCTTATGGGTATTACATCTCCAGTGTGGGGGTTTCTGAATGTGTCAGGATCAGTTATACCCATCCATATTCTATTTGCGTAAACGTCCCTAAATCCTCCTATAGGGTTCCAAGCTCCCTGGTAGATATGCTTGACGCCGATCTTAAGATTATCCTTGTCCTCAACAATTCCATTGATGAGTGTAAACCTACTAGTGATGCCAGCACTAAAATCATTTACAATTCTTTCCAGCTTGTTTGATGCGATATAAGGATCGATTAAACTCGCAACAAATATCCTAACTGACTCATCAATTCCTATTTTGACTGCATCCATGAGCAATCGGTCACGTTCATCTTTGCTCGTGAAATTGCCAATTAATATGCTTTGGGTTAATCTATCAAGTTCTTCGTTCTCGTAGTTCCAAGATCCCGCAATCTGAAATCCAGGCATGTTAGCATACCATGGTGCATACATCTGCGATCCTATTATAGAGTCAAACCGAACAAAGCCTGCCCTACCTCCCCACCCCTCAGTATAAATATGCCATCCTTGGTCCTTTGGATCTGTACCATATACTACAGTAAATGCCTTGTTTAGATCTCCAAAATCCTTTGATACAACAAACCCTATCTTTTCCAGTTCTGAAGAGATCAATTCACCCAAAGCATTTCTTCTTGGATCATCACTCCTTATCATGAACTTTACTTCTATAGGTTTATCATTATAGTACCACTTACCATCTGCCCCCTTCAAAGCTCCCTCTTCTATCATTGCATTGGTAATCATATCGTGGGCAAACTGTGGATTGTAGGTGAATCCAAAAGATTCCACTGTATCTATTAAGATCAGGTAATCGGGGTCAAATTGGCTGAACGCAGAGAACATGGGAGAGCCGAAGCCCTTTAGAATTTCATTTACTATTAGCTGTCTATTTATCAAGTAATTCATAGCATACCTTACTTCTTGATTTGAGAATGGGTTAAGCCCATTCGGGTCCGGAGCTGGATTCAGCAGTAAGCTAAGGGACCCACCTACTGATTCGTATACTCTAACATTTGGATCGTTCTTATTAGCGGATACAAGTTCTAGAGGCATTCTGAAGAAGTATAGATCCAAGTTACCTGCTTTGACTTCTTGCACCGCAACACTTTCATCCAGATAATGTATGAACTGAATCTCTTCAACGTTAGGACCTCTTGGTGTTTGGCCGTAAGTATTTGGTTGAAGAGGAGCAAAAAGGATAAGCATCAACAACGCAGTAAGAACTATCCTAATCATGATAAGACTTTAGGAATGAAGAATTTAATATGTATTGTGATGTGTATGCTGATTACATGAATTCATCTCTAATATTGAAAGCTATACAAGTGATATGCAAGGGGAGTTATTCCATTGATGAATTCGCAGTTGCTGCTGGTTTGGGCAAGAACATAGCAGAAGATCTTCTTGGATTTCTTCGGAAATATGAAATTGGTATAGTAAGTTCAGAGAAAGTAGAATTTCGAGTATCAGATAAAGTGAATGCAAGCGTGTTGGCTATACAAATGGGTGCTGATCCGGAAGATATTTCAAATTTTTTGACTTGGAAGGATTTCGAACTGCTAGCTAGAATCATGCTAGATAAGAGCGGCTATATTGCGGAGCATGAATTTAGAATGAAGAGACCGAGATTCGAGATAGATGTTGTTGGAATCAAAGATTCAATAGCATTGCTGATTGATTGTAAACACTGGAAGAGATGTAGTCTATCTGCGTTGGAAAGGTTTGCGTATATGCAGGTTAAGAGGGCACAAGCATTTCTTGTTTTACAAAATGATCTAAAATATGTAGTTCCAATCATACTTACTTTACATTCTGAATCAATAGTAAATGTAAAAAGAGTACCTGTAGTTCCAATAATAAAATTTAGGTCTTTTCTAAACGAAATATCTGGTTATCTTGATGAATTTAGAGTTGTTCATGTCTGACATATTCATTCTTCTTTGGAGATCCAGTCCGAAATTGTATACCATTTAAGATTTTTGTTCAACAAATCGTAAAAATATTATTAGAGTAGTTAAAGATACAAACCTTATTCCTCCGACTTTTGGCAGATTGGATTTTGATAAAAGTAAATTTTATTGATAATAACTATGACAATTCACAATACTGCTTAGAATTTTTAAAATTACACAATTAACGATAATTGAGGGTCTTGTTTCCTTTAGGATCTTACCTCTACCTCCGTCATCTTCAGGTCCAAGCAAGTATAGTAACCTTTGGTTAAGTTTTGATAATAAGAAAGGATAAATGTGGCTCAAAAATTATGTTGCTAGTGTTTGTAAAAAAACATGATTATCCGATAACTAAGACTGTTATATATAACGCAACGGTAAGGACAAAAGAGGCTTTGGTGATATTCATGCCACGATCTAAGCCATTTGAATAAACACTAAACTGTTCACTACCCATCACCTTTACATTCGATAGTGTGTGGGACACTTCATAACTTGCATTTGTCATTCTCTCTATTGCTTTTGTTGCCATCTCAAGATACCACTTGCTAACATCAGCAAATGAACTCAAACTGCCAAACGTGAAGTATCCTTTAATATTTCGTGCTCTCCCCGATGTGAAATGTGTATCTGAGGTACAAACCTCAATCATCGATATATGATTTGAGGAAAGATAATGAATTATATTTTCCCGTAGGTTCTTAACCATGTTGTTGCCATCAGCCCATCCTATAGTAACCAATTTTTCATTCACTCTAATTGCCAATACGCTTAGTCCAGCCGGACCAACATCGTTAGAATTTACGCCAATTTCTGATGAATGGCAGAACCCATATTCAAAATTGAACTGTGGTTTCTTTTTGAGTTCATTCAAAGAAATTCTGCAAGCTTTTAGCATATCAGTTCTATCCTCTTCGTTAAGATGCATGCCGATAGAATTATGTGCATCGATCACTATAGCCAGAGTGAAATCTTTTTCTTTTGCATACCTCTCTACTTCTTTTCTGATTAGAACTGGAACATCTTCCATACCATGAGGAGATAATGTCAAAAATAATAATGCCACTTTCCCATAAGCAATACTGGTAACATATGCCTTGTTGATCTGAATTTCTAGAGGCTCTGTGCAAGTTTTACCATTCTCAAAAAGAGTTTTACTGCTAAGACTGTTGATGTAATATCCAACTTGTTCTTTTGATGGAAGATTTAGTGAGTGATCTGATATGCTGTGCATAACAAGTGCCTGTACCACATTTGGAGAGTATGCTTTATAGATTTCATATGGAAGATTACTCCCACCAACGGGGTAGAACGGGCCGGGATGCAAGTCAGGAACTACTATCCCTGATTTACCAAACGTTGTTTTGAAGAATAATGTGTAAGTGTTTAACCTTGACTCATGTGCTCTACTTTCAATGATGTTCTCCAATGATTTTGGATTAAGATCAGTCCAAGCCAGCAAATAAGCCTGAAGTACCCTGAATAAACTTTTGACACTAGGTCTTCCAGCTCTGTCAGTTATAACAGACCAGATCGAGGCTATTGTGATGAATGAAAGACCAAATCCTAGACTTACGTGGTCTACAAAATGAAACGGAATAGATTCTATAGGCATGAAGGCTACTAAGAAGAGTAATGGTAGTATGGTAGAAGCTAATATTGATCGAGGTAAACCTGCACCAAATACGGATGTGAATACGATTATTCTAAAACCGATTGTAAGGAAAAAGCCGATAACGATATAATGAGAATCTATAATAGGCTTTGAGAAAACATAAGCCGCAGTCACTCCTAAAACTATAGTAATTAGCCAAATAATGTTTGCAAAGGCAGATGTATGGTAGATCTTTGTAAGTTTCGCAACGGGTAAGTTATTCAGCATTACGAAATCAATCATATTTGCGGCATAAAGAACTACTAGTGATAAAGGTAGTACTATAGTAAGCTCAGATAATGGGATCTGTAGATAGTAAACATAAGATAAGACAACTATTAGTGATGCACAGAGAAATGAAATTAGCAGTGATGTTATATGGGATTCTGGATTTATTAGTGTAAGATAGAATCTCTTGTGTATTCTGCCAACAGATTCTTCACTCATGGGTCATGCAGGAAATAATATCCTTATAAGTATAGATACCCCAGTGAGGGACCCAGCAATAGCAAAGACGATCTCCGGTCTTATCTTAAATCCTTTTGTCTCATCCTCAAAGAACCTTAGTAAGCCTGCGCTTGAAGCAGGCAAAGGAGCAGATTTTTTGCTTTTTCGTGAGCTCATATTCAGCTATTTAATCTCCTAAAATATAATAAATATCTTGCTATGAAGATTTGTATTCATTTGATATCTTCTCAAGTACTACTAAGTAATTCCTGATCAATTCTGTCAAATCTGCCTGCTTGTTATGATCTTTTTCAGATTTTAAAGCCGGGAGCAACTCACTGATTTTTAGCAAAACTATTTTTCTAAGTTCTATTACAACTTCTCCAGTTTCTATTTGTCTATCACTAGTTTTTGCCTGCTTTTTACCATTTTCTGTAAATTCAATATCTTCCTCGTTTCCACAATTCACACAAATGAGCTTACCAGAAAACTTTACCTGGACCCCAGCACATATAGAACAGGATTCACTAACAAGCGTACCACCTTTTCTGATTAGCTCTGCCGCTGTATTCATGCGTTCCTTGCTCAAAACTATATTTAATTTGGCAAAGTATCATAAAAACAATACGTATCGTGGTTTCGAATAGTAATAAATACATCGACTAATCTAAATTAAGCCAAGGGAAGGAAGGCTTAATAATCGGATATGTATGAATTTTTCATTGATAGTGATTATCTGCAAAAAATGCGGACTACCAGATGATTTATGTGCCTGTGGCGAACTAGAAAAGGAGGAGACTAGGATTGTTGTACGTCTCGAAAAGAGGCGATTTAATAAGCCTACTACGATGATAGAAGGTTTTAATCCTAAACTTGCTGACTTGGATAAGATTGTAAAAAAGCTGAAAAATCGTTTAGCATGTGGAGGAACAACAAAAGAAGGTTATATTATGTTGCAGGGTGATCATAGAGATGTTATAAAAAACCATTTGATTGATCTAGGATTTAAGGAATCTTCAATAGACGTTCATTAAGGTGCAAGTAATGCACCTAAAGTCTGTTTTTTGGAATTTCCTCCAGCTTTTTTATTCTGCTATTATAGGAACAATATTCGTTCTAATGATCCTATCCTTTCCATTAGGAGCCTATGTCATTTTCAATACAGACCTGGGTTCAACTATAACTGACGAAATTCCTTTAGACAGTTTTTACATATTCCTGGGAGGTCTTGCGGTAGATCTACCTGTAAAAAATGAATTAGGAGAGATATTTATTATAATATGGTGTTTTTACCTGTTCTTCTTTGCTATACTCATGCTTGGTCCCACGAAGAACATCTTGCAGTCACTCGTCAAAGGTCAAGGAGGAAACGAACATGCCCATAGAGATAATGCGCTGGTTATGGTTATTTTATCACTAGCTGTATTACTTGTAATATCAAAGGCATTAGAGATTGTACAACAGTCAGTAGGAATTAGCACAGGTGCCGTTGAATTTTCTAACCCATTGATCCAGTTCTTTAACATAACAGCTGCCCCAATACGAGAAGAGCTGGGTTTCAGAGTTGTTTTAATAGGCATACCTGCATACATTATTCTGGCAAAAAGACATTCTCTTGCATATTTCTTCAAGACATTGTGGTATCCAAACAGGCATATTGTAAACCACCGAAACACGTGTAAGGATATGTACTTGTTGATAACTCTAAGCGCAATAATCTTCGGATTGGCACATCTTTTCTATGGTGGCGGATGGAGTTACGGCAAGATCACCCAAGCTATGATTGGGGGATGGATCATCGGGTGGCTTTATTATAGATACGGTCTGCATTCTGCGATATTAATGCACTGGAGTACTAATTACTTCATATTTTCTTATGGTTACTTTGGGAATACGGTTTGGGGTTTTAGCGAGAATATCACGAGTGATAATCCATTACTTGGGGTTATTGACTTCTTACTTACAATAGCGGGAATAATTACAGTTGGTATTTTTTTGCAAAAAAAGATAAAGGAGTACATTAACGTAAAGGAACAAAATAGTTTTAAAGACAGTAATATTATGTAGCGTTATGACCATTACTGGCAAGAGTGAATTTGTTAAACTTGTAGAAAAATACCATTGTATATACCCTTTTACACATGTTCTTCTTGATGGTGATGGATACGTTCTTACAATGAAGGACGAAGTTACACTAAACTACTTGGAGCATAGGAATATGATATCTAATGAGGTGGTCTTTGCACCCCCAAATTATGTGGCACATCTAACTGCCAAGAGTAAGTACGGAAGGCTTGGTCTTTCATTCCTAAATGCCGCTAAGGTTCACAGCGGCTTCGTGGGGAGACTGGCCCTAGAACTAGTAAATTTAAGCAACGAACGCACGCCCATCACAATCAAGCATGGTAGTCCGCTCATACATGTAGAATTCATTAGTAGGAGTGGTGACCCATCCCCATACGAGGGAGAATTTCAGTTTCAATATATGGATGAACATGAAGTTGGTTTATACATGGATGTGATAAGTAGGGAATTCTCCGAAGCCTTTGATATAACTAGACTTCAAGATAAAGTAAAGAAAAGAGTTCTTTGATCAGATTCTTTAATAGATACCCTTCAAAAAATAGCTCCAACTATGAGGTAATAGTATTTTTAAAAAGTTAATTACTATAAACAAATTTAAGTAACTACGATTTTAGATTTGACCGATGTCTAAGGGTGACGATACTAAGTACAAGAAAGGAGGAAAAAACATCTACAATGGTATCGTCAGATTGGTATCGTTCATACAGAGAGCACTGGAAACAGGAAAGTCAAACTACGGTGAAATGAATGAGATTGATAAATATTTTACATATTGTATGAGGGCTCATGCTGATGATATTTCTTTGCACATGGACAATATACTGAATAAATATAAGAACGATATTCGATATAAACAATTTAGGGATGATCTACTTGGGGTTTTTAGGAATATTGATAAAAATGGCATAAATGCGTATGAGAAACTCCTTACCACAAATGGGAGAATAAACAAAAACCTTCTAGAACAATTGGTTCAGTTCGATACAGAAATAACTGCATCCATGAACATGATCAAAACCGCTTTTATGATTGCCAAGAACCATGGTGAGCTGACCGAAGAGGAAATACATGAAATATCCTGTATGGTGAATGAACTAATGAAAACTATTTCCAAAAGAAAAAAAATAGTGAAGTGAATTTATCATTTAACATATACTGGAGTTTTATTCATTGGTGTAAGAGTAGGAGGCGATTAAAGGGTTCAGGAGAAAATTTCTAGCGCGTACGTGTTCTCACTTTCATCTCTAGCTTTTACCTATTCTAATAGATTAATACTGTTAATATATTTCATTCATGATTAAAAATTTAGCCAAGTCTACTTTTTAATCGGAATTATATAAACAAAACTTCTTTCACTAAACTATTATTGGTTATAGAAGATTCTGATAATTAGATGAGGCATGGGCATTATTCCATATAACAAAAATAACTTGATGCCTCTGATTGATTAACTTCCCAACATGTGCTTCAATGCCCTTAATGGTCTTCCTGTCAAGTAGTTATAGTATACCATCAGCTGGTATAGCAATATAGAAATCAGAACGATGCTCCTAGCTTTATCAAATCCTCTAACTGGCAATGGATCTATGGTAAATACATCCTTCATATGCTCTATCAATGGTTCAACGCTTATGCTTCTTTGCGAATATACATGCTGCCCATATTCAGAGTTATAGAACTGCAGCAATGCCAGTCTATTATCTGTAGTATGCTTGTACCTTTCCAATGGGAATACTGGATGCCCTCTATACCTGCTGAAATCACATAACTTGTGATCATCATATCCTTCATCTCCTACAACATACCTTACCATTCCTGTAGGCAATGAAGATGTTATGCTTTCATACATCTTGTTATCAGTAATGTTAGCTGTTGTGAAATCAGCTGACAATGGAACTATCAACGAACCTGTGCTAGATGCTAGATGCATCTTGTATCCGAATATCCATCCCTTGGTTCTGCTGTAGCCCCATCGAGCATCTGTATCTATACCGGAGCGTGGCACTTCATTCTTCTTCATGCTAGATTTGTGCCATACATGTCCCTTTGCTTTCAACAAGGAACTATCAACGGATACTATGGCTGGGTCTACCAACCCATCTTTTATGAAGAGCATACCCATAGCACCTATCCTTGATCTTATGTCAATTGATATGGCCTTGAACCTTCTATCAAACGTCCTTCTGTCTGGTAATCTATCAAGACCACATGCCTTCATTACCTTCCTGTTGTATGGCATGTCTATCGAATAGTATTCATGCAAAGCATTGTTGCCTGGTATTCTTACCCATACTCTAACGATGAAGCATCTACCATAACTGTAGGAGAATAGTAGAATGGTCTACCCCTTTTCCTATTAGGTTTTGACCAAGGAATCACGTCAATCAAAAATAATATACGAAGGAGTATCGAGTCTGAGCTAAACATATCAACAATAAAAACTAGAACCTGATCTTATCGTTTCGAACTAAATTACGCCCAAGCCTCAATTAGATAAGAAGTTCTAAAATGCCAGCTACTGACCCGGTTTCATCTAGTATGAGATAGGATCGATGTACCAATGTATGTTGCCATCTAGCCTTTTCTTACCATTAAAACAAGATCTTTCACCCCCACATCCATTCTTATCAATGAAGCCGTTCTATTCTTGCACACTCCAATCAGTATACAGGTATCCGAAACAAGCAGGTCTTCATCTATAAAGTATTTTACAGAAATTGTTAGACTAAATTCTATCACTTCTATTGAGGTCACCATCTCTTGAAGCAAATATTCTTTTTCAAAATATCCAAGGGACATTCTTACTCGAATGATATCTAAGATTTTAGGATCAATATCCTCACCGTGAGCTACAGTAAAAACACTAACTGAATTTCCTTTAGTTCAATCTTATTTATCAAATATAATACTAACGATCGTCAGGCATATCATAACGGAATTTGACACCTCAAACCCCTGTTCAATCAATTCTCCTATTGTAATAATGTCCCAATTGAAACCATTAAATCTCCATTATTTTTCCTATTGTTTGAAAGAGAGCCAGATTCTGCCGAACAAGACTTGCCGATTCTTATAGTTGTTTCTTTCATTGGTGGATAGTATGTCTGACCGCCTGCAATTCTTGCTACTGCCTCTATGATCACTCGATAGTTTCAGTTTATCAACTTTGTTTCTATCAGTGTTTAACAATTGTGTTATTAATTTATCCTTGATTTGTTCGAGGTAAATATTCTTTCATGTCAAATATAACTGTGATTGTTTTCAATCCCTGGAACAACCTTCTTAATTCATATTGTAGAACATTCCCCATTAGGCGTATTATCAAAGTAAAACATCTTAATTTATGAACCTCTATCAAGCAGCATATTGTTTTACTCTTCAGGGTAAACTCAAATATACCACGCTAATCCAGGTATTTTACATAAAGGGTTGTAACCACCGATATCTGTTTGTGCGACTAACTATGCAAGCGGAATATTTCCTAACTTGTCGGTGCTCATGAATATTACATCATCACGATCCAATGCATGGCCCTGGAATCCATATTAGAATTCGGTCCTGCCAATTATACAGTAAGATTATTTCCCAATTTTATTTTATCTTCATCCTTTTTTAGATGAACGTTATAGTCAATTACAAAATAACATAGCAATTAGGATAAAGATATCAGTGCAACACCTAGGACGTACCCAAAGAGTTTCTCAGTAATATGATTAGTTTGTAATAATTGATGTTTTATGAAACGCTAAACAAAAAGTTAAAGTTTAAGGGCCAACTTAAGACCCTTGTATCTGTTCCTTATAGTTACTTCTGTAACACCAGCCGCTTCTGCCACATCCTTTTGCGTCTTGTTTTCACTATTCATGACGCATGCAACATAAAGTGCTGCTGCTGCTAGACCCATTGGATCTTTCCCTGCAGAAATCTTTTCTTCTTCAGCTTTCTTTAATATGTCAAGTGCTTTTCTCTTAGTCTTTTCCGTCAAACCAGCCTTTCCTGCTATCCTAGCGACACATCTAACTGGATCAACAACTGGCATCTTCAAATCAAGTTCTCTTATCAACAATCTGTAGCACCTTGCCACATCTTTTTTCTTTATATTGCTGGATCCGGCAATATCTTTTAAGGTTCTTGGGGTTTCGGTATCTCTGCATGCAGCATACAGTGCTGCAGCAACTAGTGCAGAGATCGATCTACCTCTTACAAGCCCTTTTTCAAGGGCTTTCCTATAGATATAGGCAGCTTTTTCTATTACAGCATCACCTACTGCCAACTTATCCTTCAATCTGTCGAGCTCGCTGAACGCTTGCCTAAAATTTCTGTCAACGGGCTCATGAACTTGGCTTCTGCTGTCCCATGTTCGTAAACGTTCTATCGTGCTCTTCATTGAGGCTGATAATGGTTTACCTGAAGCATC
The DNA here is from genome assembly GCA_965197925.1 of Nitrososphaerales archaeon. GTDB lineage: Archaea > Thermoproteota > Nitrososphaeria > Nitrososphaerales > UBA213 > CBDAOC01. The sequence goes on from CBDAOC010000020.1 coordinate 571,064, forward strand.
TTTGTCTATTGGTCCTATTATAGTTGCTAGACCCATATCATGCATTGCAAGTGATGTTGGAATACCGGCCCTACTCCTATCTTCATGTTCCTCTTTCGAAAACGCTCTCCACTCTGGACCAAGTTCTGCAATTCTTTCTGTTAAAACGAAGCCACAACCTCCGCAGAACATTTCACCAGTAGCATTATCTGTTACCATAGGTCCCTTACCACACCTTGGACATCTTTCACTAGTAGAAACATCTTTCTCCATTTCCTATCACTAAAAATTCTGAAAGCTAAGGTATTTATATTATGTATATAAATCTTGTGTCTATTGAAGGCATCTCGAAACTCTCTAAGGTTAGTGAAACTTCGCTCACTCAATTTGTGAGCACTTTAATATTATTTGAAATTTAGGCTCTGTAGAAACCATACCATCAATACACTCAATATATGCTTTTTGTAGATATTACTCTTAACATCAATTCCCTATTTTGCATCTTCACCAGTCTTGATGCTATATGCCCACCAAATGCGTTTTATCACAGTCAACATCGTCTCATCCTTGTTCCTCTGGCAGTATAGATATGTATAAGAATATCCTCTTCTTTTGCTCCCTGCATTTTCCATGGTTTTCCATACTGGAACATCTACATACCTGTCGGATATGATACTAACAGCAAAGTTCTTCCCGTACAAATTAATGAATTATTTCACTTTCATAGCCCTTGGCTGCTGCAATGTTAGTGGCGTTATCCTAAACGCTCTTTCCATAATGGGCACTAAATCTAGTATCAGGTTTTGGAGTCCTTCTTATCTTCGATGAGCATGCTACCTGCACTCTTTATTCTGCACCTATTGATAGGTTGATGTACTCCCTTATTCCTATTCTATCTGAATAGTATGATGATGCGTTACTGGATCTGAATCCAGAAGCATCTCTTCCTACGAACAATTTCCTAATCTTGGTTGAGTATGAATGAAGAAATTATTCTGTACAGCGATGAACCATTGATTCTTGAAGTAAATTTCTGAAGGGGTGTATAGTATTACACCTTGTCTAACTGCAGAAACATTCTAAGATAGCATGCTTCATGCAGTCATTCTACAAACCTTCTGTAGCTCTTTCCTTCATACTGTCTGAATGCTAGAAGGATAAGGTATTGCCATACTGTATAGATGTTATTGCTCTTCCTGTGGATGTAGAGAGGCATTCTGGACTTCATTAACACATTGAGTATAGTTTTGGCAAGTTTGACGTATCTAGACTCTTTCATGTATAGACATGAAAGGTATCTAAAATATTGCTCTCGCGGTGTAAATCCAAATACAACGAGCTAAAATTTTTGGTTTCTACATAGCCTGGATGTGCAAGCTTTACTTAGATACCCTTTAATCTCCAAACTACTGAATATTAATTATGCTACAAAATCCAAATAAGCTGTGTAAATAAAAATGACTAGCAACAATATCTTTTCTACATTTGCAAGACCGTTACAAAGAGCCATACAGGAAAGGGGATTTCTCAACCCTACAGATCCCCAATTAAGAGCTATTCCATTACTACTGGAAGGAAGAAACTTGCTTTTGGTTTCCCCTACGGGAACCGGAAAAACGGAAGCGGCGTTTCTCCCGATTCTCAATATATTATATTCGGAGCAGGAAAAAATTCATGGTATAAAGGCAATATTCATCACTCCACTTAGGGCCCTGAACAGAGATCTACTTGAAAGATTGCAGTGGTGGTGCAAGTATCTGGATATAAAAATTGCTCTAAGGCATGGTGATACAGATGTGAAGGATAGGGGAAGGCAAGCTTTGGTACCACCAGAAATCTTGATAACAACTCCGGAAACCTTACAAGCGATACTTCCAGGTTTTCTGATGCAGAGACATTTGATGAAGGTTAGGTTTGTAATTATCGATGAAGTTCATGAGCTGGCCGATGATAAACGAGGAAGTCAACTTGCATTAGCATTGGAGAGGCTTAGAGAACTTGTGCATGAAGATTTTCATGTCATAGGTTTATCAGCTACTATAGGTACACCGGAAAAGGTAGCGAACTTTCTAGTGGGTAATGATAAACCCTGTGAAGTTGTTAAGGTCCCGGTGGCTAGATGTATGCAGTTGGAGGTTGTTTATCCTGAAGCAGCCCCAGTCGATCATAAGCTTGCAACAAAACTTTTGACATTCCCTGAAGCTGCTGCAAGGCTTAGAATAATTAGGGAACTTGTACAGAAGCACCGCTCAGTCCTAATCTTCACGAATACCAGGAGTGAAGCAGAAATTCTAGCTAATAGATTCAGGATCTGGAACATAGACTGTCCTATAGGTCTTCACCATGGATCACTATCTAAGCCCACGAGGGTAAATACGGAGATTCAACTCAAGGAAGGAAAGCTTCATGGTGTAATATGTACAAGCTCGCTTGAAATGGGTATTGATATAGGTTCGCTTGAAATGGTTATTCAATATAACTCCCCACGCCAAGTCACACGGCTTATGCAAAGAGTTGGAAGGAGCGGTCATACGGCAGCCCGGACAGCCAAGGGTGTCATAATTACTCAGGATTCCGAAGATACACTTGAATCCATGGTAGTTGCAAGAAGGGCATATGAAGAGTTGTTAGAGCCAGTATCCATTCCTGATATGCCCTTGGATGTACTTGCACATCAAATTGCGGGTCTCCTTCTACACAGCAAAGAGTGGGTTCTTGACGACGTTCTTCAGCTGGTAAGGAGAGCTTATCCATATGCTGCCTTGAAGATGGATGATCTGATAAAAGTTTCAGAATACATGAATTCACGCTTTCCTAGGACTGCATGGCTATCCAGTGATAACAAGTATATCAAGAGGCCCATAAATCCTAAACAACTGTACAAGTATTATTTTGAAAATCTTTCTATGATACCGGAAGAAAAGCATTACCTTGTTTTGAAGGAAGATGAGACTCCAATCGGTGTTCTGGATGAAGCGTTCGTTGCAGAGCATGGGGAGATAGGTACAAAGTTTGTGGAAGGTGGTTCCGTTTGGAAAATAATTCAAGTTTATAATGACAGAATTTACGTTACTCCCGAGGATGATCCAACAGGAGCAATACCTAGCTGGGTTGGAGAGGAAATTCCTATTCCATTTGAAATTGCTCAGGAAGTAGGGATGATTAGAGGTAAGGTCGAGAATGACCTTTTGGAACAAATAACCATGAGTCAGATAACACAAGAGATCTGTGACAAATACCCCGCCAAAAGGAAAACTGTTGAAAGAGCATTATCTGAAATCAAGGAACAAGTGGAGAGAAGATTGTCTATACCCACGGACAAGAGTATCACCATTGAGAATTGGGATTATTATTTGATAATGAATTGTTGCTTTGGTCATTTGGTGAATAGAACCCTTAGTAAATTACTCGCCCATAGGCTTTCGGAAAAAGTAGGTAGTGCTGTTGAAGTGCAACAAGATGCCTTCAGAATCGTCATCAAGGGCGCATCAATTGATATCGATGAACTTGAAACATTATTACGTGAGCTTGTAAAGGAAGATATCAAAGAGCTATTCATTGGCGCGTTAACCCGGACTGGAACTTTCAAGCGAAGAATTTTACATGTAGCGAAGAAGTTCGGAGCAATTGCAAAAACGGCTGACTTATCAAGTATCAGCCTGGGTAACATAATAGAAGGTTTTAGGGACACGGCAATATTTGAGGAAGCTGTAAGAACGGTCTTAAGGCTGGATTCTGACCTTGAGGGTACAGCAAAAGTATTGGAATTGATAGATAGTGGAGAAATTAAAATCGTTATTCTGGATAATAAAGACCAACTATCACCGCTATCCAGGATTGGTATGGAGGAAATGGGAAGACATTCTGATCTTATCCCTCCTCAGAGATTGCAAAAAATACTGTTAGAGTCCACAAAGGCCAGATTACTTTCTGAAGCAAGAACCTTGGTTTGTACTCAATGCTGGGATCATGTTCGTACCAATTCAATTAAGGAATTAGCTAAGGATCTCAAATGCCATATCTGTACATCTACCAGTGTAGGCCTAACTGAAGAAACAGAACAGAGATGCATTTTACTCTGTGAGAAGATGCATTCCAATCCTTCGATTCTCCCAAAGAACTATGGGAGGCTACATAAAACTCTCATAAGATCAGCCGGACTTGCTACTAGGCATGGTTTTCTAAGTGCCATTGTCCTTGCAGGAAAAAATATTCCAGTGTCTGATGGAGAAAAGATCTTGGAAAATGTAAAACACTTTAATGATACGATGGTAGAATTGATCATGAAGGCTGAACGTCGTGCCTTAAAGAGACGATATTTTGGATCCTAGTCAACTGATTCTTCAATCGGAGTTTTTTCTGAAAGAATTAGGCTCAGCAGTGTTTTCTGATCTATTTCGGCCTTTGCTCGCCAACCGATAATTATTATATCCTTTTCTTCGACAAAATATCCTCTTCTTATGAACCTATCAAGGTTAAGCTGAACTTTCCACTTCGGGAATTTTTCACGCAAGACTTGTTCCAGATCCTTCCGCCTGACCTTACCTTGTCTGGGAATCAAGTAAGCTATACCCGCAGCCAGTACCGCTATGTCATCTATCCTTAACCCTAGTGTACCCGTCTCAATTCTAGATAATGGTTCTTTGATTACAATGAAGAATCTTGCCGAATCCAGTACCTCAGATTCTGATTGATTTTCCTTTTCCTCTACAGAGACCGTCTTAACAGATAGTCCTAACGTCGCGATTTGAGTATTTAATATGTCAACATATTTCTGATAATCTTTGCCCAGTACCTTCCGCAGCTCCCAACCCTTTACTCCAGGATACCTGTGTTTCTGAAGAACCAACATCTGAAAAGCCCTTCCAACTTTTCCACTAACTTGAGCTTCCTCAGACATTTACTCTACTCTCCATGGTCCTTTGCCACGATTCATTATCAAATGTAACAGCTATGGATCTTGGCAACATATCTTCAGGTGGTGACCTCCTTTGCTCATTTGGAATTATGTAGATCAATTCCTTTAGCGGATCTACCTCCATGCCCGCATATCCCTCAGAGACTAGAAAACTTGTGAGATAGGCTCTCCGTACAGAATCTTCATATGATTTGGATCCGATAAATTCCCAGTAAGGAATCTTATTCTCAATAAACTCGGTCCGTTTTTGCAATAGCTCATCCCAAAGGATTTGTAAACCAGCATCAAATTCCTCCAAACTCAAGACTTCCATTTTTATCAATTCTTCAACTGTGAGGTATTCTGTTTCGATTAAAGTGTCCCCATTAAGTTTCCCAATTCTGTCCTTAATCAGTGGTAGCCTATTCCAATAATCAAGTGCTTGTATAATCTTGTCGGGTGATATTTGATTAAGGCTTACAATCGGATGAATGCTCTGCATTAGTATAGATGCCAATGTTTCTTCTGATATCATCTTTAGCTTCAATTCCACAAGAAACGGATCAACGTGAAGTGTTGAAGCCTTGTGTTTTATCCATTCTGCTTGTAACCTAATAAGTCCGGTTATTCCCCTAAGGGCTTCAATATCAAGCAACAACTCGTCAAGCTTCTTCCACTGGGGTAGGTAATTCTTCAGGGTTCTGAGAGAGGAATTCACATCAATATTAAACGGATCAAATCCTTCCTTCTCTACTGCCTTACAGAGTTCTATTATCCTTATGATTTCTTCATAATTTAACTTCTTGTCGTCCATTCTAACTCACCATCTTTATTGAAGATTTACTGTAAACATTTTGAACAAATATCAAATGAACATCACTCTCCATTACTGTCAGTTGTGAAGGAGTTATCACCAAGTATTGACTTTCCGGCTTGGATCTGATATGTGAAAAGATCATCTTCAGTAAGGCCTCTCTATTTTTAGGATCCAGATGAACATCAAATTCATCAACCGCTCTAAATGGTGATAGTACACGTTGCTGCAATGAAAGCAAAAATGCCATTACTGCTACTCCCCTCTCACCTCCGCTTTGTGTATAAGCATCAAGGACCACCATTGGCGAGCCTCTAAAACCCACGAGCAGTTCAAGTCCAGCCTTTTCTATATCACCCATTTCGACGAGCCTAACTATACCTGTTCCACTTGTCCTTGAAAGTAATTCTTGATAGACAGGGCTAATCTGTTCTATAAGGTTCTCTAATGTTTGCTTCCACACCTTCTTCCTTTCTTCAAGGTTGCTCATGGTTTTATTCTTGTTCTCTACGAGTACTCTGAGCTTATCTTCAAACTCTACATAAGAAGCAGAGAATTTGCTGTAAATTGTCTCTGTATCTTCGGCGATTTCGCCCAAACTCTTGATATGAGCATCGATAATCTTAATCTCTTCTGATACTTCTGTGGGAGAACGATCCGTTTGTATTCTTGGAATTGTGTTTTCGGCTTGTGGAATCACTAAATTCAGCTGCTCTTGATTTTCCTTTATGGACCTCTCCATGTCGGTGATTTCATGTTCAATATTCTTGCGTTTGACACTCAGCAAAGCCTCATCCACCTTAAGTGAAACAAACTTACTAATAGTAGATTGTGTGTGTTCTTCTCCCTTTGTTATGTCATCATGAATTGACTTTATTTCATCATCATAGTACTTTATCTTAGCACTAAGTTCGTTATTTTTTGAAGATAAGGAATCAATTGTGTATCTTATTTCATCAATCTTTGCACTTAACACCCTTGTACCATCCTCATCACTGAATGCAAGTGCCTCTTCTGGAATGCTAATTGCAGAGTTCAAAAATCCTTTGGTTTCTTTGAATGTCTCAATTCTCGCCAAAATATTAGATCTCTCCCTCTCTTGTCTGATCATCGCAAAGTATAATTTTCTCTGCTCAATTTGAGCGGCCTCGAGACTCGTATTTGTGTTCATTGCAAGCTCTTGAGTCCTCTGTATTTTTTCCATAACATCGTTAAGGGTATTTCTTCTTTTTTCTATTCTTTCCCTAAGTGAGTGCAAGACATCCTCAAGCTTTATTACTTGAACCCATCCAAGCTCTCCACCAAGAAAATCCTTTCGTTGCAACAATTCTTTTCTCTTAAGAAACCTTTCATGCATTTCTTTCCAGTATTCAAGTGTTTGACCAGCATTTTCAAGAATCTTTGATAATCCTGTCTCTTCTGTAATCAATGACGATAGTTTTTGTTGAGATTCGAATATTCCTTCCCTATACTCCTCAAATCCAACTGCTTCCTCAACCATCTTGAGTTTTTCCTCCGTTGAGGTTATGCTGAATTCTTCTACCATTCCTTGATGCATAATTATCAAAAGATTATCAGGATTTATTCCGAACTGCCTGAATAATCTTGAAACCTCGCTTCTGCTCATATCTCTGTAATCTGCTTCATACCAGTAGGTGCCGTTCGACTTTAGATACCTGGAAAGCATGAATGTATCAGATTTGCTAAATGGAATTGGTCGTTTCCCGTTTTGTATTTTGTTATTGAATAATAAACTAATCCTTGCAATATCCTTTCCTCTTCTTATCAAATCACTCAGCTTTCTGGATCTTTCAGTGTAAGCCTGACCTAATGCTACCGATATTCCCATCAATATTGTAGATTTTCCAGCACCATTTGGTCCTGTTATAACATTAATACCTTGTTTAAGTGGTATTCTACCATATTCATAACTCATAAAGTTTTCAAGAATGATCTCTGATATGATGGGTAGTGTCTGCGAATATCGTTGAGAGATTACACGTTTCTCAGCTTCCAAGACAAATGTCTCTACTTCTCACTCTTTAATAAATTCAAGGCAACTCGCATACGAACATAGCACTGGAAAGAACTAGCACTGGAAAGAACTTAAACCTGTGAACAAATAGACTTGACGTGGTCTTAGCAGCAAAGATCTTTCTCATCAAGAATAGAACCGATTTGGAAGACATCCTAATCAAAGTAAGAGATCATAAGAGTAAAGAAATATTTGAACGTGGTGATAAAACTATCGAGCTTCTAACCGAAGTAAGGGATCTGAACATGGCAGAAGATTCTTTTAACGGAGTCTTCGCACAGGATCAGATAATTTACATAGGACATCATGGTGAAATGATCCCTACTCCCAGAACCATGGTGGCTCCATTTACCTTTAACAAGGTAAATGACATCATACTATTGACAGTTCTGGAAAAAAAGAGAAGGGCAAACTTGGTAGCCAATAGTCTAAGTAAAGTGGTATACCTTACTACTGGGCAAATAGTTGAAGCGAAGATATCACCTGAAACTTTGCAAAAGTTCCATCAAGAAAATTTTGACGACACAAAAATAATATTCTTTGATGATGTTGATATACCAAATATAAACAAACTCTCTCTTTACGGTTCTGCACTTGGTAATACATCTCTTTATACGGATTACCTCAGCCATGGCAAATTATGGTACACGGTTATAAGTTCTAAGAAATATGGTCACATTGCAGGGATAACGAGGAATTGTGGAGTTACAGTTTTTAGCAAGGTAGAACAGTCGGAGTTCATTAATTATATCAAGAGTGAGATCTTTCCCCTGATAAGTGTTTCATAAACTAGATAAAATATTCATGCAACCATTCTACAAATATTTTATAGGTCCCTCATTCATACTACCCTTGCAGGATTAGGTTCTGCATGCTGTATAGAGATTGTTGCTTTTCTTATACATGGAATGTAATATTTGTCCCCTTAACGAATAAAGTATATCTTTGGCAAATTTATCATACCTATCTTATTTCATAAGTAGACATTAACATGTATAGCATGATCTCTTGGTGTTATTCTTAATACAATGGGCTAAAATCTAGGTAAGTTGTATTGCTGACTTGATTACAAGCATTGTTCTATTTGCCCAAGGATAATCATCCTAAGCATAAGGTTATCCAATTGACCTATTAATGATCTAACTGATAAGACAATCGTGGTCCAATCAATGATGCAGATTTCAGTAAATCTTGGATTCGTAATAACTTTTTAGTACGAAAATCATCGCATAATGTAGAATGCAAGTCAAAAGTGCTATATGCTAGTTTACATAATTATCCTCGATCAGAAGAGACGTATATGATCAAGATAATTCCGAATGAACCAGCGTTGTTACTTAAGACAGGAAGAGAAAAAACCCTCATCATCCCAGATCTCCATCTCGGTTTTGAAAAGGAGCTTGCTGAAAGAGGAATTGCCTATCCCTCGCAGACAGGGAAAATATTCAAAAGGTTAAAGGATTTACTGGATGAACTAAAACCAGATCGCATGATCTTCTTGGGAGATATCAAGCACGGAACATCAATGATTCTGCAAAATGAGTGGAGGGAAATTCCAGGATTCTTTGAAAAATTGCTTAGATACGTGGATAAAATACAGGTGATTCCAGGTAATCATGATGGCCATCTGGAAAAACTGATTCCGAAGAAGATAGATCTTGCGCCTGTAAGAGGATTAACCTTGCAAGATGGCAGAAAAAAGATATCGCTTGTTCATGGGCATGCCTGGCCTATGCAAGAATCATTCAATTGTGACGAGTTGATAATGGCACATCATCATTTTACGATAATGTTGAGGGACTCATCCGGCCTAAGATCTTTTGAACCCATTTGGGTAATAGCTAGATGGAATAAGGCCAAAATGGCTACATCTTACCTTAAAGCAAGGGGGGTGAGAACCCGTACCGATCCTCTTAAACTCTTCAAAAAGACCTTTGGCATAAATATCAAAAGTCCCAGGATAGTAGTCATGCCCACTTTTAACAAAATGCTGGGAGGGATTGCCATAAATCAAAAAGAGCCTGATAAGAAGTATCTGGGCCCGATATTCAAGTCGGGTTCCATAGATATGAGTAATTCAGAGCTCTATCTCTTAGATGGCACCTATCTTGGAATTTTATCCAGGAACAAAGATTTCGGGGGTAAAGTTACTTCAATAGGCGTTCTATAGTTTTGGCCGTTTTACGACGATAAACAAGAGCATTGTTTCATATGAATAAATAATTCCTATGTAGAATCAAGGCCCGACAGACTACCTTGAACAAGGTAATTTCTGTCGGGCTGCATGGGCCGTGGCCGTACCGGGCATTTGGTTGTGATGAGACGAAACAAAACCAAGCATATCAGGTTGAAAATATTATGGTATTAGGTTTATTTATGCTAACATATGATGCCAGGCCAAGTAATTTTTCAATTTTTTTATATTCTAAATCCTTTTGTTATATAATAATTATACCAATTGGATGCTTGCGGGCCAAGGGTTTTAAGACCATATCCATTACACATCATAATGGACATGGAAAACAATATTTCATCACAGATGGGTATGGCCGTAAACCAAATGCAGAAGGCAAAGCAGAAATTCGACAAAGACCCTGCCGATGAAAGTGTGGATGACGATCTTATCAGTGCCCTGGACTTTATGGTGATGGCAATCAGACTGTACAAAAATTATAGAAAAACCGATGTTGTATAAACATAAGAAATTACACCCCAAAAACTTTTCTTTATACAACTATATCATAATGCGAGTTCTTTATACAACTATATCATAATGCGAGTTCTTTCATGATAAACGGCATCGGTGGAAATATCATTAGACTTGCAACCAGAAAAATGCAGCAGAGTTCTACACAACCAAACTAGGATTTGATCTTAGGGTGGATATGCAATTACCTGGGAAAGATTGGATCGAGGCGGCTCCCAAGTTTGAAATAATGTAAAGATCCTTACACTGGAAAGTAGTTAATAACAAGTAACCACCGAAAGAACCAAAGAATCCAAATGCCTGCAAAACCAACAAACACCGATGACACGACGGATGTTCCCGAGAAGATCGTGGGCATACTCTCGCTAATCGGTGCAACCCCGGAATACAAAACGATCCAGGAAAAATGGTGGGTAGCGTACAAGAATCGTGGTTGGAGGGGTTACAGTTTTCGCCGGGGGAATGACAAGGACTCCCTGGTGCCGATATTTCTCTTTGAGCATGACGTAAAGACGGCAAGGGAGACAAGGGATGTTACATCAGAGATTTCCAACTGTATCGCAATCTTTCATCTAAAGTCCGAATACAGCATCTTCTTCAAATCCGGCGGCGAGAGCACCCTCTTCAAGCTTGACAGCGATGACGCGTACGAACACATCCTTGCGGCCCTGAATTTGGCCGATTATGCCTCTGCATCCACCAGAATGGAGATGAGGATCCGCATCAAAAGGACGATAAATAATATTCCGACCACGACCCAGAACTTTAACAACAAGGGCGTATTCTCCACCCATTATCTAAAGAACCGGCTCTTTACGGACATGGATATCAACGTCGATGATTTTAGGGACGTGTGGGAGGGAAACGCAAAAAAATCTCTTGCCTGTCTTGGGTGGACCAGTTTGGAAGGTGAAAACGGCGTGTACCGCTCAAGCACGACCAGGGCAGTATCAATCGTTGTTGCAGACCATGGGCAGGACTTTGGCGTACGGAGAAATGCAGGTGATGTCGCTCCAAGTTACCGCGCCGTTGCAGAGCTGAGGAACACGCCGTGGGTGATGCTGACAAACGGTACCGTATGGCGGCTTTACACCACCAGGGTGTCGGCATCAACCACCAATTATTTTGAGATAAACCTAGCAGTGCAGAAGGAGATAATTCTGCGCTATCTTGCCGTAATGTTTGGCGCTGCATCATACCTGGTCCAAAAAGGCAAGACCGGCATTGACACGATATTTGATGAGGGGAAAAACTACGTTCAGGAGCTGGAGGATAATCTTGCAGACAGGATACTGAGACCGGACGGCGTTTTTGTTGATATGGTGAAAGGCGTCCTTGGTCACGACATGAGAAAACAGTTCGGAGCGGGAGAACTGGCCACTGCAAAGGAGATCGCGCTGAAGATCATGTATCGCGTGTGGTTCTTGCTGTATGCAGAATCGCGTGACCTGCTGCCCGTCAGGGACGAGAAATACAAACCGCTATCCCTGATGTCACTGCGGAACAGACTCGACCATATGGATGACAACCCCGACGGGACAAAATGCTGGGATGATGTCCTAGGACTGTTTGATGGAGTAAGGAACGGCAGTCCAGAACACAACCTGCCGCAGTACAACGGCGAACTCTTCAAGCACCTGCCGGAGATTGACGGCATCCGCATGAAAAACAGGTTTTTTGTACGCGCACTGCGAGGGCTGATTGAAAAGGACGGCGAACCGATGGACTATGCCAGTCTGGGCGTAAGACATCTCGGATACATCTACGAAACCCTGATGGAGTTTGCAGTGAGGCAGGCAGAAAAAGACATCATGCTGCTTGAAGACAAGGACGGGGTCAGGGAGGTGGAATCAAAGGCCGAATCCACATACTCATACAAGAAGAACGACCTGTACATCATTTCCAAGAAGGGATCCATGTCAAGAAAATCTTCCGGAACCTACTACACCCCGGAAAAGATAGTAGAGTTTCTTGTGATGCGCGGGCTGGAGCCAATCTTCAAGGAGCGCGAGGAGCTGATTGCGGACGATCTAAAGAAGTACAAGCGGGACCGGTCCCCGGAGAATTATCGCGGATGCATGGACAGGCTGCTTGACATCCAGGTGCTTGACCCCTCCATGGGAAGCGGTCACTTTCTTGTCGAGGCGCTAAACAGGATTACGCAGTGGGCAACAGGAATACTGGAGAGGCATCCGGAACATCCCCTTCTCCGCGAAATTGAGGATGACAGACGGTTGATCATCTCAACACAAAAGGAAGGGGGAGTCGTGATAAACCCCGGCCTGCTCACGCATGACGTTCTCCTGAAGCGCAGAATAATGAAGCGGTGCATCTTCGGGGTTGACGTCAACCCGCTTGCGGTAGAGCTTGCAAGGGTGTCTTTGTGGCTTGACTCGTTTGCGATAGGCGTGCCGTTGACGTACGTGAACCATCACATCAAGGTTGGTGATTCGACCATTGGCGCGTGGCGCAGGGATGTTGAAGATGCACGAAACCGGTCACTTGACGACTGGGTGGAGACCACCAATAGGGCCGGGGAGATCATTGCACGCGTAAGCAATAGTGCGGATGTAACCATTGACCAGGTTCGCTCCAGCGAGGACGCGCACAATGAATATGAGAAGGTAATGAACTCATACAAAACCGGACTTGACGTATATTCTGCAACACAAATCGACGGCACGGTAATTCCAAAAAAAGCGAGCAAGAATCCTGCAGGCTACATTCGCAGATTTGTAGGGCAGAAGGCGAATGACGGGGACATGCGGCAGACGCTCACAAGAACACAAGAACTTCGAAAAAAGTACAGATTTTTTCACTGGGAGCTTGAGATGATGGACGCATTCACGGATTCCAGGCACGGTTTTGATCTGGTGGTGGGAAATCCGCCATGGGACAAGGTAAAGCCGTATGTTGATGAGTTTTTCTCGCAGTATTATCCGGCATTCAAATCACTGAACACAAAGACGAAAAAGACTGCCAAAATGAATAAGCTTCTAAGGGATCCTAAAATCAAAACAGGTTATGAAGAGTATCTCCTATCCTTCAAGGAAAAGTCCGCATTCTACAGGACGTATGATCTACAGGGCAAAGGAGACAGGGATCTGTGGCAGCTGGTATTCGAGCGAATGCTAGGTCTTGTAGGCAAGGGTGGCATGATATCAGTGCTAATCCCGTCACAGATTCTTGCAAATGACGGTTCGACAGAAATGCGAAAACGGATTCTTGACCTGGATATCCAGCAGTTGTATGTCTTTGAGAACAGGAAAAAGATATTTCCAATAGACAGCAGATATAGATTCCTGCTTTTGAGCGTACGCAACATACCAGGCCCGGATACGTTTCAGGCCGGATTCTACCTCCACCATCTGTCGTCACTTGAAACAGATAAAACAGAGGGAAAATTTTATGCCATGTCCAAGCAGACGATACGCAAAACATCCCCGGACACACTACAGATTCCGGAGGTTGGAGACAGTGAACTCGACATATTGAACAGCCTATCCGGTAATGAGAGTCTGACCTCCGAATCCGATGATGGTTGGGAGGCTGCATTCTCAAGTGGATTTCATAAAGGAAACGATGCACATCTTCTAAAAGAATGTGGTGGGGGCTAATTGGCCTGTACTGGAAGGCGGGAATATTCACCAGTTTAATCATGATTTTGCAAAACCCATGTTTACTGCTGATAGCTCCGCCGGACTGCGAAGGGAGGAGAACAGACGGGTGTACAAAAACAGTTGCGGGAATTTTTATCATTCATTCAGACTTGCATTTCGTGACATATCTGGCCCGACCAACATGCGGTCAATCATCGCATCCATAATTCCGCCACAGAGATTCTTCACAGATTCACTACGTGTTATTGTATTAACCCGGAATGGAAACTTTGAGCACGGCAACGAATACAACAAAAAGACGGCATATCTATGTGGAATCCTAAACTCCATGACGTTTGATTTTGTAGCACGCTCCAAACTGCAAATGCATACAATGGTAATTATCAAAGCCCTTCCAATTCCGGACCGTACCCGCCATGATGACATTGCAACTCTTGCAGCAAAACTCTCCGTGGGCTCTGACGAGTTTGAGGGGTTTGCAGAGTCAATGAGGGTGGAGAACATGCCGCTGACACCGTATGAGCGAATCCACGCTACCGCCAGGCTTGACGCACTGGTGGCGCACGCATATCACCTGTCCGGGGAAGAGTACCGGACAATACTGGAATCGTTCAAGTTTGAAGAGAACCCCGCATTGCTTGAGGCAGATACCGCCGACTTTAACGACAACAGGACGTTGCGGGCATTCTACGGGGAGGTGCGCAAACTTGCACCCGGTTATTATGATAGCTTAAAGGAGAATGAGCCCAAATGAGCAGCTTTGACAAGAGAAAGGCAGAACCCGACGTAATCGACAACAGGGAGGCCAGCATGGCCGATGTGCTCAACGTCAACCTGCAGAGAATCGACTCCCTTGACATATCGTCTGGATATTTTGAGGTGGGCGGGTATGGCCTTGTGCGGAAGGCACTGGAAGAGGCTGTAAAAGACAGCTCCTTTGCATTCAGGCTTTTGGTGGGCAAGGACGCAATAAGGCCTCCCAGGTTTGATACGTTTGAGCAATACCGCGAATATGCGGAGACGGAGAGGACGGGGCAGACTGAATCGATAAAGTCCGGCCTTGACGGAAACGAGCTCAACAAGAACAACATGGACGACGTCACAAGCCTCATCAGGCTCCTAGGACGGGAGAACGTGCAGGTCAGGCACAACGACCTCCGGTTCAACCATGCAAAATGCTACATACTTGGCCAGGAGGGAGCGGTGGTCGGATCCAGCAACTTTACGCGCTCCGGGCTGCTGGGAAACGACGAACTAAACACCGGGGTATACAGCACCACCACGTGGGAGAAGGTAAAGGCGTGGTACGAGCGGATGTGGAACAAGGCAGAGGACGCCAAGGACGACATACTGCAGGCACTGGAACAGTCAAAGTTTGGGGCACCGCCGGAACCATACGACCTCTACCTGAAGATCCTCTTTGAAAAGTACAAGCGGATTCTGACTGCAATGGCAGAAAAGGACACCACTGCCGCCAAGACACTGGCAAAATTCCAGACAGATGCGGTCTCAACCCTGCTCCAGATAATAGACGAGTACGGGGGGGCAGTACTTGCAGACTCTACAGGGCTTGGCAAGACGCACGTAGGACTGGAGGTGATCCGGCAGAAGATGCTTGGGGAGCGCAAAAAGGTGCTGCTCATTGCACCGGCGCAGGTGAGGGACACCGTATGGGCTGGCAAGCTGGAGACGGCAGGAATCACGGTAGGGAAGATCGGCATGGAGGAGCTCGGCCGGGAGGATTTTGACGTGTACAGGTACAAAAAGTACGACTTTGTGGTAATCGACGAGAGCCAGAACTTTCGCTCAAAGACCGCGAATCGCAGGCTGAACCTCATGAAGATCATGAGTCTGGGCAGAAGAAAGCAGGCGTTGCTGCTCTCCGCCACGCCAATCAACAACTCCATAATGGACCTGTACTACCAGATCTCGATAATAACCGGCGGGAGGGACGACTACTTTACGGAGATCGGGATCCCCGACCTGTACCAGTACATGAGAAAGGCCGCAAACCACGCCATCATGAACACCGGACTTGAAAAGATCCAGCAGCTTCTGGACGCCGTGATGGTCAGGCGAACCAGGACATTCATCAGGGAGGTGTATCCCGACGGCAGGATCAACGACAGGCCGATAACGTTTCCAAAGAGGGAGTACGCCCCAAT
This sequence comes from Nitrososphaerales archaeon, assembly GCA_965197925.1. Lineage (GTDB taxonomy): Archaea > Thermoproteota > Nitrososphaeria > Nitrososphaerales > UBA213 > CBDAOC01. The sequence goes on from CBDAOC010000020.1 coordinate 587,281, forward strand.
CAGGTACGGGATAACCGAGCTTTTTGGAAACGTCTACGAGGATCTGTTTGACACGATAAAGTCGCTGCACATGGTGCCGTACGGCATTGAGAAATACAACACGACGCTTACATCGGAGGAGAGGCAAAAAGCACGGGTACTGGCGCACCTTCAGGTAATCCTGTTATTGAAGCGGTTTGAGAGCAGCGTAAAGGCCGTCGGCATCAGCATAGACAAGAAGATAGCGCTGTTTGAGTACTTTGAAAAAATTCTCGTTGAAAACAAGATAGTATCGCCCAAACAGCTCAACAAAATAATGCTGAGATGGAACGCCAGGGACATGGACGGCGACGACATTGACGGGGAGGAGAGCCGGGACAGGTTCTTTATGGAAGCCATTAAGAGGCTGAATGTCCAGGATGCCGGAGGCTATGACGTTGAATCGATGAGAAAAGACACGGCATTCGACCTGGCACATCTCAGAAGATACAGGGATGCCGTGGCCAGGATACTCCCGTTTGACAAGAAGATAGACGCCGTCTCCGAGATGATACGCCGTGACGGGGCACTGGAGAGGGAAAGCAAAAAGGTGCTCATATTCACCGAATATACGGACACGGCCGCATACATCAAGGAAATGCTCCATAAAAAATTCCCTGACAAGAAAATACTCCTGATAACAGGCAGCGTCAAAAAAGAGACCCGCCAGCAGATCATGCGGGAGTTTTCACCCAAGGCAAACACCGAAGAGGACGAGGACGTGCCGGAAAACGAGGCCGACATACTGGTGTCCACCGAGGTGCTCGCAGAGGGACAGAACCTTCAGGACTGCAACTATGTAATCAATTATGATCTGCCGTGGAATCCGATGAGGATAGTCCAGAGGATAGGGAGGGTGGACAGGCTCACAAGCACGTATGAGACCGTCCGTTCCAGGGAATGTTTTCCGGACACAAAGCTGGACGAACTGCTCACGCTGGTTGGCGGCCTGATGGACAAGATAGAGGACATAAACAACACCGTCGGACTGGACACGGACCTGCTAGGCCAGGAGGCATCACCAAAGCAGTTCAACGAAGTAACGCACAGGAGAATACTGGCATTCGCGAGGGGAGACGGTGTAGATGCGGTAGCCGGTGACATTGAGCGTGAATCCGACCTAATGCCTGCAAAATCCCCGATAAACGAGATCAGCCGGCACATCAGGAATACCGGAATCGCAACAATGGAGGAATTTACAATGGGCAGGAGAAGCGGAAAACATGGAGAGGGGCAAAAGGTTGCGCTGGCATACGTGCGGGAAAAGCCCCAAAGAAGGTTTTACTCCGTCATGTACGACTATGCCAAGCGAGAGGCAACGGTCGTAAACGACATGGAGGTAATCGAGCTTGCAATGTGCAGGGAGGGCACGCCAAGACACCTTCCCATGGACGGTATCGGGAACCGCGAATCGTTTGAAGAACTGATTGAGATAGACGCGGTTGCGCGGGAGGCAGTTGCAACGCAGGACAACCGTGATCACAGTATTGCCCGCGAGATCAAGTCCAACTCCAGCAAGCAGTACAATGAAATTGTGGAGCGCCTGCGCGACATCATTGACAATGCCGTGGATGGCGGCAGGCTCCCGGGGACCGAGGGCGAGAGCGTCGACAAGATTCTGGACTTGGCCGACCTGCGGGCATGGCTGGGTGACGTGGAATCACTCCTTGACGAGTATGACGTCGGAAAGGACGTGCAGGTACTTGCAGAAGGGCTGAAGCGGATTGGGAACAACATAGGCGTAGAGGACCCTGAAGGCGGTGATGACGCCACGGAGGGAGAGCCTGGCGAGCTTGTACTTGTTGGTGCCATGTTCATTACCGGAGACATGTTTGATGCAAAGCTTGGCCTGTCCGGAATTGAACAGTTCACATGACATTGCACCGTCACTTTTGATTTTTACTGGTTTTCAATTCGCTGGAAACATTAGCCATGGTACCAGTGGGCTCTTAGGTTAACGTGTTATAATTCTCCGTGTTGTGTCGAATGATAGGCACTTGATTTCTGAACTGAACTTTTCTTGTTTTTTAGATACTGTTTAATGGTCGGTATATTATTTCCTTTGACTTGCATTCCAGTCATCTGGATCAATACGGGCATCAATAAGTCGTCTCCATACTTGCCATTGCTCTTTTTGGTCTTTTGGCAGATGTACTAGTCTTCATATCCAATATCAATTAGATTAGATGGTGTACGTAGATTAGGAGAGGTGTCATAGTTAGTGGGTTCTGTCAAGATATGGGACGTTAGTAAAGATCTTCCAAGTGTAAAATGTCGAGACATGAGACTTTTAGATCGCTAATACGTTAGAATATTGAGGAAAAAAGAAGAGGTGTTAGGATTTAGTTCCTAAGAGGAATTGATTCTAACATTCATAGACAAAAGTTACTTTTCTAGGAGTTGTGGAAGCTGACTGTTGAAACTGTGCCTGTTACCTTTCTATGTATTAACTTATGTAAATATGACCCATAAAATAGTATGGAAGAAACAAGTAGAGAAGAACGTGCAAGAAAACTACTTGATAATCCAAACACACACATCATTAGAATAAACGACAGACATTTTCAAATGAAATCCCTTGCAACAAACAGAATCTATGACATAAAATTCCAACATCATAAATGATCTTGCACTTGTGCTGATCACAAGTATAGGTTTGTAGAATGCAAGCACATCAAGGCAATCAAGATCAGCCTAGATTTGAGAGAACAGGCAAGACGTAGAAACAAGGTCACAATCAGTCCACCTTCTACTACAGAACGCCGTTTTTGTTATGGATCTAATATCCGAAAATATGGTATCCTCAGAAACAAGTACGGAAACGTTCAGAGAGACATCTGCTATGATTGCTCCAAGACATTTACATTCAATCAGGGATTTGAGAGGATGAGGTCTAGTCCTCAGACAATTACCTCTGCTTTACAATTGTACTTTACAGGCGAGTCTTTGAGAAATATCCAGAAATTCTTGAGATTGCAAGGCAAGGAGATATCGCACAAGACAATCCATGTATGGATAAAAAATACACAAAGCTGATGCAGGAGTATTTGAAACAAATAACGCCTTAGGTTGGTGACACTTGGAGGGCAGACGAAGTGTTTGTCAAAGTCAAGGGAGACACAAAATACCTCTTTGCTCTCATAGATGATGAGACAAGGTTCTGGATTGCTCAGGAAGTTGCAGACTCCAAGTTCAAGCATGATGCTAGAAATCTTCTAAGAAAAGGCAAGGAATCAATGCAAGCAAAGCCTAAGGTTTTCGTAACTGATGGATTGCCATCATACCACGATGCCTTGAAGGAATATGATGAAAGAAGAAAAGGTTCACCAATTCACATTAGACATATTGCACTTCATGGTGACCACAATAATAACAAAATGGAAAGGCTAAACGGAGAGTTCCGAGACAGGGAAAAAGTGATGAGAGGAATCAAGAAAAAAGACTCGGTAATCTTTAACGGCTAACAACTATATCACAACTATTTCAGACCTCACATGAGTCAAGGGAAATACTCCCGCCGAAGCCTGTGAGATTGAAATCAAGGGGGACAACAAATGGATAACGGTAATTCAGAACGCAAAGAAAATCTAAATTGATTTTCTCAAATTAATTAATTCCATCACTTTTGGGAATTAAAAATCCAGATTCAAAACCACCTTCAGGAAGATTAAATGAAAAAACAGCAATAGGGATTTTGTCATTAGTTTGCTGTCTTAATCTTTTAATCTCTTTTACAATTTTTTTCTGTTGGTATTCTTTAATTGCATTACGAGTAACCATGAAGGTTATCCACAAAGAATCTGTTGTAAAAGTAGATTCCGCATCTCTTTGGAGGGTTGTTGCCTTTTTGATAGTTACTCTAATTATTATATCTAGTTTATCGGCTTCTTCTTTTGACAAATCTGCAATCTTGCCTGCAATGCGCCTTGTACTCCATCTATTAAACTGGTTTTCTGCATTGGTTAACTGCGGATTGTCAATAGCAGGTCTAATAATCTCCTCTACTAAAGCAATTACCAATTCTGGCATATTCTCCATCTTCTTTTTTCTTCGTAAGTCATTTTCTTCTATCATAGACCTAAGCGTATTTGATTCAAGAAATTTCTCAGGATCTTTTCTTATTACTCCTATCAGTCTTCTTTCAGCAACTTCAGGAGTTGGACCTGATGAACTATTAAGAGCAAGCGAAGCTCTATCCTTAAGGAAGCATCCAAATCCTCCATCATTGACTGACTGTCCACAGGTAATTTTTCCATTCTCTTTTATGATAGTTCCATTCCATCCCTCTAAAGTTGTAGGATGTATTGATGTAACAAAAATCATCCAAGGAAGTTTTACATAAACAAATACTCTTTTATCATCTGTAACTATTGTGCAATCAACAGAACGAAGAGTGTACCAATTAAACTTGGGATGCATCTCTACACTTTTATTATCGTCGACATAGTCTAGGAAAACAAGATGGTTTTCATATTGACTAACAGATTGTATGCTTCCATTTAGAAATTCTCTCCAATGAAGTTCTGCTTCATCCACCAATGAATTTAAATGAGAACGAGGATTTTCTTCCTTGAAATCTTGTGCCATTATCTTTAGTATTCTCCAACTTAATGAGATGACGAATGATTCTAAATTTCCATTATAATCAAATGTTCTAATTTTGTCATTGTGAAAAGGAAAAAATATTTTATCGGCAAAATATTTCTCTAATTTTGAAAATTTTTCTTCACAATTGTCACAAAGCAAATGAAGTTTGGTAATGTCTTGAACTCGCTTTGAGCCATCTTTGGCATTAACCAAGTAACCAGTTCCTGTTTCTTTGAGCCATTTACCCACAAATTTGGGAATTATGTGACTTTCTCGAAGAGCCCTTTCTTGCAAACATAAGGAACATACATTATTTTTACTCACGCTCATTTAGTTCCTCTTTCTACTTCTTTAACTTGACTTAATATTACTGAAGTATTGAAATTGTGCGTAATTCTACAACACCGAACAATACAATATTAAACACAAACTCATCTTGATGATACAATTGATTGATTATTTTTCATTGTTTTTTGTAAATCTAACACAATACTCAAACAAAGAATGTTCTGCAAGAGTGGTGTTTTTCATTTCACTGAAAGTAATGAGTACAATGTCTGGACTAAATATGTGCGGTGTAAGAAAGACATTTGGAATAAAGATCATGGTACTTGGGTAGGTAGAGGAGGATGAAAACGAAATCTCTTAGATGTCTTTTAGGATTGCATGATTACGATGACTGGTCAGTATGCAGACGTTGTAAAAAAAGAGCAAATTTCTTTACTGCATTTGGACTAGGGGATCATTGATGAAAAACAAGCTCATTCTATTGATGATTGTATCGGCTTCATTGACAATAATCCCGTTTTGGCTAGCTCCTGTTCAAGTAGCATCTGCTGAACTTTGGCTTATTCATGTCCTGATGGAGGACATGGAGACAAACACAGTTTTTTTACCAATTCCTTCAAAAAGGCTACTGTATAGATCCTGACTGCATTAAGCTTGTACCTGAGGAATAATAATGCCTAAACCAAAAAGCACCATACACAGAAGGGTGACAGGCGTGACTACCAACAGTCAAGGTTCCAGCACCTCAAGACGAATAAGCTCTGCAACAAGGCCAGATGTAATAACTACAAACTAAGCTTTAAACTTTTCTAAGAAATGACAACGCCTGTAGTGGGAATTACTCCCATTTGATACTTCACTGCCATGGGCTGAAGCGAGTAGATTATTTCTCTGAACTCCAACTTTTATGTCAGTTTCAAGTCTGCGGTTTTGCCTTGAATGTAATTCCAATTAGATTTAAGGGAAATGTTACTGATTTTGCTGGAAAACTCTTTTTTCTACCAGTCTCTTTCGCCGTAGGGATTGCAACGCATGGTAAACTTTGGAATGCGGAACGTCTTTTTTATCTGCTATGCCGGGTGCTTTGCTTTCCCCGGGCAACAGCAGATTAACGTATGTTTTTGATTCGTATTCGCATAGACCGCACTGCCTCAGAATTTCTACATTCCATTATGGTACAATAGGTCTTCCAACCGTACCTGCTGGCTTCTCTGGCGGGAGTATCTTTGTCGATTCATTCCATAAATCATCCGGTATAAACCAAATTGCTGGCATTCTTTTCTCATTTTTCTTCATGGATTGAGATGTGATGAGGTGATCTGGATCTGTTTTGGTGGAAGAATCGGGTATAATGGATAATTTTGGGACGGGCGCTAAAACGACTCCTTTAAAGAGGTGTTTTCCTTCTTCTAATCGTTGGTAGACTCGTGAAAGAAGATAATAAAAAAATCAAGGCCACAATTCGGCAGCGCGATGCCGCTTATAAAGCCTGGAGAACAATCAGGCAAAACAGACGAATAGCTGCCGGTAGCGGTTCAAAAACTATACCAGAATTCGTAAAACCAGCAACAGTAACATCGGTAAGACACCCCGAAATAACTACCCCAAAAGGAAAAGAAGAATTGTCTTCATTCGGGAAAGGAATCATATCGTTGTTTCAGAAGACTCCAGAAGATATTGCTTGTGGCAGGTTCTGGGAACTCCGTTGGGCATTCGGATGCCCGCTTGACTGTAATTATTGTTATCTTCGTGGCACAATGAGGGGAAGAATGAAACCAAGTCCCATCAAGCCACATTATATTCTGGCGGCCCTAGATGAAGCCTTTGAAAAAATAAAGGAGCCATCAATATTCAACAGCGGCGAACTTTCGGATTCTCTAATGCTCCCGTCCCTTATGGAGAAAATAGTAGACAAGTTTGAAGAACAAAAAAAACACAAACTGGCTATGCTTAGTAAATTCGGTCCCAGAAACATCAACTTCCTCGTAAAAAAGGCTAGAAGGCAGGTAATATGTGCTTGGAGTATTAATGCAATCGAGGTGGCAAAAAGATGGGAAAGGGCTGCGCCATCACCCTACGAAAGAATCGAAGCCGCTAAAAAGGTGAATGAGGTAGGCTATGATACAAGGATTAGAGTAGACCCAATTTTTCCCATCGAAAACTGGAAACAACATTACGAGGATTTGTTATACAGGCTGCTATCGGAATTCGAACCTCGGAGAATCATTTTAGGAACGCCTCGCGGCTTATGGAAGACAATAAAGTACGCATCTATGGCAGGCATAGATATGTCGTGGACTAAATACTTCAAGGAGGATTCAGGATGGGGAAAGAAACTGGACTTCAATCAAAGAAAGGAGATTTACCAATTCTTTTATGACAAGTTAAAATCAATCGGATATCCCTCATCGAGAATATCAATGTGTAAGGAAACGGTCAACATGTGGGGATCTATGAGTTTAAAATATACGCCTTTAACTTGCAATTGCTATGGGGAAAATGCGATCAATCCGTGATTCTATTTGGAAAATGTGATTTCACACCCATCTGGGTGTGTCGATGGTCTTATTCTACCATCGACTTGGACTATTCTAGGTGGCTTAGAAGATTCCAAATGCTGCAAAATCTTCTTTCTAAATACGTAAGGAGTATCGACTATGACAAATTCATGTATTTCCTCTACTGAAACGCGTTGACCTCTGAATTCTGTATAAACAAGTTTTGAGGCTTCGGAAACCCAATTTTCTTCATTTCCATAATCAAGAATGAATGTCTGCTTAGGATCTGTCCTGTCGGAAAACCTGTATGTGCCTCTTCTGTCAACTTTAAACATGGCTTCTTTCATAACTTCCAGCCCTCGCAAATGTTTAGTTGCAAAAACAAGATGATAAATAAGTTGATCATTTTTTCCGATCATTTCAAACGTTTTTACAAATTTGGCATTTGCAGCTTGAATAAGCTGGCTTTGATATAATTGCAAGATGGAGTTTCTTCTTCCGTCCGGGTCATCTATTTTATTAATCTCACTCCATTCGTGAGTCCCAAAAAGATCATCCATCACGTTCTGACGAAGCTCAGTAAATCTATTGACAAATCCTGCCATGAACGTAATTAGCACTTCACATTTATCATATCTTAAAAGCCGTGATATCAGACTCATTGGAAAACCAGAAAATCCAAACGGATCGATGAAAGCAAAAGTTGGAGCGGGTTTAGCTCCTTCTTTCAAGGCATCAAGGTTTTTTTCAAGTTCTGTTGCAAACTCTGATTTTACAACCTCATATCGGAACTTCATAGGAAGGTCTGGAAATCTTTCTTTAAGAACCTCTGAGAGTTTGTTAGCTCTTTTTTCATCTTTTTCAATAAACCAGAAAATTATCTCTCCTAATTTGTCTTTAAGAAAATGGTTCCGGGCAATTCTAATTGAAATTATTGGTGAACCCTCTTCTCCCTTTGAATATACTCCTGGTCCCGCAAAACCGTCCAGATACATTATGCGACCAGACCATTTCGACATGATAGGAAACCATGCCTTCAAATATTCCTCCAAAATCTGATGTTTAGCGTGAGTATGCGGTTCTATATCCCAGATGGTGGGCAGTTTAGACATACAATCTCATATCTTATTTTTGCTTTTAATCTTTAATCCTTTTTCAGGCGTAAATGAGTCAATTTTCTATCCTTTTTGGTCAACGGGAGCAAAAACAGCGACTTCATCTGCCTTGTTGCATAACTATGAAATCCATTACTGAATAACGAAACTATTCTGTTGTTGCGGTGCGAATTTCTGAATTGCATTTTCAATTATCTAGCCATAAGACAAAAAATTGCAGAATTTCTGAATTGTGCAACAAAACAACTTCGTCAATTAAATAAAGGAAATAAAGGACGTCAATTATGTATAATATATGGCAAATGGCTCTAGAATAGAATGGACCGAAACCACATGGAACCCAACGACTGGTTGTACGAAGGTTTCTTCAGGTTGCAAGAATTGTTACGCTGCCACTTTATCCAAGCGCCTTAAGGCCATGGGTTTGAAAAAATACCGGAATGAATTTCAGTTTATCGAGCATCCTGGCGAATTAGAACTTCCGTTGCACTGGAAAAAACCGAGGAAGATTTTCGTAAACAGCATGTCCGATCTTTTCCATGAGAAAGCAACCATGGAATTTATCACCAGGTGCTTTCATACCATGATGCAGGCAAACTGGCACACGTACCAGGTTCTTACTAAACGCCCGAAGGCGATGGCTGAATTTTCAAATTCCTTCTACAGGCATTTCAAGCAGGAAATCCCCGCTCATGTCTGGATGGGAACCAGTGTTGAAAACGAGGATAATGTGAAGAGGGTGGACGAGCTTAGAAAGGTAAAGTGCGATATCCGATTCATAAGCTTTGAGCCGCTTCTCGGTTCTGTAGGTGAAGTAAATCTGGATGGTATTGATTGGGCGATAATAGGAGGTGAAAGTGGTTTTGGATTCAGGCCAGTCAAGAAAGAATGGATAGTGGAAATAAAACGACAATGTAGAAAGCAAAAAGTCAAAGTATTTTTCAAGCAGTGGGGCGGCATCAGGCCGAAATCTGGTGGCAGAATGATAAACGGCAGGACTTATGAGGAATATCCTGCAATAAAAAAGTCGACACCGTTATATGCGTGAAATCAGGTCTTTTGATGAAGAAACCATTTGTTCCTTACGATTGGTCTAAAAATCGTATCAAGATCTTAGTTGACAAGGTTCAGACTCTAAAAAACGATGGTCTGCGTTTATCTCCCGGTGATCTTTGGTCAATAAAGAAACTCCTTCTTCTGGATTATTACGTGAAACCATTTGTTACAATTATTAAAAAAAATAAATTTACAAATTGGTATTATGTCGATACCCATTGCGGTCCTGGTCTCATCGGATTTCAGGGAAAGGATTTAGAAAATGAGCGTTTCCCCGGCTCTCCTTTAATAGCCGCACTACGAGGAAAGGAATATCACTTTCATGAATACATTTTTTCAGACATCAAAGAGGAAGAAGTTAGTGTATTGAAAGAACGTCTCAGTAGATTAAAACCCTTAACTGGAGATTTGAAATATTCATTTAATCCTACAGGTTTTGAAAAAACCGTGGCATTAATTGAGACCAAAAAAGCGCGAGGGAATGCGTTTTTAATTTTTATTGATCCCACAGGATTCACAGAGATAACTTGGAAGCTGATGGAAAGACTGTTGAGTATTGAAACTGCTGATATCATTTTTACTTTTATGACTTATGCCATAGCATTTAACAAATCTAAGGCATGTGGCGATATAAAAACTACACAATCAATTGATGCATTTTTTGGAAATAGTGATTGGAATGGCTGCGAAAATGGCGAAGCGTTAGCAGAATCATACAGACAGCAAATGTTGAAGTATAAAAGATATGCTTGCATCATTCCCGTTTATAAGACGGGTGAAAGCAAACTCTATCATATGATAATTGCTACTAACAGCAAGGGCGGCAGCAATGTCTTTGATGACGCAAGAAAAATTATGGATGTAGCCACGACAGAAGTATTTAGAGATGCATTGAAAGTTATATCCGGAAAAACAAAAGACTTGACAGAGTATTTCTAACTTTTATCATTGTTATATCCGGAAAAACAAAAGACTTGACAGAGTATTTCTAACTTTTATCATTGGATAGCGAAGGTTTCATCGGTCTCTTTCTGAAGACGTTCTTTTTTCATGGCATTCACTGTGTCCCCACACTCTCTCTTTACAGGTTGCAGCCGGGTTTAGCTCATTTTGGAACGGCAGGTTTGATGCTCGGAAAGGCCAGCTCACTTTGGACGATGTGCATGGGGCATCGGCAGAAACTCGGGAGAAGATCCACGTTGCACACTTGAACAGCAACCAGATCAGATCACTAGAATTGACAGGAGCCACAAATAAAGGAGTGAACACCACCGCCTGAGAAACAGGAATGGGTAGGGGTGAAGCTGATATTCGAAGACAAGGATGGAAAGTTTCAACCCTATTGAATTCAAGATCTAGCTGTTGCAGGTTTCCCTAACTTTTTTTGTTATACCCTCGATTATCCTCGCCGATGCAGCAAGATGATTTTTTGGATTAAATAATGACTTCAATTCTTGGTCTTTCAAGATAGCTGAAACTTTCTTATCCTTCCTTAACGCAACAAGAAAATGCGTCCCTTTCTTTGTTGAAGCGAAGGCTATTCTCTGTACAGTTCTATATGCATCAAATCGTGGCATCCCCCCTTTTATGAGTGCGTAGAGAACAAATTCAGCGTATAGCTGTCCCTTTGTAAGTTCTAGGTTATGCAATATACTCTTCTCATTAACCATCAATTCTGCGACAACCTTTGTCATGCTATTCAACATTTCATCCAACAGTATCACACTCATAGGTATTGTGAAACGTTCGTTAGCTGAATTGGAAAGATCGCGTTCATGCCATAAACTTATGTTATCCAGTGATACGTTTACCATTGATTTAACCAATCTTGCAAGTGAGGATGTTCTCTCACTCTTTATTGGATTCTTTTTTACGGGAACTGCACTACTACCCATTTGTCCTTCTCGGAAGGGTTCAGCTACTTCACCAATTTCCGTTCTCTGCAAATTACGTATTTCAACGGAGATCTTCTCTAGCGTTGATGCCAATAGTGCGACCGCAAACATGAACTCCGCATGCCTTTCTCTGGAAACAACCTGTGTTGCTGCACTTATGGGATATAGTTTCAATTTTTTAGCAACTAGTCTTTGTACATCAAGCGCCTTTCTGTCCATCAACGAACCTGTGCCAACCACACCAAGTGTCTTACACATTAGAACACGTTTTTCTAATTCCCCAAATCTTTCAATGTGAATGATTATGTCAGAAGCCCAGACCGCAAATTTCAAACCAAAGGCAATTATGCTTGCATGCTGACCATGTGTTCTGCCAACAGCGGGTAATTCTTTGTATTTTGATGCCCTTCCAGATAATAGTTTGGTTATTCTTAATAACTTGGGTTTTATAATCTTCATAGAATCACGCATCTGTAGTGAGATGACAGTATCAACAACATCATAACTGGTTAGACCATAATGGATCCACCGTTTTGTTTCATTGCTGCAAAGCTCACTTATTGATTCAACTACAGCAGCGGTATCATGTTCGCTAACGGCTTCAAGCTCTTTCACTCTCTTTATTGTTATCTTGCTAGACCTTGCTTTAGTTGCAATCTCTTTCGCTGCTTTGAGAGGTATTAGTTTCATCTCCCCCTGAGCTTCAGCAACACTGGCCTCAAACTCAAGCTCATAATCCAAGCGATTCTGTTCTTCAAAAATGCTCTTGATCTCATCACTACCGTATCTGCCGGTATCAATAGGAAGAATTGGCATATGTTGTTTCCATGAATCTGGGAAAATAAACCTTTGTTACTAATGTTATTGAGGTTATGAAATATTATTTTTTACTACAGAACCCCAACAAACAATGTCTAGTCTAATCATAGTTGTAGAAAGAATTGAGGGTCATCAAATGGTGCATAAGGAATATTCATCGGATCAAAATATTCATCCAAATTATTTTTCAAAGCCTTTTTTAAAAGTAATATACAATACAAATTCATCGACATCACAAGAATTTCTATGATGAGTGTAAAATGTAAACCAAAGGAAAAATTGGGGATAACTAGTTATCTAATACGAGATGGATTAACGAGATGGATTAGATAATCGAGACCGTAACCCCACAAACAAGAATACAGTTCAAATTATCTAGAATAGGAAAAGGGAGTAGAAAAACAAATACAATAACAATGACGAAAATTAACCATAGGACCGATATGTTGGTGCAATCAACAGACAAAATTGATAATCTCTTTTGGAATGTTCTCAATAACGGGTATTCTATTGACCAGCCGAATGACCTTTGACCTTATTTTGCCAAAACACCTTCAAAGTATTTCAAATGTAAGAGATTGGGAGATTGAATTCCCAACTTTAAACCTGAAATGTTAGCATATCACAATATGTTACCAAAGACAGGTAACGTCCTATCAGAATAGTTTAAAATATTATTTTGCCAGCCCTAGGGAATGCCACACCCATTACAACCAAAAGAACCCATTTCCTTTTTTGATTCCCAAACAATCGGTAAAGTCATCATAACGTTCAATACACTTGATATTTTCTGTTTCAATCAGTAGCAACCGACGAACTAAAGTTAAATGATTAGGGATAAATCTAGAAATAATACAGTTACACGCCTCTTTTGAAATTTAAATATACATAATAACATTCTATGGGTTAGGCTAAGACCAGCATCAGGAAAAACGATTCTCATAGTGGTAATCTATCTTAGGGATATAGTTGCATTCTCCTGAGACTCTGCTTACCTTTTCCCATCCTGATTTCGGGAGAATTGTATTGAATGTATTGACAGTAAACTGGTAAAGCAAATATGGAAAGAAAGGAGTGATAACTGTATCAATAACCATATTGTCGACACAAGAATATTCTTAATAATGTACTATCATATCTGAAAGAACTCAATTCTAATAGTTTAAATTGGTCAAAGATGGGGTAAACTCTGGCTGATAGTTTTTGGTTTCCCGGGATATGATTAAGAAAGTGGGTGATGCCGAGTACAAGATTGATTCCATGCCAAATGGAAAAATGAATGTGCCTGTCACTATTTATGCTGACGATTCTCTTCTTAACAAAATGGTAACTGATAGAACTCTTGGTCAAGCAATGAACGTTGCTACATTGCCTGGAGTACAGAAGCATGTTGTTGTTCTGCCTGATGGTCATGAAGGTTACGGCTTTCCTGTTGGGGGTGTTGCAGCTACGGACTTTAATGAAGGTGTGATAAGCCCTGGTGGAGTTGGCTATGACATAAACTGTGGGGTAAGACTCATCAGAACCAACCTGAATGAAGCTGATATAAGACAGAAATTAAAGGAATTGGTGAACGAACTTTTTCATGCAATACCATCGGGTGTTGGTAGCCAGGGTGCCTTTAAATTAAGCAGTTCAGATCTTGATAACGTCCTAACTGAAGGGGTAAATTGGGCCATAAAAAACAATTATGGTTTCAAAGAAGATGCTGATACGTGTGAGGAAAATGGAAGAATCCCAGATGCAGATCCAAACAAGATCTCTGCCATGGCTAGAAAAAGAGGAGCGCCCCAACTTGGAAGTTTAGGTTCGGGTAATCACTTTCTGGAAGTGCAAAAGGTCGATAAAATATTCGATAAAGAAGCTGCAGAGAGATATGGCATTGAGCGTGAGGGACAAGCCACTGTAATGATACACTGTGGCTCGAGGGGCTACGGACACCAAGTTTGTACAGATTATTTACGTGTGTCTGAAAGCGCACTCCGAAAGTACAACATTCAACTACCAGACAGGGAACTTGCATGTGTTCCAAACAATTCTCAGGAGGGGGAATCATACAGGAAGGCGATGTATACTGCACTTAACTTTGCCTGGAGCAATAGGCAGATGATTACACACTGGACTAGAAAGACTTTTGAAGAGGTTTTCAATATGAGCGAAGGCGACCTTGACATGCGTCTTGTGTATGATGTTGCACACAACATTGCCAAGGTGGAAAATCACAAAGTGGATGGTTCTAGCAAGGACGTTGTCGTACATAGAAAAGGTGCTACCAGGGCATTTCCCGCAGGTAGAAAGGAGGTACCATCAAAGTACAGAGATTTTGGACAGCCTGTTATCATACCTGGTTCCATGGGTACTGCAAGCTGGATTTTGCGTGGTGGTCACAATTCATTGGATCTTACTTTTGGTTCCACTGCACATGGAGCAGGAAGAACAATGTCAAGATCGGCTGCAAGGAGAAGCTACACTCCACAGGGAGTGCAGAATAAACTACAGTCTAGTGGAATATATGTAAAGGCCCTGACCAAGCAAGGTGTAGTGGAAGAGGCGCCGGAAGCTTACAAGGATGTAGATTCTGTGGTAGAAGTTTCACACAAGATTGGTATTGCAACAAAGGTGGCAAGGCTGGTTCCTTTAGGAGTGATAAAGGGATGAGTGACTACGATCCTGATCTTGACATAATACGCGCCAGAAAATTGCGAGAGCTGAAAAGGAAGCTAAAGTCAGAAAAGCCAAAGGTGAAGACCGAGAGAGATATACTTGTAGAATATCTGGTTGATAGGGGAATAGAAGTTCTTGCAGCGGCGGAATACCAATACCCAGAGGAAACTGCTTTAGTTGTCACTAAAATCGTGGAGGTTATCAAAAAAGGTGAACTAAAGGAGAACATTTCTGGTGGTACTTTGCTTTCACTGTTTAGATCTTTAGGCTTACGGGTTAGAATGGACACAAAAATTAGTGTAGAAGAGCATGGTAGGTTTGTTTCACTTACAGATAAACTAAAACACGAGGAATAAATCTAAACTCTTCTTCCTCTTCTGCCACCGGGCTTTCTGGTAGTATCATGTGGAAGTGGTGTAACATCATCAATTCTTCCTATCTTGAATCCGGCCCTTGCAAGAGCTCTTATTGATGCCTGTGCTCCTGGTCCAGGAATCCTTGCCCCCATACCACCAACCGCTCTAACTCTAATATGCAAAGCAGTTATTCCTTTAGTTTTAGCTGTATCGGCTACAGTAACTGCAGCCTTCATTGCTGCATATGGAGAAGATTCATACCTATCAGCAGAAACGTGTCTTCCACCAGAACTTATCCCTATAGTCTCTGCTCCACTAAGATCGGTTAAATGCACTATGGTATTGTTGTAACTACTGAATATGTGCGCTATACCCCATTTCTCCTTCTTGATATCCTCTTCTATTGACAACAAAAAAACACTCTTTCAACGGTATAAAAAATGTTGTGGTGACAATTTTAATGGCTCTTATCAAGGGGGAATATAACCGCTGTTCAACATGAATGAGTCCATATTATTAGCATGTAGAGATGAAGTGGTATGGATATGTAACACAGTTTGCTTTACCAGAAAAGGGAATTCGCATCCCTTTGTGTAGGTTTTCAGATTACAGATTCCATAATACTTTATCAACAAAATTCACTTGTCCATTGTACTAATTGTTCCTTAATTTTAGCAAGAATTGAAGTATACACAATATTGAAGTATGCACAATCATGAATTTTTCATCTCAAATGCTCCCAACCAACCTTTTCAATTCTTTTTTGGCCTTTGTTCCCGTTCATAAACACACCCTTACCAGCCTCTACTCGACCGATTACAGAGAGTCTGCACTTCTTCTCTCTAGCCAATTTCAGTACTTTGTTGAGATTTCGTCTTGGAACCGTAGCTACAATTTCATATTCCTCTCCCCCCTGGAATACCAGTTTACATATATCAAACCCATTTGCTTTTACAAATTTCCTGACCTCGTTGGTAGTTGGCAAGGATTCTATGATAAACTTCTTCTTGCTTTGTTCACTCATTTCATGGAGTGTAATTGCTAGTCCGTCACTAGAGTCCATGGTAGATGAAGCATAATTTACCAGACCAAGTCCAAATCCCAACTTTGCTTTCGGCATCAATATGGCTCTTTTTGCTTTATTGCTAAAATATGATTCCGCTCTAGCTCTCCCTTGCAGAATCCTCAATGCTGCAGATGAATACCCAAATGGGCCTGATGTTATTATAAGATCTCCCAAATTTGCACCGGAACGATTTATCAGCACACTAGAAATTCCAATTATACAACAGTCTATGACCAGATCGTTACTTTCGTTGGTATCACCTCCAATTATGTTGACATTAAATTCTCTTTCCGCTTTTGCAAAACCTTTTGCAAGTTCTGTGATATCCTTTGCTCCGAAATTTCTTGGTATTCCTAAAGATATCAAAGAGGCCAATGGTTTAACACCCTTGCAAGCAAAATCGCTAACACAAGAAACTATGCTCTTTCTTGCCATTTGCTCCAATGACATTTGTTTGGGGGCATCGGTCACTCTGACGAACATATCGCATTTGAACACCAAGTTCTGCCCTCCAAATTTAACAGCATTAACATCATCGTTCCATAACATAGCTCTCCTCCTAATGGAAAGCGTTTTTGATATTAGATCAATTACCTGTTTTTCGCTTAACCTTTTCATTCTCTTCCCTAATCTTCTCCCCATACTTGTTATACAAATTCTTGCTTTTCTCTTCGCGCTTTGATTCTACTGAAAGCCTGATAGAATGTTCGGTGTTTGATCCCCTAATTAAAACCCATGAATCATCATCAACCATCGCAAATACACCATCAACACAATCCAAAGTAGAGGATTCCTTTCCCAGCAGTTTTTTGACATTCTCCAATACCTCATTATGGAGAGTAGAGTTAGCCTGTACCTTTCCTCTAATTGAATGGTATTTAGATGCAAACTCCAAAATTTCATTATATTTTTTGCTCCCTACCAAACTAGTTATAAAGGCAGACGCCAGGATCCCATCCCTGCACATGTTAAAGTCCTTAAGAATGAATCCTCCGCTGCTCCCCTCTCCACCAGCTGGTACATTATGCTCTAGCATCTCCTTGACAACATTTGCCTCGCCCACTTTCGCGCGATGAATCCTGCAATTATTTTCTTTAGCATAATCTTCTATGGCTTTACTGGTATCGCGACTCACCACAATGTCCTTGATATTCATATCAATTGCCTTTGCTATACAAAGCAACAATGTAAGATCTGGGTTTAATTTTACGCCGTTCTCATCTACCACAGTAAGCCTGTCTCCATCCAAGTCAAAGGCAAATCCTACTTGACAATTGGAATTTACAACTATATTACGAAGTTCATTAAGTTCGTCAGTGGTCGGGTCTGGAGTTCTTGAAGAGACCCCAAATCTGTTATTGATGCTTATTACCATACATCCTATTTTTGATAGTATTGCGTTAGCATAACCACTCGCCGCTCCACCAGTTGTGTCTACAGCAATTTTAGGTTCTTCTTGTATGTTATCCATTAACTTGATAATCTCTTCTTGGTAAGTAGAATTTATTACAAATTCCTTTCCTATGTAATTGATTTCACTAGCCGGTTCATTTTTGACCTTCTCTAGCTCATTCTCAAATATTCCTCTTCCGTCTATTACAAATTTCAAACCATTCCATTCTAATGGATTATGAGAGGCAGTAACTATCAAAGCCGCATCGTGCTTCCTTGATTCCCTGAATGCGAATGGCGTGGGTGCTATACCAAGATTATAAACGTCAATGCCTTGCTCCATAAAGGCAGAAGCTACAGTCTTATAGATAATTTCACTGGTCTCTCTCGTGTCCCTTGCAAGAACGCATTCTCTGTCTATAAGCTTAGAAAAGCCTCTGGATAATCTTAGTACATCCTGAAGCACAAGGTCTTGACCGAATATTCCACGGACGCCAGAGATTGAAATCTTCACGAATCGATCTGCAAAGGCTTATTATTATAAACTCTACAAAACTTGTTTCATGCCTCGGTGGCTCAGCCTGGTAGTGGTTATGAAACTGCCAAGAGCGAGCGCCTCGTAAGCGCTAAGTCGCGGGATCGAAGCCCGCCCGAGGCTTTTCCAGTATAAAAATGGAGTCTGATTAAACACAATGTTAGAATTTAGTGGAAAATAATATTTTGAAAGCAGATAACCTAGATTTTCTGTATGTAAGAAATTCATATCTCTTTAAGTCTATATTGACGGATAAACTAAGGTGAGATTTTACACTGGCTCATGAAAAAGCTTGGCATTACATGCAATTTACATTTCTTTATATCTCTTCCGTATATCCTCACCGAAAATCTGACAAGGAAAATAGAAACATCCTATTTAATGCCTTTAGATTGATCCAATTCTGTTTATTTGATGATTGTTGACTTTAAATGGACAGATCTAGGTGATAAGAGTGCAAAAAACAAAAATAAGAAAAATCTAGAAAAATAAGTGCAGTAATTTATTGGATTTAGCGATCAAGTAGGAACTAGTAAAAATAATACAGTATACTTGATAATATGGAGAATGATAGAGGCCTATTGGTTTTAGAGGACAAAGATGTTGCTCAAATTGATGCTACGGTAATGGTTGGCGTATTAATTTTTCTTGGTAATAATAAGTTACACACCAAATTAATAGAATTTCCTTTATGTATGACGTCGTATGTGAAGCAGAAAAATAATCAGTAGGATAGATGAGCACAGGTGGGGGCTCGAATTCCTGTTTGAAGATATATTAGAACTATGCCAGTCTGATTTGTAAAGATGATAAATATTCAAAATACAAAGGTATGTGTTAGAAAGAAATAATTGGAATTCCAGACGATGACATTATTTATGGATTAGGAGGCAACGACACAATACAAAGACTTGGTGATGATGACATAATATTTGGTTTCCTTAAAATGTTCGAAAAGAATGTTTAATAGGAATCGGCTATATGATAGAATCACACATACCACCACATGCAAAAACTGGCAGGCCTAGGGATGATGATAGAAAAATCATTAACGGAATAATCCATGTTCTAACTACTGGATGCCGATGGGACGATATGCCAAAAAGATATGGTGATGATTCTACTGCAAACAGAAGGTTAAACAAATGGCAACAAAAAGGAATCTGGAAAAAGATTCTATCACGTACTATTCACTCAGCACATAAATCTGGCAAAATTAATCTACATCAGTTGACTCTTCATCCATTCCTGATAAAAAAGGGGCAATGTAACTGGATATAATGGATTCAAGAGAATAACAGGTACAAAAATACATGCCGCAGTAGAGGGTAACGGATTTCCAATATCCATACTGTTGAGTCCAGCAAATGAACATGACAGTACAAAATGCATGGATGTTACAGGATCAATTTCAGACTATCTTGATGATGATTCAATACAACAGATAGAATCAGTTTATGCAGACAAAATGATGCAAAATACATCAGAATGTATTTGTGGGATAGAAATATTGCATGTTGCATCCCATACAAAATAAATTCCAAGTTCATCTTGCAAAATAATGATTACAAACATTACAGCAAGACAAGATTTGTAGTTGAGAGATTCCTTGCATGGCTCAAGAATGGATTTCACAGAACAAGAACCAGGTATGAAAGAACGGCAGAAAACTACCTGGCATTTGTTAATCCTGCATCATTTTTGATGTATTGTAGGGTTTTGAGATGAGTTGTCTATTACCAAATTCACAGATGCAGGAATCTCTCTCAGCACCACCAACCTCATTTGCTAAAACATATGGAGCCTCTGATGATGAATTTGCAAGCGTAGCTCAGCAAGCATAAGATAGTAGTTATATGCTTGCAGGATCTACAAAATCAATAGTATTCGGTGCAATTAATCATGATTTCTGGCTTGTCAAGATCGAGCCGAATGGTGATATAGAGTGGGAGAAACGCTATAAACGGGCCCCGGAGGAGAATCAGTAATCTCAGCCGAACAAACCTCTGACGGAGGATATATAGCCACTGGAACAACGTCCGCTCCAGGTGAGGGTTTTGCAGACTTTTGGGTTCTGAAGTTGATGTATTAGGTAATGTGGAGTGGGAGAAAAGGGTTAATTTACGAAGTACTGTAATAGTACGGTATAATACCTTAAATACTACCAGTTTGATCCATTATATGCATTGTCCTCTCGCATTGAATTATCAAGACAATTTCCCATAGAATATCAGCGCGCTTCAGAATTACTCGGATTAAGTTCGGGAATCACAGAGCTCGATAGACTGCTGGGTTTTATAGAGAAAGGGGAAATCATATTTGTCAAAGGAGGATCACGCAAATATTTTCTAGAATTATTCTGTCTGCGAGCAATTCTGCAGTACCGCAATTATTGCTTGTTCATAGATGGCTACAACAGTTTCGATCCGTATCTATTATCAAATCTAGTGGGAAAGCAAGAAAAGCCGAAGGAAGTGTTAAGCAAAATAATATTATCAAGAGCATTTACCTGTCATCAACTCGCATCGTTAATTATCAGAGAATCGAAAAATATAACTCACATTTTTCCTTCCACATTCATAGCAATATCTGACATGCTACATATGTTCACAGATCCGGAATCGGATGTTCACTATAACGAAACCAAGAAAATCGTTACAAAGATGTTAAAATCAATACAAAATTTGGCAAGCAGGAATAATGCAATAATGATGATTACTTCAGATGTAGATAATGATTCGCTAAATGCAATGATGGAATGTTGTGCAGATACAGTACTAACAGTCCACGGCAAGAAAGTAACACATGTAACATTTGACAAACATTACTTGCATCAGAATATTTTAATCGATTTAACACTAGCAGAGAAACCAGCAACTGCAACGACAATTGAACCGTGGCTGATGGCAAATGGGTAGAACTGTACCTTCTTTCAGAATTCTGATTAACGAAGAGATTATCAGATGGAGAGATTTCAGAAGCAATCTATCGAATGAAGAAAGGAAAGTGTTTGATGATATGATGAACAGCAGCAAGGCTCATGCATCTGCATCTTCATGCGCATTGCAAACCAATGTGTTCCAAATTCTATGTATTTCTATTATCCTTGACCACCAGAACAGACTTGAGAACATTGCCACTATAGTCGAGGGATTGCATTTCGGTGAGAGAAATGAAGAGATTTGAAGACGAAATTCAAAACTGGGATGGATTTCTCAATGCATTAAGAGCGGATGACAGGCTTATGTTCAGAAGAATGCTGATAGACTTGCAGAAGTATGGAGAGACAATAGGCGACCGTGAGAACACTACTGAAGCCCTCATCGTTGCTATACTCGTTCAGCAGCACAAAATCATCAAGTGGCTTGAATCAGAGATTCAGAAATTGAGAGCAAGGAGTTGAGCAAATTGCCAGAAGGATGGATTCTCGATATTCATCCACATGTCAGTGAAGATGGTCTAATGACGATTTGGCTGAAGCAAAGAAATGGTAAAACAGTGTGCGTACATGACAAATGGTCTCCTTCCATCTACGTTTATGGAGAAAGCAAGGAAGAACTGAAGCAATTATTACAAATTCCTAAAGTTACATCTTACATAGCTGATTTCGGTTTTGAATACAAAATTGTGGAGATAATGGACAAATCACCGAAAGAAGTTATGAGACTCACTTTAAAGAATGCAAGTGACATGTTAAAAATTGCAAATACAATTTATGATTCAACCGAGTACGGCAGATACCAGATTTACAACGCTGACATTGACCCTGCACAGATTTACATGTATGAACATGATATCTTTCCTCTTGCCGACGTCAAGGCAGATGGTAGCGAGAGAATAAAATGGGAGATGATTGATTCTATTGATGCAGTTGACTATGCAATTCCTGAACTGACTAAACTTCGACTACAAATACAACACAAGAAAGAAGATGCATTGGTCAGAGAAAGAGATCCAATACAATTTGTGGAATTGACAACAGATGAAGATACAATAAGAATTGAGACCGATGAAAAAGAAAATCTGCTTCAACTTGTAAAAAGCATTCGTGAAATAGATCCCGATATGATATTCACTGACAACGGTGACTCATTTGTTGTCCCAAACATATTGTTACGAGCGCGGGTTAATGGTCTTTCTGAAAAAATGATTCTAGGAAGAACTGGCCAACCGAATATCTTGCACAAGAAAAAGGGTTCAACATATTTTTCATATGGAAGAGTGCTTTACAAGCCCAGGCCTGCAAGATTCTTGGGGAGAGTGCATATCGACATGGCTAATACATTTGTCTATGCTGAATCTGGTCTCGAAGGATTAATGGAAGTAGCAAGAACATGTATAGTCCCATTGGACACTACAGTGAGAGCGTCAATTGGAAGAATAATGACCAGTATTGAGTTTTATCATGCGTATAGAGATGGCATACTGATACCGTGGAAGCCTAATCTTGCAGAACGTTTCAAGAATGCGTTAGATTTGATGATAGGAGACAGGGGCGGCTTTATTTTTGAACCCAGTATAGGAGTATATGACAATGTTGCCGAGATAGATTTTTCCTCACTATATCCAACACTTATGTTCAAGAAAAATATTAGTGCAGAAACAATTGGATGCGATTGCTGTACTGATTCGAGAATAAGGGTTCCAGAGCTGAACTACAACATTTGCGAAAAAAGAATCGGAATAATTCCTAAAGCATTAGAAATGATTCTCTACAAACGCAGACAGTACAAAGAGATGAAGAAATCTGCAGGAGATGAAGTTGCCAGACATGTATATGATTGCAGACAGAATGCGTTGAAGTGGGTTCTTGTTTCTTGCTTCGGATATCTTGGATTCAGAAATGCAAAGTTCGGAAGAATAGATGCCAATATGGCTGTCTGTGCGTTTGCAAGAAAAACATTGTGGGACGCAGTGAAATTGGCAGAGGCAAATGCGTATGAAATTGTACACGGTATTGTTGATTCATTATGGTTGAAGAAACACAATGCAAGTAATGAGGATTATCTTGAACTTTGTTCGCAGATTGAAAAAGAAACCAATTTGAAAGTATCCTTCGAGGGGATGTACAAGTGGATTGCATTTCTGCCATCAAAAATGTACAGCGGATTACCTGTTATCAATAGATATTTTGGAATATTCAAGAATGGAGAAATCAAGATCCGAGGTATTGAAGCGAGAAAGCGTGACACACCTGAATTCATCAGAAAATGTCAGATACAGATGCTTGAAGTTATGTCCCGACATTCTAATTCCATAGAAGTTAAGAGAAATCTTCTGCAAGCAGTAACAGTTCTGATTAAGCATGTACAAGCACTCAAAGAAAGAAAGGTTCCTATAGAACAACTTGTGGTAAATAGGCGTCTAACCAAAGGATCTTCAGATTATAAGAAAGATATTATTCAAGCAATAGTTGCAAAACAACTTGACAAATGCGGTAGAAAACTTTATGCAGGTGAATCAATAAGTTACGTTATCACTGATTATTATAACAAGACTTCTGAAAGGAGAGCTATTCATACCGACCTCATCAACGGGAGTGTGGAATATGATGTAAGGAAATACTTGGAAATGCTTCTCGATTCTGCAAATACAATTTTGAATCCATTTGGTATAACAAATCCATTACAAGCTACACTGGAAAACAGAATTGAGAACACGGCAATAGACATTTAACTAAAATTACTCTTTGGAACAAGAAAAACCATATTTGCAAAGCTTTCCGAAGGGGATTTAATGTCACTTAACAGAATTATGGATTCTATGGGTTATAGCACATTAGGGGAATTTTTAAGAGATATAGTAAGACAGAAAATCGATGTAGGAAATGAGCCGTTAGAAAGGTTTACCTCCAGAGAGGAAAAGGTAAACCTTCTTTATATCGGTCGCGGGACTTCCAAGATCACTGAGGATTCAAATCCAACCCAATTCTAACCCAACATGTAACTGAAATTAAATTAAAATTCTAATCCATCAACAGGGCTCCACATGAAAAATCCTTTATCCTGCCCAAGGCTCTCCATAAAAAACAGTCATTAATGATTTTGAACTCGAAACTTTTGCTTTCCAATCTAGCGAACATCTAATGCTAGAATATAATGAAATAATCTTTTAATCATCTTAAGCACAAATTGCAGTGTTAAACTTTTTCTTTATATATTAAAGATAATCGATAATAATTATAGGCCGAAGATACAATTATGATTATAAGAAATTGGCGTGATGTAAAATGTACCATTGCCCATGAGGCTGGAGAGGATTGGAGACTTTTATCTATGCCCACAAGAACTGCTGGTGATATTGAAGTTGAAGTGGATCCGAAATTTCAACTTTTGAAAGCAATAACCATACGTTTCGTTAGCCAGACTAAAATCCGGTTTAAATTATGAAGAGCATGAGCACGAGGATCACGAGGAGGTTTATTACATAATCAAGGGAACTGGAAAAATAAAAATGGGAAATGAAGAAGGTCGATTCAGATATGGAGACATTATCTACATACCAGAAAAAACAAAGCATTCTATAACTAACGATGGTAAGGAAGTAGTAGAATTCTTGGCATTTGGTGGCCTTACCAAGAATTAAGGAGTATACTTATGAAAATAATTGACATTTCGATGGACATAAATGAGAACATGCTTACATATCCAAAAAATCCAAAACCAAAAATAAGAACATACTCAACAATTCCTAGAGAGAAAACCAATGAGTCGCTCATTGTAATCGGCAGTCATACGGGAACTCACGTAGATTCACAACTTCATATCAAGAAATATGGAAAAGGTTCTGATAAATTGCCGCTTAATAGTTTTTATGGAAGCTGTAGAGTCCTTGATTTAATTCATGTTGGAAAAGAAATACATGAAGAGCATCTAAGGAAATTCAAAATAAAGAACAAAGAAATTATTTTGCTAAAAACAGAGAATTCAAAAAGACAGTATAATACATTTAGAAAAGATTTTACACATATTAAGATTGATGCGGCGAAGTATCTAGTAAAAAAGAAAATTAGAACTTTGGGTGTTGATTACTTAAGCCCAAAAAAGTTTAAAGCAGAAGATGAGGCGCACGAAATATTAATCAACAACTTTACACTATTTGAAGGCCTGTACATGAAAAATGTAAAGCCTGGAGCTTACACCTTCATTGGATTACCCCTCAAAATGAAATGCGACGGAGCCCCTGCAAGGTTATTTCTAATAAAGAGGTGATTGAGTGGAAAAGACATTAGGTATAATCGGTTTGGGGAAGATGGGTGGCAATCTGGCTCTTCAGGCCGTAGAAAAAGGTATAAAAGTTGTCGGCAAAGCAAGAAGCAAGAAACCGGATTTAGAAAGTAAAGGGGTAGCAGTGGTTTCTGATTATGAAAGTTTTTTTGCGCGTTTAAACAAACCGAGAGTCATTTACCTGTCCCTTCCCGCAGGTTCCACAGTAGACCAAGTTCTTGGGGAAATTACCCCCCATCTACACAAAGGAGATGTGATATTAGATGGAGGAAATTCTTTCTTTGTTGACTCGATAAGAAGAGAAAAGGAAATGCGGAAAGAAGGTTTTCACTTTCTTGATTGTGGTACAAGCGGTGGGCTTGATGGAGCAAGATATGGAGCATGTTTTATGGTTGGTGGTAAAGAAGAGGGAATTGAAATAGCCGAACCAATCCTAAAGGCCCTGGCTGTGAGAGACGGCTTCTTGTATACAGGTGAGCCTGGCACTGGCCATTATGTAAAACTTGTTCATAATGGAATAGAATTCGGGATGTTGCAGTCTATTGCTGAAGGTTTTGCATTGCTAAGAGGGAGTGGTTTTGATTTAGATCTCGTAAACGTTTTCAAGAATTGGTCGCATGGTTCAGTAATTAGAAGTTGGCTTATCGAACTAATGGAGAAAGGTTTGAGAGAACAGAGTCTTGACAAGATAGAAAGTTACGTTGAAGATACTGGAGAAGTGAATTGGCTGGTTCATGATGCACTAAACAAAGAAATTCCTATACCTGTGATTTCGCAATCTATAATGGAGTTGCTGAAGTCTAGACAAAAGGATAGCGACGCTTACAAAGCCATTGCATTGATGAGACATGGTTTGGCGGCCATCCTTTTGGAAGAGACGAATATATCAGGAAAGAAAGGAAAACTGGTTGGGTAGAAAAAGTTTAAACTTGAAATAAATTCTAGCCCAACCTTGTATAATCTGAACAGATTTAGAATGTCTGAATCCACTTGGTTCAAACATTTTCAGGATCATCCCTACCCTCCATCCAATCCGTTCTGGTTAATAGCTTATCTGTTATAATGAGATTTTTGTAGGGCCTTATTTTTCCAAGTTGGTTTCCTAACTAGTATATGGTTTTTTCAGGATGAACCCTTATAGAAACAATGGTCTATGGTGGAAGTAATTTCTCTTGGACTGCAACATTATTAATACTCATGATTTAGGATAGAGGTCTGGAATTCCACCAGACTAACTAGATTACAGTCGTCTGAACAATATTGCTGAGATCTATCTATTTTTTTTCTTGAAAGCTCAAATTTTTACCTTACCAAGTTCCTTGACCTTCTGTACCATCCTTGCCTCTCCTTCTGCGAATTTCCTTTTATTTTCTTCAGTCTCAAATAGGAGTCTAGGCACCTCTGTTGGTTTGCCGTTCTTGTCTAGCGCTACACCTGTAATAAAAGCAGTTCCTGTAAGAATTTTACGCCCTTTCTCCAAGTCCTCTGCTTCCACTTTTACTTCAATTTCCATAGATGACTTGGCGACGTAGTTGAGTCTAGCAGTAAGGATCAGTGCATTTCCAATAAAGACAGGTTTAAGGAAGTTAACTTTATCTATGCTGGCAGTAACTATATTGTTCCTTGCATGTCTTTTTGCAACCAGAACTGCAATAAGATCTATATGTTTTAAAATCACACCGCCAAAGACATTACCCTGAGGATTAGCATCACTACCGTCATTTGAGCTTTTGATTCATTGGGACTCTTCGTACTCATTAAGTTGCAATAAAAATGTCTATCTTAATAAATTGAACTTTTTTATCTGAATACACTTCATGGCTGCAATATTATTAGCGAAGCTCTACATTGCTTATTTGATCCTTGTGTCACATCTAGTGGTAGGATTAAACATCCAAAGCCTACCTATTCTAATGTGGACTCGCCAAAGTATACTAGAAATAAAGTATGATATGGCAAATTAGTTCCTTTTCTCGTGATACTGTTCTACATGCTCATGAAATTCCCTTTTGGTTCTGAGCATGATACGGCAATACTAAGTCATAGGCCTAATCCTTTAAATTATCAATAAAACTATATCCAACGTAGCTCTACATATTACACGATTCAACACTGAACGGCTGATCATCATTAGCATAATCTTTAGACGGTAATATTATATCTAGAATATAATGGAATTTTTAGTGTCAGGGTGTTAAATTTTTTATGGATCATCTTCTTTACTGGTTCATGTCACATTTTCAATTTTGATAGCAAATACAATTTTTTAAAATATAGGTTTCAAAAATTACATTTCTCCCTTTGGTAGATACAATTAATGATCGTTCAGAGCGATACCCGCTCTTATTGCTGTGATCCCATAAATAATAATATATCATACATTTTTCGTTTTGAAATCTACATCAACCAGTTCCCACATCAAACTTGATCATAAATTCTCTTACGTTTGTTCTCCTCGGACACTATTTTGTGATAATATGAAAGATAATTCCGACCTTCATCAGTTATGACTAAGGTTGAAGAATCATCCTTCGAAATGGCTACAAGCTGTAGTTTCCGCAGAA
This sequence comes from Nitrososphaerales archaeon, assembly GCA_965197925.1. Taxonomy (GTDB): domain Archaea; phylum Thermoproteota; class Nitrososphaeria; order Nitrososphaerales; family UBA213; genus CBDAOC01. The sequence goes on from CBDAOC010000020.1 coordinate 615,360, forward strand.
AAGCAAAATACTTTGATATTCTCGTATAATTGAAATTACATCTGTATTCCAATTGTGATTTCTTTAACGGACATTCGGTTAAATCATAGAGCATGTTAAAAATTATCGTTAAAACTCCACAACTTTTAGATCCCATCTTCTTCAATGCCGTTCAGATCAGTGGTAGCATCTATAACAATTACCTATAATAGTTCTATTTTACCTAGAATGGTTCTATTATTTCTTGACGAACCTCACGTACTAGGTCTTCTATTGCTGTTACTACATTCTAGATGCCAAGTTCACGTTTATTGCCGCGAAAGCTTTGCGCTCAGGTGAACCTTTTGGTTTAGTGCGCAAGCGCATTCCACAGCAGGGGCAGTTGACGCTATTCCACCACACAAAAAGCTAGCAGGTCTGACATCTCTTCTGTCCAAATGCATATCTTTTACCTCGTTTACCTTTTATTGCCCTGTATCTTAAACAGTTATCTTTACATGCCATAACTCGTCAACACCAATGACTAAATAGAATTACGAAAGCCCATAAATATTACCTTTAACTGTTGTAGTAAGTATTAGATAACCAGGTGAAAACAAGAATGTTCATTCCAACACGTGGGGAACTTGTGAAGGGTTTGAATTTTTCAACAGGTGCAATCAAGTATTCTTCTTCTACTGTTAAAGGTTAGAATTTCAACTACAACATCCTGTCATCACAAATCTATAACGTTAACTCTTACAACTATGCAGTAAAGTTTTCACAAATAGTCTGTAAGGAACTTTACTATTGATATAGGGTTTGTAAGAGCTTGATAATATTGGAGTGTAAATAGATACTATCCAACACCTAATATGGTAATCCTTTTTCCCTCTGGTTTTTGAATGCTTCAATATACCATTCAAATTCGTCTAGGAATCGTTTTGCCCTTCTTTCATATGCCTCTTCTTTTAGTTTTCCATCGTCATCAAAAACATTCTGAACCTTGGACACAGGAAGAGAGGAGGATATAGAGGGGGCACCCAATTCTGCAAATATGAGCCGTAGTTGTTCGGCTGCCCTTACACCCCCAAAACCACTAACAGAATAGGATACTATAGCAGAAGGTTTGAAAAAGTATTCCTCTTGGAAGCAATCCAGTAAGTTCTTCAAAGCAGATGACACACTGTGGTTATATTCAGGTGTCAGGGCTAGATACCCTTCAGCATTCTTAATCATTTCCCTGAGTGTCTTCAACTTTTCTGTAGGATTAGACATCTCCTTATACATCCTGTCAAGTAGAGGGAGATCAAGTTCCAGTGGATCAATGAAGAATACCGTATGTCCTCGACTTTTCAAAGTCTCTTCCATCCAGCGACCGACCTTTATACCATTCCGATCTTGTCTCACTGATCCAATCAATAAGGCGATCTTGGCCATACGTTGAAAACTCTTGTAATACCTTAAAAATTGATTGATTCTACGAGTTCTTATCAAACCGAACGTTCGGAATATAAATTGGAGGTGCGGCTAGTGATTATATTTTCTTTCATCCAAAAACTAATCACATGTGAAATTTCTATTGATAAAATCGGTAGTTGTGTTCCTTCATTCACATTCATTGTCAAACTTTCCAATGCCCATAAATGAAGTCAGCTCCTTACAGGTGGAAGTTCTTCCAGAAGGAATTGTAAACATTCCAATCCAATTTCCTTCTATTGTTTCCTAACACTCTATTTTTATTATAGGGTCATGTTCATCATGGCCTACTAATCTGGAGAAATTCCAATTCCCTTATTTTCTATCATGTCTATTACCAAAGCTGCTGTCCAGGAAAACGCTTTCCCTCCCAAACCCTCCCCAGTGTGTGGGTCAAAATATTCCCTAAATCCATAGTTCTGAGCCAACTCAAAAGTTCCTTGTTTTAAATGCTCAGCCTCTTCCTCATAACCATACTTCAACAATCCCAAATAAATCATCCAATTTGTATTAATCCAAACAGGTCCTCGCCAATAGTTAACTGATTTAAAGTATGATTCTTCCAAATCGGTGCTGGGTATAGAGGGTACATGACAATTGCCATCACCACACCAATGAGAATGGGTTATCCATTTTACAATCCTGTCTATATCTTCCCTGGTTATTAGACCAGCGTAAATTGGTATGAATGATGCCACCGTCTGTTTCTTTATCCAAGTTCTCTTTTCCAAATCATAATTGTAGAAAAGATTTTCTTCCGTTTCACCCAATTTTTCTCATGTAGGAACGAAATTCTTATAGAAGTTATTTTCTATCCTTGAGAACCACCTCCTTATCTGCTTTGTATCTTCACCTATGAGATCAGCAATTTTTAACATGTATTTATTTGCTACATACAATATACTGGTAGTTACAATGTCCTTTATCTTGAATGGGTATTCATTCAACTCATCTCAAAACCCTACAATACATCAAAAATTGTAGATTAACAAATGCCAGATAGTTTTCTGCCGTTCTTTCAATTTTCTGATTCTTGAAATTCTTATAGAAGTTATTTTCTATCCTTGAGAACCACCTAGATGATGATTCCAAATTATCGCTTCTTGTTGCTTTGTATCTTCACCTATGAGATCAGCAATTTTTAACATGTATTTATTTGCTACATACAATATACTGGTAGTTACAATGTCCTTTATCTTGAATGGGTATTCATTCAACTCATCTCAAAACCCTACAATACATCAAAAATGATGCAAGATTAACAAATGCCAGATAGTTTTCTGCCGTTCTTTCATATCTGATTCTTGTTCTGTGAAATCCATTCTTGAGCCATGCAAAGAATCTCTCAACTACAAATCTTGTCTTGTTGTAATGTTTGTAATCATTATTTTGCAAGATGAACTTGGAATTTATTTTGTATGGGATGCAACATGCAATATTTCTATCCCACAAATACATTCTGATGTATTTTGCATCATTTTGTCTGCATAAACTGATTCTATCTGTTGTATTGAATCATCATCAAGATAGTCTGAAATTGATTCTATAACATCCATGCATTTTGTACTGTCATGTTCATTTGCTGGACTCAACAGTATGGATATTGGAAATCCGTTACCCTCTACTGCGGCATGCATTTTTGTACCTGTTATTCTCTTGAATCCATTATATCCAGTTACATTGCCCCTTTTTTATCAGGAATGGATGAAGAGTCAACTGATATTTTTTGTAGATTAATTTTGCCAGATTTATGTGCTGAGTGAATAGTACGTGATAGAATCTTTTTCCAGATTCCTTTTTGTTGCCATTTGTTTAACCTTCTGTTTGCAGATTTGTTTAACCTTCTGTTTGCAGTAGAATCATCATCGTATCTTTTTGGCATATCGTCCCATCGGCATCCAGTAGTTAGAACATGGATTATTCCGTTAATGATTTTTCTATCATCATCCCTAGGCCTGCCAGTTTTTGCATGTGGTGGTATGTGTGATTCTATCATACTCCACTGTTTGTCTGATAATTCTTGGAATTTCATAAAATAATTTTAGATGTCGCTATTCATAGATCTAAATGGTCGCTAAAAATTGTCTAAATGGTTAGTTTTGAGATGAGTTGATGATCCCTTATCACTCTGGAAAGCAAAAGATTGAAAGCTTTGGTTATTCAAAATGTAGGTGATATGATGAAGCATCTTGGCATTACTGTGGTGGATAGTAAGATGTCAAAAGAGTTCTACAAATAAATTGAGTAGGTAATGGTCCCCCCGACCTCTGCCATCAACCAATGTATCTGAACCCACTATGAGTTCAAATCCCAAGCCCGCTAACATTCTATCCTCAAGCAGACTGTCCATGAACACAACACTTTCTTGATCTATTTTTTGCTTCATTACATGTACAGGAATTTACATATAGTCTAACCTTATCATGCTTAAATAATTCCAAAATACTTAGAAATAGCACGAGCACAACACTGGATCTAAAAAAGACGGCATTATTAATTATAGATCCACAAAATGACTTCCTTTCTGAAGGAGGAGTCGTGTGGGACTTTGTTGGTAAGGGAGTCAAGGAAACAAAAGTTGTGGAACATCTGATAGAACTGAGGAAGATGGCTAAAGAGGTAGGCATCACGGTATTCTACTCACCGCACTACACTGAGGCTGAATTCAAGAACTGGAAACATTTGAACCCAATTGATAAATTGATGTTTGAACGCAAGATGTTCCTCAAGGGCACGTGAGGTGCAGAATTTCATCCAGACCTTCAACCAGATGAAAATACCAAAGTATTATCTCCACATAAAGCATTGAGCAACTTTTGGTCAGGAGATATTAAGACTCAATTCAGGCAACATGATATACAGAATGTCATTCTTGCTGGAATGTCAGCAAACTTGTGTGTTGAATCCCATCTTAGAGATGCTATCGAACACGGCTTTGAAGTAATAGTTGTAAAGGATGCTACAACGGGCCCAGGCTCAGATGCGACTCAGGCTGCGTACACAAACTATGGATTCATAGCAACTGAAGTGACCACTACCGAGGAAATCATAAAACGTCTTAAGGAAACAAGCTAGAACAGGTACGAGTTTTCTAGGCATCCTTCCTTTTTTCTTTATACAAGTTCTAGATTAGTTTGAACTCTTCTTAATCAAACGTGATGCTTTAGATTTCAATATTTCCCAACTAGTGGTGACTTGCGAAATTTAATAGCTCGAAACGATATGAAGAGGTTTTAGTATTTATTGTTGATATGTTTAATTGAGACTCGACATCTTTGTATATTATCTTTAATTGATGTGATTCCTTGGCCATAACCTAATAGGAAAAGAGGTAGAGCATTCTACAATTTCCTCTTATGCCCATCTTGCCAGGTGATGTGCTTCAGCAATTTGTTCTCTATTGATCCAAATCAAGTACAGATTCACTTGTTCTAGTTCACAACAAAGAAGGATTATCCTTTACCAACTTAATTGTCCATGCGTTTTTGGACAAAAAGGAAGAGCCTATAGAGCAAGACTCATAACAAATGGTTGCGAACCCGTAACGATTATCTTTCATGGTTAAGGACTCGGTTCACTGGTTATACAATAAGGAAAGGAGAACCGAAATACTGCCTATTGGTAAACACCAGAAAAAATGATTATGTTCAGATTGAAAAGTAGGCCAATAACAAGATATACACTTTATGCATTATTAGCGTTCTTTAGGGTTCTTGGCGTTCCTAAACCCATAGTACGTACTTAAATACCCCTACACCTCGAGCTTTTTAATGGCATCAGTACAAAATAATCAACTGGAAAAGGAAATGATTCTGAAGTTTGTTCGGAATTACTATAAAAAGCACTCTAAAGTTCCCTCGGTTCGTACTATTTGCAAGCGGACACGGATCTACAATAACATGCTCTACCAGATATTTCCAGGCAAGTTGGCTGAGATCTGCAAAAAAGCAAACCTTCCCTTCCCCACCGATAGGATCAAAGCTATGAGGAGGTTGTTTCCAAAGAAAAATGAACCAGATGAATATGAAACATTCATCACGAAGTTGAAAGAATTAGAAAGCAAAGGGAAAAAAGGTCACCTAACTGCTTGCGAACAATACGCTGACTTGATTCTGGATTATGTCAATGAAGAACCTAAGAAACGAATTGAACGGTTTATTTCACTATATAAAGTGTCCAGAAAACAATTCATCAAAGATGCATTTTCCCACGCACAAAGTTATCCTGACTTGAAGAAGATGTATTTCGTTCAAGGAAAGAATGCACCCAAATTTATGGCTTATGTAGTCGATGTTCTTCTGCAGTGCACAGAAAAATGTTCATCCATTTATGGACCTGTCATCACCAGAAATTATTGTGTCACTCATGGAAAACAATTCATTATTGCCAAAGATAGAAACAAATCCTATCTGTGTTGTTGTGATAAGCAGGGATGCCTTGAAGAGCACACCATAGCATGTCAGAATTGTAATGAGCCCATGATATTTGAAGTAAAGACCGACACCTTAAATTGTGATAGTTGTAAATTTTCAATGAAGTATGAGCCGGAGTTGCCCTTAATGATATGGGGATTTGAGGAAGGATACTCTAATGTAATTAACAAGTGGTTGGAGATGCAGTAAGTAAACTGGTCGACATTAGAACTGGTATGGTGCTTTTCACTTTCAAAAAAAAGTACTAGTATGAGAATAAAATATTCACCCAAGAATTACACGAGTCTAAGGAATTGATTGAAAGAGAAGATCAAAGTTTGTTCCGTGAGTTCCTAAGAGGCAACAAGAAACCCGGAGAAACTCACTTAGGACTGTTAAAAAGGATCTGTACCCAAGCGTACTCGTCTTGCTTAGCTATATTTCCATCCCTATGGATGTTTATTCTCACACTTAACCATATAGGGATCCTACAACTATCACCAACTAAGAGCCTATCCTAAAATTCTAGCTGATAGTTAATGATTGGTAGAAATGATAACATTTAGAATGCAAGAATATTAGTTCAAACTGTCAGGTTTAGTTTTCTTACTATTGATTTTATTAGTATTGTAGATAATAGATACTAGAAACAGTTGCATTAACGTGTTTATGACACTACCAATATATCGCTCTATACACTATTAGGCAGTTAGCAAATTCTACTAGCGCCTGATAATTTTCCTCTCTCTTCTCGAACCTTACCAATAACTTTCTGAACCTGTTATGCCAAGATGCGGTTCTTTCTACAACCCATCTCTTTGCTTTGTATAAATTCTTTTTCAACACTTCACCCTTATGACGAATGTGATCCACATATCCCCTTCCTAACTCCATATTTCATACTCCATACTCTATCTCTGGAAAATCATATCCTATTCATGCATATGTTCTGTTTAACTTTGGGCCTATCAACAACAATGCTATCTATTGTAGGAAAGGCTGATTTCATATCGTGTTTATTTGCTCCAGTAATTACAGATGAGAGAGGTACTCCTCTTCTATCAACCAGCATGTGACGTTTGGTACCTAGCTTGCCTCTATCCGTTGGGTTTGCTCCGGTCGTTTTCCCCCTAATGGGGCCTTCGGTACGCTATCCATGGATTGCCAGTCCCATCCCATGCTCTTTAATTCATCATATATTTCCAGCAGCCTCTTCCATACCTTCTCGAATACTCCTATCCCAATCCATTCCTGAAATCTTGCATGGCAAGTTGAACCAGAACCAAATTCTTTAGATACCTTCTTCCACTGGCATCCAGTTCTTAATACATACAGTATTCCATTCAATACTTTTCTAAATGGCACAGCTGGCCTTCCAACTGTTCTTGCTGGTTTCTCTGGTAGCAACACTAGTTTGAACTCTTCCCATAGATTGTCTGGTATATGCCATATGGTCGGCATGCTCTTTTTCTTTGATTTTCTCACAAATTTAGCTAGAGAGGACAGATCTGGATCTGTTTCGGTATAAACAATTAGGCTATGATGTTAATTTTCGGATAAGATCTAAGACATTTATCTCCATAGTCGAACAATCATTTATGATTATTTTCAAACCACGCTGTAGAGTATTATATAATGTGATGGAATATATAAGAATAAAAAAGATTGATAATCCTCCGCTACTACTATTGCAAATGACAGTTATAACTTTGCGTGGGGTGAGTGAAATTGGTGGCAACAAAATCCTAATTGAAGATAAGTGAGCAGTGTAAGAATTAAGGTACTGTTAACTTTGCGGATGATCACCAGTATTTCACAAGGATAGGGTAAATTACCAGACAAGTTACCCCCGTATTGATCTTTTTATCTTGACAAATTACTATATCCACATAGATATTTATTTGGTACCTTAAAAAGAAGTGAGCCAAAGTTGTGCCATGGAACCAGAAAACTATTGCGATGACGAATTTACAGATCATTTGGTGTATAAGAAATTAGCTGCCATAGAAAAAACAGAATCTAACCGCCAAATGCTACTTCGTCTTTCCGAACAAGAACAGGTACATTTTAAGTTCTGGAGCAACTACCTTAATGGTTATCATCCTCGCGTAAAAAAATATTTTATCTTTACGATGCTTGTGTTCAGGCACTTGCTTGGCTTGACTTTCACTGTAAAACTTCTTGAACGTCATGAGGATAAAGTGATTGAAGAGTATAAGCGATTTGCAGAGACTATTCCGCTTCAGGAAAGAGAAATATTAAATTCGATAATTGATGATGAGAAAGAACACGAAAAATTCTTTGTGTCGCAAATTAATGAATCAGTAGTCAAATACATGAGTTTCATAGTTCTAGGCTTGGCCGACGCAATTGTTGAAATAACTGGTGTACATGCTGGTTTTTTGGGCGTTACGAGCTCAACATTAATCGCTGGTATCGCTGGGCTTGTGGTTGGAGTGGCAGCTGCTATTTCCATGGCATCTGCTGCATATCTGCAATCAAAGGCGGTACATTCAAACCAAGAACAAACGAGATCGCCGATTATCTCTGCAATCACTACGGGTATTGCTTATATTAGCACTGTAATTATTTTGGCTCTACCGTACTTTTTTACAGAAGGTATGGCTTACGCCTTTGGTGTTTCGGTTGCACTTGCACTTGCCATGACTGCATTTTTCACCTTCTACAGCTCGGTAATTTTAGAGAAAAAATTTTCCAGAGAACTTTTGGAAGGGGTTGGCTTAACCCTAGGAACAGCCTTTATTACTTTCATGTTTGGAAGTTGGCTGGGTAGCTTATTCGGCATCAGTGGATGGTTTGACCTCTAACTTTCATATCTATTTTATTGTCGAGAATAACAAAATTGTGTGAAAGCTGATACTATCTTTGCTTCACAGATTCTTTCTAGGTAGCGTACAATGACTATTTCCAACAAGTCATATTACATTACGGTTTAGAATACCATCTGGTGTTTCTACAACATATTGTCACTTTGAACTGGCGGCGATAACATGATCGAGATACATTTTCTAGGGTGACATCTTTCTAGTAATATGGAAACTATAACCTCTAATTCCTAGACAATACTTGCGCAACCCAATTTCTCCTTACACTTTTCTACAATTATGATAAGTATTCCTTTTTTTACACTTGGTCGCATTCACAATTATCCTAAACTGTCACTAGTGTTTTTAGTTGACAGCTTTGCTATCATTTTCAGTTTCCTTTTTTGCCGCTGTATCCTCGTATTTTGTAATAGTATTGTCAGAACTACTTTACATGATTTCAAGAAACTCTACCCTCGAACCAAACTCAAATTATGTATACTTTATCTAACTCTTGAAATCAAGCTAGAAATAAATTTAGTAAAGAGCGATGTATCTTCAGAATTATACAGGGCGATCATTTCACTACTGACATAGTCTGAGTAGATCTTACCTCTGGGATCTTTCTAATTTTCTCATACACAATATTCCTTATTGATTCCATGTCGCCAGCCTCCATTTCTACCATCAAATCCGCTCCGCCGAGAACTATGTGCGACTCTTCTATTCCACCGATACCTTCAAGTGCCCTTAAAACTTTCTCGTCAGAACCAGCGTCTACACTTATTAGCACATATACCTTGCCCATGTAGTACAAACATAATATACATACAATAAATCTTACGAATTTCCATACGAACAGTGGACGATTGTCTATACTGGTGATTTCAGAAAACATGGAAACTATTTCTCGCTTGTATCTGATAATGTGAAACTGTCAGTAAAACCAATCTAGAATCCAGTGTTTTCGAAGATTTACATCGCTAAACAAAGGATACCTCATAGTATCCATTATTATTGTGACAATGGATTTCGCCTAGAATATTTTCCTCGCTCGGGAATACTTTCTCTTTCTATTCTTATGATAAATCGTATCTTTTCCCTTCTTCTACTAAAACTAAATTCTTTGAAACTTTTTCATATTGATTTGGGAATTCAGTATGAATAGGATATAGTGTTTTTGCCCCTATTTCTGAAACGGTTTCAAGCAATTGACTTCCTCTAGCATGACCTGAACAATGACTCTGAAATTTAGCCATCGAAAAATGCTTGAGCCAAGCGTCAATTCTTTCCTCAGATAATTCTTGTTCTTCATTATAGGGCTCACTTGAAGAATGTATGTATCGTACACCTGATTTTGGCTTCATGTCAATCAGGGCTGTAAAACTGTAAAATCCAATAGCACACAATACCTTATTTGGCCTTGCAGCAATTTGTTCTGCAGTCCAAGTGTTATGCAAGTCCAAAAATTCTTTATCTTTTCCTTTGTAATCTTCATCAGAATAAGTTCCCGAACCCCGTTTCGGAAGATAAATTATGATATCCTCATTGTCAAGATCTGGCATATTAAGAACTCTATCCTGTGATAGATATTTGAGAAAATATACATCGTTAATTTTTACTACAAATTTTCTATCATTTTCTTTTGCTATATTAAAAAAAGTTCTTAGTCTATCTACATCTTTGAAATTAAAATCGGCAAATATTAGATTATTAGTTTCGGAGACTATTTTATTGCATTCTTTATGAACCGCCTGTTCGCTTTCCTGCTTTTCTTCATCTGCAATTCTTGTTCCTTCGGTGATTAGTGCTATAAGCTTTGCCTTCTTTGCTTTTTCTATAAGTCACGCGTCATCTTTGAATTGGTTCCGTGGGATCTTATATCGCCGGTATAAGCAATGGGACCTTCAGATGTCCAAATGATAAAGCCGTATGCTCCAGGGACTGAATGATCAACATGTATAGGTTCTACCTCGAGTGAACCAATTTTGAATTTATCTCCAGTTCTAAACTCGTTGATTTTCCTTGGAATTGGTCTATCTTTTAGATCATATGGCCTGGGTTTGTAATCCAGAATCTCCTTTTCTATTGTTCTAGAAGACCTGTCAGCGAAGGCCTTTAAGATTAGATGGCAGGCTGAACCCATGTATATTGGAATGTCCTCATGTAAAAAGGAAATATAGTCCGCATGATCTGCATGTGCATGAGTTAGTAACAAGGCATCAATCTCGGGTTTCTGGGGTTTTCTACCGGCCAGTACCATCAAATCATCTCTATACACACCTTGGATGTCAGGAACCAAACCCATGGTCAGAAAATCTACTATACCATTTGAGGTTCGAGGACTGATATATTCCTCAAAATATTGAAGTCATCCCAATACTCTCCAATACATCATAATCGACGAAATGATAACAAATGCCAGATAGTTTTGTGCATTCTTCTCATATCTGATCCTGGTTCTGTGGAACCCATTCTTCAACCAGGCAAAGAATCTCTCCACAACATAGCGCGTCTTGCCGTATAGGTATTGTTCTGTATTATCATTTTGTTGTTGTGTCTTACTGTTTTTTCTGTAAGGCATGCAGTCAGAGATTTTTCTTTTGGTGAGGTATTTCCTGATGAATTCTGCATCATAGCCCTTGTCTGCTTGGCACCGCGCAATTTTTCTGATAGATCTCTCATCCAGATATTGTGAGATGCCATCCATCACGTCTACAAATCTTGCAGAGTCATGCTGATTTGCAGGACATTACTACTGAGACTGGCAGTCCGTTTTGTTCCACCGCAACGTGTATTTTTGTGCCTGAAATCCTGTTGAATCCGTTGTATCCTATGACGCTTCCCCTTTTTTGGCCGGAACTGATGACGAATCGACCGTTTTTTGCAGCTGCATCTTGCCTGATCTGTGGGCTGATTTGACTGCAGCGGAGAGGATATTCTTCCATATTCCACGTCGCTGCCAGTTCTGCAGTCTGCGGTGCGCAGTTGATTTGGAGCCGTACCTTTGTGACATCCCAGTCCACCTGCATCCTGTTATCCCGACAAACAGGATTCCGTTGACTGTCTTTCTGTCGTCTGCCCTTGGCCTTCCGGTTCTGGCTGGCTTGGGGAGATGCGGTGATATCATCTTCCATTGTTCACCTGTTATCTCCTGAAATTTCATGATCTGCTACGGGCAGCATTGCAAATAGATCCAAATGATCGTCAATTATTCACTAAATGATCAGTTTTGGGATCAGTTGATTTAGCTCTTCTGGAGAAACTCTTACCGAAATCTAGGAATACACGAGTGTCTTTGTCTTCTAGAAGGATTTTGTTACCACCTATTTCGTTTACTCCTCCGTAGAAGGTAAGAGATGTCATGTTTCCAAGGTAATAGGATTATACTTGAAGATAAAATTTCAGTCATGCTTCAATATATCAGGCACTACTGGTAGATATCTTAATACGAGGAAAACAGGGGACAAGCCAGCAAATATTGATGCCTTCTATTGTGAGACCAATATTACACACCTAGGAGTTTTAGGTTAAAGAATGGATCAGTCCATCAAGTAGTTCCAATCTGTAAGATGAGAATAATCCCTAATAATGCTCAATCCTAAATTATTTAACGGAGATAATCATGAAGAATGAATTCATGAGAAAATAAGGTCCTGATTGCTGTCGATGGTTTAGATCTCGATGGCAATCAGACTGTAGACACTAACGATGATGTCATTGCAACACATATTCATCTAGCTCCTGCGGGAGTAAAAGGTAATGTAAGTGGGCTTTATCAGTCCAACTACCATAAGGTGAAGTGTATGGAAATGTTTGATGTCATCATAGCAATGATGATGGGAATGTTGGTTGGAATGGCAGTCGGTCCCATCATGATGAAGAAGATTACAGAGTGGAAAAAGTCTAGAATTGTCAATGAGATGCTCAAAGAAATATCCAAGTCAAAAAAAGAAGAATTGGTAGAAACTATTCCAGCTCGCCAAACTTCAGAATCTTACCAGATGCAGATTAAGCAAGTTCACTATCAGGATTATGCCATTTTGGCTCTACGGGTATTATTAGGTTCGGTATTTATCCTTGGTGGTATCAAACTACTTCTTCTTTCTCCAGAAGCAGCTGTAGAACTCTTAACACCTACTGGTTTTGTAAAACGAGAAATAGCTGTCTTCATACCGAATGCCCTTAGTTTTGTAGTAACGATTGGTATAATCGAATTAATGGTGGGTTCTCTAACAATTGTAGGATTCAAAACTAAATACGTTTCAATCGCTGGAGCTTTACTCTTCTTGCTTTTTATTGTAGCACAGCAAAACCTCGGCTACAGTAAGTTATTCCTAGATGTTACTCTAAAGGGTATGTACATTGCTCTAGCGCTTGTTGGAAGCGGAAAATACAGTATTGATAAGCTGTTAGGTACAAACTATCAAGGTTTTGCAAAACAGACACCTTGGTTCCATGTAATACTAAGGGCGAATCTATCCTTTGCCTTCTTTATGACTATATTCTTCCCTAATTTTGCCTCTGACGGTTTACAATTTATCCCTCTATCATTGAGCATAATATTAGGCTCTTTACTGCTTGTCGGTCTTCCCAATAGAACAGGCTCAATAGCAGCTACGATAGTCTTAATATTTGTTGCATTCATGAACTTGACGGACGAAACAATCTTGGATACAAAGCATGCCATAGGACTAATCGGAGGCTCTACAGCTCTATCTATAATGGGCGTGGGAGCTTACAGCATTAGTAATCTTTTCAGAAATAAAATTATCTCAACGTTGTAAAATAAGTATTTCAAAATAATATTTTTTAAATCTTACCTATTAAGTTGATCCATATTAGGTGCTGTAAAGATGTCTGCTCGTAAGTACCAATTTTTTCCAGATAATTTTGAACGTGTTGTCAATTGGGCATTTTTTGATCTCCTTGGGAGGTTCATAAGTTTGTGTCAAATCGGTTCTGTTAGATTCAAAAGGACATTGACTAATCTAATCTAATGAAAAGATGAGTTAATATTGTTCCTAAATCTCATGATTTGCCTATTCATCAAGACTGCAAATATTCAGTGCTTCTTTTCAAGATAGAGAAGATTTTATTTCTTTTGTGTATAGGGGTCAATGAAAGTTTCATCACTGTATCTATCCTTGTGTCGTAGCCATTCCATCCCGTAAGAAAGATTTTCTTCATCACGTCCTTTCGGCACTATGTCCAGAAGATTATAAGCAGTAATAATATTCTCAAGGCCTCTAGCATAAGCAGAATAAGTATGATAGATTTGTTCGTCTTTACCAAATACAAATACGCTTATTCCTGGAGCTTCTTTTACTGGAAAAGTTGTGTTTTCTTGATAGTTGTAAAATGCTTTACCAGATATTTCTTCTTCCGTAAAGGAAACCTGAAAATCCCGATTAAAATCTGAATTTTCAGAGGATACCCACTTGAAGTTCTAACTCATGCGTTTTTTGAATGCTTCAAGTTTTTCTAAAGGAGCTTTGGATATTGTAACCATCGCAACATCTCTGTGTGCAATATGAACAACAGATGGTTCATAGTGATCTGCAAGAAAAGAACAAGATTTGCATCCTTCTTCCCAATCTTTGTCAAACAAAGTGATACACTATGAGCTGACTTTTTCCCTGAAAGAGATCACGCAAATGCACTTTTCCCTCTAAACTTTCAAAGAAATAATCTTTCTCTACTTTAGCCCAAGGCATATTCTGTCGGGCACGCGTTAACTCATCTCTGGCTTTGGAATGATCTTTTTCCTTTTTTAACAATTCAAGACGCGCTTTAAGCCATTGTTCATTTGAAACAATTTCATGTTTATTCAAATCTACGTCTGATATCATTTGCGATTCTCCTATTTCTAAGTGTATAATCCAACTGTAAGTTAATAAACATACAATGAAATTTCTTAATCTACTAACGTAAAGTCGAACTTGTTTGACAGGAGAATAAAAAGAGAGTGTTCTCATACTCCGTCGTCAGCATGAGATATTTTTATGCTCACAAGCATGTTGGGTATGGGCATGCATCTAGGTCCACAAATGAGGATTCTACTGTGACTTCACCAGAATCAATAATTGTTTTTAATTGCTGTAGATTTATACGCAAGTCCTTCATCACTTCATTAACATCTCCTATGCTGTTGTTGTTCTCTATAAGCCAATTCGATTTCAATCCCTCGTGGTAAAAATAGTCACCCTGATGTGCAGCAAAGGCGTTGGTCAAGATTCCTTGTGCTGCCATTCCTATCGCGCCCAGCAGTAACAATGTGAACATAGCGATTCTTGTCGGGTTTGTTTTTTGCATATATCTCAATTGTTCTTGAAATTCATGACCTTTACGTGAAATGATTAAAGAGAATCTTGAATAGTTTAAGAGCCTATCCTAAAATTCTAGCTGATAGTTAATGATTGGTAGAAATGATAACATTTAGAATGCAAGAATATTAGTTCATACTGTCAGGTTTAGTTTTCTTACTATTGATATAATTAGTATTGTAGATAGTAGATACTAGAAACAGTTGCATTAACGTGTTTATGACACTACCAATATATCGCTCTATACACTATTAGGCAGTTAGCAAATTCTACTAGCGCCTGATAATTTTCCTCTCTCTTCTCGAACCTTACCAATAACTTTCTGAACCTGTTATGCCAAGATGCGGTTCTTTCTACAACCCATCTCTTTGCTTTGTATAAATTCTTTTTCAACACTTCACCCTTATGACGAATGTGATCCACATATCCCCTTCCTAACTCCATATTTCATACTCCATACTCTATCTCTGGAAAATCATATCCTATTCATGCATATGTTCTGTTTAACTTTGGGCCTATCAACAACAATGCTATCTATTGTAGGAAAGGCTGATTTCATATCGTGTTTATTTGCTCCAGTAATTACAGATGAGAGAGGTACTCCTCTTCTATCAACCAGCATGTGACGTTTGGTACCTAGCTTGCCTCTATCCGTTGGGTTTGCTCCGGTCGTTTTCCCCCTAATGGGGCCTTCGGTACGCTATCCATGGATTGCCAGTCCCATCCCATGCTCTTTAATTCATCATATATTTCCAGCAGCCTCTTCCATACCTTCTCGAATACTCCTATCCCAATCCATTCCTGAAATCTTGCATGGCAAGTTGAACCAGAACCAAATTCTTTAGATACCTTCTTCCACTGGCATCCAGTTCTTAATACATACAGTATTCCATTCAATACTTTTCTAAATGGCACAGCTGGCCTTCCAACTGTTCTTGCTGGTTTCTCTGGTAGCAACACTAGTTTGAACTCTTCCCATAGATTGTCTGGTATATGCCATATGGTCGGCATGCTCTTTTTCTTTGATTTTCTCACAAATTTAGCTAGAGAGGACAGATCTGGATCTGTTTCGGTATAAACAATTAGGCTATGATGTTAATTTTCGGATAAGCTCTTAATCAATCAGAGGCATCAAGTTGTTTTTGTTATATGGAATAATGCTCATGCCTTACATAGATAACTAATCATTAAGCACCTTACAAAGTTAATTCGTATCTAGGATCCAACCTTTACGAACCAGATCCTTATCTTCCTGATCGCATACACCGGTTGCATATCTCCAAATGTCTTTTTCATTAGAACTGACCTCCTGCGTTATGTTTGCCAATGCCTCCTTTTCGTTCACTAGACCATTGATTTTGTCAGAGCAAGAATCACAGAATCGACATTTGTCATCTAATATTAATTCTTTTTTAGATTCTATCAATGGGTATGCTCTACATGCTAATGGTCTGTGTTCGTATATACGGCATATATAACCCCCATGTGGTGAACGTTCGTCACTATTTCTATCTAAGAATGGACATAGATCTCCATCCCTGTTAACTCCCATTAGTTGATAAGCAATTATATTCTTCGGTCCTATCCTACCTCCTTTTCTAAACTTACTTCCTACTCCTATTCTGGGCAGTATCTTTATTGTTTTGCCCAGTTTTCTTGCAAATTGTTCTATTCCCTCCTTTTCTGAAGGTAATACTAGAACTCCTATCTTACCATATTTCTTGTCTGGGTAATATTCTCTATTGATACAACAGTCAGAACAACCCTCTACACATCTAAACCGTTTCATGATTTCGAAAGAAGAAAAGTAAAATAAATTGTTATCCTTCCCAAGACAACACTTTTTTAGAACGCCAAATGATGCTATCCTCCTCAATATCAGTGTCTTGCAGAAACTGAATGTTGCTAAGGTTCTTTCTATTCTTTAATATATGAAGGCTATAAGAATCGCCCTTCGGTCGATATATAGCTAACCCAAGGAATGCATATCTCTTGTAACTCTCCTTAAATTTTCTATAATGATTTGACATGTTTAGAGTTTTTACAAATACCCAAGTATTATTGAGAATTCGCGTTTCGCAATACATAATGAAGTTATAGCTTTGATTGACTTCTACGAATCGTATACTAATCTCGTCGTCCATCCACCATCTTAGCACATCATGCCAGATTTTGGAAGCATCACTTCTATTTCTAAATAATAGTAAAAGTATAGTATAAGGGTCCTCAGATTTGTATCCCATGCCCAGAAAATCACGATACCATGTTATACTTTGGCTCAATATGCCTCTTGAATAATTGCAACATATTTATTAATTGAATAAGCGTTCCAAATCGTTCCTAAGGATTCCTAAAATATCCTAAAGGTTATATAATGTAGTGTGTAAAAAAAGCAAAGGAGATTATCGTAAGTATAGGTGAAATCGAATTGGTTATAACATATAGAAATGGGATTCAGATAGTAGGGGATGTTCTTAGGGTAACGAACGAATTTGGAATTAAGGGAATAAACGTTACACACCTTTTGAGAAAAGCAAATCTTTCCTACAATAGGCTTTCTAAAATTTCCAAACAGCTTATGAGTGCTGGTTTGCTTGAGGAAAAGGTAGAAGAGGGAAAGCGCCTATATCTTATAACAGAGAAGGGGAAGGAATATTTGGAGACATACGGCCAGTTCGAATCTATAGCTTCCTCTTTTGGTTTGGAACTGTAGTATGTTAAGTTGCAGTATCAGATACGAAGGAAAATACAATGTAAATTTCAATACAAAACGTGGATTTGTGGTAATAATTCTCGTTATTTCATTTCTATCACATCCTATGACTTTTTATCCTGTGAGTGTAGACGCTCAGCAGGTAAGTTTGATTGTTTCTGCCGCGGAAGACCCTGAGCAGAACAACACATTTTTTGGTCCACAAATAGTGCAGATAGTGATCAACGATATCAATGCGAAAGATTCTGATACTAACACTGGAAGTTTGACTGTGAAGGGTAAATCGATGCAAAGAGTTCATCTAACTGATGGGCATTGGCACTCTTTCATAGCAGAGAGGGATTCATTCTTGATATTCCTAGATATTATGACAGATGGTACTGGGGATAATAAGATAGCTGTAAGCGATACTGATGAGGCCGATAACAGGAATACTGTGGATTCAATGACAGTGGTATTTGAGCAAGCGGATAGCTTTGTTAGAGAGATCACAGAGGTTGATGGCAATCTATTCGTTGAGGTTGGAAAAAACGAAATCTTTCCTACACTGCCAGAACCCTTTACTACTGGTGCTGTAAATCCGGATCTTGATATAAACCCATCATCAGAACCCAATATCGACTGGCCTTACGTCAGACTCTTCAATATTCAGGAAACCGGAATCATTGATATCAAACATGATACAATTGTAAGTTTGGAGTACAATAGGTACTACAACGATATACATACTGGTATGGATAGAGGTTCTTATCCTCTTGACGCCGATATAGTAATGAATTTCAAGGATTTCATGTGGAATATCAATCCTGTTGAAGAAGATGTTGTCAGATTCATCCTTAACAAGAATACTGGAATACCTGACAAAATAATATACCAACCATTAAGGAACTTTGACCCTGCGAACGATGGACTTAACCTTTTTGATATTTTACCATCATTTTCACTTTTAGATTTTGATAATAGGCAGATGGTCCAAATTGATGGTATTGAAAACTTGAAGTATAAGAATTCCTTCGATTCTTCCATACCCCTTTTCCTATTAGGTTTTGACTAAGGAATCACGTCAATCAAAAATAATATACGAAGAAGTATGGAGTCTGAGCTAAACATATCAACAATAAAAACTAGAACCTGATCTTATCGTTTCGAACTAAATTACGCCCAAGCCTCACATATCTATGTAAATCAAGAGTGGTCTAAGTAGGTCAGAAGTAGTTAGCCATCTGAATCTAAATTCCAAACACGCCGAATAGTTAGAAGCTTTAGCCATCTCAATAAAGAGAACAATAAACACATTGAAGGACTAGAGTCTCATACTCTTAACAATTTCAAGGAAAAATTGATTGAATTTGTCAACCATATTATTGAATGTATTAAGGCAGAGTTGGATTAACATTATGATTGAAAATCTAAGGATCCAATAGAAGAATTTAGGATTATTGTTGAAATATTAATTGATGAACCCGCAGGAATGAAGTCTGTGATGGTGGATAATTATGAATCAGGAAAATAATGAAGGGAGAGAATTGGAATTGACAGTTGCGGAATTGAACCAGTGATAAAGGTAGGAGTAATGCATCGCTAGAATTGATGGAGATGTATGCCAAGGAAGCTATCAGTAATAAAACAGAAGGATGATCAACTCATCTCAAAACCCTACAATACATCAAAAATGATGCAAGATTAACAAATGCCAGATAGTTTTCTGCCGTTCTTTCATACCTGGTTCTTGTTCTGTGAAATCCATTCTTGAGCCATGCAAGGAATCTCTCAACTACAAATCTTGTCTTGCTGTAATGTTTGCAATCATTATTTTGCAAGATGAACTTGGGATTTATTTTGTATGGGATGCAACATGCAATATTTCTATCCCACAAATACATTCTGATGTATTTTGCATCATTTTGTCTGCATAAACTGATTCTATCTGTTGTATTGAATCATCATCAAGATAGTCTGAAATTGATCCTGTAACATCCATGCATTTTGTACTGTCATGTTCATTTGCTGGACTCAACAGTATGGATATTGGAAATCCGTTACTCTCTACTGCGGCATGTATTTTTGTACCTGTTATTCTCTTGAATCCATTATATCCAGTTACATTGCCCCTTTTTTATCAGGAATGGATGAAGAGTCAACTGATATTTGTAGATTAATTTTGCCAGATTTATGTGCTGAGTGAATAGTACGTGATAGAATCTTTTTCCAGATTCCTTTTTGTTGCCATTTGTTTAACCTTCTGTTTGCAGTAGAATCATCACCATATCTTTTTGGCATATCGTCCCATCGGCATCCAGTAGTTAGAACATGGATTATTCCGTTAATGATTTTTCTATCATAATCCCTAGACCTGCCAGTTTTTGCATGTGGTGGTATGTGTGATTCCATCATACTCCACTGTTTGTCTGATAATTCTTGGAATTTCATAAAATAATTTTAGATGTCGCTATTCATAGATCTAAATGGCCGCTAAAAATTGTCTAAATGGTTAGTTTTGAGATGAGTTGGATCTTGATGCATGGAAGAAATATCATGAATATTTACACAGATGGATAGCCGAATCAGTTTTCTCTGCTATCAAGCGTATCCTTGGTGAACATGTAAAGGCAATAAGATGGAAGAATGTGGTGAAGGGACATGTTAAAAGCATCCATATACAATATATTCATTACAATGAATTCTAAAGGGGTTGGATACCTGTTAATATGATAATTATTCGACACAGCAGGAAACAGTTTACACTTTTTTTATGCTAGTTCATGCAGAGCTATAGGTAATAAAGAAATTTGGTTATTTTTTGGAGTTTAGAAAACATAGATGATTGATACCACTAGATAAAATGTTGGATTTTCAATATAGAACGAACTTATTTTTAGGGTGAAAGAATTGAACAGAAATATAATATTCAACAACCAAAACATAACCACCCATGTGATTTTCTATACCTTTTACCATAGCTAACAATGATTATAGTACCTGTTGGATTACTCTCACACACGCCTCCATTCTAGAAATTCCAAACTCATTCAACCGCTAATATAGCATTACGTAACTCTGATACCCTTCCCCTTATAACATAATACATTTCTACTAGTTCCTCATCATTCATAGGTCTTTTATTCATTACATTAAAGTAATTATAAAATCCTCCATGTATTTCCCCAACGGCTATACCTAGAGCAAAATCAATTTCGTCAATTATCAAAGGTCGGAATGATTGAGCTGATACACGAAACATTTTAGCCTGCTGTATCGTATCAATTATCAATTGTTCCAGCGTTTCAAGTTGCTGTCTTGAAAGAGGCATACTAAAACAATTCTATCAAAATATAAAAATCATATTAGAAACATGTCTTACATAAGGTGGGGATGGGATTTGAACCCATATATACTCGCTCTGCAGGCGAGCGCATAGCCGCTCTGCCACCCCACCATCTGCAACACTTTACTTTGCAATAATTTAAATCTACGATTAAGAAATTCGTAAACCAGATTTAGCTGCTAGTTTTATGTCCTGAGCTTTAACAGTCTTTCTGCCCGCATGAGATGCGAATTCAACTGCTTGCTTCGATATAGACGCACCTATTTCTTCAAGTACATCTCTCAACTCGCATACAGCGTCATCCCCAATCCTATCAGCACCTGATTTCTTCATAATTCTGTATATAGTTGCTAACCTGAATTCAGTTTCAGACATATAACATAATGCAAAGGAGGGCCGTAGTTAAAAAGTTTAAAAGTAAAATTTGTATTTTTTTAAATAATGACCACATTTCTTGATGCTCATATTCATCTCACCGACAAAGAGTTTGGGAACCTCTTGCAACCCACTTTGAATATTTTACGATCTTTGAATATGAAAGCAGTATCTGTCTCAGTGAACTTGGTTACAACAATACAAAATCTTGAACTTGCTTCTTCATATGGAGATATTATTCTGCCATTCGTCGGCCTACACCCTTTGTACAATAATGAAAATACAGAACGCTTTGCCAATTTCATGTCTGAGAATGTAGAGAAGATTGCTGGGATTGGCGAGATAGGTCTAGATAAAAAATATATACCTAATAATGAGATGGAATACGGTAAACAAAAAAAAGTGTTTGAATATATGCTGGGATTAGCAGAACAATTCGGGAAACCCACCTCCATCCATTCTAGAGGTTGTGTTGATGATGTCCTAGATATCCTGCAGTCATACAATATTCAGGGTAATCTACTTCACTGGTTTGCTGGGAGCAAGAAACAGCTAAGGATGGCAACAGATATGGGTTGTTACGTATCATATGGACCTGTCTTGGTATATTCTGAAGATAAGAGAAGTTTGCTCAGAGACACTCTCAAAGAACTGGTTCTAGTAGAGACCGATGGGCCGGTAAGGTATGGTAGATGCTTTCAGGACCAAGTTTCTCTACCATCGTTTCTTCCTAGTGTGGTATTTACGTTGGCTAAGACTTTAGGCTTAGATTATGATGATGCTTGCAACTTGTTGATGCAGAATTCACAAAAATATCTTAATCATGTATTATAAAAAGGATAAAATAGGTATGAATCTGCAGTTGATACAAGATGAATAGAATAAAACGTATTTCAATGCAGCTATTAGACTTACATAGAGACTTTTTTAGTGATGATTTTGAAAGAAATAAAGAAGTTCTAAACAAATTATCGATATTCAGATCAAAGCAATTAAAAAACGGTGTTGCTGGTTACATTGCAATTCACATGAAAGGTCAGAAGGAAAGATATGAAGAGAAGGAAGAGGAAAGTGCAGAAAGTGCAGATGTTAACAAGTAAATATTGGTTATGATCATTATTAAATTTCTTGGAGGTGCAAAAAAAATTGTTGGAAAGGAGCAGATTTCGATTAAAGCAGAGAGTATAAGTGTAAACGAAATACTTATGATGCTACGCTCAATGTCTCCGAATTCCCATGTTTTAACTTCCACCAACATGCTGATAGTGGTTAATGGTGTGGAGTTATCATTGCTTGGTGGCCCCGGCGCGAAAGTCAGCAATGGCGACATTATTAGTATTGTACCAGTAGTTCATGGTGGTACAGTTGATTTATAATTGAAAATAATAAAAATTGCAGATGAACATTTTTTGCTTTCCTGTATAAGAGATTTAGAAATATGTGATGTTGAATCAACTCTGGACAGGTTACGGTCCGTGAATAAACATGTGGCAATACAGGCAGTTAATGCGGTTTTTATAGCTGGTATACAGCACGTTATAGGCATTCTCCAACAATCAGTGAGAGCAAAAAAACATGGGATACTACTTTCCAAAAAGATCGAGATTGATATTCTTCTCCGGCTTGCATGTACCAACCAGATAGACAAAGCATTGACCAACATTGGTCTCAGAGATGGTACAAATAACATTCTTGTAATTGCAGCAGGAAGAATAAATTGTTTGAAGATGATAAGAAGATACATTATAGCAAATTATGATATTGATGATAATATTCTAGTACAATCCAAAAGTAGGTTGAAATTCATTTCTACAGTTCACTCGATAGGCAAAACAGAACTAGATACACTAGTGTATGATGGTAATAAGCTCGCGTGCCTCCTAGTAGAACATGCTAGCCTTTTATGACTCGCGTTTTATCTTTACAGCACTAAAAATGTCTTCAGGTCTGATGACCGAGATTGCTGTATCTTCACCTATTATTTCAATCAATACAAGCCAGTCCTGTTGTCCCAAACTCACCTTTCGTTCTATTACACTCCCAACATTTCTTATTATATCATAAGATGCAAGATTACAATGTCTTTTTTCAATTAATATCCTGAAAGTTTCATGTTTTCCAATACGGGAGGAGAGTCTAGCTATCTCATTTTTCATAACGTCAATGTTCGTATTAACTACGATGTCAACTGGAATAACTCTTTGGACGTATCGCACATTCCATGGTTCATCCAATACAATTTTTCTGATATGTCGGATAACTTTAATGGGTTCCAAACTAGTTTTCGCAGTAAGCAAACCCGACACTTTCGTACGTTCAGTATTTGGTCGTGTATCACCCATTTCGAATAACAACGAATCAAATTCTAAACTAGCTTCCCTCTCCATATGTCTAAAAGTTGTCACAATTAGATTAAACATTGTTCGCTAACACTTTTTCTATCTCTTTACGATCAATACATCCTTCCCTTAAAACAGTAATCTTTGGACAGTTGACTTTTAAGACCGTAGATTCAATGTTAGGAGTTTCACCAGAATCTAATAAAATATCGAAATCCAGGATCCCAATAGCTTCACGGGCATTCTTTGCCGGCGCAGAACCGGATCTGTTTGCACTAGTTCCTACAAGGACTCCACCACATTCACTGATTAGTTTGAGCGCACACGCATGATCAGGAATCCTAACACCGACGCTGTCTGTACCCCCCATGACCTTACTTGAAATTCCACTGTCTGCTAATTCTACAATAAGAGTTAGTGCTCCTGGCCAGAATCTTTCCGCAAGTTTTTTGGCCAATTCATCAAACTTCCCTATCTTGCTTGCATGTCTAATAGATGAGCAAAGCAAGGGCATCGGTTTACTCACATCTCGACCCTTCAATTTCAGAAGGGAGTCAACTGCAGAATCGTTATACGGATCACATCCTAACCCATAAACCGTATCAGTGGGGTAAATAATGGTATCACCTTTTCTTACTTTTGAAGCTGCAATTGTTATGTTCGAATCACTGCAATCAAGCCATAACATACTAGTTTGAAACAAAATACTTATTAATAGATAGCTCGATTGGATCAAGCCATGTCTGAAGAAGATGAATTTGAAAAAGATCTTGAAGAAGACCTTGAAGAGGATTTTGAAGACGAATCTGAAGACGAATAATAATGTGTTGTGCTAACGGAGTTTCAAAAATCAATATTTAGGTGCTCAACCCAAAAGATTCAACAAAATCATGGAATTTCCCATAGGCCTGCAAGAACTCCACTCCCCTTTCACTTATTTTATATCTGCTTGCCTTTTCTTCGGGTAGCTCTTCCATCAATCCGGCATTAACAAGTCTCGTGAGGATCTTAGATATTCTTTTATAAGAAATATTTGCCTTTCTTATTAGAAAAGTTATATTCACTCCAGTTCCGCTATCACTGTAATCTCTAGCGGTGTTTAGAATATCAGCTATTATCTGAAAATGCGATCTATATACCACTGCCAACTTTTATCCTCCCCATTGGAAACACGAATAGTGGGATAAATATTGCAGATATACCAGTAACTTTCGCTGTTATTGAAATGTAGTAGAACATTGACCCTGGGTAAATGAAATTATACCATCCGATAAACTCTCCTAGCCCAAGCATCCCTAATCCACACGCTATGAACAACGTACCCTTTCGCTGATTCCACATATATGAGACGAAAGTCTGAGTCGCTCCATATACTAATAGGATAAAAGATATTGACCTTATTATATGCTCAATTGAATTACCTGGAATAACGAAAAGAGGCGCAATTGCTATCGAAACAAGTGCGAATGCAGGTGCCATGTGTTTGAATGTTAAAGACTGTATAGAATGAGAGAATGCCAGAAAGAAATATCCTACAGCTTGAGAGCTCAAGCCTACTACTAAGAAAAAGTCTAGATTTGATACTATGGTCCATGAAAGTCTATCTGCTATTGAATGGACCCAAAGAATTAAGAATCCAATACTTATCGCTGAGAAAGCTATTCCCAATCTAAGAAGTGTTGGACTTTCAACACTTCTATAGCCATTATATGCAATCTTAGCTATAAGTAAACCGATACTGAACCCCAATAGGTTCATTATGCTTTCGAAGATTAGGTCCAACTAAATTTATAGTATTTAAATTCTATAAAAGTCTTGATCTAAACATTTCTCAAATCGTACAATATATCACTTGTAGTCATTCAAAATATCTCTATATCTAAGATCCTTGTATGCTATCATTTTGACATATTCACCATAGCTTATTTCTAATGAACATGTAGTACATTTCACACGTGAAAAATTATCTTCCAGCTTTGCTTTCTCAGTACATTGAGGGCAGATTACAAGCATATTATTTCTTCCCAATACAACTTAATAATGGTTTTGTTATCAAAAAGAATAATAGCTGTATGTTCATAGCATAAGTGTGACACAAACATGTTCAAAATGTGGGAAATCTATTGATGAAAACGGCACGGATCCAATAGACTCTAAACAATATGCATGCTTTAACTGCAGAGATGAGTGGGTCAAGTATAGCGTAATGGTGATAAACGAAATGCGCTTAGATATGTCGTTGCCTGAACACAGGAAGATGTTAAAGAAGTATGAAAGAGTATTTTTCGGTTTAGAAAAGCCAGAACAAGGTATGAGAGACCTTAGCAAAGACGAGGAAAGAGTTCCAGATGAGAATTAACTAATCATTAATACTTTCTTCGCGGTCCAGGGAATAGCTTCAATAAAGTTTATTTTCTTGTCATTCGATAAATTATCGATATATTCTTTCAGTGATTTGCCTAGAAGTTCCCTCATGTTATCTGGTAACAACTCGAATACAGATATCAAACCTTCAATATTCAATTTATCTAATATTTCCGGAGACGTAACCAAGACATCTACATAAGCTCCAAACATTGCTTTGCGTTGCCCCTCATCAAATTCACACAAGACTTCCATCCACGTTTTGACTAATTTCGATAATACACTAAAGTCTATCTCAGGAGCGGTTTTCAAAGTGTTTATAATTATTTCCTTTTTTTCAATTTCAGAAAAGGTAAGGAATTCTATTAACCTGTTCTTCACCATGGATTTCCGCAAAAATTCAGGTAAACCAGCTAGTATTTGAAGTATGTTTCCTGCCGTGTTTGAATTTGACATTCGGATAACTCCCCACTTCACTTAAATATAGTTTACCTGCACAGACTTCATGCCAGCAACAGTTGTAGTTGGGGGTTTCTTTGGTGATGAAGGAAAGGGTAAGATAATTTCTTACCTCGCATTGAAAGATAAACCGACTATTGCTGTCAGAGGTGGTGTTGGTTCCAATGCTGGACATTCATTTGTGTTAGACGGTAAAATACACAAAGTACGAATGTTACCTAGTGCGGTATTGAGTCGAAGCACCAGACTGATGATCGGTGCGGGTGTTCTAATCAATCCGGAAATTTTGCTTTCCGAGATTGAAAGGTATGAAGTTCATGATCGTGTGTTTATAGACAGTCAATGTGGTATTATTGAAGCACGTCATATTGAAAGGGATAAAAGTGATGATCTTAAAGGCAGGATAGGTACCACAGGCTCAGGAACTGGTCCCGCAAACGCAGATCGAGTTATGCGCACTCTCGGTCTGGCTAGAGAAATGAAGGATCTTGTATTCTATTTGGATGATGTTAGTAATTCTATTAATTTTGCACTCGATAGAAATGAGAGCGTGTTAGTCGAAGGAACACAGGGAACTTTTCTTTCTCTTTACTTTGGAACCTATCCATTCGTAACTTCTAAAGACGTTACCGCATCAGCAGTATGTGCAGATGTAGGATTGGGACCGAAACGTATTGATAACATTCTACTTGTACTCAAGGCATATGTAACGAGAGTAGGCGCCGGTCCATTAGAGAATGAACTTAGTAAGGAAGATTCACAAAAGCGTGGTTGGTATGAAATTGCTACTGTAACTGGAAGAGAGAGAAGAGCGGCACCATTCAACTATGAACTTGCAAAAAAGGCTATCTTGCTAAACAGTGCGACCCACCTAGCGATTACCAAACTCGATATTGTTTTTCCAGAAAGTATACATACGCGCGATTATGACAAACTTTCCGATAACGCCAAGCATTTCATAACGCAGGTAGAGAAGAATACGGGACTCGAGGTAGTACTTATTGGCACAGGAGAAGATATTAATGATATGATTGATAGACGCTAGTTTTTTTGTGCATTATTCACTCTTCTCATAATATAATATACGCTGTTCAATCTTCGGGTGTTTTGGGTTTTTTCAGGAATGAAAACCGTGAAAAGCCCCTAGGATTGAACAGTGTAATATAATAGGATTTGTCAAGTTTTAGGTGGGTTTGCAGATATAAATGCAAGCATGGGGAACATATTTTCCTTCAACAAAAATAATGACTTGCCCTATTATAATAACAAACTACAACGGTTAGATAGTATTCCCATACAGTATTGATAGTAATTTTACACCAATACAATCACCCCCGAAAAATTGTACTGTAAGAGTTGAAAAACTTGTATTTCCTAGCGAGATTGATGAATATGGATATATATACATGAAGGTCATGATGTTCAAAATAATGCTACTGTGGTAATGAAATATGAATGATAATTTTCTTACGAGAATAAAAACAAGTACAGAAAAACATGAGAGTAGAATAGTGCTTGCTTTAGATATCAATTATACAAACAGAGATAATGTAATGGCCGTTGCAAAGAACACCATCAATTTGCTACAGGAGTATATCTGTGCTGTCAAGATAAACTTCCATCTACTTCTTCCTCTTGACTTTTACTCGGAGGTAGAAGAGATAACAAATCTTGCACATTCACACAATTTACAGGCAATAGCAGACATAAAGTTGAATGATATTGCTAATACGAATAATATTGCATTATCCCACCTCTGGTCAGTAGGCTTCGATGCCGCAACTGTGAGCTCCTTTATCGGTTTCGACGGGTTGAAAGAGGCAATTTCTAATGCACATGAAAACAAAAATGGTGTTATTGCACTTATATATATGAGTCATAAGAGCGCACGTGATACTTATGGACTGCGGGTTGTAGACCCCAAAGGTGGCCAAATTATACAAATGTACGAGCTATTTTTAAACTGGGTTGAACAACTAAATGTAGACGGCATTGTTGTTGGTGCTACTGTTCCTGAAGTAATCAAGCTATGTTCAGAGCGTGTGAAAAACAATATGTTAATTTTTTCCCCAGGAGTTGGCTGGCAGGGTGGCGATGCAAGGATAGCCCTTGACTATGGTTCTGATTATGTCATAATTGGAAGATCTATACTCGATTCAAAAGAGCCTGATAAAGAGGCAGCAAAACTAAGAAAATTCACGTGGGATAAAACATCGAACTAAGTATTACTCTTGATAATACTTAAGAAACTGTTTGCTTCTTTCAATATAATTTTGGAGTTTTTATATGTTAATAGTTTTATCGCACAATCATAGTTCAACCATTTATACCCTTGGTGCTCGAAGGATAATTTAACCTTCTTGGAATTGGTCTTACTTAAATAAAATATTACTTCTTTCTCCACGAGATTTCCCCTCTTTTTGTAGTTATATGTGATCTTTTTTCTAAAACCATTAATAAACTCGATATTATCAATTGCTGTTTCTTCCTTGATTTCTCTCTTAATCGTATCTATCTCTGTTTCACCTTCCTCTCGATTACCCTTAGGAAATTCCCAATGTCCCGTAGGATAATGCAATAACAAATACTCTATGTTGTCACCATTTTCATTAAAGAGCACAGAGCCAGCTGAACGTTCTTGCATGGGTCTACTGTATAGAACACCTAACTAATCCTTTCGGTTATGATGAGATTATACATACTTTCTTTACTATATGCTATACCTCCACTCTCTAGACTGGTATGTAGGAAGAGCCCGCGTAGATAGATCTTTCTAAATTCAGAATAGAATACAATGATAATATAGCTCACCGTACATTCTGCAATCTGAGAAATCATTAACTCTATTCTCCCGTTGTTTGTGTAATAATATCTAGTTCAGGTTATGGCAATGGAATGAATGAAGACAAGTTGGAGTGTACACATTTATTTAAGAAATATCCGCTATGCCAACATTCATCATGTTAGATTCCTTTCTATGCAAATCAACCATTCCAATATACCCTCCATATGCAATCACTATGTTCAAATAGATATCTTAACAAGCAGCAGAAGCCTCATCAATGTTCTTCAATACTCTTGTTATTCAATAAGGTAGAAGATAGAGGTTCCCTACTTTTACATTCATCATGAACTTATGGATGTTAGGATCGTGTAAAAGTTCCTTCAACAATTGCTCTGTCAAATAGTATGGTTATTTTAACTCCTCGCCCTTACATTCTAAATTTTCTATTGATAACTCGCAAGAATGATTATCCTAATTCCTATTGTATTACACTATCTTTACTTCTTTACTTTACTTCTTTACTTCTTTACTTCTTTACTTCTTTACTTCTTTACTTCTTTACTTCTATTAGCTTCATTGTAAAGATCTATTTTATACAAATACAAGAGGGATATGTTAATCTTCTATTTCTATCAGGAACAATTGCGATATGCTGGATAGTATTTATCTAGACCTGACAGATAATTTGATATGAACCATAATGAGACACCTAAGAGTCTATCCTAAAATTCTAGCTGATAGTTAATGATTGGTAGAAATGATAACATTTAGAATGCAAGAATATTAGTTCATACTGCCAGGTTTAGTTTTCTTACTATTGATTTTATTAGTATTGTAGATAGTAGATACTAGAGACAGTTGCATTAACGTGTTTATGACACTACCAATATATCGCTCTGTACACTATTAGGCAGTTAGCAAATTCTACTAGCGCCTGATAATTTTCCTCTCTCTTCTCGAACCTTACCAATAACTTTCTGAACCTGTTATGCCAAGATGCGGTTCTTTCTACAACCCATCTCTTTGCTTTACACAAATTCTTTTTCAACACTTCACCCTTATGACGAATGTGATCCACATATCCCCTTCCTAACTCCATACTCTATCTCAGGGAAATCGTATCCTATTCATGCATATGTTCTGTTTAACTTTGGGCCTATCAACAACAATGCTATCTATTGTAGGAAAGGCTGATTTCATATCGTGCTTGTTTGCTCCAGTAATTACAGATGAGAGAGGTACTCCTCTTCTATCAACCAGCATGTGACGTTTGGTACCTAGCTTGCCTCTATCCGTTGGGTTTGCTCCGGCCGTTTTCCCCCTAATGGGGCCTTCGGTACGCTATCCATGGATTGCCAGTCCCATCCCATGCTCTTCAATTCATCATATATTTCCAGCAGCCTCTTCCATACCTTCTTGAATACTCCTATCCCAATCCATTCCTGAAATCTTGCATGGCAAGTTGAACCAGAACCAAATTCTTTCGGCACCTTCTTCCACTGGCATCCAGTTCTTAATACGTACAGTATTCCATTCAACACTTTTCTAAATGGCACAGCTGGCCTTCCAACTGTTCTTGCTGGTTTCCTTGGCGCAGCACTAGTTCGAACTCTTCCCATAGATCGTCTGGTATATGCCATATGGTCGGCATGCTCTTTTTCTTAGCTTTTATCACAAATTTAGCTAGAGAGAACAGATCTAGATCTGTTTCGGTATAAACAATCAGGCCGTGATGTTAATTTTCGGATAAGCTCTAAGTGAAAGTGATATAGATCAGTTTGTTAACTGCTTGGCCCTCTTTTTCTTCCTATAATACCTAAGTACAAACGTTGCTGCTACCAAAGTCAGTGCAAGACCAACCAAGAGTGAAGTAATTAGATTCAATGGACTTCCCTCTCCGACCAACACGAACAAGAACTGTTGCATAGGGATATAGAATAATGCTAGCACTATAAGCCGCAGTACATCGCTCAATGCCCTCAAGCTTCCTTTGAACCAGTGACTCAATAACATTCCTCCAAATATTGTTCCCAAACCTATCCACAAAAGCGTAAGCATTCCACTTGCAAAGTATCCTATTATCTTAGGGTTAGTTGTAATCTGCGCTGGTGTCATCCCATCAGTGATCAGACCTCCTGGTATTGCCGCATAACCCATCTGTAGTGAAGCCAACATGATCATAATTCCTGCTACCAGCGAAAAAACTTTAATAAAGCTTGAGGGGGTGAACCAAGCAAGATTTCTTATGGCCTTATCTAGATCAAAACCCCTAAGAATTAAAGCTACGCCTAACACAATTGCTACTGAAGCAAAAGCATAAGCTGAAGGAAATCCGTAATAAATTTGGAATATAGTTGCTAATGCACCAACTATTAACAATGCACCTGGGACACCTAGGAAGAATTTAGAATATCTAGAGTCATAAACCAATGATTTCAAATATCTGCCTAAAACAGCATAAGAATATTCAACACTTCTACTATGCTTTATTACAACACGTTGTACAGAAATTACTGGAATCATATTCTGTATTATGGGTAAAACAGCTTCATCATCTATTCCATCAGAAACTACTACAGCACCGTCTGCCTTGTACTTTTGCAATATATCTTGCAATTGGTAAGCAATCTTTTCATCCGCCTCCAGTCCTCTCTTAAATGATCCAGATACCAAAGCAACTTCAGGACTATGACGTTTGCTCAATAGTTCATCATACAATTTTATTGCAGCAAAAATAGAATTAGAATCGGCTTCCTCAGGATCTTCAATTGCAAGTTTTATTCCTGCATGTATACAATTTTCCTTGCCTACAACGGGAGTTTTCACTCCACTTTTGGAACCTATATCATCATCCCTATCGATGCAAAGAACAAGAATATTCTTTGTATTCGAATGTATGTCTGACATATCCTATTTTTAGGACTACAAACTTATTAATCAACCTAATCTGTGAAACTTCATTTATGAGATGGTGTCCGTTATTAACGCAATAACTCTGGTAAGCCTTATGTGGCTCTCGAATGTGTTAAAAATATCGTTCTCGAGAATTCCAGATTGGTCAAATTAATTCTTATCAAGGTGAGAAGGAGAATATACCCGTATAATAGATATGGTGGTCATTGGGTTGAAATAGCGGCCTTATACCCGTTTGAAGTTGCTAGATGTCAGGACCGCTGTTAATAATGTCAATGGTAATATTACTTAGACTTTATTTTTAATATGAATAAGCCTATTGGTACTTATGTGAAAAAAGTATTTCAAAAGTATTCGAAGGGCAGTGCAGCGAAGACAACTAGAAAAATTTACTCGCAAAAAATATAGCCCTGATATACTCTTTCCTATCAATTACGTGAAAACTCGATTATTCTTTATCAAAGATGCGTGGGGTAGTTTACTATGCTTTCAAACTAGCATCACCCATCAGAAGATCCTCTTGTTGAAGTACCATGCGATGATACACATAATATACGAATTATATGTGTATGGACAATTAACTACGGCAAGCTTGTTCGTAAGATTGATTCCTGTACTAAGCAAAAAGATAGAATGCTGTATTATAGATGACAAACCCGACATTGGAAATATTGAAATGGTTGAAGTACAAAATTGCCCGATTTTCAAAACATTTGTGTACAGGTAAAGTTTGGCTAACTTTTGTAAG
The DNA here is from genome assembly GCA_965197925.1 of Nitrososphaerales archaeon. GTDB lineage: Archaea > Thermoproteota > Nitrososphaeria > Nitrososphaerales > UBA213 > CBDAOC01. Next base: position 648,381 of record CBDAOC010000020.1, read on the forward strand.
TCCACTCTGAAGTAGGAAGAAAGGTATAGTGGTAGCGCGAGTTGTTTTTAGAATTAAACTTAATATGATGAAAACTGTAATTGTACAAGGGAGAAGCACCCTTTTTTGAAAGTATGAAGAGCTTGAAATAGGAATAGAATCAAGTAATGAGGTTGATATACATGTGAAGAGATAGGACATTAATTCAGATGAAGTGATATTATTAAACACTATGAAATGCTTTACAGTGCAACACTAGTGGGCTATAATTTAGAGGGTTACATGATTAGTTGTAATTTTGGGACAAATTATACTACCAGTTCAGGTTTTTAAATCGAAATAAAAATAAAAACATAAAAATGAATTTAAAAGGATTCAAGTTTGATCTTGCTTCCAGCTGGTAGAGAGGTTGCCCATAATATACCACCTTTGATTTTGGTGGAAAAAGAAATTAATGCAGGCAAAGAGAAACAACATAAATCTTGTAATAGTATCATATTACCTATTCTATAATAACACATGTAGGCTTTGGCTTGGTTTCAAAAATGAGAATCGATATATGGGTTTAAAAGTAGGATGTTTGGTGAAAAATTACTGTGGCGTTTGAAACTGCGAGCACGAGGAGCATATTGCTTTTATTTGGTATTCTAGTAGCTGGTTCAGCTATATTCCTAGCAGTAGCGGTTTTTCCTGTAACAAACCTTATTCGTAACACTGTAACAGCAGATGGGATTATTGCTTCTAGTATTAACAACGAATGTGTAGTAGATACACCAGACAATATTCCTAAAGTGATCAAAAATTGTGATCTGCAACCTGGTAGTAAGGTTACTGTAAACTTCCAAGAAGGAATGTACGAAGCAAAGATCGCTTCTCAACCATAGTTGAAACTATAAATTGTTGACTATTGATGATGATACTATGAGGATCTGCAAAGATTGTACAGAGCATAGACTTATTTATGATCTAATTACTTCTGTTGAAAAGTGTGATTGCAATTGTCACCTTGATTACGAAACTGGTTGTACCACTGATCCGTGTTGCAGATAAAAGATTTTAATTAAATACTCGAAAATCCTTTGAGAATACGTCACTATTATAGATCATTTGAAACACAAGAGCCGGAGTGCTAATAGTGATAGTTTTTGCCTAAGCTCTTACAACTTGTTTATTTGCTTCATTTTCACTGTTGTCTCGAATAATTATCATATTAACAGGTATCCAACCCTTTTAGAATTCATTGTAATGAATATATTGTATATGGATGCTTTTAACATGTCCCTTCACCACATTCTTCCATCTTATTGCCTTTACATGTTCACCAAGGATACGCTTGATAGCAGAGAAAACTGATTCGGCTATCCATCTGTGTAAATATTCATGATATTTCTTCCATGTATCAAGATCATCCTTCTGTTCTATTACCGATAGCTTCCTTGGCATGCATCCCCATTGCTTTTAGCGATGCATTACTCCTAACCTTTATCAGTGGTTCAATACAGTTCTCGGGAAGGAGCCTGAAGTTCCTTCTAGAATCATAAGCTCCAACTGCTATTACTGATCACATTACCTTTCTTCAACACTTCTTTTATCATAGATTTCATCTTCTTGCCGTCATGTACATGCTCTAATTACCCTCATTGCAACTATCTCTTTGCTTTTCTTATCCACAATATGCTTCTTGATGAATCCCCTTGCATGCCACTTCTTCCTTACCCATTCTTCCCTGTTTGCTACCTTTATGTCAGAGGAATCTGTAGATGCTACAAGAACATCCTCCTTCATAATTGATAGATCTATCTTAATGCCTATCTTCGCTACCTTCCATACTATGCTTGTGAAGTAAGGTACATTCAGTCCCCTTGCATGTTACTTACTTCATTGTTGTGAATCCTTCTAACTGCTTTATAGCAGCAGGTAAGCATGCACAACAGAAAGCACCTTTAGGAATGATTCTCGATACACGAATGGCTTGCCTACCTTCCATGCCTTCATTCTTGCTAATTCGCCAGAGCATGAATCTATAAAATCCATATCAAGAAGTAACTCTCCCCTTTTTCCAGTACATCACACCTTTTCTAGTTCATATCAGGCATGAATCTCACTGATAATAATTGATCAAAATCTCATTCTATCAAATATTCATGATCTTCAGGTTGATTATTCGACACAGAACTGTTTTCACATCATATACTATGTCGTCTTCTCAAACCCATAATGCTCTATAATACGAATTGACTGGTTTATTCCCAATCAACAAACTTGTTATTCAGCTTTTGCCCCATGTCTGTAGGAGTAAATATTGCCTCTTCCATTTTCTACGACTCAATTATTGTCTCAAATGTAATATATGAACAAATATTTTTCTTCTCTAACTCGAAGAATATATTCAATATGTAATATTTTTTGGTAATTGAGCGATCACAAAAGAAATTCAATTAACATTAAAAATAATATAAGAAATATATCTAATGAGCCACAGGTTTACTATATTTAACGATGTCTCAAGGATGTTTAGAAAAATTACAAAATCTTAAATACGAGTCCAACGAAGCCCTCAGAAGAGAATGACAACTGCTTATTGCGTTAAATGCAGAAATAAAGTTGAGATAAAAAACCCAAAGGCTGTTACGCTAAAGAATGGTAGGCCAGCAACATCTGGCGTCTGCCCTGATTGTGGAACCAAAGTATTCAAGATAGGAAAGGCATAGATCCTCTAACCTTCTTTTTATGACAAAAAATTATATGTAATGATCTCGAATGAATAAGCGTTGGGATTATCTACCTATGAAGATCTACTCAAGCGGCTACAGAACAAGATCGTAATCCGAGACAAGGTGGGTACATCAAGAATTGAACTACCCTCAACGGACATTATTTGGGTCGGCAACAAAACTATATTTCGAAACTTCATGGATTTTCCAAAAGTTATGCGAAGAGAACCTGAAAAGATCCTACTGTATCTTGCTAAAGAGTTCGGTTCTGCGGCCTACATTGGAGGTGGAAAGGGCATATTTGTGGGCAAGAAAGAACCATCTCAGTTTCTGTCATTATTTGAGCGTTATATGAAGGAATACGTTAAATGTCCTGTATGTACTAGCCTTGATACTAAGATAGAACGAGTAAAGAGACTGAGTTTTATTAAATGTGAAGCATGTGGTGCAAAGTCATCTTTGAAGGGAATTTTTGCTTGAGTAATATGTTTTCAGTGAACAAAATAACTTACCAAGGTTCTACGATGGTTAACATGTGTGATCAGGAATTGGTTGGCACGAAGGTAAGTGAAGGTAAACTTGAGATCAAGATCACTAAGGAATATTTTGGGCAAAATTTGGTAAATGAAGATGAAGCTACACAGCTCCTTAATTCCTGCTTTGTTGCGAACTTGGTGGGTAGAAGGATAGTTAATAAAGCCTTGAGAATGAAAATTGCTTCTGACCTAAGTGTACGAACTATTTCTGAGATCCCATTTCTAATGATATTTAGATTTCAACATGGTTGCTAAACTTTAGTATTTTTATCAAATTTCAGGAATTCTAATAATTGATTCATGTTCAAAATTATGCAATGAACACATTAAGAGTAATAAAACAAGATATTTTAGGAAAATTCCTGTTATCTAGATAAGAACTGGGCATAATAAAAAGTAAATTGAACAAATAATAGTCAATTGAAAAGATAGCAATTAAGAGCTTATCCGAAAATTAACATCACGGCCTGATTGTTTATACCGAAACAGATCTAGATCTGTCCTCTCTAGCTAAATTTGTGAGAAAATCAAAGAAAAAGAGCATGCCGACCATATGGCATATACCAAATGATCTATGGGTAGAGTTCAAACTAGTGTTGCCACCAGGGAAACCAGCAAGAACAGTTGGAAGGCCAGCTGTGCCATTTAGAAAAGTGTTGAATGGAATACTGTATGTTTTAAGAACTGGATGTCAGTGGAAGAAGGTATCTAAAGAATTTGGTTCTGGCTCAACTTGCCATGCAAGATTTCAGGAATGGATTGGGATAGGAGTATTCAAGAAGGTATGGAAGAGGCTGCTGGAAATATATGATCAACTCATCTCAAAACCCTACAATACATCAAAAATGATGCAAGATTAACAAATGCCAGATAGTTTTCTGCCGTTCTTTCATACCTGGTTCTTGTTCTGTGAAATCCATTCTTGAGCCATGCAAGGAATCTCTCAACTACAAATCTTGTCTTGTTGTAATGTTTGCAATCATTATTTTGCAAGATGAACTTGGAATTTATTTTGTATGGGATGCAACATGCAATATTTCTATCCCACAAATACATTCTGATGTATTTTGCATCATTTTGTCTGCATAAACTGATTCTATCTGTTGTATTGAATCATCATCAAGATAGTCTGAAATTGATCCTGTAACATCCATGCATTTTGTACTGTCATGTTCATTTGCTGGACTCAACAGTATGGATATTGGAAATCCGTTACTCTCTACTGCGGCATGTATTTTTGTACCTGTTATTCTCTTGAATCCATTATATCCAGTTACATTGCCCCTTTTTTATCAGGAATGGATGAAGAGTCAACTGATATTTTTTGCAGATTAATTTTGCCAGATTTATGTGCTGAGTGAATAGTACGTGATAGAATCTTTTTCCAGATTCCTTTTTGTTGCCATTTGTTTAACCTTCTGTTTGCAGTAGAATCATCACCATATCTTTTTGGCATATCGTCCCATCGGCATCCAGTAGTTAGAACATGGATTATTCCGTTAATGATTTTTCTATCATCATCTCTAGGCCTGCCAGTTTTTGCATGTGGTGGTATGTGTGATTCCATCATACTCCACTGTTTGTCTGATAATTCTTGGAATTTCATAAAATAATTTTAGATGTCGCTATTCATAGATCTAAATGGTCGCTAAAAATTGTCTAAATGGTTAGTTTTGAGATGAGTTGCATGTCTTATTATCAATTTAATATGCCTCAAATACATATCGTCGATTTTCAATTATAGAAATCATAGGTAGGTAGGGTAATAGGGTAAAGAGACTCAATCCTTCAGCGCTCCTCTTTCTACAAAGGATGGGTTTGGTAGAAAGCATATGAGTAATATCAATTATCAATGCTAGGAATAAAATACACATGGATGATGTTATTAAGTAAGAATTACAGAGATTACTACCATTTAACAGATGAGGATGAAGGTCATTAGAAAAAAATTATTGATTATATTTTATTAACAAAAAAATATTATTCTCCCATTTAGAAATTAGACCGGTAATCATTCGAGTTGTAGTTATTAATTATTATAATACCCCCCCTCTACCAATATCTGAAGGGATACTAGGCTTACCATATTGCTCGGCTATTCGTTTATACCACTCCAATTCTTGATGTGATAATGGCCTGACCTTTTTCATAGATTCTTCAATTTGTTGTGAATGCACCTTCAATTCCTTAGCATGTTTTTCTGCTTCTTCAGGGTTTTTGTACTTGGCGATATGTTCGCGAATGGCGAGCATTGCTGCAGCTGATATAAACGATGCAATATCAGCTCCGGTATACCCTTCTGCAATATCGGCCAGTTCTTCGAGGTTTACATCATCAGCAAGTGGAATTTTTTGGGCATGGATCTTGATTATTTGAATTTTAGAATCACGATCTGGGGACGGAACATAAAGCAATCTATCAAATCTTCCAGGTCTAAGTAGAGCTGGATCAACCATATCAGGTCTATTACTAGCTGCTATTACAACTACATCCTTTAGTACTTCAAGACCATCCAGTTCTGTAAGTAACTGACTGACTATCCTTTCAGTGACATGTGAATCTCCAAAATCTTCTCCCCTCACAGGAGCTATCGCATCAATTTCGTCAAAGAAAATGATGCATGGAGCTGCCTGTCTGGCCTTTCTGAATATCTCCCTTACACCCTTTTCAGATTCGCCTACCCACTTTGACAACAATTCTGGACCTTTTATACTGATGAAATTTGCTTCACTTTCATTTGTAGCAGCTTTTGCCAACAGTGTCTTACCGGTCCCTGGTGGTCCATATAGAAAGATACCTTTAGGAGGATTTGCATTTGCATATGTAAACAACCCACGATATTTCAAGGGCCATTCTATGGCCTCGATCAAGTCCTCCTTTACATCAACAAGCCCTCCCACATCCTTCCATCCTACATTAGGTATTTCGACAAAAACCTCTCTCATAGCTGATGGTTCCATCTCTTTCAGAACATTAGTAAAATCTCCATTTGTAACCATTATCTTGTTCAAAATCGAGCTTGGGATACTCTCCGCCGAGAGATTTATTTCCGGTAGCACACGCCTTAATGCACGCATAGCAGCCTCCTTTGTCAGGGCCTGCAGGTCAGATCCAACAAAGCCATGGGTAATATCAGCTATTTTTTCAAGATTTACATCCTGAGCAAGAGGCATTCCGCGTGTATGAATTTGCATTATTTCCAATCGCCCATCCCTATCAGGAACACCGAGCTCTATTTCCCTATCAAATCTTCCCGCACGTCTTAATGCAGGGTCTATAGCATTTACTCTATTGGTGGCACCAATTACTACCACCTTCCCCCGTGATGATAGCCCATCCATCAAAGTTAGCAATTGAGCCACCACTCGTCGCTCTACCTCACCAGTGACTTCTCTTTTAGGTGCTATGGAATCTAATTCATCAACAAATATTATTGAAGGTGCATCCTGCTCCGCTTTTTTGAATATGCTTCTTAAGCGTTCTTCTGATTCGCCATAAAATTTGCTCATTATTTCTGGACCACCTATCGAATAGAAATTGGCACTGGTTTCATTGGCAATAGCTTTTGCAAGCAATGTCTTACCAGTACCTGGGGCCCCATGAAGGAGTACTCCTCTCGGTGCCTCCACACCCAATCTTTTGAATAGCTCTGGATGTCGCAATGGGAGATCTATCATCTCCCTAACCTTTGTGACTTCATCTTTTAATCCACCAATATCTTCGTAAGTTATGGAAGGGACAGCACCTGCCTTCGCTGTTTCTTCAGAAACCTTTAGGTCGGTAGACTCTGTAATTATAACTGCTCCCCTGGGAATTGTGGAAGTTATGACCAGATCTATTCTTTGTCCCATTATGGAAAGTGGGATTGTGTCTCCGTTGGTTACAAGCTGGCCTTCAAGCAATCCGCCTAAATATTCCTCTGCACCTAAGATACGCAAGGGTTCAGTGGGCGCGAGAGTAATCTGCTGGGCATTACTCACTTCAACCTTCCTGATAGAAACCCTATCGTTGATACCGATATCTAGTTTGTTCCTAGTATAACCATCTATTCGTATCAGACTTTTACCATAATCTTGGGGATATGCGGGCCAGTTCAGAATAGCTGTCTTCATTCTACCTGATGAGATTTCTATTGCATCACCAGTTGAAAGCCCAAGATCATCAGCAACCTTTGGATCTATTCTGGCAATCCTTCGGCCAACATCTTTTGTGAGAGCTTCTGCAACTGTTAGATTTTTACCAATATCCCCGTTACCATTTTTCCTAGTTTTTGAAACCAATGAATCAATTATTATAGGAAGATTTGATAAAAATCTATTGCTTACCCCTGCCATAATTACTTAGTTTAAATTCAGTTATGTCAATACCGATGGCAATACCAGAACCAAGATTTCACTGCAAAATAATAGGGGGATTAATTGCGAACATTTACATCATCCTTTTCTCTTCTCTTTCATTTTCCTATTTTTATCTAAAAGTTTATGGTATTTGTTCTACTTATCCTTAGATAGTGGTATGCGGTCCAGAGAGACAAAAAGATTGGGACATTAAAATACCACCATCTGATTCTTGTGCTTTTGATATGTTTAACTATTCTACAATTAATAGAAATCATGCTCTTCTAACTTCAATTTTGTGATACTTGGATTATTACGATATTAGAAATTGTAGAACTGCATATTATATCTAAGAGCTTATCCGAAAATTAACATCATAGCCTAATTGTTTATACCGAAACAGATCTAGATCTGTCCTCTCTAGCTAAATTTGTGAGAAAATCAAAGAAAAAGAGCATGCCGACCATATGGCATATACCAGACAATCTATGGGAAGAGTTCAAACTAGTGTTGCCACCAGAGAAACCAGCAAGAACAGTTGGAAGGCCAGCTGTGCCATTTAGAAAAGTGTTGAATGGAATACTGTACGTATTAAGAACTGGATGCCAGTGGAAGAAGGTATCTAAAGAATTTGGTTCTGGCTCAACTTGCCATGCAAGATTTCAGGAATGGATTGGGATAGGAGTATTCGAGAAGGTATGGAAGAGGCTGCTGGAAATATATGATGAATTGAAGGGTATAGGATGGGACTGGCAATCCATGGATAGCGTTACTGAAGGCCCCATTAGGGGGAAAACGGCCGGAGCAAACCCAACGGATAGAGGCAAGCTAGGTACCAAACGTCACATGCTGGTTGATAGAAGAGGTATTCCTCTCTCATCTGTAATTACTGGAGCAAACAAGCACGATATGAAATCAGCCTTTCCTACAATAGATAGCATTGTTGTTGATAGGCCCAAAGTTAAACAGAACATATGCATGAATAGGATACGATTTCCCTGAGATAGAGTATGGAGTTAGGAAGGGGATATGTGGATCACATTCGTCATAAGGGTGAAGTGTTGAAAAAGAATTTGTGTAAAGCAAAGAGATGGGTTGTAGAAAGAACCGCATCTTGGCATAACAGGTTCAGAAAGTTATTGGTAAGGTTCGAGAAGAGAGAGGAAAATTATCAGGCGCTAGTAGAATTTGCTAACTGCCTAATAGTGTATAGAGCGATATATTGGTAGTGTCATAAACACGTTAATGCAACTGTTTCTAGTATCTATTATCTACAATACTAATAAAATCAATAGTAAGAAAACTAAACCTGACAGTATGAACTAATATTCTTACATTCTAAATGATATCATTTCTACCAATCATTAACTATCAGCTAGAATTTTAGGATAGGCTCTTAATGGTTTGTGCCATTACGTTCCCTTTAACATCGTATTTCCAGATAATAACCAAGTCTAGTTTGTGGGGATGAATTTAATATAACCAGGATACTATGAAATTTTATGGGATACCGTTTCCTGGATCATATGACGGACGCATACATAGAAGCCTATGGAAGTACAATAGAAGAAGCATTTGAATTTGCAGCAAAGGCATTGGTCGATACAATGATAATTGTAGGTAATGTTGATGCAGTAAATGAAGAAAGTCTGAGTATAAACGGACATGACTTGGAGAGTCTCCTTTACAACTGGTTAGATTTAGTAATGCTAAAATTGCTTGTTGACAATCTCGCACTATCCCATTTTAAGGTCTCCATTTCAGAACTTAATAACACCTATGAGCTGAAAGCCGTTGCGACAGGCGAGCCATTGGACCTTGAGAAACATAAATACAAAGTGGAAATTAAGGGTGTTACGTATCATTTGATGGAGATAGAACATAATGGGATGGTAAAGTTAAGATTCTTGCTGGATCTCTGAAAATCTTTAATACCCAATTCGATTCTAATATTGATCATGAATGATCCGGAGGTGGAGGGGATTATGAAGAAAAAAATGGAGCAGATGAAAAAATCTACAGAAACACTGGAAGAATTGAATGAGAAGAACTTTGATATTCTTATAGCTGGTGATAAACCATTACTTGTAGACTTTTGGGCAACTTGGTGCGGTCCGTGTCAGTTCATGCTTCCCATATTTGACAAGCTCTCAAAGAGGTATGCAGATAAAGTAACATTTGCTAGGCTGAATGTTGATAATAATCAGAGTGTTGCTTCACGTTATGATGTTTATGCCATTCCTACCTTCATATTATTCCAAAATGGTAGGGCATTGGATAGGGCTGTTGGTGCGGTAGGAGAGCCTGGCCTAGAAAACTTGATAAAGAAACACGCCTAATTATTAATATCCATATAATGGATTTACTTTTCGTTTCATTTCAATTATTTGTTCCAGTGTTTGTATTTCACTCTCATTTAATCTGTACTTGAGTTTGTTCACAAGCAGCTTGACATGCTCATTCGGAAGAACTGAATATAGTACGTCCCCCTCGTTGATCTGCCTGCCAACAACGGGTTCATTCATAGAAACAGCTACCTGCATGTCTGTTTTTGCTTCATTAACATTCTTCCCCTTGTCTTGTATTTGATGCACTGTACCAATCTCCTTACCATTTTTGTTCATTATGATACTCTTTTGTTTCAGTCTACCAGATTTTATCTCCACTCCAAAAATTGCTGGATTGTTCTTCCTGAAAACGAAGCCTTTAAGAAATACAAACTTACACGGCGTTACCAGTTCATTGAACAGCGTAACATCCTCTCTTTCCTTTTCAAAAGATACCCAATCTGTATAAGCATTAACCAAATTATAGATTACCTTTTCGCTGAATACCTTCACCGATCGATGTGTTGCTTCCGTTTCTGCATCTTCAAAAACTCTAACGTTAAAAGCCAGGATCACCCCAAGGTAGCGATCCTTTTCTTTAACCGCACTTGCTTCTACAACATCTCTCCTTGTTACCGAGCTAAGGTCCGCAATTCTTATCGGTACACCTTCTTTCTTTAGCATTTGCGTTATTGCCTCAAGGGAGCCAAGAGTGTCACATTTTACTACAATACCAGTTTTGTCTGTCTTGATAACTATGCTTTTGATCTCAGACTCTATCATGCTCTTCTTATCTTCAATGTCACTTTCATTATGTGCGATATACAAAGGACTGCCTGCCAGCACCCCATCAAGATCTCCTGATGCAATCTTCACACCTGCTGCTGCTGAAACTTCCTCTACCTTCACAAATTTGTCCCGCGGGTCCCTCATCTCATCTAGAGGTTTTGGAAGAAGTAACACCTTTGCCTTGGTAGCTATAATGTCATCACGTTTTGCTACCACAATGGTATTTCCTTGCTTGAGCTTACCATCCAATAGTATAATATTCGCTGTAGGCCCAAGGCCGACCTCTTCCTTTACTTCCAACACTATGCCACGTGCAGAGTCCCCCTTTACCTCCAGTTTGGTTTGCATGAATCTCTGTGTAAGGCCTAATAGCATTGCAAGCAGTTCTGGTATACCTTCTCCAGTCTTTGAGCTGACTGGGACTAGAACTATCTCCTTCGTAAAGTCCTTAACACGGTAGAATGCTTCGGAGTTGAAGCCGAGTCTCGATAACGCACCTACCACGGTGTACAATCGCAGATCCAAATCATCCACAACGGTGGATTGTTGTTTTTTTATAGATTGTGTCACAGACATCGAGTCACCCTTCCGCCAGCCAAGTATCATATCAACTTTGGTCAAAGCAACTATGAATGGCACCTTTCTGTTCTTCAAAATTTCAATACTCTCATGTGTTTGTGCCTCCAAGCCCTTCATAACATCAACTGCCAAAATAGCGATGTCAGCAGCTGACCCGCCACGAATTCGAAGGTTTGCAAACACTTCATGTCCAGGTGTATCAATAACAAGTAATCCGGGAATCTTGATGTCTATGTTTAATTGGTCAAAGATTACACCGCAAACTTGTTTTATGGTTTCAATGGGAAAGAAGCTCGCACCTATGTGCTGGGTGATACCTCCAGCCTCCCTTGCATGGACGGCTGTACCACGTATCTTGTCCAGTAGAGAAGTCTTGCCAGAATCAACATGACCTAAAATAGTCACAACAGGTTGCCTAAGATACACCTGAAACCCACTTCAACCAACGATAACCAAACCTCTTTTATGAAGCTTTCATGAGAATCTGATCCAGGTATGACCTTTTGCGTCATTCATCTTTGATATCATAGCTAATTATCCGAGGGTGATTCTTTCACTTCTATAATGTATCTAAGACTTCACTATTGACCTTATGTAATTAATTAAAAGAGTTCGTGAAGGAATGTTGTATATTGTAAACTCAAATTTCAATCCTCATTATTATATGTAATATCTTAAATTCTCCATTAAAAATGATCTTTGTTAGATCTTCGAACATTAAACGATTCAAAACTCTTGATGGATTAGGGTTCAAAAAAGGCGGTTGTTCTATTATCTCTTTCGCGTTTTAATTCCACCCTTTACATATTTTTTGCTCCATTTGAACTTCCTTGGATCTCTTTTAAGCTTCAACGTGTTCTTCCTACATTTATTGGAGCAAAAGTAAAGCATGCTACCATCGTTTTTAACAAGCATGGTCCCCGTTCCGACCCTTCGTTGACGGTCACAAAAACTGCAGTTCTTAGTTGTTATGCTCAAAGATCATCACTTGATCTTCCTTGCTTCTCGCTCTGTTTCTCTTAGCATCAACACATCGTTCATTCTAACCGAGCCTTTTACATTACGCGTCAAAATCCTTCCCTTGTCTTTACCATCCAATACTCTAACCCTAACCTGTATAACTTCGCCAGCAATTCCAGTTCTACCAACAATCTGAATTACTTCAGCAGCTACTACCTTCTCTACAGTCTTGCTCATCGTAGACTACACCTTGGCCCTGTACCTTGCAACCGCATTTATTATCTGTTCAAGAACGTTCTGACCCTCTCCTGCGTCTATTATGCAGGCAGCAGCAGAATTCACATCTATGCCCATTGCTTGGCCAAGTTGTAATTTACTTGGAACATAGGCGTAAGCAGAATTGCGTTCTTCGCATAGTATTGGTAAATGAGCTACCACTTCAGGTGGTTCTACATCTTCAGCGATAACCACAAGCTTGCTTGTGCCTCGCTCAATGGCCTTTGTAGTCTCGTTTGTCCCCCTCCTTACCTTTCCACTTTGCTTTGCTACCCTAACCGCTTCATAAATCGCGTTTACCAGCTCCTTTGGAGTCTCAAATTTTACGTAATAAGGCTTACTCATTCTCTATCACCCGCAATGAATTTGGGATCATATTTTATCGCATAGACTTAAAGTAATAGACGTTTTAAAAGTGTTATCAACCCCAGGATTCTTTCTTTTGTCCATATTATTCCGTTTGATCCCGATCAACATATGAAAAAATATGATCATCCTCATGTGCGCTTTTCAAGAATTCTTCCGTAAGCTGGAGTTCAGGAATTATCCATAATCTTCCGTATTTCAGCATTGTAGTTTTCAACAATTTCACCTAGTAATTTACGATCACCGGATTCAGCATAGAATCTCATTACTGGTTCGGTACCGCTTTGCCTCACCATCATCCATGAAGATTCATCGATCCAAATCTTGACCCCGTCTACAGTCTCCACTTTACCCCTTGCGTTCGTGATAAAGTATTCAACAACTTTAACCGATTGCTCTCTTGTGCACTTGAACTTTGTTTTATACTGATGAAATTTTTGTAAATCATCAATTATTTTAGATAACCGCTTTGCCTTGCTTGCAAGTAATTCTATCATTAATGAGGTTGTCATCGCCCCATCCCTAACGGGTAAATGTTTACCATACATAAAGCCGCCATTCTCTTCAAATCCAATTAATGCATCTTTATTCAACATTTCCCTTGACACTTCGACACTTCCAACCTTGGTTCTAATTACTGTAGAATTATACCTGCTTGCCATAATATCTATAAGAGATGAAGAATTTATTGGGGTTACAACCTTCTCATTCAAATTCTTGGATAAAAGATATTCCGTGAGTATGGCACCAGATTTGTTTCCACCAAACACATTTCCTTTTTCATCGCAAAAGACACTTCTATCGCCATCACCATCAAATGCAACACCTAGATCAGCAGAATTTTGTTGAATAGTTTTTGAGAGCTGACTTAGATTATCTGGAGTTGGTTCGGAACCCCTGGCTGGAAACAAGCCATCTATTGTAGAATTTATGGTAATAACTTTGCATCCTAAATCTTCCATAAGTTTAGGTGCAGTAACTGCTTGTGCACCGTTTCCAATATCCAATACAACAGTCAGTTTTCTTGACCTTATCAAATCAACATCTAACTTTGATTTTATTCCAGCAAGGTAAGAGTGAACGGCTCTTTGTTCATCAATGTCACTACCGATGTGATCCAAATTAATGAAATTATTGTTGAAGTAGATATCTTCTACCTTGAGCTCATCTTCCCTTGGCAATTCTACACCATCACAAGCCATGACCTTGATCCCGTTGTATTCAGGAGGATTGTGCGATGCTGTGATCATTGCGCCTCCTTTGTAACCAAGAGTTTTTACACAAAATTGCAGACACGGAGTAGGTATAAGGCCAGCGTTCGCAACATCGACACCCAAAGCATTCATACCTGCTCTTACAATTTTGGATATTATAGTACTTGAATGCCTACCATCATAACCTACAAGGATGGGTTTATCATGAAAAAATGTAGCAAGTGCATAGGAAAATCTGAGTGCCAGATCAAGTGTTAAATCCATTCCAAATATTCCGCGTATGCCATTGGTTCCAAATAATCTGCCCACAGAATCATTGTATCTTATGCTAAATAAAATTCTTGGTAAATATTCAACAGATTTACAATAACGAAAATAGACATATGAGAAGGAAACTGTTTTATTATGAAGAGTTTGAATTTCCTACATGTCGTTAAGACATAAAATTGCTATAGTTACAGGGGCGAGCGGTGGTATAGGTGAGGCCACGGCAAAGCTTTTTGCCAAAGAAGGAGCTAGTGTCGCCCTTGTAGCCAGGAATTTAAAAAATCTAAACAGAATAGTTTCAGAATTGAAAAAAAAAGGCAAAAAGGTTGCAGCCGTACAAGGTGATATATCGGATGAAAATGAGGTACAGAATATTGTTGAACAGACCATTCGCCACTTCGGCAGAATAGATGTTCTGATAAATAACGCGGGCGTGATTAATGATCCCGTCCCCTTTCATACAATGTCAGACAAGGTAATCCACGAACTGGTTGATACCAACATGATAGGCACTTTTAGGATGACGAGAGCAGTGCTTCCAACAATGCTTGAACAAAAGAATGGAGTTATTGTTAACATTGCTTCGGTAGCGGGCATAAAGGGTGTAGAGAAGGTTCCTTTGGCGGTATACAACGCCTCCAAAGCCGGAGTTATAATGTTCACAAAAAGTATAGCATTGGAATATGGGCGGTATAATGTGAGGGCTAATTGTGTGTGTCCTGGTACGGTTAAAGGTCCCTTCCTCCAACCATACTTAGATGATGACAAAGCAAGGCAGGTACTCAATTCAATGCAGCCTTTAGGAAGAATAGGAGAGCCAGAAGATGTTGCGCAAGCTATACTTTACCTCACTTCAGAAACATCTAGCTGGGTTACTGGTTCGGTTCTTGTTGTCGATGGTGGAATAATGACGAAATAACCCCTATTTTATTTATACAGGTGGCAAGCAATAATCATGTTGGATATAAATTCCGTAGATACTTGATTATTGATTAGAACAATAATGTATTATACTCCTGAATTTTCTGAAATAAGGATCAAATCTATATTGCATCCAATGATGTAAAATTTAGATTTAACATATTTATCCGCCGACATATCTTTTCCTCTGATATCAAAATTACACTTACCTTATTATGCCAAATTCTATAACATCAATAGTAAGTATGGTAAGAATGTTAGTACAATAAAGTTATCAACTCATCTCAAAACTAACCATTTAGACAATTTTTAGCGACCATTTAGATCCATGAATAGCGACATCTAAAATTATTTTATGAAATTCCAAGAATTATCAGACAAACAGTGGAGTATGATGGAATCACACATACCACCACATGCAAAAACTGGCAGGCCTAGAGATGATGATAGAAAAATCATTAACGGAATAATCCATGTTCTAACTACTGGATGCCGATGGGACGATATGCCAAAAAGATATGGTGATGATTCTACTGCAAACAGAAGGTTAAACAAATGGCAACAAAAAGGAATCTGGAAAAAGATTCTATCACGTACTATTCACTCAGCACATAAATCTGGCAAAATTAATCTGCAAAAAATATCAGTTGACTCTTCATCCATTCCTGATAAAAAAGGGGCAATGTAACTGGATATAATGGATTCAAGAGAATAACAGGTACAAAAATACATGCCGCAGTAGAGAGTAACGGATTTCCAATATCCATACTGTTGAGTCCAGCAAATGAACATGACAGTACAAAATGCATGGATGTTACAGGATCAATTTCAGACTATCTTGATGATGATTCAATACAACAGATAGAATCAGTTTATGCAGACAAAATGATGCAAAATACATCAGAATGTATTTGTGGGATAGAAATATTGCATGTTGCATCCCATACAAAATAAATCCCAAGTTCATCTTGCAAAATAATGATTGCAAACATTACAGCAAGACAAGATTTGTAGTTGAGAGATTCCTTGCATGGCTCAAGAATGGATTTCACAGAACAAGAACCAGGTATGAAAGAACGGCAGAAAACTACCTGGCATTTGTTAATCCTGCATCATTTTTGATGTATTGTAGGGTTTTGAGATGAGTTGATGATAAAGAAGATATTAGTACCAATAGATGCCTCGAATTTCTCCATCGGTGCTGCAAATTACGCTATAGATTTAGCCAAACCACATAATGCTACTATTTTTTTGATTCATGTTGTGGAGATGCACCCTTACTATTCGCTTATAACTTATCCAACTACTGGAGCAGATAAAGCTCCTGAAAAAGATATTAAGCGAGTAATGAAAAATTGGTTTACGAAGATTGAAGAATCCGCTAGGAAACAAAATGTCAATATAAAATATGATATCCTATTCCGTAGAGTTTCGGTTATAGGTTCGATACTGTCCTACGCTGAAGATAATAAGATCGATATCATCGTCATTGGTACCAGGGGACTCACTGGATTCAAAAGATTACTGGTTGGGAGTGTTGTGCGAGGAGTAATTGATCATGCCCGCTGTCCTGTCTTACTCGTAAGATAGTGAAGTCATCCCAATACTCTCCAATACATCATAATCGACGAAATGATAACAAATGCCAGATAGTTTTGTGCATTCTTCTCATATCTGATCCTGGTTCTGTGGAACCCATTCTTCAACCAGGCAAAGAATCTCTCCACAACATAGCGCGTCTTGCCGTATAGGTATTGTTCTGTATTATCATTTTGTTGTTGTGTCTTACTGTTTTTTCTGTAAGGCATGCAGTCAGAGATTTTTCTTTTGGTGAGGTATTTCCTGATGAATTCTGCATCATAGCCCTTGTCTGCTTGGCACCGCGCAATTTTTCTGATAGATCTCTCATCCAGATATTGTGAGATGCCATCCATCACGTCTACAAATCTTGCAGAGTCATGCTGATTTGCAGGACCCATCACTACTGAGACTGGCAGTCCGTTTTGTTCCACCGCAACGTGTATTTTTGTGCCTGAAATCCTGTTGAATCCGTTGTATCCTATGACGCTTCCCCTTTTTTGGCCGGAACTGATGACGAATCGACCGTTTTTTGCAGCTGCATCTTGCCTGATCTGTGGGCTGATTTGACTGCAGCGGAGAGGATATTCTTCCATATTCCACGTCGCTGCCAGTTCTGCAGTCTGCGGTGCGCAGTTGATTTGGAGCCGTACCTTTGTGACATCCCAGTCCACCTGCATCCTGTTATCCCGACAAACAGGATTCCGTTGACTGTCTTTCTGTCGTCTGCCCTTGGCCTTCCGGTTCTGGCTGGCTTGGGGAGATGCGGTGATATCATCTTCCATTGTTCACCTGTTATCTCCTGAAATTTCATGATCTGCTACGGGCAGCATTGCAAATAGATCCAAATGATCGTCAATTATTCACTAAATGATCAGTTTTGGGATCAGTTGGTAGATACATTCTAAGTGTGGATATACTCTAAGATAGAATCCTTCATGAAGCCATTCCACAAACTTTCTGTAGCTCTTCCCTTGATACTGTCTTAGCATTAGAAGGATAAGGTGTTGCCATACAGTATGCATATGGTTTATCTTCCTGTGCATGTAGAGCGATACTCTAGCCCTTATCAAGACATTAAGTATTGCTTTTGAAAGTTTGCAGTATCTAGATTCCCAAGCATGGGCATGATAGGTATCCAACGATTGATCTTACGATGTAATTCTATATTCAATAAGCTACAATCTATGGTTTCTACAGAGTCTTGATCTTCAAATGTTTTTATAACGTTATTAGTACCATATTCATGTTAAATGAATAATTACTATCTAAGAATGATAATGTGGATGGCTGTTACTGCTGCGTTAAGCTTCTTTTTAATTCGTTTCTTTGGTCTGATAATAGGCTTGGCACTTTCATTTGGGATATTCATTCTCATGAACATAATGGTAAGAAAAAGAGCATTTAGAACGAGTTTGGGGGGGGCTGCTAGTGGTTTAACATATAGGTGTATTGTTTGTGATCATCGGTTCAGGGGAGGAATTTGTCCAAGGTGCGGTTCTAAGATGAGGAAAGCAGAATTTTGACTTGTTAGAATTGACGAAATGACTATTGCGAGTATGGTCCCCATGTTCTCCTCAGATCTTGAATATGTGCTCCAGAAAAATTAATTTAGAATAGCTAGTTTCGATTTATTGCTGAATTTTGAAACTTTATGAAATGATGAGTTTTTGGAAAAAAAATCATCGGATAAAGAAACTTTATCGGAAGATTTCAACAATACGATTTTTTTTCCTAACCTCAAGCTACGGTGAAATAAAGTCTACGATCTTTCTTTCCCTGGTTTTCAGCCTTTAGTAATCGTACCTGCACAATCTCTCTCAAACTGCCAACGTGAGTACTGCCATCCGCCCGTATATCTAGATCTTTTATTTCAAGAACCCCCAAAATCTCAACATTAGGAATTGTAGCGTGTACAAGCTTCACTACGGCAGAGATTTTTAGGGCTTGTCTATTCATAAAATATGTTTTTATACTGGGATCATTTTGCACAAATTAATTGACTTGCCTATAGAACTCTTCGGCCATGGTTCTGTTACTTCTGAAGAGTTGTATAATGTGGGACTAACTGTAGATACATTCTAAGTGTGGATATACTCTAAGATAGAATCCTTCATGAAGCCATTCCACAAACTTTCTGTAGCTCTTCCCTTGATACTGTCTTAGCATTAGAAGGATAAGGTGTTGCCATACAGTATGCATATGGTTTATCTTCCTGTGCATGTAGAGCGATACTCTAGCCCTTATCAAGACATTAAGTATTGCTTTTGAAAGTTTGCAGTATCTAGATTCCCAAGCATGGGCATGAATGGCACGGAACACATTGTCTAATGATGTAATTTAGTATACAATAGGTTAAAATTCATGTCTTCTACAGAGCCATTATCATGAAAATTCTATATTGGATAAATTTAGTATATTTGAAAATTCAGATAAAGTGGAGATATCAAAATAATATTATCATCAGATAGATCTGATCAAAGTTGCAGTCAAATTTAAAGAAACTTCTATTATTGTTGTGTGGGAATGTCACTAGCATCCATAATCCTTATGCATGATCTAAGCCTGTGTCACCACTTGATTCTGGTATTGTAACAAATAGGAGAGTAATGGATGGATGCCACAACATGAATCATCTAAGGACTGATTTCTTCAGATCTTCATAAGCTTTCTTTACTTCCTCTATAGCTGAGCCATCCTCAAGAGTTGTTATATCACCAATCACTGACTCGCTCACTACAGCTTTAATCAATCTTCGCATTATCTTCCCGCTTCTGGTTTTCGGTAATTTATTTACAAAATAGATCTCTTCTGGTGTAGCAATTGGTCCTACCTCATTTCTAATGTGCTCGATAAGTTCTTCCTTCAATTTTTTATTCGCAGTGTAGCCTGTTCGTAGAACCAAAAATACTACTACACTTTCTCCTTTTATATTATGTGGTTTACCTCCAACAGCGGCCTCTGCAACTGCCTTGTGTGCGACTAATACGCTTTCGAGCTCCATAGTTCCGAGTCTGTGTCCCGCAACCTTTAGAACATCATCTGCACGACCCAACAACCACAGATATCCATCATCATCTATTAGAGCATAATCACCAGGGTAGTACAAGTTGTGAAACCTTGACCAATAGACCTGTTTGTATTTTTCATCATCCTTCCACAATGTAAGCAACATGCCAGGCCAAGGTTTTCTTATTGCTAGATAGCCCTTCGTGTTTGGAGAAACTTCCTCACCATTTTCGTCAACAACACAAGCGTCTATCCCAGGTATTGGAAAGGTTCCGGACCCAGGCTTCATTGGAACTAATTCTATCCCAGGAACACCACTAATCAATGCTGCTCCAGTTTCTGTCTGCCACCAAGTATCTACGACTGGACAATTTTCATTCCCAATGGTTTTGTAGTACCAATGCCATACTTCTGGATTTATAGACTCGCCAACCGTACCGAGTAAGCGTAACGAACTCAAGTCATATGCTTTTGGATATTGATCTCCAAGACGCATGAACATCCTTAGAGCAGTAGGTGTTGTGTATAAAATACTGACTTTGTAACTTTCAATGATATTCCACCACCTATCTGGTTTTGGAAAATCTGGAGCACCCTCATACATGACTGAAGTTGCTCCATGTAACATAGGCCCATACACAATGTATGTATGCCCAGTAATCCATCCTATATCAGCGGTGCACCAATATACATCAATAGGCTTAATGTCGAAGATCCATTTTGTAGTGGCATGGACAAAAGTCAGATACCCACCAGTCCCATGCATAATACCCTTTGGTTTACCTGTTGTTCCTGAAGTGTATAATATGAATAATGGATGTGTGCTTTCGAGCTTTTCTGGTTCGCAGTAATCATCGGCATCATTAATAATATCATTCCATTTTTTATCAATTGGATTCATAACAACATCGATATTCATCCTGTTGAATGTAATAACGTTCTTCACGCTGCTGCATGATCTTACAGCATCATCAACAACTTCTTTCAGTTTAATTGACTTGCCCCTCCTGTAACCTGCATCTGCAGTTATCACAACTTTAGATTGTGAATCATTAACCCTATCTGCTATAGCTTTTGCGCTGAATCCTGAGAATATTACTGAATGTGTTACACCCAGTCTTGCACATGCAAGCATAGCAATCGGAAGTTCAGGGATCATAGGTAAGTAAAAGGTAACCCTATCACCCTTTCCTATACCTAACTTTTTCAAACCATTTGCAAGTCTGTTTACCAGTTTATACAGATTATAATATGTCAATTTCCTTCTCTCCCCATTCTCGCCTTCCCATAGTATAGCAATTTTATTCTTCACGTCAGTTTGCATATGTTTATCCAAGATATTGTATGATGCGTTGATTAAGCCGCCTACGAACCACTTCGCAAATGGAGGATTCCACTCAAGAACATTGTTCCATGATTTGTCCCATGTTAAGTAATTGGCCTGTTGTTCCCAAAACTTTTCTGGATCTTTTAGTGCATTTTTTCTGAATTCCATTAATTTTCTACCATCACCAGATCCTTTTGTAATTCTTAGTCTCATACTTTTCTCGTAAAGTTTTACAGGTTTAGAATCAGCGGTAGACATAGAAAATTGTTTTATAGTAATTCATAATAAATTTTTTGTATATATTCGAACACAGGGGCTGGTAATTCACAGAATTCTTAAATTACTAGTATGTTATTTGTCTCTAGATGGATTTTATTACCGAAGAATATAGCGAGGAAGAGAAACTAATTCTCAAGAAACACTTTTCCAATGTTGATAAGCCCATTTTCGCAATTTTGACGTCCAGACAGGTTGATCGTGGTGCTCTCATGTCAAGATATAGCAGATCCAACAAAGGCATGCGTCGAATATTCCTAGACGAGTTTCTAAAAAACCCCGACCGTGGTGAAGAATTCTACAACAGGGTGTTGCTGGAATATGGGGATGACTCCGTTGCTGAACTCGGTGAAGCACAGATCGCAATGGAAAGTATCTCTAACATTGCTACACAGAAGATTGAAGATAGAAGAATCGGACTATCATTTTTAGAAAAATCATCAAGGTATGTTACCTTCGACCAGAAACTGAATGGTAGGTACCAATATTACCGTGATTCTGTCATAACGAATTCACAATTTGCTGACAAATACATTGAAGCATGTGAGCTCGATTTCAACACCTACCATAAATATCTAGATGATATGATAAAGTACGTTCAAGAGAAAGAACCTATAGGTTCTATGGCGTTCAGGGATAGCGGATCCAAAAGGGAAGTTCCCTTTGGTAATCTCAAAAGCCAGAATGATATTGATTCTGCAAAACGAATCTATACAGCTACTACTAAAGCAAAAGGGCTCGATATCCTTCGATCACTCTTACCTGCATCTACACTTACTAATGTGGGTATAACTGGAAATGGTAGGGCGTTTGAATATCTATTATCAATTCTTTATAGATCAGAACTAGAAGAGGAGAGGAATATTGCTAAGTTGTTGCATGAAGAACTTAATCTAGTTATACCTCCTTTTATTAAGAGAGCTACGGATAATTACGGAAGAGCATTACAAGAATACTTTAGCAAAACGGAAGGTGCAATAAGATTATTAGTTAAGAAATACTTAGGTAGCATACCTTTACATCCTGTAGAACCTGTCTCTTTGATAGAGTATGAAGATAATGAAAAGGCAGAAATAAAAACAGTAGCAGCAATTCTCTATGAACAGGCGAAAGGTCACTCCCTTGCACAGATAAAGGAAATTACAAAGTCTATGTCAGAAGAAGAGAGAAAAAAGATAATTGATGTCTACACTTCTCATAGAATGAACAGGAGACACAGACCGGGTAGAGCCTTTGAAGTAATCGATTATACGTTTGATTTGTTTACAAATTTTGGAATGTTCAGGGATTTTCATAGACACAGAATCCTTACGCTAGCGAGGCAATTATTAACAACCAAACATTCCTACTGCGTACCCACCGAAGTTATTG
Source organism: Nitrososphaerales archaeon (assembly GCA_965197925.1). Taxonomy (GTDB): domain Archaea; phylum Thermoproteota; class Nitrososphaeria; order Nitrososphaerales; family UBA213; genus CBDAOC01. The sequence goes on from CBDAOC010000020.1 coordinate 671,207, forward strand.
ACCTCGGAATAAAAAAGGAATTTGACGATTGTATGTATAAAACAAATGAAGTATACGAGCAGATGACCGGAAAATTTCCCTATCAAGCACAATATCTAGTGAACTTTGCCTATCGTTATCCTTACTTCATGAAGATGAATTTGAGGGAAGCATGTCACTTGATAGAGTTGCGTACTGTTCCTCAAGGACATCCCGATTATAGGAAGGTTGCACAGAAGATGTATTATGCGATAGAAAGTGTGCATCCGGACTTGGCAAGAGGAATACGCTTTGTAAATCTACAGGATTATTTGTTGGAACGGTTACCAGCTGAAAAGAAGACTGAAATGAAAAGGCAAGACTTGGGCATTTAGCTGAACCACTGTTCTAGCGTCTGATTACGCGTAGTACTAGCTTTCTTCAATTTCTGCAATGCAGAGCTGATTCTCTCTTCGGAAAAGTTTCTTTCTCTACATAGGAACTGTATTATCTCCTTACTATCTGGTTCTTTAAAATCGAGATTCTCTATACTCACAACTGTTGGTTGAAGAAATATTTTACGTATATTTTCATATTCAATTTCGTTCAACTTTTCCTTCATATCAGGTATATCTTCCAGCCTACCACACTCCCTAATCATCTTAAGCGCTTTTTTGGATCCTATGCCTCTGAAGCCATCTGGATTGAAATCTGTGCCAATAAGAATGCCTATATCTACAAATTGTTCCCTACTTATTTCAAGGGTTTGAAGGATCTTTTCAAGAGTCATAACTTCTGGTTCAACATTTATGAATATTTGTTTATTCGGAAGTTTCCTTCTTCCACTTATTGTCAAGTTTCTGATCAAGTGCTTTGCCCCGAATAATAATGAATCAAAATCTTGACTGGCAGCCGCATACGCTTTTCCATTGATTGTCAAATTAGCTGCTGTAGCTTCCCCCTCAGAAGGAGCGTCTATAAATAATATCCCTAATGAATCTAGTAACCTTTTCGCATCATCGATCATGTAATCCTGTATAACGGAAGTAAATTGAGCATACTTCCTGGCCTCTTCCAGCTTTCCCAGTTGCAAGGCTTTCACGTACTTTACGGTAGCTTCGCGTTTTACCTGCCTTCTTCTTTCTATTTCAGCATACTTAAGTGACGGCGGTTTACCATCGAAAACATAAAGTGGAACCATACCCATTGATAAAAGGTTAACATTACGATAGAACAATCCACTCAAATGACTTGTAACCTTACCTGAACCGTCTGTAAGATGCTCGCCTTGATATCCCCTAATTATTGCAAGGAATTGATAGATCGCGTTGTAGGCATCTATGGCTATAACCTTGTTCGCTAACTCTTCAAGTTTTATATGAACAGGTTCCAAAAGTGGCTTTATATCTAAACCCATAATTGTAACTCAGTATTAACAAAGATTTACATCTTTCGTAATACTAATGAAAATTTTACATTGAATCAAAAGAAAATTAATAAGCTTTATCACTGTTAATTTTTTCAAAATGTATAGATCTTTTCCTTTAGTATAATGTCTAATTCAAGTCCAGATGTACATTTTCTTGACTTTGCAGATTCTTGCGATAATTCAATACCTCTGATTTTTCCTTGGTGTTGGAATCAGGGAACAAATTAACCACACATAAGTAAACTTGATTAAGATTAAACCTAAGATAATTCTCTTTCAGTGACATCCCGATATTGTTTATGGATGTTTAACCCCCTCCTCTTATTTCTCTCGCGAGTTCTTCAGAAGCATTTATCAAGTGTTTAATGTCTTCGTTGTTATGCTCTACTGAGATCGCTCCCAATTTATGTGGTAGGAAGAAAATGCCATATTTTGCAATAAGTGCTAAATGATATGCTTTCTGTAGTTTAATATCACATCTGGATGCAGAAATAGAATCTTTGATTTCATCTATTTCATCAGTTAAGAAGTGTGTAAGAAATAGTGAGCCCATGCCCGTGGTTTTTACTCTCACACCGTTTTCGTTCATGACTTTATCAATGTTCTTCCTAGCATATTCTCCTTCTTCATCTATCCTTTCATAAATTACTTTTTCATTTTCTATAAGGTGAACCAATGTTGCAAGTCCAGCCGTTATACTTAGAGGGTTGGCAGAAAATGTCCCTCCTCCAATACTGCATCTCCCAGCCTTTGTCTTCCCAATAGGATTGGAAAATTCCATCACTTCCTCCTTACCGCATAAAACTCCTATTGGCATTCCTCCACCGACTATCTTGCCTAGAGTAAAGAGATCTGGATCAAGTGAAAATAAATGCTGCGCTCCCCTTAGCGAAAGCCTAAACCCCGTCACAATTTCATCTAAAATAAATAAAGCATTATGTTTTCTTACGTACTCCTGCAGGCCTTGTAAATAATCTTTATCGGGTGGAATACAGCCAGCTCCGCCAAGCAATGGTTCTATTATTACACAAGCAAGATCATCTTTAGTACTGTCAAGAATTTTGACTGATTCTTCCAGGTTGTTGAATGGGAGCGAAACAACATGTTTTTGTTCTTCTGCGAGCAAACCCATGCCCTCTTCTTCATGAAATGGAAAATTGACAGATTTTAATAGGGAAGTATTGAATCCGTGCCAACCACCTTCTATCTTGGCAATAACCCTTTTACCTGTAAATGCTCTCGCAAGCCTTACCGCGTGCATAGTAGCTTCAGAACCGGTGCTAGTAAATCGCATCAGTTCTGCTCGAGGTATCAATTTGTTGATAACATCGGCGAATTGGACGCTGATTTCATTAACAGTTCCAAAGATCGTGCCTTCAGGTACTTTCTGCTTTAGCGCGTCAACAACTACTGGTGAAGAGTGTCCAAGGATCAGGCTCCAGTGCCCCATCCAGTAATCAGTGTACTGATTACCGTCTACATCATGCAAATACTTACCCTGTGCTTTTTGCGTAAAGAATGGATAGGGCTCGAAGAATCTTATGTTGTGATTAATACCTCCTGGAAATCTGTTCTTAGAGCGATCATATAGTGATCTTGACTTCATAGTCTTTGTTTCGTACATTTTTATGAAACGATGAAGCATTAGTTAAATGATTTTTTATACATAATATGAGTTTACACAATCTCCTGTTCAACCCATTCGATTAATTCGTTCTTTACCTTCTACAGCTACTGATGGATACCAAGAAAAATATCAGTTCAATCATGCCTTAATATTCAGAACTCTATCATGTTGAAGAGCGTGAGCTTATTAGTGATCTGACGGTGCAATAGAACGCAAATCTTTTCATAAGTTTACATCTAGTGCAAAATAGACTATTTTTTATCTACTCCTCTTCATCTTCATGATATTCGCATCAATCACGTGTCTGTTATCAGATATTGTTTTCGTGTATCTAATATGAAAATATTTGTCGTGTACTGTCTTAAGCAAAAATAGAACCCTGCAGGCTTTTATTTTTGATAGAACAATTTTACTACGTTCCTTAAGATTTAGTAATTCATATATATCATTTTTTAATAAAGTGTACTATGAATCTTAGCGAAGATGGATATGAACACAAAGGTCAAGTTCAAAAACACACTGCTCTCTGGTTGATTGTAACTGTATTGATTTTGTGTATAACCGTACCTGCACTTCTTCTCGCGCTTACAATTCATTGATGATCTTATTACAGAAGGTTTATATTCACTGAGAGAGGGAAGATGAGTTTAGCGTAACAGTTTGGCGGCGTCTGTAATTAGTAATGGGTATGGTATCCATTCGATGCGTTCCAGACCTCCAGTTGCGCTAACAATATGGAGATTCAATGGAGAATTGAATCTGACGATGGTCACATATTCACACTAAGCCCGGCCGTACTCTCTTTAATTGTACTGTGAATCCGGTTGATCCTGCCGGACCCGACTGCTATCGGATTGAGACTAAGCCATGCGAGTCAACCCGCAAGGGTGGCGGACGGCTCAGTAACACGTAGTCAACCTGCCCTAGGGACGTGGATAACTACGGGAAACTGTGGATAAACCGCGATAGGTCATTGTTTCTGGAATGGGCAATGGCTTAAATCTATACGGCCCTAGGATGGGACTACGGCCGATCAGGTTGTTGGCGGGGTAATGGCCCACCAAGCCTGTAACCGGTACGGGCTCTGAGAGGAGGAGCCCGGAGATGGGCACTGAGACAAGGGCCCAGGTCCTATGGGACGCAGCAGGCGCGAAACCTTCGCAATAGGCGAAAGCCTGACGAGGTTAATCCGAGTGTTTTCTGCTAAAGGAATCTTTTATCAGCTCTAGATAGGCTGATGAATAAGGGGTGGGCAAGCCTGGTGTCAGCCGCCGCGGTAATACCAGCACCCCGAGTGGTCGGGATGATTATTGGGCCTAAAGCATCCGTAGCCGGTCCTACAAGTTTTCCGTTAAATCCACCTGCTCAACAGTTGGGCTGCGGGAGATACTGTAGGACTAGGAGGCGGGAGAGGCGAGGGGTATTCCTTGGGTAGGGGTAAAATCCACTGATCCATGGAGGACCACCAGTGGCGAAGGCGTCTCGCCAGAACGTGCTCGACGGTGAGGGATGAAAGCTGGGGGAGCAAACCGGATTAGATACCCGGGTAGTCCCAGCTGTAAACGATGCAGGCTCGGTGATGGACTGGCTTCGAGCCAGTCCAGTGCCGCAGGGAAGCCGTTAAGCCTGCCGCCTGGGGAGTACGGTTGCAAGACTGAAACTTAAAGGAATTGGCGGGGGAGCACCACAAGGGGTGAAGCCTGCGGTTCAATTGGAGTCAACGCCGGGAACCTTACCGGGGGAGACAGCAGTGTGAAGGTCAGGTCGAAGACTTTACCAGACGAGCTGAGAGGAGGTGCATGGCCGTCGCCAGCTCGTGCCGTGAGGTGTCCTGTTAAGTCAGGTAACGAGCGAGACCCCTACTTCTAGTTGCTACTATTACTCTTAGGAGTAGTAGGGCGAATTAGAAGGACTGCCGTTGTTAAAACGGAGGAAGGAGGGGGCTACGGCAGGTCAGTATGCCCCGAAACCCCTGGGCTACACGCGGGCTGCAATGATAGGCACAATGGGCTCCGACACCGAAAGGTAGAGGTAATCCTCAAAACCTATCTCAGTTATGACTGAGGGCTGCAACTCGCCCTCATGAATATGGAATCCCTAGTAATCGCGTGTCACCATCGCGCGGTGAATACGTCCCTGCTCCTTGCACACACCGCCCGTCGCTTCATCCGAGTTGGGTTTACGCGAGGCGATGCCTCATTGGTATCATCGAACGCGAGCTCAGCAAGGAGGGAGAAGTCGTAACAAGGTGGCCGTAGGGGAACCTGCGGCCGGATCACCTCCTTAGTTTAGTACTGCCGGGCATGTAAAGAACATGTGATCATATATGTAAGATGCAAGTCTACATGAAAATGTAGGCTGAAGGACGAAGTGGATAGTGGCTACTATTCATGATTATCGCCGTGTATAACCGCGTAAGTTCCAGGGTTACTGGTGCAAAGACGCCACTTGGTGGATGGCTTGGCTTGAGGAGTGATGAAGGGCGTGGCAAGCTGCGATAAGCGCTGGGTAGGAGCATGCAGCCGTTGATCCAGCGATACCCGAATAGGAATCCTGTCCGCAAGGACACTCCCCTACGTAAGTGGGGGAGGGCGAACCACCCGAAGTGAAGCATCTGAGTAGGGTGAGGAAAAGAAATCAATAGAGATACCCTAAGTAGCGGCGAGCGAAAAGGGAAAAGCCCAAACCGAATTACTTGCAGTAATGCAAGGGAGATGTGGTGTATGTTGGTAGCTGTTTTCAATTACAACAATCCTTGACAATTAGCTGAATCGCTCTGAAAAGTGCAGGTGTAGAGGGTGATACCCCCGTAAGCGGAAGTGTTAGGGATAGTGCTACCAACTAGAGTAACTGGCCTTGACAGTGGCTAGTGAATGTGGGGGAAAGTAGCCTCCAAGGCTAAATATTTCTCAAGACCGATAGCGTACTAGTACTGTGAAGGAAAGATGAAAAGTACCCCGGAAGGGGGGTGAAAAGTGCCTGAAACCAAGTGGTTACAGACGTGCACTGCCTGAAAGGAGCTTTCGTCAGATATTGCTTAGTGCAACGAGAGTACTAAGTGTCCGCAAGGATACTGAAATGCTTTCAGAGGACTTTGCAACCTGACTTCCAAAGCACTAAGGTGGTGCGATCCGTCTAGAAACACGGGCCAGTGAGATTACTGTCATGGCGAGCTTAAGTGCGTTGGCACGAAGGCGAAGGGAAACCAAATTTCCACAGCATAGTGATATGTGAGGGGATGGGTCTGAAAGGGCCTTAGTCATGGCAGTAAGGCTAGAATCCGAGCGATCTAATCCTGAGCAAGGTGAAGCTGGACGAAAGTCCGGTGGAGGCCTGAAGCGATTCTGACGTGCAAATCGTTCGTGTGACTTGGGATTAGGGGTCAAAAACCAATCTAGCTCGGTGATTGCTAGTTCCCACCGAATTGGATCGCAGTCCTGCCTGGGTGGAGGTCGCTGGCGCTGTAGAGCACCGATAGGATAGCAAGGATCCGAAAGGGTTCACTATCTCTTCGAACTCCGAATGCGCTAGCTCCAACGAAGCCTGGAGGCGGGTTTATGTGGGGTAAGCCTCATAACCGAGAGGGGATTAACCCAGACTGGAGTTAAGGCCCCCAAATGTTAACTAAGTGTCAAGCAAAAGGGCGTTTTTGAACAAAGACAGCAGGAAGGTAGGCTCAGAAGCAGCCATCCTTCAAAGAGTGCGTAACAGCTCACCTGCCGAGCTTGGGAGCCCCGAAAATGGACGGGGCTAAAGTTAACTGCCGATACTCCAGACCTTCCCCATAAGGGAAGCGTAGTAGGTGGGCGTGGAGTTTGGGACGAATCTGGGTCTTGAGATCCAGTGGACCGTTCTCCATTGCAGATACTGGCGGTAGTAACAGCATAGCCGGGTGCGAAACCTGGCCACCGTAAGGGTAAGGGTTTCCCGGCAATGCGTCGTCAGCCGGGAGTTAGTCGATCCTAAGAGCAGCCTCAACAGAGCTGCCCGAATGGGAAACTGGTTAATATTCCAGTACCATGATACTATCGTTAACACCCATTTCTGTTGCTTCAAGATAGGGCAGGCAGAACCATCGTTTTGCTTAACTCACTCAGATTAGGGGAGTGCCGTAATGGCGAGAACCTTTTCGAAGAAGGAATAGCCTTGCGTTAGCAGGGTCTGCTTGATTCTTGGAGACATTGAACGCAGATATGGAGAGATATTATCATGTTCGTACCCAGATCCGACACCGGTGCCCTGGTTAAGAAGACTAAGGTGTATCGGGAATACCGTAGGCGAGGGAACTCGGCAAATTAGCCCTGTACCTTCGGTATAAAGGGTGCCTGCAGCACTTACGAAGAGTAGGAGCCGCAGGTCGCAGTGACTAGGGGGTCCCGACTGTTTAATAAAAACACAGGTGACCGCAAGCCCGAAAGGGTGTGTATGGTCTCTGAATCCTGGCCAGTGGCGGTACCTAAAACTTGGGTTCAACCGAGCTAAGGGCCGCTTAACGCCGGGAGTAACTCTGACTCTCTTAAGGTAGCCAAATGCCTTGTCGGGTAAGTTCCGACGTGCATGAATGGACCAACGAGGGCCCCGCTGTCCCCGCCTACAGCCCGGTGAAGCCACATAACGTGGACGAACAGTCCATGAACTTCCATCGGGGAGAGAAGACCCTGTGGAGCTTTACTGCAGCCTGTTGTTGTAGTACGGTTATGGATGCAGAGCGTAGCTGGGAGCCATCGAAGCCATCCCTCTGGGGATGGTAGAGGCAAAAGTGTAACACCAGCCATCTATTGCTGTACTGCTTACCTTGCGAAAGGGACATCAGCAGGTGGGCAGTTCGGCTGGGGCGGCACCCCCTTGAAAAGGTATCGAGGGGGCCCAAAGGTCGGCTCAGGCGGGTTAGAACTCCGCCGGTGAGGGCAAGGCCAAAAGCCGGCCTGATTGGATCTTTAAAAGCAGGAGATTCAGGGGCGAAAGCCTGGCCTAGCGATCCATCATGTCCCCACTATTGGGGGCTGGTGGTGTCAGAAAAGTTACCCTAGGGATAACAGGCTCGTCGCGGGCGAGAGCTCCCATCGACCCCGCGGTTTGGTACCTCGATGTCGGCTCTTCCTATCCTGGTCCTGCAGCAGGGGCCAAGGGTGAGGCTGCTCGCCTATCAAAAGGGAACGTGAGCTGGGTTTAGACCGTCGTGAGACAGGTCGGTCTCTGCCTGATGGAAGCGTGGTTGCTTGAGGGGAAGTTGCCCCTAGTACGAGAGGAACAGGGCAGCGTGGCCTCTGGTGTATCGGTTGTCCGATAGGGCAAGCCGAGCAGCTAAGCCATGGAGTATAACCCCTGAAAGCATCTAAGGGGGAAGCCTCTCCCGAGAAAAGGCAACCATCCTTTAGGACGAGGGTAGCTAAAGAAGATAGCGTTGATAGGGTGGAGGTGTAAGCTGCAAGCTTCGGCGAGTAGTTCAGCCTGCCACTACTAATAACCCAAGGCACCTTGATAACCCTGGAGCGCAATGGTTATACGCGGCGAACAATTTTATTTAATTGGTTCCTAATGTAAATTGAGTTTCTATTCAGGTAAATGTTTTATAATCAAATATTGTGCAACCATCATCATGTTATAAAGAAGTATACATTAAACATTTTTTTTATGCTTAGTATATCATATGTATGATTAGGGAATCGGTTGATTTTTGGCACATCGTCAGAATATGGCAGGGATAACATAGTTCAATACGGTGTAGAATTTGTCATATTGCTTATCTTTGAAAGAAGTATAGGCCTCGTTGGTTAGTTCGAAATTACAGAAATTTATTAAAGAATATTTTCAAATCTGAACTTCATATTAATACGCCCAGAATGCGGAATATTCTTTATCTTCTTTGCATTGGTAAAACCATAATATTTTACTATTAAACTCATCTGTGAAAGATCAAATTACAATGAATTCCTCAGATCATTAATATCCTATTAATTCTCCTTATGGAAATTTTAGGAGTTCTGGGTTCACTTTCGAGTTTTCATATGTCACTAATGTAACATCGCTAGGCGTTTGTAAAGATTTCAATTTAAATATCGACATTTTTACAGGTATTTTACAGGTATATCTCCTTCATTACGCTTTTCCATCACAATTTTTGCTTTTTCCCTGGCGTTTATATATTCATTGTATAAACCTTCAAGGACACATAAATACGCGTCGTAATTCTTTGTTACGGTATTGTTATTGTACAAATAATTATCACGTAAATTTTCTAAACCATTCATTATTAGAGTCAAAATTCCTTTTATGGATTGTTCTGTTTCATTATTTCCCATGGTATCGTGGATAATTTGGACAAGGGTATCGATCTTCTCATTTAGTGGAAGCACTACCGTCTCCCAGTTTGTAGCGTTTTCTTTGAGCTTACAGATAATATTTTCAAGTACAAATTCTTTTGGTGTTTGATCCACATCTAGCTAATCTCAATAGGGAATAAAAAAATTGATGTGTAATCAAATAATACATCCATGAGATGATTTCCAATTGTTATATTTAGGCTTATAAATGGATTCAAGATTCTTTACGATTACTATATCGATACATAATCAAAGTAATTATTTGTATCCCTTGCAGTAATGAATTACTTATGGTATTAAAAAAATTCCTCTTCCTACGCCCACTACTGACAAACATAATCAAAGTCTTCCCCAAGAGACGAGTAGTTTATCTGCTAGATGTTATATCATGTATACCATTTTCACTGTCCTATGGGAAAATTACTATGTGCTGGACAAACAGAAAGGTCTCTATAGACCAAGGATTATAATAACCTCCAAGATTGAAAGGATCACCTCCATATTTTCAAGATTCCCCCTCAGTTTTTGAGATCAATATTTGAGAAACAGTTCAAGATTCCTTAAAAAAATATAATTGAACTGAACCGCTAGTCTCTTGAATTAATAAGCTTAAGTTACCCAGATATTTTTACTAATATTGTTAAGATTTTCACATACATTGATATGGCGCTTCTTTTGTATCTAAACTCTGGTTTTTTGCTTCGAACATTAAAATTGTGTTACAGTTCAAAAACATTATGAAGCTATTTTTGTACATGTTAAAACAAGATGACCCCAAAAAATGTACAGCAGCTAAACTAGTTAAATTTAAGATAGCAAAAGTAGTACATAGAATATCTCGGAAATCATTAGTGTTGAACCCATATTCTAGTCTCACTTTGTGTAGGAGAGATAATATATTGAATGATTCAATTACAGCAGTTGATTGTTCATGGAAAATGATTATCAACACATTCAAGAAAGACTTTCCTGGACTAAACAGGAGGCTTCCATTATTGCTAGCTGGAAATCCAATTAATTACAGTAAATTGGGAAAGCTTAGTAGTGCTGAAGCATTAGCAGGAGCGTTAAGTATTTTGGGATTTAGCGATCTTGCATTTGAGATAATGAACAAATTCAAATGGGGACATACTTTTCTGGACCTGAATGAAGAGTTATTAAAAGATTATTCTAATGCCCAAGATCAAGAGGGAATCCGATGTATAGAAAACGAATACTTCAAATATTAATTATTGTAAAATAATGTGCGAGCTAGTGCGTGGGTGACTGCGGAAGCAGAGGAAACTCCTCCCTCCAAGCAAAGATGCGACCCAGCGATGGGTAACTAGAGATAGTTGGCCACGGAACAGAAAAGAGATCCGAGTTAGGGCACCATGATGGCGAAACCTGAGATTCCTAGCAAGGAATGAAACTGCCGACCCGCATGGAGCAAGGCCAAACAGAACCAATGAGTTTGCTCAAGGTTCAGGTAGGCCGCTTAGCGAAATCCCACATAAAACAAAAGGAGGGTTACGGCTAGCACGCATATTTAATTCAAATCATATTAAAATTGTTAAACTTCAAGAGAAGTCTTATAGGTATCCTTTTGGAATTCTTTTTATGTTTTCTTACAATGAACCGGTGTACAGACCACCTTCTGAAGCAAATTCGTTAATTTTTCAAGTTACTATTGGGTGTTCCTTCAACAAATGTTCTTTTTGTGATATGTATAGAAACAAGGAATATTTGGAGCGAAGTTGGAAAGATATCAAAGAAGAGATCGACCTTGCTGCAGGACATCTACCAGAGGCAAAGCGTATTTTTATTGCTGATGGAGATGCTTTAAACCTTTCAACTGAGCGGTTGAAACCGATTCTAGAATATCTTTACAAGTCATTTCCTCTGCTAGAAAGAGTTTCATGCTATGCCATGCCAAAGAACTTATGGGAAAAATCTGATAAGGAATTAGAGATCTTGCGTAAGTCCGGACTAACAATGTTTTATTTGGGAATTGAATCAGGCTCAAATACCATCTTAAAGAAAGTGACTAAAGGTGCTACTGCTCGAGGCATAATCGATGCATGTCTTAAAGCAAAGAGAAACAACTTCATACTTTCTTGCATGATAATACTTGGACTTGGTGGACGAACCTATACTGAAGAACATATTAGAGAAACTGCTAATGTAGTAAACGAAATATACCCAGATTATTTGGGCGCGCTTTCATTGTATCTTGAAACTGGAGTGAAGCAGGAGTTTCTAACCAAATTCAAAGAAACATTTCACCCTCTAGATGATGATGAGTTGTTGGACGAGGTAGAGCATTTGGTAGAACAAATAAACTCTCCAAAGCCGATTGTATTTAGGGCGAACCATGCTTCAAATGCCTACTTATTGGGTGGAATTTTGCCTCAAGAAAAACAGAAGATCTTGTATGAAATTTCGGTTCTGAAAGGTAATCCTGAGCTTGCCAGACCCAAAGAAGTGCGAAGATTTTAGAATAGGAAAAGCTCAATTTATTTTTTGTTGGCTCGCCATAACACAAATCCTGCAACTGCAGCCATCATACCACCCAAGACTGCTAGAACCACAATTGGAAATCCTCCCGTGTATGATTTGCCTGAACCTTCTGGCACATAGTCAAAAACCAATGCACCTTCATCGCTTCCCTGTATGCTTTCAGTAGCATATCCTGTTATCTGTATAGATGCAGAACTTGGGGGTGTTGTACTTCGGATAGTGTACTGAACGCCATCTATTGTAACATCTAATTTTGAAATCTTTTCTCTATGTATCCCTTCACGTATACTGCCTTCACCTAAAGCAAAGAAAGTTATTAGATTTGCGCCTCCCTCCTCAGAAAAGCCATACTGCTCTGATTCCCTTATACTCCCTGAAGGATCGAAGAGCCAGTGCCATCTGTCAAGCGAAAGATCCGTGAACTCTCTAAAATCTATTAAGGGCTGGCTCATCACTTTCATAGCTTCACTATCTTCCATTACCTTCATCACTTCAGGGTGTTTATTATAATAGTAACCAGATGGAAAATTGATTTCGACATCACCATAATTCTTTGTCTTCAACACTATCGGTTCATCAACATACAACCCTCTCCAATTGAGATCTACTAAGGCACCTTCAGACGATGTGAATCCAGGATTAAGGACAAATCGTGTTATCTTAAGCTCCATCTTCAAATTATGCTCCAATACCGCTCTAGTTTCATCAGGCTTTAATTCAGCTTTATATTCAATAATAACATCTTCCACTTTTACAGGTGACCTCCTCTCTTTAATCAGATTATTATTTATCTTGTCTATTAATTCTTGTACCCCTGGTGTTTCTTTGTCAGCTATGAATTCTATTTTGTCGTTAGCATTTTGAAGCAAAGATTGCAGGTTTCCACCATTGGAATACTCTACGTAAACAACGTTTATTGCCTTGAAGAAAGCATCAGCCCTATCATTTTTTGGTATAAGTAATATGTCCAATTGTACCGCAAAAGCTGGAACCATAGGACTTATTATAAGAATAGATGCCAAAACTACCATCAATAACGGTCCAGCTTCAAGCTGCACAAAGAAAAATCTTTGATTCCTTTTTATAAACCTTTAGAGAATTTCGGAGCCTTTTACATTGTCGAGAAAAAAAGTAAGAATTGACAGAAAACTTTATTGAGATAATTTATGGTTTGAAATATTGGTATTGTTAACAATAATCGCAGGAGGTACTGGTTCTGCTAAACTAATTCGAGGCTTGAGAGCTGTAACAAAAGATTTTTCCGTAATATGTAATGTAGGCGATAACATTTGGATTCATGGTTTGTATGCGTGCCCTGATATAGATACTATAGTATATGCATTAGCAAATGTACTGGATTCAGACAGAGGGTGGGGTATTAATCAAGACTCGTTTGAATTCAACACACAGCTAAAAACTTTAGGTGAAGAATCATGGTTTAAAATAGGTGATAAGGATCTTGCAACACATTTGCTTAGAACCAAAATGATTAGAGATGGTAGGGGTTTACTCGAAATAACACAATACATATGCGATAGGTTCGGTGTCACCATAAGAATCATACCAGTCACTGAGAATCATGTAGAAACCAGAATTACTACTGACGAGGGAGAAATGCATTTGCAGGAGTTCTGGGTTAAAAAACATGGTAACGGGAACGTGAAAGGTGTTACTTATTATGGTGCTAAGAGATCAAAGCCAACTTTACAAGCACTTGATGCTATAAAATTATCGGATATGATCATATTTGCACCAGCAAACCCTATCAGCAGCATAACACCCATACTTGAAATTAATGGAATAAAAGATATGCTAAAAAAGGTGAAGAATAAATGTGTAGCAATAAGTCCCATCATCGGAACGAAACCTGTTAGCGGACCAGCTGCAAAGTATATGGAATCGGTAGGCGTGGAAGTATCTCCATATGGAATTGCAAGATTTTATTCTGATGTTATATCAAGATTTGTGATTCACAAATCAGATGGAAAATATATTGACGCGATCCAGGATCTGGGTATGAGGGTGTTTGATACCGACATAATCATGAATAATCGAAATGATGAGAGCAGACTTGCTTCTTACATACTTGGACTGCAAAAAAGTGTATTATATTGAATGTGTTTGCAATAGTGCCTGTAAAAATGCTCGAAAGTAGTAAGCAAAGACTTTCTTACATTCTAACATCAGGAGAACGTGCAAGGCTGAGTGAAGCGATGTTAATAGATGTTTTAGGTGCATTATGTAATTCTATTGTAAGCAAGGTGATGGTTGTTAGTAATGATATTAGGGTAATGAAGATAGCGGAGGATTTTGGTGCTTTAATTGTCAAGGAAGAAGAACAACTGGGTGTTAACTCTGCTATTGCTCTAACAAACAACTTATGCAAGGGCTGTGATGCATGTATTGTTATTCCTCACGATCTTCCCTTTGTACTACCATCAGATATAGACATGATATGCACTTCTGCAATGGATAAAAGGAGTATTGTGATCACACCATCTCAAAGATTTGATGGAACTAATGCATTACTAAGGAGACCCTCTGATGTAATCGAAACACATTACGACGAAGATAGTTATAAACTACATTTAAACAAAGCAAGGGAGAAACATATTTCAGTTAAGATCATTCTAAATAAGAGGTTGATGGTAGATATAGATGAACCTGGCGATGTTACACAGATTATGGAAAGTAATCAGGTAACTAAGACCAAGTCTTATCTATTAGAAATCAGATACAACCCTAAGCCATAACGATAAATGGAATATTTCTTGAAGAATTGCTAGTAAGTTTTTTAATTAATAATTTATCATGGGCCCTCTCTTATCAACAGTTATGAACTTGTCAAATAATTGAGGCTTGGGCGTAATTTAGTTCGAAACGATAAGATCAGGTTCCAGTTCATATTGGTAATGTGTTTAGCTCAGACTCCATACTTCTTCGTATATTATTTTTGATTGACGTGATTCCTTAGTCAAAACCTAATAAGAAAAGGGGTAAACCCTACTACTATTCTCCTACAGTTATGGTGAGATGCTTCATCGTTAGAGTATGGATAAGAATACCAAGCAACAATGTGTTACATCAATACTTTTCGATAGACATGCCATACAACAGGAAGGTAATGAAGGCATGTGGTCTTGATAGGTTTCCAGATAAAAGAACATTCGACAGAAGGTCAAGGCCATATCAATTGACATAAGATCAAGGATAGGTGCTATGGGTATGCTCTTCATAAAAGATGGGTGGTAGACTCATTCATAGTATCCGTTGACAGTTCCTTGTTGAAGGCAAAGGGACATGTATGGCACAAATCTAGCATGAAGAAGAATGAAGTGCCACGCTCCGGTATAGATACAGATGCTCGATGGGGCTACAGCAGAACCAAGGGATGGGTATTCGGATACAAGATGCATCTAGCATGTAGCACAGGTTCATTGATAGTTCCATTATCAGCTGATTTCACAACAGCTAACATTACTGATAACAAGATGTATGAAAGCATAACATCTTCATTGCCTACAGGAATGGTAAGGTATGTTGTAGGAGATGAAGGATATGATGATCACAAGTTATGTGATTTCAGCAGGTATAGAGGGCATCCAGTATTCCCATTGGAAAGGTACAAGCATACTACAGATAATAATAGACTGGCATTGCTGCAGTTCTATAACTCTGAATATGGGCAGCATGTATATTCTCGGAGGAGCATAAGCGTTGACCCATTGATAGAGCATATGAAGGATGTATTTACCATAGATCCATTGCCAGTTAGAGGATTTGATAAGGTAAGGAGTATAGTGTTGTTATCAGTATTGTTGTATCAGGTAATGGTTTACTACAATCATCTAACAGGAAGACCATTAAGGGCATTGAAGCACATGTTGGGAAGTTAATCAATCAGAGGCATCAAGTTATTTTTGTTATATGGAATAATGCTCATGCCTCAGATATCTGATGTGTTTCATGACCCTGACCAGGGTCTTGTGTAGATTTCACTGTTTTGGTGAAGACCACTCTCTCAAGATGTTTAGCTTCAGCTAAATTATCAATTGATAGAGGGGCAATAATCATACCGACTATTAGTAAGCCCACAGCGATTCCACTTATTACCACCTTGTTCATTGATCCATTATTCTGTTGATTTCAATTATTTATCTTTTGGTAGTGGAAACTCTAGTGCCTAAATTACTAAATCCTCAAAAACCACTTTTCCTCTGGAATATTTGGTTTAGGTTCATCATAATTAACATGGTCTAGTCTACCATCGATATACATCATCAGTTCTCTTGTCTTTATCTCTATAATACTGGACCATTGATACTTTTTGTTCTTCTATCGATCGCCCTTCTGACTTGTTTGTCAAGAATATTCTTACAAAATTGGAACCGCTAAAAATAATTTTCTTAACTCATTTATGACTCTGAGCATCTTAATAGATACAAGTATATAGAAACCATAAACACGCAGACTCGTCGGGCATTGAATACTATTAGACATCGTGTCCATCTTCAGCTCCCTAACAATTAATTTTTCTTCTTTTGCCTGGTTCCTGAAGCAATCCTTAGTATTCTTTACCCCTTCATTTGTGAAATCAAGAATCAACAAACAGATATTGTTATCATAAGAGAAACAGTACTATGACCCTCCTTCCCGGCATTAACAAAGAACTGGTTATGACCCTTGGAGAGTGGTTCCGTCTCATAAACGTAATTGCCTTTACCATAAGCAGCAACCATGACCGATTTACTGTTAAAATTGGTATGCAGAACATCTGGTTGGATAGGATTTTGTAATGAAGTTATGGTAAAGATTATCTCTGCAATTTCGCCTTGATCATAATTGCGTTTAAGATATTGCAATTTTATCTCAATTGGCAATGGAATAATCATGATGGTATGCTCCCTGCTTACCGAGGCAGTATAATTGCTAGAACCATCGTACTTCATTATCAGGTGCATGGTTGAGTCTCTTGGATCATACTGTGATGTCTCCCATTTTGCGGTGAAGAATCAGTACTTCCTAGTTTTTGAAGATACTAGTAGATCCTGCCATGACGGTTTGTTATCTATAATCTTGATCTCTTCTTTTGCTATACCTTCGCCAGAACCTGCCTCGACCAGAGCCTCCCTGTGACCATAAGTTCATCTCCAATGTGTGCCACTGTAGCGACACGGTTCAATTTTATAGCAGTTACTTTGGTGGTTACAACTCCAAATGAATTTACACCGGGGAGCAATAGCAAAACTGAAAGTATCAGTGTTATAAACAAAATCCTTTCCATAATAATAGATATTTTGTTTTATGATTAATAAATCCTTAGCATATTTTTCAATTGTAATTATCAGCTATGAAAAATAAGAAAACTGCCTATTGTTGTTACGACATCATAAATCAAAAGATATCATAATTTTGTCAACAACAGATATGTAGCCTAATGAGTTGAGGATAATTTTTCGAATATCTTACATAGACAATCATCTCTCTGATTTTCTGAATTGCGATGTATCCTGCTTACGAAATAACTATGGTGAATTTTTGTCTCCGAAAGGCTACATCCACATTTTGCCCTTGTAAAACTTGGTCATAGGACACCCAACACATTCGCCACCATTATCAACAAAGGAATCACATTGATTACATGGATGGTCACCACAAGGTGGTACCTCCAGTTTCTTGTTAATATCCATATTCGTTCTGAAACCATGTAAACTTTTATGAATTGCTTCTGTCCTTACGTTTTCAATATTCTCATTCTTTTCGAGGTGTTCCGATACAAAGGAATTCACAAATTGTTTACTCTCTGCGACAACAATCATACACATGCCTTGTTCCCCGTGCAAATAGCTTTCCGTAATAATAGGGCATCTCCTGAATTTATCAATTATCTCAATCCCGTTCTTTACATCCATATCTATCTTGGTCATCTTTACACCAAGCGCTTTGGAGTCAAGACGTACAATTGACTCGCTTAGCATACCATTATTCCCAAGTTTTCGCAGTCTACCAGAAATAGCGGGTTGTGTTAAGTGAATTTTTTTGCAAGTTCAACCTGATTAATTTTTGGTTGCTTGCTAAGAGTATTCAGTATAAGGGTATCAGTATCGTCGAGGATCTCAATCTTTCTAATTTATATCTTATTAATGATGTCAGGATACATATATGTTTACTAATTTCTCAAATTGTTTTCTTATATATTATAAGACACTACTGACTATTTTTTAGGACATTCTACTTTGCTAAAAATGATTTTGGAGTTGTTAATCTGTCACTAACTTCTTGGATAATAATATTTGAGCAGATAGGGACCTAGCTTTTTTTCCTTCCGTATATCAATTTACGAGTCACGTTTTTTGAATTCTTATCGTAATGTGTAAGAATTTCATAAACGCGTAGGTCAGAAGGTGTGACCTTCAAGAGAATGATGATGAGTTTAATAAAAGGAAAGAGAATAAATCATTTTTCATGCGATGTTGAAATATGATTAACATTGTATTTGAATTTAACATCAAAATCAAGCCCATTAGCCTAGTTACTGAGTAATCAATCAACAATAAAAAGACCCAATGTAAAGTATATGGAGCTTCTCATTGTCAAATTTGATATTCGTAAGTCAATATATTAAGAGCGTACTATGATAGTTCGGATGTTGACGGTAAAAGATCTCATGACAAAAGGTGTAATCACAATCGATTTGAATACTAATACCATGGATGCGGCTAAACTTATGAAGGAAAAAAGAATAGCTTCCCTTGTTGTAACAAAAGGAAAGACCCCACTTGGAATTGTTACGGAAAGAGACTTTGTAAGGCCTATATGTACAGAGAATTTACAGAGTAAGAGTACAAGGTTAGAAGATATCACATCCTCTCCTCTCATAACTGTTGATCCCAATGCCAGTATAGAAGATGTGGCAACAATAATGACAAAGAATGAAATCAGGAGAATTGTAGTGACAAAAAATAATACCGTTATGGGTATATTAACAGCCACTGATCTTGCTGCTTATCTTGTAACACATAAGCGTGGAGTGAAACAGGTTATCCTTGCATTAACACGCAATGTGAAGGTAGGGGATAGATACCTATTTGGAGCATGAGTTCAGGTTCGAAATATCCTGAAACTCCTTATTTTGTTTGTCTCAACAAATGCATTTATTTCATCAACAATGGAAGAGAGGGGTTTAAATGGTTCCTTCACAAAATCGTCCTGCACAAAAACAGTAAATCCTTTGCAGAGATCAGGTAATTCGTAGTAATTACCAAAAATGAGCCATATGTTGGTCTTGTTGGGCTGTACCTTTAATAGTCTATCAATATGCATATTGATTATATTTGTGTCAAGGTTTTTTTCGAAGGATATTACAAGCGTTCGTGTCGGATCAAATCGTAATTGCTTAAGTGTAGGTATTACCAGATCAATTTCTAAATCATTGTGATATTTGACCTTACGTTCACTAGGTATCATAGTTATACTGAGGAAATAATGTATCAATACTTCATTAAGATCCCCGTATATCCTGAACTTGACTGAATCGGTTTGGAAATTCAGTAACTTCATACACCTACTATATATTTCCTTTATTATCGAGGGAACTTGTGAAGGTTTTGAAACAATGGTTGATTCTATCTTATCCTTGTCCATATCGGCCAACACGTTGTAAAAAATTCCTTTAGCGTCGACTTTCATACGACATGTTTCTTTTTGTTCTTACTTTTAAATCTAAGACGTTGTGTACAATTTATACAAAGTTCCATTCGCAGGATCTTTAAAACTATAAACATCCGGTCCATGCTGAATTTCTGAAAATTCTTGCTTCAAGTAAGGATCTAGTAATTTGTATAAGTTCTCACCTACCACTATTTGACCTGGAGTTGCAACTGCATTGATTTTTGAAGCTACACTTATACTAGAACCTACAATGTCTATGTAAGATCTTGCCGGATCTCTACCATATAGTACTACCAAATTCTCACCAAAATCCATACCAAGTTTAATACCGATCGTGGGAAATCCATTATTCTTGAATACAGGATTAAGACCATGAGCAACAATCTTTACCATGGAACGCGAAGAATTAACGGCATTATTGCATGCTTTCTTACAATCAAATTCTGCGGGGAAAAATGCAATGATAGCATCGCCAACATATTTCAAAACGTATCCACCGTAGCCGGCAGTTATCATCATCATTTCTTGAGAGAAGACTTGTACTATAGATGCTAATACTTGTGTTGGAAGGGTCAAGCTCATCCTTGTAGAATCCTCAATATCAGCGTAAAGGATAGCAAGTTTTACTTTTTTGTTCACATGTCTGCGCAAAAATTTTTCTGAGAGTTCTGTAGAGGTCTCCAACTGCAAGCTTCGTTGAATAGTCTCCAAAACTCTTGTCTTTGTTTTTTCGATAATTGCCTCATCTGCCTGACCAGATAGCGTCATTGAAATCGATTGATTATTCATATATATGAGCTTTAGTTACTTCTCCAATATGATACACTTTTTAATATTCTACTTGAATTGAAAATATTATTTTACACTAGAATAGAAGGTATGGATTATATTCTATAACACTTTGTTGTTACAATAAGGAGCTGAGATTAATGGTTTCTCAAAATCAAATACTATCTGAGAAATTATGCAAACGAAATCTGCCGGCAACACCGATAACCTTAGTGGGAAATAGATGTGCGCATTAAGATTCAATTGTATACAAAATTGCAAAACTAGTATCATAATAAAATTTAATAAAATTATTCTCCCGACGAAATTTCTTTGAAAGTTGTGTAGCGAAACAGTTTGGCCCTCAGATAAATTACAAGAAATTATAACGATACTATTATCAACAACTAAAGGAAAATGATGCTATGTCAATGTCAGACATAATTTTCACTTGGGGTCCAAGATTTCATTTGATTCAGGCAACTGGAGAGCATCATTATTATACATCGTTTGCTCGTTATGCCATCGATATTGATCATACACCTGATCCAGAGGAGGAAGTTCAAGCCGATAATAATACACAGATTACATTACCTACAGAACGCTTTTTGCGCAATTTTCGATTAAAAGTAGCTCCAACAGGTGTGGATGGACAACCAGGAAATACAAGTGGAAATAATACCAGTGACATTTAGAGTAAATAGTAGCGATTTGAGAACCTTAACAATTCCTGCTGGAGGGACTGGAGAATTTAGTGTTACTCCTTTTATCTCTCCGCACATTTCTTCAGGTAGTAGCTTGAACAGTAGAATTGATACTAACTTAGAAGACGGTCAGCGGATAATTATTTCCATAATATTGTCATGAGTTGGAAGTTTCTCTATTTTATTTCCACCTTGGTTTTTTGAGTGGGTATTGTCTGAAGCACAAATGAGTAAGGAATACCATTCTTACTCCCCGGAGTGGATTAGGCTTGCAGGTTGGCTCAGATCTTCTTCATTTAGCCTATTTTCGTCCGAGGAAGGTATTACCCAAGATGCCTTATCGTCCAGTACCGATAGAAACGAAGATGTTACTACGTGGAGAGTTGGCACGTGTGAGTGTATAATGATCTCCACCGGTGAATGGACGGAATTAAAATTTTTGAAAGCCTGTAGTTATCATAAAGCTTCAGGGATGAATGAATCGAATATTCATAACGAGTATAAGAATATCAATCGAAAGTGTGTTGAGAACAAGAATCTAAGACTCGTTTTCATTAGAAAAGTCAGAAAATTCAATTCAGATAGCGAGCAAAGTAAGCATGGTGATTAAATCCACCTCTAGTAGGATCTATATTTTTAAGCTATTTCTAGAAGGGAATGACCTTGGTGGTTGGAATATACAAAACGAAATTTTTAGAACTAAGACACTAATTCATGGCTAAGAAATGCATGTATTGATCTTCACTGGTGAGGTATCTAAATTTCAATTTACTAAGATTAGCCAATCAAAATTCTTCAAATTAGAAAATTACCACGAGCTAAATCAGAATCTATCATAATTGTAAATTAAACTCGACAAAGAATATGTAAATAATTACCAGAATGCGCTTTTGCCCATCTCATCATTTGGTATAATTTCAACTTCTAAAGAATCCACACCAAAAATTGTTTTCACGGCCTTAACCTTACTTCTATAAAGATAGTATCGTTTTCCATTTTCATTTATTATTGAACCCATTATCTTTATGAGTCCGTTTTCCTCCAAATCGTGTATCCTTCTATAGGCTGTACTCATAGGTATACTACATTGCACATATCTCAATAACAGATTTTGGTTTATCCATCAAGAAGGTAAGAATGATTCTAGAATATTCGTCTGCAAGTGCTTGTAGAACAGCATTTTTGAATTTTTGATCATTTACGTTTCCTTGCAATATTTGTGATGCCTGCTACGCTTTAATATTCTTTCAAACGACTCATCTTTTAAGTAATAATTATCACAGCTCTGTAAAAACCATACCATAAATACAGTCAATCTATGCATGTAGGCTACACTCTGAACATCACTTCCCTTTTCTGAATCTTCACCAGTCTTGATGCTATATGCTCACCTAACATTCTCTTTACCCCAGACAGTATCGTCTTATTCTTGTTTCTTTGATGGTATGGAGGTGTATAGAATCTCCTCTTCATTTGCTTCCAATATCTTCCATGCGTTCTCCATACTGGAACATCTTCATATCTAGCTGGTATGATACTAACAATATCAAGTTCTTTTTGTAAATATTCATGATTTGTTTCACTATCATAGCTCTTGTCTGCTACAACGATAGAGTGGTATCATGTTAGATGTTCTTTCCATAATGGGGTTGAAATCTATAGTATCTTGTGTAGGTGCCCTTCACATCTTCAATGAATATGCTATTTACTCTCCCACTTCAGCACCTATCGATAGCTTGATGTACTTCTTCCTTATTTCTGTTCTATCCGTATAGAATGACGATGCATTGCTCGACCTTAATCCAAAAGCATCTATTCCTACCAACAATTTCCTTATCTTGGTGAAAAGTATGAATGAAGAAATTATTCTGTATGGTATGTTGCCATCTATCCTTGCAGCAAATTTCTGAAGGGTTGTATAATGTGGGACTAATTGTAGATACATTCTAAGTGTGGATACACTCTAAGATAGAATCCTTCACGAAGTAATTCTATAATCCCTCTGTAGCTCTTCCTTTCATACCGTCTTAGCACTAGATGGATAAGGTGTTGCCATACAGTATGCATATGGTTGATCATCATGTGCATGTAGAGCAATACTCTAGCCCTTATCAAGACATTAAGTATTGTTTTTGAAAGTTTGACGTATCTAGACTCCCATACATGGACATGATAGGTATCCAACAGATTGATCTCACGGTGCAATTCTATATACAATAAGCTACAATCTATGGTTTCTACAGGAGCCGAAAAACTTGTAGATGACATGAACCCATATTGGATTCCCAGAGAAGCGCCAGAACCTTGTTGTGCGGAAACGAAAAACTTTACCGATAATTTAGAAGGTTTACTAATACCAACACTGAAACATGGGTCAATACAAGATATAGAAAAAACCCGAGACTTTATGTGGACTATTGGTTTTATATTATTATATGATTTTAGGAACACTAATCTAAATGATCTAAACGAATAATTACAACAATATCTACAATACAAAAACCGGTAGTTGAAACAAAGTAAAAAGTACCAAAAGAAGAAATGCAAAAATATAGTCCCATCTATATTGCTATATAGGTTGATAGAATAATGTTAGCTGGCCTTGATGAGGCGGGAAGAGGATCGGTCTTGGGACCTCTTGTTATAGCAGGAGTTCTTGTTGATAGATCTGCATTACGGCATCTCAAAAGAATGGGGGTGAAGGACTCGAAACTTCTGTCGAGGGTAAAGCGCAACGTGCTATATTCACAGATTAAGAATATTGTAGAGGATTATAGCATTGTTGTGATTAAACCATCCTCAATTGATCTGTATGTTCGGAGAGGGGAGCTGAATATCCTTGAGGCGAAGTTTATGAATACTATAATAAAGCGACTTGAACCAACAACTGCGTTTGTAGATGCATGTAGTGACCCGCGTCATTTTAGGGGTCTGATGAAAGGCATGATACATTACAATTGCAGGATAAATGCAATAAACCATGGAGAGAGGCATGTGGCAGTTGCGGCTGCTTCAGTGCTAGCAAAGGTCAAGCGCGATAGTGAAATTGAGAAGATTAGAATGGAGTATGGAGACATAGGCAGCGGATACCCCTCTGACGAGAAAACTTTGGAATACCTTAGCAAATGGATAAATGTGTATAGAAAGGTGCCAAATTTTGCCAGAAGTTCATGGAAGCCCGTGAGAAAAATGGTGAATGGACATATGCAAATGAAATCTTAGGATTATAAATGATATTGAGTAGATACTATGGCATGATCCTTGTCGAAAGGTTGCAGGTTGATAACCTGCTTTACATCAAAACTCTTTGCCTCTAGCTTTGCGACTTCTCCGTTAACTACGTCTTTTGGTTCTTTCGTAACATCTATACTTCTAGCTTTAATAACTAGCATAAAATAACCACCATTCTTCAGATAGGTATAACAATTTGTTATTCCTATGTCAGTCTGATCGGGCTGAGCAATATCGCAATATACCACATCTACCTTACCTGTAAGAGAAAAATATGCGTGGGGTTTCCTAGCGTCCTCAACTATAGGTATGATGTTCTGTCGGTAAGTAGCAACTCTGGTAATTAGTTCTCTAGCAACTCTAGACGCAGATTCTACACAATATACCAAACCCCTAGAACCTACAATATCGGATACATGACTTGCCGTTGTCCCAGTAGAAGCTCCAAGATAGAGAACCTTACTTCCATATCTTATTGGAAGAAATTTTAGACCCTTTATCATCGCACCTGCAAGTTTACTCCTAAAGGGATCCCAGATACGAAATTCAACTCCTTTGATCTTGATCAAACGCTCACCGTAAACAGTAACACCCCTAGCAAGATTTTCAGTGCAGATTTTTCTTTCACCGCGTATATCTACCCAAATTATACTATCTTCTTCTCTTGCCAAACTTCCTTCTCCTTTCCTTTTTGAACTTCCTCCTTTCGTTTCCCCTTTTCTTTGTCTTCTCGAACTTATGCCTAGGTTTCTCTTCATACTCTTTTCGTTCAACAGGTTCCTTGTACTTCTTCCTTATCTCCTCCAGGCGTTCGTTGAGCTTGTCAATTAGCGTTGAATCCTTGATTCCTTTGTACACATCTATACGAGACCCAATGGCAACCTTAGAAGCAATAACTCTAGCTATCTTGCCCCTCTGCCATTCGGGTGCAGAATGTATCAAAGGGTGCTGAAATATAATGCCATGTTTTGGAGGTCTGCTACCAGTCTTTAATGCTCTGAACAAAGCCTTTTCTGCTCCTATCACCTGTACTGTGCTTGAAGCCTTGCAAGAGAGTCTTTCCAAGCCACCAGTCTTTGCAATCATCCTAGCACCAATGGTTGCGCCGAGAATTTCTTTTACATTAGGAGCGACTATCTCCATTTCATTTTCAAGATGTGAAGTTAGATCATTACGTATGGAGTTAAGGTTCTTAATCTCGAACGCTAGTTTCTCTACTGCCATAAGGTTCTCTGAGGTGATTGCTCCACCGTTACTGGATTTTGCAAGGCTTAACATCTCTTTGGCTTTATCTTCCAACATCCCTGTTTCCTCCAAAGAATCTTCATTGAGGGAATCCCTTGAACCGATTTGAACTATATCGCAGTAAGTGGACAAATTTGGTGTCATGGCCTCAAGTTCAGGGAAGTGTAAGCCATACCATTCACGAAGTCTAGAACCCATTAGATTAATTATCTTATCAAGCTCATCCAATGCATTGATGGACTGGATTATATGAGAATCGCGTTTCGCAGAGATCTCACCTACCTTTATTGATGATAGATCCATGGCAAATCTCCTTAGAATACCTAAGGCCTCAAATTCGTTTGGCGCAAACCTTGCTTTTACCATTAATTTGACCTTTTGTTCCTGTATTTCCATTTGCTTGTCACTATCAATCATAGAAGCTTCGATGCCTTTTTCTGATAATATACTGACAAGACCTTGATCGTTTGAGAGTATAGAGTCATATTGGTCCTTACTGAATATCTCTAAAAAACTGGACAAGTGATAAGGCGTGATACCATTTTTTATTTCTCTGTATGTCTTTACCAGTTCAGTATCGAATCCGGAGGATTGAATAACATTGCCTTGATCGTCGATGGCAACTATACCTGCTTCAAGTAAAAGCAAAGTGCATTTTGACATTGTAACAAATGTAGTACATAGCTCTTAAAAAAGCTAGTATTGGATTTCTATTATGATGGGAGGTGCTTCGTTAAGCTTACTGGAACGGCCAAAAAAAGACTGGTCCAAGAGGATTGCATCCTAATTATCTGAAAAGCGGATTAGCTATAAACATTATATTATGATATTCACTTGGTGTACGTATTGAAAAATAAGATTGATCTCACCGTAAATATTGGTGAATTGCGTATAAGGAACCCTACAATGCTCGCTTCAGGCATCCTTGGCATATCCTATGAGGTGTTCATGCGGATTCACGAAGCGAATGCAGGTGCCATTGTATCAAAATCGATAAGTGTTGAGCCCAGAGAAGGTTATAAAAATCCAACCATAATGTCAGTGGAATGTGGGTATCTTAATGCAGTGGGTTTATCAAATCCAGGTATGGATGCGTTTGCAAAGGAGATAGAGAACAACAGCTCTATACCGATTATAGTGAACCTTGTAGGGTCCACTGAGGAAGAATTCGTATCTATGGTAAAAAAATTCGATAGTCTAAATGTGATCTCTTATGAATTGAATTTATCATGCCCTCATGTAGAAAAGGTTGGTTTGGAAGTTGGAGACGATCCTGAACTTGTATATAAAGTTGTCAAAGGCATGAAATCAAATACAAATAAACCTGTGATAGTGAAGGTTGGACTCGGTGCAACTGACATACTTGAAACTGCGAAGGTGTCTAAAGAAGCTGGAGCCGATGCAATAACTGCGATAAATACAATACGTGCGATGAGTATCGATATCGAGACCCAGATGCCTTTTTTAAGTAATGGTATTGGGGGGTTGTCTGGTAAGGGCATAAAGCCTATTGCGATCAGATGTGTTTACGAAATTTCGAAGAACCTTGATATGCCGGTTATAGGGTGCGGTGGAGTGTATACATGGGAAGATGCAGTTGAATTCATGTTAGCTGGTGCAAGTGCAGTGCAAATGGGGAGTGTAATAGGAGATAGGTGGTTAGACGCATTCCCGAACATAATACGTGGTATCGGCTCATATCTTGAAAAGAAGGGAATGACTAGTGTCATGGAGTTGGTTGGGCTTGCACACAAATATTAATAAAATGAGATTCATCAAAGTGGAAGAAGTTATTGAGGAAAGTCCTACTGTTCGTACTCTAATCTATAAAGATAAACTCTGCGAATCCGCAAAATCTGGACAGTTTTCCATGGTATGGATACCTGGAATCGATGAAATTCCTATAAGTGTGATGGTATCTGAAAAAAATGGTTATGCAGGAATAACCATCAGGAAACATGGTTATTCGTCAACGGCCCTTTACAACACGCCTGTTGGTGGTGAGTTAGGTGTAAGAGGACCATATGGTAATTCTTTTGACATTTTGAATGGAAATTTGTTACTGGTTGGAGGTGGTACAGGATTGGTTCCGATACTGCGTTTATCAAGAGAGATTGGGAGAAAGAAGAATGAGAAAAACAAGGTTTTTTTGGTCATAGGTGCAAGAACAAAGGATGAAGTAATCTTCGAAAAGCTTGCGAAACAGGTACTGAAAAAAGTGAAAAACAAGGTTATAATTTCTACGGAGGATGGAAGTTATGGTTCTGAAGGTCTTGCTACAGATGCTGCGGCAAGAGTTATGAAACATGCGGGGTTAGATATGATATATACCTGTGGGCCGGAAAGGATGATGAAGAAGATTCTCGAATTGGCAACATCATATAAAATACCTGCCCAAGGAAGTCTTGAGAGACTTATGAAGTGTGGGATAGGAATATGCGGTAGTTGCTGCATCGGAAAGTACCTTATTTGCAAGGATGGTCCTGTCTTGGACGGTAGAACTTTGCTCAAACTGCCTGAATTCGGTTTTCATGCAAGAGACAAGTCTGGTAGAACAAATATAATGTGGTAAAGAAGTCGCTAGCGACGCTTCAGAAGTTTTATATCATAGCTTAGCGATTCGGCTTAAGTAACGTGGGCTATCCTAAAGTAGTTTTAACAGCAGATAGAACTCTAATGTCTCCCTATAGAGGTATCTCTCTAGGTTCATTCTTTGGCTGCGCTCCAGCTATAGATAATAAACGTGATTCTGGTTTCTGGTATTGGATTCTTAGGAATCAGGTTACTCCGAAGATACTCTTCGATTTTATCTGCAACCCAATAGGTAATAATATGGGAGTAGCGTCGTACGCTCCATACGGTCTTAGAAAGATAGAGGCCGGTTTGATCAGAGATGGGTATAGAAAAGAAGATGTTATAATAGCCCATCCTGATCATGTTGACAAATTCATAGGCCCAGAAACGCAAGTGGTTGGAACTTATGAAATGGATCCGTTGGGAATGGGTCCCGTTACTATGACGTTTACTCGAGGGAGAAGGCAGACTTCGTATGATGAATACTATTGTTCCCAGTTGCATAAGAAGATAAATGAAGCGAAGGCAAGAACGGGAAGCAAGGCAAAGGTAATAGCAGGTGCATCTGGTACATGGCAGTACAACTACGATCCAAAAAAAATTGAAGAGTATGGTCTTTATGCAGTAGTGGAAGGAGATATGGGTGGTATTGCTCCTGAATTGGATGGTGTAGCCGGGAGGTTTTTTGACAGTGTAATAAATGGAGAACTGGATGAGGCAAATCCGTTTAAGAAGAGCGAATTTAAGGTGGAGATAAAGGAGTTTAATGGTAATGGAAATGGTAGGAAGCATTATGGCAGATTCGTTCATTATCAGAATGAGCCCCAAATTGACGAAATTCCGAACATAATTGGACCCAGCATGCATGGAATGGTAGAGGTTATGCGAGGATGTGGGCGTGGATGCAAGTTCTGTGATGTTACATTAAGACCTTTACGATATTATCCTGTCGAAAAGGTGCAACAGGAGATCATGGTGAACATGAAGGCTGGTCATAGAAATGCATGGATTCAAAGTGATGATATTTTCGTTTATGGCCTTAACCCTAGAACTACAAAGAATATGGAACCCAACAGGGATGCGTTGATAGAATTGTTCCGTGGAATAATGGATGCTGGTGTTGAGCATACAAATCCAACCCATGGGACTCTTGCAGGTGCAATTGCAGACGATGAACTCATTCCAAGGTTATCAGAAATCATCAAGGCTGGTCCTAGCAATCACATAGGTATACAGTGTGGTTTCGAGACTGGTAGCATCAGGCTTATAGGAAAATATGCAGATAGAAAACTTGCGCCATACAAACCCGAAGAGTGGCATTGGGTCGTTAAGACTGCTGTCGAAGTATTGAATAGACACTATTGGGTACCTGCTTTTACGCTTATTCTTGGTTTAGACAATGACGAACAAGAAGAGGATAGTTGGGAGACCGTTAGGTTGATCAACGAATTGGAAAGGGAACAACCCGATTCAATGTTTACTGTAACTCCTTTGACATTCGTTCCAATTGGGTTGCTTGACAAATCATCTTTTTATGATATAGGAAGCTCGATGGATCCCGGTAAGCTTGCAGTGATGTATAAAACATGGCAACACAATTTCAAATATGGTATAACTAAATTCATGCATAAAGTAGGACAGAACGACCCCTTGCGAAGATACTTCTTTACAGGACTAGCAAGAACGTTGGGCGCGGTTCCATTAAGAGGGATGGAGAGTTATGCTAGAAAAAAGGGAGCCGCCCATGAAAAGGCTATAGAGAGTGTGAAGGCAAAGTATTGGTGAAGGTTGAAAATACTGCATAATTTGGCAGAACAGTAGTATGTTTTGGCATAGTGGGTTTAGTGAATCTAAATTGCATTTCTTATGCTTATTTTGTATTGCTCTGAATTCCTTATGGTTAACCAGTTAAAATATCTTGTTTTTCAACATAATAATTTACAGCTAGGGAATGTCCGAAAAAATATCTAGTTAAGAACCTAATTGCTATTCGTTGACTGAATAATAGAACAACTATCTTTAGTGAATTTGATTTTGTTATCTTCCTTATTGGTTCAATTGCAAAAATGTTGAATAAGAGTGTTGCAATAAGCTTGGTGAATTTGTCCTTGTATCCGATCAACATTCTAACAATGGTATATTTCTAGTACTTTCCCCGAAAAGCATCTGCATAATATCATATTTTATTCGTAAAAATATGTATGAAAAGAGGAAAAAATATATGTTGTACATAAGTTATGTTAAGACATGCCAACGCATGGATCCTTAACTAAGGCGGGAAAGGTTAGAAGCCAGACACCGAAACTTCAGCATACGGAAAGAACTAGCCATAATCCCAAGATCAATAACAGACTCAATTTCAGGAAACGATTTGAATTAAAGAGAAAGCCTGGACAGAAATGGGCAAGCACGAGGAGATAATGTCACTTATACTTTTTGTATATAATTTCTAAACTTTGAAAATACAATGAACAATGAAACCGTAGTTATCATTACAAACATGCTTATAGGAAATTCCGGAACTATGAAGTATGAATCGGTTGTAATGTCATCATAAATAAATACAACACTTGTGATTCGGCTTGGAATGGTGAACTGTATTTCACCAGTAACGGCCTGACCTGGATCCAATTTTCCGTTAAATGATTTTGATGCATCTGGTAAGAATAAGTTTCCATCTCTATCTTTCACATATGCATATGCTTGATCATACATAATTTCGGTGCCTACTCTATTCTTTAGGGTTAGTTGTATCACATATTTCTGTGGATCTGATTCCAGAAATCTTTCGTTGAGTATAGTCATTTCCAGTTTTTTCCCTATGAGCTTTTTACCTATATTAGAACCAGGTGTAAACAATGTATCAGGTTCCGCATCAGGTGGGGTCTTTGTGACTGTTAGGTTAATAATTAGTTCCCTGCCCCTTACATCCTCGTAAATCAAGTGCTTTGCAGAAATGTCAGTGTCGGATTGGAAGAATAATTTGCCTCTTAATGAATCACCGTTAGCAACTCTGACATTTTTTAGTGTACTCTTTTCAGAATCAGCTTCATATTCATTCCCATCTATGTCCTTGAGTTTAAATGAAAGTAGATCAAAGTTTTTTGGTTGCAAATCGGTGTTTGTCAAGATAATTTCTATACTAATCTCTTTCAAGGTCTTTGAAGATGGTATGTTTGTTGATACTACGTATAGTTCAGTTCCTCTATAACCTACAAGTTCATTCATGCTACCACTTGCCGGTATCCCGTAATCTTGTAATTCCAGAGGTTTGCCTAATGAGTAAAGTTTACCATCAACTGAACCAACGTATATGGTACCTTGAGAATCTATTGCTGGTGAAGAAAATATTTTTTCGTCGGTTTTGAAGTGCCACTTTTCTGTACCGTTAGGGTTGATCGCGTAAATAATAGAATCAACTGAACCAACATAGATTGTACCCTCAGAATCTATGGCCGGTGAAGAGACCACAAAATCATCGGTTTTGAAGTGCCACTTTTCTGTACCGTTAGGGTTGATCGCGTAAAGATTGTTGTCGAAAGAACCTACGTATATTGTGCCGTCCGGGGCAATGGAAGGCGAACCCTGTACAACGCCTCCCGTAGTAAAGTTCCATTTTTGAATACCGTTAGGGTTGATCGCGTAAAGGTGTTTATCATATGATCCAACATAAACTGTACCATCAGGTCCTATTGCTGGAGATGAAAAGATAAAATCGTCGGTTTTGAAGTGCCACTTTTCTGTACCGTTAGGGTTGATCGCGTAAAGATTGTTGTCGAAAGAACCTACGTATATTGTGCCGTCCGGGGCAATGGAAGGTGTTGAAAATATCCGATCAGGAATATTGAAAACCCATTTCAGAGTTCCATTAGGATAAAGGGAGATCAAAAATCCATTATCAGACCCAATGTATATCGTACCCTCAGGCGTAATAGTTGGTGAAGATGAAATTCGA
Organism: Nitrososphaerales archaeon; assembly: GCA_965197925.1. Taxonomy (GTDB): domain Archaea; phylum Thermoproteota; class Nitrososphaeria; order Nitrososphaerales; family UBA213; genus CBDAOC01. The sequence goes on from CBDAOC010000020.1 coordinate 703,191, forward strand.
TCCAAAGTGGGGTATCTCCATTTGCCTTTTCCCGATGAAGAAATTGCATATATGTTCTTATCCCATGAGCCAAAGTAAATAGTACCATCAGATGCGATCGCCGGTGTTGAGTCAATTCTCATAGTAGCATTGAATCTCCACTTTTCTGTACCGTTAGGGTTGATCGCGTAGAGAAAAGAATCATGGGAACCTATGTATACTGTACCATCGGAATCTATCACAGGAGAACCCTGTATTCTGTCGCCGGTGGGAAATTTCCATCGTAATGTATTTTCATCGCTTCCTTTGAATGATCCATGACCGCTATGCTCTGGATCATGTTTGAACATGGGCCATACTATATTATCAATTGCGTAAACTTTTGATGAACTGTATATGGAGAGTATTAAGATTGCTAATAGCAACAATTTCATTATGTTGTTCATAGTTGCCTTGCTGCCAATGTTATAAACTTTCCAATCATTATATTTAATTGAGGCATGGACATAATTTCATAACAAAAATAACTTGATGCCTCTGATTGATTAACTTCCCAACATGTGCTTCAATGCCCTTAATGGTCTTCCTGTCAAGTAGTTGTAGTATACCATCAGCTGGTATAGCAATATAGAAATCAGAACGATGCTCCTAGCTTTATCAAATCCTCTAACTGGCAATGGATCTAGGTAAATACATCCTTCATATGCTCTATCAATGGCTCAACGCTTATGCTTCTTTGCGAATATACACGCTGCTCAAATTCCGATTGATAGAACTGTAATAATGCTAGCCTATCATGCTTTGTATGCTTGTAACTTCTTTCTATAGGGAATACGAGAAGGAACCCTGTACTTGCTGAACTGATATAATTCATAGTTATCATATCCCTCATCTGCAGCAACGTACCTAATTCCTTCTGCCAATGGATGCTGTTATACTCTGATAGATATTATCATCACGAATATTGGCAGTAGTGAGTTCAGCAGATAATGGTACAATCGATGAACCTCCACTAGATGTCATATACAGCTTGTATCCAAATATCCATCCCTTGGTTTTGCCGTAGCCCCATCTTGCATCTATATCTATTCCAGTGTAAGGAATAATATTCTTTATCATGCTTGATTTGTGCCATACACATTCTTTTTTCAATATACAACTATCAGCAGATACAATGAATGGATCTACCAATTCTTCCCTCACAAACATAACCATTACATCTATTCTTGACTTTATGTCATACGATATGGTCTTGTTCCTTCTGTAGAATATTCTTCTATCTGGCAACCTATCAAGATCACCTGATTGCATAACTCTCCTGTCGTATGCAATATCTAACGAAGAATATTGATGTAATAGATTATTGCTAGGAAGTCTTAGCCACATTGTTACGATGAAGCACCTTAGCATTACTGTTAGTGAATAGTAGAAGGGTCTCCCTCTTCTTATTAGGTTTTGGCTGAGGAACCAAATCAATCAAAAATAATATACAAAGAAGTATGGAGTCTGAGCTAAACATATAAACAATAAAAACTAGAACCTGATCTTATCGTTTCGAACTAAATTACGCCCAAGCCTCAATTAATCAGGGAATTGATATACAGTTTGGAAAAAAATTAAAGGATATTGAAATTATCAATTCTCAAAAAGTGAAAGCTCATTTTGAGGATGATACCACAGCCGAGGGTAACCTTTTGATCGGATGTGATGGAATTAGTTCACGAACACGTAAGATCATAATTCCAGATGCGCCAAAGCCCCGATACGATGGTATAGTAGCCACCGGTGGAGTTTCCAGAGTTCCTATCGAACCTAGATCACCTAATTACTTCTATGCGAACTTTCTAAACGGTGCTACGGTTGCCCATCTTACATCAAAGGAAGGCGAAACATTTTGGTGGCTATCTCTAGCATACTCAAAAGAACCAACGAGAGAGGAGCTAAATTCCATTACAAGCGTTCAATGGAAACAAAAATTGCTTGATTTGTGTGACGGTGCTCCTTCTGTATACAAGAAAATCATTGAGGGACATGAAGGAAATTACCCGAAGATTCCACTATACGATATTGAATTTCTAGAAACTTGGCATAAAGGTCCAATCTGTTTACTTGGGGATGCTGCACATCCAACATCGCCACACGTTGGTCAGGGGGCTTCTATGGCTCTTGAGGATTCTATAACTCTTGCAAAGTGTTTGCGAGATATAGAAGACGCGCAGAAAGCTTTTGCAAAGTTTCAAAGCCTCCGGAAAGAACGAACAGAAAAAATGATAAAATTTTCACGGCAAAGTGGACAAAGTCTTCTCATGACCAATCCTATCAAAAAGTGGTTCAGAGATCGAATGCTCTCAATGTTTACAAAACCTTTTTTCTTAAAACATTCCATAAGTGGGGATAGATATAGCATAGATTTCTTTTTTGGATATAAAGTAGATTGGGATCAAAAGATATCTTTAAATTAAATTTGAGAATGAAGATAAGAACTAACAAAAAGTCATACTTTGAAACATTTAGCTTAAATTTCATACTAGAACAGGAGTTCCCTTATCCAATACAAACCACGTTATTTTACAGACCTAGAAAATAACGGGTCAAAACCCATGGTTGGTAAGAAGATGTAACTATATTAAGTGTCAAAATTTATTTTCATTTTATTAAATCTCGGCATTAGTATTGTAGCAAAAATAAGAGATACAGCGGTTGCAAAAATAGCTAAGAGGTACGATCTAAAAACGAACATGATTCTTATTCTATGCTTATTTCACTACCATAGACCTTCTTTGGCAATATTACTTCTAATACACCATTTGTGAATGAAGCCAGTGCCCTTGTAGGATCTACAGTGCTTGGTAATTTTATAGTCTTGCGATAGGTTTCAAACTCCATTTCTTTTTCTCTATGATGTAAAAGCCTAACACATTGATTCATTTTGGCCTTTATTGTTACGGTCTCTTCTGTGCTCTTAACGTCAATGTTTGCCTTCATAACACATGGTAAATCTACACTAACAATAATATCGTCAGGCGTTTCGGATATCTGGTCAAGGGGACGAAGCTCCTTGTGCTCAATATCGTAAAATTCCTCTTCGAACGAAGAAAGTTCTAACATACTACGCATCATATTCCTCATCCTTCTAATCTCATCAATAATTTCTTGGGTTTCATCTATATCCATAAAATCACCTATAAATCGCAGGATGTGTACCTTCAATCTTTGTCTCCTTTAGGGTACCTTCAGTCTGTCTCATAAGCTCTCTTGTTTTGATCCTTATCATTTCAGCCTCATCCTGTAATGGTTTCAGATTTACGTTTGTTTCTAGAATCTTATTCACTATAGACAATGAAGTCATCCCAATACTCTCCAATACATCATAATCGACGAAATGATAACAAATGCCAGATAGTTTTGTGCATTCTTCTCATATCTGATCCTGGTTCTGTGGAACCCATTCTTCAACCAGGCAAAGAATCTCTCCACAACATAGCGCGTCTTGCCGTATAGGTATTGTTCTGTATTATCATTTTGTTGTTGTGTCTTACTGTTTTTTCTGTAAGGCATGCAGTCAGAGATTTTTCTTTTGGTGAGGTATTTCCTGATGAATTCTGCATCATAGCCCTTGTCTGCTTGGCACCGCGCAATTTTTCTGATAGATCTCTCATCCAGATATTGTGAGATGCCATCCATCACGTCTACAAATCTTGCAGAGTCATGCTGATTTGCAGGACATTACTACTGAGACTGGCAGTCCGTTTTGTTCCACCGCAACGTGTATTTTTGTGCCTGAAATCCTGTTGAATCCGTTGTATCCTATGACGCTTCCCCTTTTTTGGCCGGAACTGATGACGAATCGACCGTTTTTTGCAGCTGCATCTTGCCTGATCTGTGGGCTGATTTGACTGCAGCGGAGAGGATATTCTTCCATATTCCACGTCGCTGCCAGTTCTGCAGTCTGCGGTGCGCAGTTGATTTGGAGCCGTACCTTTGTGACATCCCAGTCCACCTGCATCCTGTTATCCCGACAAACAGGATTCCGTTGACTGTCTTTCTGTCGTCTGCCCTTGGCCTTCCGGTTCTGGCTGGCTTGGGGAGATGCGGTGATATCATCTTCCATTGTTCACCTGTTATCTCCTGAAATTTCATGATCTGCTACGGGCAGCATTGCAAATAGATCCAAATGATCGTCAATTATTCACTAAATGATCAGTTTTGGGATCAGTTGTTCAATATACTTCGGCAATCTTGGAATTATATTCATCTTGGATTCAGTGTTAATTACAATATTTGCGGAACCTGGAATGTGCTTCCTTTCATACCGTTCTTTTTTCCCCATATCTAACACTATAATTGGTCCTCCACTGTCCAGTCTATGTTTCAATTCGTTCGCTGTGATAGCCATAGGATTACATTGTGGCTCGCACTCATTCGTACCCATGGTTGTTGGTATGAGAAACTTCATGCTATTTATATGATAAGAAATAGCAGTCTAACAAGGTGAGGGGTTTATGCTTGAAATTGGATTTGAGTATTTGAATTTTCGCCTGTTACAGTTGGTAGTAAGGAGTAATCCGAGTTCTAGTTGGGAGGATTTTGTTTCGAATATAAAGTATCAATATAAGATAATATATGGAAAATTAACAACTTATAAAATATGAGATCTTATTATTTTCTGTTTAAATATCTATAAACTAAGTATGACTTTTCTCAGTTTGAATAATACATTCTTCAGATGATTAAATAAATCCTTATCTGTCTTGCATAATGGTAGCATCAATAAGTTTATTGATGGATTCCGTTTCGTCATGGATTTTCTTAGTACTTTACCCCTTTTATGATATTTCGGAGTGTAATTTTTCCTGCTCAAAATTTTGGTTCGGATTGGAAAGAATTTGATTGAGTCAATCCGGACTTTGTCCTAGACAATCGAAGTAATTGAACCATGATGTAGGAAATTATATTAGGTTCACTAAAGTTAATAATTCTAGTGATTATTGTGCGCAATAAAGGAGAAGAAATGGAGGCAAACCAAACCAAGCCCATTGGTGGCATAGCAAAAAAGAGAATTCATCCCAATCAAGCGGCTGTATGGGACAACCTACTCCTTAGTGTTGGTTTTAAGAGGAATCTGGTGAAGGTATTTTACTTCCTCTAAAAAACAAAGAAGAAGGTAGAGGAAAAATCGATCTGGCATTTCCTGATCCTCTGGTATACTCCATGATCCTCTTTGGACCCCCTGGAATAGGAAAAACGGTTATAGCAACAGCAATGGCGAATTATCTCGGTTGGCATTATTGTTACATCACTCCGGAGGATTTCACATTCAAAGATAAACTATATCAATAGAGCTTTTAGGTTTATTTTGAATAATAATGGTAAAATTTGGAAACACCTAGAATACACAGTTCTTATCTTTGATTAAATAGAAGAGGTCGTTGGTCACAGAGGGAAAGAGGGTACTGACATTGCTCGTCGTTTGGCTACAACTAATATGCTAACTAAATTTGAGCAACTTCGGAAAGATGCAGAAAACAGAGAGATTCTTATTGTGGTATGTACTAACCATTTAGAAAATCTTGATCCTGCCTTCATAAGACGTGGAAGGTTTGATTGGTTGGTACCAGTAACTACCCCCGACAGAAGAGCTCGTTATAAAATGTTCAGTATTGCTATGGAAGAAGAACCCAAAGTAATGTTACATCATGACCCTGAAAAGCATAAGGTAGTATTACATAGTTTGAGTAGAATTTCTCAAGGACTTACATATTCAGAGATTGTAGAGTTGTGTAAAAATGCTAAAGTTCAATTTGGAAAGGAAGCTTCATTGCGTGAGTTTGAAAGGGCAGTTCTTAAACTCACGGAGAAACCCGCAATAAATAGAAAAGATCTCGAGCTGGTTGAAGAAGAGTCAAGAACCTTCGCTAGAGGACATCCGTTTGAGTATCAGACAAATCTTAACAATGCAATAGATAATGAGTTTGGCAGAATTTTGGTATACGCAGAGTTGGAAGAGGTACCTGTTGGACCAGGAAGGGATTGTGTGATCTATGTCAAGGTCGTGAATCTCACAGACTTCGAATTAGAAAATGTGGAGATGATTTATAGAAGCGAAGACCTTGATCCAAATTATAAGGGCAAAGGCCGTGAATCAACTTACGGGAAAACTATTTTCAATAACATAGAGACATGTTACGGCAGGATCAGTTTCAAGGAAAATAAAATTCAGCCTAATGATGATAGAGATTATACACTCTACCACAGGCTCAAGAATTATTATATGTTAAATAAAAAAGAAAGAGAATATATCAGACTATTGACTTACCTAAAGACGGATATTAGGGTAAAGCTATCTGATTCCCAATCATTAGGGCGGTATTTTATACGTCCAGGTTCCTTCATAGCAAAGGCAGTTCGAGTGCCGTCAGATGAAGAAAATCCTATTGTAATTTCTGGGTGGCAAAAAATACCTTCTTTTTACATTTACCTGATTTCCGCCATAGGAAAAAATATGAGACTGTACATAACATCCTAGGTGAAGCTGGCTTCAAGGATAGTGAATGTTTGGGGATGCAAAAAGATATTCTTGCAATGATTCACAAAGGAATTATTCCTAAAGAGATAGCGAAAACAATACAAAGCATTAGGGAATGATTTGTATGAACAGAAAATATCTTTAGGGAAATTTTTATTTTACTTTAGGTGAGAAAAATCAATAGTTCATTTACTTTCTCAGAAAGATGGTAATTAGTGGGAGGTATTACTGAGTAATAAGTAAAATACGACCAAGTTATTTTTCAAAATCTTTGGATAATAATCAATGAATTTATTTTGCCTATACATGGGCAAGTCATGTTAAATTACTACAGGGTTTAAGAAAAATAGTACATAATGGGCTAAGAAGAGGAATGATTGAAATATTTGTCAAACCGGAGAACAGAAGGAAAATTGTTAGTCTTGGCAAGACATGGTAATGGTCAATACTTTGGATGTTTCGTAGATAAAATAATTTCTCGTCTCTTCACATATTATTAAAAGCCACACAAGGTAGGAATAACATGAAAAAAATGACAAGGAAATCTGTTAATGTTGTTATAACATTTGACGTGCGGTTTTCAGATGCATTCTTGCTTCTCTCAGATCCTTAAGAGCGGGCCTGTAATCACCTTCATCGATATTATTCTGTGCTAAATCAAGGAAACCCTGAGCAGCTTCCACTTCCGCTTGCGCATCTGTATTTCCTTCTGTGTCTACTTTGTCTTGTACCCTATCTGATATTTTTTCCATTACAGTTAATATTCTTTGAATTCTATGTATTTTTCTATCTCTAGCAGTGTCTTTCCTTTCTTCTCTCTCATCCTTAGCAGTGTCTTTCCTTTCTTCCTCTTCTTCTTGTCCCATTGCTGGGTTTACAGCAAATGACGTTGTAAGAAGAATAACCATCAAAGACCCTGCAAGTAACATCATCGATTTCTTCATATGATGAATGTTATAGCTGTGAGATTTCAATTAACGGATGTATGGATTTCTAACAGACAAACTCACATTTTCCCCTAACAGTAGGAGATTAAGATATCATCCTCCATTAATGAAAAAAAGGAATGAATTAAATCGCAAGTTGTACAATATGATGTGGCTTATTCCTTCATGATTTCATCTAGTAATAAAAATTACTCTTTTTCAAAATATTCTATGTATTACAAAAGTCTTCTATCAGCATCAAGTTTGAAGTGGGCCCGGAGGGACTCGAACCCACGATCTGCGGTTCCGAAGACCGCCGCCCTAATCCTCTCTAGGTCATGAAAACATACTTTTACATTTCACATGACTAGCTAGGCTACGGGCCCAACAGCTAATTTATCTTGGCCTAATATTTTAGTGATTTGGCAATATATTGTTATTATAAATATGGTAATAGCCTATTATGGCAGATACATATCCTCCATCTTAATTTTATATTGTTAATCAATCAATCTAAAGAAGGAATATACTGTATATTCAGCCTTCTTCAACTTATTAGAGATATAGCAAACCATGAAATTCACAGTAGGAGAAACACTACGAAAAAGAACCTTCGAACAAGAAGGTTGTTGTATAGAATCTAGTTGGATTAGAGACTGTAGGCAATGATTTCAAATACTTAAACTCGTTCAATCATGTGGTCAGTTTTTCATTTCTGGTTAACATTATGTCATAAGTTATGGTTACGTCATTGATTGTTTTTGTAATGGTTTCACGAAGCTAGGTCATTTACATTATATGAATCAGAATTGTTAGGTAATCCTACATGAACCGAAACACATGTGAGGCGGCCTTGCTGGACAAACCTCGTTTTGATTTTTTCTTGGTTTGACAGTACCACACAGCTATCAAGCTTGTTTCTAATGTGTTTGACCTCTTCGTTGGGTGGACTAGCCAATAGCATTTGAAGTAATATTTTCTTATTATCTTAGTTGGAATTGATATAGTAGCAATGACAAGTCAAAATACTATTATTGGGTCGACATAGAGAGAGGCTTCCTTCCAACCGATTTCTGATAATATAAATGAAATTACAAATGCAAAAAGTATAGCGCCATTAATGACACTTTACCTTCCAGTTTTTAACATCAACTTCTATTAGAGGGTATACAATCTGTCTGTAAAAATAACGTAACCAAACCATTGTTGCGACAAATCTTAAAGTTGCTAGCGCAGAATACAAAATTGCCTATCCTAAAGAAAGTTGAGAACCACCACTAAGTAAACTTTTAATTGTTAATACTAACGCCATAATGGAAATACTTAGAACCGAAAGTCTCTTGATTATGTTGATAAGCGGTTCAAAAGAATAATACCAGAATTGAAATCGTTCAGTTTCTCCTTTTTCAATTAGTAAAAAAATCTTCAAGGTTACAATTCCTAACACAAGTGTAATGAAGTTGAATATTCCATCTAGTGAAATTGCATCTGAATTAGTAAAAAGTGCAAAACTAATTCCAAAACCAACCATAGAAATGCTACCTCAAAGTGAAATTTTCAATACGGCCTTCTTGTTCATTCCTTCTGGAAAGTGGTTGTACAACTTTTAAAATGTTATATCCAAGACACTTTAGTTTGGTGTTTTGAAAATACATTGTCAAAGAAATTGTTTAAGTTATGGCATCCGTATATTAGATCTGCAATTTATTGAAAGGACAGGTAAATGAGGCATGGGCATTATTCCATATAACAAAAATAACTTGATGCCTCTGATTGATTAACTTCCCAACATGTGCTTCAATGCCCTTAATGGTCTTCCTGTCAAGTAGTTATAGTATACCATCAGCTGGTATAGCAATATAGAAATCAGAACGATGCTCCTAGCTTTATCGAACCCTCTAACTGGCAATGGATCTATGGTAAATACATCCTTCATATGCTCTATCAATGGCTCAACGCTTATGCTCCTCCGAGAATATACATGCTGTCCAAATTCAGATTGATAGAACTGCAGCAATGCCAGTCTATTATTATCTGTAGTATGCTTGTACCTTTCCAATGGGAATACTGGATACCCTCTATACCTGCTGAAATCACATAACTTGTGATCATCATATCCTTCATCTCCTACAACATACCTTACCATTCCTGTAGGCAATGAAGATGTTATGCTTTCATACATCTTGTTATCAGTAATGTTAGCTGTTGTGAAATCAGCTGATAATGGAACTATCAACGAACCTGTGCTACATGCTAGATGCATCTTGTATCCGAATACCCATCCCTTGGTTCTGCTGTAGCCCCATCGAGCATCTGTATCTATACCGGAGCGTGGCACTTCATTCTTCTTCATGCTAGATTTGTGCCATACATGTCCCTTTGCTTTCAACAATGAACTGTCAACGGATACTAATGGGTCTACCAACCCATCTTTTATGAAGAGCATACCCATAGCACCTATCCTTGATCTTATGTCAATTGATACGGCCTTGACCTTCTGTCGAATGTTCTTCTGTCTGGCAACCTATCAAGACCACATGCCTTCATTACCTTCCTGTTGTATGGCATGTCTATCGAAAAGTATTGATGTAACACATTGTTGCTTGGTATTCTTACCCATACTCTAACGATGAAGCATCTCACCATAACTGTAGGAGAATTGTAGAATGGTCTACCCCTTTTCCTATTAGGTTTTGACTAAGGAATCACGTCAATCAAAAATAATATACGAAGAAGTATGGAGTCTGAGCTAAACATATCAACAATGAAAAATGGAACCTGATCTTATCGTTTCGAACTAAATTACGCCCAAGCCTCAGGTAAATAGAACATTATTGTTTTGGTAACCTTCGGATTCTAACCTAATATTGTCCAATTTACCGAAGAAATTCCAAACGACGAGATACTCAAGGAGAGAAAAGATATTAGCATCAAAAGTTGTCTTGACAATTTTAGTGGTAATTGAAATGGACGTCCATCCAACTTTGTAGTTATGTTTAGACAGCATTCTATATCAGGAGACCTACTTCCTACTCGCTTAACAAAAACATGTCAATAGTGATCAAGAGGTCAATAGAGTAAGAGGTATGTCAAATAACGATTTAGCAAATAACTTTTGAAGTTCATCATATAATTGGAAAGTTGGATTAACATTTACTTATTTCTTCAATACCTATATCTTATAATCTTCAAACAACAATCAAGTAAAGTAAGGTACCTAATTCTTTAATAGTTCAGGTGCATGGTGGTATAATAATGGCTTTGTTATTTGAAGTGGCTCATTACAAAATAATTACCAGTGCATTATTACCAATGGTAAGAATTAGATTAAGAGTTACAAATGAGACAGGGAAGCAGTTTAGTGCTGGTATGATTGTATGTGATGTTTATCTTGGCAAGTCAAAGTCACAAATTGCAGATCTACCCTACTTAACTACGTCTGTCTCTACCAGTAATGTTTGGGTAAGTTCTGGTAATAGTTTTGAAGTTCAACTTAATATAGCTTTTTCTCAAGAAATATTGTATAGACTTGATAAGCTAATAGAAACACAAGATGATGTACGCTTAAACCTTCACCCACATGTCCAGATCTTCTATCTGGATCAACAAGGCAAAATCGAACAAACTGCTAGTGATACAGGTATATGCAATTTTGAAATCAAAATGAGCGACTGGACCAAAATAGCCTATGATTGGGGTAAAGATATGGTCTTGGTACCCATGTCACCAGAAACACATGAAAGAATAAAAGAACTTTTAAAAACCAATAAGCATTTGAAAAACATAGATGAATTAATGAAGGAATTAATGGACGTACACTCAAACCAGAGTTAGACCTTATATGATCACCTATGTAGATAGTAGGTAAAGTACCGGCGTAGGTAATTGACTGATTTGTCTGCGAGATACAATATGTAGTTGAGGCATGGGCATTATTCCATATAACAAAAATAACTTGATGCCTCTGATTGATTAACTTCCCAACATGTGCTTCAATGCCCTTAATGGTCTTCCTGTCAAGTAGTTATAGTATACCATCAGCTGGTATAGCAATATAGAAATCAGAACGATGCTCCTAGCTTTATCGAACCCTCTAACTGGCAATGGATCTATGGTAAATACATCCTTCATATGCTCTATCAATGGCTCAACGCTTATGCTCCTCCGAGAATATACATGCTGTCCAAATTCAGATTGATAGAACTGCAGCAATGCCAGTCTATTATTATCTGTAGTATGCTTGTACCTTTCCAATGGGAATACTGGATACCCTCTATACCTGCTGAAATCACATAACTTGTGATCATCATATCCTTCATCTCCTACAACATACCTTACCATTCCTGTAGGCAATGAAGATGTTATGCTTTCATACATCTTGTTATCAGTAATGTTAGCTGTTGTGAAATCAGCTGATAATGGAACTATCAACGAACCTGTGCTACATGCTAGATGCATCTTGTATCCGAATACCCATCCCTTGGTTCTGCTGTAGCCCCATCGAGCATCTGTATCTATACCGGAGCGTGGCACTTCATTCTTCTTCATGCTAGATTTGTGCCATACATGTCCCTTTGCTTTCAACAATGAACTGTCAACGGATACTATGGCTGGGTCTACCAACCCATCTTTTATGAAGAGCATACCCATAGCACCTATCCTTGATCTTATGTCAATTGATACGGCCTTGACCTTCTGTCGAATGTTCTTCTGTCTGGCAACCTATCAAGACCACATGCCTTCATTACCTTCCTGTTGTATGGCATGTCTATCGAATAGTATTCATGCAAAGCATTGTTGCTTGGTATTCTTACCCATACTCTAACGATGAAGCATCTCACCATAACTGTAGGAGAATTGTAGAATGGTCTACCCCTTTTCCTATTAGGTTTTGACTAAGGAATCACGTCAATCAAAAATAATATACGAAGAAGTATGGAGTCTGAGCTAAACACATTACCAATATGAACTAGAACCTGATCTTATCGTTTCGAACTAAATTACGCCCAAGCCTCACTTAATTAGTAACTTATTAACAACGAATTCAGATACGACTTCTGTAGTACCTTTTGCATTTACCATACGCCAGGCCATAATATCTAAAAATACAAATGAAATTTTTAATACTTGTGTACCTCAAAATATTAGTCAAAAATACTGAGTGTGAGATATGGTATAAATTTTCAACTTGACAGCGAGGTAAACCAAATCACAACAAAGTACTTATTTTACTGAGGATTATCCAGAAAAATTTGATTTATCATTAATGAGTAGGCTAGGTTGCCTTGCCAGGTTGGTGTTAAAGAAGATAAAAGAAATGCATAGTCCTTTGTGTCAATAAGTCTTATAATCTCTTTCCTCATTGTTCTGTTATTAGTTCGGTATGACAATAGTAGTTCTAACTCTAGGCTCCTGACTCCTATGTTTTTAAAATATTATGAGGGATTATTTATCTCCATTTTTTATAAAAGGCAAATATGAATTTGCAGACATGTGAATGTCATTACCTTGACTTTAGTGAAAGCTCTTCCCAAAAGGAAGCATATACATATTCTAGATGATTTAATAATAAATTACCATATTAGTTCAACTCTCTAGTTATAATTAACGTCTTTGGCCTGAATATCGCATTTGATCTCATAAAAGAAGTAAAACTTTATTTCTAATATATTGATAATTTATCAAACTCGTCATGAAAAGGAAGACTCAGATTCTTGTGATTGGATATAACAGCAATTCATGCTCACGCAAGGCTTATGATATTGCTTACAGCGTAGGTAGAGAAATCGCTAAAAGGGAAGCAGTGTTAATAACAGGTGGACTAGGTGGTGTAATGGAGGCAGCAAGCAAGGGTTCAAGTGAAAATAATGGAATGGCAATAGGGATAATTCCATTTGACGATCTTGATTATGCGAACAAGTATTGTGGTATAGTGGTGTGTACGGGAATTGGTTTTGCAAGGAACTTCATAACTGCTTATTCTGCGGATGGTGTGATAATTGTTGGGGGAGGCATTGGAACATTGATAGAAGCTGGTGTTGCCTATATGAAGGAGAAGCCTATAGTAGCGATGTTTGGAAGTGGGGGAATTGCTGACAAGTATGCCGGTAAATATCTTGATGAACGAAAACTTGTGAAGATACTTGCAGCTAAGACCCCTAAAGAAGCAATGGACATCATTCTTTAGATCATGTTGAATCTGTTAACTTATAATCAACTGATCCCAAAACTGATCATTTAGTGAATAATTGACGATCATTTGGATCTATTTGCAATGCTGCCCGTAGCAGATCATGAAATTTCAGGAGATAACAGGTGAACAATGGAAGATGATATCACCGCATCTCCCCAAGCCAGCCAGAACCGGAAGGCCAAGGGCAGACGACAGAAAGACAGTCAACGGAATCCTGTTTGTCGGGATAACAGGATGCAGGTGGACTGGGATGTCACAAAGGTACGGCTCCAAATCAACTGCGCACCGCAGACTGCAGAACTGGCAGCGACGTGGAATATGGAAGAATATCCTCTCCGCTGCAGTCAAATCAGCCCACAGATCAGGCAAGATGCAGCTGCAAAAAACGGTCGATTCGTCATCAGTTCCGGCCAAAAAAGGGGAAGCGTCATAGGATACAACGGATTCAACAGGATTTCAGGCACAAAAATACACGTTGCGGTGGAACAAAACGGACTGCCAGTCTCAGTAGTGATGGGTCCTGCAAATCAGCATGACTCCCAGACTTGTAGACGTGATGGATGGCATCTCACAATATCTGGATGAGAGATCTATCAGAAAAATTGCGCGGTGCCAAGCAGACAAGGGCTATGATGCAGAATTCATCAGGAAATACCTCACCAAAAGAAAAATCTCTGACTGCATACCTTACAGAAAAAACAGTAAGACACAACAACAAAATGATGATACAGAACAATACCTATACGGCAAGACGCGCTATGTTGTGGAGAGATTCTTTGCCTGGTTGAAGAATGGGTTCCACAACCAGGATCAGATATGAGAAGAATGCACAAAACTATCTGGCATTTGTTATCATTTCGTCGATTATGATGTATTGGAGAGTATTGGGATGACTTCAATTTCAATAAGTTTCAATGATCAAATCAATGGTATTGCTAATCGAGTATGAAACTAATTCATACTTCAATTGGCCTCACAATGCGTCTAGTGCTTCAGAGATTATCATATATCAATTTGAACTTTTTACTTTTATCAATTAATAATAAGAGATCTAATTTTATTAATTGAAAAGATTATGACCATTATCCATATCTCTAGTTTCATAATTCTGTATGTTTATTGGGCACTATTGTTAACGCTATACATCAATACCTGCTATTTTTAGTAATGTTTGATCAGGTTTGTAAAAACCACCATATTTTTTCGCAGCCTCATTCAATTCGGTTACTATCTGTGCAAACCCAAACTTTTCTGCAAGGGGGAATAGACCCTCCTTCAATCCAAGACCAAACTTTGTTGCTCTGTCTATGTCTTCTCTATTGCTAACCCCATTAGTTATCAACCAACAAGCATTATTAACAGCAACTCCAAGTAAACGCAGAGGATTGTGATGTTCAGAGTCCTCTGGAGTTAGTCTAACCCTCCCAAATGTACTCCCCTCATACTCGTAAAAACCCTTACCAGACTTTTGACCGTAATTACTTTCATTAAATAACTTCTCAACAACTGGATGTGGACTAATTACGCCTTTGTCTCTAGAAAACATCTCCTGCGTTGCATTGTGTACAACATCTATCCCGGTATAATCGGCGAGCTCAAATATCCCCATAGGGAATCCTAGTTTGAATTTTATAGACGCATCTATTTCAGTCATCTTCGTATTATCTCTCTCAAGCGACCATGCAGCCTCGTGAATAAGGGGAATGAAGATCCTATTAATAATGAAACCCGCAACATCTTTCCTGCATAATACGGGTTCTTTACCAACATTCTTGACATATTCGATAGTTGCATCAATCAGATCTCTCTCAGTTTGAGCTCCAGGTATCACTTCAACTAGCCGCATCAGTTGTGGGGGGTTAAAGAAGTGTATTCCAATGAATCTTGTGGGTCTCGTCGTAACCTTTGACAATTCTGTAATCGGTAACGTACTAGTATTTGATGCAAATACAGTCTTACTTGATGCAAGTTTATCAAGATCTGAATAAACCTTCTTCTTCAAATTCATATTCTCCGGTACAGCTTCAATCACAAGGTCACTGTCATCAAGAGACTCTTTTAAATCAACATTTGTCTTTATATTATCCACGATCTGCTCAGATTCTTCTTTTGAAATCTTCCTCTTTTCCACAAGTTTATCTAGACTCCATATGATCTTCTCCATTGCTGTGTCAAGAAACTTTTGATCTATGTCGCGTAAAGTTACTTTATAACCAGCCATTGCAGAAACTTGTGCAATACCATGACCCATCACTCCAGCACCAAGCACGGTTATCCTTTTAATATTCATGAATGTACACCTGTAAGATCAGATAGTTTTTAAAATTGTCTATGTAAGATAAAGAATTATTCCCAATTCGAGTTCATATAAATGGGAATATTATTGTATTAGGTTTACACTCATCATAACTTAATTAATACATTTGAAATTGTATTAACCAAACTTCTAACCGATAATTACAAACAGTTCTCTCTACTTTCAAGAGTATCTTTAGTGAACATGGGAAGGCAGTCAAATGGAAGAATATGTTGAAGGAACTGATGCTGAAGGCTTCCAGATACAACATGTTCATTGCAGTGAACCCAAAAGGGGTTGGATAACTGCTATAATATGGTAATTATTTGACACAGCAATTTTATTGATACGATTTAATTACAAAATTTAAATTATGAGGAAAGAATGAGAAAGATAGATTGGATCTTGAGAAGTTCACTCGAGATGTGAACGTTGTCACATACAAGTTATGCATGAATGAAGATGAGCTTATCTTGCAGAGGGTAAATTTCGTCAAAGAGAGGCTGATTGATCTCTATAAACACAATTTGGTAAAAATAAATCACTCCGTCATGGAGCTTATCTGCGCTAAGCATTTAATAAAATATGGTTATGAGGTCGATGTCGAACGACATCTTTCAGATACATTAGTTTGTGATGTTTATGCTACGAAAGGGGACGGAAGTATTGTGGTTGAAATCGAAACAGGTTTTACTCCCCCGGAACATGCACTAGATCCTATTACCAACTCATCTCAAAACCCTACAATACATCAAAAATGATGCAGGATTAACAAATGCCAGGTAGTTTTCTGCCGTTCTTTCATACCTGGTTCTTGTTCTGTGAAATCCATTCTTGAGCCATGCAAGGAATCTCTCAACTACAAATCTTGTCTTGCTGTAATGTTTGTAATCATTATTTTGCAAGATGAACTTGGAATTTATTTTGTATGGGATGCAACATGCAATATTTCTATCCCACAAATACATTCTGATGTATTTTGCATCATTTTGTCTGCATAAACTGGTTCTATCTGTTGTATTGAATCATCATCAAGATAGTCTGAAATTGATTCTATAACATCCATGCATTTTGTACTGTCATGTTCATTTGCTGGACTCAACAGTATGGATATTGGAAATCCGTTACCCTCTACTGCGGCATGTATTTTTGTACCTGTTATTCTCTTGAATCCATTATATCCAGTTACATTGCCCCTTTTTTATCAGGAATGGATGAAGAGTCAACTGATATTTTTTGTAGATTAATTTTGCCAGATTTATGTGCTGAGTGAATAGTACGCGATAGAATCTTTTTCCAGATTCCTTTTTGTTGCCATTTGTTTAACCTTCTGTTTGCAGTAGAATCATCACCATATCTTTTTGGCATATCGTCCCATCGGCATCCAGTAGTTAGAACATGGATTATTCCGTTAATGATTTTTCTATCATAATCCCTAGGCCTGCCAGTTTTTGCATGTGGTGGTATGTGTGATTCCATCATACTCCACTGTTTGTCTGATAATTCTTGGAATTTCATAAAATAATTTTAGATGTCGCTATTCATAGATCTAAATGGCCGCTAAAAATTGTCTAAATGGTTAGTTTTGAGATGAGTTGTACTTATTATGTTACAAAAATTGCCAGTAAAATAACTAGATACAGCCAATATGCAAATAAATTTGCTTTGGCTACACCAATAATGAGTATTCTTCCTTTACCTGAAATCTTTTTGAAACTACCGAGGAATAGGAGACCCATAGAGACAAATAAACTCAAGGTATTGTGTGATAATTATTACAAGAATCCCGCCCTAGACACACCCACGATGGCTAATGCACGTCTCCATGCAGTTTATTTGATAAACATAGATGAAACAAGAATCACGGAGTTAGATCCTGACACCTATCAGGGACTTGTGGATGACCTGAACAGTTCGTCGGGATTTCGAGTATAGTATATCAAAGATATGCGATGAGCAAAAATAATTTTATGTTAGTTATCTAATCAAAAATGCAAGATGATTAACCGATAAGAATCGAGAGACTAGGGTGGCTCTGATCTGAATAATATTGAATTTTCCAGTGGTATAATATATGATTGTAGAATCTTATAGAACACCAACTATAGCGAGTTGACGTAATATAGGATGTGAACCTAAACAAGGACATGGAGGAAGTAGATAGTCTTATCATTTTCGAGTATTATAGAATTTTTTCATATATCATGAATGAATTTCACATTTTGCGTCCAATTTTTACAAACTATACTTTTAATTCGTGAGCTTACAAGTTATATAGTTTTAATGGGGGCAAACAAACAATTGAAGAAAATAGGTATTATTGGGTGTGGAACTATTGGCTCTGAACTAGCTAGGACAATAAATGCAACAAAAATAAACGCAAAACTGGTTTCCTTATTTGATATAAACCTAGATGCTACAAGAAAACTTGCAAATAAACTTGATATCAAAGTCGTTGTTGCAAAGTCAATAGATGAATTTTTATCGGTTGATACAGATATTGTTTTAGAATCAGCCTCACAGAAAGCTGTATGGAATTATGCGAAGATCGTGTTGGAACGTGGTATGGACATTATGATAATGAGCGAGGGTGCATTACTAAACAGGAGATTGTACCGTGCGGTTATCGATACTGCTGAAAAGTATGATGTAAAAATCTATCTTCCGACAGGTGCGATTGGTGGGATAGATGCTATCAGAAATGTGAAGAGTATTCTTGCTGAAGTAAAACTTACAACAACAAAGAATCCCAAAGGTTTTGAAGGTGCACCGTTTTTTGATACGCATAGAATAGATCTGAAAAATATTAAAAAACCAACAATTCTCTATGAGGGAAAGGCCTTGGAAGCTGTGAAACTGTTCCCCGCAAACGTGAATGTAGCAGCAATATTGAGTTTGGCAGGTATTGGAGGAGACAAGACGAAAGTTAGAATTGTGGCTGATCCAAAATCAATTATGAATGTGCATGAAGTATCTGCCAAGGGAAAATTCGGTGAAATGTATTTCCAGTTCAAAAACTTCCCCAGCCCTGTGAATCCTAAGACAAGTTATCTTGCAGTACTTTCAGCGGTAGAATGTCTGCGCTCTATTTGCAACGATAGAGTGAAAATAGGAACTTGAATCCAAAAATCTAGGCAATTATCGCATGCTAATTTAATCTGTTAGACAACCAATCCCGCCATTATATCCGTTTAAATATACTTTTTTGAAGTCCAATGGTAATGGAAAACAATTCTCTAAAGGATAGGATACTGTACTTAAAGAAGCAGAAAAATGCAATAATCTTGGCACATAATTATCAAATACCGGACGTGCAGGATGTAGCAGATTTTGTAGGAGATTCTCTAGGTCTTTCACAACAGGCTGCGAGTGCAACTGAAGAAATTATTGTGTTTTGCGGAGTGCACTTCATGGCAGAAACAGCATCGATAATATGTCCTGACAAGAAGGTATTGATACCCGATACAGAGGCAGGATGCTCGTTATCTGATACTATAGATGCGGATGAATTGATGAAATGGAAAGAAGACTATCCTAATGCTGTAGTTGTTGGATATGTTAATACAACAGCTGATGTGAAGGCAATGTGTGATTACTGTTGTACATCAAGCAACGCCGTAAAGGTCGTTAACAGCATACCTGCAGACAGGACTGTGTTATTCCTGCCTGACATGTTCCTCGGCGCCTATGTAGCTGAAGTTACTAATCGAAAGAATATGTTCATCTGGCCGGGAGAGTGCCATGTGCATGCCGGCATACGACCAGAGATGATAAATAAGATGTTGATGATGCACAAAGGAGCTGAATTCCTGATACATCCAGAATGTGGTTGTACAACTTCAATGATGTATTACTATGGTAAGGGTAATGGTATGGATAATGAAAATTGTAATAATGTAAAGTTTTTCTCAACGGAAGGTATGATGAAACAAGCAAAGAATTCGAATGCTAAGAAATTCCTAATTGCAACAGAAACAGGGATCCTATACCGAATGCAGAAGGAGAATCCAGATAAGAAGTTCATACCCATGAGTGAAAATGCAATATGCAAGTTCATGAAGATGATCACTCTAGATAAAGTTTTAAAGTCCCTCGAAGAAATGGTATATGAGGTCAAGGTGCCTGAGAGTACTGCAGCGAAGGCGAAATTAGCGATAGACAGGATGCTTGCTATAAATTAAGTTTGTTGTATTTCAAGGCTCATATCTATAGCTTTTACAGAATTTGTCAAGCCTCCGATGGATATAATATCTATATCTATGGATGCATAAAGCTTTACGTTCCTATGTGTTATACCTCCAGACACCTCTATCAAAACATTGTTACGTAATCTATTTTTCTTCAAAGCATTAACAATTGATCTTACCTGCTTTGGGGTAAGGTTATCGAGCATTATCATGTCAGCCCCTGCCTCTATAGCTTCAACAGCTTCTCCGAGGTTTCTAATTTCAACCTCAATCCTAGTTCGGCCCCGACGAATTTCTCTGGCCTTTTTAACAGCTGCATGAACAGAATCCATAATTACAAGATGGTTATCCTTTATCAGAATCATTTCGTCAAGTCGTACTCTATGCGTTAACCCTCCTCCAATTTTGACCGCTCTTTTATCGAAAATCCTAAACCCGGGTGAGGTCTTTCTAGTACATGCGATCCCTACATTACAATTTATTTTTTTAATTTCATCAATAAAGCATTTTGTTTCAGTAGCTATTCCGCTCATTCGCATGAGTACATTCAAAGCAGTTCTCTCTGTTGCTAAGATTGCTTTGGCATTTCCTTCTATCGAAACAATGGTTGAATTTGGTTTAATAATTGATCCTTCCTTTACTAGGTTCTTTGTTTTACACTCCATCAGTTCAAATAATGTATCAATTTCATTTAGGCCAGCAACGATCCCCTTCTGCTTGCAGATTATTTCTCCTTTTGCCTGAACATCGGGTAGTATCATGCTGGTTACATCTCCACAACCAATATCCTCCTTTAGATATTCCGCAAGTGCCTCCTTTAGCACCAGCATCTCATGTTACCTTTAAAGCATACTTCCCTTTTTTTATTATATTCAGTGCCTTTGCAACCCGTGAATTTTCTGAACGAACTATCAGTATTATTCCAGACCAATCTGGTGTCAGGTCCGATGATTTGCATATAGGGCACACCTTCCCCGTTGTAATGGCTCTGCACTTTCTGCAAGCTAACTCTTTTACCAGCTAGCTTGCCTCCTGCACTTGTTGTTTCTCCTGTACCCGTCCACTAGCCTTCTTGACCTCTTCTTCTATCCATTCTTCTGCACCCAAGAATGGTTGTCTGCATGTAATTCCTATCTTTCCCATTGCAGCCCCTTTGCCCAAACTTACAGCTGTAATCCTTGCCCTTATTTTTGAATTAATCTTCAAAGTTTTTGCACTCTGCGTAGCGATTATCATTCCCGCCTTGAGATCACTCTTTAAGTAATTATCAAGTATTTGAGATAGATGTAGTAGGGCATCCGTTGGTCCTATTCTAACAAATGCACCAAATTCCGTGATTTCAACGATTTCACCTTCAACAATTTCCTGCAATATGGGAAAGAATGTCAAGGATCTGAAACTCACTCTATGGTAAGTAGCTCCCTCACCAGCAATCAACTTTCCTGTTGAGTTAACATCAGCATTAATTATCATTATGACATATCCTAGCTCTGGGCTGATCATACTTTCATATTTTTCCTTCAAAATGCTTATGGCTGCTTCACTTAATGATGTACCCAGACGATTAGGCGGTATCCTAATTACATCTGACATGTCAACAATAGTAAACATATATGAGAGAGAGAAGAAAGTATCAATTTATGAATCTTTTGTTTAGAGTGAGGACAAGAGATCAATTAAGATGTAAGACCTTAATCCTTCCTGATTAACTACTGTAAATTTAACTCATGAACACAACAATATTGAATTATAGTGACTTTTATATATTATAAAAATTAGTTGTAAAAAGTGTTTTTTCGCTATTGTATTCATAGGAGACAAATCAATTCATCGCTATTTCATGCGATTTGTTTAAGAAACAATAAGTCTGATATTGTAATATAATTTTACAATTTGATCAGCAATCAAATGAGGTTTATCATTATAGAAATGATTGAACCAGTAGGCTCTGCAGAAACCATACCATAAATACAGTCAATCTATGCATGTTGTAGGCTATCACTCTGAACATCAGTTCCCTATTCTATATCTTCACCAGTCTTGATGTTATATGCTTACCAAACTTCTCTTCATCACTGATAGTATCGCCTCATTCTTGTTTCTTTGATGGTATAGAGATGTATAGAACCTCCTCTTCATTTGCTTCCTGTACCTTCTATGTGTTCTCTATACTGGAACATCTTCATATCTAGTTGGTATGATACTAACAGCATCAAGTTCTTCTCGTACAAATTCATGATTTGCTTCGCTATCATAGCCCTTGTTTGCTACAACGATAGATAATGGCATTATGTTTGATGCTCTTTCCACAATGGGTTTGAAATCTACAGTATCATGCTTAGGAGCACGCCTGATCTTTAATGAACATGTTATTTGCTCTCTTAATTCAGCACCCATCGATAGCTTGATGTACTTCTTCCTTATTCGTGCTCTGTCTGTGTAGTATGACGATGCACTGCTCGACCTGAATCCAGACGCATCTATTCCTACCAACAATTTCCTAATCTTGGTAAGGAGTATGAATGAAGAAATTATTCTGTATGGTATGCTGTCATCTATCCCTGCAGAAAATTTCTGAAATGTAGTATAATGTGGGCCGATCTAACTGGATGAACATTCTGAGAAAGTATGTTTCATGCAACAATTCCACAAACCTTCTAAAGCTCTTCCCTTCATACTGCCTAAATGCTAGCAGGATGAAATATTGTCATACCGACTACATATGGTTGCTCTTCCTGTGCATGTAGGAAGGTACTATAGCCCTTATCAAGACACTAAGTATTGTTTTTGCAAGTTTGGCATATCACG
This sequence comes from Nitrososphaerales archaeon, assembly GCA_965197925.1. Taxonomy (GTDB): domain Archaea; phylum Thermoproteota; class Nitrososphaeria; order Nitrososphaerales; family UBA213; genus CBDAOC01. The sequence goes on from CBDAOC010000020.1 coordinate 726,106, forward strand.
ATTCTTTCATGCATAAGTATGCATGGCATGTAACACATTGGTCTAATGGTTCAATTCGATATTCAATATGCTAAAATCTATGGTTTCTACAAAGCCAAATAGTATGAATATTTAAATAACTTGTTTTGAAGATATTTGTTGAAGACTAGATGGTTAATGTAGATGAGGTTCTAGACGCCTTGAAGACAGTAATAGATCCTGAACTTCATAGGGATATAGTATCTATGGGGATGATCAAGGATCTCTGCATTAATGTGGGAGTGGTTAGTTTTAATTTGGAACTTACTACTCCTGCATGTCCATACAACAGCGAGATAGAACAAGAGGTTAGGGAAAAGGTAAAAGCAATTAACGGTGTTAAAGATCTTGAATTGAAGGTATCAGCAAGAGTAATGGAGGGCAGATCGATTGGGGTAGACGAGCTTTTACCCAAGGTGAAGAATGTTATTGCCGTTGCAAGTGGAAAGGGAGGGGTTGGTAAAAGTACAGTCGCAGTTAACACCGCCTTGGCATTAGCTAGGACTGGTGCGAAGGTTGGGTTGCTTGATGCAGATATTTATGGACCAAGTATACCTTTAATGCTTGGTTTAAAGGCAGGACTTGATGCTGAGGAGAACAAATTAGTACCACAACAGGCTCACGGCTTGAAGGTAATATCCATGGGTCTTGTTCCACAGCAGGGAGAGCAAAATGTGGGTATATGGCGAGGACCCATAATATCTGGTATAATCAAACAGTTTCTTACCGATGTCAATTGGGGTGAGCTTGATTATTTGGTGGTAGATTTACCACCTGGCACTGGTGACGTACCACTAACACTTGCACAAACCATTCCAATAACTGGTGTGGTAGTTGTTAGTACACCTCAGGACGCAGCTATGAATATTGCTTTAAAGGCCGCACTCATGTTCAAGAAACTTAACATTCCTATAATAGGTGTTGTTGAAAACATGAGTCATTTCGAATGTCCACATTGTAACAAGGAAACACATATTTTTGGCACGGGTGGAGAGGAGCGAGTAAGAGAAAAATTTGATGTTGCATACCTAGGGCAGATACCGCTACATCCAGAAATAATGGAGGGTAGTGATGCTGGTAATCCAATTCTTGTCAAAGAACCCGATTCTCCACATGCTAAAGCCTTCAATAATATAGCTATGATTGCAGCGGGAAGGATCAGCGTGATTGCTGCAGAGATGCAGACCAATGCAGCTCAATAGGGAAGAACTTCAGCTTCTAAAGAAACCTATGGGCGTCCTCATTGATAATAAACAAGTTAATCTGGACTATTTATCACAATATCTTGGGGTTGAGCTGATAATCAGTGTAGGTGATGGCACCACAGATAAACTGTTTGAACTTGGTATAATTCCTGCTATCCAAATAGTGGATGGGAAGGAAAGAAGAATTGAGAGGAATCTTCCTTTGGAAAATTACATTAAAGTTATACGTTGCAATAACCCAGCAGGCACAATTTCAATTGAAGCAATAAATGCCTTCAGGAAGGCCCTAGCATCTGAAAAACCTGTAAGAATACTCGTAGATGGAGAGGAGGATCTAACTGGTGTAATTGTTCTTGCACTAGCTCCAGACAATTCTATTCTGTTTTATGGACAACCATTGGAAGGACTGGTTATTGTTAGGGTAGATAATCAAGCAAGACGCAAACTAAAAGAAATAATAAATAAGATACGTTTATCGCTGAACTGAAGGGGAATGATGATGTGGTGGCTGATTGATCAATGATAGACTAAACTAATGTCTGACCCCACAAAAATAAAATGTAAAGGAATGGTTATTCTATTCTACTTGCAATATATATTATGATTTTGCAGATAGGAGATTTGGTTGCAATTCTTTGTATCAGATCATGTGTGTTTCCATGAACCATTTACAAAAGGCTTTGGTTACTTACATCTACAGATATAATGCTAATGTACGCTTACTATGTCTTGTCCTACTTGTATTAAACTGGATAAAGGGAGACAACTGTGCTTTGTTTCTTGTTATCCAAACATATAGAAAAGTTAATACTAACTTGATACCCCAGTTTGTTGTGGGGTAACATTATGTGTACAAGTCACTCACAATTGAATTGTTAGTTGTCTGTTCGTTAAATCGATTTTATTCATAATTTTCTATATTATTCAAATCGATTTTTTTTACACTTATCCGTTATCTCCAATAACTACCGTGATTCCTGGAGGGTGCTTGCATTTCAACTACTTGCCATAATCACTATCCTACTAACCTTTGATGTACGATTAGTTGTTTTTTTACATATTTGTTTTCCAATTCTCATCATATTATTTGGATAAAATCAAGTCCCAACTGATTCATAATTCTTCATTGTTTCTACAAACGCTTTCTCACCTCTGACATACATCTCAGTTTTGATATGAGCTACCTACACTTTTTTCTTAAATTATAGGACTAAATTTCTGAGGCTCTTAATTTCAACCTGTTGTATGACCCTGTAGCTTCAACTGACACAACTTGTCACTCCGTAATACAGCAATTGAATTCGACTGTTTCACTAATAAACGTTGTTCTCCTCTCTATCACTATTTATTATCATTTGTTTTGATGCATACTACAAACTCGAATCTCTTTACAGCTGTTTGTACTTTCTAATCAAATCCCTTAGAAATACTACTCTTAATCCAACAAAATTTCATCTTGCTTGACCAAGAAAAGCTCCTGTTTTCAAATTCCTTTGGATTTCACATATTGCTGACTTGTTCTTCTACTAGTGAGTGATCCCTTTTTTATCTTGAGCAGCTAGCTGGTCGCTTGTTAACTGCCTAATAATACTGATGTTCTCTCTACGTCCTCCGAAAAACTCAGTATGATTACGACATGAATTGTCTGTGTTACAGCTTTTCACACTGTCACTAATCATAAAATTTCCTTCTCAATCCTTGACAATATGATAGTTATTCAGGCGTATCTACAAGAATGTTTTCCGAATATAAGAAAATAGCATCATACAAACGTTTCAATCACAAGTTCACGTTGATGGAGTACAAATACATATTTATCGTTCTGATATCAGCAAAGTTGATTTATTGGTCAAGGCAAAAGTTGTCTCTTATTCTTACGAACACTTGGTTAAATTGTCTAGTATGCTGTATTCATATTTAAGGTGTTAATTTGTGTTAGAGATAAGACTTGTGGCATGTACAGTGATGCTCATACTAGCGTCAATACTTGATCTGAAGAATAGGAAGATAAGCGATAAGGTTTGGATAGTCTTTGGAGGACTAGGATTAATTCTTACATCTTTTGAATTTATTGTCAATTCATTGAACCTCTTGCAATTTGGTATCGGAATATTGGTAACAACACCAATCGCCTATGGGATTTACAGAGCTGGTTTATTTGGGGGCGCTGATGCAAAGGCATTAGTAACAATTGCGATTCTTCTACCATTCTACGATATGCCATACAAGATACATGGGCTTACAGCATTTACTGTACTTACCAATGCCACGATCCTAACATTTACACACATCATTCATAATATGATAAGGAATTCTATTGATCTTGGAAGAGGACGAACCATTTTCGAGGGTTTCAAAGAATCAGGTATAAGAAAGTTGTTAGCCTTTTTGATCGGCTTCAGATCTGATTCACCTAAAGGATATCTTTTCACAATTGAAAACAACGGAGGCAGACGTAGATTTACATTTCACCCTGCTGCATATGAGGAATATGTTACTTCTGACACGAAAAACATCTGGGTCACACCAGCTCTTCCATTTATTGTGTATATGGCATTTGGTTTCATACTCATGATAATATTTGGAGATCTATTAGCATTGACATTCAGTAATATTCTTAGATTCATCTGAAAAATGAATATATATTTGAGGCTTGGGCATAATTTAGTTCGAAACGATAAGATCAGGTTCCAGTTCATATTGGTAATGTGTTTAGCTCAGACTCCATACTTCTTCGCATATTATTTTTGATTGACGTGATTCCTTGGTCAAAACCTAATAGGAAAAGGGGTAAACCCCTACTATTCTCCTACAGTTATGGTAGATGCTTCATCGTTAGAGTATGGGTAAGAATACCAAGCAACAATGTGTTACATCAATATTTTTCGATAGACATGCCATACAACAGGAAGGTAATGAAGGCATGTGGTCTTGATAGGATATCAAGTCTACTCATAAGGAGTTGTTTGTCATTGCAACAGGAAGGTAATGAAGGCATGTGGTCTTGATAGGTTGCCAGACAGAAGAACATTCGACAGAAGGTCAAGGCCGTATCAATTGACATAAGATCAAGGATAGGTGCTATGGGTATGCTCTTCATAAAAGATGGGTTGGTAGACCCAGCCATAATATCCGTTGACAGTTCATTGTTGAAAGCAAAGGGACATGTATGGCATAGATCAAACATGAAGAAGAATGAAGTGCCACGCTCCGGTATAGATACAGATGCTCGATGGGGCTACAGCAGAACCAAGGGATGGATATTCGGATACAAGATGCATCTAGCATGTAGCACAGGTTCGTTGATAGTTCCATTATCAGCTGATTTCACAACAGTTAACATTACTGATAACAAGATGTATGAAAGCATAACATCTTCATTGCCTACAGGAATGGTAAGGTATGTTGTAGGAGATGAAGGATATGATGATCACAAGTTATGTGATTTCAGCAGGTATAGAGGGTATCCAGTATTCCCATTGGAAAGGTACAAGCATACTACAGATAATAATAGACTGGCATTGCTGCAGTTCTATCAATCTGAATTTGGACAGCATGTATATTCTCGGAGGAGCATAAGTGTTGAACCATTGATAGAGCAGATAAAGGATGTATTTGATATAGACCCATTACCAGTTAGAGGATTTGATAAAGCTACGAGCATCGTTCTGATTTCTATATTGCTATACCAGCTGATGGTATACTACAACTTGACAGGAAGACCATTAAGGGCATTGAAGTGCCTTGTTGCATAACTATGAAATCCATTACTGAATAACGAAAATATTCTATAATTGTGGTGAGAATTTCTGAATTGGGTTTTTAATTATTTAATCATAAGACGAAAAATTACAGAATTTTTGAGTTGTGCAACAAAGCACATTGAAGCACATGTTGGGAAGTTAATCAATCAGAGGCATCAAGTTATTTTTGTTATATGGAATAATGCCCATGCCTCAGATATATTATAAATTATCAAAACTATAGCCCACTAGTTTTCAGTGAGCTAATCAACTTCTAAATCTGATACTTATCATTTTCTTTATTGATGGTTTCACAAATACAAAATTATTCCTATGTTGATTTATAAGACCTATCAAAAAATCTCTACTTTGATGCATTATTACGATATAGTTGTAGCTGGTGGGAGTATTTCCGGTCTTCTGGTAGCGAGAGAAGCATCGGCCAGGGGATTTTCGGTGCTAGTGGTAGAAGAAGATATGGAGGTAGGAACACCGGAACACTGTGGAGGATTAATCAGTATTAATGGTATTAGGAATTTAGGAATAATTCCCACAAACCAAGTGTCACATCAAGTAATCAAGAAGGCAGAAATATTCTCCCCATTCGGTTCCAGTTTTTCCTTGAATGCAGAAAAACAGGGGGTGATAGCTATAGATAGGAGAGCTCTTGACAAACAGGTAGCTCATCAGGCAACTAAATGTGGAACAGATATTTGGATAAAATGTTCAATTAAATCATTCAAGGAATATGGTGATCATGTAAACGTGGAAACTACTAATGGAAATATTCAATCCAAGTTAGCTGTAGATGCTAGGGGCTGTGCTTCTATAATTGAAAAGAATAGAAACGGTATATTGCTTTCCGCCCAATACGAGGTTTATGCAGACTGGATACACAATACTGTTGAAATTTATTTCGACCAATTGAAATATCCTTCGTTCTTTGCATGGGTGATACCTAGTGGTAATAACACAGGAAAGGTGGGTGTTGCTGGCAAAGCTATCAATGCCTCTAAAGTGTTGTATGAATTTCTTGAAAGCAAGGGGCATCACGTAGTGATCCGGAAAGTATTTGCACCTATCTGGATTCTAGGTCCCATAAATCATTTTGTATCTGGTCGTATAGTCACAGTAGGTGATGCCGCTGGTCAGACAAAACCGACTACTGCAGGTGGCATATATACCTGTGGTATGGCTAGCATACTAGCTGGTCGGGCAATCGCAAATGCTCTTACAAATAATGATTTGGGATTGTTACACGAATATGAAAAAAACTGGTTTAGAATTTTTAAACAAGAATTTGATAGAATGCTTCTGGTGAGGAAAGTTTTTGAACATTTAAATAACTCGGCTATAGATGAAATGTTTAGGCTGATAACATCTGAAAGCTTAGAAAATGTCTCGGAGATTGGTGAATTTGATTTTCATTCTCAGGCTTTATCAAAATTGCTCAGTGTTGAAGGTGCAATAAAGATTGCGAAAGCAATCTTGGGAAATGAGGTTCGTAAGCTCTTTTCATAAGGTATAAATTATATTCATAATCAAATCATTTAATGTCACAGAAACCCTTGCAATTACCTGTTTGTACTTCTTGTAGTAGAACTATAATGCCCAATGATGAATGTGTAAAATTTAGATGTCCCAATTGTAATGATTTCCTTATATGGCGGTGCGAGAGCTGCAGGGAGTTCGCCAGGATATACAGGTGCTCCAAATGCAAGTTTGAAGGACCGTAGGTGATTAAATGACAAAACTTATTGCAAGAATAAAGATTCTACCTAACGATATAAACATAAATCTGGATAGTATTGTTGAAAAATTAAACTCTACGTTACCCAAAGATATGCAGGTTAGGAATTCTACAAAGGAGCCAATTGCATTTGGGTTGAACGCGTTGATCGTAGATTTTTTCTTGGAAGATAAAGAAGGACAAATGGATGAACTTGAAGGCACTTTGAAAAATACTGACGGTGTAAGTGAAATTGAGATCATAACTTTAAGCAGACAAGCAGGAGGATAGGAAAGGGATTATGATGAATCCTAAGGTTGAACCTGCACTAATGAGAGTTAGTGAAGCAAAGCAAAGAGATGTAGGTAAAAAAAGAGCACGTGTTACTGACGAAATTATGGGTTCGCTACGTATAGCTCCTGGTGAGGTTATAGAAGTTTGTGGTAAGAATTGTACCGGGGTTACTGCTTGGCCTGCAGACGAAGATAATATGGATAAGAATGTTATTCGAATAGATGGTCAAACTAGGAAGAATGCAGGCGTTGGACTGAATGATTTGGTCAAAGTAAGAAAAATAATTATTAAATCTGCAAGAGGAGTTACACTTCTCCCAATGGGTGTAAAAATTAAAGTAGATAAAGAGTTTTGCGAATTCGTTAAAAATCGGATGAAGGGAATTCCAATAGCTGAGGGGGAAGAAATTTCTGTCGTGATACTGGGCAATTCTATGGATTTCAAGGTGCAGAAGACAGTACCAAAAGGTATAATCAGTCTTAACCCTATAACGAAATTGAATATACTCACAGAAATGACCGTTACAAAGAAACCCACTATCACCTATGAAGAAATTGGAGGCTTGAAGGGAAAGATAGAAAAACTACGTGAAAGTGTAGAACTCCCTTTGAGACATCCAGAGGTCTTCCAGCGCCTCGGAATAGAACCACATAAGGGTATTATGCTTTACGGGCCTCCAGGTTGTGGCAAAACATTAATTGCGAAAGCGCTTGCAGGTGAATCGGAAGCAAACTTTTTCTCTATAAATGGTCCCGAGATCATGAATAAATACTATGGCGAAACGGAAGCTAGGTTAAGGGAAATATTTAGAGAAGCGAGGGAAAATTCTCCTAGTATAGTATTCATCGACGAAATAGATGCAATAGCACCGAAACGTGAGGAAGCTTTTGGTGACGTGGAGAAGAGAGTAGTGGCACAGTTACTCGCTCTTATGGACGGATTATCCGACCGTGGAAATGTTACAGTTATCGGAGCAACAAACAGACCAGAAAGTGTGGACCCGGCGTTGCGGAGACCTGGAAGATTTGACAGAGAATTAGAGATTGGGGTTCCAAATATCGAAGAAAGAATAGAGGTATTGCAAATACATACAAGAGGGATGCCATTGTCAGATGATATAAACATGAAGAAACTTGCCGGCGAATTACATGGATATACTGGTGCTGATATCAAGGCGCTTTGCAGGGAAGCTGCTATGAAGGCTATGAAACGCTACTTGCCAGAAATAGATTTTGAGAGTGACACTATACCTCCTGAAGTTCTTGAAAATATAATGATAAACAACAGGGACTTTTACGAAGGAATGAAAGAGGTGGTTCCAACTGCTTTGAGGGAGTTTTATGTTGAAACCCCTAAAGTAAAATGGAGTAATGTTGGAGGTTTGTATGAAGTAAAGAGATCACTTCATGATAATCTCATTACCACAATAAAGGACCCAGAAAGATTCCAGAATTTGGGAATATCTCCACCAAGGGGTGCTCTTCTTTATGGTCCTCCTGGTTGTGGCAAAACATTACTTACTTGGGCTCTTGCTACTGAAAGTGGGGCAAACATGATCATGGTAAAAGGGCCAGAAGTGCTGTCAAAATGGGTTGGCGAATCGGAGAAAGCCATTAGAGAAATATTTAGAAAAGCTAGAGCATCATCCCCATGTATAATAATTTTTGATGAACTTGATTCGATAGCTAGGCCTAGAGGTTCTTCTGGTGAGGACTCTGCTGTAGGTGAGAGAGTACTTAGCCAGCTGATCACTGAGATGGAGGACATTGGACCAACGGGGATTATAGTTATAGGAATAACAAATAGGCCTGACCTTCTAGATACTTCACTGCTTAGACCCGGTCGATTGGATTTAATAACATACATACATTCCCCTGATGAAGAGTCAAGATTGGAAATTCTGAAAATAATCACGAGGAAAATGCCACTTGGAAAGGATGTGAAGGTAGAGGAGCTTGCCAAGATAACTACCGCGAACAGTGGTGCTGATCTTGTAGGAATCTGTAGGGAGGCAGCAATAAATGCAATAAGTGAAAAGAGGAGCGAGATAACTTGGTTAGATTTCGAGAAAGCATTGAAGAGGGTGAAACCTTCTATAACATCAGACGTGGAAGAATGGTATGATTCAATAAGTAAAAATATTACATATGCGATGCCGAAGCCTATTGATAAATCATTCTACGGATGAAGAATCATGAACTACCCATTAAGAAATCTAATTTATGAAAAGATAAAGCAACAAGGGAACATCACTGACGTGGATCTCATGAATCAACTTACAAAAGAAGATGTTAGTATTACAGAACACAAGTTCAATAAAACACTTTTAGACTTGGAGATTTACGGACTGATTAGGGTAGGATGGATAACAAAAAACAAAAGAAGGATCGAAGACGCTAAAGAGGCAGAATAACATCTAACATCAATGCTATGAATATTATAGCTAAATATGGACTTGATACCTTATATGCTTTCCATGCAATTTCCTTACTAGGATTTTTGATTAGTTTAATGCTATATGCTAGCATTATAAGCCCAGATGTTGATGCGACTATTAAATAAAATAATCCTAGACCGAAAAAGTACAACATAATTGAATATGAAATAAGCACCAATGTGTTTACCAAAACATATTTTGCGGCAGCAATATCACCAACAAGTACCGGTAGCATTGGTATTTTTGCAGCTACATACTCTTCCTTACTTTTGATGGCTAAACACCAAAAATGACTCGGGGTCCATAGAAATACCAATAGACCTACCAAGAATCCCAAAAGGTCCAGCGTTCCGGTAGCTGCTACCCACCCAGCATATGAAGCACAGCTGCCGGCAAATCCTCCTACCACAATATTAGAGGCATTGTTCCTCTTTAGCCATGCCGTATATACTATCACGTAAAAGAAGATACCTAGACCTATAAATCCGGCTGCCAAAGGATTGAGCGTAAAGTATGCAAAGATAATAGAGACAATACTTAGCATGATACCAAATACAAGGGCGCTCTTAGCACTCAGTCTTCCTGACGGAATGGGACGTTTCATCGTCCTGAACATTAAGTGATCTATATCCCTGTCATAGTAGTGATTAAGTGCGCTTGATCCCATAGAGGCAAGAGTACCTGCAATGAACAGGAAAAGTAAAGTTTCCCAAGAAAACTGCCATTTGCTTGCAGCCATAAATGACGTTATGGCAACAAGGTTAAGAACTGCTACTATCCTAAACTTCGATATTTCGGCATATTCCCTAGTCCCCACATTATTGAAGCTGGCTACCAAGCATTTAATCGTTAAGAAAAGATTATTTAGATACGGCGAGGTTGGTATTTCAATTTGACCGATTGGGAGCTTATGGTCCCTGGCATAGGGTTGACTGTACTTGGTATGGCAGGTGTGGGTTTATCGTTCTCTGGGATTGCTAAAACCTTTCTAGAAGGGATGCATGCAGTTTCAGCTTTAATGATGTTTATTGGCATGATCATATTAGTCACGGGTATTCTGAAGGATGGCTTACCAAATAGCAATCAGGCTAAGGCTGCGGCTTTAATCATAATTGGATTTTTGGTTACTGTAGGTGCATTCGCCGCAGGAATTGCAGAGATTCAAGTTTTGACCACTTTAACAGGGATACTGTTGTTGATCCTAGTACCTGCTGTGGTGATTGCTTGGGCTGCGCATATTAAGAGTCCACATTTCAAGGCCTTGACTATTCTATTCTCAAGTGCGTCTGCAGTTGGAATAATAGTATTCTCTATATTCGGGTTAGTAGCACCTCAACCCATAGAGACTGGATTCATAGAACAACGTGAAGTTTTCCAAGAAGAGGTATCTGAACCTGAAACTTCTGATGAGAAGACAACAGTTTCCATTTCGAAAACTAAAATAGATGTAAACATCTCAGGTGGTTCTGCAAACGTAGCAAACCTAGAATTTTATGTACCCGAAGAACTGACTGTACAAGTAGACACTACTATAGTTTGGACAAATTTTGATACGGCTGGACACACTGTAACGAGTGGTAGTCCCACTGATGATGAGACTGGAACACTTTTTGATTCCGGCTTCCCATTGATGAAGCCTAATGAAAAATATGAGTTCACCTTCTCAGAAAGAGGCGATTATCCATATTTCTGTCTTGTACATCCATGGATGTTTGGTAAGGTAATAGTTACGTAATGATAAGAATAGTTGTTCTGAGCTCCACACATGTAAACGCGCTCAAAAAATTCGCTGTTGATTCATTACCTATCGAATCATGTGCACTGCTGGCAGGTAATATTTATGAAGAACAGGTAGTCGTTAGAAAAATAATATTCACAAAAAATGCAGATAGTTCTCAGACCACTTTTAGAATAGAACCAGAAGAATTATTTGATGCATACAAAGAGGCTGAAAACTCTGGCTTTGATATAGTAGGGATATTTCATTCCCATCAGGCTTCTGTGGAGCCATCCACTACTGATTCATATTATATGAAAATAAACCCAGTACCGTGGTTAGTAATGTCGACTATAAACAACGAATTAAAGGCATTTCTTTATGACAATAAGATACGTGAATTGGAGTTGGTCGTAAATTAGATTATAGTCAAAGTATAATGTATTAAATAGCGTTAGTACTATTGAGTTTTAGTATATTATCTATGATTTTCCAATATCTGCTTGTAATTCTTTATTGAGATTTTAACAACAACACTCTCATGTTTTGGGTGTTTCAATCCGTTTTTCTTATTATACCAAATATATGAGGCATGGGCATTATTCCATATAACAAAAATAACTTGATGCCTCTGATTGATTAACTTCCCAACATGTGCTTCAATGCCCTTAATGGTCTTCCTGTCAAGTTGTAGTATACCATCAGCTGGTATAGCAATATAGAAATCAGAACGATGCTCGTAGCTTTATCAAATCCTCTAACTGGTAATGGGTCTATATCAAATACATCTTTCATATGCTCTATCAATGGTTCAACACTTATGCTCCTCCGAGAATATACATGCTGTCCAAATTCAGATTGATAGAACTGCAGCAATGCCAGTCTATTATTATCTGTAGTATGCTTGTACCTTTCCAATGGGAATACTGGATACCCTCTATACCTGCTGAAATCACATAACTTGTGATCATCATATCCTTCATCTCCTACAACATACCTTACCATTCCTGTAGGCAATGAAGATGTTATGCTTTCATACATCTTGTTATCAGTAATGTTAACTGTTGTGAAATCAGCTGATAATGGAACTATCAACGAACCTGTGCTACATGCTAGATGCATCTTCAACTCATCTCAAAACCCTACAATACATCAAAAATGATGCAGGATTAACAAATGCCAGATAGTTTTCTGCCGTTCTTTCATACCTGGTTCTTGTTCTGTGAAATCCATTCTTGAGCCATGCAAGGAATCTCTCAACTACAAATCTTGTCTTGTTGCAATGTTTGCAATCATTATTTTGCAAGATGAACTTGGAATTTATTTTGTATGGGATGCAACATGCAATATTTCTATCCCACAAATACATTCTGATGTATTTTGCATCATTTTGTCTGCATAAACTGGTTCTATCTGTTGTATTGAATCATCATCAAGATAGTCTGAAATTGATCCTGTAACATCCATGCATTTTGTACTGTCATGTTCATTTGCTGGACTCAACAGTATGGATATTGGAAATCCGTTACCCTCTACTGCGGCATGTATTTTTGTACCTGTTATTCTCTTGAATCCATTATATCCAGTTACATTGCCCCTTTTTTATTAGGAATGGATGAAGAGTCAACTGATTTTTTTAGACTAATTTGCCAGATTTATGTGCTGAGTGAATAGTACGTGATAGAATCTTTTTCCAGATTCCTTTTTGTTGCCATTTGTTTAACCTTCTGTTTGCAGTAGAATCATCACCATATCTTTTTGGCATATCGTCCCATCGGCATCCAGTAGTTAGAACATGGATTATTCCGTTAATGATTTTTCTATCATCATCCCTAGGCCTGCCAGTTTTTGCATGTGGCGGTATGTGTGATTCCATCATACTCCACTGTTTGTCTGATAATTCTTGGAATTTCATAAAATAATTTTAGATGTCGCTATTCATGGATCTAAATGGTCGCTAAAAATTGTCTAAATGGTTAGTTTTGAGATGAGTTGATTAATTTTTCAATTTTGTCCCATGATTGATACAATCATATAAAAAAATTGTTTAATTACATCCTCAATTTTTCCTAATTCTTTTCATCTTTAAACTTGATGTACCAATGTATGCCATCACAAAACGGCTTGTTTTTTGATCCACCACATCTACAGAGTGTATAGTGCTCCTTTGACGCCCCATCCCCAAATGATTCGTCAATCAGTTCTATCCCACCTGTAACATGATAAGGCCCATCTTTTGAAACTGTGAGTATAGGTTCTCTATCCTGATCCTTGTATTCTACATCATCAATAGAATAACTTAGTGCCCCGGAAGGACATTGCTTGATGGTTTTAATTATCTCCTCCACTGTAGCACCATCTGCGTCTATCCAAGGTTCCGTCTTTGAACGGAATACCTTTGCCAGGTTATTTGTACAAACTCCGGAATGAGCGCAAATTCCCCGGTTATCATTAACTGTTACCTTTTCACAAGCATATCTTTCCCTCTTATTCTTGCTACCATCTGTAAGTTTCTCACTCTTGAAGCCATTGATGCCGTGAGTACCATCACAAAATGGTTTATTTTTTGACCCGCCACAACGGCAAAGCGCAATACCATTAATATTTGAGAGTTTTTCACCCTTAGAATTATGCAGGTTATCCACAACATGCATCTTAAGGTCATTCAACAAATAGTAAGGACCGTTTGGAAGACAAAGAATCTTTGGTTTTTCATCGTTCATCTTAATTACATACATGATTACTATATTAAAGAATTCCCCTCAATTGTACAAAATCCATATCTAATTAACCTATATTTTCTCGATTAAAGATTTAACCATTGACTGACCACGCATTGTTGTTAGCAAGAAAACAGGAGGCGGCTAGAATCTTTTGTCCGCCTTGGTATTAATTAGGATTCCTGATGTAATTCTATTTTTAGGTGCATAGATCGGAACTATACATTATTACTGGCTTACAATTGGAGGGAATCCGGTTTAATCTTATTCCTCTCGTTACTGAAAAGAATGTGATACTAAAAGTGGGAATGTAGAAGCGAGTATAATACTTCCGCTAGAAAAAGACTTGTCCTGCTGCAAATTATTCCAGACTGAATCATTCGTGATCCAAATTTGCTTGACCACTAGATAGTGGATATCTGGATTCATCATCCTTGAAGAATAAAGATGCAATACTTCATTCCATATAATAAGTAAAAGGCATGGATGAAATACTTCATCCAATATCTAGAAAAATGAGGGGGAGGGATCATTGAACCCTGATAAAAAATTGGTAAAACAACTCATGGTGGATCATCAGAACTCAGATTCTGTTCTTTAATAATTTAATAATTTGTTGAACCATTGTAAGATATGCATAAATCTGAAGTTAGCAAATAAACGTATGGAACTAAGAGCCTATCCTAAAATTCTAGCTGATAGTTAATGATTGGTAGAAATGATATCATTTAGAATGCAAGAATATTAGTTCAAACTGTCAGGTTTAGTTTTCTTACTATTGATTTTATTAGTATTGTAGATAGTAGATACTAGAAACAGTTGCATTAACGTGTTTATGACACTACCAATATATCGCTCTGTATATTATTAGGCAGTTAGCAAATTCTACTAGCGCCTGATAATTTTCCTCTCTCTTCTCGAACCTTACCAATAACTTTCTGAACCTGTTATGCCAAGATGCGGTTCTTTCTACAACCCATCTCTTTGCTTTGTATAAATTCTTTTTCAACACTTCACCCTTATGACGAATGTGATCCACATATCCCCTTCCTAACTCCATATTTCATACTCTATCTCAGGGAAATCATATCCTATTCATGCATATGTTCTGTTTAACTTTGGGCCTATCAACAACAATGCTATCTATTGTAGGAAAGGCTGATTTCATATCGTGTTTATTTGCTCCAGTAATTACAGATGAGAGAGGAATACCTCTTCTATCAACCAGCATGTGACGTTTGGTACCTAGCTTGCCTCTATCCGTTGGGTTTGCTCCGGTCGTTTTCCCCCTAATGGGGCCTTCGGTACGCTATCCATGGATTGCCAGTCCCATCCTATACTCTTTAATTCATCATATATTTCCAGCAGCCTCTTCCATACCTTCTTGAATACTCCTATCCCAATCCATTCCTGAAATCTTGCATGGCAAGTTGAGCCAGAACCAAATTCTTTAGATACCTTCTTCCACTGGCATCCAGTTCTTAATACGTACAGTACTCCATTCAACACTTTTCTAAATGGCACAGCTGGCCTTCCAACTGTTCTTGCTGGTTTCTCTGGTGGCAGCACTAGTTTGAACTCTACCCATAGATTGTCTGGTATATGCCATATGGTCGGCATGCTCTTTTTCTTTGATTTTCTCACAAATTTAGCTAGAGAGACAGATCTAGATCTGTTTCGGTATAAACAATTAGGCTATGATGTTAATTTTCGGATAAGCTCTAAGCGGATTGATAATGCGTAAAAGTGAATATATGATACTCCCTTCTTTGTTGCCTTCACCACTACCTGACCTTAAAGAATTTCAATTACTCATACTCTAAAAGATATTCTAGGATTTTGTATTGAAGAACGTGACGTTTCTTGTGCTGTGATCAATAATAATGAACTTAATGAACCCTTCATCGTGTTGTTGCAAACAAAATAAGGTGGTAGATTCCCGAAATCTAGTTTGGAGATTTGATGGATTTCTTTCGATTTTTATTTTACTGACATATCTTGTGGTTAGTTCGACGATGTATCTCTTACTTGAAGCGTTCAAGATTCTCTTTAATCATTTCACATAAAGATTATGAACTGTGAGAACAATGGAAGAGTATGCAAAAAATAAACACCGCGAAAATTGTAATGTTCACTGTGCTCGTGTTGGGTACACTGGTAGTGGCGTCAATGGGCTTCCAGACTAATGCTTTTGCAGCACATTCTGGTGTGCTCTATGATGAAGAGGGATTCATCGAGTCTGCTCCCTCCATTGTACGTGACAATGTTGTAGCATCTAACGTGGATGTCTGCCCCTATCCTTCATGCATGTGAGCATTTAGAAGAGGCTCATGCTGACGACGAGGCGTGAGAACCACCCCTATTTGTTTTCTTAGAATAAATTAGTTTAGTAATTCTTTTCTCTTCTCTTCGTTCATTGTTTATGTTTCAGGCTATCGATCTCGATGCCTTTTCTACTTCAAGTTCAAATTACAGGCCTTGAGCCGTCCACAAGGTTAAATGAAAAATGTTGTATGCTATTTCACAATAAGGACTGAATAGTGTGCTCGCTGGGATACACCCTGGGCAACACTTCCCACAGCTAGTTTCCTTAACCCTTTTCTACCCATAGTGCCCATAACAATAAGATTCACTTTTTTCCTTTTTGCATATTCCACTATCGACTCCACCACCGTTGTGCTACGCATAAGAACCTCATGATTTATTTTAACATTCTGCCTCTTTGCACTACTATCTATCTTATTGAACCAGCCCTTCACTTTTTCTCTTATTGCCTTTAACCCTTTATCATCTTCTTTCAGCAAGTATTGAGGTATTGCGAAATAGGGATATATTCCGACTATATGAATTAGAGTGATGTTTGCACCCAAGCCTTTAGCCAGCTTTATTGAAAACTCGGCAGCTTTCGCTGAGTATTTTGACTCATCTACACCTACTAATAATTTCATAACCACATCTTTCTTACGAATGATATATTACATATACTTGTTGATAATTCTCAAATCTAGAAATCATCAGATGATGACGTATAAAATATGCGATCAAATATGTTAGAAATCAGAATAAAGTTAGGCGGCAATGTTGTTGATAAAACGTCTTTCCGAGATAATTTGGAAAACATATATGATGATTCACATGCCCAACTGGATCGGGAAGAAGCATAGAACAACAAGTATGTGACTTTCCTTACAAATTATTGGATTGGTCTTGTGATGAATTTCTCCTCCATCCTGAAGAATAAGAATTTAGAAAGGTTAGATCAGAACCTCCACCAATCCAGACAAAAAAAGGATATGGAATTAGCTCTCCAAGAAACAATACCTGTACTAAGTATAATTAAGCCTTTAGGACTCAAAATTGATATGTAATGTGTAGGGTAAACGGGTACAATACCAAGGTAATAACAAATTTAAATAGAAATTTAGAAGATCTGGTTGATAGAATGATGATGCGTTTTTCATATGACATCGTATGTGAAATACAATGAGCTCGATGGAACAACCCTCGCCAAGCCAAGAGGAAGAGGTTTTTGAGTGGGCATTAGACCCTGCTACAAATAAATGGGTAAAAATAACGATGGAGAATGCTATGGGTAGAAAATGTGGCCATTGTGGTTGTAATTGCTCATGTAAATGTCCTTGTTGTAAGAAAATGTGTTGTACTATTAGTAACGAAGAATCGGCCAGTTAAAGCAGCAGTACAAAGCTCAATCATTTACTATGTTTATATTATAACGATTGAATGATCCGTAAGCCTATGTCTAAATTCTGAATGAGAGTGATATGCAACAAATCGGTAGAGGTTTGTTCTTTTTAATCGAAATATAAAAAGCCCGCTTTTTTCAAATTGTATTCATGGATTTCTATGATTCAACTATGTTTATATTAAATGAATATAGCAATTATTTCCTGCACTGACTCCGGTCTTTTGAATTTTAGCTAACAATTCCCTGAACGACCTTCTTAACTTACCTCCTTTTATATCATCATCAATCAAAGTAAGATGTAACGGGGTTATCCTTAACCCTAGAGCCACAACTATGGGATACTATACTTTTCTTAGTATTTCAGTATTAGTAAATAATATGCCTCTATTAATTAGCTTAATCAGATTCCACGGAATATAGAATTCTATCAATTCCTTCTCTAATGAGCCCAAGGCACTCTGAATCTAGCCCAAGAATACAATAAAAAAATAATAATATTTCTTTATTTTTGACAAGATCTTCCATGGTTATATGTTAGAGTATGGAGATGTAACCATATGATAAAAGTGTCAACAGCTGTTTTCTGGTGAAAAAATGTTATATAATTTTTTAAAGAATTAGCGTTGAAACCGGTCTTGTCAAAAGCAGAAGGAGTTAATAATGATAAACATTCCTTATCATAATTCTTATGTTTAGCTTCAATTATGGTAACTCTTCTTTTATATCAGAACAAAACTTGTGTACCCACTGTCCTTTAGAATTTTTTGCTATTTCTTTACCCACTTTGATTGGTTCATTACAATCTACACATTTTCCGCTAAATCTAGCCTTCAACCTAATCAATGTAGGAAGTTGCCTAATTTGAATTTACTTATATAAGATAAAATGCTTATTACTACATGAATAAATTTTATCAGTTAAGATAAGGAGTATAATATTGTATTTTCACATGGATTCTAACTTTCCTCCGATCAAATCAAAGTTGTAAAATGACCAACTAGAGCATACTCATTTAATGAGGCAATTATTCAATGTAAAGGTTAAGTTTTGGTGAAGAATACAACATCTAACAGAATCTAATATTTTATTTTTGCTAAACACTAGAAATGTTATTTTATTATGTCCAATCTTCTTTGGATTTTTTCCAAATAAGCTTTCCATCAATGTAGGCATGATCAGTTTCTTCCAAAACAATATGCCATTTACCATTATGTGGAAAAATTCTGTTTAACTCTTTGACCTTCTCTATCGTAGGGTTCTTATTCATTAATGCGCCCCATCTCATGTTCGGGATTTTTGGCATTATTTCATTGATGTCCCTCATACAACATCTCTGGAAAAATCCTTATTTAAAACCATTGTTTGACAAACTATTCAGGGTACTTGCCTATATCTATAGGTTAACTCCCTTTATGTCCTATTAAATCCTATCGAATCACAGATAGGACCCTTACTAAAGGCATGAAAATTTTGTTATACAAATTATCTAACTCAAACAAAATCGTGATTCACATAGATACCTATCGAACTAAAGGAATGCGGCAGACCCTCAAATAGAGGGGCGACTACTTATTCCGTGCATATATAATTATCTCAAATAATTATCCTATAGTGTAAATATATTATAATTATAAGTGTAAGAATTATAACAAACGTAGACTTATATTATAGAAATTATAACTAAGTTTATGAGACATAAAAAGGAAGTATTTAGAAGCAAAGTGAATAGATTCGCTGAAGTGAGAACTTCACACGAATATAGATGCCATTGTTGCAATTCAACTCTCCGTAGTGGGGACGAACTTGCAGAACATATGTATGGAATACATTTACGCTTTGGCTTCTATCTTAAGCCATTTATTTAGTAAGCTAACTAAAATCCTGTTATTATATATATTACCCCAAATTATTTTTTTTTCATTTTTTTCTATCTAACCTCTTCAACCTCTTGAATGGGTTGAGGTAATGGTTCCTATTCGTCTTATAATAAGACAATATCATTTATGGATTGATCGATCTTGTCCCCAAACACAAGTAATGAAGGATTTCAAACTGAAATGTGGTTTGTTAGAGGATAAGAGAGGGAATTCCAAGCTTTATGCTTCTATCCTTAAATGAATAAAACCTTTAGGTTTCCTAATAATATATAGAATAGAAGGATTACATCACCATCCTGTCGCTGTTATATTATTTTCCATAAAACCTGTTTCTAATCTCGCTAAAGATCCCGTCTAAATAAGATGTGAATCGTGGTTCTCCCACGTCGTAGCCTTCAAAGGATACTTTCACCGTTGGTCTTATTATCTTCATAATTCTCCTTAAATCTGCTGGGGTTCCTAGTACTACCGCATCACAATCAACGGCATTTATGCTATCCTCTAGTTCCTGCAATTGAACACGGTTGTATCCCAGAGCCGGTAGCACAGATCCAATCCAAGGAAATTTTTCATATGCCTCCCTAATAGAACCTACAGCATTATCCCTTGGATCTACAAGTTTACAGTTTAATCCCCTAGCAGCAACCGCACCAGCACCTTCCCTGAGCTCGCCATGCGTTATCGATGGCCCATCTTCAACAACAAGTACGTTTTTGCTTCTAATCAAATCTGGGTTATCTACCGTTGCTTCTGAATTTACCTTGAAAATTTTTGCTTTATTGTTGAGTTGTGTACATGATTCCATTACCTGTTCTACCATACCAATCTCTGCAACGTTAACTTTATTGATCACAAAAGCATCTGCTAATCTTACGTTAACTTCAGCCGGATGATACCGGGTTTCATGACCAGCCCTCAACGGATCAATAACTACTATTGTGTAATTCGCAACAATGAATGAATAATCATTATTACCTCCATCCCATATTATTACATCAAAATTCTTTTCAGCCTCCTCCAGAATCTGTTGGTAATCAACACCTGCAAAGAGCTCCACTCCCTTTGCTATATGATCTGTATACTCTTCCTCTTCTTCTACAGTTATCTTGTATTTCTTGAAATCTTCGAATGTCTTGAAATGTTGCACTGCCTCACTTAAATCGCCATATGGCATAGGATGTCTCAACACCACGGGTTTGAGATTTGATCTCCGCGCAGCATCTACTACCATTCTTGCAACTGTACTTTTGCCTGCACCAGTTCTAATCGCTAATACAGAGACAATAGGTTTTTTTGATTTTAATTGCGTATCTTTTGTGCCGAGGAGTGTGAAAGACGCCCCTGCAGCAATTACTTTGGAAGCAATATGCATCACAGTTTCGTGTGAAATATCACTATATGAAAAAAAGACCTCGTCTATCTCATGCTTCTCTATGAGTTCAACCATACTCTGTTCGTTATAAATCGGTATTCCATTTGGATACATGCTGCCTGCCAATTCTGCCGGGTAGATTCTTTTTTCTATGTTAGGAATTTGTGTTGCCGTGAACGCTACAACGGTATAGTATGGATTCTTGCGAAAGAACATGTTGAAGTTATGAAAATCTCTCCCAGCTGCACCTAAAATGATAACTTTCCGTGGCACGCCAATCAAAATAGAATACAACTATTGGTATTATTAATTTATCATCAGTAGATAATTGTACCGGAATTACCCATTACTGCATCCCTTAACTTATTGAGATTGACTATTATTGCTTCATGACCAGTATTCTCAACGAATCTGACAGCTGCTTTCACTTTTGGTCCCATGCTACCCTCCTCAAACTCTGATCTTTCCAACAATTTTCTCATTTCAATCATCTTGATCTTTCTACGGAGCTTCTTGCTTTTAGTTCCATACCGCAAGTAAACACCATCTACGTTGGTCAAACTGACAAATTTTGATGCGTTTATACCTGTCGCAAGTCGCTCACTGGCCAGGTCTTTATCGATTACGGCATTGGCAAATCTCAATTTCTTATCAGCTAGCACAGGAATTCCTCCACCACCAACGGTCACTACAACGTAGCCTTGGTTAACAAGATCCCTAACAGCATCAATCTCTATTATAGAGACAGGATCAGGTGATGGCACAACTCTTCTATAGTGGTTAGGAGCAACTTCCTTAACTGCAAGAAATGCATTCTCTTTCATCATCATCTTTAAATCATTTTTCGTAAAAACCGGACCAACCGGTTTTACCGGATCCTTGAACGCAGGATCTTGTTTAGAAACAATAGTCTTTGAGATCAAGCTAACAATACCGATTCGCTTGCCAAACTTGTTTAAATGATTTAGCAAGGATGTTTGGATCATAAATCCCAGCAACCCCTGTGTTTCTGCAACACATGCGAATAGTGGTAATGGGGGCACAAGTTTTTTTGCTGAGTCATGTCTCAACAAATCATCTCCTACCTGTGATCCGTTACCATGTGTAATAACAATTCTGTAACCTTCAGTTACAAGGTGGGCGATCCCTTTGGTTGCTGAATAAATTGTTCTGTATTGTGAATCGAAAGTTCTGGATTTGCTCATTATGGCATTTCCACCGAGTGCTAAAACAACTATCCCCTTTTGCAATTGCAATGGTGATTAACAATCAGTATTTATTATGACTAGTCTACATAATTTGGACATTTCGATAAATACAAGTTATACTTGTTAATTGGAGAAGATGCTTCAGCTAGAAAATTCATCTATTATTTAGACTTCCCTATACAGTTCCCTTAAAAAGTACAGGCCCTACCATCACACACTGATTATACTATCGATGAGGAATGTTACCTGTCTTGAATTACTCTCAACAAACATACTATTGAATATCATCTCAAAACCGGAACATAAAGGTGAACTAGAATGGGAAATTGTCATGTTAATTATCATTGATATTGGACAACAACATATACTAACTTAGGTCCAAGATATTCCAGGTATCAACTGTCTCATCACTACACTACTGTCAGTGCCCTTACCACATCAGTCTTTGTAACTATACCATTCAAATTGTTATCAGAGTTAACTGCTGGGAGACCGCTTATCCTATTATTAACCATCATTTGCGCCGCCTCTGCCAGATCCAGATTCTTCGTAACAGTTATTGGGTCCCGCCGCATTACATCTCTTGCTAACAAAACATGACTGATACCTGATAAAGGAGCAGTCGACTGTCTTCGTGACATGGAAACCTCGGTGGGCAATCCACGGGTATCTTCTTCTATCATTGTACTAATTGGCAGGAGATCATGTCCTGTGACGATACCTATAGGTTTCTGACCTTTAACCACAATAACTCTCGATACTCTATTTCCCATCATTGTAGAAATTACTGTGTGTATAGAATGGCTAGGCATTACCGTTAACACCTTCTTTGTCATGTAATCCTTTACACTGTTTTTCGCTGCATAATGCCGAAAATAAACATTAACCAAATCACTTTTGGTGAATATGCCCGTTAGATTGCCATTGCTGTTAACCACAATAAGGGAGCTAATTTGGTTCTCCTTCATTAGCTGTGCACATTTCTTGAGATCAGTCCCTTCGCCTACAGTTATGAGATCGGTTTTCATCACTTGGTCTAGTCTAATCTCATCAAGAGATCTACCAATAGCATCTTTGAATAGAAATCGACTCAAACTTTTCTCTGTAACAATGCCTACTGGCTTGAAGTCTTTAGCCACAACAACTCTACTTATGTTGTATCTTATCATAGTATCACGCGCGTCTCCAAGAGTATTCTTAGGTTCTAGTTTGACCACCTTCCTACTTACATCCTTAGCCTTAAGTTTCACATATTGTCCCACGTGATGAATTCCTTATTACATTATTTAAGCAGATAGCACGATTCTTAGTCCTGAAAATAATCCATAATGTTCAAATCATTCAACTATCAAAAAGCAATAGTAAAATGAAAAATGAAATATTAAATTCTTCGATTATTACTAGCCATTTTAAGATTTGGTGAATCATTGGATATAAGTATATGTTGTGTTTGAATTGTAGCTTTTCCGCACTCCTTCCTCGTCAATGAGGTTTTATGTTTTCCCAATCCACATACTGTTCTTACTCTAATCCCATAATTATTGGCTTCGTCAATTATCTATTTAACACTCCTCCAAAACAGATTATCTCCCATTATTCCCATCACTAATTCTGTTGTTTCTGCAGAGATTTACATTTCATGATTACCAAGTCTATGAAAAACATCTATCCGATGAATCCTAGAATTATGAAGTATTTGATATCTTATACTATTCCACAACATATAGATAATCGTAGCTGCTGACCATGATAATAAAATCAAAATCGCAAGTATAACCATAAAGGAGATAAATTACACTCGATACATCCTGCTAAAGACCAATAGGTGTCAGTATAACTTAGAGCCTATCCGAAAATCCTATTCCATAGATTGTACGCTGCTCATACCAGCAATAATTAAATCGGAATGATGGAAAATAAATATATACATCTCTTCCTGGGTGTGATTTTATCAATTTTGTAGAAAGCGCACGCTATAGTAATTCCAAAATCATATGAGCTTACCAGTGAATTGCTCTGTATACTATTAGACAGTTAGCCAATTCTACTAGCGCCTGATAATTTTCCTCTCTCTTCTCGAACCTTACCAATAACTTTCTGAACCTGTTATGCCAAGATGCGGTTCTTTCTACAACCCATCTCTTTGCTTTACACAAATTCTTTTTCAACACTTCACCCTTATGACGAATGTGATCCACATATCCCCTTCCTAACTCCATACTCTATCTCAGGGAAATCGTATCCTATTCATGCATATGTTCTGTTTAACTTTGGGCCTATCAACAACAATGCTATCTATTGTAGGAAAGGCTGATTTCATATCGTGTTTATTTGCTCCAGTAATTACAGATGAGAGAGGAATACCTCTTCTATCAACCAGCATGTGACGTTTGGTACCTAGCTTGCCTCTATCCGTTGGGTTTGCTCCGGTCGTTTTCCCCCTAATGGGGCCTTCGGTACGCTATCCATGGATTGCCAGTCCCATCCCATGCTCTTTAATTCATCATATATTTCCAGCAGCCTCTTCCATACCTTCTTGAATACTCCTATCCCAATCCATTCCTGAAATCTTGCATGGCAAGTTGAGCCAGAACCAAATTCTTTAGATACCTTCTTCCACTGGCATCCAGTTCTTAATACATACAGTATTCCATTCAATACTTTTCTAAATGGCACAGCTGGCCTTCCAACTGTTCTTGCTGGTTTCCCTGGCGGCAGCACTAGTTTGAACTCTACCCATTAGATCATTTGGTATATTCCATATGGTCGGCATGCTCTTTTTCTTTGATTTTCTCACAAATTTAGCTAGAGAGGACAGATCTAGATCTGTTTCGGTATAAACAATTAGGCTATGATGTTAATTTTCGGATAAGCCCTAAGTTACAACCTGAATTATTTTTATTAGGACAGACATATTGTTTTCCTTTATGTTGAAGGATCTAATTTAGACTGGATAAAATGGGATATCTAAGGAGGGGGATAATGTTGGCCAAAGAAGTGTTCTCAGTAGCCCCAAAGATATTATTATCTACATTCTAATTAATGATTTCAAAAATGTTCTATTAGAACCGATCCTAGGGAAGGCACCGAAGCAATTGACATAATCCTGTATAATTGCACACTTTTATTATCAGAACAAAGAAGATTACTTGTATCACCGTTTACCATTAAGGAGTCAACACTGCTCTGGCTTCTATATTGCTCGTTTTCAACTTTGCAAGAACTTCATTCGCATTACTTAGTGGGTATTTTTCACAAATAACTTCTATCGAATTGTTAGTAGCCAGAGCAAGAACCTGCTTCATATCATTCCTTGATCCAATAACGCTGCCCTTAATGACCTTTTCATCAACAAACATAAAATCATCACCTATAGATCCAAACACACCCAGGACAATGGTACCACCCTTCTTAACAGATTTTACTGCCTGACTTATCGCCTCCTTGGCAGGTGCAAATACTATAGCGGAATCCACTAAGCCCATTTTTTGAATAGATTGCACGACATCTTCCTCTGAAGGAGATATAACAACATCCGCACCAAGCTTTGATGCCAAATTAAGATGCATCTTGCTTCTTGTAATTGCGACAACTTTTGCTCCATATAGCTTTGCTATCTGCAGCGCAATATGACCAACCCCTCCTATACCGAACACCGCAACCATATTTCCTGGAGAGAGATTGGCTTGTTTGACAGCTTTGTACGCGGTAACACCAGGGCAGAACAGAGGCGCAGCATGCAAGTCATCTATCGAATCAGGAATCTTGTAGGTGAAATCGGATGGAACTTTCATGTATTCAGCATAACCACCATCTTCGGTATCACCGGTTATCTTCCTATTATCACACAGGTGCTCCTTTCCAGTTAGACAATAATCACAATTCCTGCATGCACTGTACAATGGTTGTATTCCTATTCTCTCTCCTTTACTAAATTTTATAACATCACTGCCAACCGATTCAACAACACCAACGATCTCATGCCCGGGAATGATTGGAAGTTTGGGGGGTATACCGTACTTCAACCAGTCTCCTTCGATCAAATGTAAATTGGATCTGCATACACCGCATGCAGTTATTCTCATAAGAATCTGATTCTTGTCGAGTAATGGAATATCGACATCAGTTAGTTTCAAGGGTCTATCTTCAATCGGAGCCGTTCTATTCAGGATCATTGCTTTCATTACCCCTTTCTATACAACCAATTATTTTAATTTAAAAAGTGCTTTCCGACTCAGGTAACTCCCAACCACATTTAATATCAATTGCCAAAGTTGGACTCACACCCTCATCAATAAATGCTGCTAGCGATTTTCTTGGTTTTTTGGATAGAACGCAGCAGCTGCTTGGATTATCACCTCTTAACATGACTAACCAATTTTTCAAGCTCCAAGACTATATAGTGCAAATATGGGTGGCAAAAACCCTTGTAAAAAAAGTAAATAATCAATATGTGCTTGATCAAATTCAAGCAAGCCAAATTGGACCAAATATGCTTAATGTAAATCTTTTAAGTAAACGCATTAAATTCCTATTGTATTGGAATTCGAACTGCCTAGAGGAATGCGCGATCTGGAACCAAAAGAATATCAAATGATTGAACTGAGCAAACGAAAGTTCTTTGACGCTGCAGAGCTGTTCGGTTTCAATTTAATGGAACCATCACCAGTGGAATCGCTATCGACATTGGAGGCTAAGAGTGGTAATACAATCAGGCAGGAAATTTATAGTTTTATGGATAAGGGGGGTAGAGATGTTGCTTTGCGTTTCGACCTTACTATAGGCCTAACAAGATATGTTACTTCAAGGCGGGATATGCGTTTACCTGTCAAGCTTGCATCGTTTGGTGGAATGTTCAGGTATGACGAGCCACAGCTGGGTCGATATAGATGGTTCCACCAGTGGGATGTTGAGGTTTACGATTCTTTCAATATAGAATCTGATGCTGAGGTGATGGAGTTTACTGCAGTATACCTAGAATCTCTTGGGCTCGATGCTGTAATAGATATCTGTGATCGAGAACTGCTGGAAGATTTCATACGTAGCAGATTACATGTCAGTGATATGGATGTCATACTGGAAATGCTAAGGGCAATTGACAAAGTTCCTAAAAAAGGTCACAAGGCTGTACTAAAGGAATATTCAGATAAGGGTATGGATGTAAAGAAGTTGGAAGAACTTCTTGAACTCGCGGAAATGAAGGGAAATCCAGAAAAGATCATGTCCGATGATCGCATTAAGAACCTAGATAAAATTGGTAAACTCAAGGATATCATGGATTCGATAAGGTCAAGGGGGGTGAAAAATATTAGAGTAAACATGGGGATAGTCCGGGGTTTAGATTATTACTCTGGTGTGGTTTTTGAAGCCTTTGACAAGTCTGGAGGAATAGGTGCACTGGTTGGTGGGGGAAGATATGATAAACTTACCACTACTTTTGGCAGATCCGATATGGGTGCAACCGGCGCAGCGGGGGGAATTGAAAGAATAGTTTCCATATTGCTCAAAAAAGGGCTTGCAGATCGGAGACTATCAAATAAATCTGTCTTCGTGGCATATGTTTATGATGATTTAAAGCAGAATGCAACAAGTCTTGTATCTTCATTGCGTAAAAGTGGCATAATTTCTGAGTTTGATATGAATAACCATTCGCTTAAGAAGCAGTTGGAGGAGGCATCGAAGAGAGGATATATGTTCACTGCTATACTTGCTCCTGAAGAATTATCTAGGAACGAGTTGATACTAAGAAATATGGATACCGGATCTGAGGTAAAAGCAAAACTCGATGATTTTTCGAAGGATCCAAGAAAAGCATTGGAAGCTTAAAGCTTAAACCCTCTACTTAACATGACAAGCTCCGGACCTGTAGTTAACGTACCGACAACGGCGGACTTGGAATTTGCAATAACACCTGATGCCAAAAAGGGAACACCACCATTAACTGTAGCAGGTTCCACATCAACTTTCAAACTTTCCTTGATAAGATCAATCTTAGGCTCGCTTGTCTTTGGATGCACAACTGCACCAAGATTGGTGCTTACCACAAGTGCGCCTACTTGGTGATAGGTATCCATGCTAAAGTGTTCTATAGGCACGCCTAGCACATCTTGCATTTCTTTCAATGAGTCCTTTGGTATAATGGTTGATGCCAATCCTGCCTTATCATTGGCAACTATTAGATTTCCCAGTGCAGTAACTTTCAATTCTATCCTTCCGACGTTCATTTCCGTAGATTTTTTTAACTCCCGTATTTCATAATCTTCCGTTATCCATGGTACAAGTATACCATTATTGTTCATTACAGACAAGGGACCAAGTAACCTTGTGTCTGCTATAGAAACACGCACACATTGAACCTCAAAGAGATGTTGAAGTTGTTCTTCCTTGGAGTCCGAAATACCTTTTGGTACAAAAAGATAATTATCATTTGCTTTTAAAAATATGCCAATATTAGGACTTCTGTAAATATAATACCTATTGATGCCCATGAACTTAGGTAGCTTGAATATGAAATAATATGAATTTACCTTACTCCAAGTTTCCATATCATTTATATAATATATCAAAGGTAGAAGGCGAAGGAAACAATTATGCCAATCGATGATGATTTTCCAAGAAAACATGAAGTAATTGGTAAAGTTGAACACACAGACGGTGAGCATTTTTACTTCGTCTGGGGTCCTGGTAAGACGGCAGAAGCAGCGGAGGATGAAAACGTTAAAGCAGCATATGACGCAAAAGGTGAAACAATAGAACCGTTGGGCGTTCACGGTACTATGGTTGCAGTAGATTACGATTCTTGTGTTGCAGATGGTGCATGCCTAGAATCATGCCCGGTGCAGGTATTTCAGTGGTATAGAACCGAGAAGGATATACCAGCAAAGGATATTTCAAAAGAAAAGTGGGCGGGAACTGGTGGCACTGCAAAGGATGAGAGAAAAGATTACACCGACAAAGCCCAAGTGGTTCGTGAATATGACTGCATATGGTGCATGGCATGCGTGTCAGTATGTCCACCACAGGCAATAAAAGTAGATCAAGCAAACCTTGAATTCCATGAAAAGGCTGCAGGTACTTACAACGAAGCAATAGGCAAGAGCGCACAGGCGCCTCCACACGGTCATCACTGACCCACATTGAAATCTTTTTTTAATTAAAGATCAAATACCCTTACCATATTTTTTACATCGAATATTATTACTTCACTCGGAAGGTTCAGAACTGACATTTTTTCGTTGGGAGGATCAAATGTCAAAATATGTAAAAGCATGCTAGACTTGTTTGTTTTGACCTTTTTCTTTAACCTAGCAGAGAGTACCTTCTTTCCTATTACTATATTCGGATTGAACAATACATCAAGTGTATGAAGGTAAGTGCTCCCCCAAATGACGAAAGAATATTCGACCTTGAAATAGGGGATAGATACCGCTGGATAATTAAGCTTACCTGAATTATGCAGTGCTTCATCTGCATAATAAAACCTATCATGGAAATTATCCACGAAAGGAACCTTTGCGTAAACGGTTTGCCTTAAACCCTTTCTATCACATATCATCGAATACTTCTCAAACACTTGGTCAGGTAAAGTTGAGAATCCATACTTGTAGTCGTCATGTATTCTAATCCTCTTATTTACGACAAAGTGTTGCTTTGATTCCAAAAGTCGTCTTACATTCTCGACGAACTGATTCTCATTGCATTCAAAAATAGGCATTCAATCAAACACCCCAATGATCTTGCTTATTGTATTTGAGGAACCGCAGATAGTAATGATAGGATCTTTTGGATAAACATCCCCAAGTTCCTCAGATACGCTAACACATTCTGATTTGCGCACAAAAAGGATCTTGTTCCAGAACATTCCGTCACTCACCGTGGTGGCAGAATCAAATATAGAAAAGCCCATTTCTAACAGACTGGTATGAACCTTATCGCCAGGAATCCATACCGCAATCGACTTTATTTTAAGTTTCATTGACACATTCTAATTTACGGATCCAATATAAAAATTGGTTGTATTTGATTTTGACACAATATATGATCAAAGTTTATCTTTAATATTTATCTTTAATAATATTCATTAGAACTCATGTGTTCCGTTGTCGTTATGCATGGTGATGCTCTTGCAAACTATGGTTTCGGAGGCTCACATCCTTGGGGCTCAGATAGGCTTTATGCATTTTGGAACAAGTTCCTGAGCGAGCGACTGGATAAAGAACCAAATATCATTATAAAAGAACCTGTTCTAGCAAAGGAAGACACATTGTTGAACTTTCATTCCAAAATCTATGTGGAATTTGTTAAAAAGGCATCGTCATCGGGAAAGGGTTTTCTTGATCATGGTGATACACCAGCCTTCAAGGGAGTATTTGAGGCAGCCAGCTACATCGTTGGCTCTACCTTAAAGGCACTTGATATGGTGATAAAGAAGGAAGTCGATCATGCCTTCAATCCAATAGGTGGATTACATCATGCTAGGAGGGAGTTTGCCGGAGGGTTTTGTGTGTTCAATGACATCGGCATTGCTATAGGAGTAGCAAGGAATTATTACCAAGTAAAGAAGGTGACTTACGTTGATATAGATGCGCATCACGGAGACGGTGTCTTTTATGAATTCAACAAGGATCCAGATGTATTCATAGTTGATGTGCATGAAGATGGTAATTATCTTTATCCTGGAACGGGTTTTGTGCATGAAACCGGTGAAGGAGATGCAGAAGGATCGAAACTAAACATTCCCATGAAGCCTTTTGCAAACGATAATGATGTTTTGAAAGCATTCAAGCAGGCAGAAGAATTCCTTGATGATGCCAAACCAGAACTGATCATTCTGCAATGTGGAGGTGATGGCTTGATGGGAGATCCTCTTACACACTTGAATTTTAGCGAGGGTACGCACAGGCATGTTACAAAATTTCTTCACAATTTAGCACATAGATACTGTGATGGCAGGATGATTGCTTTGGGTGGGGGAGGTTACAACAGAGACAATATTGCTAAAGCGTGGACTGAAGTCGTAAAGGTACTAAGCAACTCGGGAGTACACATCTAAATATGCTATGTTCCTTTATCTCTGATGCGCAGGAGTGGCAGAGTGGCCGAATGCGCGGATTCTCCAAAAGAGATGCGTAAGCCTTGAGTCCACAAAAAGACAGCCCGTGAGCCGCAAGGCTCTCAGGAGTTCAAATCTCCTCTCCTGCGCCTTTATTTTATCTAATATTGGCGAGTCTTAGAATTCTTTTAAAATTCAATAGGTCGGTTGTATTATGAAATTAACATAGGTGACCTTGTAAGACTATTGTGAAAGAAATAACGTAAAGAAAATAATGTAAACATAAAAATCTAAAGACAGTTTGGTATAGGAAAACAATTTGGTGTGGAAGATTCTCATGAAAAACGAGACTGCATTAGCCAAAGTCAATTGGAGAACTTCCCATTTGAGCACGATTAATATGTAAATGAAATGAAAATAATGATTACAAGCTTCAATTATAATCCAACGGAGAATAATTATGACTATTTCAAATGATCTAGTGTTGTATATCCTGTGTACGGTGACAATTATTTTATTCGGCCAATCATAATTTCCTCTATGAGATGTTTTTTGATTAGTCGGTAATGCACCCAATTGAATATATATATAATTTTGATTTAAACTAGGCAATATGGAGAAAGAAATGATCTATGCTGTATTTGGCATAATTTTGATCGTCGCCCTTTCTAGCGTAGTAATTATAGTAAGCCTTGATCAAAATCAGAAACCTGGTCCTGTACCTATTATACCCACTTTACCACAAGACCCTAAGCAGACAAGTAACCATTCCGATGACTGGGACGAATTACCTGTTTCATTTATGGACTCGAATAATACTATTCCTGAAGTGTTGGTAACTCAAAAGTGGACTAATGCGGATGCATTACAAGCTTGCAGTATGTTGCTTGAGAATTCCGTTATTCAAGAGACGGTGGATAAGGCCGACATTAACTGGTGTAGAGAATTTGTGAATTCATTAAAGTAGTTTGTATGTGGAATTCATATTCATTTTTATCTTGGCATTGAATTCACTATTGTTAAATATTTCATTGTTTTATCACATATTTCACTATTGTTGTATTTTTGTATTCAATACTAAAATAGTTTAATCCCATCAAAAGAGACATGAGCGATACGGAGTTATTTGAATTGACATGGTATCTCAGGGATTACCTCTTCAGAAATCACAATCAAGAGGGCACTGAAATTGTAGCGGATAACATTCCTGTCAAGATGAAAAGCTTGTATTTACGGTACAGGAATAGCAATATAGAACATTTAACGGAATTGGCCAAATTGGTGACAGAAAAATTACAGGAAACATCAGTACTAATTCCATTTGACGGTTCAAAACTAAAGATGAATGCCATGCTAGATAGATGGCAGTGTTCAAACTGCAAGTACATATCTTACCTGACCAACCTTGAGGAAATGAAGTGTTTTAGATGTGGTTCCAAAGAGATTAAGGAATTCATGAGAAGAAGAGCATGAATACAAAATTCTGAATACAAAATTCTTAAAACCAACATCATATAATAAAAGACATGATACCCAAGGATGATGCAAACCAGATAATACAGATGCTTGCTCAAGGACTTGCAAATATTAAGGTTGAGGCTGATCAGAAGGATTACGTGTTGCTGGATCTAAGTAATGACATAAAGGCAGAGGAAGGCAGTGAAACCTATCACACCATAGGACCCCTGATAATAAGCAACGATGCTGAGAAGGCAAATGCGCTTAGAAAGCAGATACGAGAAATCATCAATAAAGAACTTGGAATTGGGAGCAGTAGTACCTAATTTCAGGCTTTAACTACGAATTTGCCTTCATTGAACCTGAGAATCTGATAAGATATTCTTTCTAAGGGAAATGAGATGCAAATACCAGAATCAGTTGTCCTGTGTTAGTTGAACTTGAGAGCCATGGAAAAGGTAATTCGCACTTCTGAAGACTAATATTTTAAATAACTATATGGTCCTAGGATAGACGAGCCAGTAATGGTGAAATAAATAAGGTAAATAATAATGGGATCTAAATGCTCTGAATGTGGTCATGATATGGAAATGCATGATAACAAACTGGGATGCAAGGAAGAAGGATCATCCAGTATGTGCCCTTGCTTGTATGCAACTGAATACACATTCATTGATGATAACCATGGTGTAGCACTCTGGGAATGTAAACAGTGCAAAATAAGGGTCTTTGATTTTGATACAATGAAACATTCCAATTTTCATACCAAAGTTGGTTCTGATGACAAATAGCCCATATCTTTGTAAAGTCAATTCTCACGTTTAAACAGCCATAAACCAGTGATACCATATCCCAGGCCCTAATATTAGCAAAATGAGGTAAACACTCTCCTCCCATTGACAATCCTGGGAATTTGACCTTGGTCACTTTTCTATTGAATAAGGGTCAGATCAGGTGTGAAAAGATCGTTCCTTTCCCGTTTCATAGGATTCCTTATATCAAAACCTTTGGTAATGGTAAGTAATGCACCTAAGAATATAGAGGTTTTGGACTCCTATTTTGGTAATAGCCTCATTTGTCGTAGGCATAGTGGTTAGCCCATACATAACCCCAATTGTCCAACCATTAAATTTAGAGTCTACAACTGATAATGGGGTAGAGAAATTCAATGAAATAGACCAAGAGTTAATGAAGCTCTCTAACGAGCTAAATGAGTTCAAGAATATCAACACAACCGTGAGTGTGTCAGAAGAGACTGTAGAGGAAATTTCAAACCTCCAAGAATGGGTAGAAAATATTGATTTGAGAATTGATAAGTTAAGCAGTTTATCTCAAGATATAAGTGAACTTAGGAATGAGATTGCAAACCTGCAGGTCTCCCCTGAATCACAATCCCTGACAGCATCCCTAGATAGATCCCAGTATAGAGTAGGAGACTCTTTGATTGTGAATGGAGTTGGAATGCCAAACAGATCTGTGGGCATCTCCATATTGGATTCCAACACTGCCGTCAGTGAAGGATCAACTATGACCGACTCATCTGGGAAATTTGCATTCACGATGCAACTGTCGAACCTGTCAGATGGAGATAATTATGTCATCAAAGTCATCCAGGAGGGTAAAGTGGTAGAAAAACCATTTACATTATCACCAAGATTGATTCAGACTGGAGATTTTACTCTTGAAACAGATAATGTAGAATATGAGAAAAGTGAAAAAGTTCTGCTGAGTGGTATTACTGATCCGAATGTGTGGATTGACTTGGACATATATGATAGCAACAATGTGCAGATTATAAGGACATCGACCATATCGGACGGCAGTGGAAGATATAGTCTAGAGTACACGATTTCTTCAACCGCCGTTGTTGGTGATTACTTGGCTAATGCCTCGGTAAATGACAAGCAGGTCAGTGTCAAGTTCGCTGTTGTCTTGACTAGCACATCAACCTCATCCAGTTCATCCAGCAATCTAACGATTGAGACGGACAGGTCCATTTACAATAGAGGAGATTTCGTAATTGTAACGGGCAAGGGTAGCCCTAATGGCAAGGTGACTATCCTTGTTGAACCTCAAACAGGGGATGATATACTGCTTGGAGTCAACACAGATGGTTCGGGAAACTACAGAACTATATTTGCTACAAAGCAGGACTCTTTTAGAGGTGACTGGGAAATTACTGTAAAACAGGGTTTGGATAGAACAACAATTAACATCACTCTTGTTTGATTGGTACCAGGAAAAAGTAATATCATTATAAAGTGCTACTAATACCATAATCTAGTTAATTGAGGCATGGGCATTATTCCATATAACAAAAATAACTTGATGCCTCTGATTGATTAACTTCCCAACATGTGCTTCAATGCCCTTAATGGTCTTCCTGTCAAGTAGTTGTAGTATACCATCAGCTGGTATAGCAATATAGAAATCAGAACGATGCTCCTAGCTTTATCAAATCCTCTAACAGGTAGTGGGTCTATATCAAATACATCCTTTATCTGCTCTATCAATGGTTCAACGCTTATGCTCCTCCGTCTATATCAAATACATCCTTTATCTGCTCTATCAATGGTTCAACGCTTATGCTCCTCCGAGAATATACATGCTGCCCAAATTCCGATTGATAGAACTGCAGCAATGCCAGTCTATTATTATCTGTAGTATGCTTGTACCTTTCCAATGGGAATACTGGATACCCTCTATACCTGCTGAAATCACATAACTTGTGATCATCATATCCTTCATCTCCTACAACATACATTCAACTGATCCCAAAACTGATCATTTAGTGAATAATTGACGATCATTTGGATCTATTTGCAATGCTGCCCGTAGCAGATCATGAAATTTCAGGAGATAACAGGTGAACAATGGA
Organism: Nitrososphaerales archaeon; assembly: GCA_965197925.1. Classification (GTDB taxonomy): domain Archaea; phylum Thermoproteota; class Nitrososphaeria; order Nitrososphaerales; family UBA213; genus CBDAOC01. Next base: position 761,520 of record CBDAOC010000020.1, read on the forward strand.
AGATGATATCACCGCATCTCCCCAAGCCAGCCAGAACCGGAAGGCCAAGGGCAGACGACAGAAAGACAGTCAACGGAATCCTGTTTGTCGGGATAACAGGATGCAGGTGGACTGGGATGTCACAAAGGTACGGCTCCAAATCAACTGCGCACCGCAGACTGCAGAACTGGCAGCGACGTGGAATATGGAAGAATATCCTCTCCGCTGCAGTCAAATCAGCCCACAGATCAGGCAAGATGCAGCTGCAAAAAACGGTCGATTCGTCATCAGTTCCGGCCAAAAAAGGGGAAGCGTCATAGGATACAACGGATTCAACAGGATTTCAGGCACAAAAATACACGTTGCGGTGGAACAAAACGGACTGCCAGTCTCAGTAGTGATGGGTCCTGCAAATCAGCATGACTCCCAGATTTGTAGACGTGATGGATGGCATCTCACAATATCTGGATGAGAGATCTATCAGAAAAATTGCGCGGTGCCAAGCAGACAAGGGCTATGATGCAGAATTCATCAGGAAATACCTCACCAAAAGAAAAATCTCTGACTGCATGCCTTACAGAAAAAACAGTAAGACACAACAACAAAATGATAATACAGAACAAATACCTATACGGCAAGACGCGCTATGTTGTGGAGAGATTCTTTGCCTGGTTGAAGAATGGGTTCCACAGAACCAGGATCAGATATGAGAAGAATGCACAAAACTATCTGGCATTTGTTATCATTTCGTCGATTATGATGTATTGGAGAGTATTGGGATGACTTCATTACCATTCCTGTAGGCAATGAAGATGTTATGCTTTCATACATCTTGTTATCAGTAATGCTAGCTGTTGTGAAATCAGCTGATAATGGAACTATCAACGAACCTGTGCTACATGCTAGATGCATCTTGTATCCGAATACCCATCCCTTGGTTCTGCTGAATCCCCATCGAGCATCTGTATCTATACCGGAGCGTGGTACTTCGTTCTTCTTCATGCTAGATTTGTGCCATACATGTCCCTTTGCTTTCAACAATGAACTGTCAACGGATACTATGGCTGGGTCTACCAACCCATCTTTTATGAAGAGCATACCCATAGCACCTATCCTTGATCTTATGTCAATTGATATGGTCTTGACCTTCTGTCGAATGTTCTTCTGTCTGGCAACCTATCAAGACCACATGCCTTCATTACCTTCCTGTTGTATGGCATGTCTATCGAAAAATATTGATGTAACACATTGTTGCTTGGTATTCTTATCCATACTCTAACGATGAAGCATCTACCATAACTGTAGGAGAATAGTAGAATGGTCTACCCTTTTCCTATTAGGTTTTGACCAAGGAATCACGTCAATCAAAAATAATATACGAAGGAGTATCGAGTCTGAGCTAAACACATTACCAATATGAACTAGAACCTGATCTTATCGTTTCGAACTAAATTACGCCAAAGCCTCAATTAGCTATCTACTCATCAAGATAATAAAAGTAGGGGTAAGTAAGAAGGTAAAGCCGGGTCGAGGTAAAGATGAGTCAATTATGCGACACCTCATTGGTATGAAGAAGTATCTACCATACTGTCAAACCATAAATTTATCGCAGAACACGAGCTATGCATGACATCAATATTTTTCGTTAGATATGGTATACAACAGGAGAGTTATGAAATCATTTGGATAGGTGCCAAATATAAGAACTTTCAACAGAAGGTTCGCGGGAAGAACCTCCAGTAACCACTGATGACAAGCTGAATGATGAACCCGACAACCAGTAGTAATCAATGCTCGACGGACCCGCCATTATTTGGTAACTATGCCTGCCTTTTCACGAAGATCTTGCTATTTGTTTGGGTTTCGGATATTGTCAACCTTTCGCGATAAGTTGTTCTACATCGTCTCTTGTAATGACCAATTACTTACTTTACTTTCAAATCAAGTTACTTTTGGATATAGCTGGGATTACTTGTGGAAATGAAAATGAGGTCTGTTAATACTAAGGGTGATAGTTTTACTGTCCAATCTCTCTAGGTTTTTCGAGAGAATACGAGATAAAGACTAGCTGGATCCTCCACGTCTTCCATTATCTCGTTAATGTTGAAACCCCGCATTAAACCCATTATGTCTTGTTTACTGAAAAATCTGATCTCAAAACCATTTACATCATAAACTCCATCAAAAACGTGTCTACCCTTACCATAAAACTTGTCCTTATCACTTCTAACAGAAAAGAAATGCAACCCTCCAAATTTGAGAACTCTCTTCACCTTATTAAACAAAAATGCCAACTCTTCATATGTGAAGTTCATGCTGAAAAACATATGGGAATAAACAGCCTCAAATTCTTGGTCTTGATAAGGAAGCCCGGTTTTGGCGTTATGCACCACTGCACTTATGGGAAGCGTGTGTGCTTTAGCCTGTTTAACAACGGCATTTACTGCAACTTCAGAGTAGTCGAATGTCTCAACATCAATTCCATTGGTGGCAAATAAAATACTATCTCTTCCTTGGCCACAGCCAAGTTCCAAAAGTCGCATAAGATCATATCTTTTCATACACTGGTAGCATAATAATGCAAAGCGGCTTGGCTCTTCGCCAAAAAAGGAAGAATCCTTGTCATATAGTTTATTCCAGACTTCCTTCATTTAAGATGCATGAACAACTACTTAATTTCTAGATTTTGTTCTACTAGGAGATTTTAACATCTTTTCCATACCCAAGCACCGCAATCCTATTCAATTTAATTGGTGCCATGGTTACTGGATTATAACATCCAGAATCTACTTCCTTTTATATAATGTGATAATTTGAGTAAAACTGTGAGCAAATTTACAAAGGTTGAACCATCTTATTTTTCTAAAGACGGATGTAGACTTGTATGGACCGGAGTAGATGAGGATGATACAGCCACTGTTATCTTGAACGAAGAGGAACTAGATCAGTTAATTGAGATTCTAAAAAACAACATTGTTGGAAAGGTCGAGCTTGAAGACAATTTCAGTGAAATTTTAATTAATTCTGATGTTGTACAGTTTCGATTAAAAGAAAGGGACCAACTTGAAGCAAAGACTAGTGAATTTAGAAAAAAGGTATTGGAATATGCCAAAGTTCCCACCGAACCACTATATGTACAGGTTTTCCCAAAGGAATTTTATCCATCAGTATGGATTCAAAAAGATGACACTGTTGAAACGACTAAATTTGGAAAACCCAAAAAGTCTCTTTTAAATGCTATATTATCTGGTAATCCAAAAAGAGTAGAACAAGAAACCTCTGAAACGGATTTGTTTCGGGTCATAGCTACAAGACGCTCAACAAGAAGGTTTGCTAAAACTAAGGTAGAAGACTGGAAGGTTGAGAAGATTCTAGCTGCTGCAGATACTGCCCCTACCGCTGGAAACTTTCAAGGATTAGAGGTATTTTATATAAAAAATAAAAAAGCAAAACAGGCACTTGTAGAGGCTGCAAACAAACAGCCCTATGTTGATGCTCCTCTTGTTCTAGTTTTTTGTATGAATCCCAGTAGGGTAAAGATGGATTTCCCACCAGAGATGCTTGCAAAGTTCTCAATACAGGATGCTACCTTGGCTGCAGCATACTCACAACTAGCGGCACATGCTGTAGGGTTGAGCTCAATCTGGGTAGGTATGATTGATGAAGAAAAGGTAAAGAAGATACTTGAAACTGATTTGAAACCCTCCTCTATTCTTTGTGTGGGTTATCCTGCAACAAGAAAACCTCCAAAATCTAGAAGAAAGTTAAAGGATCTAATTCATGTATTGGAATAAAAGTAATTATTTCAATAAATAAAATTGCTATACAGACATGGATGTTCTATATGATGGACATCTGAAAACTTTTTAGAACAAAAATATTATACTCTCATTACAACCTAAAGATGTTGAAGTCTGACGTGAACTAATCGTTAGAAACTAATTGAGTTAATTTCTAACAACCAGAAACAAACTCGCCTAATAGACAAATATCCTTGACATCCTGGGCTAACCCTCCCCACCTCCGTGAGTAGAAATCCCTGGCGTGACTAAATTGTGATGAAAGTAGAAATTGTTAACAGTTCGTATCAAATGTAAAAAAAGAGTTAATATTAGTCCGCAATAAAAAGTTCTTAGTGATTTATTCCGTTAAGGCTCGATACATTGAAAATAAGATGGGAGAATTTTATCAAAAACTAATCGATGGTACAATTCAGAATCAAAAAATTGATGGTTATGAGATCGTTAATTCTATGAAACGTGCTAAAATCACTGAACCAAACATAATCCAATGGTCTGAGATGTGTCTTTGTCCATCGCCCTTACAACATGAACGTGCGACCGTGTACAATCATTTTCTAACCGATATAGAGACTGAGGTTATAGATGATTATGTAGAGTATTAAGGCGAGTCTTTTATGGATTTTTTAGCAAAACAAAATAATGAATAATCCATCGAGAGCCGTACTGGTTATAAGATTAGTTACGGACTCTTGTTAACAGTTAGTATCAAATGTCAATCATAAATTCTCTTTTTAAAAATAATTTAGTGATAACGGTGTGACCTATTCATCTTATGATTAATTCCTGTTAGCGACTCGCTAAAATCTCTTTTGTTTGCATTTAGATCGACTTCCCTAGTCTTTTCTCTGAATATTCCTATGTCAGACAGATTTCTTGAAATAATACTTTGTCTCAGTCTGTTTGGATTTTTTGAATTTGTAATGATCCTTCTTTCCTTTGAGTTACAACATATTCACTTTCATTAAGACCTTAAGCATTATCCAACTAATCATAACGTGTGTATTAATCTAGATAAAGGACACAATTCCGTGCCTAGGAAGGGGATTTCTCTTTTTAGTCAATTCGTGTATGTGTTTTGACTAGATGGAAGAGCCAGAATATGTTTCTGCTACAAACCTATATGGTTCAAAATATGTAATTTTGTTTTGTTAAGTTTTTTACCCAAAAGATTGTATTCTGTCCAAAACTCTGTACCATGAACATATTTTAAATCAGTAGATTTTATGATATTAACTTGTGGAGTTAACACTTCATAATTGCTAATGGTTATAATAAAGTCCCAAATTTTGTCAACGTTTTGATTTATTATATCTAAATTATGAATTTACAATGAATGAATGTGTAAGTACGGTGTTCAAAGATAATAAACCAAGAATGTTTGAGGACATTAAGGAAGATCATCTAATAATGAGCTTCAAGTAACCGGTTTGTTACTTGATTACCCATGTGTTACTAGCTTACATAAATACAAGGCAATTATGAAGTATTAATGGCAAATCAAAAAATTGCAGTTGTTACTGGAAGCTCAAGTGGAATAGGACTAGAAACTGCAATACTTCTAGCAAAAAATGGTTTTAAGACGTTTGCCACAATGCGAAATACTAACAAATCTGACATAATAAAACAAAGATCACAGTCTGAAAATCTACTAATAGAAATACTTCAACCTGATGTAACTGATGATGCATCTGTAAAAAACGCAATTAACACTATAGTAGAAAAAGAAGGACGGATTGATGTTCTAGTAAATAATGCAGGATATGGAATAATGGGTGCTGTTGAAGACCTATCTTCTGAAGAAGTTAAAAATCAATTTGACACTAATGTCTTTGGTCCTTTTCGTACTGCCCGGGAAGTTTTACCTACTATGAGAAAACAAAAAAGTGGAAGAATAATTACAATTAGTTCTATCACTGGATTTATGGGAATGGCAGTGATGTCTGCATACGCAGCTTCTAAATTTGCAGTTGAAGGATTCACCGAATCTTTACGACATGAAGTTTCTCAATTTGGGATTCACGCATGTGTTATAGAACCTGGAGCTATCAAGACCAATATACAGTTGCAGGCCGCAAAAGAATCCATGGAAAATTCTGCATATTCTGACATGACCCAAGCATTGGGAAAAGCAATGGTGAATATGATGGAAAATCGATCCTCTCTTCCTAGTGTCGTTGCTGAAGCGGTACTAAAAGCGGCAACAGCGGAGAATCCTGAGACTCGATACACAGCCGGTGAAGACGCTAAAATGGTACAACAAGCAAGAAAAACAAAATCGGATAAAGATTTTGAAGAATTTATTCGAACTAGCTTTATGTCTTAATTAATTTGAATGGAGTTTTTCCAAACCTTCAGCAATCATCTTATACACAGGCTGAAAATTATTTCGTAAATCGTCTTCACTAATTCCTTTTGGTTCTGCAGTGGAGGAAAAATCTAGTTCTGTTGCCGTCTAAAGCTTTGACCTTTACAGTAAATATCCCATTTGATACTGGCATTGGTCCTTCTAACAAAGTTATGCTGATGGTTTTCTGGGATTCATCTAGAGATTCTAATCTCTCGGATAATTTACCTGTGCTTCCATCTAGCTGTGAAATTGTACAGATACGAGTTGCTCCAACGCCACTTCCTTGAACTTCAGTTTTTTGTACTAATGGAAGATATTTCTCTACGTTATCAAAACTTTTCAGTGTATCCCAAACTTTTTCTGCTTGTGCATTAATTGTGTACTTTCCTACGATAATCATCAATGGCACTATTTTACTTTCGTATATTAATATGTTCTATCTCGAGTAAGATTCTTCTGTATTCAAAGTTCGATGTACTGGGTAATCTATCCAAGATTATACAAAATTAAAGTAAAGCAGTCGTAACGGTATTAGCGGGAATTTCTAGGTGTAAACGAACCTTCTGCATAGTTGTTCCTATCAGAACTGTAAACCGTCCATTCGATAATGGGCTTTGATCCATCCACCTTGAGTAGAAAATATGTTTTGCTACCAGAGTCAATAGGGTTGGTCGGACCTGAGAATATACCTTCGTTATCTCCAAATGATTCTCTAGTCCAATCTTTGGGCCCTTCGAATGCCTTTAGAATAGCATCTGGAAGCAAAATCTTGAATTCATGAATAGATATCGTGCTATCATCCGAATTCCTTAAGCGTACGATGATCACCTCCCTGATCTGTTTTGCTTTAACTATTACCTCTAATTTCTCTTCAGGAGTATGAAGTTCAGCTTTCGAGATTTCGCCTTCCTCACTCCCTTCCAAACACAAGCTTCCCCAACTAAAAGGGGGCGGTATCACATCCCGTAGCTTTGTAATATACTGAGTACCACCTGCATTAGCAGGCCATTCTAAAAAGCTGTTTGAATAACCATCATTAACGTAAACATACATTTTCATTGCATCATTAAGACTATATGCTGCTTTTGGTATTCTAAGTTCGTAACTTACATGCTTGTTAACGCTGTCATAAGGATTGTTCAATTGCGAATATGCCATCCTTCCCTCAAAAAACTCCATAGTTTCATAAGGGTCGTGTCCTTTCGCTTCTTGCAGAATAATCCATTCCCGACCATTTCCTCGCATGATACCATCTAAATGTGCACTTGGGTTTGTAAATCTATAGAAGCAGTAATCATTTGTGTCTGGTGCATTAATGCTATCATTTTTGGTATCAAAGCAAACCGCCCCGAGATCCCTGCTTCTCTCAAGCCCGTAATCTGAAATAAAATCTATCAAAACGTATACGAACAAGTTATCATGCTTGATCCTGAAGTATGCCGTCATCCCCTCATTCTCAATCTTGGTCTCACTCGAATCGAGCCATTCGGTCTTAATAGTCCACCTGCCATCTAGTGTCATTGCCTTTCCCTGTGGTACAAGAATAGATTGATCGTCCTTGATAGACGATACATCTAAAGTTTCAGTTAGTGGTGCCAATAACACAATTGAAAGAGATGATGCTGTCTTAGCAAAATTAGAGAAAAACAATGTCATTATGTTACTTACCTTTGTTATTTATTTCTGTTCGATTTTATAATAGAAAACAGAATTTTATCCAATCGTTATTATACTCTTATTTCCAAAGACCTAATCTTAGATATGACGCTCATAATGTAGAATGTTGTTGCTATGCTATACCCTCAAGTTTTTCATTAATATTGATCCAGAGGTTTCTGGTTGATTCCATTACTACTCTATCATCCATGGACACCTTTGCGAGCATATATTCTCTAACGCATCTATATTGACACGACATCAAGTTATCTTGTAGTACCATAGAGTCTAACAATCATTTATTCACCGGCTTAAAGTGTTGGAAAGGTGATATCTAGCTATTTATATTAAAATTTATTTTGAAGATAGATTGTACCACAATTGATATGACTAGAACAATTAATGAGTTCATGATAATATCTTTGGTAATTGAGTTTTATGTTGTGGGTTAATAAACATGTTTAGGAACTCTTGCTAAGCGTGTTACTCCTATGCCCATGGCAACAATCATGCCCATTACGGCCATAACTGCTACCGGAAATTCTGGTACAACTTCTATACTGAAATTATCCTCTATAGGTGAGGGGAGAGGCTCAAACTCAATTCCTACAACTTGGGCCGTGATAGTATAGCTTCTATTCTCGCCAAAAATAGGCCCGCTTATCCTGTAAGCACCTGTACTAGATTCTGACGAATCTCCCTCTCCACCAGTTACCTCAACAGAACTAGAAGTCATAATTTGAAGCTCCAAGTTCCCGTCATGGTCATGGAACTTTTCACTCAGGATCTCCGTATCACCGTTGATGATTGTGACTTTGTAGTCTAGATGATCTATCAGTCCTCGACTAATTGAATCTCCTTTAAACTCCTCTGCCCTTGCATTTAATGAGAGTATTACCACATCGTTTGCCGTGCGATCGAACGGCAGAGCAGGATCAATGTTAAGATCAAAGTTTTTACCTCTTAAAATGGTACCTTCTTTAACCAACACATTGCCAATCATCCAAGGATGTAATTGACAGAGGTATGGATATTCACCAGCTGTATCAAATGTGTATTCAAATATTGAACCTGGTTGCATTAATCCAGAGTCGAAAAATTCACTCCAAGTACCTGGATCGTTAACATCCCCACTTGTTACTGTATGTGTCACAGTATCAGAATTAGTCCAAATTACAGTATCACCTACGTTAATCATTATTTTCTCTGGGATGTAGAAACAACGATTACCTTGATTTGCTCCTCCTGCACATTGGTCTACAGTAAATGATTCTGCAAAGGCATCGTCCATGTTGATAACTGCAGCAATTGGTATAATCAATAGTGCTAGCATCGCTTTTTTTGAAACAGCCTTCCTTGGAATTCTATTCAAATTACACTTAGCTTGTACAACACCTTGGCGCAATGAAATCTCTGGTCGCATTATGCATATGCCTGCTATCTGAGGTCTGACTTTAGGACTGCCCGCCAAGTCAACCAAACTGCGGGTTGAGAATATTGTTCGCTTTTTCTTTACGCTTTCTTCTTTTTCATTCAATTTCCCTTGATTTGACCCATTAACTTTCTGAGGATAACTAATCAATGTACTTGATAACCCTCCCTATAATGATGTCAAGGTCAATCTGATTCATTTCACTCATATCCTTCAGGTCGTTCATCTTCATCAGTTTGTTTGTAACGGTATACAAGACATCTCCGATGTAGAAGGATCTACTTCCATATCCACCATATCCACGTTGAAGGAACGGATCGAACTCAGCGTTTGAATGGTCAACCTTCCCATTCAATGAAAATCCATCTTCAGCATCAACTCCAAGAATGTAGAAACCATTCCACCCCTTTGGCTCATTGTACGTACCTTCCTCTTGCACTTTTAGAGTATTGAACTCTAGAGGAATGGAAAGGACATCCTTCTTTTTATCGAAGAAGAAAGCTTTGTGATCGTATAAAGCCTCAGAATTCGTGGTTCTATCTCCTATAGTGAACACATCTACCTCTAAGGGATTGGATACGTCAGATACGTCAAATAGAGCTATCTTAATTCCTAGTGTAGCAACACCTCCTCTGTTGTTCTCTTTCGTATCCCTGCCTAAACCAATTATATGATTCTCATCGTATGGATGAAGGTAGTTTGAGAATCCAGGTATCTTTAGGTATCCAAGAACTTTTGGATTATTTTCGGAAAGATCTATTACGAAGAAAGGATCCACTTGCCTAAAGGTTACCAAATATAATTTATCACCCATGAATCTTGCAGAGTAGATTCTTTCATCGGATGCTATCTCTTCAAGCTTGCCCACAATTTCAAGATCTTCATCAAGTACGTAGATGTTGCTGTGCATGATTGTACCTTTAGGTGTGTATAATTCCGATGTTGTTGCAATTCTGAACTTGTTATCAAATTCGTCCATGGAGAATTGATTAAGCACATGTCCAGGTACCTCTACACTTGAAGCATAATTCAGAGAGAGCCTGTCAATTGCTATCTTATGTATGACTGTTCTCTCTCTCTCTTCTGCTAGAATTTCATACTCGTCCATGTAGTAACTGTAAGGATGATATTGATGATATTTTGGATAAGTTATGTAAATACCCTCTTCAGACACATATATCGTGCCAGTAGAATCCATCATGAATGTATCCGCATTGATCTTATCTCCAAAGATGTCAATAGCAGTAACAGTATTGAATGTATGGTAAAGTTCGTCGTCAAAGTAGTATACGTCGGGAGTTAGTATCGTATTTGACGATTCCATTACAGAGGGCAGTATTGGACTGTCATAATCGACATTGCTTCTGGCAATAAAGTAAACGTGATCTCCAATCATTCTAGCATCGTGATAATTCCCTCTCACACTGTAATTCTTAACAACTTTTGGATTTTCTATATCAGAGATATCAAGCACCATCGCATTTGTATTGGTTGAGCTGCTTTGATAAAAGATAATCAGTCTGTCCTTTTTCAAGAACATGTTTTGAAGGTTTTGCTTTTGGACTTCCAGACCAATCTTCGTAACTATAGTCGCGTTCTGTGGAGGATAAGCGTCTATTATGGTTAATTTATTTTTTGATAAGATGTAGACATACTTTCCATCATTTTTTAGGAAGTCTGGTTCGTCTACACTTTGAACCTGTACATTAGTGGTTGAAAAGTCTACTAGTTCTGAACCGAACTGCCGTGAATTTTTCGCTGAAACCACTTCCGCTGAAGCCGCTTCCGCTACTACAACCGCTTCCTCTGAAACAAGTTCGAGGAAGTAACCTCTACCATTGAACCTCTGTGTTTCTTGGACGTTTAGCAGAAATCTTTTCAATTCATCCTCGGAAGAGAACTTCTTTGGTTTATGGGTGGACTCGAACAAAAATGGGAGGATTCCTTCAGAAAGCTTCTCAATCTTCATCGATAATTCAACTCCACCTATCTTCCTGACCTTGTCAATGGAGCTATCAGCATCTGGCAAATTTCCACTTTGGACCATCAATCCTGACTGAACAGACATTCCTGCTACTAGCAAGCCTGCCAATACTATCGGTATTGCATATTCTCTTAATTTTCCCTTCATTTCCATCCACGTATATAAGATAGCGGTGATTCTAAACCTAGGTTTTAGTACAAGGCTCCTGCCTCTGTTCGACTGTTTTGAACAGGAAGTTTCACTGGGATTTCTTCGTTAGAGTTAAGGCCTACCTTAAATTCTATAATGTCGGACGATGAAAATGGGGAGCCCTGACCAAGATCCTAGTGATTGTATAAAAAAGGAACTGAAAGGTAAGACCTTAGATGTCTACTTTTACATGCTAGATAAGGACCAGCCAGTTGGTGTGAGAGAGATACAACGAGCCCTAAACTTCAAAAGCCCAGGCATTGCTCAATATCACATACAGAGACTGTTTGAATGGAAATTGGTCGGACAGGACAATTACGGCATGTATTATCTGCTATACAAGCTTACACCGCGAGATTTTAGAAGAATTTTTGGCAGACTGGTGCCCAAAATGCTACTTTATGCTGTATTCTTCACCAACCTTTTAGTAACTTATGCAGGTCTGTCATTCAATATCCTTCCTAATCCACAGTCTTTCAACATCTTTGCAATAGGTTTTGGAATCGCCGGCGCAACCATATTCTGGTTTGAAACAGTGAGAGCTTGGAAAAGGAGGGCGTTCTAATGTCTAGTATTATATTATCCGGCCACCTTAGAGTATTTGATATGAGCAAGAAGGTTCTTTCTTCATATGCTGCTCTGGGAATGGGCTTGGCTGTGGTGATGGTCTTCGGACTAACTGTCCTCTCAATGGTTGTGGATCAACCTTTACAAGATCAGTTCCTAGCTGCTGAGAGTGATTTACCACAAATAACTCCATCGGCACCAGAATTACCCAAGCCTTCAGAGCTTGAAGGTGTTACACCGCCTGCAAAGAAAGAAGAGAAGGCTGGTGACATGCAAGAGGAGGACCTTACAAAGGAAAAAGTCAGAGTGGAGCCAATAGGCGCTCAGCCTGCTATCACAAATATGCTGACGGTGGAAGGTCCATTCACGATTACTGTAGACCAATGTCCAGGTGCATCCAATCAGAGCAATGACTGCTTCTTCACACCAGATGAAGTGACGATCGATGTAGGTGATACTGTGATTTGGACTAATTCTGATACTGTGACACATACAATAACAAGTGGAGTTGTTAACGATCCAGGTACTTGGGCTAAATTTTTCGACTCTGGACTAAGCAAACCAGGTTCAACATTTGAACACACATTTGTTACTGCTGGTGAATATCCATACCTCTGTCAATTACATCCGTGGGCTGTTGGAATGGTGTTAGCCATTGAAACTATGAAAGAACCGCTCGCTGAATTGCCTGTAATTATTAAACCAGTATTGATAACTAGATCAGAATTGGTAGATGAGATAGGTAATCCTCTAACTTCTGCTGTTCTTGATACTCCTATTGGGATCGAAACCGAACTTGTGAATATAACAGTCGAAAAGATCGTGATGACCTATATCATACAGGTGAAAGATTCTGAAGGCGTAGCGGTATTCTTAACATGGATACGTGATTTACCATTACCACCAAACGAAAGTGCTAAACCAGGAATATTCTGGAAACCTTCAAAATCGGGTGATTATTCTATAGAGGTTTTTGTGTGGGAAAATACCTTTGAACCCACACCCTTGTCTTCTCCCAAAAGAATAACAATAAGTGTGGAATAGTTTTGATATTAATTCTATGAAGTAAATTTTACGATATAGCGTTTTCTCTCTCTATGATTAACCGCTGAATGGCATAGTCTTGATAGTTGATATTCTGAATTTGTTAATTCTATTGATAGTGGTGAAATTTGAATGTCTAGTGAAGAGAAACAAGGTAAGATTACTATTAAGATAGAAATAATGGATAAGATGGCTACATTGGTGACTGCTTCATTTGGTTTTGTTGCAGCACTAACTTGGAACGAGACTCTCAATATGATATGAGGAATTAGTTGGATCTGATCCAACTGTGTTGCTTATGGTGATATATGCTGTAATTATAACCATAGTTGCTGTGATTGTTACGATATTAATTGTAAGAGGGAAAGCTAGGGTTATACCTACAGTGATAAAAGATCCTGAAAAACGAGACTACTGTCTCCACCTATTTTCTTTTCTTAAACCCGAGTATCTATTCTGTCTGACAAGGACAACACCGGAAATTGCAGGGCCTGAAAAGAATTTACGAAAGATGAAAGACATTAGAATAAAAAAAGGGAACTTGCCTATCTGACCCGTAAAATCACGATACACCAATTTGTAATTACATACACTAGGCAACCATCTGATTTTATGCATTCTTTTAGTAATCAAAATCAGAAACGGTTTGATTTCCAACAATGCGGAAAATCATCCCTAATTATCAATTCTAACCAGAAGCAACATTAGATTGAAGCTATATGCCGGAAAATTGTTACTAAAATTATGGAAGCTTCGATGAGAGTTACTGTCAAGAACAAGAAGCGCCATTGGATTGGTTTAATTGAGATGAGTACAAGAGAACTCATGTTGTATATTGATAGATGAATAAATTAAGTAAAATTTAATCAACCTAAATGGATTATTCCTGAAGAAAAAAGGTTTAAGGATTTGAGACTCGAGATTGCAAATACATTTACTAGTAATAAATACAGATTTGAAAAGTTCTCAAATTCTGTTTAAAATCCTTAAGTAATTGAATTTACTGATCTCTGTCTCTATAAACAAGATGATCTTGGTTAGGATATCAGCAGTGCTACTAGCCAGCGTTATTCTAGTTTTACCATTGGGCCAGGCGTTGGCTACCGAGCATGGAAAGCAAACGGCGGGTGGAGGAAAATGGTTTCCAAAGGGAATGCCAAAAGTAGGTACATCATATGATATTTCATTCTCTGGCAGTGCATCCATACCAGCTACAGATATCGTTAAACCTGCATCCGTACACTTATTCTTGAATATTACGGCCATTAAAACTGGGGGAGTTCCACAGGTTTCTCTAACACTTATCAAAGGAAGTGCAACAATCGGTGATAACACTTACCTCTTTACTAATGGCCAAACGACCATCAAACCAGTAAGTAACGTCGACATACAGGGGTATAGTGAAGATAGAACAAATGTTCTGACTGCGTTTGCATCTTTAATGGGACGCTTACCATTATCAACTTCTGATCCATCTTCAGATATAGGACCAAGTAAATCTAGGCAGACAGTTACAATTCTAGTTGATAACAAAAGCTGGGTTATTAATTATTTCAGCGGGAGTATGAGCGTTTCTACGCCCACTGAAATTAGAGTACAAACCGAAAAGACAACTTATGATTTTGGAGACTCGGTAAGGATTACTGGAAATGTCACTCGACATGACGAACAGGTTTTCATAAATGTAATAAATCCCGAAGGTGAAAGCTTCACTTTTATAACTCCCCCATTTCATCAGACAAGAATTTCAATACGGAATTTATTCTGAAACAAACAACACTTGCACCTGATGGGATCTGGACAATTCGCTTGAATTATGCTGATAATATTAGTACTGAGATCAAATTTAATGTTGGAAAGTCTGCGACCTACGAACAGACGGTGAATAAAATTGATTCCATAACAGGCAAGAGCATCGCGAATGTTAAGGTTCAAGCCAAACAGATTAAGGACCTTATTATCATACGTGTCAGGAATATGGAAGATAACGAAATAGATATTCATTCATTTAAGATAATTGTACCTGATTCATCACTGAAGGCCTTCAAAGGGCCTGGAGACTGGACTAAGGAGGGTTTGCTAGATAATGGAGCAATGTTTTCAGCAACAGATGATCCTATTAAGGTGGATGATAAAGGGTACTTCCTTCTTTAGGGTAGGCGATGTGAAGCCGATAATTCAATGGGAAGTATACGGTTTAGATAGCACGCCATTGAAAGAAGGTTCAGTTACACCTTTCATGAGAGTAGAGTAAGCAACTTGCTTTATTTATCACATGAAATCATCAACTGTCAATAAACATCCGGCGTAACTTAATTTTCAATTCCCAACCTTCTCGCCATCATTCCCAACTTCATCATTATTGGAGCTACTTGTATCGAGTATGATGGTTTCAGATAGATCCACAAATAAGTTAAGACTTATTTTTTGGCGATTCTAATTATGTAAGAATATTCTTGACAAACAAGTTAGTCTTCCTTCTAGCAAAGTGATATCCGCTTTAGCAACTACAAGAGTAGAACTAATCTACTGAAGAGGTGGTTATCTATGTTCATGGGTGCCAAAAAGTTCAACCTGCAGATCTACGCAAGGACATTCCAGTTCCTACATAACAACAAACATATGAATATCCATGAGAAATTTATGAAGATATTACCAGTCTTAGTTATAACAACAACATTCTACATTATGAGCTACAAGACCTTTATGGCAGGAAAGAGTATATATTAAATATGTCAAACCTTGAAGGCCCAGACAGAGTAGAGCCGAATGGACAACATACAGGTATGAGGAAGTTAGTATACTTGTTGGCGAGAGTTGAGGAAATTGGTCAGGCCAGTCGATTAAGGTGGCTAACTTTATTCATTCTGTTCATATTATTTGTTCCGATCGGATTAATATCGATGTTCTGGCTCTTTGGGCCAATGCAGGGACCTTTCATGGTTATGGTTGTGGGTGCAGGAATTGAGGAAGGATTTAATCCCAATTATTTAAGTGTGGATCTGGTTTCCTACTTTACTTCGGCAGCAAGCTACATTTCTTCACCCCATTATGATTTTTTGGCAAAGGTTAACTTACTTCTTAGCTATCAAGTGGTTTCAATTGCTAGCTTTGATCATGAGACCGGTGGAACGAATTGGAACCTTTCACTAGGTGCCGTAGTGGTTTTAGGAATTGTTGCGTCATCTTACCATCTTGCCACACACTTCAACATATTGATAGCCCATTTCAAAGTCCAGAGGATGGAACGTAAGAAGAGACAAGCCGCTGGTATTGTTGGACCAATTTGTGCAGCTGGAGCAAATACCGGCAACGCATTCATGGCAACGATGATACCATTAGCTTGCTGTGGTGGTACTGGAGTCATCCTGCTTTTCTTCACTGCAGCTGGAGTAGGTGCGGTGGGAGGTTATCTATTCAGCATGTTAGGTGGTGCCTTCGCTACAGTCTTTGCAGTACCAACAACGGCTTTAATATTTTTAATAACCCTTTATCTGGCTAAGAAGTATAAGGGTGAAGTTCGCACAACACACGTACAGAAGGCCTGGAGTAGAAAGGTCTCAATGGCCAAGCTTACAATTTATCCCCTAATTTCTGTTCTCTTTATTGCCACATTGGCTGTAGGGCTTTATGTTTACTTTTATCAGCTGCATTACCACAGTCTAGGGTCGGCTGAAATTGGCTACGATCCAGGAATGTTTGTCTCGTTGGCACCAGCGGCAATGCTACTATCTGGCGCTGCATTATTAGAAGCCAAAAAACTGGGAATACCAAAGTTAAGATTCAACACTCGTAACATTCAAGTTGCTGGGATGGTTGTAGGTGTGGCAATAGCTCTAGGGTTGACAGGTTTTATTGTATCCACTTCTTACCAATCTACCACTGTTCAGGCAGCTCCAGCCTATGACCAGATAATAGTTAACTGGCCTCATATTCATGGACTTGGAATAGATGCCCAAGATTCAAAAACGGTTTATGCTGCAACTCATAATGGATTGTACAGATGGTCAGAAAGTTCTGAATGGAGTTTTGTAGGTACTGAAAACTTTGATTTTAACTCCTTTATTATGCATCCAAATGAAAGCAACGTAATGTATGCTAGTGGTCACCCTGCAGGAAATCCAGTGTTGGGTTTGGGATTCATTGGCAGTACCGATGGTGGTTTGACCTGGCAGAAAATTTCAGATGTAGTTAGTTCTCCGGTAGATTTTCATGCCTTGGCGATAAGTGCTGCTGATCCGAACCTTATCTATGGTTATCCAAGTCATAGTATAGGGTTGTTCAAAACCAATGATGGTGGTAAGAGTTGGGAGAAAATAGACTTGCCAGGGAATCCAGCAGTTGTTTCATTGGCTGCTCATCCCAAAGATATCAATCAAGTAGTCGCGGTGACAGATGATGGAAGACCATTAAAAAGTCTAGATCAAGGCAAGACATGGAAATATGTTAACTGGATGAGTATGGCTTTCACTACAATTGGATATGCCAAAGATGGTACATTATACGGATTTGTTACTCAGGACCCTATGGGAATGGGTATGCAGATTCGATTGGTAAAATCACCCGATGGTGGAAAGACCTGGTCTACAGTGGGCATCAATTTGATAAGGGGAGAAATAATTTCTGCTCTAGCCCTTAGTCCATCAAACCCGGAAACAGTATATGCGGCAAGTAAGCTTGGAACTCAAGTCAATACAATTTCTAGTGTCTATGGAAGTTTTGATAGTGGTATTACTTTTAATCTGTTTGGAACGGACGACAGATACCACCCAGGTTTGTTAGGAAGTATAGAAAACATCATTATTCCTGAGGAATATTTGCCTAGATCGATGGGAATTATAGTTGTTCCAGAAGAAGAATCTTCACCTAGAGCGAATTTTGAGGGGCTTGCAACATTTCTTTTGGAAAACAAGGACATACAGGCAGAGGACTTTATACATCTTTACGACTCGACCCCAAGTAAAATAGGTATTGCACATGTTGGTGCCACATTGCCTTGTGATGAGAACAATGAGTCTCCTCTTGTCATAGTTACGGGAATTATTCCAGACTTGAAACCTGCAGAAATGGAGTTGGTACTACAACAATCTAACACAGGAATGTGTATTTACCATACATTAATTCAACCAGAGGGATTTGATGAAGTAACTGATATCGCAATCTTCAACCCAACAGGCAAGGGTTTAAGATTACCGGAAACAAGCTTAGTTTCAATTAGCCTTAGTGAACTAAAATAAGTATGATTTTAGGAGCGCCTTAATTAACCAAAATCCTGGATAGATTAGGAAAATATTAGAATTCAGCCTATCAAGTTGGATTGATAATTTTCCATTCTTATCACCTAGGAAAATGTAGTCAAATGAATTACCCCCTCGAAATTGAACTGAAACCATATCGTCGCAACAACTAGCTGAGGCTTGGGCGTAAAAGTAGCTCGAAACCATAAGATCAGGATCCAGTTTTTATTGTTGATGTGTTTAATTGACACTCGATACTTCGTATATTATTTTTAACTGGTTTAATACCAGGTCTTTGGCTTTAGTAATGCGATTTAATAACTATGTTTACAGGTCTTTCAGTATTTGTGGTATAATGAATATATTTGATGGTTATTAGCCTGCCTATATGATCATATATGTTACTAATGGTTAGTAACCTCATGAGATTTGTAATCTCTCCCTATAGCACTAGGAAAAAGATGTTACTATTTCTGTGATAAAAAATGGTATGTATTTAGGTCCTTCCTGAGAATCGAAACGATCAGAACAGGTATCCTATGATAGTATGGTGTGAGCAAGCATAAGCATTGGAAGCACTGCGAGCTTCTATCCATAATCAAGGAGAAGATGAAGAGATAGCTGAACTCAAGAAACATTTCGACACTACGAGAACTATAATTCTCCACCATCTACCAACTCATTGCCATGGAAGAAAATAAAGAAAGAGAGGAGAGTTGACAGTAACAATAAAGATGAAAGAAATCCTGAAGAAAGAATAGTCAAAGTTGTATCACATTCCCTTTTCTGTAAGGTTTCTACTTATTTTACTGTAATGCGTGATCGAGAGTCTTTCTTATCTTTCAATTCCTCTTCAAACTCTCAGTCATAAGGATAATTTGCAGATATAGCTCATCTGTTAACTTACCTAGTTTGTGCATGGCTTTTGCTCTTGCCTTATCTTGCTAAAAAATTTCTTCGTCCTTTCTCGTGCCAGCCAAGCCAGTCTTGACATTAGATGCGCATTCCAAGCAGACACTAGTAGAGAAGGGAAAGTTCTTCATACAGTTTTTGCATGTGGGTTTACCGCAAGTTGGACAAGCCTTCGTAACTGTTTCCATATTACATAAGTAACAGAACGACATGCATCACTAAAATATACTTCTTGCCTAATAGGTTTTGGTCAGGAAGATTAAAATCTATAGATTTGAACGTTGTAAATAGAAGTAAAAAATGTATTGATAATCCATAACATCTTGATTTGTTATGATGCAGAGCAAAAAATAAAAGTGATGGACTGCAATATTCATCACTTAACTGAGGCTTGGGCGTAATTTAGTTCGAAACGATAAGATCAGGTTCTAGTTTTTATTGTTGATATGTTTAGCTCAGATTCGATACTCCGTATATTATTTTTGATTGATGTGATTCTAGTCAAAACCTAATAGGAAAAGAGGTAGACCATTCTACTATTCTCCTACAGTTATGGTAGATGCTTCATCGTTAGAGTATGGGTAAGAATACCAAGCAACAATGCTTTGCATGAATATTTTTCGATAGACATGCCATACAACAGGAAGGTAATGAAGGCATGTGGTCTTAATAGGTTGCCAGACAGAAGAACATTCGACAGAAGGTTCAAGGCCATATCAATTGACATAAGATCAAGGATAGGTGCTGTGGGTGTGCTCTTCATAAAAGAAGGGTTGGTAGACCCAGCCATAGTATCCGTTGACAGTTCATTGTTGAAAGCAAAGGGACATGTATGGCATAGATCAAACATGAAGAAGAATGAAGTGCCACGCTCCGGTATAGATACAGATGCTCGATGGGGATTCAGCAGAACCAAGGGATAGGTATTCGGATACAAGATGCATCTAGCATCTAGCACAGGTTCGTTGATAGTTCCATTATCAGCTGATTTCACAACAGCTAGCATTACTGATAACAAGATGTATGAAAGCATAACATCTTCATTGCCTACAGGAATGGTAAGGTATGTTGTAGGAGATGAAGGATATGATGATCACAAGTTATGTGATTTCAGCAGGTATAGAGGGCATCCAGTATTCCCATTGGAAAGGTATAGGCATACTACAGATAATAATAGACTGGCATTGCTGCAGTTCTATAACTCTGAATATGGGCAGCATGTATATTCTCGGAGGAGCATAAGCGTTGAACCATTGATAGAGCATATGAAGGATGTATTTGATATAGACCCACTACCAGTTAGAGGGTTCGATAAAGCTAGGAGCATCGTTCTGATTTCTATATTGCTATACCAGCTGATGGTATACTACAACTACTTTACAGGAAGACCATTAAGGGCATTGAAGCACATGTTGGGAAGTTAATCAATCAGAGGCATCAAGTTATTTTTGTTATATGGAATAATGCCCATGCCTCAATTATTTGTGTTATCCCCAAGTATGACAAAGGAAGGGGCACAAGGAAGATTCTCAGAATCATTTGTGAGCGGGGTAAAGTCTGAAATGGCTAAAAAGTATGATATTGCAGGTGAATTTTATTTAAAAGAAGCATCGATTCAACAAAAAAAGAAGGATCTTCATGGCTCTGCACTATGCTTTCTGCTGGCCGGTCGCTGTAAATTACGAGCCAAAAAGAGCGCCCAAGAGGAGTTTGAAAAGGGAGCTGTGTCATATCTTGAACTTGCAGACCAATCAAAGGACTCTTCCCCATTAGGGTCTAGATTGGTATACAGGTGTGCTGCCAAATGCTTCTTCAGGGCAGAACTTTATGACAAAGCCGATGAAGCACATCGGTCTGCGAATTCAATAAAGCAGGTTTTGGGTACTGTTACAGAAATAAAGCAACCTGTATTGATAGTAGATAATAGCAAGGTTATCACATTAAAATTAAAGAAATATGTGGAACAGTTTGGCTTTAATGAAGTTGTGATCTGTAACAGTGGAAGGGAAGGCCTAGAGAAGTTTGGAGAATTGATTGGGAATCATAAATTTCCCATAGTTCTTCTGGACATGAGTATGCTAGATCTCAACGGTAATGAGGTGGCTGCACAAATGTTGAAGATCCTGCCGGAGACGATAATTGCACTAATCACGGCTGACAACATCAATGCGGAGAGGGTGAAGGAAGCGCTTGCCAATGGAGTTGGTTACTTTTTGCAAAAACCCTTCAGGTATGATCAGATGAAGGAACTGTTGGAAACAATTCAATATGAGGCCGATGTTATCTAACAATAAACTACAAAAAGAGAACCGGTAAGTATAATGAATTTATATGTTCCAGCTTAAAATCGCTAATTCTGAAATCTGCTATATCATCTGCAAATTTCTCTACCAAACGTGATTCCGATTTAAGGCTAGTACTTCTTGAGTCATGACCCATCAATACCGCCACTTGCCATTCACCACCAAGACCTGCAACCAAAACACACGTTGACAAACTTTTGGCATATTCCTTCACACGCTCCAATGTAGAACTAAAGTCCTTTGTTGCTTTGAATCTTATCAGAATCAAATCCAATCGATCCATCTCCTTCTCCTCCGCAAGAACAGCTGTGTAGCCTTTTATCACACCTTTTTTTTCCAATCTTTCAATTCTCTTCCTAACTGCCCGATCGGTAATATCAAATCCCATGGTCTTGAGCTTATTGGCGATGTCTCTGGAAGGAATACGCGCATTCTTATTCAGCATTTCCAGTACAATGGTATCAATCCTATCTAGTCCGGAAAACTCCATCCCCGCCATTGCTATGGTTGCTGGATAGATGTTTTTTACCTTTCCTATTGGATCGTCATTCGCATCTTGATTATAGGAAGGTCACGTCATTCATATGAGAGCAATCCTCACGACGCAAGATAACCTTCCAGCTCTGCTACGAGTATATCCTTCTTTACAGGCTTTTTTATCACACCGACGACACCCTTTGCCATAAAACTCTCCAACTCAGATTGAGTGGGAGATGATGCAGTAAACAGGGCCACCTTCATATCTTTGTATATCTCATCATTCCTTATCATGTCCAAAAGATCAAGTCCGCTAATATCGGGTATTCCTATATCCAAAAGCAGGAGATCAAATTTTTCATTTCGTACCATATCCAAACAATCGGAAGCCTTGTTTGCAGTCATACAACTGTATCCGGATTTCTCAAGCATTAACTTCATCAAGTCAGTTATAACCCTGGAATCATCAACGATCATTATCTTCTTCATATCTATTACTCCATTGGCAAGGTAAAGTAGACGGCGGTACCGATCCCAATATCACTTTCAACATAAATCCTTCCATTATGACCATCCACAATTCCCTTACAAATAGCCAATCCTAGTCCGGAGCCTTCCTTTTTGCGTGTACTTGTATCTGCCTGATAGAATTTTTTGAACAACCCTTCCTGCATACCTTTGGGAATTCCGACTCCATTATCCTTTACGCTAAATAATGCTTCATCCCCTACATCCTTAATTCCTACCTCAATGATACCTTTCTGTTCTGGAACAAACCGGATGGCATTTTTGATCAAATTTGTTAAGACTTGACCTATTCTGTCGGGGTCACATTTTACCTTCATGGCTTTCTCAATCTGCGCATTCAGCTTCACTCCAATCCTATCAGCACTCGGCGTCATAATCTCTATAGCCTTGCTGATTAACTGATCAGCGTCGACGGTGACCACATTAAACTTCAGTTGGCCCAGTTCAAGCCTCCTAGCATCGAGAAGATCCTGAATCAACTGTGAAAGTGAGAGGGAGCTCTGATACATAATTCTAATTTTTCCCAGTTGTTCCTCAGTTAAATCTCCCAACATACCATCCAGCAGGAGCTCACTGTAACCCTGAATAGGAACCAGGGGGTCTTTAGCTCATGCGTTATCATTGCCAGGAACTCATCTTTTGCTTTGTCAATCTCCTTGGACTGTTCAATCTTTTCCTTCATTGCACGAGATAAGAGATTGAAACTCTTTACCAAACTACCAACCTCATCCTTGCTATTGTGTTGAATTTGAATTCCAATCTCACCTTTCTGTATACGCCTAGAGACATCCATCATTTTCGTGATGGGGGACAGGGATCTTCTAATGACAAGACCAACAGAAACGAATACGGATCCACTGGATATTGCCAGGGTGTAAAAGATCTGGTTGGAGAAATCATTTTTGGATATATTATCTTCTCGCATCAAAGATATCAGATTTAAATGCAGTCCGATCAGTGGGTCCATGTTTGATTCCAGGAAATCCAAGGAATTCTGAAACTGTTCTGTGCGAACTCCCCCATTTGAAACAACAAGCAAGTTCTCCTTTAATGGTACCCAACTTTCCTTTACTTCCTCCCAATCTCCTTGCAATTCCGTGGGAATAGGTCTCACATAGTTACCGGTGATATCAGACGTGCCTCCCTCCAACATAATCTCCAAATAAGAATCGAACTGGGTCACGAGACGTGACAATTCTAATGCCAATTCTTCCTGTTCAACAGCTCCAAAACGTTCGGTTGATTGTCCGGTAACCTCAAGGGTGTATGTAAGTAGACGGTGACCAAGCGCTTCCATTACCTTTGAGACTGCAACTTGTTCAAATCCAAATTGTGTGAAACTGGGAAATGTTGTTGGCCTTACGTTGGCGAAGTCTCCAGCCAACCCTTCCAGTCTATGACTGGCCATCTCCACCTTACTAATAAGATCATCACTGTTTTGAACCACATAATCTCTAGAATTAAGAAGTTCAAGATTGAAGACCTGTTTTTCGGCTACGACCAAAGAATTTTGCTTATAGTTACTCCATCTATTCAAAACATTTTGATGTAGATCTGGAGACAAATGGGCTATTGAGTTGACCCTTGAACCATTCACAACTCCCCCTTTATCCAATAGATCGGAGGAAGTTTGGTACAAATCTACCAATTCTAAAATATCTTTTCTATTCTTAGATTCACCATCTGCCACCTGTAGTGAATGTTCTCTAATCTTCTGTACGAAAAATATTTGTTTATTGGCCAAATCGACAGTTATGGCGTCAGCCTGGCCCAGGTCATTGAAATAAGCAAGAACAGAAATATTAAGAATTACAATTCCCACTATTGCACTGGTAATTAGCAGTATTTTTGATAATAATTTCATCTAGTCCTTACCCTTATCCCAAAAATTTTGGATGGATCATCAACATAAGGATTAGTATGTCTCTAAGAATTATAACTAGTCTTGATCTTGTTAACTCCTCATTCCGATAAATAGAAAATAAACCAAGTTTAAATCACTCATTTTGTTATCTCAAACAATGAGAGAAAATGAGGATATCCAAAGGGAATTCAGAAAGGAGGTCACGGGGATATTGAGAACATTGCAGACCTCATGTGATATCTTAAGAGAAGGAATGGATAACCAAGCAATAGCAGAAATTGTAAAATACTTTCATAAATTCAAAGGGGTTGCGGGAATGATGGATTATTCGCACATGTCGGAGCTGGCTGGAGAAATGGAATCAATCTCGAAACTTCTCATGGAATATAAGATCCGATTCCATGGAATATAAGATCCGATTCCAGCCAGAAATCGCATCTTTGCTAGCTGAGAGCACAAATCTACTCCAAAAATATGTAGAAACGGATTTTGAGGAGAGGAATGAACCCATGCTTGAGGATTTAAGAAAGTTAGCAAACAATCCCATAAAATGATTAGGGTTTAACCAAATGTATAGGATCCAATAGCTTGTGAATTGACTTTTGTATCGCAGGAGGGGGATTTACTACAGAATGACAATAATGGAACGAATCGATTTTTTGTCCTATTACTTCAAATTGATTGATTGATTGATTGATTGATTGATTGATTGATTGATGAATCGAAGCCATCGGATGGATTTGGTAATCATTGGATTGTGTTATATTAATTGGACTTGCGTTTGAACATGATCAAAAGGTAAAAACTAAACCTAGCTGTCCTAGTAAGAGGGATAACCACCATACGCAATCCAAAAATCCCATCAAGTCCTAATAAGCCCAGGCAAAGGCAAGTAAAAATTACCTATTAACTTCTCTGCTTGCCCTTTCGAATAGAGAATCTGTATCTTGTTCATGCTTTCTTTCGTTTTCTGAAAACTTTTCAAATCCCTTTCTGAATGTATCAACGATTTCTCTAAATTTTGATTGAATTGATTCTGTGCTCTAAACGTCGGTAGTATATCTTTGATTTTTATCTTTAATTAATACAGTACAGAAGTAATTAGGATTTGATAGAATCTTTGTAGAAATAGAATCAACAACCTAAGGATATTTCTACATCTTATTTATCGAATAAAATGAGTCAATTCGGCAAAAGCCGTTAAAGTATTAAATTGTATCTGCAGTAGGTCCAAAAAAAGGGATAAAAAGCAGGTTTTGCAAGAAATAAGGGCTTTAACCCCGTAATTTTCTTATGGAGCATGTTATTTATGGATGCAAACACGTTATTTGCGTATCATTTTACGTTATTTTATGGGTTGTCACGTTATTAACGTGGAATTTTACGTTATTTTATGGGTTGTCACGTTATTAACGTGGAATTTTACGTTATCTATGTGTCCAATCACATTATTTAGAGCCAATTTACGTTATTTTATTTATAAAAACAGCATTTTTGGGGTTTAGACACGTTATTTACGTTATTTACGTTATTAACGTAATTTTACGTTATTTACGTTATTTACGTTATTAACGTAATTTTACGTTAATTCTCTCGATTTTACACCTCGTATTTAGGTACGAATCTGACAAGCAAAAAATAACGGAAATAACGTAAAATTACGTTAATAACGTAAATAACGTAAATAACGTAATTGAAAGGCAAATAACGTAAAAACATCAAAAATAACGGATTATAATGAGTCGAGGAAGGCTTTTACGAATGGATCTTGGGTTTGGCGCTTCATTTTATTGACCTTTGCAATACAATTAATGGTCGGGATGACATGAACTCACATTAATTCAACCTATATCACTAAACTATAACCGTTCAACAAAAAGTTGATAGCCATAGACAATTTCACAATTTGAAACAATGAGGTTATTGTACTCCCAACCAGTAAAATAATGATTGTCCCATTTGGTAATTTTCTTCAAGAATGATCCGTTACTCTCTTTTTCACCCTACTGCTCTATCTAAAATTTGCTGTACGAATCACATCCCAACACCTTCATATCTTTAGTGATGTGGTGAACAAATCCCAATAAGGGCAAAAGCAGTGTTTGGCGGTCAGCTGTTAATATCAGTGGTTCTATCAAAATACTTTTCGTCAGTGGATCCGAATTAGAGTACGCCACTTCTATATGCCCTCCTTATCTGAACACAACAAATATTATTTTATTACTGATCCAGTCACCACAGAGGTTATAGTGCAACTAAGATGGTCTCCTGTATATTTATTATGAACCCACACTTCCTTTGGTAAATTATATTGCTTTCCAAAGCCTGGATTAGTAAATATTGGGCCAGATTGATAGATAACATTTATCTTTAGTTTCTTGTTAGTATTAGTTCGTTGATAACCGACCTTCAGCTCCTTATAGGAGGGATGGAGTGGATCATCATACTATTTTTTGGTCTATTTGTGATACTGGGCGGTAAAAGACTCCCCAAATTCACAAAGTCGATCGGCAAGGCGGTGGGTGAGTTCCAGAAGGCCAGAAATGAAATGGAGAAGGAAATAGCCAGAGTAAATAATCCCATGAAGATATCCGTTAACAATCCGGTGTCAAATGAGAGGGAGAAGCTTGAAGCAATTGCAAAGGCCTTACAGATCAATACGGTGGGTAAAACTGATAATGAATTGAGACAGCTGATCAGTAATAATGTAAATCCCAAGACTGATGAAAACGTTTCACTTTAGGTATAAGAAGAACAGATTAATTTTGTAAAGTTAGTTTTGAGAGCCTGTTGTTCATCATTGTAAATAATTGGATCATTGTTGGGAGATCAAGAGTGAATGCCCATGAGTAGCAATTGGATGAACTATGTTATTGACGTTGAATAGAGTACAACAATTAGGTCTATTTCATTGTAATCATATTCAGAGAATATAACAAAATACAGGTTGATGATTTGGTTTTATCTAACTGTCAAGATATCGAAGATAATAATGAACCTAGAAAGTATTTCTTTCCATTTAGAGGAAAATTCCAGTTAGAGATTAAGAATACACATGATAAATTACGTGATGTAATCAAATAGAAAATTCTGTCTATATCTAATACACCCACACCAAGATTTACATTGGTTCAACAACATATTTTGTTGATATTAGTGGAAAATGGCTTTCATTTGTCAAAGGGTAAAGAAGCAATTATGATTCGAAATTGGTGGTTTTCTAAAGAAAAGGAAGATTAAGTTAGAATATTTAGAACTACAAAAATAGAAATTCTTCCACCTCGGTACGGAAATAAGACACTTATTTCCACACTACCGGTAGAAGGAAGGGAGATAATCGTCACGGCAAATATAGTCGATGACGTAGGTGTGGAAAAAGTGGATCTCCTCTATATTATTCCCGAACACTATCGTGAGTTCCACGAAGTGGAGATGCAGAGGTATAACTCTGAATACTCCATAGATTCTAACTACTTCATAGGTTCGATACCTGCGTCAGATGTTAGAACCGTTTGGCTCCAATACTGGATCTTGGCCCAAGACTTTGCCGGCAACAACAAACAATCCCCCTTGGAATATGTGAATGTTGAAAAAAGATCATCTGTAACTGAGGTGGTGACAAAGGAAAGGACCCTGCCCGATCATGTACTGGAGGCTATCAATTCGATGCAGGACCCGACACCTGTTGGAATGCTTGAAGTCATATCCATGAGTGGTGGTAACGTAATCAAATCATATCAGGACAAAATAATGTTGAAGAATAGTGGCAACCTAACCTTGCAGAGTATTTGGCTGATGCTCTCACCAGGGCTGCACAAGAGCTTCAAGTTGAGCGATACCACGGTCGAGTCCATAGAACCAGATGGCAACTTTACCTTATCCTTCGAACTGAATGGAAACCCTGCACGTGATATGATAGGCGGTTTGCTTGGATACCAAGGTGCTTTGATAGTAATGGCTGAGCATCACAACCCAATAGTCCTGCCAATAAATATTGGTAACCAGGAATCCAACTACTTGAAGAACTATATGGAGTCAGTGTCAGGTCTGGCAAAGCAGCGCTACAACAAGATATCATTGCTGAATGACCTGGTATCCCATGACACTGGAGAACAAGGATTTCGAAATAACGACTTTATCTGGAACGAGAGAGATAACAAGGTATGGTAGTGATGCACAATATGGTGCAACATTCACCTTCTTCGAATACCTAGAGAACAAGTATGGTAATGATATCATAGGAGAAATGGTCAACCAGCTAGGGAGTGGAATGATAACGAATCACAGATGTGATACCTTAGAAAACTGCGCTGTATTACAAGGTGCTTATGATGAGATTGGTTTGGATATCCAAGATGAGCGGTATCCACTTTCTGTAGAGAAATTGATCGAAGGATGGGAGGAATATGTAATGGACCTAGTCACTTTAAGCTCTAGTAGTGAGATTTAAGAAAGAAATCATAGTGTAAATGCAATAGTATACTGGAACAATCCTACTATTCATAGTAATCATGTTAAGAGGTCCATATGAGAATACCCAACACTTCAAATCTTTCATCCTAAAGAACACTACGTCTAAATCCTGTGTAGAAAGTGCTCACCATACCAAAAGTCAATTGTGTACTGGAATGGTTCTTACCAATAAGTTAAGCTCTTTCAGAAAATGAATAGATTTTTCAGAAAATGTATAGGTGCCCTCGGTACTCAAGCCAATAACGGCACATCCCTTTTCTGTACTAAAATATTACATACATATCCTTATTCCAAACTAATTCCTAAAATGAGGAAATGAATAGATTTGCACAACTGACTGTGATAATGGCTTTAGTAGGAGGATTGGCATTGGCCAATGCATCCATGTTCAAGGATAGCTTTGCATACAGTGCATCAACAGATAAAGCTGTGTATGGACACTTTACACTTATCGTGAATGATGAGTTCGGAAATATACAGGACTATATGGAGTTTGATAACGTAATAACAGATGAAGGAGATGATTGTATAGCGGTACTTGCATTTGGTTCAACCCTTGGTGCTGGTGATTGTACAGAAGGAATTATAGATGCAATTTCGGTAGCGGATTGTAGTGCGGATAATGTCTGCGCTGCGGTGGCAGATGTAACAACGGCATTTGATGATTCTGACAGTGTAAATATAGGGGATGAATGTGATACGGCTGGAGAGGTCACAAATGTTTACACACAAAGTTCAGGAGCCAACGGCATTAGACCAACGGCATTAGACCAACGGCATTAGACCAACGGCATTAGACCAACGGCAACATTCGACACCACTGAGACAGCAGACCCATTTACTGCAAGACAGGCAGGTATACTAAATGACTGTACAGACAGCGCAGCACCTGAGCTCTTTGCAATCCAGAACTTCTCAGATGTAACGATATCTGGTAGCGATACCTTGACAATCAACTACGATGTATCATTCTCAGGCTAAAGCTGGAACATAAGAATATTCAGGCCGAGTGTAAGACCAAGTCTGAATTTCTGATTTTTTATTCATTAGAATTTGTACATTTAACCAGGTTTCTGTGCAATTACTTTGATGAAAAAATAATCATAACTGGTAGAAATAGACTTTACATCAAATCCAGCCCTTTTAATCAAATCCTTCATCGTCTTTGTTGAAAAGTGAAAAACATGGTTCCAGAATAACATATTCCAGTCTCCCTTTAGTTGATCATATGTACGACAATCAATATGAAAAGTTTCTATCCGTATGATCCCACCTACACGCAAAAACTTATGGGCTGTCATCAAGTCTTGGAGTGGATGATATGCATGCTCAATATAATCATTCATCTCCACAGCATTCAAATTATCTTCCTGAATAGGGCAATTGTCAAAAACATCGTTGAAAACATTTAGCCCATACCTCTGTTTCATAACCTTGCATGCATAGCCGTTTAGTTCATTTCCCGTAGCTTCTATTCCCCTTGCTTGTGCAGCACGAAGCAAAAATCCAACTCCACACCCAACGTCATGTATGCTCTCCATATTACCATCCAAGTAATTTTATATCTCATTTATGACACCGTCTTCTCTTTTCATCCTTTTCTCATACCAATCGGGGGGAACGAATTTAATATTGGAGGATAATGCCCTTCCATATTTCACCCTGTTCTCAGTAAACTCAATTTACCTAGGCGTCTCACTCTTAAGATATTCCACCCAAGTTTCTTCCTTTATCCTCGGGCTGGTGTATTGTAGTCAACAATCACTACATTCTACAATATGACTATAGTCCTTGGTAATCAATACTTCCTCTACGGAGTTGCTACCACACATTTCACAAGGCGGATACTCATCAAAAGGAGTGATTTTATCCTTCTCTTGATCCTTGATAGTATAATCCGGGGATATCAACCCAAATTTCTTTACAGTGTTCCAAAAGTAAAGACGGGGATATTGTGTGATGTAATCAGAAATCCTTTTATTTTTTTCCATCCCACTTCCTTATAATCTTCGGTACATAAGTACGATTGATCTAATAAAATAATCGTGAATGTAGAATAACGATATATTGTCATGAGGTTCGTGATGAATAGATTGACTTTGTCATAAAGACACTTATCTAGAAACAGCCAGTTACAATATTAATAAGAATGAAGGGTTATGACATTATTTATGTATACACAAGTTAGGTGCTTCAAGGACTTTATTCCTTTTAATCCCTTGATTGATCACCAAACTTTTTTTTGTTTTCCCTTGTTTAAATCTTAGTACCCCTCCGGACTTTCCACTTTAGAATTTATTATTAATAGAATTATATGCTTGTAATGTAAGTTATCCTGTGGAAACAACGAAGAATTGATCTTAGACCAGTGCAATTGGTAAATAACATTCCCATATTCCTTTTGATCTTTTTCCTGCAATTACGTCACAAAATTGCATGAAATTTACCGTTGACCAATTTATTTACGCATACCCTATTTCTAATCAATAATTGGAAAACAATAATTGGAAAATGAGAAAATAACTTCACAAAATACTATCGCCTGTTGAAGGATTTAATAAAAATAATCGGTAATAGAAATCCAATAAAGAACATTGCAATGAAGGAGGTGCTGTTACCAAAAAGATCTGCTGCAATACCTGCAATTGCCGGTCCCATCGTAAATCCTATTCCGAATATAGCTTCATAAGTTCCAATAGTGGTTCCCACCAGATGCTCTGGTGTATGTCTGGTAACAACACTAAGCGTTATCGGGAAATATAGACTGAAAGCAAACCCAAGCATAATGAGTGAAGAGGAAAATGATCCCAAATTGGTTATAGCGTAAGCAATGAGCATTGCAAATGCTATTACCTCAGTCGCTAGAAATATGCAGGTCTTTTCGTATCTAGCAAATCTATGAGTAAATGGGGGGGTGAATAGTCTAGATAAGCCGAATATGAAGAAAAGTATACCAATCGAAAACTCATTGATGGTGTTATCCTTGAGATAGGCTGGGAATACTGAAAGGACTATACCGAATGCTGCGCTGTAATACATCACTAAAGTGCTTAACTTTGGATTCGATCTTATCACATTAAAAACTGCTTTTGGAGAATATTTTTCTACATATCCACCTCCTCTTCCATGCTTTCAGCAAAAGTGATACCGCTAACTACCCGATCATTATTGCAGCAGAGAATTCGAAGAGGAGTCTAAACCCAAGTTCTTCAAAAAGAAATGCACCCATCAAAGGTCCGATCATATATCCCCCGACCCATGCCATTGTAAATCTAGAAACTGAATGGATTCTTTTCTCCACTGGAGCTACAGTAGTGACTATTGCAACGGTCGATGGTCAGAAAAATGCATGTGCAATACCTGAAAGTGCTCTAATCATCATTACATCAAGGACACTGTTGGTAAATGACAGCATAAACAAGGAGAACGTGGTCATACCAATTCCAACGGTTAGAATCGAAGCTTTGTTGAACCTGTCAAGAAGTAATCCTACAAACATTGGTGCGAACATATAGGGCACAAAATTTGCCATTCCAATGAGTCCAATATCGAAATAACTTGCAGCAAGCTCCTGTATTGCAAATACCTGAACCAGAGGAACATGAGCTCCATATGCCATCCCAATTATGCAAGCCTGAACATAGACAAGTAGGAGAATGCGTGCCATGATGAACACTACTTGGAAGCGGCAATTATTACAGCGCCACCACTCATCCTAGTTTCAAACTTTACTTTGGTGAATTTCTCACTCAGCATTCTCTTGAGTTCAAAGTTTCTCGGTAATCTTTTGTAAGTTCCGTAAATAGCCCTGAACTTCAATCCCATGCTACCTGCAGCGAAGAATGCTAATACACTCATTATATATTTCAGGTAAAATGATATAGCTATTCTATTAAATGCATTATCGGGTTTTCCAATATCAACTATTATTAATTTGCCGCGAGGCCGCAAAACCCTGTGAAATTCTGAGATGGCAATACTCATCATTAATGCATCCCTAAATGAATAACCGCACATAACAGCATCAAATGTACCGTTATTAAATGGAAGAAATTCAAACACCCCCGTTATCAAAATCCTTTTCTTATAAAATTCAGTTTTTGCTTTGGCCAACATTTCTGGAATAGGATCGAGCATTACTATGTACAAATCATCATTGCATTGATGTAATGCCTCTTTCGACATGTTGCCGTATCCAGAACCTGCATCAAGAACTAAATTGCCCTGCTTGATTCTGTTAAGGAGGCCAATCTTTCTATACTCTGCGTCTTTACCGAATGATATTACGCGGTTTACCTGATCATATACGGGTATTACAGTTCTAAGAACATCTATGATCTCATGCCAGTAGCTTCCTAATCCCAAGCGTACTCTAATTTAAGCAATGATTATAACAATCTTGTTGTGATTTTAGAATACAGTTTTCCCAGTATAGATTGTATAGATTAAACTTGCTGGCATAACATATTCCTCAATGGTAAGCAAGAATTGCTATTCTTTCTCCCCACTTCCTGAATGCGGTACCTGTAAAGTTCATTACATTAATCTCCTGTCTATAGTCTCTTCTTATAATCCCAATATTCGTACATCGGGTTCATAGTTTTCCTACTCCACCGCCCCCCAAATACGTGCCGTATGCAATATCCGTGAAATTCATTAGGACAACCCAGTGTGTATCTGACATCTTATTACAATCCAAACATTCGTACATTGGTTCCATTAATAGTACATATTGAGCATTAGGGATTAAAAAAAGGGCGGAAATTCCACCCTTAATTCTCTTCCAAAGGGGAAAAATTCTTATTTTAGATGGTCCATCGAGTCCGCTCCATTTACTACCAAATAGATTGAAGTGAAATACATACTTTCAATTACTTCTCAAAGTCATTCATCTGTCTAAGGACCGGAGATTATTACATTATTTTCCTTAATTCAATAGATCTTTCTATGGAAACAACTTACTCTTACTATCTAAATCATACAACAGCATACTAAATATCTTGTAATAAACCGACTTTTCCATGCTTTTTCTATGTTGTCACCTCTAATATTCCTACTGACATCTAGAGGTTCCCTGATCATATGCAGGTATTACAGTTAGGTAAATCTGGGATTATTTTAAGCATCTTTCCGATCCCAAATCTACATTTTCAGTGTTTATGATATCAAGATTCGATAAATCAAATGGTCGCCAATATGATGTATGTACTCTGTTTGCCCTTTTAACCGCCATGAATGCAAAGATTCCCGCTAGAAATAATGTTGCCATTTGGATAACTAGAAAAAACGATTTGTTTATTAACTCAGAGGATCTGGATATATTTACCAATTTTTTAACTTGGTATGAAGTTATAGATAGTTATCCTTTGGAATGAGTCATGAACTCAATAGTACCAAATTAATTCACTATTTCATTTTAACTCATTTGATAATCTGAGTTAATATTCTCAATACTCGAATGTTCCAGCCTTATCGTGAATTGTCCTAGGAATAAAATAAATTAAGAATTGGGTAGAATCAAGTTTCAACCAGGTGATGGATTTCCTCATTTTGTGGTATTTTAGGTACCAGGACTGGCGAAGGGAACATATTGGAATCGATAGATCTAGTGTTACAACATACAAAAAAATATGAACAGATGTTTAACTTGAAAAGAATTCAATATATTACAATGTTAATCATAAATTTCAACATCGTTGATTGAGATTTAAGGTAAAAGCAGTCGCGCGCGGAATATGAGGAGATAATTGTGAAATAACTGATATATTTCTGGATATTGCATACAAGATACTGTTTTTTGTTGCAAATTTACCATTAAAGTTTATATCCTATAAGGAAATACACAACGATATGGGGATGACAGGTTGATTGATATAGCTGAAGAGGTGCTGCAGCTGGTAAATAGGTCGGGTAAAATAGCACCTGAAGATATTCTGAGAAATCTCTCCTTGAGTAGCAAAACTACCTATGAAATCATTGGTTTCTTGGTCAAGTTTGGGTTGATTGAGTTCGACTACAATAAACAATACCTTTGCTTAACTTCACCCATGAAGAGATTTGTAGTAGAGTTAGCAAAAGAAAATCCTATAGTTTCTACCTTCCAATTGAGTGTATAATTATAGACGAGAAAGCTTCTCAGACTGATCATTTAATTTATATGACTGAATATTATGAAGAAGGTACCAAATTTGAATAATAAACGTGGTTTTTTAGAAATAATGTCAACTATGCTAGGCGTGTTGGAAGAACAATCAAGCAAAAAGACCTCACTGGCATCAAGAGCTAACCTGAGTACCAGAGCGTCAAATAGATATGTTGATTCATTGGTTAGATTCAATTTTGCAGTCGAATCTAATGAATACGGACTTTGCATTACGGAAAAAGGTAGAGCGTTCTCAAACGAATATAGAAAATTAGAACAACTTGTACATAGTAATTAAGGTGACTCTCTCCTGGTCTGCAGATGTGATAAAGTCTTACTAGATCCTGATAATATTAAAGAATTACATTTGTTAACTTTGAAATATAAGCAAATTTGAAACAAGTTTTCCCCTAATTGTTAATAGGATTAAAAGTTAGTGTTCTAGAACTTAACAGAACATAATGTAGACGATAATTTCTTTTTTATTTTTTTCATTATTATACTTCCGATGGTATTCACACATTACTTTCATAGAATTATGTGATTATTGTAGAATGATTATAATATAATAGAACTTATAGCAATATTCAATGCAATCCCAATGGAGAAGATTTCGAAGACTTGCTAATATCCTAGCAACCCGTCCCCTGTCATTCATTAATTTGATTATGAATATTTGTAATTTTAGAGGTTAGTTGACCTTAATTTATCTTCCTAACAAATTCCCAATACAAATCGAATTGATTACAAGTTTGACAGGAATTAAAGGGCATTCTAACAACCGAGGTATGGAAATGATAACATGAAATTGGAGCATGTCCATATGTTCGATCTGAATTGGCAAAGACATAATGTAAGCTACGCCAATCTATTATTAAATAGGAGATCATCAAGAAGGAGAAAAATTTCGTAAGATATTAGGTGATACAAACTATATAATAAAAATTCTAGAATAAATTCATAGAGTAATATGTAGTAAACAACATAAGCCTTTTTATTACATTTTTTATGTCCTTGTTAAGGTAAAAAAAACTTGATAAAAAACAAAGCATACGCATTATTGTCAATAATAGCAGTAGGAAGCATGATAACTGCAGGTATCTCACAGCAAGCAGCTGCCACAAATTTCGGTGGTGAAGGTTGTACACCCGGGTTCGGGAAGAACCATGTAAAAGCATGGTTAGACAAGTCCACCTTTGGACCCCGAAAGTACTTTTGATGATGCGTTCGACTGGATGATAACCATAACTACAAAAGGTGGTAATAACAAGAAAGTTGAGGTAACAGATCCAACCCTTTTGCAAGCCTTGAATGCAGTTGGTGATGGTATCAATGCTCTGGCACGTCATGCTGTAGCTGCCGCATTAAACGCTAACGAACTAAATGTCCCTTATGAATTCGAGAAAGGAGATATTCGCAATTTAGTGCAAGGTGTTGTTGATAATCCAGAAACCATGGAAACTGTTAAGGACTTGTTGGATGGATTCAACAATGCGGGTTGTTCCATTAACGGCAAGAATTAAAAAGACATCAGACTTCATATAACCAATCTTTTTCCTTTTTTGACTAATTTTGGGAGTTTATCGAAAGTATTCTAGTTAACAACATGATTTTTTACATTTTATACATATTGCATTGACAGCTACGTAGGATGTGACATTCATATCACTAAATGTATTCGGTAGGTCAAATGTACTCCGATCATTTTCTATGTCTATGCTTGCATTAATCAGGATTCTAGGAAGAACAACCTCATCTGTACGATGTTACAATAATTTATCTTTCGGTCACTGTTTTGAAGCAAGGGAATACAGAAAAGAGATGTAAAAAATATTCTATAAAAAATTATTACAAGAATGACAATAGTGATAGATATATTCTGCATAAGAGCATATAAAGTGAGAAGATTGGATCACAAATATTATAGTGTAGAACAAAGTCCGATATTAACTCATTGCATATAACATTTAAGCACGGAATATCTAAATGATATTATTTCTACAGTGCTCATTCTTTAATCCCAAATGCTTAATTTTATACCTTTTCTACTATTTTTTAGTTGTAATTATATGACTCGAATTCTATTACCTGTATCCTCCATAACAGATACAAATAGATTAAGAAAGTGAATATCAAGCTAAGCGATGTAAGAATACGCTTTTGCTAAGCTTATCAATACCTGAAGCTTGATTTAAAAGAACAAGAGAGCAATCACTGCTATGCTAAAGTACAGATGCCCAGACTGCAAAGGATCCCTCAATACGGACAAGATTTTTGATGGGCGTGTCCTGTTTTCCTGCAATAACTGCTCCTTGTATTCACTTGTCCCATTCAATGCAGATCTCGATGGAACATACATGGATTTTCTTGAACTGTATGATAACGGTGGAGATGAATTCACCACCAATAATCTCGAAGCACTTCTAGAGAGGGAAAAGATCCTGAGACCAAGAGAAGAGGTTGAAGCTATGCTACAGAACAATGGTGGTGACACCTTGATTAGAAATGTACTATCATCTAGGCGTGATTATGTAGTCGATTACAAAGCAATTGATGAACCCCTGCCGGAGATCGGCTGTTCTGCACATGAACTGGTAAATAGTGTATTAGCAGAGACTTTGGCCTGCAAAGGAATAGAACCATTGTTCAAATTTCAGGAAGAGGTAATCAAAAAAATTCTTGTGGGCAAAGATATAGTGATAGTTGCTCCAACAGCATCAGGTAAGACAGAGGCTTTTACCATTCCCATTCTGCATAATATTGCCAATGAAATATCACACTTCGGGTCATTACGAACTGGACAAGGCAGTATAAAGGCAATTTTTGTTTACCCAACAAAGGCACTTGCCAGGGACCAGATGGCTAAGATAAACCAATTTGCCAAGCCGCTCGGTATCAGGATAGCTACCTTTGACGGTGATACACCATCCAGAGATAGAGATCTGATCCTGTCAAACCCACCGGACATAATTGTTACCAACTTTGACATTTTACATTATCATTTTCTACATAGAACAAGGTTTGCCAGATTGTTGAGAAGTGCGAAATGCCTGGTTGTTGATGAAGCACATGTCTATACTGGAATATTTGGTTCCAACATTCACTACATAATTAGACGGCTGCGACGCTTCTGCACAGGTCTACAGATAATAGCCGCATCGGCAACTCTACCAAATGCAAAGGAGTTTTGTGAAAAGTTATTCCACTGTGATATGGATATTGTGCTAGGCAGGGGCAGAAAGGGTAGGATCTATTTTTCGATCCTATTCCCATCTTTGAGAACACAACGCTCCCTTATGCTGGATCTGGTAAAGGGACTAACATCAAATTCGCATAAGGTAATTTCGTTCTCAAACTCACATATCGGTGCTGAACTGCTTGCATTTTACGCATCAAAACAAGGTGTGAAGATAGGAGTGCATAGAGCTGGGCTAATGCCCAACGTAAGGAAGAGTGTGGAGGATGACTTTAAGCATGGAGACTTGATGGCTCTATCCTCAACACCAACACTCGAATTGGGAATTGATATTGGTGTTGTGGATGGGATAGTTTCCAGTTTGGTTTCCATCAACAGGCTGATGCAACGCTTTGGAAGAGCTGCAAGGCGTGACCAACACGGCTATGCATTTCTTGCTCTGGGAAACGATCCAATCAGTCAATACTACAAAAACCACCCAGAAGATTACCTTAATGATTTCGAATATGCTTACACGGATCCAACTAACCCTTTCGTGGAGGAATTTCAATTATTAGCAATGACATGCGATAAACCCTTGAGCTTGGAGGAGGCCAATCAGCATAATGAAACTGTCAGGAAACTTGAGAACAGGCATCTGATACATATTTCAAATAAGAAGTTTGTTGCAGATCGCAGGGAAGCAATAAGGTTCCTTAATGAATTTAGCATTAGGGGAGTAGGGAAAAATATAGACATTATTTTAAATAATAAAAAAGTTGGTGAACGCAACTTACCCCTTGCACTGGAAGAGCTGCATGACGGAGCAGTGTATTTCCTTAGTGGTAGAAGATATATGGTCAACAAGTTAACAATTGGCAAACATAAAGCAGAGATAATGAATCTCCCACAGCATTATCCATACTACACGAAAGCACTGACAGATGAATGGCCCAACATAGACAAGGTTTATGAGACAAAAAGGGTCTTGGGCATAGAGGTTGTATACTGTTCACTTCATATAAGAAAGAGAGTTATGGGTTATGTGAATATTGAGTTGGGAGCAGAAGTTGCCAAAGGAAAGAAGGTTCTTCTGGAAGAACCGTTTGAGTATAATTTTGACACAAAAGGTTTTGTTTTCAGAGCCCCCAGACCAGCGGATTTGATTGGTTCAGCCAAAGATCCATTATATGTAGAGATGAGCAGCTATCACGCCGCAGAACATGTTGTTATTGAAGGAAGCAGCATGATAACTGGGGGTGCATCACAGGATCTTGGGGGTATATCATTGGGTTCTTCTGGCCTGATATTCGTCTATGATTCAAGCGTTGGAGGAAATGGAGCAAGCAAGGTATTATTTGATAGATTAGAAAAGGCATTTGTTAGGGGTAAGCGTATTTTGAGTGAATGTCTCTGCAGTAACGAAAGTGGATGTCCAAGATGCACGTATTCATACAGATGCGGAAACAACAATGAATACCTCCACAAGTACGCGTCATTGGAAGTATACAACAGGATACTGGAGAATGAACGGACAGATGTAGGAGAGCCTGAAGAAGGAGAAAGGTCGTTAGTATGATTACCCACTATCCTTCCCTTTAAATATAGTTATAGCACAATTAACCTTAATGCAGAAGAGTAAGCATACACTACTCTGTGTTACTTTTATTGCATTGGCTTTCCTCTTATTGGCCACAACGAACCTTTCGCTGAATTATGCCGATGCACAGAGCATAACGCTCTCAGTATCGGCGATGGACGCCGGCGGAAAATTTTTTGGATCCCAAATAGTGCAAGTAGTAGTTGATGCCCCAGCCCTGAGAGACACCGAGGCCAGCCCTGGTTCGTTAATAGTTAATGATGTGAATGTACCCTTGGTGCATTTGTCTGACAGTAGATGGTATGCATTCATTGCCGATGGAAACACATTCACAACTCTTGCCAATATAGCTGGTCTCCCGGGTAACAGCGATGGTGAATTTTGGATCATTGGTCCAAATGGAAAGAATCTGTTATTCCCATCTCTCCCTGTTGCATTTGGTCATAATCCCGCAACTGGTAGGATGAACCCTAACCTTGACTTGAATGGTGATTGTCCAGCAACAATGAATGCTCAAGATCCTTGTGTTGAATGGCCTTACATAAGACTATTCAATTTATTTGAGAACGATCAGGTTTTCATAAGGAATAGTGGTCAATCTGTCAAGTTAGACTATATTAAAACTTCAAGGAGCGATGTTATCCTAACCTTAGATAGAGATTCCTATCCCGTCAATGCCGAAATTATTTTTGGTATGTCTGACTATATGTGGAACATAAACCCGGTCGAAAGGGATCGTATTCACTTTGCATTCAACAATGGTAATACCGAGGTTTTCTACCAAGCATCAATATCGTTACCACCTGCAAGCATATCAGGTGCAATGCCCAATTTGGGATTTGATTTCTCACAGATACTCTCCATTGACCAAGGAGAAACCATCAGATTTGACAATACGATAAATGGTATACCAGAAACTGTCTTGATAGAAACTTATCCTAATTCTGGCAGTTTTGAAAATTTTGACGGTAGTGCTGATATGTTCGCCAAGGAGAGGGGTGTGCAGTTCAGGTTTGATTATTTTAATACATCCATTTCAGCTGGCATGAGTAGCAGCGATGCGAGCGTAAGTGTAAGTAAAGAGGAGCCAAAGACAGAAGTAAAAGAAACTCCAGTCGTGGAAGAATTGGAGGAAAAGGTAGAGCCTTCTTCTATAACCGCTCCATACTCAATAACCGAACTCAAACTTGTAGACATATTAGGAGGATCGCTTAGCAGTGTTAATGTTGAACATCCAGTCTCGGTTCAGAGTACTATCAACAACAATCTGGATAAAGACCAACCATTTGTTTACATTGTACAGGTGAAGGACGAGAATGAGTTTACTGTTATGCTTACATGGATTAAGGGTGATGTGTATGCGAAAAAGTCATTTGACCCTGGCATTTCATGGATGCCAGAAACCCATGGTGAATACACAATTGAAATTTTTGTATGGAAGAGCCTAGATGAACCAGGTATATTGCCTCTCACAAAGAGCATGCAGGTTTCTGTATCTTGAATGTTGTGAAAGTTTTAGTTAACCTTTACCAACAAAGTCAATTTGGAAAGTCCTCTCTGGATAGATCATAATAAACAATAAATTTGGAATTTCACTACCTTACTTCTTAACTATTATTCTCTATTAGTTCATGCACCTCCAGCGAATTTCAACTAACTCATCCAACGATATATTATGGAGACAGGACAAATACGATCCTGTAAACCACCTTTACCGTTTAATTTCATATTAAAGACTAAAATTATAGCGTTCGGGAAATCTATAAATGGGAATTTAGATTGATTCTATCTGAAACAGTAAGGCTTAGTAATTGCTAATACATACCTTATTAACCTAGTAAACGTAACTATTTGTGAGATGAAAACAAGAACCCATGAAGATCCTGGAATAAATCGCATGTATAAAACTATTCAGTCTTATCTAGATGGTAAGAACGACTGCGCTGAGGTGGTTAGTTATATGAGGGAGTCTGGTCTCAAATCAGAAATACTTGCTGGAATTATGAGGCAACTCTCCGATTTTGGTGATATTGATAGATATTCATTGTTGCGTCAAGAATGTAAGTTATTTGGTTTGTACTGATGTCTGCAAATCTGAATTGGGTGATATGTGACGAGTAATATCGGGGAAAATATAAAACAAATGAATTCTATAAGTATGAAAATAATAGAGATATCTAATCAGGCTACGCACTCCCCAACTGAGGATCTCAAACATCGCGTTTCCTTCCAGAAGCAGCAAAAGCAAGCCAAAAATGATCTAGTCAGTGAATTGATGACACTACTGAGTGAAAGTAGAAAAATGAAACTCAATGAGTCAGATAGCCCCTTGTTAGATGCATCTCTAACTAAATTAAATAAAAAACTTTACGACGCTACTAGTCTAACTATATTTTGATTATTATTCATATATTGTCAGGAAAACCAAATTATAATCATCGAATCTCCATATATGTAACTGGGTAATTTTACAGGCTCTGTAGAAACCATACTATAAAGACAGTTACTCTGCATATTGTAAGCAATTACCTAGGTACTGGTAACTTATCAGGGTCGCGGCTATCTTGAGATAAGAGGTCGTCCGTCAAATAGTTAACAGTACCAATTACAATAATGCAAATATATCACCTTACATGTAGAAGCTGCGGGTTTGAATCGGAACAACCCCTTGATATATCAGACCTTGACCAGATTCTTACCGATGTCAACTCAGATTTTGCGGAATACTATCTTTTCATATGTAAAACAGAGTCAAAGTTCGTACATGCTGATATTCATAGTAAGGATTTTGAGGGTAAATGTCCTTGCGATGGTAATGAACTTATAGAAATAGGAGCAGAACAAGAAATCTCCCTTATAAGGTGTCCTCGATGTAACCAAGATCCAGCTGCGGCAACGAGTCCACCACTGGAAGAGAGTGACAGGTAAACATAACCTAATTTACTAATCAATAGCACCTAATGCTATGGAGAGCAAGTCTTATAATTGCACTCAAAACGAACATAGTTCTTGTGATGGTTTGGTCAAGAAGATAATAAACATTTCAGACATAACCAAAATGTGTGCTTGTCAATGTCACAACAGTAGCTATCAACTTCTCAAAAAGATGTTCGCAGGAATAAATCAAAAAGATATTTGGTTCATGAGCTCCTGTTTTTGTTTTACAACCAGATAACCAAAAATTAGTTAGGAATTATAATCTGAGAGGTACATCTTAGCACGGCAGGCGGAATCCGTGAGTGAGAATCTAAACAACTCATCTCAAAACCCTACAATACATCAAAAATGATGCAAGATTAACAAATGCCAGGTAGTTTTCTGCCGTTCTTTCATACCTGATTCTTGTTCTGTGAAATCCATTCTTGAGCCATGCAAGGAATCTCTCAACTACAAATCTTGTCTTGCTGTAATGTTTGTAATCATTATTTTGCAAGATGAACTTGGAATTTATTTTGTATGGGATGCAACATGCAATATTTCTATCCCACAAATACATTCTGATGTATTTTGCATCATTTTGTCTGCATAAACTGATTCTATCTGTTGTATTGAATCATCATCAAGATAGTCTGAAATTGATCCTGTAACATCCATGCATTTTGTACTGTCATGTTCATTTGCTGGACTCAACAGTATGGATATTGGAAATCCGTTACCCTCTACTGCGGCATGTATTTTTGTACCTGTTATTCTCTTGAATCCATTATATCCAGTTACATTGCCCCTTTTTTTATCAGGAATGGATGAAGAGTCAACTGATATTTTTTGTAGATTAATTTTGCCAGATTTATGTGCTGAGTGAATAGTACGTGATAGAATCTTTTTCCAGATTCCTTTTTGTTGCCATTTGTTTAACCTTCTGTTTGCAGTAGAATCATCACCATATCTTTTTGGCATATCGTCCCATCGGCATCCAGTAGTTAGAACATGGATTATTCCGTTAATGATTTTTCTATCATCATCCCTAGGCCTGCCAGTTTTTGCATGTGGTGGTATGTGTGATTCCATCATACTCCACTGTTTGTCTGATAATTCTTGGAATTTCATAAAATAATTTTAGATGTCGCTATTCATAGATCTAAATGGTCGCTAAAAATTGTCTAAATGGTTAGTTTTGAGATGAGTTGAAAGTATCGTCTCTCCAGTCACAGGAGACATATACATGACAAAAATGGGTTTATCAGTGAGTTAATGACGATAATCTCAGATAGTAGAAAAATGAGCCTTAATCAGAACGATAAAACAAAATTAGATACGACTAGCACCCGATAAAATGAAAAAATCTATTCACCAACTAGTCAGACGATAACCTAACTGCTGGAGTTTGTCATTTACTTTCTTGTCTTGTCCAGATTACCTGAGAATTTACTGCCTCTATTTTCTTTGCTACCAAAGGTTCTTCTTGGCGGTGGACTATCATTCTCATGTCCTGGATGTGATCTA
Organism: Nitrososphaerales archaeon; assembly: GCA_965197925.1. Classification (GTDB taxonomy): domain Archaea; phylum Thermoproteota; class Nitrososphaeria; order Nitrososphaerales; family UBA213; genus CBDAOC01. Next base: position 805,675 of record CBDAOC010000020.1, read on the forward strand.
ATATGCGACCAATATTCTGTTCTTGTGACTGCCGTTTTACAAACAGGGCAGTTTCCTTGGCCACATTTATGATGTTCGATGAAGTTTGGATGAATCGTTACATTACATTTATCGCATTTGTTTGTGTTTTGTAACATAATTTCTGTATTGTTGCCTATTATATATAATTAGAATGTTTTGTTATTCATGCCGACAAACTGTGTCTATTTCCGACTCTTTCTGGACTCTTTATGTATTGTTTAAACCGAGCTTTGCTTGTAAAATAATTAACGAGACATTAATAATAGCTGAATTTCAATGCTGTGTCGGATAATCAACAGAAGATTGTGAATATTTGATAGAATGAGATTATGATCAGTTATTATCATTGAGATTCATGCTTGATAGGAACTGGAAAGGGTATAATGAAGGACTGGTAAGGAGAGGATTAACTCAGGAGATGCGGGGATCGTTCAAAGGATGAAGAATTTCTGGATTTGGAAATTAAGCGAGAGGACCCTTTACTGAAGCAAAAGGAAGAATTCAAGCATGTCATTGAGAGTGCTACTCTTGAGCAAATGCAAGAAATGTTAAAGACATTTGCAAGATCATGTTCAGAGAGTAGCAGTAAGTGAAGAAGCGGAACTACTAATCATACAGGGATGGAAATTTGTTGGAATATTACCGAACGGCAAGGTTATTCTACAGAAATAAATACACCATGAGCTACACCCCTGTGGGGCCCGTAGCTCAGTCAGGTAGAGCACCGGAAGCATTGGTGAAACTTTTAACTTGACTGGAGACATCCGGTGGTCTCGGGATCAATGCCCGACGGGCCCGCTACTACTCTCCGTTCAATACCTCTACCCTGTTTAAGACAACTTTGCCATTAGGCAATGTTCCAATAATTGGTAGACAGATGAACATCAGACAAAAGGTTCAAGACCATATCATTTGAAAGTCAAGAATAGATGTATTGGCATCCTGTTTGTAAGAAAAGGATTGATAGATCCATTCATTATATCTTTTGATAGTTGCTTAGTGAAAAAGGGATTAGATAGCACGAATCAAGCATGATGAACAATATTATTCCAAACTCTGGAATAGATGCAGATGCAAGTTGGGCTACAGCAGAACCAAGGGATGGGTATTCGGATACAAGATGCATCTAGCATGTAGTACTGGTTCGTTGATAGTTCCATTATCAGCTGATTTCACAACAGCTAACATTACTGATAACAAGATGTATGAAAGCATAACATCTTCATTGCCTACAGGAATGGTAAGGTATGTTGTAGGAGATGAAGGATATGATGATCACAAGTTATGTGATTTCAGCAGGTATAGAGGGCATCCAGTATTCCCATTGGAAAGGTACAAGCATACTACAGATAATAATAGACTGGCATTGCTGCAGTTCTATAACTCTGAATATGGGCAGCATGTATATTCTCGGAAGAGCATAAGCGTTGAGCCATTGATAGAGCATATGAAGGATGTATTTACCATAGACCCACTACCTGTTAGAGGATTTGATAAGGTAAGGAGTATAGTGTTGTTATCAGTATTGTTGTATCAGGTAATGGTTTACTACAACTAGACAGGAGGCCTCTTAGGGCATTGAAGTATATGTTGGGAAGCTAATAGTAATAATTTCAAAATAATATTATAATTGAATTATGCCCAAGTCTCAGATACTTAGTAAATAATGCGGCTTATTCATTACTCATCTTGACCTTTTTTAGATTTGTTATTTGTAAAACTGTTAGAATCCTTGTCATTTTTTATATCAACATCAGACAATGTGTCAGGCAATTCCGCTTCATCTTTATGAACTTCAGCAGTATCAGACAATGTGTCACCTTTATGTGATGATGATTCTTTATCGTGTTTTTCATTCTTTGTTCGACTAGTTCTATTGAAAAAAAGTATAGCAAGAATGATTGCTATTATAATATAATTCACAGGTGGCTGAATTAACCTTGTAATATAACCTATTTTAGGAATCACATAGATTACTTCGCCAATATAATCATCCTTGGTTATTGGAAAATCTGTGCCGGGTATAGTGGTTGGATTTGCATCACCTTTGGTGGTCATGATTCTTTCATTACTCCCTTTGATGTCAACTATTCTATGAACTATTACCCTATCGTGCACTTCTGGTCTGTTAAATACTATAATATCACCGCGTTTCACGTTTTCAAAAGTCGAACCGTTCTTTACTATAAGAACATCGTAAACGTTCAAAACTGGTTCCATACTACCACTAGATACAACGTAAAAAGGGTTCTGTGTTCCAAATATAACCTGTAAAACAAGCCATACAGTTATTACACCTACAACAACAATAGCTACGTCCTTTATTGCATGTCTAATTTTAGGACTCGGCATGTATTTCCTTTGATTAAAGGTTATTTTATATTAGATAAACCTTGCGAGAAAAGGCAGCTCAGACTAATGCCTTAACATCACTAATCAGAATAACTCTGATTCTTCATAGCTGCCAGAAATACGGACATCGATTAATTATTTGAATCTTGGCGTTAAACTGCCATATCTTTTCTCTTCTATCTCTCTGTCCCCTTGAATTTTAGTTTATTTTTTAAAGTCCAGACCCTTGCTAGATCCCATGAATACTATCGTTGATTGTATATTCGTATTTTTGCTGGATTAACATGTTCATGGTAAAGCTAAATATCACCAAAAGCAAGTCAACCATAAAATCTTGGTTATTTACAGCTCTAATATAGTAAAATAATCTGCCGTGGTGTACTCCATACTCCCCTTGGACAATCTTAATTTATGAGTTTTCCTTAAATTATGATTATTAGACCTATTGAACACGGCAAATGGCGTACGCGTAATGGTTTATTCAATCAATTTACTTTAATAATAGTAAAAATTTTAGGTATTTAATTCCTTATTAAAAGAGGTGAATATAGATCATTCTATTTGGGAGAAAAAAGGGTAAGAAGAAAGATGAAATGGAGTACGAATCCAACGAAATTGCATTTTCCGAACTTGACCAATGGATCAAAAAGGAATTAGATGTTGCTTTTGAAGAAATAATGCCTGAAGCAATTCAATTTATGGACAAGTTTCAAATCATAATCAATTCGATCAAAACTCTTGGCGAGCAACTGGATGAAGAGCAGATCAAGGAAGATGAAGTTTCACAACAATATATCCCCGTCATTAATGATGCAAAAAATACAATTGTAACCGCGATCAAGAAGGAAACCTCTACTGACTTACAAGAAATTATTACCTTTGAAGATGTTCTTACTTTGAAAGAGAGGGCAAAAGGTCTTCTAAACAGGCTTGGTGAAACTGGTGGTTCACATAGACGTACAATACATTCCTTCTTTGGCAAACACGCAAAAGTCCTAAAGGTGGAATTAGGATTATTGGATAAGGAAATGAAACGGTTTAATGTGTTGATAGATGATTATACTGAAAAATCTACCTTGTTTAAAGATTCCAAAGAAAGCATGGCAAGGATTTCGGAATCCATAAGGATAGAGAATGAATCATTGAAAAAGCGGGGAGAGATTAGTGATGAGCTCGAGTGGCTCAGATCCCAGAATATGGAACTTACGAAAAAGGTTCAAGATAATGAAAATACAGAAGAATTCAAAATATTCATGAAAAGTCAAGATGAATTGATAAATGTCAAAAATGCAGTAAATAATATACTATCTGAAGTCAACTCTTCTTTTTCACGTATATCCAGACCCCTGAGCAAATATACTTACGAGGTAGGCCTCGATAAGGAAAGTAAATCTTTGATGCAGTCAATTATGGAGAACCCGGTTAACCTGATGCACGATTCTAAAATAAATCAAGTAATTGAAGTGTTAAACAAGGTCAAAGATGGGATGAAAAAGGGGAAGATATCGACGAAAAATCCTGACAAGGATATTGAAAACCTAAATGAGTTATTAGATAATTTGCAACATTATGTAAAACAATTTGAAGAGTATGACAATAAGGTCAATGAATTACAAGACAAAACCGTAGGTGATAAGACCAAATTGGAACTTATGGATAATGAATCGAAAAGAATTAGATATGAGATACAGCAGAAAGAGTCAAGTATGAATTATTGTGATAAGGAAATTGATAATGCTCGATCAACTATAAATGACGAATTGAAGAAAATTTCTGAAAGAATTGAAAGAGCTGTAGGAAGTAGAATTAGGGTTGTGATATGAGCATTGATAAGAAACCTTGGTTCACGAACTAAGTTCTGGTGCTCAATAGTTCGGGAGTTCTTGTAACTGATATATAGTAAGGTAGAAATATACTTGTCCGTTATCCCAAAAACTGGGGTTTTAGTAGTATTTAGGATGGCATCTTTTTTCAAAGTGGAAATGTAAGAGGAAATGAATGCCAATAATAGACACGTAGTTTAGAGAAATATATTTTATTAGATAGGAAAGAATTTGAATTCAAAGATATTGGTAAAAGTAGAATTCCGGCCTTCTGTTGCCACGTGCACAAAACTGAAGCTAATATTTAAGGAATTATCGGGTGATCGTAAGGAAATTCTGTTTGTCAAGGTAGAAATTGATGCCTAATAAGGAGAGTAAACAAACAAGGTGTCATGAGTCCCTGTAACCAAGTTCTTTTGTGAAGGAAGAGGAGCAGGAGAATAGATTGGTTACGTATCAAAGGACCAAATTAAAAAAAGGGAGAACAATTGCTTCAAAGGCATCAACAACGCTTTAGATTTAGAATCTTTCATGAATAGGTTTCCTTTTGCAGATTAATATTTGTGACCTTTCAGTCACCAAAAGAACCTAAAACCTATTTGGTTAAGCTTCTGAAAAGTAGTTATTGAAAATGTCCTACTTGTACAATTTACCATGATCTTTATAGAGGATAACTTGAAATCATCCAATGTAGATAATTTTTTATCTAATCGTAAAAAACCAAAATTCATTTAGGTCTTTGATTCTTCACAGAACTTCAATTCTACAAGAACTACTTCCTTCGGGCGTAATTTGCCTCATTCATAATTAGTTTTTTATACTCTTGTATAAAGTATCTACCCTTGTCAGTTATATTAAAAAAGTTGAAATAATCTTCGGTTACGAGATTCAATTCCGAAAGCATATTAAGATATTTTTTAGATAATCCTTCTTCCAAGTTAACCAATTTATTCATATTTATCTTATCGCCAATTCTATATTCTAAACCCTGCAGGAAGCGTAACCAAACTTCAAACATCCTATGCTTCCCTCTCATTCAACTCACAGCTCTGCTCATTCAGAGTATCGATGTATGAAATGAATCTTAGTATTACTTCTTGGCGTCGACGCTCTCGTACAGCTACTGGCCCAGATGCGCTACGCATGTCAGCTAGGACATCGTCTATTGCATCAATATGAAGATCACTTAAGCCTAGCAATTCCTTGACCTGATAAGCGTCACATTTTTGGATCGCGTCTACAATTTTTTTTGGAGCTCTCCGCTTGATCTCAATGCTTAATTGATCCCAGACCCATGCCTCCCAATGTCCAGTTTCGATTAATGTTGGGATAAATTCATTTGAAGAATTGTAAACAATATTCCCACTTGAATTCATAAATTTTTCTATCACCATTTATGGTGTTTATAATTAATATAAAATAATTAATATAAAAATAAAGTTATAAAAATCTTTTAATCAAAGGTCAAATTATGAAAAATTTGTATCCTAAATTAGAATATTTTGGAGCAAAGTTCCAAAACTTGGATACTGGATTTATCGAAAAAAAACCTCCGTCTAATATATTTATCACGAATGATGTTGTTCTTCATCTCATCCTAGATGGTATAATTCAAGACCGATAATCCGAATGTATAACAATGCAAACACAAAACATCAAGTTTCAGGTTAGAAATCAAGATACTGTGTATAGATCAAAAAAGTCTATGTAAATGAACAGAAAATAATACATCTCTTCAAGCCTACTGGTTCAGCATGTCATACTCTCAAACGCTGTGGGTGCTTTAGCAGCGATAGATGTGGACTTAAAGCTAATATATGAAACCTTTTCCAAAGCTACCGCAGCATTATCTGAAGAACTATATTCCCAAATAATACCAAAGCCATTGGTATACTTTGGATAAACTCTTAGTTGTATACTAAAGGAACACTTTTGATGTTCTTCCAACATTTCTTGAAATGTCTTTGGATCAGATTCCGCAGCGTTGGTAGAATTCAATGGGGTTGGGATTGGGGCAGGTGCATTGGCGGTGCCGCTGGCCAGTGTGAGGTTAGGTCCATTTAATCCCCTATAGGACTATAGAATGTAATTCCTCATAAAACCATTAGTGTGAAATGAATAATACCCTACAGTAAACTGGTCTGTGGTACATCCAGTAATGAATTGACATTCTTCTATTGAAGAAACACCATTTTTACGAAAATCTACAATATGTGCATAGCAGTGTACATTGTCAACATGGAACATATGGGTCAAGGCAGCGAAATTTACAGCGATGGTATTTTCTTCATCTACCCATCGCCTATAACTGAAAGTTTTCTCTGTACCAGTTCCCGGTGAACCAACTGGCTTTAGTCTGTTCCCAGCATTGTCAAATATCTCAATTATCACCAAGTGCTTACCATTATCATGAGATGAAGTGTTCCAAGAATTGTGAAATTGGAACCATAGCCACCCTAATGGAGCATCTGCCTCATAAGGTATTTGAGTGCCCCTCACTGCTGACCACATTTGGTCCTAGGGTTACAGCTTCTGTTTTGATCTATCCACTCACCATAACCCACCGTCTCCAAGAGAGAGCTTCGTTTAGAGGTTGAGGAGTAGATATTGGATTTCCATTTGAATCCGCCTTGACTACACTAATCCTGTAATACTTTGCCCCCAATACCTTTAAGCCCTCGCTGAATTTTAGTCTAAAGCTTAGTGTTTTGCCCCATGGTTGTCCAGTATAATGGTGGTTGCAGAGTCCATTATCAGCGGTTGCAGAGGATACACCAAATTCAGAGTTCTGTGTTGGACTTCAGTTCCCAACTGGGAATCGCTCCGATGTTCTCCAGCAGGACAAATTCTCCTGGAGGTGTAATTCCTTCATCTGGTCCGCAAGCCATTCCCTTCCAAGTCCTAAGGGAGGCTTCTTCATCAGCTCTAAAGTAATCATTGATATTTGATCCATCGTAAATATACACCCATTGATTCTCATGCCATTGTTTCACTTTGTAGAAGTACGAGGTTCTACAATTCCTTATGTAAAACTTCTTTGGGAAGCAATGGCTAAACTCGCCTTTTTCATTTATAGTGGTTTCACCAACTTTCTTTGATGTGCAGTAGCAGAAGAGCGGATATAGGTAGTCATGAATATCAAAATAAGCCAGTTTTTCATTTGGTGATAAAGAAGAAAGAATCTGAACATCCTGCAAAAGTCTTTGTGGTGGATTCCCCAAGGGAATTTTAATATCGCTAGAACGAGCAAGTTTAAGCGTTCTATCAGCATCCTTATCAGGAATGGGATCTAGCATAGGATCGGGGCTAGGTCCAGGGAAGGGCGGATCAGGTGGCGGCGGTGGGAATTTCAAGAACCAATCCTTTATCCTGACGAGAAAGTCATCAAGATCATGTATTGTAATTGTACAGCAACATGTTTTCTCATAGATTTCCACTAGAGCGTTACAGATCGGAGCACAAATTAATTATACTACATCATTAGACAAAATTCCTTATAACGGAGCTATCAAGTATCTGATAGAAAAATTGATCTTGGATGTTTACTTTGTTCATTAATTTGATATCCATAACCTATTCCATCAAAATTATGGACTCAGGTTGCCAACCTCTCTTGATAAAGCTGTCCACAATTGCTACTAGCTTCATAGACTTTAAATCAACTACAGAGATCGTTCCACTATCCATCCCGTCTAGAGAAAGCATGTTATTTTGAACAAATAGGTATCTACCATCTTTGCTGAAGGCCATGTGGTGTGCACCAGGCTCAGAAGGAAGGGTTCTGATCAGTTCCGGATCTTCAGGATTGTTCAGACTAGACATTTACTACTCCAGGTAATGCCCAACTCACATATAGATTCCCGTCCTGCTCTAGATTCATGACCAGCGGCCAACTTTGAACACGCGTTGTCTCATCATCTACCAATTCCGGATAGAATGAGCTACTCTCTGTATCCCAAATGAGAGCCCACAACGAGCTCTCAAGCATACTAGTCACATAAGCAACAGGAAATTCTGGATGGAAGAATATCTCAACGGGCGCACCCGGCTTACTGATGTCCTTAGTAACAGGAATGGTTGAAAGTGCCTCTCCAGAACTAAATTCTACTACAGTTACAGTAGACCCAGGATCGTCCAAAGCTGGAGAAATGGTTTCGGTGACAATCATACGATCGATATTCTCATTGGCATTAATTCCATGAGGATACTTGATATAGGTTCCTTCACTGCCAGAGTTTTCTGGAGCTTTAATCTGACCAATAATATCATAACCGATTTCATCGTAAATGACAACCATATCAGAGCCTATGCAGGTCATGTAAAATCTTGTTCCATCCTCACTAAAGTACAGATCCTCAGCTACCTTACATGGACCTGTATCAATTGGTAGTACTTCTCCGATCCGGTCTCCATTCAGCATAATTTGAAAAAGGCCTGCTTGCAAAAAGGGTCCACCAAGGGCAGTAATGTAAAGCCTGGATGCGTCGTGATTGTAGTAAAGGTGGTGTGGGTTGACTCTAGGACCAATAATCACCTCCTGTAAAATTTGTCCAAATGTTGGTGATTCCGGATTAAGGTCTATTATTGCCACACCGTCAGCTTCATCTTCTAAATTGTGAGAGGTGTAATCAACAAGTACCAATATCGGTGAAGTGGAGGGATGGCTAGATTCTTTTTCATCTAATAATGCTTCTTTCATTATAGAACCCCACCCACGTTCAATAAGCTTCAATATGTTGTATGGTTTAACGCATGCAGCAGAACCTGAACCACGCAGCATCAATGTTTGTCCGTCTGCACACTACATCCTCTGCTGCAACTCCATTTACCATTTGTTTCTTGGGAGAATCAATCTTGCTGGATAAAGGAATAGACTTGTCATGAGGAGGTGTTAACGAACCTGCAACAAATTCCACCTCCAGCTTGTCACCAATAGTAATTTTTGGTTCTATCATTATGAATGATTCACCAGATCCATGCACAGAAATCTGATTGAGGAAAACAAATGAAGTTCTACCAAAATGCACAGCAATATCATTCAAAAATTTCTGGTCCACAATTATTGATGCTGCTTGTGTAAAGTCATAGGTAATTATAGAGAACATAGTTTCTTCTCCATCCAAATTTACTCTTACGTTTCTCTCTGTAGAAATAGCATATGCATTAGCGACAAGAATAATTGACGTAGCAATTATGACTGGTAAGAGAAGTCCTAAAAACTTCATACCGATTTAAAATTAAAGAAAGCGGATATTTATTTATTGTGATGGATTGAGGAATTACATATTTTACCATGTCCTCAATAACCACTTTATTTTGATGTGTCTATTAGGGTATTGATTATTACTAGATATCGATCTTAGTAGCTGAAATTTTAGTTAATGGTAGACAATCAGGTCCAGAGCGTTGAATATTTGTGTAAATTAAATAGGTAACTGAGACTTGGGCATAATTCAATTATAATATTATTTTGAAATTATTACTATTAGCTTCCCAACATATACTTCAATGCTCTAAGAGGCCTTCCTGTCAAGTAGTTGTAGTAAACCATTACCTGATACAACAATACTGATAACAACACTATACTCTTTACCTTATCAAATCCTCTAACTGGCAATGGATCTATGGTAAATACATCCTTCATATGCTCTATCAATGGCTCAACGCTTATGCTCTTCCGAGAATATACATGCTGCCCAAATTCAGATTGATAGAACTGCAGCAATGCCAGTCTATTATTATCTGTAGTATGCTTGTACCTTTCCAATGGGAATACTGGATACCCTCTATACCTGCTGAAATCACATAACTTGTGATCATCATATCCTTCATCTCCTACAACATACCTTACCATTCCTGTAAGCAATGAAGATGTTATGCTTTCATACATCTTGTTATCAGTAATGTTAGCTGTTGTGAAATCAGCTGATAATGGAACTATCAACGAACCAGTACTACATGCTAGATGCATCTTGTATCCGAATATCCATCCCTTGGTTCTGCTGTAGCCCCATCGAGCATCTGTATCTATACCGGAGCGTGGCACTTCATTCTTCTTCATGCTAGATTTGTGCCATACATGTCCCTTTGCTTTCAACAATGAACTGTCAACGGATATTATGGCTGGGTCTACCAACCCATCTTTTATGAAGAGCATACCCATAACATCTATCCTTGATCTTATGTCAATTGATACGGCCTTGACCTTCTGTCGAATGTTCTTCTGTCTGGCAACCTATTAAGACCACATGCCTTCATTACCTTCCTGTTGTATGGCATGTCTATCGAAAAATATTGATGTAACACATTGTTGCTTGGTATTCTTACCCATACTCTAACGATGAAGCATCTCATCATTACTGTAGGAGAATAGTAGAATGGTCTACCCTTTTCCTATTAGGTTTTGACCGAATCACACCAATCAAAAATAATATGCGAAGAAGTATCGAGTCTGAGCTAAACACATTACCAATGAAAATTGGAACCTGATCTTATCGTTTCGACCGGCTTAATTATGCCCAAGCCTCAGGTAACAGCCTCAGGTAACTACGTTTTAGGAAGTTATCCAGATAATCATTATCTGAGCCGTGGTCATGAAACACAAACAAGGTCCAACAGTTCAACGTATAAAACCGGTGAAAAAATGAAAATTATGTATACTAAATTTGGCCAGTGCTTCTTTCAGATCATTGTTAGGGTCACCATAAACTTCAAACCGAGTCAACTTTGATACTTCAAGAAGTTTAGGGAGAATTGTGATTACCGCTTTTCCACGTAGATGAACCAGCGCCGCTTCTGAGCTCTCGTACCATTCATTAACAATACATTTTGTTTTTTCATCATTAAAGTACCATTGATAACCCTTTGTATCGGGCTCGTTTTGTTTAACCAATACAGCAATTTCTTTAGCCAGATTCTCAAAAGCCTCAAGTTTTCCTTCTTTAATGGTAAACTCAACAATCCACTTCAAATGTCACTCACGCATTTAATACCCATTTTATCTATTGATGTTTATATTTCTACTCTCTCCAAATTAGTGCCGAGATCCTAAAGCCAAGAAATCCTGATTTGCTCTAACTACATTTGACAGTGATATTTTGTCTCTCCCTGTTGGATTTTTTTGATGGATTTATTTACTTTGTAAGGAGATTTCAAATCTTCTAATCTGGATAAAAACTGTCATATCAACGACTTTTGTCTAGAATTATCTAAGATGCAATTACGCTCTTTAAAAGAATCTTCTTATTGTAACTGTATTGCCCCAACATACCTCGGAGGCACTGTTTAAAAGTTCAGTAGAGCATTCAAGATCAGGTGTAAGCTAATTCCTATAGCCATAACCTTCCCACAAATGGTAAAAATTGTTTCAATGCGTAAAACTACGATACATTCAAACGCACATTGGTCACTAACAACCAACATTCAATTTTGAAAATCGTATCATGATTTATTTTACTAAACTTGGCAATCATATATTGTGGAACTAAGGGATTGCCCTTAAGGATTCTTAGGGATATAGTGGTTTTTGGTATTATTATCGGACAAGTTGCAACGGATTTGTAGGAAGAAGCACCTCCGAAAACTGATCTGTATACCACCCTAGTAAAGGGAAGTGAGGGTTAACTAAAGGATATGGGCATATCAGGAATAGCAGGAACAGATCCCGCATTAGTGTTGCGAAACTCTTTGGATTATCAAGTGAACACAAGAGTAATCAACCAAGATCAAAAAGCGTATCAACTCGTCGCAGATAGATTTGATTCTTCTACAAAGATACTCGGTACTGAGAATGTAGTTGATAATATAGTTCTTAAGCGTCAGAAAGGTTGTTGCACTTACAGATGTGCATTACATGAAGATAAAGTATTCAATGAATTCAGAGTTGTAAGGTTTACAGCAACGGGTTAGCTTGACTTTTACGTGGTAGTATCGTAACCCAATTAGATGAGGCATGGGCATTATTCCATATAACAAAAATAACTTGATGCCTCTGATTGATTAACTTCCCAACACGTGCTTCAATGCCCTTAATGGTCTTCCTGTCAAGTAGTTGTAGTATACCATCAGCTGGTATAGCAATATAGAAATCAGAACGATGCTCCTAGCTTTATCAAATCCTCTAACAGGTAGTGGGTCTATCAACTCATCTCAAAACTAACCATTTAGACAATTTTTAGCGACCATTTAGATCTATGAATAGCGACATCTAAAATTATTTTATGAAATTCCAAGAATTATCAGACAAACAGTGGAGTATGATGGAATCACACATACCGCCACATGCAAAAACTGGCAGGCCTAGGGATGATGATAGAAAAATCATTAACGGAATAATCCATGTTCTAACTACTGGATGCCGATGGGACGATATGCCAAAAAGATATGGTGATGATTCTACTGCAAACAGAAGGTTAAACAAATGGCAACAAAAAGGAATCTGGAAAAAGATTCTATCACGTACTATTCACTCAGCACATAAATCTGGCAAATTAGTCTAAAAAAATCAGTTGACTCTTCATCCATTCCTAATAAAAAAGGGGCAATGTAACTGGATATAATGGATTCAAGAGAATAACAGGTACAAAAATACATGCCGCAGTAGAGGGTAACGGATTTCCAATATCCATACTGCTGAGTCCGGCAAATGAACATGACAGTACAAAATGCATGGATGTTATAGACAACTGATCCCAAAACTGATCACTTAGTGAATAATTGACGATCATTTGGATCTATTTGCAATGCTGCCCGTAGCAGATCATGAAATTTCAGGAGATAACAGGTGAACAATGGAAGATGATATCACCGCATCTCCCAAAGCCAGCCAGAACCGGAAGGCCAAGGGCAGACGACAGAAAGACAGTCAACGGAATCCTGTTTGTCGGGATAACAGGATGCAGGTGGACTGGGATGTCACAAAGGTACGGCTCCAAATCAACTGCGCACCGCAGACTGCAGAACTGGCAGCGACGTGGAATATGGAAGAATATCCTCTCCGCTGCAGTCAAATCAGCCCACAGATCAGGCAAGATGCAGCTGCAAAAAACGGTCGATTCGTCATCAGTTCCGGCCAAAAAAGGGGAAGCGTCATAGGATACAACGGATTCAACAGGATTTCAGGCACAAAAATACACGTTGCGGTGGAACAAAACGGACTGCCAGTCTCAGTAGTGATGGGTCCTGCAAATCAGCATGACTCTGCAAGATTTGTAGACGTGATGGATGGCATCTCACAATATCTGGATGAGAGATCTATCAGAAAAATTGCGCGGTGCCAAGCAGACAAGGGCTATGATGCAGAATTCATCAGGAAATACCTCACCAAAAGAAAAATCTCTGACTGCATACCTTACAGAAAAAACAGTAAGACACAACAACAAAATGATGATACAGAACAATACCTATACGGCAAGACGCGCTATGTTGTGGAGAGATTCTTTGCCTGGTTGAAGAATGGGTTCCACAGAACCAGGATCAGATATGAGAAGAATGCACAAAACTATCTGGCATTTGTTATCATTTCGTCGATTATGATGTATTGGAGAGTATTGGGATGACTTCAGGATCAATTTCAGACTATCTTGATGATGATTCAATACAACAGATAGAATCAGTTTATGCAGACAAAATGATGCAAAATACATCAGAATGTATTTGTGGGATAGAAATATTGCATGTTGCATCCCATACAAAATAAATTCCAAGTTCATCTTGCAAAATAATGATTGCAAACATTACAACAAGACAAGATTTGTAGTTGAGAGATTCCTTGCATGGCTCAAGAATGGATTTCACAGAACAAGAACCAGGTATGAAAGAACGGCAGAAAACTATCTGGCATTTGTTAATCTTGCATCATTTTTGATGTATTGTAGGGTTTTGAGATGAGTTGTATATCAAATACATCCTTTATCTGCTCTATCAATGGTTCAACACTTATGCTCCTCCGAGAATATACATGCTGTCCAAATTCAGAGTTATAGAACTGCAGCAATGCCAGTCTATTATTATCTGTAGTATGCTTGTACCTTTCCAATGGGAATACTGGATACCCTCTATACCTGCTGAAATCACATAACTTGTGATCATCATATCCTTCATCTCCTACAACATACCTTACCATTCCTGTAGGCAATGAAGATGTTATGCTTTCATACATCTTGTTATCAGTAATGTTAGCTGTTGTGAAATCAGCTGATAATGGAACTATCAACGAACCTGTGCTACATGCTAGATGCATCTTGTATCCGAATACCCATCCCTTGGTTCTGCTGTAGCCCCATCGAGCATCTGTATCTATACCGGAGCGTGGCACTTCATTCTTCTTCATGTTTGATCTATGCCATACATGTCCCTTTGCTTTCAACAAGGAACTGTCAACGGATACTATGGCTGGGTCTACCAACCCATCTTTTATGAAGAGCATACCCATAACATCTATCCTTGATCTTATGTCAATTGATGGCCTTGAACCTTCTGTCAAACGTCCTTCTGTCTGGCAACCTATCAAGACCACATGCCTTCATTACCTTCCTGTTGTATGGCATGTCTATCGAAAAATATTCATGCAAAGCATTGTTGCTTGGTATTCTTACCCATACTCTAACGATGAAGCATCTACCATAACTGTAGGAGAATAGTAGAATGGTCTACCCCTTTTCCTATTAGGTTTTGACCAAGGAATCACGTCAATCAAAAATAATATACGAAGGAGTATCGAGTCTGGGCTAGACACATTACCAATATGAACTGGAACCTGATCTTATCGTTTCGAACTAAATTACGCCCAAGCCTCCAGTATCTAATGGCATTTGGGAATGAAGTTTACTGTCTACCTGTACTCTGATTCGTCAGTAAAAATGATATCAATGATATTTATTATTCAGCTGTTGGAATGCACCCAAGATGTTATCATAAATGGATGTTATCATGGTCGCATTAGACGAGGAAGGTTTCTCACTAAAGTTATTATTGTTAAATACGAGATGAAAGTCTTGCAAAAATAACTATTATTATTATAAGACTTTGTTATTGAACTAATCTTACACTTTCATAAATCCTAGCACGGAGTGTTAAAAATAAGAAAAAAAAGTAATGGTTTTTTTATTCCATACCGCCTGGGGGTCCTTCTGGTCCTTTTGATTTCGATGAAGATATTACATCGTCTATTCGCAATATCATACTTGCAGCTTCAGTTGCAGATTTTATTATTTGTTCCTTTACAGAAATTGGTTCTATTACATCTTTCTTCATCATATCCACAATCTTCAATTCCTTCACATCAATACCAATCCATTTACTTCCTTTACTCTGCTTCGATCTTAATTCTGTGGTAGTATCAATTGGGTCCATACCCGCATTCTCTGCAAGAGTCAACGGAATAGTTTCCAATGCTTCTGCAAATTTCTGAACTGCTAACTGCTCCCTACCAGAAAGTCTATTAGCCCATTGTTGCAAATTGCGTGCAATATGTGCCAATGTTGCCCCACCTCCAGCAACTATCGCTGGTTTCTCCATAACATCCTTCACTACCATTAAAGCATCATGCAATGAACGTTCGGCTTCATCTACCACTCTCTGAGAACCTCCTCTCATAAGTATGGTAACTGATTTCGGATTCTTGCATCCTTCTATGAAGACCCACTTGTCTGTCTCTACTTTGCGTTCTTCTACTAAACCTGCGGTACCAAGATCTTTTTCAGTAAGATCTTCAATGTTTGTTACCATCCTTCCGCCCGTAGCTTTCACCAATTTACTCACATCGCTTTCCTTCACTCTCCTAACTGCAAGTATCTTTGCCTTTGCCAAATAATGTTGCGCCACATCATCAATTCCTTTCTGGCAAATGACCATATTTGCACCTGTGCCTGCAATTTGTTCGACCATAGTCTGCAACATTCTGTTCTCCTCATCTAAGAACATCTTCATCTTCTCAGGACTATCTATGTTGATTTTGGCGTCAAACTCTGTCTTCTCTATTTCAAGAGCTGCATTAATCAACGCTATCTTCGCTTTCTCAACACGCTTTGGCATACCACCATGTACTACTTCCTTATCAAGAATAATACCATCTATCAGATTGGTATCCTTTATGGAACCACCAGCCTTTTTTTCTACTTTAATGTCATCTAAATCTACTTTGTAACTATCACCTAGCTTTTCTGCTACTCCTGATACAGCATCAACAGCTATCACAGATAAATGCGGACTATCCTTGGAAACAAGTTTAGACTGCATTGCAGTTTCTGCAATTTTTAGAAGTGTTTTTCTGTCGTTACCATTAACCTTCTCAGCAATATCATTCAGAATTTCTAATGCTTTGACAGAGGCCTTCTTGTAACCATCAACAATTATTGTTGGGTGTACATCCTTCCCTATTAGTTCCTCAGCCTTGTCTATCAAAGACCCAGCCAGAATTACCGATGATGTTGTACCATCACCAACTTCGTTATCAACGGATTTTGCTATTTCCACCATCATCTTGCCCGCAGGATGTTGTACATCTATCTCCTTCAACAAAGTTGCACCGTCGTTAGTTATAGTAACATCCCCCATTGTGTCAACGAGCATCTTGTCCATTCCTCTAGGACCTAAACACGTTTTTACAACCTCTGCCACAAGTCTTGCCGCTGTGATATTATTCCGCTGTGCCTCTTTACCCTTGGTTTGTCCCGTTCCCTCTTTTAGAATGAATACAGGTGTACCACCTTGCGTTGTCGCCGGAACTATTGACATCTTTTATCGGTTGTTTTATAAAATGAGGAGGTAATTAAATTTTTTGAAAAGAATAATGTGTAAATGATCGGTAAAGATGCAACAATATAGTAGAGCAAACACCAATTATAATATTGTGAAAGAGGTGAGGAACACTCTATTTGAGATCCCTGATGAGTAAACAATCCACCAATAGCAACTTTCTTATTGGGGTGACAAACATTTACAGTAAAAAAAATCTCATTTGATTAAAAGTAATAGATTGATAATCCAGATGAAAAAAACCCAAGTTTTGCAATATTCCTTTAGCGATAACTTGCTAATATTGCCTCGACTTGTCAGGAATGGTTGCGATAATCAGAATTTCTGGAACTACAGACGTAAGGAGATAACATATGTTTGAAACAAATATTAAGAAATTAGAAGGCCTCATTAAATAAAAAAATACCGAGAGAAAATTAGAAGAACAATTGTCTCGGATATTCTTACTCTAGTTCACCCGAATAATTTGTTCTACGATTAATATTTTGTTACATTTGCTATAGTCTTTAGGCTGAACCTCTTGATCTGAACTTAGTCTATAACGATACTCATATGGACATTTTTTCTATTTTACGAGTTTTGCCTTAACATAACAATCTGTAATACTCCCTATTAGATCTAACGTTTTTTATTGTTATTTGGTAATTATTACTTTTCATCTAGACTGGAGAATCATAGTACTTCCAGCCCTACCCAATTATTTAATGTGACAGAACTCATTCAATTTTAAGATATATAATTGAGGCTTGGGCGTAATTTAGTTCGAAACGATAAGATCAGGTTCCAGTTCATATTGGTAATGTGTCTAGCCCAGACTCGATACTCCTTCGTATATTATTTTTGATTGACGTGATTCCTTGGTCAAAACCTAATAGGAAAAGGGGTAGACCATTCTACTATTCTCCTACAGTTATGGTAGATGCTTCATCGTTAGAGTATGGGTAAGAATACCAAGCAACAATGCTTTGCATGAATACTTTTCGATAGACATGCCATACAACAGGAAGGTAATGGGGTATGTGGTTTGGATAGGTTGCCAGACAGAAGAACATTCGACAGAAGGTTCAAGGCCATCAATTGACATAAGATCAAGGATAGATGTTATGGGTATGCTCTTCATAAAAGATGGGTTGGTAGACCCAGCCATAATATCCGTTGACAGTTCATTGTTGAAAGCAAAGGGACATGTATGGCACAAATCTAGCATGAAGAAGAATGAAGTGCCACGCTCCGGTATAGATACAGATGCTCGATGGGGCTACAGCAGAACCAAGGGATGGGTATTCGGATACAAGATGCATCTAGCATGTAGCACAGGTTCGTTGATAGTTCCATTATCAGCTGATTTCACAACAGCTAACATTACTGATAACAAGATGTATGAAAGCATAACATCTTCATTGCCTACAGGAATGGTAAGGTATGTTGTAGGAGATGAAGGATATGATGATCACAAGTTATGTGATTTCAGCAGGTATAGAGGGTATCCAGTATTCCCATTGGAAAGGTACAAGCATACTACAGATAATAATAGACTGGCATTGCTGCAGTTCTATAACTCTGAATTTGGACAGCATGTATATTCTCGGAGGAGCATAAGCGTTGAGCCATTGGTAGAGCATATGAAGGATGTATTTACCATAGATCCATTGCCAGTTAGAGGATTTGATAAGGTAAGGAGTATAGTATTGTTATCAGTATTGTTGTATCAGGTAATGGTTTACTACAACTACTTGACAGGAAGACCATTAAGGGCATTGAAGTATATGTTGGGAAGCTAATAGTAATAATTTCAAAATAATATTATAATTGAATTATGCCCAAGTCTCAATTACTTCTTTAGGCCCTTGAATGTTCTTCAGGGAATCTTTCTGTAGTTCGCTCAATGGAATATTTACACTGTTCTTGATGTGCCAGTCTGTAAATTCTTCTGGCTGCCTTACGTCATTAGGAGTTCCCTTCCGCTATCCAACGATTTTTTGAATTCATTCACGGAAATGTCGGTGTCATTTCCCTCTACAAGATTCCACTCCCATGCGCCCAGGCCTCCTTTGAGATACTTGGCGTTCATCCCTAGTTGACCCATCATTGATGCAATTTTGCTGGAATGGTGTTCATCGTCACTCACAAGAGCTATTTCGAAGTCATCCCAATACTCTCCAATACATCATAATCGACGAAATGATAACAAATGCCAGATAGTTTTGTGCATTCTTCTCATATCTGATCCTGGTTCTGTGGAACCCATTCTTCAACCAGGCAAAGAATCTCTCCACAACATAGCGCGTCTTGCCGTATAGGTATTGTTCTGTATTATCATTTTGTTGTTGTGTCTTACTGTTTTTTCTGTAAGGTATGCAGTCAGAGATTTTTCTTTTGGTGAGGTATTTCCTGATGAATTCTGCATCATAGCCCTTGTCTGCTTGGCACCGCGCAATTTTTCTGATAGATCTCTCATCCAGATATTGTGAGATGCCATCCATCACGTCTACAAATCTTGCAGAGTCATGCTGATTTGCAGGACCCATCACTACTGAGACTGGCAGTCCGTTTTGTTCCACCGCAACGTGTATTTTTGTGCCTGAAATCCTGTTGAATCCGTTGTATCCTATGACGCTTCCCCTTTTTTGGCCGGAACTGATGACGAATCGACCGTTTTTTGCAGCTGCATCTTGCCTGATCTGTGGGCTGATTTGACTGCAGCGGAGAGGATATTCTTCCATATTCCACGTCGCTGCCAGTTCTGCAGTCTGCGGTGCGCAGTTGATTTGGAGCCGTACCTTTGTGACATCCCAGTCCACCTGCATCCTGTTATCCCGACAAACAGGATTCCGTTGACTGTCTTTCTGTCGTCTGCCCTTGGCCTTCCGGTTCTGGCTGGCTTTGGGAGATGCGGTGATATCATCTTCCATTGTTCACCTGTTATCTCCTGAAATTTCATGATCTGCTACGGGCAGCATTGCAAATAGATCCAAATGATCGTCAATTATTCACTAAGTGATCAGTTTTGGGATCAGTTGGTCAATTGATATGGCCTTGAACCTTCTGTCGAATGTTCTTCTGTCTGGCAACCTATCCAAACCACATACCCCATTACCTTCCTGTTGTATGGCATGTCTATCGAAAAGTATTCATGCAAAGCATTGTTGCTTGGTATTCTTACCCATACTCTAACGATGAAGCATCTACCATAACTGTAGGAGAATAGTAGAATGGTCTACCCCTTTTCCTATTAGGTTTTGACCGAATCACGTCAATCAAAAATAATATACGAAGGAGTATCGAGTCTGGGCTAGACACATTACCAATATGAACTGGAACCTGATCTTATCGTTTCGAACTAAATTACGCCCAAGCCTCAAGTATTTAAGAAATTGAACCAGTCAAGTACTGACCGGATCTTTACAGATATTGCAGAAAAGATATTGTAAATAGCTTGAACTGGAATGGATAATGCATCACTGATCTTATTCCGTATATCCCCGAATAATGATAGTATTGATGTAACTGGGTCTTCGAATATCGCAGATATCTTAGTTTTTATATTCTCGAATAATGTTTTTATGAATGCAACCGGGCCTTCTAATGTCTCCAATATCTTATCCTTAATATCTACAAAGGCGTTCACGAAAGAGTTCCAAGCTGGGAGTATGGTATCCCCCAGTACCGTTAATACATTCGACCAAAATTCCTCGAAGAAAAACCAGGCCGTGTTTATTATGCTGTCAAAACTCTGCTTAACCTTCAACCAGAAGATCTGCATTCTTTTCCTAGCAGGTTCTAGTATTTCATTGATATTCTTACTTGATGTATCGAAAAAGGTTGCAGCTTTCTCCCAGTTCGTGCTAGCTGCTTCTACACTACTGCGTGCTTTATCTGAAGAGTTTTCGATATTCTCCCAGTTCTCACTGACTCCTCCTGCATCTGGAAACTAGGGGAATAGATACTGGCCTATCCATTTGTATAATTCCTCCAATCCTATTCTCTGTACCTCGAATGGATCAATGTTACTAGCCTGTTTCTTTTTCTCCTCAATGTCTTCAGGCAGTTCATCGGACGTCAAGTATTACTCCAACTAATTTCTTGATATCCGCCCCAAATCCTGTTCCCAAACCTTTGAAAATTGGATAGACCCATGTGTAAAATGGGTGGATAACTTCAGTTAGCAGTAAGATCATGACAGGCCTCAGCAAGAGTCCAAGGAAGTCTGCGATGGGTTTTAAGAGCAGCGTTATTGAGTTTTTCATAAGCTTGAACGTTCCCTGAAGGACACCACTGGACTTTACGGCAAGTGCACCTAGCGTAGCTATACCAACCGCAATCCCCCCCAATTTGAGGAGTGATCCGCCCATGCCCTTCATCTGCGTTAACATGGATTTGCTAGCTGGCACTTGTTCATTGATATTTTTCTGCATCGTCTGAGTGAATTGGTTCAGCTTCTTGAATTGGCCTGCTTGAGGATTGACGCCAACCCTCACAGAACCGGGCTTGAACGCCTTCTCTATCGCTCTTACCTGTTTTTCTAGTTCAGTGCTCTTTAATCTTAAGTGAAGGGTTAATTGTTCTGAGGACATTATATTACATATTTTTCAAATCTCTTAAATGAGAGAACTAATCATAACTCCTGCATCATTTTTTACTCAAAAAAGGCCTTATTTTGTCATTTTTGCTACCTAGCTCTGCGTAAATGCGGGTGGTGGGTAGGTATCTGGCAAAGTTAATAATAATTAATAGTATACAACAGTTAACTCTTGAACCTTCTGTCTAATGTTCTTTTATCTGGCAACCTATCAAGACCACATGCCTTCATTACCTTCCTGTTGTATGGCATGTCTATCGAAAAGTATTGATGTAACACATTGTTGCTTGGTATTCTTACCCATACTCTAACGATGAAGCATCTACCATAACTGTAGGAGAATAGTAGAATGGTCTACCCTTTTCCTATTAGGTTTTGACCGAATCACGTCAATCAAAAATAATATACGAAGGAGTATCGAGTCTGGGCTAGACATATTAACAATGAAAATTGAAACCTGATCTTATCGTTTCGAACTAAATTATGCCCAAGCCTCAATTAACTTTACAATGAGTGTAAAAGTAAAGTTGCGGCTTGACTCTTATAGACATCTTCTAGTGTCCTAATAAATCAATCTCTAATTATCCGTCTACCACAACTTCGTCCTTCCTGTAGCTCCATTTCAGTAAAATTGGAGTCAGGATTGTTGTAACCGCTACCATCAATATAACTACAGTATAGATATCACCTGTTAGCACACCCGAGGTAACACCTACACCCGCGACGATCAACCCAACTTCACCTCTAGAAACCATCCCTATTCCTACCCTCATCGACCTCTCTTTGTTCTTCAAGAATAGCATTGCCGGCAGGCCACAACCAACTATCTTTGTCACTATTGCAATTCCTATTAGTACAACTCCCAGTAGCAAAACATTTTGATTTAGTCCAGTTAAATTTACCTGTGCACCAATAATTGCAAAGAACAATGGCGCAAAAATAAATTCCAACTTTCCAACATATTCCTCTAATCTCTTTAGAATAGGTGTACTTGCCAGTGCCATTCCAGCTGCAAATGCGCCAACGATTGGGGAAAGTCCAGCTAGTGTTGCAAGAGCTGCTATTCCAAAGAATGCTGCAGTTGCTACTGCTTCCACACTGCCTTTTGCTTTCCAGAGATCAGCTCTTGCGACCACCTTTGGCAAGACAATAATTGCCGCTATCAACAGTATCGCGAATAGTCCAAGAACCTTTAATATAAGAAACGTTATTTCTACTGGATCAATTGTAACTCCATGTTGAACCATTGACGTTACTACAGACAGAACTGCAAGAGCTAGTATGTCATCGACAATAGCAGCCCCCAAGATCAATCTTGCTTCTGGTGCCTGTAACTTTCCAAGCTGGGTCAACACCTGAACAGATATCGCAATGCTTGTTGCAGTAAGCGCTGTTGCAACGAGCATTGCCTGCAATGCTTCGTATCCAAAGAGGGTGAAGATATAATAACCAGCAAAGAAGGGTAAAACCACACCTATAGAGCCTACCGTAAAAAAAGATGTACCGCCTTTGAAAAATTCTCTTGGTGTTATATGCATTCCAGCAATAAAGAGAATCACGATTGCACCTATTTCACCAATTACTCGAATTGGTTCGTTAAGTTCTATCAATGGCCCTCCATTGAAAAGGTGTAAACCCCCAAGAGCGAATGGACCGATTATTATACCGGCTGTTAACTCACCTAACACAATAGGTAATTTGATACGGTTGAATCCCTCTGCTAGAAGTTTGGCAGCAAATAAAAAGAGGCAAATGGTTATAATGGTTCGTAAAAACTCTGATTCAACTGCCAATTTACTCTTTAGTGAATAAGGGTGATTTAAAATACATTGGCAAAATGAATAAGTAAATTATCATTGGCGATTCTGTTTCCCTCTCAAAACTATAAACGATATATCATTACTTTATAGAAACTATCCTCTCTTAATATTCAAATTCGCGCAAACATTTTGTAATGTAGAATTTCTGGAACTAAAATCCACTGTTGTGTAAGTTAAAATAAAGAGTTATGGTAGTTAGCTCTGATGTAGTTCATGGGTGGACCGAAGGAAATGAAATTATCGTGTTAGCATTGGCACAGTAACTACAACAGCGCTACTTTACCTCATTTTTCATCAAGCTTAAATGGATGCAAAGTTTGATTTGATCGATGAATAGGTCTGTAGAAATAATCAGTATTGGCAACGAACTTTTAGAAGGTCATACGCTGAATACTAATGCACATTGGTTGGCTAGTATAATAACAGGTAATGGTGGTGTCATAAGAAGAATCACAGTTGTTCGTGATGAAATCGATGAAATAGCTGATTCTGTAAGGGAATCTATTGGAAGGAAATGTTCGTGGATAGTAGTATCAGGGGGCTTAGGTCCTACCTATGATGATAAGACACTGCAGGGTTTAGCAAAAGCACTTGGGCGAAAGCTGACAGTAAATAAAGAGGCGATTAGTATGCTGAAACGCGAATATTTGAAGATATCAAATCCCATCCTTACTGCTCCCCGTTACAAGATGGCGAAATTGCCTAGTGGTTCAAAAGCATTAGAAAATATGGTAGGGCATGCTCCAGGGGTTATGGTAAAACATGGATCATGTACCATATTTGTAGTCCCTGGAGTTCCACAAGAATTAAAGTCTATATTCTCTATGCAAGTACTTCCCATCCTAAAGCGGAGAATTGGAAGGTACGTGAGGGAGGAGAGAGTTCTTGAAGTAAAAGAAGTGATGGAATCTGTACTCGCTCCATATCTTGATATAGTTGTCGCTAAAAATCCAAATGTTTATGTGAAATCACATCCTAAGGAATTTAACAAAGGGGTATCAACATTAAATATTAATATTACTGCAGAAGCCAGTGACAAAAGAACTGTTAAAAGATATTTAATAATAGCGGTTCGCCAGATGAGGCTTCATATTAAAGAAGCTGGTGGAAAAGTAAGACAGATCTGAACACAGAGATGTCATCTGCCCTGCAAGCATCACCAACTTTTTGTAAATTAGGGAAAGAGTAAATTGATAACCGAAGCAAGAACCTAATCTTTGAAGACAATTACTACTGGACTTTTCAGAATTGGGGGAACTGTTAATTTCCAAATGATATTTGTGTGGATGGGAATGCAGCTAAGACAAGGTATAATTAACTTTCGAAGGAATAGATTGAAATCAAGAATCAGATGTGTAACATAATATTACAAATACCTGCAGGGAGAATAATATGTTATCTACGAATAAATAGGTGGAAATCAGATGATGAGAAATAAGTTAATTACCTTGGACAATAACCCCGAGGACCTTTTGCTAGAAAAAATCACCTAGTATTGCGCTCTTATCCTGAACATTATCCGTTGATTCAAACCAAGGGTAATGCATGCTTGGGGATGAACTGCCGTTCAGTCATGTTTTCCAGAGAAATAAGAATTTCATTATAATGTCTAATCAATAGGCAATGGGTGCGGTCGGATTTGAACCGACGACCACCTGCGTGTAAGGCAGGTATCCTAACCAGCTAGACGACGCACCCTGCAGATTATCAGAACAGAATAAATCATTTAAAGCTTGGTTGTAACCAAGGAATTTTTAAATCTACATAAAAAAATTGGGTTGCTCGTTTTTTTCCTCTACAGCACTTTGCTTTTCAACTATCAATTATTTGCCTTGCTGTAGGCTCCATTTTGCGTGTCTAACAACAATTATTAATGACAAGAACGATAAAGGATTTTGTTATTTTCTTATGATTCAATGTAATAGATTGAATAATATCACTAAAAACTGATTAACAAGCGTAAACAACACGAAAATGATGAAAATATTGTACTCCAGGCCGATACGATTGGAAAAACCTATGTCTGCCGGAGATAGGAATGTGATTAGTAATTTTACTTGATGATGTTAATAATCTATATTTCATAATTTATAAGAAAGTTAATAATAAATATGGCATGCCAATCGTAAGCATTTCCATAAATGATGAAATGCTTGATGAAGTCGATAAAATGATGAAGGAGCTCGGTTTTGCTGGGAGGTCAGAATTGGTTCGCGCAGGTATAAGAAGTCTTATTTCAGAAGAAAGAGAACGACAAGATCTGTTGGGAACACTCCATGCTTTGCTTCTTGTTATTCACAATGAAGAATCAGAACAAGAGGTGACCAAGTCAAAACATACTTTTGATGATTTGATCGGTACTCATCTACATAGCAAGATAAATAACAACAAATGTTTGGAAATATTCTTGCTTAGTGGCGAAGCCGATAAGATCAAGAATATGACCAAAGAATTTCAAATAAATAGGAAGATGGATCGCGTTAAATTAATTCCAATGTAAATAGATTCTATGAAATGAGCAGCAATCTGTTCTTCTTCACAAGTCCTATAGGTCTTGGTCATGCTGCCAGGGACATAGTAATAGCATCAAAATTGGATGCGACTATGACATTTGTGAGCGGCCAACCAGCATCAAGGCTAATCAGTGACTACGGTTTTCTGGTTAAGGATCTTTACAAATACAGAGGATTCAAAGTTGATGAATCTGGTAGATTGAAATATAGATCCATCTGGCTCATGAAATACTGGTTATTTTACAAAAGATGCAAAGATGTCTCAAGGCACCTCATAAATGATGAAAAAACTAAAGTCGTAATAGCAGACGAGGATTTCGCTGCAACCTCAATAGCTCAAGAAAATAGTATTCCCAATGTTATGATTACGGACTTTTTTGAAACTAGTTTCACAAAAGGTAAACTATTCTCACCAATAGAAAAGAAAATGAATAAAGTTATGAAGAATATTATAAGTAAATCCACACAGGTCATTATTCCATCCTATGGTGAGGATCATGATAATTTTGCATTTGTGGGACCCATAGTAAGGGAGCTTAGCTCTAGTAGAGACGAATTGAGAAAACAGTTTGGTTTTGATCGCAAAACTATATTGGTTACAATAGGTGGAACTGATGCTGGGCTGTTTCTAATAGATAAAGCAATAGAAGCTTTCAATGCAATAAATAAAAGGATAGACGCAGAAATGATAATTGCATCGGGACCTTCAGTGAATGTTGAACTATCAGGAATAAGAAATATTGGTTATGTTAAGAATTTACATGAAATGGTATCGGCCTGTGACCTTTTAATCTCTTTGGCAGGAAGATCAACCACTGACGAAGCAGAGGTTTATGGAACGCCTGGCATATTCATACCCATAAAGTATCATTTTGAACAAGAAGATAACGCTAAACGACATGGTTATTCATTTGCCGATATATATAGACTGAAGGATCTAATCCCTCTGAAGCTGGATTCTTCTCGGAAGAGGGTAAAAACCACTAATGGTTTGGCGAAAACCACGGCATTGGTATCCAAGCTCATGAAATAATTGTTTTCAATCAAATACTTATTACGAAGAAATGTTAGATAGCACAAAAGCGCAAAAATATGGAAATAGTAACTATAGCAAAATTCGGTGGAAGTGCGTTAGGTACGACAGGCTCCAATATACCGAAGGTTGTGAAAAGAATAAAACAGATGATGAAAGAGGGTAAGGTTATTTCAGTATTTTCTGCTCCCTATGCAACATATAAAGATAAAACCCGTTCCCTTACAGATATTACACTAGAGATAGGCCAAAATTACGCAAATGTCAAACCCGTGGGGATTGAAATTTTAAAGGAAGTGTATCAAGAAATTGCATCAAGGTACATGGATGAAACTTGTAAAAAGGAATTTTTACCAATGCTTGATGATTTGTACGCTAATGTCATAACAACACTCAAACAAGCACTGGAATACAAAAGGTTTGTTGATGTAATAAGGGCAAAGGCACTGGCATACAGTGGGGAGGTTGCGATATCATGTACAATGAATTACGTTATGAGGAGTAGTGGAATCAAGTCTTCATTCGTTGATCTGAACTCATGGCCTATAGTAACTGATGATAATTTCGAAGGTGCGAATTTCTTGCTTGAAGAATCTAGGATAGCCTCTAAGAATCTTCTAGATTTGATTAAGAATAATGAAGTTGTTTCCATCGGTGGTTTCATTGGAAAAACTACTGATGGTCTAGAAACCACATATGAGCGGGGAGGGACTGACAGAACAGCTGCGGATCTTGCAATTTTGCTTTATGGAAATTATAAGTTAAAGGTTGATTTTGAAAAGGATAATCAAGTTTTAAGTGCGGATCCGAAGATTGTTGATTATGATCTTGAACATATAACAAGTCTTTCCTACAATGAGGCAAAACTTGCAGGAAGGTTTGGGATGAAAATACTTGATCCAATTGCTATAAAAGAAATAGAGGATAATAATCTTGATATCCCATTGGTGATAACCAATATGCATTACCCTACCAATATTACCATAATAAGAAGGAATGCGCAAAGTTCGAATCAAAATCCGCTGAAGATAGTAACAGGTAAGAAGAATTGCGCCGTGGTAAGGATGGAGTCCACATCTGCATCTTTTTTGCGTTTTGCGTTAAAGAAGGAAAAGATGTACGAAGATTTCATACAGTTGAGTCCTTACATAAAGGATCATAAAGAGATGTCTAGAATGCTGTTTCTAGACGCTGATTATGTGAGGAAAAACGAAAGGCATTTCAGAGCATATGATAACAAAGTGGAAATTGTATTCGGAAAGGGTGTTGTGACGCTTATAGGTGATGAAATGTGGAAGGTACCAAAAATTGCGTCAATGGCAAGCAGTACGATGGGTGATAATGATATCAATATTCTTAATATGGATGCGCAGGAAGAAACCTCGCGTATACTTTTGGTTGTAAATGACTATGGTGAAAACGTTGAAAATGCTATTCGAGCTATACATTTGAAAAGAAAAGAGATAAAACTTTAGAAGTACTGTTACATTTATTTAAGAATCGATTTCTGATTGTTATATGCAAAAATCGTCTAAGATATGGATCAATGGAGGTTTGGTGGATTGGGATCAAGCAAAAATTCATGTGCTCACACATGGATTGCATTATGGTACCGGTGTCTTTGAAGGAATCAGATGCTACCAAACAAATGAAGGTACCGTTATTTTCAGGATGCAGGAACATGTGAAGCGATTATTCGATAGTGCTAGGATATACATGATGAAAATGCCTTATGGATTTGATGATATATGCGATGCGATTATTCTTTTAGTCAAATCAAACAACATTCCAAATTGCTATGTTAGGCCAATAGCTTACTATGGGTATGGAAAGATGGGTGTCACCCCCTTGAATAGGGTAGATGTTGCAATTGCTTTGTGGAAGTGGGATGAATATTTGAAATCGAATTCAGCTAAGGGGCTAAAGTGTATGATCTCTTCCTGGCGAAGGATAGATTCTAGAAGTATGCCAGTACAAGCAAAAGCAACTGCAAACTATGCTAACTCTGCTCTTGTCAGGATTGAAGCACTGAAGAGTGGCTATGACGAGGGAATAATGTTGAATGTTGATGGTAAGGTCGCTGAGTCGAGTGCTGAAAATATATTCATAGTTAAGTGTGGTATTGTGACAACGCCTCCTACAACCGCTGGGGCACTAGAAGGAATCACAAGGGATACAATTTTGGAGATTTCAAAGCAGAATAATATTCCAAATCAGGTCGCTAATATTACTAGGGATGAACTTTATACAGCAGAAGAAATATTCCTAACAGGCACTGCTGCCGGAATCAAGCCTGTGATTGAAGTTGATAAAAGATTGATTGCTGATGGAGAAGCTGGTACGATAACGAAGGAATTGCGACGATTGTATGATGAATTGGTGATGGGTAGGGATAGACGGTTTACCAAATGGCTTACCCATGTAAAATAATATACTATTTATTTATCATAAGGTATTGATGTCTTAAACAGCTTTAATATAAGATTCTTCCACAAAAAGAGTTATATTCTAATCCCCTATGAGAGTATTGATGAAACCAGCGCAATATGTTACAATAACACTGGTAATGATAGTTTTAGTTTCTGCAGTTGTTGTTTCGTATGATGCTGCCTTTGCGCAAAGAAAGAGCTCTGCGATAATTACGATAGATGAAGTACCTAAAAAGGTGAGACCTGGTCAGATGGTTCCTTTAACAGGTATGGTTATGACTGCTGGAGGAGAAAAAATATCAAATGCACCGGTTAATATCGTTCTCCTTACATCTGATCCTAGGTTGATCGTAGTAGCTTCTGGAGTAACTGGGCTAGAGGGTACATATGAGATAGAATGGAATGTGAAATTAATTCCCCAAAAAAGGGTCCTTAACGATGTAACTCAGCAGATTGATACCCAAGTGGCATCATTATTTGCACAATTCGAAGGAAATGACAACGCCTCCGCTTCAAAAACTGACAAGAGTACTGTTACTATAGATGTAAATTCTATAAAGACATTTGTCAACACCGATAAAAGGCAGTATAGAGAAGGTGAGGTAGCAACCGTGTTCTTAGGATTTGTTGATGAAGATGACGAATTCGTAGATCCAGATAGTATGAACGTGAACTTTAATATGAATTCAATTGCCTCGGAACTGGAGAAGAAGAAGGTGGGATCGTACACATATTTAACACTTGCCCTCCAAAGTGGACATAACCAGATAACGGTTGTGCCTATGAAAGCCGGCTACAATATGCAAGCAGAGGCGGTAACTATTACAGTTCTCCCAGCAACTACTTCTGGTAGTTTTGGATTCGAGTAAATCATCATACCAACGATAAGAATATGTGGTTATTTGAATTCATTTTCCTGTAATTTTTTATTTAAAAAGCTAAATCAGTATAGCAGAATATCGTTGATGAATCCTTGAAAGTTAGGATATTTTAGGGATTCCTTGGCCAAAAAAGTCTACATGTTAACTTAGAATTGGGTTGTACCAATCTTAATTCTTCACATGGAATTCAGCATGATTCACTGTAGGTTACTGAATCTTTGTAACGGTACCGATTACCAGATCAAAGCAGAAGTAAATATGATGAAGATTATTGGATGTGTTATATTCAAGTTCAGATTAAATATTTTGGAATTGAATAATAATCAAATAAATTAGTATTTTAACCGTGGATTCAAGTCGAATAATGTAAGATTACCAAAGAATTATGTAAGATTACCAAAGAATTTATTCTCCTATTGAAACTACAAATAGTTAAAAAAATAATTGTTGGTTTTTCCCCTCTTATCAACACTTGAAAAAACCATAATTTTCTATAAAGTGTACATAACAAAATATAGTATATTCAATTGCTAGTGAATTCAATTCACATTAAGCATCAGATCAAAATTTGAGATCATTTACAACGGATATTATGACGTAATTTAATTTGTAATTCAGGACTTGTTCATCCACAAGAGTAGATGTAGAATTATTGGACTAGATTGTAGCTTCTAACTCTGCTGAATAGGAAATAAAAATGGTGGGCTTAATATGTTAATTGAGGTAGCTTTTCCTGTTTTGTTCTTAATACTAGTATCACTGCCATAGATACAGCTGTGATTACTAGTGGATACATTATCTCTCCTGAGCCAGTGACCATGCCATGCCAAGCCCGACATGACAATGAGCGTGCCATCGATATACTTCTTCAGCTTTGATACATACTCATTCATGTTTGTATGTACTATTACCACGAGTTTTGATAAGGGACTCGTACTATATCTAGATGTAGAAAGATCCTCAGGTAGTATGCTTCATGCAGCCATTCCACAAACCTCCTGTAGCTCTTCCCTTCATGCTGCCTTAATACCAGAAGGATTGTATGCTGCCATACAGTGTAGATATGATTGCTCTTCTTGTGTATGTACAGGGGTATCCTGACCTTTATCAAAACATTGAGCATGGTTCTAGCAAGTTTGACATACCTTGACTCTTTCATGCATAGGCAGGAGTTATATGTGATACATTGATCTCATGGTGTAATTCCGTGCACAACAGGCTAAAATCTATGGTTTCTACACAGCCCGTGGGTTTATGGCATTTATATATTCCCTACACAATTATTCTGGGATTCCATGGCTATTGAGCATCTGATGAACAATCCGTCTCAATCGTGATCTACACAATGAGGGAAAAAAGAAGATTACTTCCGAATTAGAATCGTTTATGATATATAAGTTAAAACTCGAGATATAATAAAGGTTATATTCTTGAGTTATCATACGATTGGTCATGCAGTGGGCAATGATGGGTGCGTTAATAATGGGTATCGTTTTAATGCTCTCTATAACAAATGTAAACTATATGTTTGCGCAGCAAAGTGGTGAACAGATTGGAGATTCACACTTTGAGAGGAAAACAAAATCAACGGCTTCATTGGCATTCAACATGAGTGGATGCAATAACGAAATGACATGTGGTGCTGATTACTTGGTGGGTGAAACTGTAGATATTAGTGGTACGCTGGAAAGTGCTAATGGAAGACCGATAACAAATGCAGAAATAACTATCCTACAACTGCTCCCGAAACCGGAGTTAGTACCTATAGCATCTGGAATAACAGGTATTGATGGTGAATATTCTCTGTCATGGGAAGTGATGTTTACACCAATAGAAAGGGCTCATACTGACATAAATCAGAAGTACCAAGTGGAGACAATAGTGTTGTATGCTCAGTATGATGGGGATGAGACTTATCAAAAACAAATGTCAAACAAACTAACTGCTACTGTGAATGCAAACAAGATTTCGACTTTGATAAATGCAGAGAAACGGGTGTATGCTCCTGGTCAAGGAGCACTACTGTTCTTGGGTTTCATAGATAAAAATGACGAGTTCGTGGATCCAGATAGTATAACGGTAATGTATGATGGTGAAGAATTAGAAGTGGAGAAGAAGAAGACGGGTTCATATACCGTGATGACGCCTACCCTTACAATGGATCATCACCAGGTAATCGTAATGCCTCAAAAACATGGCTATAATCTTGAAAACGGGTTCCTGACTATCCAGGTATCTGGATTCTTTGGCAAAGTATAGAATAGAGAGCGCAAATGTGAGGTAGTGATATCCTCACTAGAGTAGTAATTATTATTATTTAGTTGAAATGGGATGATGAAAATCCTGACCTAATGGGAGTATATTCAACCACCCAAACAAAAGATATATTATTACCTACATTCGATTAAAGTTGGATTGATGAGGTTAGCTGTAGTACCAATGGGTTTAATGCTGGTAATATCGATTGTAGCAATTTCAGATACGTCCTTTGCCGCAAGACAAGAGTCAACTAATCTGGAATTCGAGATGAGCGGATGCAAAAATACTATGACTTGTGGTGCCGAGTTGTTTGTGGGCGATGTAGTTGAGTTTAGAGGATTGGTAACAACTAGAAGTGGTAATCCAATATCGGGTGCAGAAGTAACAGTATACAAGTTTGTACCAACACCAGAGCTGATTCCGATAGCATCTGGTGTAACAGGAATAGATGGCGATCTTGAGCTAACATGGACGGTTGCTTTCACGCCAAAGAATAGAGCCCCAAATGATGTAACTAGTCAAATTCGTTCAGAGACAGTGAAAATATATGCACAATTTGAAGGTGATGATAATTACGCTGCTTCTAGGTCGTCTATGAATATAGGTACCATAAATATCAACGAATTGATAACTGTCATTAATTCTGACCAAAATCTGTATAGACAGGGAGAATCTGCACTTGTCTTCATTGCCTTCGTAGATAGTAATGACGAATTTGTTGACCCTGATTCTTTGCGAGTTGTATTAAACGACAGGGAGATTGAAGTAGAGAAGAAGAAAACGGGTTCATATACGGTGACTGTGCCTGCTCTACCAAAAGAACACACGCAACTGTTGGTGGTACCGACGAAGGAAGGATACAACGTCAACAACGGATTTTTGACAATCATCGTAGATGGATTGAAGTAACAAAACCCCTCATTTTTGTTCTATATGTACTATATACAATATACATGTACAATATTCGACTTCGCTGAGATTTTTAGAGTAACAATTTTAAAACCAAGTACATTGTTAAAAGTTACTATGCGTATTCTGAGTGCAATTGTATTACTAGTTATAATGTTAGCTCCAAATGTGTTATTAAACATCAATGCCCAGGGAGAAGAAAAAGTCGAAATAGTAGAAGGTTCAAAGAATATAGAAAACGGTAAATTTTACACACCAAAGAAAATTACTATACCTGTAGGTACAAGTGTAATCTGGAATAACTCTGATGATGAGGCTCATACAGTCACCGATGGAACCGCCCAATCGATGTGGGGTAAAGTATTTGATTCTGGAATAATGCGGCTGGATGACGTTTATGAATTTACTTTTAATCAGACAGGAACATATCCCTACCTATGTGCTCTGCACCCATGGATGATAGGAAGTGTTACAGTATTAGGTGAGGGAGGGGAAGTACCGGTCGAATTATATGTCAAGTCAGAAAGAGCGTTATATCAAGTAGGTGATAATGTAGATATAGAAGGAAGTGTAAGCACCATCATACCTGATATACCCCTGTTGATAGAGGTTTTGAATCCGAATGATGAAAATCTTGTAAAAGAGTCCCTAACGATTGATAATGATGGTAACTTTATTTACAATCTTAAACTTTCAGACAAAAGCATTAGCCTTGGGTCATATACTGTGAAAGTCACCTACTCTGATGCAAGTGCTGAGGGTTTCTTTGTTGTTGAAGTTGCTGGTGAAAGTGCTGATGCACGGGTGGTTTCAAAACAGATAAGAAATATACTCCTTGTGCGGGTTAGAAATGCTGAAAGCAGTGCCGCAAGTATTTATGGTGTGGCTATAGAGACTTCAGATTCGGTCATTCAAGCCTTTAAAGGACCACGAAGTTGGAACAATGTTGATATGACCTCGAGTGTAGGCAGCGCCTCCGTAGGTGAAGAACCTTTGATTCCAGGAGAAAAGGCTTTATTCAAACTTAAGGTCGCCAACGATAACTTTACAATCAAGTGGACTGTTTACGATGCGAGCCAAGATGTGCTAGACCAGGGTGAAGCTAAACCAGTAAGAAGATGATCGTGAATTTTTACTTTTTATAAGAATGATAGAGCCTAGCATGGCTCTTTAATTCTTGGCCACCTGTAAAGGTCAAATTGCATCTAGTACATTCATACAAGCTGTCCTTACCATGTACTACCTGCTGATGCTGCATCAGCTTCTCAACTTGACCAAAACCTCTCTTACATAATTCACATTTATGCTTCCTCGTGAGCCACACTTCCTACATATCGTTTTTATCAATATAAAAAATAGTATTCTGATTCATATCCTCAACCAAAGTCAAGGTCTCCCAATTCCCATCCGTTGTAACGATCTACTCGGCTACGCAACTCCCACTGCATCTGGCCTTGCGTGAATCTTCAAATGAGCATCTAGTTATTGCTGATTCTTGAATAGTTGACTAGGAATTTGAACCCCGCCTCGGACTTACCTAGGTCAAAATGCTCTAGAATATAGTAAAATTGTAGATTCTATATTGGCTGATTTGATCATTAGTGAATAAGCTAATATGATCCTCTGGCTTTTGAATCAATTCCCCATTCCACTTTTTTCATAAATAAATTCATCAAGCGCATGAACAAAGAACAAAATAATTGAAATTTCCGATCGTATTCATCTCATATCATCAATTATTCAATAAAATACTTGGAATATAGTATTATTAATGAATGTGTACTCGGATTGGTACCTTTTAGAATTATTCGTATCGTTATCCTATACTCTAAAGATAGTCGGAATTCGACAGAAAATGGTTGAATTCAATTGTCATCAACCCAATTTCTCAATAATTCAAACCCAGTGGAAACCTAGTCGCTGTGGAATGTAATTTACATCAACTATGTTAGAGCTGATCTCAGGGAGTTAATACGAGATCTACATGTGAAATAGAATTGTGTCAGTAAGCCATGGTACAAGCAAATGCCCAAAAGATCATTATAGGATATACATATCAATCAAAAATGAGCAATAAAGATGAAACTATATTTGTTGAGCAAGCTGCAAAAGTTTATGGAAAAATGAGCTTGCTTGAGCTATTGTCTGAAGAGAATATGTTGCAAAGGTATAGGCATAGATATAAAGAGAGAATTATGAGTAAATTACATTTTATTCTGGAACAAGAAATTAGTCTGAAATTCAAGTTGTTCAATGGAATGCTGAAGGTTAGATTGGTATTGGAATCTAATCGAGAATGTCCATTTGCTATGTGACCTCACAAGAATTGTGATAGCTCATAGCCAATTCCTAACCTAGTATTTTCTTACAGACACTTAGTCCGTCTCACATATACACTATTTCTGATTCACAGCATCTCAATGACAATTCACTTGTGAGGAATGCGTCATCAATGACTAGATATTATTAATTGTTCAAGTTCTCCTTGATATCTTCTAACAAATGAAGGGGTAAAGAACATGTAAAATTCTTGCATACATACGCAGTGTAGGGTTTTTCTTTTATAGAATTCCTACCCTTGAAGAATGGTATGTCATGCAACCTAGCAATATTTTCAGAATCCACTATTGCAAATATACCTTCAGGAATAAACTGCCTGTTGATCCAATTGATCGCATCATTGGCTCGTGAATCATTTTTTATTAAAGTAACTTCAGTCGGTTGTTTCACATAAGTAAATACCGTGTTAAGAAGCTGCCCAAATGCAAAAGGATTTTCGGCAGCCGAGCCAGCGTGAATATTCATTATCTTTTCCGCCTTCTTGAGATATTCCAGATCCTGAGTATAGTGATAAAGGCGCAATAGGGCAAGTGCAGACATTGAATTCCCTGATGGAATAGATAAATCATAAACACTCTTTGTTCTTACTATGAGTTTCTCGTGATTATCAGACGTAAAGAAAAAGTCTCCATGGTCTACATCCCAGAAGTGCTTGATCATGTGATCTGTATGAGCCAAGGCCTTATGAAGATACTCGGGTCTTGAATCTGCTTCGAAAAGATCAAGCAATCCATTTATATAAAAAGCATAGTCGTCAAGATAACCATCGAGCTTCGCCTGACCATCCTTGAATGTGTGTCTTAATACATCCCCATCCGTAAGTCTTGTTTCGATGAATCCTACAGCTTTCGTTGCAGCCTTGAGAAATGTTTGGTTATCAGTTACCCTATAACCCCTTGCAAATGCACTAATCATTAGTCCGTTCCAGCTAGTTAATACCTTCTCATCCCTACCTGGTTTTATGCGTTCCTCTCTAACCCTCAAGAGATTTTCCCTTTCGTCAGAAATTATTCGTTCGATTTCATTCTTGGGCTTGAATAGCTTCTTCGCAAGTGTTTCCATTGATGCACTTTTATGTAAAATGTTACGTCCTTCAAAGTTGCCCCCCTCCGTTATTCCATAATGCATACAAAAAATCTCGGCATCGGCACCAAGTGTTCTTATGATTTCGTTTTTCTTCCAAGTATAATATTTTCCTTCAATTCCCTCGGAATCTGCATCTTGTGCTGAATAGAATCCACCATCTAAATTTGTCATTTCGCGTAGAACATAATCCAAGGTGGTGCTTGCTATATCTCTGTATTTTCCCTCACCAGTAACCTGGAACGCCTCCACATATACCATTGATATCAATGCATTATCATAGAGCATCTTCTCAAAGTGTGGTGCAAACCATTGGGAATCTGTTGAATATCTGTGAAATCCCCCACCGACATGATCATGGATTCCACCAGCAGCCATTCTATCCAGTGTTAACAAAACAAAGTTCCTAAAATTACCTAACTTTGAGATATAATAATAGCGTAACAGGAAGGAAAGATTGGATGCATTCGGGAACTTTGGTGCTGCTCCGAATCCACCATAAATGGGATCGCTGCTCTGGAGAAGATTTATTGCAGCCTCATCCAAAAGTGTTCTTTTAAGTTCTGTCGGAGGTGCCATGAATTCTGTCGTTTGGGCAAGTCCTTCCAATAAGATCTTCGCCTGTCGATCAATGGATTCATGATCATTTCTGTATGCATGTGAAAGTTGTCGAAGCAATGACGGAAACCCCGGAGTTCCATATCGACTGTCGGGGGGAAAATATGTTCCAACAAAAAATGGTTTTTGCTCGGGAGTCAAGAAAACGCTTAGAGGCCAACCGCCAGATCCAGTCATTATCTGACAAACCTTCTGATAAATATCGTCGAGATCTGGACGTTCCTCCCTATCCACCTTTATATTCACAAAACTTTCGTTCATAATTCTGGCTATCTCTTCATTTTCAAAGTCTTCATGAGCCATTACATGGCACCAATGACAAGCGCTATAACCTATACTGAGAAAGATCGGTTTATCTTCGCTCTTCGCCCTTTCAAGTGCTTCAGTTCCCCAGGGGTACCAAGCAACAGGATTGTATGCATGCTGTAAAAGATACGGACTTGTTTCATTGATTAACCTGTTTGTTTTTTTACTCATGTGAAATTTTCATCAGAATGTTATTTTTAGCTTTGGATCTAATAAGAGATTTCCGAGCTTGGTCTTAGACCTCTCTTCCAACTCTCCTTTCCACATTTTGTACACTTGTAGAGTCGCTTTCGCTTGTAAGTAGCCATTTCCGGCATAAAAACGACCTCATGTTTTGTCTTGGTCATACAACTGTCGCAGAAGCGCAATTCTTCATCTGACATGATAGTATCAAAGACAAACCTCTACAAAATCATTACTGTAATTGGCCAAGCCTTGGTCGTAGCCTAAAAGCTGCAATCATGGTGGTAAAAATCGCTGCAACAACAAGTAACACAACGGAGAATTCTGGTATTACTTGCGTGCCTATTATTTCTATACTAGTGGTTTTTCTTTGTACAACTATTTCCAAAGTCCTTTCATCAGGTGTTGAAGATGTCTCATCATAGAATCCTTCCTCTCCATCAACCAATACTACGAAATGATCGTCATTTCCGTTGGCCCTTGAATCAATTAAGTTCCTGTCCAATGAAATCTCCAACTTACCAATAATTTCTACATCTTCCAAATTAATTATTAGGCTGTTGAAATCCGGATCTATTTCCATGCTCTTTATAATTCCACTCTGCAGTGAAACCATCCTCACACCCGAGTCAGGTTCATTGAAGTCTATCTTTATTGTGTTAGATTCAGGCATCTCCTCCCTCTTGACTTCCTCTGATTCTACCATTATTTCTCCACGCATGATCTTTGTAACCTGATCGAAGTACTTGTAACTACCCTCATATAGTCCTGAATGTATAAAGGTGAATTCATAGGTATCACCATTTTCCAACAATAATGATTTTAACGGAGCAGTTATCTCTCCAGGTGAACCACTAGTTACTGTATGTCTTTCATCATCAGCGTTGGTCCAAACAACAGTGGTGCCTACCTTCAGAGTGAGAATCTTTGGTAGAAACCCTTCATCTGTTATCTTTACATTGCATATTTCCGAATCGCATATTTCTCTTGTGATTTTTTGGGCTTCAACTAACGTTGGGATATAATAAGTAGTTATTATCATAGACGTGAATATTGCAATAAGTGCTAGTCGCATGAAATTGTTGCTCATATTCACTACATAAATGTAATCTTTCCCATAATTTCATCCTAATTGTACTAGGGATCAAACAATGGGTCCAATTGATCAATTTCATCTAATCAAGTATGTCACACATAAAGCGACCGAGAGCTCCTTACCAATACTCTCACTATTGAAAAACGTCACTTAGCTTTAAAACTGGCTTTGGAATATATTCTATTGACATGTCTCAATTGGAGGAATACAAGTGTAATAGACAATTAAGGATACTTGCCATTACACGATGGACGATGGATAATGATATATCAAATTTCATGGTGATCGCAGATGAGGCTCAGAGAAAATTTAAAATCTCCAGATCAACTGCAAATTCATATGCTATTGAAGTGATTAAACTATTAGATAAATTGAGGATTAAAGATTTCTACTGTAGTATATGAAATTTCAAGAAATTAGTTCACTAGATTATACACAATAAACTTTGAAGACCCATTTATACTGATACAATCCAAATGATTATTATTTTATTATGAGATGTAAACTATAGCTAACTTTCAAGCGTTTAGTATAAAACTGTAAAGGTTTTTAATAAGTTGCTTTAAGGCTATAATATAAAATGATAAAGAACTGCGCAAGACATGATAAGCCTATTCCAATGTTTCCAGCTATGATAGACTTTCATACGCACAAAATACAGATAGGTCACTATTGTATCTATTGTCATAACTTCGTTCCGGAGAATACGCCGGAGATTGAGATTTTTAAAAGGATGCTTGCAGAATTGAAACTATAATCTTAATTAGAAAAGCAATTGATAAATCAAGTTCGTATATGTTGTATCTTACATTATTGAACAAAAAACTTAAAGGTTTAAATCGGCACTAATCATGCCAAGCTTGGTGAATACAGCCTACCTCATTGCTACTTTGTTGGTAGCACTATCATTGGTAATATTTCCCTTTGTTATTCATTTTGGTGATAGAATAATGGTAGTTACTTCTGACAGCATGCTTCCTACATTGAAACCAAATGATATGATTGCTGTGAAGCCCAGCAGCATAGAGGAGATTAAGGTGGGTGATATGGTCGCCTTTAATGCTCATTTTGGCGACATTGACGTGATAGCACACAGGGTAGTTGAAATAATTGATGAACATGGAGAGGTAGGACTGAAAACAAAGGGAGATAATATTGACTCAGTTGATCAGTGGATTGTTCGTGACCAGGATCTTATTGGTAGAATAGTGAGTGTTACACCAAACATAGGGATTCTTCTGGTCGATCCTGTCAGATACTCGATTATTGCCTTTGTAGTGATACTTTCACTCTCCTTACTTTGGGAGCTTTCATCTAAGCACAAAGTCCCCGAGAAGAGGAAAAGTTGATATCCCTGATACAAAACTTGGCTATTTAGAAATCTTGCACGTATCCACTGTAAACCTCATATGCTAAAGTTGTTACATTTGCTATAAACCCCAACCGTGAGACTTTATTTGAGATTCTCGTGGGTGAAAATTCTTCTCCTTGACTCCCTATGGGCATTAATGCCAGGTACATAGAGATGGCCAAAAAAGGTCGTTAAAACCAATCCTGAAGTGGTGATGAGGCCGCTGACAAAACCCGTAATAGAATAGCTCATCATAACAACTACTTTCCTTATTTGTCTTTTAATATTGTGTCGAATAATAAACCTGAAGATACTGATAGTATGACAGAATGAGATTTTGACCAATTACTATCATTGAGATTTATGCCTAATAAGAACTGGAAGGAGTGAGGAGAAGCATTGGTAAGGGGAGAGATACTTTATATGGATTTCACAGATTCCCGATCTGACGAATTGGCAAGAAAGGTAATGTGAATCTTAAACCAAGTCAGACCAAGTGAAATAATATAGTCAACACTCACAGTAATTAAAATAAAAAAAGTAGTTATTGTTTCTTACGAGAGGGCAGCACTACACGTTGCTGTACCGTCTGTAGTAGTACCATTACTATCTAAGATAGAGAGCACTTGACCATTGAGCAAGACGAAATCGGTAGATCCCACTGATGCGTCAATCGTAGTGTCTACATCGTACCTCCAGTTGATGTTGTAACAAACTGTGAAAGCAATCCTCCCAGACTATCATATCTCTTCCAGTCCATACTGCTGTATGATCATCTCTAGCTAATGGGGCATCTGTCATAGGAGGAGTCCATGTATCTGTGACTGGGTCATATCGACCTCCAGTATCAGTTCTACCTGAATCAGCGAATCCTCCCCACACAACCATCTCTGTTCCTGTCCATACAGATGTGTGGTCAGTTCTAGCCAATGGCCCTTCTGTGGTACTAGTTGTAGTCCATGTATCTGTTGACGGATCGTATCTAGCTCCAGTATTGGTCAAGCCTCCACCACCTATGGTTATATCCCCTCCCCACACAACCATCTCTGTTCCTGTCCATACGGCGGTGTGGTCAAATCTTGCTGTTGGTGCTCCTGTTGTACTAATCGAAGTCCATGTGTCATTAGATGGGTTGTATATACCACCAGTATCTGTTAAGGGAGTGCCATCATTACCACCCCAAATAATCATCTCTGTTCCTGTCCATACGGCAGTGTGGCCCTGTCTAGCTGTTGGTGCTCCTGTCATATTGGTAGAAGTCCATGTGTCAGTGATGGGATCATATCTAGCTCCTGTATCAGCAAGACCGCCTGGACCCCCCGCTGTATCTCCTCCCCAAATAATCATCTCTGTATCAGTCCATATCGCGGTGTGGAAGTTCCTGCCGGTTGGTGCGCCTGTAGTATTTACTGTAGTCCAAGTATCTGCAACTAGATCATAGATACCGCCTGTGTCCCGGTAATTACCTCCCCAGACAATCATCTCGCTATCAGCCCATACAGATGTATGGAACTGTCTAACTGATGGTGCACCTGCTGTAGGGGTTGCATTCCATGTATCTGTTGATGGATCATATTCAGCTCCAGTCCTGAAGAAGGTACCATTACTGAATCCTCCCCATATGATCATCTCCGTGCCCGTCCATACTGCTGTATGTTCGGCTCTAGCTGAAGGTGTACCTACCGTGCTAGTAGGCGAAAATTCACCTGGAAAAACCGTAATATCTAGTGGCAATGTTGCTATCATCCATAGTATCATTTGCCTTGAAGGTGAAACTGTCAGTACCATTGAAGCTTGTATCTGGCGTGTAGGTAATTTCAGCTGCTGTTGCGTTGATGGGGGTTATTGAGCTTAGTGTAGCATTCAATGGGTTATCCACTATGGAGAATGTTAATGCATCTCCATCTGCATCTGAACCAGTTAAGGTAATGGCAATAGAAGCATTCACACCTGTTGAAACACTTTGGTTATCGGCTACTGGAGAATTGTTGATTGAGAACTCACTCATATCTCGATATAGAACTTGTCCTGCAGTGTTGAAAATAGCAGAATTGTACTGGTCACTAACTTCCTGGTCAGTTAATGTTCTATTCCATATGCGAACCTCGTCTATACTGCCGTTGAAGAACATACTTTCACCAGCAGAATTAGCTGCTATCCTTACTGGTCGTGAACTACCATCATCAGGAATTGCCGACGTAGATAATGTTTCCACTACAGATCCATCAACGTATAGCTTGAGGGTTGATAGATCATAAGTAACAACTGCGTAATGTGCGTTACCATCATTGTAAGATTCTGGGGAGAAAACGAAGTAATTTGTACCGTTTGAGGACTCAAAGCCTGCTGCAATACGCTCTAACCAATTCAAATACATTCCAAAGTTCATGTTGTTACCAGCTCCTTCTCCTCCAAAGCCACCCTTGTTTAGAATCATGGCACTTGAAGTAAAGTCATTAGAAGTCCTGAACCAAGATGCAAAGCTGAATTCTTGAAGACGTAGGTCCGGTCTGTCCGGCTCATCAAGGTAGTTAGTACAGTTGGCTAAGAAGGATGGTTCAAAATCATTCAAAACTGTAACTTCGAGTGTCTGCAGGGCTTGGATCTGTACCATCATGGACTAAAAGTTGGAATGTTAATAATGATACTCCGCCATTCGATTGGGCTGTGAAAGTAGGATTGGCGGAACCGGGGCCTGTTAATGTTACATTTTGACCTCCAACCTGTGTCCAAGCATATGATAAAGTACTATCTGGATCTGAGCTAAACGTACCATCTAAAGTAACTATTTCTCCAGGTTGTGTTGTCTGGTCAATCCCAGCATCAGCGATAGGAGGAATATTGGTAGTGAATGTCATTCTCGTTGGGAGTATCAGTGCCCCACCAAACTTGGCACGCTTTGTATAATAAACCTCTACCGTTTCAGGATGATCATCAAGATTCAAGTCCAACCATACTATATGTGAATAACCTGTGAATGATTCTATTGCCATGTCCGCGAAATAGCTCCTCCCTGATGAATTGGTTATCCTTATATCATTTGCATTCAACCTTGTCCCATTGTTAGCGAGCTTTACAAAGTATATCTCTCCATTTCCAGGTCTATTGTCAGTCCATGTTACAGCTATCTCTCCCGACGCTTGTATTTTCATAGCAGGGTCGCTGCTCA
The DNA here is from genome assembly GCA_965197925.1 of Nitrososphaerales archaeon. Taxonomy (GTDB): domain Archaea; phylum Thermoproteota; class Nitrososphaeria; order Nitrososphaerales; family UBA213; genus CBDAOC01. The sequence continues at coordinate 849,196 of CBDAOC010000020.1, forward strand.
TGGCACTGTTATCGGTTATCCTAGTGTCCGTGATCAAAGTGTTACCACTATTGTCTAGTTTCTTGTAGTATATCTCTGGATTACCATCTCTTTCGTCACTCCAAACAATGTGCACATTTTGCGAAGTATCCACTCCTACATCGGGTCTATTACTAGTACCAGATGCATTAGTCACTCTTATATCATCAATCAATGTGTTGCCGATATCATCAAGCTTCTTATAGAATATCTCAAAGTCGCCGTCTCTAGTCTCTTGCCACACAACATGTAAGTTGCCAGAAGCGTCTACAGCAAAGCTTGGATTAACGCTTGCATTGGTAGCGCCAGTCAAATTTTTGAGAACTGTTAGAGGGGTACCATTAGATTCATGCTTTACGTGGTAAAGATTCCTAAAGCCATCTATTGTGTCCTGCCGTCTCTAGTCAATTTTTGTATTGCAAAAATCTTGCCACACAACATGTAAGTTGCCAGAAGCGTCTACAGCAAAGCTTGGATTAACGCTTGCATTGGTAGCGCCAGTCAAATTTTTGAGAACTGTTAGAGGGGTACCATTAGATTCATGCTTTACGTGGTAAAGATTCCTAAAGCCATCTATTGTGTCCTGCCATATCATATGTACATCATCATTAGAAGAGTCCAAACCAATTTTTGTATTTAGAGAGTAGCCATTGTTGACGGTAAGTCTACGTTGTGCAAAAATGGTATTCCCTTCACTATCAAGCGTGGTAAGATACATCTCCATATTGCCCGCCCGGTTGTCCTGCCATCCCAATTGGATATTATTATCACTATCAATAGCTATCGAGGGACGTATGCTATATGCATCTGCATTGGTTAGCCTTTTATCGTAAATCAATTTGGTCCCATTGCTACCATCAATTTTCATATAGAACAACTCCGCGTTTTCAAAACGCTCATCGCCCCATACGACCTGAATATTACCTGAGGCATCTGTAGTCACTCCATTTGAAGGGGGATCTCCAAAAGGATGACCGTATGTCATTCTCAAGTCATCTATCAACACATTACCGCTGCTATCGAGCTTTGAGTAGAACAATTCGGGGCGCCTTGTCCTATCGTCCTGCCATATTATATACACGTCATTATCCTGATCGGTTGCCAAGTAAGTTCTATCGCTTATCCTTTCACCTTAACTTATTCTGACGTCATCCAACAGCGTGTTGGCATTGTTGTCAAGTTTTTCATAGTATATTTCTCGGTTTCCATCCCTTTCATCAACCCAAGAAATATGGATATTATCGTCTAAATCTATAGCCATATCAGGCCTAACACTTTCCTTTGGTTCATTCGTTAGTCTGATAAGATCGGGAAAACCATCATTGTCATAATCCATCAGAGGATTACCGTCGATATCAAGTTTTACAAGATAAATCTCGATGTTACCCAAAGTTGGCTCACCATTCATGAACGTTATCCAAACATTATCTGAGGAATCTACAACCAATGCGTTGCGTCCACTCAATTCAGTATTGTTGGTTAATCTAAAATCTGTTCCCAACTTAATTCCTGTAAGACCATCAAGCTTTGTGTAATACATCTCATAATTGTTGTTTCCGGTAAGCATACCGCCAACCCAAGAGTCCCTAGTATCCATATATGAAATGTGTACATCATCATTTGAATCGACGTCGAGATAGGGTCTCTGGCTCAAACCATCCGCATCTGTCACTCTTATATCATCCAGTATAGTGTTGCCGTTGTTGTCAAGTTTCTTATAATAAATCTCATGATTGGATGATACTCCTCCTATTGTACCTCCAGCATTTGGATCATCTCTGTCATCGTACCAAGTAACAAGAATGTTATCTTGACTATCTATAATCATGGAGGGTCTAACACTGCTCCCCTCTGCAAATGTCAATCTAGTATCATCTACTAACGTGTTCCCATCATTATCGAGCTTTTCATAATAAATCTCTGCGTTGGTGCCACCTTCCCGACGGTCCAGCCAAACAATATGAACATTATCCTGAGAGTCTATGGCAATATCAGGACGAGCGCTAAAACCATTAGCAGTTGTTATCCGTACTTCATCTACCAAAATTGTACCGGTTGTACCGTTCCATTTCAAGTAGTAAATTTCGTTGTTTCCAGATGCTGCAGTCCAATACACTGCATGTACATCACCAATTGAATCAATATCTAAACGGGGAAAGAAAGTACCGCCGGGATCACTTGCAAAAATTGGTGTAATGGTGCCAAGCAGTAAAACTAGTACGCCAAAATTGCTAACATTGGAGCAGTATCAAGTCTCACAGAACGTATTTTCACAATTATAGGCACAATTTAAATAGGTATAAAGAATGCGGCGCCCATGTTATATACAAATAATATGGATTTTATGTTATATACAACTAATACATATCCCTCTTCATCAGACTAAAATGATCCATCCTAAATTATGTATTAAATCTTAATTAATGACCATTAAATGGAACTAGAAAAACTGAACAAATGAAATAATAAATCTCTAGTTCAATATTTTATTGAATGGTAAAACATTTGCTTAGTAAAAATTTGGAAGGTCATATGCATCCTATTACCGGTAGTGGTTTGGACCAATTTCAGATCATGCCTTGGTAACCTTCTTATCTTCAATGAACATGCTGCTTGTTCTCTTGGTTGACTATTACTTATCATAAACATTTTCTCTGCTCCAGCAAAAGCGTAGTTTCTAAAAATGTGTATATTAATGTCTGACTCGAGACAGAAAATGTACCTGGCGTTGTTATCCCTGTTAGTTCTATTAGCTTAGCGTTAGTAACATCATAACCTGGTGGAAATGTTATCTCGATGTTAGCCACACCTGCTGTAGTTCCAGGACTAAATGCAATAACGTAGTATGTTTTTGCTTTCACTATATTATTTGTTGGCATAGCTAAAACATCAATTAATGGAGCTAAAGGTGGAGAAGGTACATCTGGTGCGTTAATGGGTTCTGTCTCGAAGGTATCAATTCCCCCATCCTCTGTACTTTGATTCTGTGCAAATATCTAGAATGGAATTATCATGGAAATTGCTAGTACCGATACGAGTCCTATTGTCAAATGCCTTCTGGTTATCTTTATGTTGATTTCTATATCGTTGTTGTTCGACATTAAGTATTAGCGCACAATGTATCATTTATCCTTATACAAGTTAAATCCCTGAAAATGTATTGTTGGTATCATCAGAACGCAATAATGTAACAAATATTTATTTTTGTAAGAAATTTTAATATCATTATTAAATCAAAGTGTACTTTCTACATAAGCAAGTTAATTGAACTGACTCTGTGTGTGGGCAATCACATAACGTCAACATCATGGACCGTTTTCTACTACATAACCCATACCTAATTTTTTATTAGATTTTCGTTGATTGGGATTATTCATAAGGTAAACCTCTTTTTAGTTTGTCCAATTCATAATCTAATCTTCTGTACAATTCTGGTTGCCCACCTATAAACAATCTTGCATTCTAGTTACCATCAATCAGTAACATATTACACAATAAAACAGAAAACCTTTTTCCTTCTTGTGATTAAATAAATAAACATAAGCCAGATGTTCATGGCTAGATTTCAAATTATAAATGGGTTTTGTGTTTTACTTAATTACTAGTCTTGATCGTTTTGAGCTTAGCTGGAGAAGATCCAGTAGAGTTTATTCAGAAGAAAGCCCCAATACCCTCACAGTTTCTCATTCAATAAACCTTAAGAAAATTAGTTCGGAGAAATAGAATTCAGTTAAGAACCTTTTTTGAGCTCGCCCTTTCTAGCATATCATTCCCCTATAGCAATCGGAGGAAGCCTTAGTACGATAATTCTTTCAGGTTACCTGAATTAGTTTTCTGGGTCTGCTTACTGCCTCCGATAGCCCCCTAGAAGATACTTTTTTCTTGCCAGACATTCCCATCAGGCATCAAGTTCTGGTAAGGCAACACTATCCTTTTTCATCTTTGAATTTTATTAGTTATAAGTGACGTTCTTGTTCATATACAAGATATAGTAATGAGGTATTTGTCTAAAGGCATATTTCTGGTAATTATTGTTGCAATTATCGGAGGACTAGTATCCTCTTCCGCTAGCGAGGAACAAGAGCCATCCGATTCCAACGTGAAAAAGATTACAATTGGTTCGAAGGAGTTTACAGAACAATTGATACTTGGCAACATGATGAAGGTTTTGTTGGAAGATAATGGATTCAAGGTAGATGACCGAATAGGACTCAGTGGAACAATGATAAATCATCGAGCTCTAATAAATGATGAGATAGATGTCTACATGGAGTATACCGGCACTGCTTACATTGTAATATTGGAAAAGAAAGAGGTTGTTCATGACCCCCAAGAAGTGTACGAGATTGTAAAGAAAGAATATAAAGAAAAATGGAATCTTGTTTGGCTTGATAGAGCCAGATTCGACAACACAAATGCTTTATTGATGAAAAAAGAAAGGGCTGTGGAGCTTGGTATCAAGACAATAAGCGATTTGGCAAGCATTGTCAAAACCGATCCAAACCAACTTTCTTTTGCTACAAACGCAGAATTTTTTTCACGACCTGATGGACTTCGTGAAATGGAGAAGCACTACAACTTCAGATTTCCCGATAATAACATAAAGAAGATGGGCATAGGCATCACTTACTTGGCCCTTAATGAAGATAGTGTGGATGTTGCCTTGGGCTTCTCAACTGATGGAAATATAAGGAAATTTGATCTTATGATTTTGGAGGACGACAAAAAGTTCTTTCCTATCTATAATCCTGCACCTGTGATAAGAAGTGAGGTAATTGAAATGTATCCTACGGTAGAGAACATACTCAACCAGATAGGACCACGCCTCACCACAACGGAGATGATTGAGATGAACTATGGAGTAGATATAGATGGTGAGAATCCGGAAAGAGTGGCAAGACAGTGGTTAGAAGATGAAGGTCTTCTAGGAGTCAGTGGATTACATCAACAACCTAAATCGAGATCAGCTATAGAATCCCCATCTTCTTTTGTCTTGTCTTTTCAAGATCAGGCAAGATTGCTCGCCGTAAAGATTGTTGAGCATATCAAAGTGAGCTTCATCTCGGTTGGTATTGCAGTAGGCACTGGCTTAGGTTTGGGCATTGCAATAACCCTTTTTAGAAATAAAGCATTTTCAAATGGGGTAATAAACATAGCAATTATTATCGTTACGATTCCCTCTGTTGCAATGTTTGGCTTCATGGTACCAATCTTTGGCATAGGGATAACTCCATCTATAATTGCGCTTGTACTTTATGCACAGCTTCCGATCTTGAGAAACACCTACACCGGGCTTACCACAATCAGGTCTGAGATTCTTGACGCTGCGGAGGGAATTGGTCTTAGCAAACTTGAAATGCTCTTTAAGATTCGATTCCCCATAGCCTTTCCAGTAATTATGGCAGGTATTAGAACCTCGATAGTGTTTACAATAGGTCTTGCTACAATAGCTGCGTTGATAGGGGCGGGGGGGTTAGGAGATCTGATATTTCAAGGCATTCAACAAAGTAATACTCAGTTGATTCTGGTAGGCACAATACCAGTTGCTCTGCTTGCGGTGTTTACTGACATCGGATTGAAAAAAGTTGAAGACAGGTTAACCCCGAGGGGGATGATTTGAGCGATAAAACATCATTCACTGAACCATCGTCAATATCAACAACAAAAAGAACGAGAAACCCAGATATCTCGATTGAGTTTAATAATGTAACGAAGATCTATAGAGTTCAGCAGCGAAACAGGCAACAGGAAAAAGTAATCAAAGCAGTTGATGAGGTGTCATTCCAACTCGAGCGTGGAAAGACGCTTGTGCTTGTAGGAACCTCAGGCTGTGGAAAGAGTACTGTTCTCAAGATGATTAACAGGTTGGTGGAATGTACCAATGGCAAAATACTAGTAGAGGGGGGAGACGTGACAGAACAAGATCCGGTAAAACTAAGGCGAAGAATGGGATACGTAATACAAGAAGTTGGACTCTTTCCTCATCTTACTGTTGAACAAAATCTCGCAATCCTTCCAAAACTTGAGAGGTGGGATAAATCAAAGATTCAAAAAAGAGTGAGTGAACTACTCAGAAAAGTAAAACTAGATCCAGAGACCTTTGCTCCGCGTTATCCAAGGGAACTCTCAGGTGGTCAGGCCCAAAGGGTGGGTATCGCAAGAGCACTTGTGCTGGATCCTAGTATTTTGCTCATGGATGAGCCTTTTGGAGCGTTGGACCCAATAATAAGGGCTGAGTTGCAGGAAGAATTTTCATCCATCCTGCAAAGAGAATCTGAAAAGAGTAAGACTATTGTCTTTGTTACACACGACCTTAATGAGGCTCTCAAGATAGGCAATCTCGTAGCTGTAATGAGTGAGGGTAAGATAGTCCAGCTCGATTCTCCTCAAAATCTTCTCAAGCACCAGGCAAACACTTTTGTCAGTAATTTCATTGGTTCTGACAAGGCAATAAAACTTCTCAGCATCTCGACAGTAAAAATGATTCTTGACGCAACTAAACAAAGAGAAAATATTCTATCTGAGAACCAAACAGGCAAACAGGAAAACGAAAAGTTGGATATGGACATCACTGTAACAGAGGATACAAATGGTTTACTCGCACTTGAAACTATGCTTCAGAACAGACGTACGTTTCTACCGGTAAGAAGAAATTCAAGCGATGCCTTCGATGTAATTAGTGGTATTTTAACTTTCGACCTTATTATGGAATACATGGATAATTGAAAGGAGATTTTCGTTGGTTTTAGACTACCTTCTTGAACACAATATGCAAGTTCTCAACCTCGTTGCAGAACATATGCTTTTGGTGTTAATTGCGCAGTCCCTCGCAATCAGTGTGGGTGTAACCCTTGGTATCATCATTACCCGACCAAGATTTAAACGGTTTGCAAATTATGTAAACGGGTTTTCTAACATAGGACAAGCCGTACCAAGTCTATCGGTTCTCGGGCTGACCATTCCCTTGTTAGGGATAGGCTTCGCTCCAGCGATATTTGCGCTCTTTGTCTACGTTGTTTTACCCATTATACGCAACACCTATGCTGGATTGATAAGTGTCGACAAGAAGATCCTTGAGGCAAGTGCTGGGATCGGATTGAATCACTCACAAATCCTGCGTTATGTTGAGATCCCTTTGGCCTCAAAGGTTATCCTAGACGGGATTCGTACCTCAACAGTCTTTTGTATCGCAACAGCAACTTTGGTTTTTTTGATTGGAGCCGGTGGTCTGGGAGAATTGATCTTTACAGGAATAGCGCTGGTAGATGTCGAAATGATTCTTGCAGGAGCAATTCCTGCAGCATTACTAGCATTTGGAGCAGACTTTGTGTTTGGAGCAATCGGAAGGATTGGGATGGGAGCCAGTAGAATTATGAAGAGATAGATAAGCAATTAGGTCAACAATACAACCTCAAAAGTTTTAGGTCATTAATAACTAGCAGTATACAAGGGACCATCACTATATACGACGATGTAATTTCCATTAGATTAGTTGTAAGAACCTTATCCATTCTGATATCTAAAAAAGATATGAAATCTAATAGCCTGAATGGATCTTATTTTATTGCTTATTTATTAGAACAGAATTTCATTTAATACATTCCAAAAATCTAAATTGCAAAAATTTCTCATGAAATAATTTGTCTTCTTTGGAGTTCTTCCGAGGTTGTATTTGTTCATTACGTATGAACTAGGTGTTTCATGGAATGGGGAGTTTGAGTAAATGTAGATGCCTGTAAATGTTGTACTACAATATTCATTATGACATTAGGAATTCACATGAAGTAATAAGAAATTTCTATCGAACGCTCTCTCAGCACTTAGGCAGACTAAGGCGGTAGAGATTTATTAAATATACACACTGATTATAATGTGACCAGGATTCAGCACGAGATAAAGAAGATCTCTTTCTTTCTACTTGGAATGCTACTTAGAGCCTATCCTAAAATTCTAGCTGATAGTTAATGATTGGTAGAAATAATATCATTTAGAATGCAAGAATATTAGTTCAAACTGTCAGGTTTAGTTTTCTTACTATTGATTTTATTAGTATTGTAGATAGTAGATACTAGAAACAGTTGCATTAACGTGTTTATGACACTACCAATAACCAATATATCGCTCTATACACTATTAGGCAGTTAGCAAATTCTACTAGCGCCTGATAATTTTCCTCTCTCTTCTCGAACCTTACCAATAACTTTCTGAACCTGTTATGCCAAGATGCGGTTCTTTCTACAACCCATCTCTTTGCTTTGTACAAATTCTTTTTCAATACTTCACCCTTATGACGAATGTGATCCACATATCCCCTTCCTAACTCCATATTTCATACTCCATACTCTATCTCAGGGAAATCATATCCTATTCATGCATATGTTCTGTTTAACTTTGGGCCTATCAACAACAATGCTATCTATTGTAGGAAAGGCTGATTTCATATCGTGCTTGTTTGCTCCAGTAATTACAGATGAGAGAGGAATACCTCTTCTATCAACCAGCATGTGACGTTTGGTACCTAGCTTGCCTCTATCCGTTGGGTTTGCTCCGGTCGTTTTCCCCCTAATGGGGCCTTCGGTACGCTATCCATGGATTGCCAGTCCCATCCTATACCCTTCAATTCATCATATATTTCCAGCAGCCTCTTCCATACCTTCTTGAATACTCCTATCCCAATCCATTCCTGAAATCTTGCATGGCAAGTTGAGCCAGAACCAAATTCTTTAGATACTTTCTTCCACTGGCATCCAGTTCTTAATACATACAGTATTCCATTCAACACTTTTCTAAATGGCACAGCTGGCCTTCCAACTGTTCTTGCTGGTTTCTCTGGTAGCAACACTAGTTTGAACTCTTCCCATAGATTGTCTGGTATATGCCATATGGTCGGCATGCTCTTTTTCTTTGATTTTCTCACAAATTTAGCTAGAGAGGACAGATCTAGATCTGTTTCGGTATAAACAATTAGGCTATGATGTTAATTTTCGGATAAGCTCTTATTCTCTCTGCAATTTTTCCTTTAATTGATGAAGAATCTGTTGCCTTGACGTCGGACGGAGTTTACGTTGTGATGAAGCATACAAAAAAGATGACTTTGGTATCTGTGAAGAATCAAAGTGATGAGGCATTATATGGTGTTGTGCTGGAGAACCCTAATGGTGACATAAGCAACTGATCCCAAAACTGATCATTTAGTGAATAATTGACGATCATTTGGATCTATTTGCAATGCTGCCCGTAGCAGATCATGAAATTTCAGGAGATAACAGGTGAACAATGGAAGATGATATCACCGCATCTCCCAAAGCCAGCCAGAACCGGAAGGCCAAGGGCAGACGACAGAAAGACAGTCAACGGAATCCTGTTTGTCGGGATAACAGGATGCAGGTGGACTGGGATGTCACAAAGGTACGGCTCCAAATCAACTGCGCACCGCAGACTGCAGAACTGGCAGCGACGTGGAATATGGAAGAATATCCTCTCCGCTGCAGTCAAATCAGCCCACAGATCAGGCAAGATGCAGCTGCAAAAAACGGTCGATTCGTCATCAGTTCCGGCCAAAAAAGGGGAAGCGTCATAGGATACAACGGATTCAACAGGATTTCAGGCACAAAAATACACGTTGCGGTGGAACAAAACGGACTGCCAGTCTCAGTAGTGATGGATCCTGCAAATCAGCATGACTCTGCAAGATTTGTAGACGTGATGGATGGCATCTCACAATATCTGGATGAGAGATCTATCAGAAAAATTGCGCGGTGCCAAGCAGACAAGGGCTATGATGCAGAATTCATCAGGAAATACCTTACCAAAAGAAAAATCTCTGACTGCATACCTTACAGAAAAAACAGTAAGACACAACAACAAAATGATGATACAGAACAATACCTATACGGCAAGACGCGCTATGTTGTGGAGAGATTCTTTGCCTGGTTGAAGAATGGGTTCCACAGAACCAGGATCAGATAGAGAAGAATGCACAAAACTATCTGGCATTTGTTATGATTGATACAGAACAATACCTATACTGTGTGAAATACAATCTAGGCAATTGCCTTAGAATCATAACCCTTGTCTGCATAAACTGATGTAATTTGTTTTATTGAATCATCATCTAGATAGTCAGATGTTTTCCAATCAATTAATCTAGAGAGTCAATACCTATACGGCAAGACGCGCTATGTTGTGTTGAGAGATTCTTTGCCTGGTTGAAGAATGGGTTCCACAGAACCAGGATCAGATATGAGAAGAATGCACAAAACTATCTGGCATTTGTTATCATTTCGTGTAATGGAGATTATGATGGATGTATTGGAGAGTATTGGGATGACTTCAAGATTTGTGAAGGCAAGGGGTTGGGATAGAGAGAGAGTGGATGCTAATAAAGTAGTTGAGGGCGATCGACCAATCATGCCCGGCAATAATTTGATAATTCTACTGATAACAAGAATTCCTGCATCCTCCTTGATGTGGACTGCAACCGATCGATTCGAAAACATCCTAGCAAATGGAACTGTGATTGAACGTTCTCCGGAGATCAGAGTGGAGGCCGAGCCCGAAAGAACTGTTGGTGAGAATGAACCTAAGACTGAATCAAAATCACAGAAAATCGTAGTTACACCTAGTGACACTTACGTATCATTTGTTGTTGATGAATTGAGCTCATGTCCTCTTTTCATTAAGGTAATAACCTTTGTTAGTAGCCAACCAATATCCTTCGAAGTTGTAGATAAGCCGGATTGGCTAGATTTGAAAGTTAGTGAAACCGGACTCGATCTCTATTACAACTGTCCCTCTGAACAGATAGTTGGTGCACTAACAAGGCTCCTTACACTGTCAGTCAAATCCGATGGTCAGGTTGTTGAAAATCCGATGGTCAGGTTGTTGATAACATAAACATTACCATTGATGGTCTCATAAAACCAGAAGTGATTCCTTCTAAGGAGGAATTCCAAGAGAAGGAACATCAACTCTTGGGTGATGCATACATCCAAGGACGTGCAATGATAACATGTACGGACTATGGTGGAGATCCTAAGATAACCATTAGAATTGATGTTGTTAAAGCCCATCATGCTAAAGGTCGAAATTTGATTTCAGCTTTTATTGTTGACATTACGAAGAATGGTCCGGATAGCTACATACAAATTGGAAAGAGTGGTATACCCCATGTTGATTATGATTATATCGCCTTCCAAGGTTTCTTTGGTAGCAAAGATTTTTCCAGAACTACTAACGATTCATGTCCTATAGGCGATGTAGGAAGAATAGTAGTGGTTATTGGAAACTCTCCCCCTTCTGATCAAGATTCATTAAGCGAAGGCATTATAGACATCATAGCAGCCTCGAATTCTGGTACTGCCCAGATGGGCAAACTCTGAATATTTTGGTTCTGCTAAAGTTTCTGCTATTCTAACAATTTTTTAAATGAGGTAGTGTTAATTACACTTGAATTTGACTATTCTTTATTATCACGTCAAGCCAGCGAAGTCATATTCCCATATATTATAGATATGTATATTCTAAATTCTCCCAATTCATATGAAGTAGATTGCATGTGTATAATTATCAGTGTCTTTACCTAGAATCATTTAAAGATAAGAAACATGGACACAGTAAATCTGCTAAGCAACCATAAATTGTAATGATGTGTATCTCATTGATCCAAACTCTTTTTTATTCTCACTTTGGAAGTATGCTAAATCTCCAATTGGATACATTGTATAGTTCAGTCTCACAACCTTGTTAATGCAAGAGATGGTTTCTTAGGACTTTCCCTCCCTACAAAATACAATCCATAGTTGTTCAACCGATGAACATTATTAGAATAGAACTGTCCAAGTCTATCATATTATGCTATAGCATCTTCATATATGTAATTCATGAAGGGTAGAACTGAACATAAATAACGCTTTAAAATATTTGAGGCTTGGGCGTAATTTGGCTCGAAACGATAAGATCAGGTTCTAGTTTTTATTGTTGATATGTTTAGCTCAGACTCGATACTTCTTCGTATATTATTTTTGATTGACGTGATTCCTCGGACAAAACCTCTTAAGAAGAGAGGTAAACCCTACTACTATTCTCCTACAGTTATGGTGAGATGCTTCATCGTTAGAGTATGGGTAAGAATACCAAGCAACAATGTGTTACATGAATATTTTTCGATAGACATGCCATACAACAGGAAGGTAATGAAGGCATGTGGTCTTGATAGATTACCAGACAGAAGAACATTCGACAGAAGGTCAAGGCCATATCAATTGACATAAGATCAAGGATAGGTGCTATGGGTATGCTCTTCATAAAAGATGGGTTGGTAGACTCATCCATAGTATCCGTTGACAGTTCATTGTTGAAAGCAAAGGGACATGTATGGCACAAATCTAGCATGAAGAAGAATGAAGTGCCACGCTCCGGTATAGATACAGATGCTCGATGGGGCTACAGCAGAACCAAGGGATGGATATTCGGATACAAGATGCATCTAGCATGTAGCACAGGTTCGTTGATAGTTCCATTATCAGCTGATTTCACAACAGTTAACATTACTGATAACAAGATGTATGAAAGCATAACATCTTCATTGCCTACAGGAATGGTAAGGTATGTTGTAGGATATGAAGGATATGAAGGATATGAAGGATATGAAGGATATGAAGGATATGAAGGATATGAAGGATATGAAGGATATGAAGGATATGGAAGGATATGAAGGATATGAAGGATATGAAGGATATGAAGGATATGAAGGATATGAAGGATATGAAGGATATGAAGGATATGAAGGATATGAAGGATATGATGATCACAAGTTATGTGATTTCAGCAGGTATAGAGGGCATCCAGTATTCCCATTGGAAAGGTATAGGCATACTACAGATAATAATAGACTGGCATTGCTGTAGTTCTATAACTCTGAATATGGGCAGCATGTATATTCACAAAGAAGCATAAGTGTTGAGCCATTGATAGAGCAGATAAAGGATGTATTTACCATAGATCCATTGCCAGTTAGAGGATTTGATAAAGCTAGGAGCATCGTTCTGATTTCTATATTGCTATACCAGCTGATGGTTTACTACAACTACTTGACAGGAAGACCATTAAGGGCATTGAAGCACATGTTGGGAAGTTAATCAATCAGAGGCATCAAGTTATTTTTGTTATATGGAATAATGCCCATGTCTCATATATTTATCAATTATAATCAGAATCCCATGCTAGTAGAATAATACAACATTGTTTCCTTTTTTTATGAATTCCCTACGTTGTTCAATGAGATAGTTATCTTCTAAGTTAATAGAATCAATCCTCCACCGCAATTTCGGTAATCGTCTGTTGATCTACTATTTCTATATCAATCCCGCTTGGCAGCTTTTTGTAATATTCTTTCAAGGATTGAGGATGTCTCATCAAAGGCTTCATCCCCCAACAATAAGTAGCAAGAATCTATCGTCGTAACCATCAAATTTTGATCCTGGGTGGCCTAGAGCAAAACATATCGTTAAATTTCTTCTAAGAAAATTCATTCATGACTCATTCCAGTCAGGCATTGGTGTACACACTTGGAGATGCCAATGGAATTCCCCCCTTACTTAATATGAACATCTTAATTGTGTACGTGTCCAACTCCTCAGTTATCCAACTCTTGTTAAAGATAATTTCATCATAGGGCTCGATTTGAATACTCCTTGTTTCAATATGTGATGTTATTCCATCCCTATTCGCTATAAGCAATATTAGATCTGCAGCTATCCTATTATCAACACTGTTTTTAATTAGAGCTGACATTCTAAAGAGCAGACTAGACTTACCAGTATGTAATTCTACATTGAAATCTGTAGTAGAAAGCATGAATTCGGTGAGGGGATCGGCGATAAAGATTCTATACTCTAGAACTGTAGATTCATTCCCTGCAATATCTTCTACTTTCAACTCTAGTTTATATGCACCAAGCCGAGGGATCTTGAAGGATATTTCGTATGGAAATGACGCTGATTCAGTTTCCAATTTCTGCCAGTCAGTATCCAGAGCAGCTGAGTAGTTTCCATAACGGTAGTATACAGATTTCACACCGCTTATGAGATCATTTGGTAGAATTCTGAATGTAATGCTCTCGTTCGGAAAGGCCCGAACTATTATACACTGACGGTACCGTTCCTCATTCTTGTACTTGTCACAGTTGCTTCCTGTAAAAACGTTCTCTCTGCTTTCAGTAGAAATACTCAACACAGATAGCCTTGGTGGAAGTGTATCGACATATATGGAGAGTTTCTTTGGGACTTCTCTATTACCCATATTATCTTGGGCAAACCACCAGACACCAACCCTCCCAAGATCAATTTCATTGCGACGTGATAACGTCATATTTTCTCCTGGTTGTAAGGAACAGGCATTCCTGGTGCATAGGTTCCCCGCCGAGTCCCAATACTGTACAACTATATGACGCACGCCGGATGGCACACCTATATCGTTATGATCTATGGCATTGAATGTTGCAACTGGAAACCTGTCATAATACCATTTGGTTTCATTATTGTACAATCCGTCAATTAAAACACTACTCGTAGGAGCCGTAAGATCATAAGAAACAACAGACACCCTAAACACCCCGGAACGGTCCACAGGACCATATCCTAGCTTTTCTGCGATTATCCGCCAATTATGAAGTTTTGATTCCAACGGTGTAGTCGTATATGTGTAGATACCTTCTCTCTGTTTTGTTAAATTCACCGTCATGCCATTATGAATGGCCTCGATATTATCGGGGTCTATTAGATCTATTCTATCAAAAAATAAAATTGTAATTTTGGCAGTTTGACCTACAAAATAATCATTGCGATCTTCATAAAATCCTACCTTCATGAGCTTAGGGTGTATCTCTAATCTACCAGCAGTGATACTTTTTGATCCAGTATAATGATCCTTTGAACCGTAATACTGATCACGACCATCAAAAATGGCAAAGATGGTAATAGTACCTTCTTTCCCACCTTGAATAAGCTCTGCAATCCATGAAGTTTCATATACTCCATCCTCATTGGTCCATGCCGTAATCAGTAATATGGATTCAGTTTCTCTTTCTTCCACAATTCTAATGGGCATATTAAAAAGACCCTCGCCGGTAGCTGATCTCAGAGTACCAGTAAATACAACCTCATCTCCAGGTGCAACCTTGGATGTATGTAGATGGAAAGTCAAGCGAGTTGCCATATTATTATCTGCGATCGCAGTGGAAGAAATTCCTGCTAGAAATAATATCACTGTCAGTGACACGGCCGAATATTTAATCATCGTCACAAAAGTATGTGTTCGTTGGATCACTATATAGGTTTCAACACCAACAGTAACTAACAAATAATCCCATAAAGCTATCTTCAAAGGTGAAATATTGTTTAGAATTATGGAATTGATTCTCTATGTTACCTTTGCTGCAAAAACACCAATATCTTCACCCTATAAAAATTGAATATTTCTCAGACCTAATTCGGATAATACTTGATACGACGATGTAGGTCTATTTATTCAACCGTGAGATCATACAAAGGCGCAGAATTCAGAGATAAAATGTCTAATATCAATGGTTTGGAATCTAATCTTAACTCTTCCTTTCAGCAAATGTCTAATCTACACATATTTCCCTTCAGCTGAATTATAGAAAAGCCTTTTGGCATACACAATTTCATTTATTGTGATTTTGAAAATATGTACTTAATTTAAGAACACTATACTCCCTCTTGTTTTTCACTAAGATTATTTTGATGGATAATTAATGCTAGGGACGTACATCGTATCCAGAACAGTAATGCTGATTGAAATTTGGTATGGATAGAAAAGGAAATCGATATTCTTTAAGATCACTAGTACCAATATGTAAAACATAATCACAAAACCTTATAGATAGCTGAGACTTAGGCATAATTCAATTATAATATTATTTTGAAATTATTACTATTAACTTCCCAACATGTGCTTCAATGCCCTTAATGGTCTTCCTGTCAAGTAGTTGTAGTATACCATCAGCTGGTATAGCAATATAGAAATCAGAACGATGCTCCTAGCTTTATCAAATCCTCTAACTGGCAATGGATCTATGGTAAATACATCCTTCATATGCTCTATCAATGGCTCAACACTTATGCTTCTTTGTGAATATACATGCTGCCCATATTCAGAGTTATAGAACTACAGCAATGCCAGTCTATTATTATCTGTAGTATGCCTATACCTTTCCAATGGGAATACTGGATGCCCTCTATACCTGCTGAAATCACATAACTTGTGATCATCATATCCTTCATATCCTTCATATCCTACAACATACCTTACCATTCCTGTAGGCAATGAAGATGTTATGCTTTCATACATCTTGTTATCAGTAATGTTAGCTGTTGTGAAATCAGCTGATAATGGAACTATCAACGAACCTGTGCTAGATGCTAGATGCATCTTGTATCCGAATATCCATCCCTTGGTTCTGCTGTAGCCCCATCGAGCATCTGTATCTATACCGGAGCGTGGCACTTCATTCTTCTTCATGCTAGATTTGTGCCATACATGTCCCTTTGCTTTCAACAATGAACTGTCAACGGATACTATGGATGAGTCTACCAACCCATCTTTTATGAAGAGCATACCCATAGCACCTATCCTTGATCTTATGTCAATTGATACGGCCTTGACCTTCTGTCGAATGTTCTTCTGTCTGGTAATCTATCAAGACCACATGCCTTCATTACCTTCCTGTTGTATGGCATGTCTATCGAAAAATATTCATGTAACACATTGTTGCTTGGTATTCTTACCCATACTCTAACGATGAAGCATCTCACCATAACTGTAGGAGAATAGTAGTAGGGTTTACCTCTCTTCTTAAGAGGTTTTGTCCGAGGAATCACGTCAATCAAAAATAATATACGAAGAAGTATCGAGTCTGAGCTAAACATATCAACAATAAAAACTAGAACCTGATCTTATCGTTTCGAGCCAAATTACGCCCAAGCCTCAAATAATTAAGAAAATTTAAAAAAACATTAGCGACTGGGGAGATTGGGGTATAGATTATTTCGAAAAATCTGATTCTAAGAATATTTCAATGGAGTTTTCATTAGTGGTTACGGAGATGAGATTGAACATGTTATGGTTAAGAAAGGTAAAAACAAATTCGAAATACCTCTAAATGAGCCAGAAATTAATCAAGAATTTCAAGGTCGCTCCTAACTAGGAGTTAATGCGCAAGTAATGAATCATTAAAACTACAATCGGCAATATTTACAATTAGAAAATTCACTCGAAAATGCATCTAGTCTTTATTATACAGATTCTAAATTAGTATTTCTAACAACTACATTTAATTCAATTGTTAGTTTTAAATAAAGCCAAGTGTAATCTATACAGGATTATACGAAAGATTCTGTTTTCTTTGGAAATAATTTTTATGAAGAACCTGAACTAGATTTTGATTTTTCAAGTACTGATTTTCAGCATTAGAATTGTGCGATTTGTATAAACATTATTATATATAAGAAATCTTATAATTCGAGGTGATTTGTATAAGAAGTCTTATAATTTTACCCATAATTCTGCTTGAGAAATTCCTTCACTATCCTATCGCGTATGAAGAAAGTTCCTTTCTTTTCTACCAAATCTACCTTCACTAACTCATTCAGGTAAGGAACAAGAGATGTTGTAGGTTCATTGAGTTTTTTGCCAATCTCTGAGTATGACATCCTATCAGATTTAGCTAATTCGGTCAAGATCGAATTTAGCATTGGTCCACCTTGAGCTCTAGATATTGATTCTGATAGTACATAATTGACATACAATCTCAAAATACCAACAGGTGAAGAAAGTGATTTTTCAATGATTTTAGGTAATGACAGATTCGGTTTCCATTCTTCTGCAAGTGCCATAAGGTAGAAAGGATGTCCTCCTACCAAATCAAATGCTTCTTTTGCAAGTTTAGAGTTAGGTTTTTGATCTCTGTCTTTAAGATATTTGTTGAATAGTTCTATTGCTTCATTTTCTTTCATCTCTCTTATTGGAATTTGAATAAAATGCTGGAATAATGATGATTTTCCCTCTTGAAGCAAAGTATTAAGTAAATGAACATGCGATCCACAGATTACATAATATACATTTTTGCTTCTTTGTTGTAAAACACCCCGGAATAGATCGATAATATTACGAAGTCCTTTGTGACGTTTGAGTTTGATAAGATCTTGGAATTCATCTAAAATAACTACAAATTTCATGCTAGATTCATCTGCTATGGCATTAATAGTAGCAAATACTGCTTCAAACATAGGACGATAGTCTTTTTCACTATCACCAAACTCTAATTTTGGGAGGACTTTGACTTCACCGGTAGTATCTGTAGATAGTTCAATCCCTATACCTTTAATTTTTTTAGAGGATAAGGCCCAAGTGATCTTGGAAACCAATTCAAGTTTTTTGGCTTTGACTTTTAATCTTTGAATAGTTCCTAATTTTTGTAGATAAGCATAAAAAATTGCAGCTTGAAGGTTTTTGAGAAAAGTTTTTGGTTCTCCAAGATTGTACTGAACATCAAAGTTAACGACAATGGTTTTTTTATCTGATGATAATATATGCTCTACTTTTTTAAGGATGGAGGATTTGCCAATTCGTCTATATCCAATAAGTACCATATTGTATCCAACTTTAGATTTAATTTTGGATACAACATTATCTACTTCTTCTACTCTTCCTACTAGATCTTCTGGAGGAGATGGTTTTCCTACATACATCTATAACAATATAAGAATTCTTATATATAAGAACTCTTATATGGTTATATATAAAGGCTATTTAAATCAAGAGTGAATAAGAGCATAATTTGAACCATAAGACCATTAATTGAAAAATAGTCTATAGAACGGTCTTTGTCTGTCAAAGCTCGGGACAGTGAGCGTTTGGGGTTTTGTAGCCACTCCAGTGGCTTACTGCCCAATTTTGATTCGATGGACTTGAACTCACATTGGGTTCAAATCCCACCGAGCCTACTCAAGTTATGGTTTCAAACAAGTCGGTTTATTTCTGACCTGAATATTCTTGACGAACAAGTCAGAACGGTGAGATACTTTTATACTGTGAAGATTCCAGTTAAATGGTTTTATGTATGTCCGTGATTTTCTTCACCTTTCTCACCATGTATCGTTATCGTCACAGTATATCCAGCATTACCATGGAAACGAACTCTTTCTTCCGATGTGTTTGCTAGAGCAATATCTGTAATACCTTCGCCTATATCAGCATGATACACGCATGACAACGGGGGGTTCGAAAGTGGGGCAACATACTCCAATTCCAAAGGAGCAACATCTGGTGCCACACCGACAAGCAAAGTTAAAAGTTGTTTACCATCGGGTCCACATGGAACTTTCATTGCAACATGTCCCTCTTCAGACAAGTATGTTGTGATGTCCATTAGAAGTATGAAATCACTTGGATTTATCCAGCCATGAAGATTAATTGTTTCGGTATCGACTATATGCCTGCCAAATTCATCTTCTATCATCTCTTGCATAGATCCTTCTTCTTCCATTTCCTGACTAGCAGCCTGATTCTGTCCCAGAAGAGCAAAAGGAATTAGTAAGCCTACTAAAACTACTGCAGAGACAATAACTATTTTGTTCGTTTTCATAATGGGAATTATCTAAGAGATGATGTGAGAATATTTAACCTTTTATTGAATAGTTCATTTAAAGTGATTAATTGCTAGACGTATAATCGCATTTATACTAATTTACACAAAAAATAAAATCATCAAATATATTTTGCAACTTTCATCCCAATTGAATAGATGAAGGTTCTTACTCAAATTAAATATCATTCGTAAGAAAATGGTAAAACTACAACTAAATGGAACTAGTACTATGGTCTGAGATAGTAATTACCAAACTAGAAACTTCACAATTTTGTAAGATTATTCTTGACAAGTCACACGGCGGCACATATGCGTGTATTTATACGCCCGCGTGTACTCTAATAATATGAAGGCAAGCCTCCAAGTCTGCAAAGGTAAATCCTACACCATCTTTATCTAGTCTATAAAAGCAGAAGAGACAAGGGTTAGGTACAGGCAAAGACTCAGGAAGTTCCTTACTGTTGTTTGTCATGATACCGAAAGCCTAGCTGATTTGGGAAGGTCTAACCCAAAGAAGCTAACGGAAGTCATAATAACTTACATATTGAAGGAGAAGGAACGCGTCAGGTCTAAGGAAATAAAACCTGGTACTCTTGCAGAGAATATCAAACCTGTCAGACTCTTTTTCGAAATGAACGACATACTTCTAAACTAGAAGAAACTTTACAGACTCTTGCTAGGGCAGGAAGAGAAAACGGAGGACAGAGCTTATTCAAAGGAAGAGATTGCAAAACTCCTTGAGTTTGCTGACATTCGATCAACAGTCATCGTCCTTAGTATGGTGAGCTCTGGTTGCAGGGTAAGGTAGGGTAAGGTAGGGTAAGGTAGGGTAAGGTAGGGTAAGGTAGGGTAAGGTAGGGTAAGGTAGGGTAAGGTAGGGTAAGGTAGGGTAAGGTAGGGTAAGGTAGGGTAAGGTAGGGTAAGGTAGGGTAAGGTAGGGTAAGGTAGGGTAAGGTAGGGTAAGGTAGGGTAAGGTAGGGTAAGGTAGGGTAAGGTAGGGTAAGGTAGGGTAAGGTAGGGTAAGGTAGGGTAAGGTAGGGTAAGGTAGGGTAAGGTAGGGTAAGGTAGGGTAAGGTAGGGTAAGGTAGGGTAAGGTAGGGTAAGGTAGGGTAAGGTAGGGTAAGGTAGGGTAAGGTAGGGTAAGGTAGGGTAAGGTAGGGTAAGGTAGGGTAAGGTAGGGTAAGGTAGGGTAAGGTAGGGTAAGGTAGGGTAAGGTAGGGTAAGGTAGGGTAAGGTAGGGTAAGGTAGGGTAAGGTAGGGTAAGGTAGGGTAAGGTAGGGTAAGGTAGGGTAAGGTAGGGTAAGGTAGGGTAAGGTAGGGTAAGGTAGGGTAAGGTAGGGTAAGGTAGGGTAAGGTAGGGTAAGGTAGGGTAAGGTAGGGTAAGGTAGGGTAGGGTAAGGTAGGGTAGGGTAAGGTAGGGTAAGGTAGGGTAAGGTAGGGTAAGGTAGGGTAAGGTAGGGTAAGGTAGGGTAAGGTAGGGTAAGGTAGGGTAAGGTAGGGTAAGGTAGGGTAAGGTAGGGTAAGGTAGGGTAAGGTAGGGTAAGGTAGGGTAAGGTAGGGTAAGGTAGGGTAAGGTAGGGTAAGGTAGGGTAAGGTAGGGTAAGGTAGGGTAAGGTAGGGTAAGGTAGGGTAAGGTAGGGTAAGGTAGGGTAAGGTAGGGTAAGGTAGGGTAAGGTAGGGTAAGGTAGGGTAGGCGCCCTTCCCAACTTGAAGGTGAAGGATATCATACCGGTTGAAATTGATGGAAAGGTAGTTTGTAGAAGAATTTGTTTATGCAAATTCGGCAGGGGAACTTGTAACATTCGTGAGCTTAGGGTGTTATCATGCTATTGAGAATTATTACGAATATAGAAAACGTAATCATGAAAAGCTCAACACGGAATCTCCCTTGTTGCGCGATTCTGTCAGGGTGTACAACGTGAAAGAGATAGAACGGTGCAGGCCCCTTGAATAGAACGATCAAGATATCATGAAGACGTACAAATCCGGTCTTAGGGTGAAAATGGATGCTTGCAGATATGGGGTCTCAACTGACCGTGGTTTCCGCAAGTTCTTTAACGCCCAAGCAAAGCTTGCGGAGATGGAACCGCTTCATAAGGAAATGCTCTTGGGTCACAAAGTAGGACTGGAGAGGAGCCATTATCTGAAAAGATCCGATATCTTGTCGATGTCATCACCTGTCAAAGTAGGACCAGAGAGAAGCTATTATGCAAACAGGGCCGGGATTGAAATACAGGGTGACAAGCCAGAGTAGGACCAGGAAGGATCTATTATCGATCCCCCTGAGAGTGCCCTTCTGAAAGACTACAGGGTCATGCCAAATCTTACAATCAACGATGCAGAGCCGGTACGACTTGCCCAGAGTTGAAAAGGGACTGAACTGAAATTGAGCCGCTGAAGGATAAAGTTGCAGGGTTTGGGGAACTAGCCAAACACCTCAAAGAGCATGGTGTACTGAAGGATACCTCTTTCTAGAATATGCTCAGATCCCCTTGAACCTGAACATGGCTTCTACACATGGCAACTAACAAAACCAAATCAATATAATTTTTGTAATCAGGCATCCTGGCTCCGTTGGGCACATCATTTCCACATAAGAGCTTGAACCATATCCGTCCTCGAACTTCACCCGTAGGGTTTCCAACAGTGTGAATGTTAACACGCGTATTTCCCGACGTCATCTCGGCAATGAGTGCAGACAACATCTTACCATCCTTCAACCCTGCAATGGTTCGATTCAAACCTATAGTATTTCACCGGGATAAGGAAACAGTGGATAGGCAACCAGCCAGGTATCTAATCCACCGAGTAATGACGGCAATAAAATTATTGCAAGGTGGAAAATAATATTTTTTAGGCGTGATCCTCTCTGCAAAAATGCAAAATAAGCATTGTTTGAGGATACTTATTTAACCATTAAGTGCCATAATACGTAGTAAAATCCAAAAAGAAGGCAAGAGATAGATACCCTTTCAACCCCTACAATGGTTCGATTCAAACATATTTCTGCCATTTCTCTTTATTGGAAAAATATGCCGGACACACCTTGAAATTTTGATCTGAGAATCGATCCAAGGTAAAAGCTGGACTGCCCTAGGCCGTGGTCGTGTATGTATCGCTCTACGAGATCCTAGAGAATGTCGCTCATGGCCTTCCCCTCCTTTTGAGAAATTCTCTTAAAGTTTGCGATTAAATCTGACTCTGCCGAGAATCCGAAACATTCACGATTTTTGTATTTCCGCGGGCGCCCAAACTCCTATCCCTTCCCGTCCATATTTTCTTATATATATATATATACAACTGATCCCAAAACTGATCATTTAGTGAATAATTGACGATCATTTGGATCTATTTGCAATGCTGCCCGTAGCAGATCATGAAATTTCAGGAGATAACAGGTGAACAATGGAAGATGATATCACCGCATCTCCCCAAGCCAGCCAGAACCGGAAGGCCAAGGGCAGACGACAGAAAGACAGTCAACGGAATCCTGTTTGTCGGGATAACAGGATGCAGGTGGACTGGGATGTCACAAAGGTACGGCTCCAAATCAACTGCGCACCGCAGACTGCAGAACTGGCAGCGACGTGGAATATGGAAGAATATCCTCTCCGCTGCAGTCAAATCAGCCCACAGATCAGGCAAGATGCAGCTGCAAAAAACGGTCGATTCGTCATCAGTTCCGGCCAAAAAAGGGGAAGCGTCATAGGATACAACGGATTCAACAGGATTTCAGGCACAAAAATACACGTTGCGGTGGAACAAAACGGACTGCCAGTCTCAGTAGTAATGTCCTGCAAATCAGCATGACTCTGCAAGATTTGTAGACGTGATGGATGGCATCTCACAATATCTGGATGAGAGATCTATCAGAAAAATTGCGCGGTGCCAAGCAGACAAGGGCCATGATGCAGAATTCATCAGGAAATACCTCACCAAAAGAAAAATCTCTGACTGCATGCCTTACAGAAAAAACAGTAAGACACAACAACAAAATGATAATACAGAACAATACCTATACGGCAAGACGCGCTATGTTGTGGAGAGATTCTTTGCCTGGTTGAAGAATGGGTTCCACAGAACCAGGATCAGATATGAGAAGAATGCACAAAACTATCTGGCATTTGTTATCATTTCGTCGATTATGATGTATTGGAGAGTATTGGGATGACTTTAGTATATTTATATGAATTAGTTAGCGTATAATATTCCTGACCGTCATAAACTGTGTCGCTAAGACCGGGTGACAAAATCCATGTGTAAGGAGATTTATTACATTGAATCGCTTGCGTATTCCGTAAACTCATCGCAGTAATTAGAAACACTTTCCTCCACCTCTTCACCTTGTAAAGCATCATTGAATAACATCCCGCATAGTTGCATTGTTCCCTCATTCGTTAGACCTTCGACCTCCTCTGGGGAATAACCAGTAGAATCTATGAATGTGTTAATCTCATTAGCCCATGCACGCACTTCTTCGTCTGATTTCATTATTTCAATTTCAGGCGGCTGTATCATGTTCATAATCACAGTACCAGCTATAATTCCAACTATAACAAGCAATATGATTTTTGTATTTTTCTTCAAACCAGTATCACTCCTTTACCTGCTCAGCTACTCTTATTTATGTTTCTCGTAAACCTGCTCTGAAAATTCTATTTGTTGGTCTTGATTCTTTCAATCCTACAATAGTTTGATTCAAACAAAAAGGGTCAGTCGAAAAGATCGACTACATGACGCCTTTCAATCCTACAATAGTTCGATTCAAACGACTGATGTCAGGTTCCTTCACGGACTGGCACAAATAGCTTTCAATCCTATAATAGTTCGATTCAAACTAATAGTTCGATTCAAACTTGGTTAAAATTGTTCATTATTATATGATTGGAATGAATGAATTATTCTCTAATAGCCGGACACCTCGTAGAGTAATTCAAAGACAAACGTTCAACATATGCTTTCTATTGCCTCCTTTACTGGATTACCGCCATCATCGTTTAGAGAACAATCAACTGCGTTTAGCACAAGTCCACCCTTTGCTGAGCATTTTTATCTTGACTTTCATATTGGGTCATTATCTACCTTTAGGTTATGGTGATATTCTCAAAATATTCATCTATGTTGATATTGGAGCATATTATACTAACTCAAAATATTCATCTATGTTGATATTGGAGCATATTATACTAACTCAAATAATTGCTTTAGAATCATAGGACCTTTCATCGCCTATTATTTCCCTGTATTAGGTTCTACAGTGAAAAATGGTAACTGGGGAAGCAGCAACAGTGTAGACAAAGAAAATTCTTGCAGAGGCTTCAATTATAGTTAAATTTGTTGTTAATGGTTAGTATTAATGCCTTCTCGGTAGAGTAACAGTTATTTAAGGTAATGTACCATAAACATATAGGTATGTCTCAACTAGAGATCCACAAGCGTACTAGGGATTTGAGGATACTTGCCCTTACACAATGGACCATGGATAACAACATCGCAAATTTTACATACATTGTGGCTGAGACACAGAGAAGATTCAATGTTTCAAGATCGACTGCGAATTCTTACGCAAATGAAGTTGTTAAAAGATTAGATAAGTTGAAGCTTCAAACTTTCTACTGTAGTATCTGAGAAAAGTCTACAGACGATACAATAACTGTCTTATATACTGTTATACACATAAAGAGTTACAGTGTATTAAAAGTTGGAACGCTTTTGAACACACATTCCTACTGTTCCGCAGGATTCCTAAAGTAAACCGCAATCCTATACTATGTAGAAGAGAGATGAGTGGTTTGGGAGGTTATGAAGATGGCATTAAGTGAATTACGCAGGGACTACCTAGTAAACCGGTTTGTAGTAGTTCCAACAGATAGAGGTACTAAGATTGGCAATGGCAATGGGCATCCAAGAAAGCTTGCTAGAGCGTGTTTGTATTGTCCCGGCAATGAACATTTGACTTCTCCAGCAGTGCTAGCAATGGTACAGAGGAACGGGATGTATCAGATGCTTAGTGATGGTGAAGGCGATCAGGTAAAGGACTGGTCTGTCAGGGTATTTCCAAGTAGCGAACCCGCAGTTAGTACGGCTCCGAATGTTTCTTATGGTGACGAACCCTTATATCGAGAACCTGCTTATGGTTTTCATTACGTAGTAGTACCGGCACCAGATCATAAGCAGAGTTTATGGAATATGCCAATAGAACAGTGGACAAATTCATTATTGGCTATACAAGACAGGGTCAAATGGTTATATTCACAAAAAAGAGTTAATTATGTATCGATATTTGCAAGTGATGGAAATAATGGGAATGCCGTGAGAGAGCATTCACATATCAATCTAGTAACACTCCCAAATATACCGCATACAATTCTACAAGAGGCTGAAGCGGCAAAGAAGATAATAGAAGACACTGGGACATGCCCCATATGTAACATAGTTCATTTTGAAGGGGATGGACCAAGAGAAATTTTGTCAACACAACATTTCGTTGCAATATGCCCATGGGCATCAACATCTCCATACGAGTTCTGGATCGTACCGAAAAGGCATTCAGCAAATTTCTCATCAGTTACTCAGATGGAGGTCAATGACTTAGCTATGATGTTAAGGTCTACTCTTGGCGGATTATGCAAAACATTAAAGGATGTACAATTCAATTTGGCATTTCACTTGTCTCCAGAAAGGAAGAATAATGTAATGGTACATTGGCATGTAGAAGTGTATCCACAGATATCTAACTGGGCCGGATTCGAGAGAGCTTTCGGTGTTTACATGAGCAATACAAGTCCAGAAGATGCCGCACAGGAATTAAAGCCTAATTGTAGGGAAGAGTTTGCAAAATCTGTTGGCGTATGAAAATTTCGTTGGCCTGATGAGTTTGAAGCTGAGTCAAAAGTAAAAGAATTTACGGAAAAAATCTAGATATATAATCCAATTAAGATGTGATGAACTATCCTATGGTTTGTTTTACTTTGGATATTCTGGGGTTGCTTGGTTTTATAACTAATATTAAGGTAGTATCACATGACTTGCGAAAATGTAAAAAATAGTCAAGACCCAATGCTTTTATATAGAATGTATAGAAGTTAGACGAATAATGGTAAATCCTAGAGCATGGCTTGCTGAAGCAATCTCCACTTTTGCTCTTGTCTTCTTCGGTACTATATCTATCACCCTAGCAGCCGTTTCCTTTGGAAATGGATTATCAGTTGAGGCAATAATAATGATTTCCTTAGCACATGGGGGTGCGATAGGTCTTATGGTATATGCATTCGGACATATTTCTGGGGCTCACATTAATCCTGCGGTAACAATTCCAATGATGATAACCAGGAAGATTGGTGTAGCAGACGGTTTTGCTTACATCGGGTCTCAATTGGCAGGAGCAGCTGCTGCCGCTTTTGCACATAAAGCAATACTTCCTCAAGGGGCATCTGTAAATTTTGGCGTACAGACTGGCCCGAGCGAACTCTTAGGATTCAGCGTATCGTCTGCCATATGGGTAGAAATGATACTTACCTTCTTCCTGGTTACTGTGATTTACATGGTCGCGGTTCATAAGAAGGCTCCAGCCGGAATACATGGAATAACTATTGGCGGTATGGTATTTCTAATTCATCTTATAAGCGTACCATTGACTGGTGCAAGCGTAAATCCTGCCAGAACCTTTGGACCTGCTTTAGCATCTGGATTCTGGGAATTCCACTGGATTTATTGGGTAGCGCCCATAATAGGTGGAATAATTGCTGGTGTTATAATGCAGTACGTTTATGTCAGAAAGGCAGACAAAGAATCAACCTAAATGTTGCAAATCGTTACTAACATTTTGTAATTGAGAAAAATTGTTTATTGTCTACTTGATTCAATATACATTACTTAATTTAGGTAATAGCATCCTATCCGAGATCTAGTGATCTAGAATGTTTGTTAGTATGCGGTCTCTCTCCTGAAAACCTTCTCCTCATATGACCTGAGGGCCTTCCGTACAGAAGCTCCAAGAACCATGCTTCGTGTTCAATTTCTTCCTTAAGAATATCTTTTGCTACATCAAATGTCGCAGGGTCTTTGCCGTATGTCATGTTACAGACTTTATTCCAGTTTACAATAGCTCCCTGTTCTGCTACAAGACACTTTTTCAAAATTTCCCTAATATCAGTTTTTTTTGGTGGCAATTGCAAAAATTCACAACCTGACATCCTGATAAATTCCTGCGCATCATTTGGCAGCATTCCTCCAAGCTCATAAATCCTGGATAAACACGATTCAAAATGGCTCAAATCTTCCAGTCTGGCATCTTCGATTACACCTTTAATACTTTCTCCTTCAGTCCCAGTACAGTGTGCTCGAAGGTTAGTAAAATAATAGTATGCTGTGAATTCTACCGAGCAATTGAGCACCAATTGTTTTATGAGTTCATCAATATTAACACCGTTCTGCTGTAGTATATTTACGCCAACTACATTGATTTTCTCTTCCGCCATATTACAATACTCGACTACAAGGAAATTTGATTGTTAATAAGTATTTTCCGCAATTATATCTTCCAGTGAACATACTCTTTCATTTGTTCAATATGTTCCTTTGAATTCTGAAGGACGCACGATAAAATGTAACTTTCTATGAAAACTTTAGCTCATCCGCTTTTCTATAAGAACTATTTCAAGTAATTAATTCGTGGGAAACCTTTAGGAATCCCCATATAATTACAACGTATTAGGGAATTAATTGACATCTATTAGCCAATGTGAATGGGATCTGCATAAAAATACTGAGTTCGAAGATAGCGAACTTTCATACTATGGATGGTGTTTTGTTACTATTTCCGTAAATATCACATTTATAGGAAAGATGATGGAATCTTACAAAAGTTTCATGAATTCAAATGGTTGGGCCAATTATGATAAGTTTGATATTTGGCTATATACTACGATAGATGAAATAGGTTTCAAGACTGAGGTCAAGGTACCCCTTCTGGAAGAGTATAATGGATTATTCTTTTCCTATTATTCAGAAGTTAGGTTCTAGGTAGATATTATTTGAGATGATATTGATTATTAGTTTGGCCAGTTTAAAATAGTATCTTTTTTCATGCAATTTACCACAAGCAATCACTCAATAAAATTTAATTCATCATTATTTAATCGCTTTTATAAATAAAACACTATTATGAGAGTATGGCCGATAATAGTTATTCTCAGTTTGCTTTTTTTGCCTGCATATGGCACTTCAGATGTAAAGCCCTACAACTACTACACCTATATCAACTCTAGTGGGTCACCGGTTATAGTGGGGGAAGTTGTGAACGGCGGTAAGGATTCCATCAGAGATGTTGAGGTTGAGGCTAGTTTCATAGATCACTCCGGCAATATTCTTGATTCCGAATCTACCATGGCTATGATTGATCTGATACCACCTGGGCAGAGGACACCATTCATGATTGTAGGCGATAAGGAATATGCATCTGATGTTAAGAGTTTCGAAATTGAAGTAATTGACTTTGCTAAAGGAAAAGTGAAGCCTGCCAAATTAGAAATCATTAAAACAAATGAATTTTCTGATGGTATACGGGAGGTCACCATAAGTGGGGAGATTAGAAACGCAGCAGAAAACGTGGCAGTGATGTCAAAAGTTTATGCGACTTTTTATGATGATAGTAACAGGGTAATAGGATTTTCTTCCTCAAAAACAGATCCTTACTCGATCGCCCCAAATGCTAAAGCGAACTTCATACTTGAACTCCATGAACAAATTCCATTAATCAAGAGTTATACTCTTTATGCAGAATCTGAGCAATTTTCTACTATACCGTTTGGTCTGATGAGCCTGGGCACCTACCCGGATATTGGTAACACGGTTAATCTATCAAGACTTATGCTTGTTGATCAACGAGGGGAAAGAATAAGTAAATTTGCTCCCAACGAATCTGCATGGATAAAATCCGATCTACAGAATAAACTATCTGTTAAGCAGGATTTCACATATATAGTGCTTATCAAAGATAAGGATGGTTTTCCATTAGCATTCAAGTGGATCAGCGGTGTCCTTGGCCCAAACATGTCATTAACTCCAAATATATCATGGACTCCAGATCACGAAGGTATCTACTATGCAGAAATATATGTATGGCACAGCATGGAGAATCCTATACCATTATCCACAAGCATTAAGACAATGCTCCTATACGTTCAAACCTAAGTAATTTTGTGTTAGAGAAGCAAAGAAATTATTCGACAATCGATTGTACTTCATGTCCGCGTTTTATCTCTTCAACTTCATATCTTGCTATCTTGTTTCTTAATGCCTTTTTCAGCACACTTACTTCATTCCTCAGTACTGATACTTCCTGTTCCAGTTGCATAATCTTGTCTTCGAGTTCTCCCAATATAATCAAAAAAGTATATACCAATTTAGCTTAAAAATCTATCTATATCATGAATTTTGCACTACATTTCTCAAGCTTGCTCTCATTTCTTATTCAAAGGGATGAAGAATGATGAGATGGTGAATACAATTTCTAGGTATTACTAGTTTTTTGTGAGATGTATAAAATTGCCTAGAATCTCCAACCCATCACTGCTCACTTCAGGATGAAACTGTGTTCCAAAAATATGCTTTTTCGCATGAGCTATAATTTCGTACTTGGCACTACTTGAATCAGCCAAACACGTAAATTCCTGAGGTAAGCGTGCAATATGATAACCATGACTTTCGAATACATTTAGTGACTTCCTATCAGTAAGCACATTTTCCTTCTTCACAGCAATTTCATTATAACCTATTATTCTGTTATTCATTCGTTGTAAAGAGCCACTGAATGCCAGCGCTGTGATTTCTGCACCATAACATATGCCAAGCAACGGTTTGTCATCTTTGTATGCGGATTTGAGAATTTTCATGTTAAAAACATTCATTTCCTTTGCATTGTTAGTTCTTCCTGACAGGATAATACCATCATAGTTGTTTATTGACTGGTCACTATGTTCATCATATTTCCTTACTACGTAGTTCACATTTAGTTTGTTCAAGCACTTTCTCAAGTCATCAAGGTATGAGGAAAGATTGTTTATCAGTAAGAGCATTCATTATTCTACCTCAAAGGTTAGGTAATGCAATTCCGTTATACCATCAATAATAACTGTGATACCAAAATTCACCTTTTCAGCATCGTCCCACACCATAACACGTTTTGTATCTACTCCTTTCCATTTGTCTACAAAGCCGTTGACCGTATTCTCTACGTTTCCAAAGTCCTCATCATTATCATAAGTTATTTGCTCCTCTTGGAAAGTAAGAGGCACAGAAATTGATGTAGGAATTACAATGGTGTAATTCATACTCTCAAATATTTCTTGTATATTTGTTATTTTTTTGTTCCTGTCAAGTAATTGTAACGGGGCTGTGCCTGGTGTGCTAACGCCGGCAAGCTTTGCCAAATAAGCCCTGAACGCCTCTTCAACAGTTTGACCGAGACCTACATAATATTCACCTGTGAACGCTGCCCCTACGGCTGCTACCGTTCCTAGCTGGGTCACAACCCCACCAGCACCAGCAGTATACACCGGCATAAAGTAGACATCATTATCCCCAATCCTGTAAATTATGTTATCCCCAATCCTGGGATTTCTCAACAGTGTCTTCAACTGTGCAAAATCGGGATCCCTATCAAGAGCTTCCCTAATGGCTGTAGGTCCTAGCAATTTTGTTTCAGCTTCTAAAGACACTTCATAAAATATCATTTCACCATCATGAGGATAGTCATTCCTTACTACCATGTAACCTGCAAGGTTCCTACCCGCAGCTCCCCGTAATTCCAATGACAATAAACCTAGATACTCAGTCTTATCAAAGCCAGGTGGTTTTGCTATTATGTAGTATGGTGAAAGTTCAACCGGGATCTCAAAGAATTCCCTTGCACCAATGAATGTAGATACATCAGTGACGTGATAGAAATTGTACATGTTTACCTTCCACCAGAAGAACTCTTCAGGGGACCTCAGTTGACTGTGTAGCCAGACAGGAATTTCTTTCGTTACATGGTCTTGGTATCCCTCGACAAACATGTTTGTGAAAAAGTCATCTCCCTTGATCATAATATCTGGTTTACCATCGAAGGTGTTAAGCATGGCATAGCCTACAAATCTATACAAAGGATTGTTTGCGCTCCATGGAACGTTTGATGTATCCAATTTTACCAGGAGAGGCATAAGCCAGTATGTATTTGCCCCATCCGTTACGGGTAATACATCTACATCCCTGTTACCAAATTGATATTCAAAGTATGGGTAAAGTAACGACATTCTTTCATGTATATCCTTGTATCTCATCACATGTATTGCCTTATCGGGATATGAAAGCAAAAAATTGGGTTCGAAGATCCAACTTACTGGAGGTGATACCGTTATTCCCCCATTTCCATTATAGAAGAAGTCTCCTAACTCATCACTTTCTTCCCTATCCACAGGAAATGCTGACCAGACTTCTCCTATCAATCCTCCCTCTCCATAATAGATCTTACGTTGTTCAAAAAATTTATCACTGTTAGCTATTTCTCCCGAATGCGCATTAAGCATGAGAAAACCATTTGGTACGTGGGTATAAACCAAGTGCTGTGCATACCACCTATTGTCTGCTGTAACACTGGAGGGAAGGATTGGTTTCATTGCAGCACTCCAGTATAGTGTGTTGTTAAATCGTATTACGTCTGAATCTTGAAAGTCAACATATGGTATCAAACCTATTTCCGGTTTAAGTTTTGTAAAGGCCGCATTCCAGTCCCATAAACGAATTTTTGTCAGCACGTCCTGGTTATTTGCGACTATATTATTGATGTTACTTTGTTGCGTGGTAAATAACTTTACATCATAGTTGATCTCCTTTACTTCGTCGAGTTCTGCAAAATATCTATTAATTGCAATCTCTTGTGCCGTATAAGGACCCAGATACTCGATCTTTCTCGCATCTGCTATACTGTTGTTGACGGCCATGACAGATCCTACTATGACAGCTATTGAAACTATCGTCAACAATCGAATATACACGTTCCTCTTAGAAGGTAATATTATAACCTTCGATTTCCTTCTATCTATTACTGACCATGCTATGAATGCAGCACCAAGTAGAGCTCCACCAATGATGGCGTACTTCGTATTATAGTCTATGTTGTAAGTGAAGAACATATTGAAAGATGTCCAGAATAGTCCCACACCTAATACTAGTTCAATTATTGATAGGTAGTAGAGGAACTTCGCCTTCCCTTCAGAAGAGTCTACGACATAACTAGACGCTATGTGTGCTATATTGCGTACACCAACATAAAGCATCAGTCTTATGCCAATTGCTCCAAGTAGCGGTGGTATCAGTAACGTAAGAGATGGTATCATAGGTATTACGAGTTCATTTGCAATTGCAGGATCTGGAGATGTTATGAATGGAAGATGGAAGATTTTTGGCAACGCCCCAATCCCAAGGTCGTTACCGTCAATCACATAAAGGGAACTCATCCCAAACATCAAGTTAACAAACAAAGGAGCAAGCAGTAGAACCTTGGTTATCTGCCATATTGTAAAATTAATCTTGCTAAGTTTGAATTCACTGTATTTTACCGGTATCTGTGTTGAATCAAAAGCTTCACGTTTTACAAAAGAGATCCCCATTGCAAAAACCCACCATATCATGGATTCTCGCTTTCTGAAATCTATTCTAATAAGGGCGATTGTAGATAATACGAGTCCAGAGAAGATTGCATAGTATATTGGCTTTACAAATAACTCACTAAATTCATCAACATTCATAAAAATATTAATTGATTGGTTACTGATTATACCAAATATTACTATACCTATTAGAGCAAAGAGCCCTAGTCTAATGTATCTACCAACATCTAGTTTTGGCTTATCTTCTGGCTTATCTTCAGGCTGAGAATTCCACAATGTAAATCATGCCCAGAAGGCTAAATTAATATTTTTACTATTTTAAATCGGCCAATCCCTTACATATAAGGTATACCGCTGCATATGTGGGCAGCTTTACATTCTGATCTTTGAAAGGACCAAAGGAATTTTCCTTCAGCCTAAACCTTGGCGAATATCGCACATGAATGTTGACTTCTTCATCACTAAGAACACAGGCAATAGTGAAAGGATCGAAGTTTTCAATATCATTGCATAGGACCTTTGTGAGACCACTTTTGCTGTTAAGCGTTCCTTGAAGTCTAAAGACCCTATGAATGTCCATAGTCACTTTCGGATCTATATGCACACCCACATCCTTTGTTAT
Source organism: Nitrososphaerales archaeon (assembly GCA_965197925.1). Classification (GTDB taxonomy): domain Archaea; phylum Thermoproteota; class Nitrososphaeria; order Nitrososphaerales; family UBA213; genus CBDAOC01. The sequence goes on from CBDAOC010000020.1 coordinate 883,157, forward strand.
GTTGTTCAATTTAACTTTGAACTGTGAGTATCCCTTTTTCAGTATCTTATTCACTAACCTAGGTTTCTGTGCATCATCCTTCATGAGTATACATGATATCCGTCCGCGCCAACCAAAATCATCTTTGTTCGGGAATTTTGAAACTACGTCCTTTATTGACCGCGAATTTTTCCTTATTCCAAAGGTTTCAGGCAATATATTGTTGCACATCACATAATCAGCTATCTCTGCTCTACTATGAGCGTCCATAGACTCGAATTCTGTATTGTGTATATGAAGGTGAAAACCGTGATTTCCTGAAAAATACACTTTGATTTCATGCTCCCGAATACCAAGATCTTCCTGGAGCAATTTTAATAGTTTTTTCACTTCCCACTTTCCAGCATCCATACATCTATCACATGCCAGAGATACTTTTTCAACTTTCGAGCTTCTACATGTATTACAATTCTCTCTGCTTCCCATAACATTATTGCAATCATTGCATATCCAGACTTCATGATTAGTTGCACATGTTAATTCAAGATCGTCGGCATCTATATCAAATATGAGATCGGCACCTCTAAAAATCTTCTCCTGCATTGGAGCAGTTGGGTTACTGTAATAAGCGCAGGAAGAATAAACGTCTGATGGAATATGTTTGAGCAAGTGTACATACATTTCATTTTGATCCTTGAATGACAAATGTCTTCTCATCCCACCAGTAAATTGCATGTAACCAAATTCCCTTTCCTTGATACGCAATGGAGCTTCTAAATGGTCAGGATGCTTGAAATAAAACTCCTTAAATGACTGCTTAACCAGATTCAGGTTTTGCTCCTTCATTTTCCCCACTTTTTCTTCCAAATTGGATAGGATTTATTATTCCATTACATTCATCCGTTCTGTAGCAATTTTTATCACTGGCTACTTTTTTACATGAAGGAGATATGTACTTTGTTCTACTACCCTTAATTCCAGCTAAATGTTCCACTTGATATCTGGTAATACGGTCATTGTAATCCGGTGCGGTTTCAAATAACATACAAATTTCATCTACGGATTTGCCTATTACAAGCATGTAGGTTGCTAGGAGAAATCTTGCAGAATGTGGTGGGTTTTCACCTTTAGAAAGCATCTGCAAAATATGCTCTATACACGGCGGATATTTCTTTGTTAATAAATATCTCTTGTGCTCTACATATTTGCCGACCTTTCCCTTCAAGTCTTCTACTTTACTACCTATTGATTCTGGTAATTGTCTAAGTTCTATCTTGTTTATTTTATCGTAGATATACTGGCTAAGCTCATCACGGATGAGCCTAACACTTTCCCTGGGATCCAGATAAACAAAGCCCTTGTTAACTACTCTATTCACCAACTGCCAATGAGCCTCATGGAAATAAGTAGAACGTTTCAGATAGTCCGAAACCTTTACCTTGAATTTGCCTTTCTCCATCACAATATCAATATAGAAGAGATCTTTGAAAATTCTCGTCAAAATTGATAACATTCGGTATTCGGGTTCGTTTTTTAGATCCCATTCTAGGAACATCTCTATTCTTCTAGCTTCACCAAGAGAATACTTCCTACTTATACTCTTAATATCAAGTGCACGAACCATTATCAATGCAAGTAGGAATGAAACAACTTCGGTATCCAGATCATCCAATGCCTTGAATAACTTGCCGTCGACCGCAGTAAGTATGCGCTGGTACGCTCGTTCAATAATTCGTTTCCTAGACGGATCTCCAAACTCTTCAAGATTATAATCAAGTTTTTTTAAGTATTCACCTGCCTCCGATAGAAATGGATATTTTGCAAGATCACCTTTTCCTAACTGGATGAAGATCAAATATCACAATATCGCACAAACCACAATAAAAGTTTGTGTGGCTACGGTTAAATTACCTCATGATTTCATTCCACGTATGATGGTTGGTCTTCATGTTTCGATATCAGGATCGATTGACAAGGCTGTTGATAATGCTATGTCGCTGAAATGCACGGCATTTCAAATTTTTACTAAAAGTCCAAGAGTATGGGCATTTAAGAATTTAGTAGATAAAGAAGTGGAAGGCTTTAAGAAAAAGCTAGCAAGGAGTAACATTGATCAATATGCTGTGTGTGTACACATGCCATACCTTCCAAATCTATCCTCTCCAAAGAAGGACCTGTACAATAAATCATTAAGGGCACTAATAAATGAGGTTAGAAGATGTGGAGCCCTAGGTGTGCCTTACTTGGTTATTCATCTTGGTAGCCATTTGGGGGCAGGAACAGAAGTTGGAATTAAAAATCTTGTTAATGCGTGTAATACTGCAGTTGAAATGGTGAATAACGATTCCATCATATTGTTGGAAAACACAGCGGGGACCAAAAATAGCATAGGCTCAAGGTTTGAAGAGTTAAAGGAAATTCTGGAGGGGTTGGAACCCAGACAAAGGTTTGGAATTTGTCTGGATACATGTCATGCATTTGCTGCAGGCTATGATCTTAGGGGAAAAGATTCACTTGATGATGTAATTGCTTCATTTGACAAAAACATAGGAATGAAGGAACTGCGAATAGTACATCTCAATGATTCCAAGGGCGATTTAAATTGCAATAAAGATAGACATGAACATATTGGATTGGGTTACATTGGAGATAAAGGCTTCAAGGAATTATTGGCAAATAATGAAATAAATGAGCTTCCATTAATCCTCGAAACTCCAATAGATGATAGAAGAGATGATATAGGAAATTTGGAGAAAATAAGGGAATTAGCTTCCTAGAATAGAATCTTTAGAAGTCATATTTTTCTGCTTAAGCGAGATTTCTGGTAAAAATCTCTTCACAAGTGTGATTACTTCTTCATCCAACATCGCGGTAACCCTACCTTCTTGATACTGTTTGATGACTTCATCTTGTATGTTTTGAACTGCTGGATCCTCCTTTTTTATTTTTTCTTCATCATTCAGTCTGAATGTTGAGTTTATCCAGAATGCTATACCACTAAGCCCTGAATGTTCGGATATCATAACTTTTGGAGGCAGGTCAAGCAATTCTTCTGTATCAAATGGTAAATACATTTCAGGGTTCTTCAACAATCCATCTGCGTGTATACCAGCCCTTGTAATGTTAAAGTTCTTTCCAATTATTGGGTAATAGTAAGGTAGTTCATAATTTAATTCTGATTCGTAATAATCTCTTACATATCGCAAAACTCTTGTATTGATACCGTCAAAGGAACCTTTTATCATTGAATATACAAATATCATTGCTTCCAACGGAATATTACCTGCTCTCTCTCCAATGCCTAACAATGTGCAATTGTTAAGTGAAGCACCATAAAGCCATGCCGATGTTGCATTGGATACTCCAAGGTGGAAATCGTTCTGACCATGAAATTCAAGCCATTCTGATGGTACACCCAATGCTTTGTTGAGCAACCAAAACAGTTTGGGGATTCCTCTAGGTAAAGCAGCTTCTGCCCACGGTAAGCCTACACCTAATGTATCGGCACATCTGATCTTTACAGGTAAATCATATTTTTCTGCAAGTTTCATTGCTTTTTTTACTAGTGGAACCACTACCCCAAAAATATCGGCTCGAGTCACGTCTTCCATATGCAGTCTAACGGCGATGTTGTTCTTGAGAGCCTCTTCGGTAACATCCAAGTAATTCTGCACTACTTGTGACCTGCTCTTTCCCTTGAACTTGTAGAAAATATGATAATCGCTTACCGAGGCCAGTATGCCAGTTTCTTCCAAGTTCAATTTTTTGATGTGCTCCAGGTCTGATTTAGAACTTCTTATCCACCCCGTTATCCTTGGAAATTCATAACCCAAATCCATACACTTTTTTATTGCCTCCCTATCCTTCATAGTGTAAGGGAAGAATTCAGTATAGTTTACTTTCCCATTCTTTCCACCAAGATCGTGTAATAATCTGAATAAACTTGCTATTTGGTTACTAGAGTAAGGCTCTCTAGATTGTTGGCCGTCTCTGAAAGTTGTATCAGATAACCATAATTTATCTGGTATGTTGGTATTTAATATAACACCGTCAAATACAGCTTTAGGAGCAGCCTTGAACGGGAATGTATCTTTGTAAAGTTTCGGTTTCTCCACATCCACAACTTCATAATCAGGGAGGTCAATCTCCTCACTTTTTACGAATGCTAGGAATTTCTTTCTTTCCTCAAATTCGAGTGAGCCCATCTTTTCTAACTTTTTCTCCTGTCGCTTTATTAATAAGTCTAACTATAATTTTTTATAAAAATCTTCATCAAATTTGTTCAAACAAGACAAATATTGATATTGATGCCACATTAATTGCAATAAGTATAGATCAAGTTTTTCTTAATTACCCTTTCGTCCAAATAAATTTAAGAGCCAACACAGCATGCAATAAGCATGAATTACGATAATGTTATGAAACTAGCATTGGAAAGAGGGTTTTACTTTCCCAGCTGTGAGATTTATCCTGATACACAAGCAGGTTTCTGGGATTATGGTCCTCTTGGTGTTAGTCTCAAGAATAAGTACATAGAATTGTGGAGGAAAGAATTGGTAAGAAGGGATGGCATGTTGGAAATTGATGGCTCCCAGATAATGAGCAAGAGCGTTTTTTTAGCATCGGGCCACCTAAACAGCTTCAACGATCCAATTGTTAAGTGCCTGAAATGCGGATCTATATTCAGGGCAGACAGGTTTGTGTCTGAGAAAATAGGTAAGAACGTTCCTGAGAAGTTGAATGATTCCGAGATAGATGAATTGATCACTAAACATTTTGTGAAATGTACCAAGTGTAAGGGAGATCTTGGAAAGGTCAGCAGGTTTAACATGATGTTTCAGGTTTTGATTGGACCCAACGGTGAAGAAGCGTACCTAAGACCGGAAACTTGCCAGACAATCTTTATTGGATTTCCAAGAATATTCAAAACGATGCGTGGTAAACTACCATTGGGCATAGCACAGATAGGTAAAAGTTTTAGGAATGAAATTTCTCCTAGACAGAGTTTGTTGCGATTGAGAGAGTTCTATCAAGCAGAAATCGAAGTATTTTGTAATCCTCGAAGACTGAATGAACTTGACAGCTTCGAAAAAATCAAAGATACGATATTAAGAATATATGATGGAAATACAATAAAGGAATTAACATGTGATCAGGCCGTTAATGATTATAACATAATACCCAACAAGTTGATAGGTTATTACCTTGCGCTGTTGAGCGAATTTTATTCTAAAACTGGTATTGATATGAAGAGAACTAGGTTTAGAAGACTAACCGATGATGAGAAGGCTTTTTATGCAACCGCTGCCTTTGATTTTGAAGCTGAAAGTACAATCGGCTGGCTTGAACTTGTTGCATGCAATTATAGATCTAGTCACGACTTAGATGGCCATGCGAAAATTAGTAGACAGAATATGGAGGTGCTTGATATTGATGGTAAGGTATTACCACATGTGTTCGAACTTTCCATGGGTATTGATAGAAGCCTTTATTGCATATTAGAACACTCGTTTGTGGAGGACAAACCAAATAATAGATTTGTTCTAAAAATGAAACCCTACCTGGCTCCTATACTTGTAGGTGTATTTCCATTGGTTGCCAAAGATGGTCTTACCGAAAAGGCTTCGAATATATTTGATAGTATAAAGAAGAACTTTGATGCTGTTTTTGATGCGTCTGGCTCCATAGGCAGAAGATATAGAAGACTAGACGAAAGCGGTGTGCCCTTTGGGGTTACAATTGATAGACAGACAATTGAAGACGATACCGTTACAATAAGGGATAGGGACAGCATGCAGCAGGAGCGTATAAAATTCATAGATCTTGTAGATTATTTGACGAAAACAAAGGATGTCTATTAATCTAACATAGTTTTTTTAAAATTATTGCATCACACCATGAAGTCATCCCAATACTCTCCAATACATCATAATCGACGAAATGATAACAAATGCCAGATAGTTTTGTGCATTCTTCTCATATCTGATCCTGGTTCTGTGGAACCCATTCTTCAACCAGGCAAAGAATCTCTCCACAACATAGCGCGTCTTGCCGTATAGGTATTGTTCTGTATTATCATTTTGTTGTTGTGTCTTACTGTTTTTTCTGTAAGGCATGCAGTCAGAGATTTTTCTTTTGGTGAGGTATTTCCTGATGAATTCTGCATCATAGCCCTTGTCTGCTTGGCACCGCGCAATTTTTCTGATAGATCTCTCATCCAGATATTGTGAGATGCCATCCATCACGTCTACAAATCTTGCAGAGTCATGCTGATTTGCAGGACATTACTACTGAGACTGGCAGTCCGTTTTGTTCCACCGCAACGTGTATTTTTGTGCCTGAAATCCTGTTGAATCCGTTGTATCCTATGACGCTTCCCCTTTTTTGGCCGGAACTGATGACGAATCGACCGTTTTTTGCAGCTGCATCTTGCCTGATCTGTGGGCTGATTTGACTGCAGCGGAGAGGATATTCTTCCATATTCCACGTCGCTGCCAGTTCTGCAGTCTGCGGTGCGCAGTTGATTTGGAGCCGTACCTTTGTGACATCCCAGTCCACCTGCATCCTGTTATCCCGACAAACAGGATTCCGTTGACTGTCTTTCTGTCGTCTGCCCTTGGCCTTCCGGTTCTGGCTGGCTTGGGGAGATGCGGTGATATCATCTTCCATTGTTCACCTGTTATCTCCTGAAATTTCATGATCTGCTACGGGCAGCATTGCAAATAGATCCAAATGATCGTCAATTATTCACTAAATGATCAGTTTTGGGATCAGTTGATTATAACATCCATGCATTTTGTACTGTCATGTTCATTTGCTGGACTCAACAGTATAGATATTGGAAATCCGTTACTCTCTACTGCGGCATGTATTTTTGTACCTGTTATTCTCTTGAATCCATTATATCCAGTTACATTGCCCCTTTTTTATCAGGAATGGATGAAGAGTCAACTGATATTTTTTGCAGATTAATTTTGCCAGATTTATGTGCTGAGTGAATAGTACGTGATAGAATATTTTTCCAAATTCCTTTTTGTTGCCATTTGTTTAACCTTCTGTTTGCAGTAGAATCATCACCATATCTTTTTGGCATATCGTCCCATCGGCATCCAGTAGTTAGAACATGGATTATTCCGTTAATGATTTTTCTATCATCATCCCTAGGCCTGCCAGTTTTTGCATGTGGTGGTATGTGTGATTCTATCATACTCCACTGTTTGTCTGATAATTCTTGGAATTTCATAAAATAATTTTAGATGTCGCTATTCATGGATCTAAATGGTCACTAAAAATTGTCTAAATGGTTAGTTTTGAGATGAGTTGATGATTCATTCAATTCTTTTATTAATATGGGAACTTTCTCCCTAGTTCCAAGTGACGAAGAAAAAACCACTACGCCGGAAAAAACGACCTCAACTTTACCTTTTAGTTTGAATGTTGTAGAAACTGAATTATGGCTCTACTTAGCTGGTCTTTTGATTGGAGCAATACTGGGAGGGATTTTTGGTTTCTCTAGAGTACAACGCATCAAGATTGCAACCATATCTGCTTTTACCATTATATTGGTTGCTGCAATAGGAGAAGGATTCTCTCTCTTTGGTGATACACAGTTCTTTAAATTCGATAGCTTTGCTTTGTTGATAGCTGTGGGATTTGGGATATTTGCGTTGGCCGGGGTATTGTATAATAAGAAGCGTTATAGAGCAACTGGAGTTTATATTTCGGACGACGATTTTTCCAAGTTAAAACAACTAGAAAATCAATACGGGGCCGGCTTCAGAATAGATGATCTACGAATTTTGGAAGCCTACGATAAAGGGAAAAACAATCCAAAAGACATATCTATTTTTGTCAATATTAAAGAGAAACAAGTTAAAAAACGGATAAATTTCTTAATCAAAAAAGGAGTATTACGTAGAAACACATGAGCCATCACAATTCACACGAGCAAAGTCACTTTCATACTTTATTTACCTTCCAATTCGGCTTTTAGCTTCTTTGCAAAACCTTCACAGTCGTAATCAAACGGAAGTGAAAAGATGGAACAAAAGAACATGACAACTAATTTCTTAATCATTATCCAACCGAAGAATTGTCCTAAAAGATGTTACATTTTATACATGTTCATAGAATAGCTGATTCCTGAGCTACAACATGTCTAATGGGTAATAATTAGTCCCTTCACATTCTCTGTTATTTCCTGATTTTCTTGGCAGAATTCATTTTATTATAAAAATCCAGTGTATTTTATAAATACATAATACTAATATTTGTCTAGCATCACATGCATTTAATTGATGAACTTGGTACAAGAATAGTTTTGTGCAAAAAGTGTCCCCGACTTGCGAAGTATATCAAAATTGTTGCAGAAGAGAAAACAAGACGTTACAATGATTGGGAATATTGGGGGAGACCATTACCAGGATTCGGAGACCCAGATGCAAAATTGTTGATAATAGGATTGGCACCGGCAGCTCATGGTGGGAATAGAACAGGTAGGATGTTCACAGGTGATTCCTCTGGTGATTGGCTGATTAGAGCGCTCTATGAGAATGGTTTTGCAAATCAATCCAGTAGTGAGAAAAAGAATGATGGCTTGGAATTGAAAGGTGTCTATATTTCAGCAATAGTAAGATGTGCACCACCAAGAAACAAACCTATGAAAGAAGAAGTTAAGAAATGTACTAGTTATCTGGTTGAAGAGCTAAAGATCTTGAAGAACATTGATATTGTCTTAGCACTTGGTAGATTAGCCTTTAACACCTATACATCTATACGTGGCATTAGCGGATTGAAGTTTTCACATGGCTTCCTTTACGACTTGGGTGATGTGACACTGGTCGCATCTTATCATCCAAGCAGACAAAATACCCAAACTGGGAGGTTAAAATGGGACGCGTGGATAAGTGTATTTAAAAAAATAAGGAACATATCAACTTAAAAAATCTAGCTTAAAATCAAGCCTAACCTCTTCGATTTTATCTTGTATACCAAGAGATCGCATAATACTTTCGAACTGAATTTTATTTTTTGAGACAAGTATACGCATGCTTCCTTTATTCTGAGAAGCTATGTCGTGATTATGCAGATAGGTCTTTACCTGCCTAACAGTGTCAGTTGCGGGATCAACGAATTTTATTCTAGGATAAAGTTCTGCTAGAAGATCTTTAATTAGTGACAAGTGCGTACTGCCCAAAATTATGACATCAATTTGTGAGTTTGATTTTATATTTCGAGTATGTTCTACGATATTTTTCTTCACCGTTGTAACATCATCTAAAAACTTTCCTGATTCAACCAGATTTATTATTGGCGACGCATTTATTTTAAATATATTTGTGTTTGTAATGTAAGGTTTGATATAGGCATCAAGCCCTTCACTTTTTATTGTCCCTCCCGTTGCTAGAAGGGCAATGAATCTTGTTTTAGAAGACCCAACTGCATCACCTATATTTAGATAAACGCCAAAAACAGGAACATTTGCATATAACCTGCATTCCTTTAGTACATGCATTGATGGAGTAATGGACGCAACAATTATTGCTTTAGGATCAAACTTTTCTAGATATTTCAGTGTCTGGATTATTATCGATTTTAATTGTCTATTAGTTTTAATGCCGTAAGGATAGTGAGCTCTATCGGCCAGATATACTATAGATTCATTAGGCATTTCCTTTCTTAATGATTCTATGACTGAGAACGAACCAATTCCAGAATCAAATACAGCTAAAGGTTTGTTATTCATTATATTGGAAAGTTAAGCACAGTAATAATTTGATTACTGAAGGACTGATGTATCAGTTTGTCGTTTTTATCAATAAAAATACACACCTAAAATTATTAATAAAATGTATTAGGATCGCATATGAATGCTTTATCTAAGAACTGGACTAGAAGTGATAACAGGGGAATTAGTGAAAAGGCACGAGACACGATCAGACCTCAAGGACCTCTTAGACCACGGTTGGATACGGCCTCAAGCAGACTGCAAGCACAAATACAAAAGATGGATACAATGCTTGGAAAGATGCGGGAGAAGGACTCTACACTTTTCAGAAAGGTAGTAGATTCTATGCAACAACATGACATCGATGCAGGAAAGGTATTATCCAATGAGCTCGCTGAGGTTCGCAAAGTAACAAAACTATTAGGTAATACAAGGATGGCACTTGAACAGGTACACTTAAGATTGGGTACTCTTCATGACGTTGGAGATGCAGTTGTAGCACTTGCTCCAGCCATAGGTGCATTGAAGACTGTAAAGACAGGTATAGCAAAATTCATGCCTGATGCAGAGAATGAGATGGGAGATATGTCAAATATGCTAGGTAACTTGTTAATGGATACACTACAAGGAGGTAACTTTGCCTTCCAGAACGATGTATCTAGTGAAGAAGTAGAGAAGATACTTTCAGAGGCCTCGGCAGTAGCGGAGAAGAATGTTGATAGCAGATTACCTTCAGTTCCAGGAGTGGAAGAACTGCCCAGGTTCACGTAAAAAGGTGCTTGCAATGGGAAGACTTGCAGCACTCTCCATATTTTCTGCAATAGGATTTGCAATAGGTTTTCTAGGTTACCTTTCATACCCAACAGTTTTGGCTTTGGAATTGACCGGAGTTCTTAGTTTATTACTCAACCCTGTTTTTATAGGAGCATTTACCTCAGGATCAGTTGGATTGATTGCGAGTTTGGTTCTAGTGTTGAGATGGGCAAAAAAAGCCTAATTTCAATTGCAAAAATATGACAATTCACAGATAAGAAATCTCAATTGGTTTGTTAGAAAATCCGGTCGTTCTATAAGGGTAACCTAGAATCTTAACCAAGGTCGAGGGTATTGTTCATGTATATTGCATCTCTGTCAAAGGCTGTGTAGAAACCATAGATTTTAGCCTGTTGTGCACGGAATTGCACCATGAGATCAATGTATCACATATAACTCCTGCCTATGCATGAAAGAGTCAAGGTATGTCAAACTTGCTAGAACCATGCTCAATGTTTTGATAAAGGCCAGGATATCCCTGTACATACACAAGAAGAGCAATCATATCTACACTGTATGGCAGCATACAATCCTTCTGGCATTAAGGCAGTATGAAGGGAAGAGCTACAGGAGGTTTGTGGAATGGCTGCATGAAGCATACTACCTGAGGATCTTTCTACATCTAGATATAGTACCCCATTATACAACACTGCAGAAGTTTGCTTCAAGGATGAATGACATGCTTCTGTACAGGATAATCAGTTCATTCATCCTTCTTACGAAGGTAAGGAAGATGTTTGTGGGAATAGATGCGTCTGGATTCAAATCCAGTAACGCTTCATCATATTATACTGATGTAGCAGGAATAAGGAAGCGTTACATCAAGCTGTCTATAGGTGCTGAAGTGAGAGAGCAGCTGGCATGTTCTTTGAAGATAAGAAGAGGGCCAAGACACGATACTATAGATTTCACACCATTGCTGCAAAGGGCATCAAGTATAATGCTATTGTCTATAGTTGCAGCTGATAAAGGCTATGATAGCGAAGCAAATCACGAATTTGTTAGAGAGTATCTAGGTGCTGTGAGCAGTCCCTGCTAGATATGGAGATGTACCAGTATGGAGAACGCATGGAAGATACAGGAAGCAGATGGAGAGGAGATTCTACAAGGAACTTTACTGTCAGAGTAACAAGAACGAAACCATACTGTCTGTGGTAAAGAGAATGTTTGGTGAGCATATACTATCAAGATCTGTTAGAATGCAGAACAGGGAGCTGTTCTTCAGAGTAATTGCCTACAACATGCATAGATTAACTGTATTTTTGGTATGGTTTCTACAGAGCCCCGTCAAAAGAATATTTAATTGAGGCTTGGGCATAATTAAGCCGGTCGAAACGATAAGATCAGGTTCTAGTTTTTATTGTTGATATGTTTAGCTCAGACTCGATACTCCTTCGTATATTATTTTTGATTGACGTGATTCTAGTCAAAACCTAATAGGAAAAGGGTAGACCATTCTACTATTCTCCTATAGTAATGATGAGATGCTTCATCGTTAGAGTATGGGTAAGAATACCAAGCAACAATGCTTTGCATGAATACTATTCGATAGACATGCCATACAACAGGAAGGTAATGAAGGCATGTGGTCTTGATAGGTTTCCAGATAAAAGAACATTCGACAGAAGGTCAAGGCCATATCAATTGACATAAGATCAAGGATAGGTGCTATGGGTATGCTCTTCATAAAAGATGGGTGGTAGACTCATTCATAGTATCCGTTGACAGTTCATTGTTGAAAGCAAAGGGACATGTATGGCACAAATCTAGCATGAAGAAGAACGAAGTACCACGCTCCGGTATAGATACAGATGCTCGATGGGGCTACAGCAGAACCAAGGGATGGGTATTCGGATACAAACTGCATCTAGCATGTAGCACAGGTTCGTTGATAGTTCCATTATCAGCTGATTTCACAACAGCTAACATTACTGATAACATGATGTATGAAAGCATCACATCTTCATTGCCTACAGGAATGGCAAGGTATGTTGTAGGAGATGAAGGATATGATGATCACAAGTTATGTGATTTCAGCAGGTATAGAGGGTATCCAGTATTCCCATTGGAAAGGTACAAGCATACTACAGATAATAATAGACTGGCATTGCTGCAGTTCTATCAATCTGAATTTGGACAGCATGTATATTCTCGGAGGAGCATAAGCGTTGAACCATTGATAGAGCATATGAAGGATGTATTTACCATAGATCCATTGCCAGTTAGAGGGTTCGATAAGGTAAGGAGCATTGTATTGTTATCTGTATTGTTGTATCAGGTAATGGTGTACTACAATCATCTAACAGGAAGACCATTAAGGGCATTGAAGCACATGCTCAGAAGTTAATCAATCAGAGGCATCAAGTTATTTTTGTTATGAAATTATGTCCATACCTCATTTAATTAGCTATTGATAAGAGATTATATTAACTCCTTGTCTCCCTTTAGGCCTATCTTCCAAAATATAATTTACCTTAATTGTAGATGTTTGTTGTTAATTGCTGTATCTAGAGTTGTTATTGTTAGATCTTTAAAAATACCTTAAAGGTTTCTCAGAAAAAGAAAATTTGATTTGAAAAGAAGAATAGAGCAGAAAAAAAAGTATTTGTTTTGTATGTATTCCATTAGCCCTAGCTAGCTATATGCACAATATTTTCTAGTCAAATTATTTAGCAGATGATACTCTTTTTTTGTCTTACCCTATTTGTTATAACCAATATTTCCTGTTAATATCCTTCCATCTATTCTTTTCTGGAAATTCCTCTTTCCCTATCAGCTAATTCTAGATATTGCTTCTTGATGGTGTTGTGTGATAGTTGTTAATATCTTAGGTAAGTGTTGGGTAGCAAGAATCAGAATCTATTGATTGATGCGTTGAAAGATAACTTATAATCAGAGTCTGACGGGTAAAGTAGAAGTTATTATTGAGACTCATCCTACAAAATCATACAGCCTAGTTCTTCTTAGCCTTTCTAAATCCATGAGTAAATGAGGGATTGTAAACCTGCGAATAGTTATAACTTTTTGGTTTTATTACGTCTCCAACTATGACAACCGCGGTCCTGCTCACATTAGCTTTCTTCACCTTCTTTGCTATATCTGTAAGCGTACCAGTTATTATGAGCTCATCCTCCCAGCTTGCTCTGTAAACTACAGCAGCAGGAGTCTCCTTCACGTAACCTCCAATCAACATCTCCTTGATCAATTGGTCTATTAGATGTACACTAAGGTAGAATACCATCGTAGTTTTATGCTTAGCCAATTCCGAAATCTTCTCTCTTGTAGGAACCGGTGTACGCAATTCAGCCCTTGTTATGATAACTGTTTGAGTTATCCCTGGCAACGTAAGCTCAAGTTTCAACCTAGCGGCTGCTGCAAATACCGCACTTATTCCAGGAATAACTTCACATTCTATACCCTCCTCTTCTAATTTGTCAATTTGTTCTCGAATAGCGCTGAACAAGGCAGGGTCACCATCATGAAGCCTCATAGTGAGCTTTCCTCTTTTTGCATTGTTCCTTAGAATTTCGAATATTTTTTCTCTGTCTATCTTTGCAGCATCAATCAATTCCATACTTTTCTTATTATAATCTAATAGTTTGGGGTTGAGCAAAGATCCAGAATACACTATTATCTCTGCTGCTTCGATCAATTTTTTTGCTTTCAACGTAATTAGTTCAGGATCTCCAGGTCCTGCACCAACAAAAAATACCTTACAGTTATTCACGCTTTACCACCAAGATCGAAAAATATTTTTCAGCAGGTTCTCCATTTATAACATCTTTCAATTTCGATACTTTCACTATCTCACCATCAACGGATACTTCCTGCGCAATCGCGACTAGCGAATTATCAGAAAACCCAGATTGCTTGAGCATTTCTATAACTTTAGTAAAATACCTTCCATCCTTTAGGAAAATTAAAGTATCACATGAACTGGCCGTTGACTTTACCTTGTTAAGATCGTAACATGCAGGAAGAATTGCTAATGTTTCCTCGCCTTCTGCCAAACTGATCTTAGCCTGGGATGCAAATGCGAACATAGATGCAACACCTGGAACCACTTCTATTTTAATCGCCGGATATCTATCCTTCAATTCCTTGTGAATGTAGATAAAAGTGCTGTATAGTGAAGGGTCTCCCACCGTTAGATATACTAAATTCCTTTCCCCATCACTTTTCTGAGCTATCTGGTCTGCATTGTCCCTCCATGTTTTCTGTAGAGTCGCTTTATCTTTGACCATGGGAAATACAAGATTAATTATTTCAGGATTATCTTTTCTTTCTCTTAAAATTGGTTTCACTATAGACAAAGCCATACTATCTCTTCCCGGCCTTGCGGTTGGGCAAAAAATCGTATCTGCTGATTTGATAATATTAACAGCCTTTAGTGTTAGCAATTCAGGGTCGCCTGGACCACATCCTACGCAAAATAACTTCCCACTCATTGAGTTAGCATAATTTACTGCCTTATTTAAACTCAGTAATCATATTTTTTCTGCAGCTATTATTATAACAGGATTTCTAGCCAACATCATCGTACCACTCTTAACTTTTCTGCTTTTAGCTATTGTTATTTGTGTCAGGTCTAAATTTACCAAATTCAATTGGTTTATTGCTTCAAGTGAATGAAACATTGTTTCAATTAGTATTGTATTGATCACAATTCTTCCTCTGCTCTTTAATTTGTCGTAAGCCATCTTGATTATATCAAAAGTGTCACCACCAGTTCCCCCGACAAATATTACATCTGCACTAGGCATATTGCTAATTATCTCCTGTGCCTTTGAATGAATGATCTTTGTATTTGAAACATTGAATTTTGCAACATTTTTTTTAGTTAATTTGATTGCATTTTCATCTTGATCTATTGCGTAAACTGTGCCCTCCGGAGTTATTTGCCTTGCGACTTCTACTGTTAAACTACCACTCCCGCATCCAACATCTATCACAATAGCGCCTGCACTCAATCTTCCTTTGCTTATCGTAACTGTCCTAACCTCTTCTTTAGTAATAGGAACATTTTCTTCTCGTTCAAACATTTCGTCAGGAATACCTGGTGTTCTAAAGTTCCACAATTAAGACTTCCACTGCTGAAAACTGTATTTAATCTATCTATTAGCCAACTGTATAAGTATTATACAAAATCCATACAATCATGAACGTAAATACATATCCTGCCATACCAGTGGTCACCATCTTCCTGTATTCCGTTGGAAGTAGATATGTTGAAATGTAGACTCTCGCAATTATATAAGAAGCAAAATAGACCATGAACCCAACTCCTATACCTCTGAATGCCTGGGGATTGAAACTAAGATAGCCAAGTGCTCCGGCAGCTATGCCTGCTAACACGCCTAAACCTATTCTCATCCAGAAAATCCTGTCTATAGGACCCAAAGCCTTCCCGCTTCTTTGTACGCAAACTCTGTTTAATTCCTTTTGGTAGGCATAAGAGTATAAATTTGGTGCATGTAAGCAAAAATATCTTAAACCCTCTCGTATAGCCGCGGTACAAGGTAAACGAAATAAAGAAGAAAATCATTAACTGATATCAAATTAATAATCTTCATGGAATTACAATAGATTCCATTAATAAAATCTCTGCTATATGTTTTATTCGCATCAGGTAATTCCTTATCACCAGATCTGTAATAAGGCTCAAAACGGACTTTACCCTGCTAAAGATGTATTTTCTAAACCTAAAATGGGTTTGATTTTTATGATATAATCTTGTACTACCAAGAGGAGATTGGATATCATCTTTGCACACGAAGTGATAAAAGTGATCTTCATCAAAATGATTAAAAGCGAGAGCGTATAAGCATGATTATGAGCGATAGAGGAGAAACACATGCTACTAGTAGATTAATGGTGAAGGATATCATGAATAGTCCGGTAATAACAGCTTCGCCAAGTGATAATATGAAGGTTATTGCTGAAGAAATGATCAAGGCTGGTGTGGGAGGCATAGTGATTTTAGATGATGATAAACCTGTTGGAATTGTAAGCGACGGGGATATAGTATCCAAGACTGTTGCAAAGGATCAAATGCCCAGCAAAGTACTTGCTAAAGATGTAATGCACCCCTTGCATACAATAGGGAGTGAAGAAAGGATACTGGAAGCTGCGAGGCTATTGCGCAAGCACAATATAAAACGGTTAGGAGTTACTTACAAGAATAAACTGGTAGGAATGATCTCCTCATCTGACGTAATAGCAGTGACACCCGAGCTTATCGATGTTGTTTCAGAAAAGGCTAATATATTGAGGGGAGAGTTCGGCAGGAAGCCAAGTCTTGTGTCTGGTTACTGTGATGAATGCAATCAATGGTCAGAGTATTTACAGTACGTTGATGGAACATTCATTTGTGAAGAATGTAGGGGAGATGTTCCCGCTAAAGATCAGAGATGAATTTTGTCAGTTTTATCATCGACGGTATGCTTGGAAGCTTGGCAAGAAAATTGCGATTGTTAGAGTATGATACTCTCTATTATAGTGATGTTGATGATGAGAAACTTATAGAAATCACTGCTCTACAAAATAGAGTTCTGATAACACGTGACAAAATGCTGTTCAAGAGGGTTATGAATACAGGTATTATTAGTGTGTTATTAGATGGGTCAAGTGACATAACTGATATGGTACATCTATTAAGAAATTTTGGAATTTCTTCTGTTGAGTTCTTACCTGAAAAGTCTAGATGTTCGTTGTGTAACAGTGAATTAGATAAATGTGATAAATCTTTTGCAAATAAAATTATTCCTGCCAAGGTTACCAAAATGCATGAAAGATTTTATTTCTGCCACCATTGTAACAAGGTATATTGGGGTGGGGGCCACTTTAGGAAGCTGCAAGAGTTTGGAATCACCGTTAGAAAGAGGTTAAACAATGCATCTTAGGGAAGAGGATGGATCAGAACTAGTAAAACTGGCAAGATATGCTATAGAAAATTATCTAGTTGAAAAAAATACAATAACTACCCAAGGTCATATCGCAATGAAGTATAAAGAGAAGTCTGGGGTATTTGTAACGCTTAATTCTGCTAAGACCAACCCAGAAAGACTCAGATGATGTATCAGTTTTCCTAATGCAGACAGCGTCTTGCATGTTGCTGTAATAAATGCTGCAATAGCATCTGCTACTAACGATCCTAGGTTCAAACCAGTTGTAAAGGAAGAACTTGACAGTATTACAATTGAGATAAGTGTGCTAACGCAGCCTCAATAGATTGTGGTAAAAGATCCCAGGCAGTTCAAGGAGAAAATAAAAATTGGTAATACTGGATTGATAGTGAAATGGCGTTATGGTTCTGGTCTGTTATTGCCACAAGTTCCAGTTGAATATGGATGGGATGAAGAACACTTTCTGTGTGAAACATGTATCAAGGCTGGTGCATTGCCAGACTGCTGGTTTTATGAGGATACAATAATATACAGATTTGATGCGCTTGTGTTTAAGGAGGTCGAACCTGGAAGGAACGTAATCAGGGTTCCCCCCGATGTAAAAAAATGATCATGGCTTGTATCGAGAAAAATGTCTAACGTAAGCTTTTAGAAATTCCTTGGCAAAGACGTCCGCATATTTCTCGGTACCTTTATGCTTCCCTGAATTAGACCTCAAATGATGATAGAATTCGTGGAGCATGATAAAAGGATTGAACATTATTATTGAATTTAAAGCTAGTATAGTATTATTTTTTTTGATGTATACGGCCAAAACATTTTTTCTACGACCCTTCACAGTACCTACTCGTAACTTAGGCTTTTCCACTCTGTACATTGTGGAAAGAAGTTCAAAAGCATCTTCAGTTCTCTTCGCAAGTATGAGCCGTACAACCCTTGCTTTGTTTTCGTCGTCAAGATACACGTAACTACCCATAATAATTAGTCGATGTTGTACCCAATATACCTTGATACTATAATATGCATTTTAAGATAATAATTGAAACTCACAGGATGATATATGATGTACTCCTTTCCACTTATGTTTCGGCAGCAAACGTTCATGAGAAGAAATATTATACATTAAACGGATATTATTGTAGATAATGGATTTGAACTGATAAGATTAACCATCATTATAGGAAAGAGATTAGATTTTCTAAATGCAGAACGGATTAATTTATGTATACATATATCATGTATGGCGAACACTAGAGCTATAGAAGAAGTTTCCTAATTCGCGGATACGTGTAATAAGTACGGTATTTGCATAAATCAGTTTAGTAGATGATTGGTGTGACTCAAAGGAGGACAAATATAACTACGAATAATATAGTTCATCTACTGTCTTGTCAAGCAGTACGATCTAGAGGTATTGGTATGAACAAATTTCCATGGATTACATATATGATTTGTTGGCATTAATACCAAGTCTTACTAGAGTCCAAAACTCCTTCTGGAATCATTATTTCCTAATTACTGAAACCATAACAGATAAGTTCTTCTACATAGATAGGATTTTAGACCCGTTCTAAATTAGTGTTGAATTTCATGATTTTTTAGCAATAAACATTTAATCCATAAAATTGATCTATAGATGTGGGTAACAACAAGATATGTACTACAATAGGTACTAGCGACATCAATAAACTAGGAATCATGTTCGATGATTCTCTTAATAGCAGCGCAAATTATTTTGAAATCAGATTCGACTTTCTTGATAACTCAACATTGAATGATGCTCTGGCTGTTGTTCTAGATTACAAAGACCAAGCTGTTTTTACTTGTAGAGCACAAAATGAAGGAGGAAATTATCGTGGTGCAGAGCAAGATAGGTTAAAAATACTAGGGCGATTAGCAGCTTTTAGACCTATGTTATTAGATATTGAATATCAAACCATGAAAGAGAATGAATATTTGTTAGATCAAATCATGGCGCTAAATTGTGATATTTTGGTATCATGGCATGACTTTGAGGAAACACCAACTAAAGACCACCTTATAAGTATGTCAGAAAAGATGAAAGAGTACAGCAATAACATAAAGATCGTTTGTATGGCAAAGAGCTTGGAAGACAGTATTTCAGTATTGAAACTATATGAGAATGCAAGGATATCGAATATAAATTTAATAGCATTTTGCATGGGTGAATATGGTATACTTTCAAGAGTGCTATGTACTTATGCGGGTTCAAGATTCACTTATGCAAGTCTTGAGGAGGCATTAGCGCCGGGACAGTTGACTATAAAGCAAATGCAAACAATATTTGAAAGACTTGATCATGAAAAGTCAGAGTTAAATAATTATGACAAATGGAAGAACAGACAAGATTTCAATGACATCCTTAACGTCATAAATGATAGCGTACGATAGTGAGACAAATGTCAACAAATGAAGGCTTCAGAACCTATTGTATTGTCGGTGATCCCATAACTCATTCGCTTTCACCAGCAATGCATAATGCTGCTTTTAAAGCCTTGAACTTAAATTGTGTCTATTTTGCTTTTAGGATTGCAAGGAACGAATTAGATGCTGGATTATTATCGTTAAGGAAAGTAAGTGTGGCAGGGTTCAATGTTACAATGCCTCACAAAGTTGACATAATACCATTGCTTGACGAACTTGATGAAACAAGTAAAAAGACAGGTGCAGTAAATACAGTAAATAACGAAAAAGAGAGGTTTGTAGGGTATAATACTGACATTCAAGGATTCATCGAACCTATAAAGCGTAGAAAGATTGATCTGGATGGCAAGACTGTATTGTTGATTGGTGCTGGTGGCGCTGCGAGAGCAGTAGTGACTGCACTTATGGATGAACATATAAAGGAAATTGTAATTGCAAGTAGGTGTTTAGTAAAATTGAAGATATTGAACGATATTTGTAAAGGATCGAATGTTAAGTGTGAAATGATATTATTAAAGGACGTAGAGAAATACTCACCCAAAGCGGATCTTATAGTTAATGCTACACCCATTGGTATGAATCGAGAAGCGAGTATAATTACAGCTGAATATTTGAGCAGTGAGAGTATAGTGTATGACCTCGTATACAGACCAATAGAAACAGCCTTGATTAGAAATGCTGAAGAAGTTGGAGCTACTGTTATCCACGGTTATGAGATGTTATTGGAACAAGGTGTAAAATCATTTGAAATATGGGAACAAATGGAGGCTCCTCGCAATGTGATGAAGAAAACATTGGTTGGATAATTTATTTGGATAATTTATTTGGATAATTTATTAAATGTAAAAGAGAAGAACTAATTTATGGTTCCTAATTTGACAGTCGTGATTAAATATATCACAAAATCTTCATGGGTTGATGGATTATGAAATCAGCTAATGCTACCCTACATGGTGCTATATCAATTGTGAATGCTATAGCAAACGGGAATGGTTGCTCCTTGGGAATATCACTTGAAGCAAATGCTTCAGTTGAATTTCTGGGTGGCACTGGTATAACATTCGAGCCAAAAGGAGAGTTCAGGGATGACAAATTGGTAAAAGCTGTTGTAAATAGAGCTGTTCCACAGCAAATGTTGGAACAATATCGCGTAATGGTGAGCATAAATTCTGAAATCCCTATAGGTTATGGACTTAAAAGCTCAAGCGCCGTATCAAATGCAATTTCATTAGCGTGTTTAAAACTTGTAAGAGGTAATTCAGGCGATCTTGAAGCTGTTAATACCGCTGTTGATGCGTCTTTCGATGCAAAGGTTACCATAACTGGGGCATTCGATGATGCTTGTGCATCATACTTTGGTGGTTTTGCAGTCACTAATAATATAAATAGACAATTGATAAGAATTGAAGAAGCGCCGAATGATCTTTATGCTATAATTCTCCTCCCACAGAAAGCTAAGAGGAATGATCCGTTGCGATTACGGATGTTATCTAGATTTTTTGATGAAGCATTTTATCTCGCAAAAAATGCAAAATATTGGGAAGCGATGATGCTTAACGGAATACTGGTTTCGGCTGGATTAACAATGCCGTACGAACCAATAAAGGAAGCTGTTGAGAATGGTGCTCTTGCTGCGAGTGTAAGCGGTAATGGGCCAGCTCTGGCAGCAGTAGCGTATGAATGGCATCTTGATGATATCGTTAAGTGTTGGCAAGCTTATACTGGCAAAGTATTGGTTACTAAAATAAATAATGAAAGGGCGAAGGTAATTGGTTAGTATTGAGGTAAAGCAATCCAAAATTGGTGGAACTATAACTTGTTCTGCTAGCAAGAGTTATACACATAGAGCAATCGCAATTGCGTCGCTTGCGAGAGGAGAATCAACTTTAATAAACACACTATTGGCTAGAGACACACTAGCAACAATAAATGGATGCAAAATACTGGGATCCAATCTTTCGCAATCCAATGGAATAATCAAGGTTTTTGGTAAGAATAAATTCAATTCAGCCAACAGGGAAATAAATGCTGAAAATTCAGGCACAACTATAAGATTCTTGATTTCTATGTCAACGCTAGTGGAACTTGGAAGAACAATCTTGACTGGTGATGAAAGTTTACGAAAGAGACCAATGCAACCATTATTAGATGCACTAAAGGATCTTGGTGTAGATTCAAATTCTGTAGATGGTATGCCTCCTGTTGTTGTGAATGGAGGTGGTATAAAAGGCGGTCATACAGAAATTTATGGTAATGTATCCAGTCAGTTTATCTCGTCCTTACTGATCTCTTCCATTTATGCAAATAAAGATGTTACGATATCTGTTAAAGGAAAACAAGTATCAAGACCATACATAGATGCTACAGTAGCAACAATGAAGCGATTTGGTGTGGAGGTAAAAAACAGACAGTATAGCGATTATGAAATAAGATGCCAGGAATACAAACCAGCAAAATTTGTTGTACCAAGTGATTTTTCAACTGCTGCTATTTTGCTTGCTGCAGGTGCACTGGTTGGCGAAGTCACTGTTGGTGGTTTGAACTTTGAATTGCCACAAGCAGATGTAAAGATCGTAGATATCTTGCACGCTATGGGTGTTAACATAAAGATGGACAAAGCTAAGGGCATTATTAGAGTAGAAGAGTCAGGAAGGCTTGAGGGAGGTCTATTCAATTTACATGACAGCCCTGATCTGCTGCCAGTTGTATCAATCTTGGCATTGAAAGCACAGAAAAAGGTAACTATTTGTGGAGTTGCGCATGCAAGGGTCAAGGAAACAGACAGAATATCGAACGTATCTCGGGAGATCAAGAAGCTTGGTGCAGAAGTAGAAGAATTTGAAGATGGTATGAGTATACGGGTTTCAAACAAATTGAGAAACGCAAGACTAACAGCTTACAACGATCACAGATTGTTCATGGCATTCAGTGTTGCGTCCTTGTTAACAGAAAAATGTATCATAGATGGTCTTGAATCAGTAGATGTTTCATATCCAAACTTCGTAAACGACTTGCAAAAATTAGGTGCAAATATCAAAAAATTGTAACTTATGAGAAACCAATTTGTTCTTCTCCTCTGGAGTAGATAATGTTCATGTATTAAGAATGATGTTACAATTTTTTTTCATGATTCCCTGAACATCTTAAGTATTTCATACATTTTTTGATATGATTTTTCTAGGTTAGCCTGTTTAGAAAGTCTATCTTGTATTTTTTGATATGTCTTAGAAAGTCCTCTAGGATTCTCATCCAGAATATATTTACAAAATTGTTGGGTAGTTTCAAGAAGAGTCCTTGCATAGTGTTTCATATTTGAATTTGACATCAGTAAGGATTTGAACAGTTCAGGGTGATCATTCATTATGCTTTCACTAACAAGGGATTGCATCCTGTAAGTTGAACCCCCAATCTCCTTTAATCTATCAAATTCTTTTTCATCAGAGATTATCTTCGCAAATATGGCATTGTTCAAATGTGTAAGTCCTAGCACTACTGCTATTATCTTATCATGATCTTTAACATCTACTATTACTAATGATGCACCATGTAGTAATTTTTTAGCATTTCTTAACTCTGTATGTACATCGAAGACCGGAATCAATGCGATCTTCATTTCATTAATATCTTCTGCACCAGGCCCAAACAAGGGATGAACACATAAAGGCTTCAGCTTATACATTCGGACAACCTCAGACAAAATTTTATGGGCTTCGTGCTTTATAGAAGAAATCTCAATCAGAGTAGCACCGATCATCATATATTTTGATACGTGGAGTAATACACGCTTCATCGAATTCATAGGCACACATACAATTACAATGTCTGAATTCATCAGGACAAATTTCAAATTGTCAACAATATTGACTCCCAATCTCTTTAGTTTCTTCAAAGATTGATTATCGGTATCATACACAAACACCTTATGCTTGTGTTTAACGAAATACTTTGTAAACCAAGAACCCATCTTTCCTGCTGCCCCTATGACTGTAATACGCATATTAGCTATCCATTATCAATCCTTTTTAATTATAATGTTTACACCGAAGTTCCTGCTCTAGAATATCTAATCCTTCTTCTATCACATCTTCAGACTGTCCAGCGGAAATTCTCAAAAAATCGGGATAATTTCCAAAGCCAGTTCCAGGTGTCAAGGCGAGTCCCCGATCTAGAATCTTCTCAGTAAATCGATCTGCATTAAATCCATCAAGATCAACTCTAGCAAATACATACATCGCACCTTCGGGCTGCTGGAAGGAAACCGGCATATTTTTCAGTCTATTTGAAATTAAAGATAAACGTCTCTTCATTGCTTTGGCATTTTCCTTTATATTGTTGCTTTGTAGAACACTTAATGCAGCTAACTGCATTGGCTCTGCTACGCTTGTAAGCGCAATAGCCTGTAATTTCACCATCCTAGCAATTATATCTTTGTTAGCTACTGCATAACCAACCCTGAAACCAGTCATCGCTGGCCCCTTTGAAAATGATGAGACCAAAATGCTGTTATCATAATTATGGTTTAGAATGCTGGAGAATTTATTAGAGGAATAATCCGCATACACCTCATCACTCATAAGGATAATTTTATTGTCCTTTGCTATGCTCACTATTTTTTCTAGATTTTTATGATCAAGTACCTTACCAGTTGGATTATTAGGATAATTTATTATCAGCATTCTTGTATTCTTGTTCACCATGTTTTCAAGCTTCCTTATATTTGGCATCCAATGATCTTCAAGAGTTGTGTGTAAAACTCTTAACTTTGCATTTACAATATTTGCACATTCCCTGTAAGCAGGCCAATATGGTTCTATTATAACGATTTCATTCCCTGGTTTTACTAATGAGGATATTGCAAGGAAAACTGCAAACCTTCCACCTACTGTGACTATTAATTGCTCTTTCCGAACTGAGGAATTAAACTTGTTGGCCAAGGAACTTGCTAATTCACACCTAAGTTTTTGCACCCCGCTAGGTTCCGTATAATGGTAATGCCCTTTTTCCATTGCGTCCATTAATGCATCCTTGACAGTTGCAGGAGGCACAAAATCTGGTTCACCCACCTCTAAATGTATTATCTTCCTGCCTTCACTTTCAAGTTTTTTTGCTTTAGCAAATATGGCTGTAGGTGTTTGTTTTAGCTGAACTCTTTCTGATTCATTAAGCAAGACGTTCAGCAATCTTATCCCGATATCGTTCTCAAGTCCTATCTCTGAGCATAACTCAGTGATTGATCCACGTAATTCATCCTCTGTCTTTTCGTTAACAATTTCCAGATCCATTTCTTTTTTTATATTACCAATTTGATTGGCAATTTCCATTCTCTTCCTAACATGTCTCATAATGTCTGCAGTTACTTCCTTCATCTCTCCCCTAAGCCTCTCGAGCTCATCCATGAAAATTACCTCTTGAGTACAGGGGGAATTAGTCCATATCTAATAGCATGATCTGTGAGGATAATCGCCACAATAGCTTCGACGACTGGGCTTGCTCTTGGAACCACACAGGGATCGTGCCTTCCAGGTACCGTCATTTCTATCTGCTCCATTCTCTGTATATCAACCGATTGTTGTTTCTTCGCGATTGATGAAGCAGGTTTAAATGCAATTCTCATTAGAACAGGCATGCCGTTCGATAATCCTCCAAGTATTCCTCCAGAGTTATTTGACACAGTCACGATCTTATCATTCTCAATTTTGTAGGTATCATTATTTTGAGAACCTCTTTTTTTCGCACCTTCGAATCCTGAACCAAATTCAACACCTTTAACTGCTGGTATTCCGAATAATGCTTTGCTAAGATCAGATTCTAGAGCACCAAAAACTGGTTCACCAAGACCAGTTGGTAGGTTCAGGGCTATACATTCTACTACTCCCCCTAACGAATCTCCCTCCCTTTTTGATTTTACTATTGCCTCCTTCATCTTCTCCGCTACTATTGGATTGGGACATCGAACCTCATTTGTATAACGTAGTTTTCTAATATCATCTATTGACAAGTTATCAACTCTTATACCACCTATTTCCAAAGTATACGCAAGAACTTCTATTCCCAGTAATTGTTGCAATAATTTCTCAGCAATAGCCCCCGCCATTACAAACGTTGCGGTTATCCTTCCAGAAAATCGTCCTCCCCCTCTATAATCATTAAAGCCTCCATACCTCACCATCGCAGGATAATCTGCATGTCCTGGCCTAGGCATGTTTCTTATTTGATCGTATGGTCTAGAATCAGGATCTTTATTCCATATTAGCATACAAATAGGAGCACCTGTAGTATTTCCATTGAATATACCAGAAAGTATCTCAACTTGATCCTCCTCTTTTCTTTGTGTCGTAACTACCGATTGACCTGGTTTTCTGAGGTCAAGTTTCTTCTGTATATCCACATCATTAATAGGCAAGCCCGCAGGACAACCATCTACAATAACACCCACACATTTTCCATGGCTTTCACCAAAGCTTACAGCAGTGAAACGTTCCCCTATCATATTACCTGACATTTATTCTCACTGCATTATGCTCTTTTATATCTCTATCATGAATTCTTTTTATATCGAAGGGAAATCCTCTATCAATATTAACAAGCGTAAAAGAATACAAAAGAATGGAAATTGTACATTAAATGGTAATCATTGCTATTGCTCTTTATACTCTCTTTGTTGAGGTAACATGATATATACACATGCAGAACCACACATAGTGCAGGGTACATTATTTCCTTCATGCTGTCCTTCCCTATTGTGGATCATAGCAGCTTTTTCTGGATCTATTGCAAGCGAGATCTGTTTTTGCCAATTTAGAGTTCGTCTGGCATCTGTCATTTCTCGATCCCATTTTATAGCTCTCTCTCTCAACTTCACAAGATCGCCAGCATGTGCGGCTATTCTGTATGCAATCAAACCTTCCTTAACTTCTTCAACTGTAGGCAATCCAAGGTGTTCTGATGGTGTAAGATAACAAAGTAGGTCTACACCTTCTGCTGCAGATATAGCAGCTCCTATAGCACTAGCTATATGATCATAACCTGCTGCTACATCAGTCACTAAAGGTCCTAGTACATAGTAAGGTACTTCACCAATCATTGATTTAGCTAGTCGTACGTTTGCAGCAATTTCGTTCAATGGGACGTGTCCAGGTCCCTCTATCATGACTTGTACATCTTTCTCACGTGCCCTCTTTGCAAGTCTTCCAACATTGATCATTTCCGCAATTTGAAGCTCATCATGGGAATCAAGAATAGAACCAGGTCTCAATGCATCACCTAAGCTGAACGTTACATCATATTGTCTAGCTATATCACAAAGATAGTCAAAATGCTTATAGTAGGGGTTTTCCTTACCATATTTCAACATCCATGCTGCGGTTATTGTTCCACCCTTGCTAACTATACCAGCGTGGCGTTTCACCTTCATTATCCGTTGCGCAATTTCGTAAGTTATGCCAGAATGTATTGTGGTGTAATCTACTCCATCTCTAACACATTTTTCAAATGCATTAAGATAATCATCCTCATCCATGGATAGTGGGTTCTTATGCATCTTCACGGCATGGGAATAGGCCTGATATACAGGTACATAACCAAACTGTATAGGCGCCTCCTTGAGCAAGGTCTGTCTTATTAGGTCCAAGTCTCCACCGTCGCTTAGATCCATTATAGTATCCGCACCATGCTTTACAGCCACCTTAGCTTTTTCGATCTCTGCTCCAAGGTTTACCTTTGAAGTTGATGTTCCTATATTCACATTTACCTTTGTCGTTAAACCCGTGCCTATCCCGACAACCTTGATCTGATCCTTCCTAATGTTATTCCTTGGAATAATGATCGAACCATTTGCTATTCTAGATAATAAAATATTCAGATCCATTTCCTCAGCTCCAGCTATCATTTTCATCTCTTCTGTCGCTATTCCCCTTCGCGCACTGCTCATTTGTGTGCCCATTAAATCACAAAATATAGTATGAATTGGAAAATATAAAAATGCATGGGTCTAAAATTACCCAAAGTCAGGATTTTTGGATCCAAGGGTATTTGCTGAGGCTACAACCTTTGTGAATATTGTGTAAGGACTAACTACAAATAGCAATTATTGCTTTTTAATCATATAAATGACGAAAGCCCTTACTATAGCAGGTTCGGATACAAGTTCTGGCGCAGGCATACAGGCAGATCTCCGAATATTTTCGATGCTCAAAGTCTATGGTGCCAGTGCTATCACAGCAGTTACTGCCCAGAACACCAAGAGTATATTCATGATTAGAGCAGTAGATTCTGAGATGGTAATGGCGCAGATCCGTAGTGTGTTAAAGGATATAGATATAGATGCAATTAAGATAGGGATGGTTTATAGCAAGGAGATCATAACTAGCATAATAAGAGAGTTAAAAGATGTAAATATTCCTTTAATACTTGATCCTATATTCAGAGCGGGCACCGGTAAAGTATTACTAAAAAATGATGCGTATCCAACATTTATCAAGAGACTTGTTCCCATTGTTGATGTTTTAACACCTAACCGCATGGAAGCGGAGAGAATCTCCAATGTAAAGATCTATGACGTAGATGATGCTAAAATCGCAGCGGAGAGGATTTCCTCACTAGGAGCAAAAAATGTAATCGTGAAAGGTGGACATATTCGAGCCAAGTATTCTACGGATGTCCTTTACCATAGAAAAAGATATTTCGAATTTACTAATGAGAGAATCAAGACAGAAAATTTGCATGGTGCTGGATGTAACTTTTCAGCAGCTTTAACAGCAGAAATGGCCAAGGGAAAGAATATCGTTGATGCAACCAAGAGAGCTAACGAATTTGTTAGATGTGCCATAATGACCTCATCAAGAATAGGAAAAGGGTCTAGCATTCCCAGCCTTGAATTGGTAATACCTACGAATAAGTTGCTTGCAGAGATGTACAGAATAGTTTCCATGATTGAGGATACTGATTGTATTGGCACATTAATACCTGAAACGCAAAGCAATATAGTATATGCAAAAGTGAATGCAAAGTCCGTTGATGATGTGGCTGCCGTAAGAGGGAGGATAGTAAAGATTGGTAAAAAAGCAAAGGCCGCAAGTGGTGTTGGTTTTGGCGCATCCAAACATGTGGCTTCAGCGGTACTTGCAATTATGCAATATGATAAATCAATTCGGTCTGCTATTAATATAAAGTATGATGAACAAGTGATTTCCATATGTAAAAATTTGAGATTGAAAATATCAAATTATGATAGAATGAACGAACCAGTAGAATTGAAATCTATGGAGGGTATGAGTATACAATGGGGTATAGAACAGGCTGTGATGAAATTAAAATTAATACCAGATGTTATATACCATCGAGGCGATTGGGGCAAGGAACCTATGATGCTCCTGTTTGGTAAAAATCCTTTCGAAGTATACAAGAGGGTTATTTCTATTTTACAAAAGCTCAATAACTGAATGAAAAACTGAATGAGTTATCATTATATCTTAAATACTTCTAAACTTTATCTTGCTTATGAAAACAGTTATACTTGCTGGTGGCTTGGGCACCAGACTACAACCGTACACATTTTTCATGCCAAAACCTATGCTTCCATTGGGCAACAAACCATTACTTGAACATATTATTACATGGATAAGAAGGAACAATATGAAAGACATAGTGATTTGCGTAAGTTACCTAGGGAACACAATTGAAAATTATTTTGCTGACGGCACCAAGTTTGATGTTAGAATTGAGTATGCCAGATCAGAAAGACCATTAGGTACTGCGGGTCAGCTCAAAAGTGCTGAAAAATTCATACATGACCCTTTTCTCTGTATATATGGAGATTCTATATATGAATTTGATCTGCGTAAACTGGCAAAAGGACATAAATCAAAGAAAGCATTGGTAACAATGACACTAGTTAAATATAGTGAAAAGTTGAAGTATGGTTTCATCGAATTAAATGGTTCAAGAAGGGTAAAGTCTTGGAAAGAGAAGCCTGAATTCAAAGGGCTAATCAATATTGGATGCTATGCCATGGAACCACAATTTTTACAATACATAAAGACAAAATCTGCCAGTAGTATGGATAAGGCATTTATTGATGCATTAAAAGCTAACGAGAGGATCTACGGCCATGTGATCAATAGAGGTTTTATTGATATAGGAAACAAGAAATCATATATGAAAGCGTATAAAGATTATCTCACAAAATTAGGAAGAGTATAATAACTGAGGCTTAGGCGTAATTTAGTTCGAAACGATAAGATCAGGTTCTAGTTTTTATTGTTGATATGTTTAGCTCATACTCGATACTCCTTCGTATATTATTTTTGATTGACGTGATTCTAGTCAAAACCTAATAGGAAAAGGGTAGACCATTCTACTATTCTCCTACAGTTATGGTGAGATGCTTCATCGTTAGAGTATGGATAAGAATACCAAGCAACAATGCTTTGCATGAAACTTTTTGATAGACATGCCATACAACAGGAAGGTAATGAAGGCATGTGGTCTTGATAGGTTGCCAGACAGAAGAACATTCGACAGAAGGTTCAAGACCATATCAATTGACATAAGATCAAGGATAGATGTTATGGGTATGCTCTTCATAAAAGATGGGTTGGTAGACCCAGCCATAGTATCCGTTGACAGTTCATTGTTGAAAGCAAAGGGACATGTATGGCACAAATCTAGCATGAAGAAGAATGAAGTGCCACGCTCCGCAACTCATCTCAAAACCCTACAATACATCAAAAATGATGCAAGATTAACAAATGCCAGATAGTTTTCTGCCGTTCTTTCATACCTGATTCTTGTTCTGTGAAATCCATTCTTGAGCCATGCAAAGAATCTCTCAACTACAAATCTTGTCTTGTTGTAATGTTTGCAATCATTATTTTGCAAGATGAACTTGGAATTTATTTTGTATGGGATGCAACATGCAATATTTCTATCCCACAACCACAAATACATTCTGATGTATTTTGCATCATTTTGTCTGCATAAACTGGTTCTATCTGTTGTATTGAATCATCATCAAGATAGTCTGAAATTGATCCTGTAACATCCATGCATTTTGTACTGTCATGTTCATTTGCCGGACTCAGCAGTATGGATATTGGAAATCCGTTACCCTCTACTGCGGCATGTATTTTTGTACCTGTTATTCTCTTGAATCCATTATATCCAGTTACATTGCCCCTTTTTTATCAGGAATGGATGAAGAGTCAACTGATATTTTTTGCAGATTAATTTTGCCAGATTTATGTGCTGAGTGAATAGTACGTGATAGAATCTTTTTCCAGATTCCTTTTTGTTGCCATTTGTTTAACCTTCTGTTTGCAGTAGAATCATCACCATATCTTTTTGGCATATCGTCCCATCGGCATCCAGTAGTTAGAACATGGATTATTCCGTTAATGATTTTTCTATCATCATCCCTAGGCCTGCCAGTTTTTGCATGTGGTGGTATGTGTGATTCCATCATACTCCACTGTTTGTCTGATAATTCTTGGAATTTCATAAAATAATTTTAGATGTCGCTATTCATAGATCTAAATGGCCGCTAAAAATTGTCTAAATGGTTAGTTTTGAGATGAGTTGATTATACAACACTGCAGAAGTTTGCTTCAAGGATGAATGACATGCTTCTGTACAGGATAATCAGTTCATTCATCCTTCTTACGAAGGTAAGGAAGATGTTTGTGGGAATAGATGCGTCTGGATTCAAATCCAGTAACGCTTCATCATATTATACTGATGTAGCAGGAATAAGGAAGCGTTACATCAAGCTGTCTATAGGTGCTGAAGTGAGAGAGCAGCTGGCATGTTCTTTGAAGATAAGAAGAGGGCCAAGACACGATACTATAGATTTCACACCATTGCTGCAAAGGGCATCAAGTATAATGCCATTGTCTATAGTTGTAGCTGATAAAGGCTATGATAGCGAAGCAAATCACGAATTTGTTAGAGAGTATCTAGGTGCTGTGAGCAGTCCCTGCTAGATATGGAGATGTACCAGTATGGAGAACGCATGGAAGATACAGGAAGCAGATGGAGAGGAGATTCTACAAGGAACTTTACTGTCAGAGTAACAAGAACGAAACCATACTGTCTGTGGTAAAGAGAATGTTTGGTGAGTATATACTATCAAGATCTGTTAGAATGCAGAACAGGGAGCTGTTCTTCAGAGTAATTGCCTACAACATGCATAGATTAACTGTATTTTTGGTATGGTTTCTACAGAGCCTCCTTAACAGAGATTATTTATTTACAAAAGTAGGTTTGTTTCCTTGTAAAGATTTACGCTCGGGAAATGAAATTATACTAAAAAGACCTAATGGAGTTAGGGACCCATTCAATTTAACTATTGATTCTGGTGTTTCAGTCAGGTATAACATAATCAGATTTGATTAGGAATATGGTATGAAAAGGCGATAAACAAGGATGAAAAGACAGCAAATTTTCTCAACAGATAGCTATAGTGATTGCTGATTTTATAAACCAAATGTTTATCTTTTTCCTAAGCTTCATCGGTGTAGTCCTCGATACTAACTAACAAGAAATTCGGCCTAGTCGTCTCCATAACGGATCTTGTAGATAAGTATAATATATGAAAATTATGTGCAGAATCTTCTTTTTGAGTTTACCAAAAATAAACCACTCAATAGTTCATATTAAGAGAGAGTCAAGATTTTCTTTATAGCGAAAATATATTTACCGCGACAGAATTCCTTTACTATATCCCTATTTTCCCTGAAGTTCTTTCATTCACCATTTTCATGTAGTTCTTCATACTTCTAAAATTAATTTCTTCCATGATTTACTTCACTTTGAAATGACATTTTCGTGTCTGCGTTTAATATTTTGTATTGCATATTCAAAGTTTAACATCGTTATTGACAATTCTTTGGCTTTCTCGTCAGCCTTCTCTTTATGGAGGGAAATATATTCTCTAATTGCGTGTATTGCAGCAATGTTGCATATGGAAGCTATATCAGCTCCAGTTAACCCATCAGTAAGATTGGAGAGTTTGTCGAGACTAATGTCCTTACTAAGAGGTTTCTTTCTAGTGTGAATTCTGAAAATTTCTAACCTAGCCTGTTTGTCCGGAGGAGGAACTTGGAGTATCCTATCAAATCTTCCTGGTCTTAACAATGCTGCGTCGATTATGTCCGGTCTATTTGTTGCACCGATCATCACTACACCCTTCAACTCCTCAAGACCGTCAAGTTCTGTCAATATTTGGCTGATAACACGCTCTGTTACATGCGAGTCACCCCCACCAGATGCTCGTTTGGGTGCTATTGCATCAATTTCATCGAAGAATACTATACACGGTGCAGCTTGTCTGGCTTTCCTGAATACCTCTCTAACTCCTTTTTCGGATTCGCCTACCCACTTTGATAACAATTCTGGACCTTTTATGCTGATGAAGTTAGCTTCACTTTCGTTAGCAGCTGCTTTTGCAATCAATGTTTTACCTGTCCCGGGTGGACCATGCAATAGTATGCCTTTTGGGGCTTGTACGTCGGCTGTATTGAATAAATCCTTATGTTTTAAGGGCCATTCTACGGCCTCAATCATTTCCTGCTTAACATTTCCTAATCCTCCTATATCTTCCCATTTCAAATCAGGTATCTGAACAAGAACTTCGCGCATTGCTGAGGGCTCAACATCTTTTAGTGCGTTATCAAAATGTTTTGTATTCACTGTTATCTTCTTAAGTACATCTGTAGGTATTGTGGTTTCTTCTAGATTAATTTCTGGTAAGACCTCCCTTATAGCCAACATAGCAGCTTCTTTGACTAGAGCTTCTAGGTCGCTACCTACAAAACCATGTGTAATCCTTGCTATTTCAAGCAATTTAACATCTTCACTAAATGGCATTCCTCTTGCGTGAATCTGTAAGATTTCATGCCGGCCTTCCTGATCCGGAATTCCTATTTCCATTTCTCTATCAAATCTTCCTGGTCTTCGTAGAGCAGGATCAATAGCGTTAGGTCTATTAGTGGCACCTATGACGACTAATTTGCCTCTTGCTTCCAAACCATCCATTAATGAGAGGAGTTGAGAAACAATTCTCTTTTCAACTTCTCCTGAGACTTCGTCTCTCTTCGGTGCAATGGAATCTATTTCATCAATGAAGATTATACCGGGGGCAGTTTCCTGACCTTGTTTGAATATTTCCCGGAGACGTTCTTCGCTCTCTCCATAGAACTTGCTCATGATCTCTGGTCCGTTTATTGAGTAAAAATTAGCATTAGTTTCAGTTGCCACTGCTCTAGCTAGCAACGTCTTACCTGTGCCTGGTGGACCATATAGCAATACCCCCTTTGGTGCTTGAATTCCGACCTGTTCAAAAATTTCTGGATGTCTTAAGGGAAGTTCGATCATTTCACGGACTTTTTGAACCTCACTTCGTAACCCTCCTATATCTTCATAGATAATTCTTGGAACTCCTTTCTTTATGGTCTTAGAGACAGAACTGAGAACGAATTTTGTACCTTCATCAAGGATTAATGCAGGGATTACCGGTGAAGTACCGTTTACTAGAAGATCTATCTTCTTACCCATAATATTTATTGGAATAATATCTCCTTTTGTGAACACTCGACCCTCAAGTAAACCAGGAAGATATTCCTCCAATCCTACAATATTCAACTCTTCGGTTGGTGCTAAAACTATCTGTTCAGCACGCACAGGTGTCACTTTGGTTATAGTTACCTTGTCATCCATGCCAACGTTTATGTTATTTCTTATATTACCATCTAATCTGATAAGCCCTTTGCCATAGTCTTCTGGCTGACCAGACCAGAGCAAAGCAAAACTTTTCCTAGTTTTGCTAGATATTTCTATAACGGCACCAGTAGTCAACCTTAGCTCTGTCATAATTTTAGGATCAACAATAGCAATTCCCCGGCCTACGAACTTGGGTTGTGTTTCTGTTACTTTAAGTGATATTTTTTTTCCATTTAATTCACCTTTCAAAATTAATAAAAAATATTTGTTGGAGATTTATTCAATCTTCACTGCTGTCCCCTTTGGTTTCAGGGGTTCCTTCAGCTTTATCTTCAGCTCAAGTATTCCATTCGTGTATGTCGCCTTTGCAGAACTGTCATACAATTTCACATTAACGGGTACATCAGTATGGTATTTTTTACCACCCTTTTCTGCATGGATCGTGACGTAGTTCTCTGCCACTTTCACATCTATGTCTTCCTTTGAAATGCCGGGCATTTCTGCAGTAACTTTTAACAGATTCTCCTTCTCATCTAGGATAGTATCTACTAGAGGTTCTCTAACTTCTCCCTGCTCCACAAGACCTTTTGCAGATGGTCGTACATTACCAAATTCCCTTATCTGAGGTCTTCCGTCTGATCCTACTATTACTTGATAACCATAGTAATAGGGGAAACTGTCAATTTCTGCAAGGTTAGTCTCATGCACAGTCCTGAACAATCTGTTTACCATATCTTCCGCTTCCCTGAACTCTCGATCCATTTCTTCGAAAATGCTCCTGGAACTTGCGCTTATTGGTTTTCTCCACATATGAAATTCACCTTACTATTGTAATAGATATTACATTATATATAGTTATCTTACATATAGTAATATTAAATAGCATGAAACATAATATAGATTACTTGGTGTTAATAATATGCAAAACTGGGATAGGCCATCCGTACCAGATGCGATACGGAGTATAATCACTGGAAACCAGCCAGTTTACCTATGCCTAAAAATGGGATTGATAAATTATACGGCACTTGCTGCAAGAATAAGGCCAGAGGTTGAAAATCTTGTCGGTGATGCCGTTAATCTTAACACAATAGTTGTAGCTATCAAGAGGTATGTTGATTCTATGGAAAAAATGCAAAGCAGAGAAGAAAGATCGGAAGTTCTTAAGGCCGCTAGAATGTCGCTTACAGGAGGAATAATAAATGTTGGTTTTCATCCTATCAATAGATTTGACGATTATGTCTCGGATATACTTCATAAGTTGTTTGATTTTGATCCTCAATTTCGTCTGGTTCAGTCAGAAAGTTTTATGAGAATATTTGCTGATGATGTGGAAGGTGTTAGAAAATTGTTTGCAGATATGGCCAATAGATTTGATGTTGATATTCGTGAAGGCTTTGCTAAGATATCTATAAAGTTACCTATTGAAGCAGATGATAAACCCGAGGTTGTTTCTTTAATTTCAGATGTATTATATAGAAATGGAGTTACTTTGCGAGATGCATTATTCGGCCATGATGAGATATTATTGGTTGTGGATGAAAGTGTTGCTGCAAAGGCTTATGATCTTTTACGAAAGATCTTTGGTTGATAGATATATGAGGCTTGGGCGTAATTGAGTAGCCCAAAACGATAAGATCAGATTTCAGTTCCAATTATTGATGCGTTTAACTCAGACCCCATCACTTCTTCGTATATTATTTTTGATTGGTGTAATTCGTTGGCGAAAACCTAATAGGAAAAGAGGTAGACCATTCTACTATTCTCCAACAGCAATGCTGAGGTGCTTCGTCGTTAGAGTTTGTGTAAGTATTCCCAGTAACAACGTTTTGCATTAGTATTTCTGTATGGATATGCCGTACAATAGGAAGGTGATGAAGACAAGTGGGTTGGATAGGTTACCAGATAGGAGAACATACGATAGGAGATTCGAGCTAATATCCTTTGATATCAAAGTAAGGATAGATGCAATGGGTTTGTTATTCATAAATGAGGGTCTGATAGATTCATGCGTTGTATCTGTAGATAGTGCATTGTTGAAAGCAAAAGGACGTGTACGGGATGGATCAAACATGAAGAAGAATGAGATACCACGTTTAGGTATAGATACAGATGCAAAATGGGACTACAGCCGAACTAACATATAGATAAACTTTAGGTCTTAATTCAGGAAAGTATTAATCGGATTGGAAGCAGTAGGATTATTCTGCAGGAATTAGATATAAATGATTTTCTGTATTTTGGCTCAAGAAGCCAGATCATGATGATAATCAATCTAATACATTTTCCAAGTTATCGCCCTAGGTTTCATCCTTTTGAATCTAATTTTTTCTAATTCATTTTCACCAAACATTAGCTTTATGCCAGAAAGTATGGTTTCATAATTCAGGAATAAAGGGAAGACTGTGGAGTAGAGATGATACTATTATCGTGAAACATAGATAATCCAAGAATTCATGAGGAAAGGATCAAAGCATGAAGTTTCAATAATGGACGAAATGACAATAAATACAGAGTTATAATGTCCGTTTAATTTGTGAAATCAAATATTGTTTAGGAAAGCTTTTTACGACCATGCTAGATGGTTATCACACGAATGAAACTTGAAAATGTGATACGCTCTTTTCTAGATTTTCCCAAGAAGGGAATTTTATTTAGGGATATTAGCCCCATTTTACGAGATCCTGATGTATTATTCTATGTAATTGATCATTTTTATGAGCATTACAAGGGCACCAAGATCGATCTTATTGCTGGAATAGAGTCAAGAGGCTTTATCTTCGCATCCGCACTTGGTTTGAAGTTTCACAAAGGTATTATAATGATAAGGAAACAGGGCAGGTTACCTGGAAATACATTAACTAGGAAATATGACATTGAATACGGAAGTGCTACAATGGAGATACAGCAGGATGCGGTCGACGAGGGACAGAATGTGCTAATTGTGGATGATCTTATTGCTACTGGAGGCACAGCAAAGGCATCTGCTGAACTGATCGAGAAACTTGGTGGAACTATAGCTGGGTTCGCTTTTGTAATGGAACTTGCAAGCTTGAAGGGAAGACACAAGATTATGGATTACGAAATCCATTCTTTGGTGAAATACGATGATTGATCATGCAGAATTGGGAATAATAGGAGGTACGGGGGGTTACCAACCGGATTTATTTACGAACAAGAAGGAGGTAAAAGTTTATACTCCTTTTGGAGAACCTTCAGATTTCATAACTTTAGGGACCTATGCTAGAAGAACTCTTGCATTCCTACCTAGACATGGGAGAGGTCATAGATTACCCCCCCACAAGATCAATTCAAGAGCGAATATATGGGCTCTAAAAAAATTGGGTGTCACAAGAATACTTGCGCCAGCAGCTGTTGGCAGCATGGCGATACGACTGAAGCCGGGCCATGTAGTCATACCGGATCAGTTTGTAGATTTTACGAAATCAAGAAAGTATTCGTTTTACGACGGGGGTGAGGTGTGTCATGTTTCTCTAGCAGATCCCTTTTGTCCGGAGCTTAGAAATTTCGCAACCAAGACTGCGAAATCTCTCAAAATGAATTTTCAGAACAAAGCTACATACGTTTGCATAGAAGGGCCTCGATTTTCCACTAGAGCTGAATCCAGATTCTTCAAAGATTAT
Source organism: Nitrososphaerales archaeon (assembly GCA_965197925.1). Lineage (GTDB taxonomy): Archaea > Thermoproteota > Nitrososphaeria > Nitrososphaerales > UBA213 > CBDAOC01. The sequence continues at coordinate 921,385 of CBDAOC010000020.1, forward strand.
GTTAAAGCAGATATCATAGGCATGACCGTAGTGCCCGAATGCGTGTTAGCACGAGAGGCTGAAATTTGCTATCTTTCAATTGCAACAATCACTGATTATGATGTATGGGCTGAGAAACCAGTAAGTTCAAAAGAAGTTCTAGAAACGCTTCGAAAGAATACTCAAAATATAAAAAAATTATTATCTGAACTTATTCCAAAGATTCCAATTCAAAGGAAAAGGTGTGAATGCGGCAAAGCGTTAGAGGATGCTAAGCTTTAGAATTTTTAGGAATTTATCTCATCTTTTCTTGTCTCAGGCATTATCATATCCCCCAGGATTATTTTTCTTTGTACTCTTACTATAAGCTCTTCGGGGTCTATACCCAACTTCCTCAAATTCTCTTCATTCTTCTTTGCGATCTTCACATTTATGTTGTGCCCACCAATTCTCCCAAAAGCAATGGCCTTGAACCTTATCGTTTGTCCTCTGAATGTAAAATATCCGTTAACTTTGCTCGCAATCGCACCAGGGGTACTACTAGAAATGTATATTGTAATATCAGCATCACTCAATCGATCTCAATCTCCTTGTTTATTGATTCGTCCACTAATACCGTCCAATGTTTGTCATTCTTAACCCTGTAGTTCTCTATGATGAATGAAACTTCTTTATCTATGCATGAGTGTTTTATCTCGCCTTCCTTCTTTATCCGAATCAGGGCCCATCTAGCCTTATCTATGTTCAAACTACAGATGAGAATTGCCCATCGTTCATATGGACCTATGTTAGGCATGCCTATTTCTGAGGAAATATCAAGAATGCCTAACTGTTTTTCCTCACAGAAAATTTGCTTGCATCTAACACATCTCCATGCATCAATAGCACCAACTGTTTGGTTCTGGTATCTTAGGTTTACAACACCAAAATACACATTTTGATGGTCGCATTGCATAATGATCGCCATAACAACCTCTATTTGGTTCTCACATCTTGATATGGCTTTTCCAATATGGTAGCAATTTGATCAACTGTTTTGTTTCTCTTCACTTCCTTATTCGCAGTATGACACATCATCCTATACATATTGGTAATAGCAAATCGTGGATTTAACGCTTCAATTTCACCATCCATTTCAATACAGGTACCCTTGTCGATCAATCCTGTTATAGCCTTTTCCGTAGCAATCATATCCAACGCAGTGTAAAAAGCAATTTTAGCATTGCGCATTTTACCTCTTTGAAGCAATATCATGTAGATCTTTGCTTCTTCTCTTGAAATATTAAGTTCAGATACCATCACATTTTCCATAGTCTTAACATTGAACATTGTTCTATCTCCATTCAATAATTAAAGTTCCTTATTGCTATCTTATAAATGGAGTTATTAAAGTCGAAGCTAGAGTGAGTTAAATAATAATAATACCCCGGATTTTATTAAATTGCTTTTAGGCATAAACGGGAATTCCTGAGTAGCTTATTTACATTATTTCTAGAGATTATGAAAACAATAATTGATCACTGTTGGTGTATATCAATGGCAGGAGAATGGATCAAGAACGAGGAAATTAGTAAACCCTCATAAATTTAAGATTTAATAAAGTATGTTTATAGTAATAATATTATAGCAATAAAAGTATCCACCTGCTTCTCAGGAACATATTTTAGAGGAATTTCTTATTAACTATCACCATTTTTATACACTTGAAATAAACATTCCATTATCCAGTAACAAAATTAGGTTAAATAGGTTTACAGGTCAAAAGTTGATTCAAAGATTGTAGGAAATTGATTAAACCTCCATAGTAATTTGGAGGCTGAAATTATTCTACTATTGGTAAAACTGATTTTAAGGGTTTATAAGTATCAAAGTCCAAAAAATGAAATTAGACTGATCTATATGGCCAGATACAAGAGACGTTATGCATATGACCAATCCCTTGATCTTGTAGTGCCGTTACTAGTTTTACTTTTTCTTGGAGTGATGTATGCGATGGTTATTCGTACAGAACAGAGTTATGCTGGTTTTATACTATTGGCTATAGCCTCTATTTTTATGGTATATTGGATAAGAGAGCTTAAGAAAATGGCTAAAACAGAAGAACTTAGAGTAATACCAAAAGAGATAGAGGAAAAGACATGGGTTTATGACTTGATCAAAGGGAATCAAGAACTTGTGTTCGTGGCAGAAGTACCAGGACCAGAAGATCAAGTAACCGTTAGATTGATCAGTGGGATACTGTATATAAGGGGGGGGCAAGGATTTGCAAGAGACGTACAGCTCGACGTAACCGAAAACATGGGGATTGCTGAATTTAGATATAGAAATGGTGTTCTAACTTTGAAGATAAGAAAAATCTAATCCATACTAGTTGCCATTTCTAATTTCTCTGGTAAGTAATCATCAGTAATTTTCGTCAAGCCATACTTAGAAAAGGCTTCTAACTCGCTCTTTCTCTTCATCTTTAGAAAGATGTCAAGTTCCCTCTGCCAAATATCCGATTGATACCTTGGATCACGCTTCAATTCATGGCATCTCTTGATGTCAGCCTCAGTCATTGGATCAGAAGGTAGTTTGTACTTTTGAATGTCACTTGCCCACACTCCTATCCACTTGGCATCAGGCACAGTGAGCTCTCTCAAATGCGCCGCATTTGCAGAACCTGATTTTATGACCATTGCTATATGTTCACCATAAACATCTCCATCAGCGAGGATGAAAACGTCAAGGTCTAACTCTTCATGTAATCTTTTCAGCAGAAAGCGAGTGGATCTTGGAGGTTGTCCAGCAGTGTCAACTACAATTGCCTTGAATTTCTTATGTATCTTCTCTTCAATAAACCGTGTAAATATACCACCTTTCTCGACTGCAATCACTTTATCTGCTGTAGAGTTAACTAATTCAGCGGTGCTCAAACTTGGTCCAATTAAGTAACCATCAGGATGGTCTGATAAATTCAACCGCTTTCCTTCATATCCGGGTACCGTATATTCAATTGTTAGATCACCAAAAACGCTACTCCTCTCTTCAGGATAAAGGTTGAAGTCTTCCCTTGCCATTGAAATCAGTGCTTCCAAGTCAGTGATAATATGATCAGATTCTGGCTGATCCTCAAAGTCCATACTGAATGCCTGCGCCGAATAGTAGATATCCCTTAAGGTTGATGTTTTTCCTTCACTTAGCAATTTATTAACAAAAAAGCCCATCCAGATAAGCTGCGTAAACGGTCGCAAATGACGCATGTTCTTAGCTGATCTATTCACCACATTCTTCCCGAGAACGTATTGCCTGAGTTTTTTATCATAAACAATATTACTAACAGATCTACTAGGCAAGGATACTTCTGGAAATACATCATTATCTAGATCCTCGTAAACCTTGACCCCCAGGTCTTTGAGGAGTTCCTTAACTTTAGCTTTCTTAGCCTTCATTATTTCCTTCTTCAACTTCTTCACCCAATTTCAATAATACTTTGTATCGTGGTTGCTTTTTAGCTTTAGCCAACTCCATAGAAAATTGTGCAATCATAGGTATGTATTTCGAATATATACCTGCACGTTTCTTCTGCATTGCTAGGTGCCCCTTCTTCGAAAGAAACGCTGCAAGCTTTCTTGCCAGAAACCTTATACCATTCTTAAGTTCATAATCTATTTCAGCTCTGTCCGCTATATACTCCTTCCCAACTGTCTTGTAGGGCACTTTTGTGGAGCAAATATGTGTAACTATTATTAAAGGCGAGTCTTGACTAACTCTGTATCTAGGCCAGTCAACCTCTTCTATTGCCTTCAACGCAACATCACTCCCTTCATCGTAGAGCAACGGTATCCGGTTTGCAAATCTGTAGAGATTTATCGATTTTGATTTGATTTCTCCACCATAAGCCATACCCATCTCTACTATGAAGGGAAATCCTGAATACGCAGAAGGTGGCCTCTGTACCGTAGCTACAAATTCCGGGTTAAAGATCTTCCTTATGCCTACTTCTAGCAATTTGTCTCCCAAGGGTGCGAGACAGGTAGCATCAGGAGCAAGAAATTTTGGGTATCGTTGCATAGCATCCGCAAGTGTTACAATTTCATCATTAGAAAGAGTACCAACTTTCTTTCTACTATCAATCTCAGTAAAATCCATGAACTTCCTTGCAATACTTGGTCCCACCCTCTGGAAGTTTTTGTTCATAAAATCCACAACGAAATCCCCTTCAACTAAAGATGAAAGGTGTTTAAAGAAAGGTGAAATTTTTTTAAGTTTAATTGTATGATAGTTCTCGTCAAGTAATGTAATGAATGATATCTTCGAATTTGGAATATCAACGCTATCAATACGAACCTTTTCAAGGTCATCCAAATTTATTTCTAATAAGACTACAAGTGATGCCGCAGTCCTTACAGTTTGGGATAATTTTGACCAGCGTTTCTTTGCAAGATCAGCCACAGTTACTGCACTCTGGTTTATTCTTTCCGCTCCAAGCTCTTTCTTCAAACGTTCTTTCATATCTTCACCGAAGGACGGTGGAGTATTATATTCCCTGCTTATCAACCTCCGCAATGTTTCAACATCAACACCTGTTGGGTGCGGTTGGATCTCTACAGGTGGAGGTGGTATTATTTTCGTTATTCGTTTAAATGAGGTCCTATTGCCAGCAGGATCCAGCCACGAAATATTTGCATATGGAGTGATAAGCGCTGTCTGTGCTACATACTCCCGTATCTTGTTGTGTGCTTTACCAAAATCTCCTTCAAGTGTAATGCTTACGGATAAACCCCTAAAACCGTTTGCATTCATTTTTGTTTTATTAAGTATCATCGGTCTGTTACGCTGAATATCAAGCTGCAATATGTATTCGTACATCTTGCTGTTTTGCGTTGTTTTAATCGTGACAGGCTTGTTAGTGGTGATCTGTCCGTACAAAATTGCCATTGTAGCACCAAGGCCAAACATCCCTCTTGCTTGTCTGAGTGTAAATTTCGTGCCATAAAGGACCTTACCGAATGCCATAGGGACATAATCTGCTGCTATACCTGGACCATTATCGGTTACAGTAATAGTGTATTGCTGCGGGTCTATATCCTCCTTCTCTACAGTTTTTATCGAGATCGTAATGTGTGGCAATATCTTATTGTGATCACAAGCATCCAATGAATTTTCCACAAGCTCCCTAACAGCCATATACAAAGCTCTTGATGGATTGCTAAATCCAGCAAGATCCCTATTTCTATAAAAAAACTCACTCGGTGATATCTCGCTAAATGTTGTTTGACTCATAATCAACATCCTCCCATAGTTTTATACGTTCCAACTTATCACGCCTTTTTTCTTCTTGCAACATGTTATATACTGACTTGTGCATGCTACCTCTTGCGAGCATAGTAACAGCTTCATTTGCTAGTCTTACCTCCCCAGGCATGCCGATCATCGCAACTGAGTGACCGTATATAGATATGTATGCGCCGCTTAGTTCTTCCATGATTTTTCTTGCTTTGCCATTTACTCCAATGATCCTCCCTTTTATTCTTTCCAGAGCATTACTTGATTTGCCAGAATAATCCTTAAGATCTTTAACATGCAACATAACTTCTACATCGAGTAACCTGTTTGCTCTCTGTGGAGAAAATCCCTTCCCTATTGCAGTAACAATTTCCACTGCTTTAAATGGTAGCATTTCTTCTGGATTCCCTGCATTTCTAATAGTAACATCACCATAATCACTATCTATCTCTAACTTTACCCCGCAGGATTTCTCGATTTTATCCTTTACTTTGCCTCCCTTCCCAATAAGTGCACCCATACGATCTTTATGTACCTTCACAGTATGCATGAAACTCAAACTTTCTTCACCACCTTCATTGCTTTCTCGGATTCATATACATCAATTCCTTTTTTATTAAAAAACCTGTTTATGTTTGCCAAGTCACGCATAAGGAAATTTTCTGCATTCGGATGTAATACGCTAACAGCGGAACCGAAATCGAATAACATTGGTTTATTTTTGTGAAGGAAGATATTATACTCCGAAAGATCAGCATGAACAAGTTTTGCCTTGTAGAGTCTTGATACGGTCTTTAGTATATCCAAATAATATTTTCGCTCGATCTTACATAGATTCAATGTGGGTGTGGGAATGCCATCTTCCTCAATGAACTCCATTACAAGTACGTTGCCCTTCACGTATATGGGCTTTGGAACTGGAACTTTCGCATAATAAGCTGTCCTAAGATTCTTAAATTCTTTCTTAGCCCAAATGTTAACTATATTTCGTATACCTTTTCTAGAAACACCAAACCTTGGGTCGCCTGCAATATATTGTGATCTATGTCTAAATTCAGAACTTGTGACCGTGTAAATCTTCACAGCAACATTTGTATTCTTAGCAGTGACACCAGCGTAAACCCCAGATTCTTTTCCGCTTGCAATCACGCCGTTAAGGTAACGGAAAACACCTGCGTTCATTATATGGTTGAGAATCATCAACGTAGATTTATCAAAAACTTCTTCAAAGACAGAGCGATCGGATTTTTGGTTCATTCCCATCCTTTGCTCCTTATCAACTTTGTTAAGATTCTGCGTAACCTTTCTAATTATCCTCTCAGGCATTTCTTCATCACTCATTATGTAACCACCCCCAAATCAACTATGAAATCAAAGGAAACAATCATTATAGCTATTTACTTCGGTTAGTTATTTAATATTTCACAAAACGAACTATTTCATCAACAATGTTTATTTACGTAATTGTTTTCCTTGCAGTCAACCTGTAAGAGCATATATCTCCAAACGATATCATCATTCTTAACAATCAAAATCAAGTAGAAGAAAGTATTTTGCCATTTCCCTGAATTGCCTAGGGTTCAAATTCTCTCTATCTCACCAACTTAGAGCCTATCCTAAAATTCTATCTGATTGTTAACGATTGGTAGAAATGATAACATTTAGAATGCAAGAATATTAGTTCAAACTGTCGGGTTTAGTTTTCTTACTATTGATTTTATTAGTATTGTAGATAGTAGATACTAGAAACAGTTGCATTAACGTGTTTATGACACTACCAATATATCGCTCTGTACACTATTAGGCAGTTAGCAAATTCTACTAGCGCCTGATAATTTTCCTCTCTCTTCTCGAACCTTACCAATAACTTTCTGAACCTGTTATGCCAAGATGCGGTTCTTTCTACAACCCATCTCTTTGCTTTGTACAAATTCTTTTTCAACACTTCACCCTTATGACGAATGTGATCCACGTATCCCCTTCCTAACTCTATACTCTATCTCAGGGAAATCATATCCTATTCATGCATATGTTCTGTTTAACTTGGGCCTATCAACAACAATGCTATCTATTGTAGGAAAGGCTGATTTCATATCGTGTTTATTTGCTCCAGTAATTACAGATGAGAGAGGAATACTTCTTCTATCAACCAGCATGTGACGTTTGGTACCTAGCTTGCCTCTATCCGTTGGGTTTGCTCGGCCGTTTTCCCCCTAATGGGGCCTTCGGTACGCTATCCATGGATTGCCAGTCCCATCCTATACCCTTCAATTCATCATCAACTCATCTCAAAACTAACCATTTAGACAATTTTTAGTGACCATTTAGATCCATGAATAGCGACATCTAAAATTATTTTATGAAATTCCAAGAATTATCAGACAAACAGTGGAGTATGATAGAATCACACATACCACCACATGCAAAAACTGGCAGGCCTAGGGATGATGATAGAAAAATCATTAACGGAATAATCCATGTTCTAACTACTGGATGCCGATGGGACGATATGCCAAAAAGATATGGTGATGATTCTACTGCAAACAGAAGGTTAAACAAATGGCAACAAAAAGGAATCTGGAAAAAGATTCTATCACGTACTATTCACTCAGCACATAAATCTGGCAAAATTAATCTGCAAAAAATATCAGTTGACTCTTCATCCATTCCTAATAAAAAAGGGGCGATGTAACTGGATATAATGGATTCAAGAGAATAACAGGTACAAAAATACATGCCGCAGTAGAGAGTAACGGATTTCCAATATCCATACTGTTGAGTCCAGCAAATGAACATGACAGTACAAAATGCATGGATGTTACAGGATCAATTTCAGACTATCTTGATGATGATTCAATACAACAGATAGAACCAGTTTATGCAGACAAAATGATGCAAAATACATCAGAATGTATTTGTGGTTGTGGGATAGAAATATTGCATGTTGCATCCCATACAAAATAAATTCCAAGTTCATCTTGCAAAATAATGATTGCAAACATTACAGCAAGACAAGATTTGTAGTTGAGAGATTCCTTGCATGGCTCAAGAATGGATTTCACAGAACAAGAACCAGGTATGAAAGAACGGCAGAAAACTACCTGGCATTTGTTAATCCTGCATCATTTTTGATGTATTGTAGGGTTTTGAGATGAGTTGTATATCATAAAAATAAGATCGCCATATAAAAATTTAGTATATTAATGGAATCTTCCTAAACCGGCAAGATGTATGTGTAACCTATAAGAGAGGGTAAAGTTTTGCACTAGCAACATCGAACAATTATAAAATTACTAGCAAGTTTGGTTGTAGCATTTGTGGAATTACATTCATTGGCAACAATAACTTTTACATTAAAGTCTGTGGAGGATTTCTACTTGGTCATTTTAAGATCATATTAGCCATTCTCAAGAATGCTTATTAGTTGAAACACCATTCAACAAACAACACTCATGAGTGATCATTATAGTGAGAAAGCTTTTGCAGGGGATCCATCTCAGCCCAAGAGAACACGTAGTGTGAGTTTTAGAATAGATTCGTCAGTTATTGATGAAATACAACGTGAGGCAGATGGCAAGGAGGTATCTCTTAACGTATTGGTGAACCAAGTTCTAAAGCGATATTCAGATTGGGACATATATGAAAACAAACTAGGCATAATTCCTGTACCCAAGGTAATGTTGTCATCATTGATGGAATCAGCGATAACATTAGCTGAAAAGAGTAGAATTAAAGATATTGGTCCATACAGAGACGATATCGTGAAGCAGGCTGCTGAGTTACCATTCAATGTCATGAAGGATTCAGTATTATATATGAAGAAAGATTTCAACCTCTGGACAGTGCTGCAAGTCCTGCAGGATTACATGAAGGTATCGGGGATAAATGCTGACCACATGATAGATGGGAAGAAACACATCTTCGTAATAAAACATGAATTGGGCAAAAACTGGTCTCTATTCACAGAAGAGTTATTGAAAATCATCTTCGAAAGATTGGCCACAGTCAAAATCGAAATCAGTAGTACTACGAATACTACAAGGGCTGAAGTAGTTCTTTAGGTAATACTATATTTTCTGAACGTTGAGAGGATTCAAATAAAGTGAATAAGTAGAGCCTTTATCTTTCCTTTCTTTGAGTCAAAGGCCTCGATAGTATTAGAATTGGAAACAGAATCAATTTCAAATGTAAATCTTCCTTTCAATTTGTCTCCTTTTTCAAATGTGGCCAATGCAGTAATTGGGCTCGAATATCCATTTTTTCCCCTCTCGATGACAATACTCTGTGTTAGACTGTCACTAGCCATCATCACAACCGTAAGAAAAGACTCGATGGCTGGTTTGCCCCTTATGTCATCAATCTTACTGAATGGCTCGTAAATAACGGCATCATCCTTAAACAGATCTAACAGATTATGAATATTCTTCTCCTTAACCAGTCTAAAATACTCATAGATTAGGTCTACTCCTCTCACTCCATCTCCATCCTTTGGTTCATTCATGAATTATCATATCTTCTCCTACATTATTAATGAATTACTTCAGTAATTATTTTAGATAAATTGTATGGATGCAGTGTCTTGCAAAGAATGCATTTACATGTGAATATACATTTTGAAGACCCGCTTCCTAAATAATGTGGAGAGACTATGTGGAATATGGATTCTATGTTGTCAGAATTGATGTATGAAGTTCAGGTATCATCATGTGCTCAAACAACAGCACTAGAGTATGAAGGTGATCAACAAATACAAGGAATTGTAAATTCTATAAGGCAACGCGATCTGCTGAAGGCCTTGGGAGATGATTGCGCAAGACCAGTACTATTGACAATAATAAATGAATCCAAATCGGCCATGGAAATATCCAGAGAGATATGTTTCCTTATCAGTACTGTATATAGAAAGATTCATTGGTTAGAAAAAGCTAATTTGGTGAAGCAAAAGGGTTTCGTGATATCAGGCGATGGCAAGAAGTACCGCCGTTATCAGAGTAGGATCAACACCGTACAAGTGTCACTCACAAATAACAAGATTAATGTAGATTTTAAAATCAATTATGATATTAAAAGAGATATCCCAACAAAATCACTACAAGAAATTATAACATAGTCTTGTTTCAGTGGAGAGAATTCTTACTCATTTTTTATTTCTTTTTTTAATATTTAGTTGTTGTTTCATTTATTCATTATTAATCGAAGATCTTGATAAGGGATTCTACAATTGAAGAATTCCAATTTGGCGGTTAACATAAATGAGGGGGATTAAGATACAGCATGACAAAATCCCCGGGTAAAAACAAGATCTGTGCATTCTCTAACATCTTGGTTCCATTGGATGGTTCCGATAATGCATACAAGGCTCTACGGTACGCAGTTCAATTAGCAATTACCAATAATGCAAATTTAACACTTCTACACGTTGTCGAGGAACCTCGTTATATCATACCTGAAGGAGAAAGTTATGCCGTACCAAAGAGGATAGTCGATTATGGTGAGAATGTTTTAAGTATCGGCAAGGATCTTGTTGGAAAATCAAATGTAAAAACTAAATTACAATTATTAAAAGGAAATCCAGCAGAACGGATCTTCCAATATTCAAACAAAGGTAACTTTGATCTTATAGTTATGGAGACTAGAGGATTGAGTAGAATGAAGTCAATGGTATTTGGAAGTGTGTCTGACAAGTTGGTACACTTTTCCAAATGCCATATAATGTTGATCAGACCTGATACAAGGATTGAGCCTGGCAGGCGGTACCTGTTTTAATCCTCGTCCATACCATAATATAATAACTTGATTATGATTAAATTTTATGTGTGCATTGCCAACGACGGTATACCTAGGCTTGGCACTTTACTGCCGCGTAGACCTTGGTCTTACTGCTCCCCATTTGATTATACCTACGTACCTATTCAACTCATCTCAAAACCCTACAATACATCAAAAATGATGCAGGATTAACAAATGCCAGGTAGTTTTCTGCCGTTCTTTCATACCTGGTTCTTGTTCTGTGAAATCCATTCTTGAGCCATGCAAGGAATCTCTCAACTACAAATCTTGTCTTGCTGTAATGTTTGCAATCATTATTTTGCAAGATGAACTTGGGATTTATTTTGTATGGGATGCAACATGCAATATTTCTATCCCACAAATACATTCTGATGTATTTTGCATCATTTTGTCTGCATAAACTGATTCTATCTGTTGTATTGAATCATCATCAAGATAGTCTGAAATTGATCCTGTAACATCCATGCATTTTGTACTGTCATGTTCATTTGCTGGACTCAACAGTATGGATATTGGAAATCCGTTACTCTCTACTGCGGCATGTATTTTTGTACCTGTTATTCTCTTGAATCCATTATATCCAGTTACATCGCCCCTTTTTTATTAGGAATGGATGAAGAGTCAACTGATATTTTTTGCAGATTAATTTTGCCAGATTTATGTGCTGAGTGAATAGTACGTGATAGAATCTTTTTCCAGATTCCTTTTTGTTGCCATTTGTTTAACCTTCTGTTTGCAGTAGAATCATCACCATATCTTTTTGGCATATCGTCCCATCGGCATCCAGTAGTTAGAACATGGATTATTCCGTTAATGATTTTTCTATCATCATCCCTAGGCCTGCCAGTTTTTGCATGTGGTGGTATGTGTGATTCTATCATACTCCACTGTTTGTCTGATAATTCTTGGAATTTCATAAAATAATTTTAGATGTCGCTATTCATGGATCTAAATGGTCACTAAAAATTGTCTAAATGGTTAGTTTTGAGATGAGTTGATTGGGGAGTTTTAAGATGACTTCTAAATTGGAGCATCTTTTATCATTGTCGCATCACCTCAAAATTGATGATCATATGCAAGGACTTCGTCAAATATTTAAACTATTATCGACATGGATTAAAGCCTGTTGCATTACATGATTCTGATAGATTCCATACTTGTGGGGATGGTCTGACTGGACGCTTTGATAATAGCAGCTGGAGAAGGTAAAGTAGAGAATGACATAGAAGCGAATGTAAGATCTAGAATTATTCCAGAGGACTAGCCCAAATAAGGTATGAAAAAAAGAAAAAAGTTTGTTTTATGTTTTGCAACTAATTGGAAGCTTCGCAGCCCAATGGTATCTCACCATTCTGGCAGGTTTGATATATCGTGACTCTCATGCATAACAGCGTATGGCATGTAACACAATGATCTAATGGTGCAATTCGATATGCAATGTCGATATACAATGGGCTAAAACCCATGGTTTCTATAGAGCCAATTCAGATTAAAAACATATTAATATTACACTGGGAAAAACACGGAACATATATGGGTAATCCATTTAAGAAATTTAGAAGAGACGGTGAACCAGAGGAGGCGGTCCGTGAGAGACCTAGACATAGCAGACCCAGGTCACCTGAGAGCAAAACGAAGCTTGGACTTGGGATAGTGACGGCAATAATCATTTTGGTAATAGTCTCACAGTCCGTAGTAATCGTTGAGGCAGGTCATCGTGGAGTGGTTTTATATTTTGGTGCCGTTGAAGATAGAGTACTTCCTGAAGGCTTCTCCTTCATAGCTCCGTTTGTGGAACAGGTTGTACAAATGGAAGTTAGGACCCTAAAGTATGAGGCGGATGCGAGCTCGTCTTCCAGCGACCTCCAAGTAGTATCTACTGCAGTTGCTTTGAATTTTCATGTAGATCCCGCGGTAGTTCATACAATTTATCAGGAACTTGGAGAAGATTATGCTGCTAGATTAATTGCACCCACCATACAGGAATCTGTAAAGGGGAGCACTGCAAAGTTCGTAGCCGAAGAATTGATCACTAAAAGAGAGGAAGCAAAGGCAAGGATTGGTGATACAATCAGTGAAACATTGATCACGAGAGGCTTTATCGTAGAACAGGTCTTCATAACTGACTTCCAATTTTCAGCTGATTTCGCTAGATCAATTGAGCTGAAGGTGGTAGCGCAACAGGAAGCAGAGAGAGAGAGAAATGTCCTAGAGAGGGTGCGAGTGCAGGCAGAATCAAGAGAAGCCGAGGCCATTGGTAACGCGAACGCAAACATAGCACAGGCAAAAGGTGAAGCTGAAGCAATATTGATAATACAAGAACAACTCAGAGAAAGCCCCGATTATCTAAAGTGGCAGGCGATAAACAAATGGAATGGAAAATTGCCAATAGCGATGGGAGGAGGAGGAGCAATGCCATTCATCGATATCACTACCTTAGCTACTCAGCCCGAATAATTGATTGAGGCTTGGGCGTAATTAAGTAGCTCGAACCGATAAGATCATGTTTCTGTTTTTATTGTTGATATGTTTAATTCAGACTCCATACCTCGTATATTATTCTTGATTGGCGTGATTCCTTGGCCAAATCCTAATAGGAAAAGAGGTAGATCATTCTACCATTCACCAACAATGATTTACAGAGTTTTGGTTGGCCTCTGAATTTATAGAAGGTATTAAACAGATTGACCTCACTGCAATTCGATATACAATGGGCTAAAACCTATGGTTTTTGCAGAGCCGATTAGATTAATACCTTAATTGTTTCGATATGACCCGAATCTTTACAACATATCACATGGCCCTAAGATTTGACAGAGCCATAAAACACAACGGTTCAAGAATGCTGAAGAATACTTAAAATCCCTAGATGAAGATTAGTGGAAAGTGCCATACAACAAAATCCTGTAGTTTTCAAACGCTTATCCGAGATATAATTGGCCGAGTTCACTAACGATATTCTTCTCCTACATGAGAAAGTAATGGAGTCCTTTTCCGATTATATTAATAACAAATCATATAATTAATTCATCTAACGAACTTTTACACCAGATTAACTACGCGTGTCAAACACAGGCTTGACAGAGACTTTAAAGAACATATACTAGGGCTTTATTTCATAGAAATTTCCTTAATCTGGAACAAACGAGCCGGTTTTGGGGGGTACAAGTACTCATGTGCGTTTTTATATGCTAGAGAAGTTTGATCCATTAATATGGCATTCCCCTACCAGAGCAAGGCAAAGGTATGTTCCACATAAAACTCTGCGTGAAGGATGGACTTACGTGCCTGTTCCTGATGATGATATGGTAATAGGCATTAGAGTTGCCGTAACTAAAGTTATGAAAGTTTTAAATCCTGACGATACGCCTGTTGTGGATAGTGCGGGTAATCCCTCATACTTCATGCAATCAGTAAATATTGTTAAAATTTTAACAGATACTGAATTCGACATCGTGAAGAAAATGGAATTGGGCGGTGAATAGAGATATGGATGCTTATAGAGATTCATTCCAGAAACCTTTGATCCGGGATAGAACAGTCTTAACAGTGAATAGAGATATGGATGCTTATAGAGATTCATTCAATGAACTACCTAAATCTATCATGCATGACATAAATGTGAATCGTAACTTTGAATTTGTAGATGGGAAACAACCTAATCGAGCAATAAAAATACCAGCCAGAAAGAAAAGAGGAAAGGCCATAGAGTGGACTACATTGGAGCAGGAATTACATGAATTCGATCCTACAATAGTGGTTCTAAATGTATGGAATGTTAATAAATCAATACGCGTGGGAATAACGCCTGCTATATTTTCGACGTCAGAAGAAGAGAGGGAGATTTCTGAATTAGAATATACTATAATGGGATTAATCAAAAATGGTTCCATCACGGAGGATAATGCCGTAGATATGTTTACACAGGAACAAATATTCAATGACAAATTTGAGGAATTGAAGATGAAACATGCAGATAAGGAAATAATAGTGTGTGGCAATGAGATATTTTTAGGTGATAGTTTTGAGGAGGCTCTCGAAAAAGCTCGTAGTAAACATCAGAACAGACTCTTCTACTCTTACAGTCCTACTAAAGAACCAATAACATTTTGAGGGGTTTGTGTTGCAGCTGTCATCGCGTGGAGATATGTTCTTTGCAGGGCTAACTATTGTGGGAAACAAAAACCGGGATATCGATGTATTAGTAGATACGGGTGCAAGTGAAACCCTGGTTGATAATGACACATGCATTGATTTAGGACTGACTTTGGACGGGTTTAGGGAACGATCATGTATTCATGGAGATAGTAAACCGTGTCCCTTGTACAAGGGGTGATAGAGATAGCTGGCATCCGTAAAGATGACACTCGAATTTGTGGTTTGACCTTGGAATTAGGTGGTGAACGCGTGGAGGGAATTCTGGGCAGAGACATGATGAAGGACTTTAAGTTAACAATTGATTGGCGAAACTGTGTTGGTCAACTTGCTGATTGATTTGCCTACCGATAGAATGAATTTTCTCTTATGATTAGTAAACCCCGACACTCGTCAGAATAAGATCGCTACACCTTTAGTCCTTCTTGTTTTAGTACCAAAGATGATCTTTTCAACTACGTGGATTGTACGGAAGAATTTGCAGTAATATCCATCTTTGCAGGGTTGACGGGAAGCGGTGATGCCAGTCTCGCTGTCTCAATTGGAGGCGTGGATATTGGTAGCCCAATTGATCTGGAAGTTGATGGTTACAAGGAATTAGTTGGAGAGGCTGGAATGCCTGGAAGAGCTCTTATTTCAATAGCAGACGATGACGTGGTGATAACTGCTGCTGAAACAGCTGCTGATGATGGCAATGACGAAGAGGTAACCGTAACGGCTCGGGTAATGGTGTCAAAAGGTGGAAGCTGCACGTTTGAAAATACTACACCGCCTGCAACAAACGGATAAACTAGCTATTTTTTTTTACAACTTGGTCTGAACTTAGTCAGGAGGGATTATTTATTTGGAGACACTGATGACGGCACATTGTTTGGGAGGATCGATGACGATGTATTGGATAGCAGTTTTGGTTTAGACTTACTAATTGAAGGTGATAGGGATGATTCATTGTATGGCGGGGTGGTATATTCGTCGAGACGATCAGTGGTGGCGCTAGAGATGATTCAATAGATGACGGGGGTGGTGATGGCATTGTTGATGGAGCCGGAGATGACGTTATCTAGGACGCTCTAGGTAATGATAGTATCGATGGTGGAGATGGTGATGACAGGCTTGAAGGGGATGTTGGTAATGATATCGGGGATCGGGGAATGATACCGCCAAGGGTAGAAGTGGGGATGATGAAATTGACGGAGGAGACAGGCTTGAAGGGGATGTTGGTAATGACACTTTTATCGGGGATCGGGGAATGATACATGACACTTTTATCGGGGATCGGGGAATGCAAGGGTAGAAGTGGGGATGATGAAATTGACGGAGGAGGTGATGACAGGCTTGAAGGGGATGTTGGTAATGACACTTTTATCGGGGATCGGGGAATGATACCGCCAAGGGTAGAAGTGGGGATGATGAAATTGACGGAGGAGATGGTGATGACTTGATGGTGTAGTGATATTGATACATTAAGTGGAGGAAATGACAATGATTTTCTTAATGGCGTGGCTGGAAGATACTCTAGACGGAGGTGATGGTAGTGATATACTTTTTGGATCTTTTGATACTGATACGTCCCCCAATGGGGAGACAAACCTTTCCTGTGAACTTTAGCGGAGCTTCATTATCCTAGGATACTGTTTTGACGAGGAAGGTACCTCAATAGAGGAAAGAAGAATTTAGATTTGTTTATTGTATTGTAACCGAAATTAATTTTGTCAGGAATTTTTCTAATAGTTAAATCCACTTGATCCATAAACTAAAGATTATGAACCTGTGAAATCATCTCCCACTGATAGTAATGTTGTACATGCTTTATGAACGCAATATTTACATGAATACATATCTTACTATTTCTCTTTGTTCATGAGCCAACATATTGTATATTCCCGAGTAGTTTATTTCTAAATAAGACGCGCCGCTTGGACTAGATGATCACCGCCATCCAATCACAAATTGGTATCGTTCACAGAATTACGGTAAGGGCAAGTTGTTGATGCAATAAATGGGATGTGTGACAAATGATGTTGGTAATCGGAATACCAGAAGAATTATCTATTTTTCAGTATCTTCACAAGAATGGCTTTATTGCCATTTAGTTATTTTATCCTTCCTTCGTGCTTTAGATCCGATAATATTTTCTTTAAGGTATCGTAATCAACATTAACTTCATTCAGAATCCTCGCATGGTCTATATTTCCATGCTTCTTAATAATTCTCGCGACAATCTGCTTCTTTTTGAGATATATCCTATCCATACCCACAAATTAGATTGGTGATAAATAAAGATCAGGTGGAAAATTTATTTAATCATCTTTTCTAGCATATAGAGAAAATTCATTCACTTTTCAATTACAAAAGGGGAGAGGTTACATGAAGAGTATCAAATAATTGATCCTATTCGTAAGTCATTCCAACCAATTGCAAAATAAAATTCGCGACTTGCTTTATTTACGACCCAAATTAACGGTTAACAAGCAATCAAGTTACGTACAGAATGCAATAGAGGTTACAAATAGTTGATCATAGACAATTTATGGACCACATGGGCCATGACAACAGGAAAGTGATGCTAAAATTGCAGCCACTGAGAGATGGGTTAAAAGGCCAAGGTACGACTAATTACCGGGATCTTTGAACCATAAGATACCAATGTCCAAGGAGTTGAAATATTGTGGAGAAACCAAGTATTTTTTCATCATTCTCTTTTGTTCCCCTTCGAGGAGGTGGATTATTTTTTTCTTCAAATCACTTTACCGTAACCTTACCCTCCATCCATGGGTGAACCACACAGTAATATGGGTATTGTCCTTCCTTTTCAAAAGTGACAGTAAATGTAGTTCCACCACTACTAGGAGTAAACTCTTCAGGGAATAGCTAACCCGAATTAACGTATTTCTCACTGCCGTTCAGAACATATTTTTTGTTTGGTCCAAGATAGTTCACTTTGTCTTTTGAATCAATCACAACTGAGCTCCATGATCTTGAATTCAAGGCCACCAGAGTATCCATTTCTCCCTCACCTGGTATCACCATAGCTTCACTGTTAAAATCTGTAAGTGAAGGCATCAATTGCATAGATCTTGGTATAAGCCGCCAAGTTCGTTCCATCTGGAAGACTATTTCTGTCCATGACGAATGTAACTGTATGTGGCTCCGCCACCTTACCTACTTTGCTTACGAAATTTACACTTTCCCCAACTTTAACCTCTATATTTTTTGGGAAGAATGCTATCCTTTGAATGGTAGGACTGCCCCAGCCTACGTACACTTCGTTAGCTTCTCTAGATTCAAAGAAACCTTTACCACCTTTTGAATATGGTTCTTTGCTGTACACATTTTCCATCACTTCGCCTCCTGCCTAAGTCACTATCACCCTACCGGTCATCCAAGGATGTAGTGTACAAACATAATCGAACGTTCCTCCCTTTTCAAATGTATAAGTAAAAATATCCCCAGGCTTCATAATTGCGGAGTCAAATATTTCATCTATGTTGGTTACCGTATGAACGGCTGAATCATCGTTGGTCCATGTTACAGTATCTCCTAAATTAACACGTATCTTTTCAGGTTCGAAAGTTATACGCAATGATGCCTTTGCCGAGTCAACCGGTGCCGAGACCATTGTGCTCTCAATTATGTCTGTCTTACCCTCTCCATTTTCACCCTCGTTGTAAACAGATTTTTTTGGCGTACTCACTTGCCCATCTGGATCTTCCGCCTGCAATTCCTTGAGCAGGTCTTCTTGCCAGCCTATCATACTGATGGACTTTGTTATAGATACATCCAATCCATCCATTGCATCTCCAGGCGCTTCTGTGACATCAAAGTAACCTAACGTTCCTTTCTCTTCAGGCGTTCCATGTATGTGGAAAAGATACCTGCCTTCCCATGGCCACGTTGCCTCAAAGATAGCAGTATCACCTGCTGACACGGCATACGTCATTACCTTCAGAGGAGGATTTTGCCACAAACCAGCTGGCCATGCTTTGAAAGTCGTGCCATGTATATGAAATCCCCATGCAGGTGAGGCACTTATATTGGTGAAATAGATCCTAACGGTCTCATTCACTCTAGCAGGAAGTGGGTTGGACATATACTGGTCCACGTAACCATTGAGCATCACATACTGGGGTGTCTCCGTCATCTGATCTTGTGTATCGTACTCTCCCATAACAAGCATGTACTCACGCGCCGCTTCCAACGGTGTCTTCGGATCGATTATGAATGCCCCATACATCCCGTTGCGTATATGCAGTGTTACTGGCATCACATGGCAATGGTACATCATTGCACCCGCAGGCGTTGCTATGAAATCATAAGTGAAGGTTTCATTAGGTAGAACTTCTTCGAAAACGCCATCGTTTATAGAATTATGATCACCGTGGAAGTGTATTGTATGTGTGGTTGTTGAGTTGTTTATGAAATGCGTTATAACACGATCGCCCTCAGTAACCCTTACAGTAGGTCCTGGTATCGTACCGTTATATGCCCATGCCAAAACCCGGACTCCAGGAGCTATCTCAACTGTAGTTTCCTTCATAACCATTGTATATTCATGTGTTTCAGGAGCGCTTGTTTGTATACCTTCGACTTCATTCCCCACAGAAAGAGGAGTTACATCGTTGGAATAATTCAAAATACCTTGATTCACATTCAATAAAGTTATTCCAGTAATGGTAACTGCAGCGATTATAACAGCTAAGTACACTTGGGACTTTCTTATCATAATTATCTACAAAAATCAGGGTAATATTAATGAACGATCCTTCGGAAACGAGGGTGATGCAATTTCAAAACTGAGCTTATCTAAGATAAGTTTACTGAGCTTATCTAAGATAAGTTTAAGCCTTGAAGTATAGAAAATGAGAACAATACCATTTCTTATATTACGAGAATCCTATCAGGTTCAAATTATAGTTTTCCATAATACCTTGCCATATGTAAATTAAAATTCCAAGAATTACCAGAAATTAAGAAAGAATCATCTAAAAATATCCATAGATTATTCTTAATATGACTTGTCAAATCTTCGTTTATACTATACTCACCGTGGCAGCCGGTTTGGGCCGTGTTAATTTAGGTTACGTAATTCAAATGATTTTATATTTCAAAAAATGGAAAAGTGATGTTAACGTTTCCGCGCAGTGATAGTGTGTGTTTTTCCCACATACCATCTTATGGTATCTTTAAAGCTTGACCACCAGTCAAAAAAGGCATCGCTATTGTCTGCCTCAAAAAGCAAGAACCCATTGTACTCAGTTCCCCATGCATGGTCATATTCACCAGCCAGCCTAATTCCTGATGGTAGCTTATTCTTTAGTTCATGCCATTCTGAACCAGCTTTCAGAGCCTCATCTTTGCTCATTGTCTTGAATCTATAAAAAACTAGGAATGTAGTCGTCATATACGACACTTCTATTTACTGATATTAATAATTTTTCATCACTTTCCTCCGTATACATCATATCATAATTTCACTCAATCTATACATTTCAGGTATTACCTTGTTGGCCAACTTTCTGTTGTATTTCACGACAAGTCTGAATATTCAACTGATCCCAAAACTGATCATTTAGTGAATAATTGACGATCATTTGGATCTATTTGCAATGCTGCCCGTAGCAGATCATGAAATTTCAGGAGATAACAGGTGAACAATGGAAGATGATATCACCGCATCTCCCCAAGCCAGCCAGAACCGGAAGGCCAAGGGCAGACGACAGAAAGACAGTCAACGGAATCCTGTTTGTCGGGATAACAGGATGCAGGTGGACTGGGATGTCACAAAGGTACGGCTCCAAATCAACTGCGCACCGCAGACTGCAGAACTGGCAGCGACGTGGAATATGGAAGAATATCCTCTCCGCTGCAGTCAAATCAGCCCACAGATCAGGCAAGATGCAGCTGCAAAAAACGGTCGATTCGTCATCAGTTCCGGCCAAAAAAGGGGAAGCGTCATAGGATACAACGGATTCAACAGGATTTCAGGCACAAAAATACACGTTGCGGTGGAACAAAACGGACTGCCAGTCTCAGTAGTGATGGGTCCTGCAAATCAGCATGACTCTGCAAGATTTGTAGACGTGATGGATGGCATCTCACAATATCTGGATGAGAGATCTATCAGAAAAATTGCGCGGTGCCAAGCAGACAAGGGCTATGATGCAGAATTCATCAGGAAATACCTCACCAAAAGAAAAATCTCTGACTGCATACCTTACAGAAAAAACAGTAAGACACAACAACAAAATGATAATACAGAACAATACCTATACGGCAAGACGCGCTATGTTGTGGAGAGATTCTTTGCCTGGTTGAAGAATGGGTTCCACAGAACCAGGATCAGATATGAGAAGAATGCACAAAACTATCTGGCATTTGTTATCATTTCGTCGATTATGATGTATTGGAGAGTATTGGGATGACTTCATTATATAAACTCAAAAGTCGGACTTTACTAGTTTATATTAACAAGTGTTTACTTGCAGTCAGTTGCACTGTATACGCGAATGATAAATAACAATATTACCCTAATTCAGTCAGATTGAATGACTATGATTACTGTTCAAGGTGTGGTAGACTTTATGACTATCTAGATTTGAAACCTTACAATTTAAATTGGTTCTGTAAGAGGTGTTACAAGGAAAGGGTGACGGTGGATTCTATAGCAATAGGCGGGGCTCCAACCAACTGAAGAGTTAAAGACCGTGATGAGTTGAAGAGTTTGGTTCATTTAATATTCTATTAGCCTATAATTATCTTCTCATAGAGAACAAACAACACTTGCCCCATACCAGAACAAAATCTCCATATGAAGTGATAGAGAGGAATAAGATGGCGGGTTATCAATGGGTTTCCTGTTTCAGGATCAATGAATATTTGGTAGACAGATCCAAGATAGCATTAGGTATCGTTCACTCGCTTTGGAGGAACAATTATTGATAAAGGACTTTACAGGGTTTTTCTATGGTAAGTAGGTTGGTTACAGCTGGTATAATTGCTGGAGTAATAATTACGACTGCCATTTCAGCGTTGTCTATTTTCAAGATGCCAACAATTCTAACACACAAACATCACGGCTGATAGAAAAAGTTACACTAACGGCTATACTGAGCCAAAAGGAAGATGGGTATTCTTTTCGATGATTCGTTACAGGAGTTGAAAAGTCACACAATTGGAAATTGAAATATGTTGGAAGATCCTAGAATTATTCTACAAGCCGTCAATTTAAGCTGGATTATCTAATGCTTGTATTGAATCTGGATTTTCTAAACTGGATAGGTCGCCCAGTTCAGTTTTCAATATCTTTGCTCTTATCAGCCTTCTAACTATCTTTCCGGTTCTGGTTTTTGGTAGATCCCCAACGATCTTCACATCTTCTGGCTTTGAGATTTTTCCTATCCGATCTGCAACATATGTCTTCAATTCTTGTTTTATAGATTCATAAGAACTGCATTCTTGCTTAAGCACGATATAAAGAATAATGGCTTCGCCCTTTAGCTCATGCGGTATGCCTATAGCAACAGCTTCCAAAACTGCTGGATGTTGTGAAAGAACAGCTTCTATTTCTGCACTGCTTATCCTATGGCCAGCAACCTTGATAACATCATCTATCCTGCTATATAGATACCACAAGCCGTCCGAATCGTTCACAGCCCAATCACCATGAAGCCAAACATCATCATACTTTGACCAATAGGTCTTGATATAACGATCTGGCTTACCCCATAATCCCCGGGTCATTCCTGGCCATGGTTTCTTGATCACCAGATAGCCCGTTACTCCTCTCACAGATTTACCAGATTCATCAAATACGTCAACATCAAAACCCGGAACTGGTCAGCCAACTGTGCTGGGCTTTAATGACAATATTGGTAAGGGGCTGAGTATTGCACCGTCCACTTCTGTTCCACCTGAAAGATTCATAATTGGACATCTTGATTTTCCCACCTTTTCAAAGAACCAGTTCCATTCATCCGGATTTAAAAGTTCACCGGTTGATGCAAGGATCCTCAAAGTATCCAATCTATAATTTCTTAAAGATTTATCATACTTCATGAATAGACGAATAACTGTAGGAGATGCACCGAATATGGTAAACCTTATGATCATCAATCATACGAAACCATCTATCTGGCTCTGGGTAATTAGGAGCTCCATCGTATACCAATGCAGTGCTTCCTAGTATAAGCGAACCATAAACCGTCCATGTCTGCCCCGTTATCCAACCAATATCTGCAGGCCAAAAAAGTAGATCACTGTCTTTTAGATCAATAAGATAAGCTGTTTGCTGTGCAGCAAAAACTGTGAAACTTCCTTGAACATGCAATGTACCTTTCGGCTTTCCCGTTGTTCCTGAAGTGTAAAGAATAAAAAGTGGATCTTCAGAATCCATAATTTCACAACTACATTCGCTTGATTGTTCATCAACAATTTTATCATGCCATAGATCTCTTCCATCAATCCATTTAATATCGTTCTTAGCATACCTGTACACGATAACCTTACTTACAGTCAGGCATGAAGCCAACGCTTCATCGGCACAATTCTTTAAATCTACTAGACATCCTCTTCTGTAGTAACCATCTGCGGTAATTAGCAACTTTGCCCCCGAATCGTTGAGCCTTCCAGCTAGAGAGGCAGCACTGAAACCAGAGAAAACTACACTATGTATTGCACCAATCTTTGAACATGCAAGTATGGATACCAAAGCTTCAGGAATCATAGGCATGTAAATTCCTACTACATCACCCTTACAAATGCCCAATATCTTTAGAGCATTAGCAAGTTTATTGGTCATAACATAAAGGTCAGAGTATGAAATTTCCCGTTTAAATCCATTCTCTCCTTCCCATATGTAGGCAAGTTTTTCTTTTCTCCATGTCTTCATGTGTCTGTCTAAGCAATTGTATACGATATTGCATTTTCCGTTAACGAACCACTTCGCCCACGGGTTACCATTTGAGGTATCAAGAACCCGCGAATATGGTTTGAACCAATCTATATTAAGATCTTTATTTACAGCATCCCAATACCATTCTATGTTATCAGAAGATCTATTGATCAGTTCATCGTAACCCGTTATTGAATTCTTGTCCATAAATCGCTTGATGTTGCTCATATCTACAGTCTCCTTGGAAGGTCTAAAGGCTATGCCGGAATGTTTGTGCGTCACAGGTATAATTAATATATAACTAGATATAGAAGTTATCCGAATTTTACAATCGTCATATAAATTTCCTCCAACCTTTGTTAAATATTATAATAGATGACTGTCTTTGTAAATAGAAGCGGTGTCGACAATTTTCTAAAATATAAGATTCTGGGATTTGCAACCTGCTGCCTATGGCTTACTGTTTTTCTTGACAATCACACATCAGAGAAGTTGAGATGGGGGTTGATTTTTTAGGTCTCCTTAGTTACCCTCGTTGCAACTATCTCTTTGCTTTCCTTATCCACCACTATATGCATCTTGATGAATCCCCTTACATACCACTTTTCCCTCAACAATTCTCCCTTGTTTGCTACCTTTGTACCGGTGGAATCTACAGCTATTACAATAACATCCTCCTTCATAATTGATGGGTCTATCTTAACATCCATCTTCGCTACCCTCCATGCTATGCTTGTATAGTCAGGTGTATGCAAACCTCCAACATGTTTTGTTAATACCTTTGTGAATTCTTCTAACTGCCTGTATGGTAGCAGGTAAGCATGCACAACAGAAAGCATCACTAGGAATGATTCTGGATACACGAATGGCTTGCCTACTTTACCTTCATTCATTCTTGCAAGCTCATTAGGCCATGAATCTATGAAATCCATATCAAGAAGTATCTCTCCCCTTCTTATAGCTGCCTTATTGTACCCTTTCCAGGTCATATCAGCCATAAATCTCAATGATAATAACTGATCGAAATCTCATTCCATCAAACATTCATGATCTTCTGGTTAATTATTCGACACAGCAATAATAGCAGAAAAGTTATATACATCAATTCCATTTTTCTAAATCAGATTAATATGAAAAAGCCTACAGTTTATGGTCTGATTGTGGCTGTTTTGCTAGTTGCGGGTTCAGCTGGCTCAGTTTGGGCTCAGTATGGTGCAGGTTCAGGACAAATAGCAACACCGGAACAGGTTAAAGAATGCCAGCAACTGGGAATACCAGAGGTTACTTGCACGGAGACTAGTCTCCTTGCAAAGAGGAGAATGGTATCAGCAGGTCAGACAGGAGCATATGGTTCTGGTACGTCTATGATTAGTAAGACATTTGGCGAGATGGGTGTGGTCTTAGGAGCACTTGCTGCAATCTTTGGGGTAGTAGCGATCGTATTCTTTGCTAAAAGTAGAGTAGGAAAGGAAGCAGAAACAAAGTAAAACCTTCCTTACTTTTTGTTTTAAGAAATTTGTGTCTCCTATCATATTCATAAGAATAAAGTATAAGAGATGCAGAAATGTATATATTCATGCAGGGGGAGCACTATGTCAATGATTGGTATAATCGGGTTGGTTTCGTGGATTAGTTCCTCCTTAACAGACATGGCTGGACAGATAGGTCCTGTATACGATCCACTGTTCTATGATGTAATGGTGTACATATTTGGTACGATGGTTTTCGCGGTATTCTTACTGGGCGTTATCTCATTCTGGTTAAGAAGAAAAGGGCTAGGCGGTACGGCAAAGGAGAAGTGGGTTGAGGAACTTGAGAAGCACTATGAAAGAGAAGGCGTCGGCCTTATACCAGAAGAGTCTAGGAAGTAAGAAACGTCTACACTTTCTTTTTCTATTTTGCTTAAGATTTGCGTTACTAAGCCTTGTTGCATAACTAACCGATTGTTCTACCAATCCAGCTTTAGATCATAACATTTTCTGTCATTTCATGAATTGGAAAACATAGAATTATTCACTAATAAGTAGAGGTGAGATTATCATGTCATTTGACGTGATGGGTTCCCGGAAGACAGAACTAGATGGGATGAACAAGGGAAAGAAAGGAAGACAATACCAGAATCCTTCATGAAATTACTGGGATATGCATGTGCATATATTGTATAGTCATACAGACAAACCCAAGGAATGGTACAGGCACATTGTTCCATGTGTATTCCCAGGGCACCAAACTGCATCTCCATCAACAGTAGCATCAATAAACTAGACATCAACGTCAATCCAAATATAGGAAAGGATGTTGTCATTGCCATTGATTCTACAGGTATCATAGCTAACCGTGGAGAGTAGATGAGACACAAATGGAAATCAAGGCGAGGATTTCTCAAGATACATGTGGACGTTGACATCAAAACCAAGAAGATAATATCATACAAAATTACCGATGAGCATTCTCATGATGCTCAACATCTTCCTTCTCTTGTGAAACAAGCTTCCAATAAGTTCCAGATTACAAAGGTGCTGGCGGACGGTGCATATGATTCCATGAATAATTTCTCATGTCTATATCACAAGGGTATAATTCCAGCAATACGTGTGAGAAAGAATTCAACTGGTAAGGTAACAGGTTGTTATTCAAGAAAGATATCTTTGATATCGCAGCTGACCAATTACAATTACTGGAAGGATAGCGTAAGCTATGGGCACCGTTGGATTATGGAATCCGTGTTCTCATCATTCAAGAGAATGTTTGGAGAACATGTTATGGCTCACAAGACAAAAAATATGATAAAAGAATTGGAACTGAAGATATCGCTGTATAACTTGTTTGTAAGTATTTGAACAAGCAAAAAACAAAACAAGTTATTACAATCTCATCAAGACGAATTAGATATGCAACGAGGCAGTTAACATTTCTTAACAATGTTTAGAACTCAACATTATCTTTACTTAAATTAAGGAAAAAAGGGTGTGTGGAATGTTTAGATCACTTGCCAGGGCCTTGTCACTAATGATACTCCTAGTCCTACTGCAATGATTATAGATTGATATATTACATTACCAGTTGAAACAGGTTTCACTATTGGTTCTCCTGATACAACAACCGTTTGGCCAGGACCTAGACCTGGACCTATGTTCGCAACATTAAGTTGTGTATGCAGGTGATATAAACCCGGTTCAAGTGCTTTGACTCTCAATACGTAATCTATCTCGCCATTTGCAGGAATATCGAATACGTTTCCAGGTGGGTCTCTTGAAATGAACTCCCATCTATTACCAGCATTGGTGGAATCACTGAATATAGAGAGCCAAGCCCTCGAATCTCTATTAATCAGACTTACCAGCTTTCCTCTAACCTCTATTATCTCCCCAGTTTGAACCGTTTGAGCAGAGAAGGTCTCATCAGTGATCCTGATGAATCTACTCTGGAGTTGAGCCTGCACACCATGTCCCCACGCATTTTCTATTACTACTGTAGCAATGCTAAATACCAATACCACAGCAAGACTTGACATTATTACCGCCTTGCCTGTCTTCATTAATCCTTAAGCACAAGGTACAAAGATATATATTTTATCTTCATAAAATTTTTATTTATAACTCGATTAGAATAATTGTCTAATGTATAACTTCAATGTTTATCATCGATGTTCATTTTTACAGTGTTGAAATTTAGCAGTTATTGGAACTAATTTATTCAAATTGCTTCTAATTAGTAGGTGTACTAATGAAATAAATCTATTTTTCATTAAAGATTTAAATGGTAACCCTATTATACCAGAAAGACGATTCTAAGTTTGAGTAAATATGGCACAAATGCCAGCATTAATTCCGAAAGAGGTAGAGATACAGAGACTGAAGAAAGTAATGATCATGATTATCGTTCTCGGATCCGTTGCTGCTTCGGTTGAAGTCGATAACTTCGTTGACGGTTCATTACACCAAACTTCGATCAGAGATTCAGCATTCACACCAGCGCATTGGTGGCTCTACAGTCACTTTGTGGCTTTGCCATTGGGTTGGGGCGCTGTGATGATATATGACCGGAGAATTCCATCACTACGCGGTCCAAACAATACAGTGAACACCGGTCTGAAGATAACCGTTATCGGTTACCTTGGAACTATGTTCACAATCGGTATCAACGAGATGTGGCACTTTTGGTTTGTTGAGGAAATCTTTGCTGTGCCCAACCACTGGTCATTCAACATGGGTGTCGTTCTGGCATTCATGGGTGCATTGGGTTATGTGGTCAGAGTCTATGCTCGTATGATAGAGCTTGGTGTGGAAACACCACCGAGGAACCCATACGTAGCAGAGATGTACAAGATGGCTTTAGAGGGCAAACTTTACAGTAGAAGCATACCATAAGCGTGCTAGATAAAACCCCGTCCCCAAGTGGGACTCTTTTGTTTGTTAAAGCCAACGTGAGTTAAGTTTGCTATTTTGGTTCAACAACATAATTCATGTTCGTAGGGTTGAATATTCAAGAATTTTAAGGTCTTATCATTTCTTGGCCCAAATTCTCTGGAATCTACTATAGTTTGAAAATACTCATGAATATATACATTCTAATATTAAACATATTTTTTTATGGAATCCCCACAGTAATATTTAAAAACCATTTGACTTGTAATAGTCATATGTCTAGAGAAGCTCCAAGGGATGAAGTTGAAAGGATGATTGGAAAAAGAGTGGAGAACATGAAGGGGGTTTTCATAGTGGGATTCATATTGGCTTGGGCTGCGTTAGCAGTTGGTATTTATGTAGGAGTTACTTACTATCCATGGGCATATGCGTTCAAAAGTGGAATGTTTGCACTTGTTGTGCTGACAATTATAGAGGCATTAGGATTCCTCTTCATCTGGAAGATAGCAATGGAGAAGCCAGTAAATCCTTAGACGAAGAATTTTTTATCATAGAATTTCTTATTTTATTAAAAATAGATCTAGAATATATTATTTTAGATGCCTTTAGTAATAGGCAATAAAGAGTCATAAAATCTTATATAATGGTCTTCAGGCATTAGTTCTAATATGGTCTGGATGCGACGCTGTGTGCACTACCTATTCATAGTAGTGGTTGCAGTAAACTCAACACTACTGACTATAAATGCTGGTGACTACATATTCTATACAGACTGGGCATGGACATCCTTTGTTATATTCAATCTTTCTCAATCAACGATGCTCGCAGTAGGAGCGGTATACTACCTGACATTCACAGGGGTGCCAGGTACAGCGACGTATTATGCCACTATAATGACGATATATACTTGGGTTGCCAAAGGTGCTTGGTTAGCGTTAGGGTATCCATATGATTTCATAGTTACACCTGTTTGGATACCGAGTGCGATGTTGTTGGACCTTGTGTACTGGTCAACTAAGAAGAATAAACATGCAACAATACTGATAGGCGGTGTGCTGATAGGAATGACAATGCCGCTCTTTAATATGATGAACTTGATTTTAGTAGCTGATCCCTTGGAAATGGCATTCAAGTACCCGAGACCTACACTGCCTCCGTACATGACGCCTATAGAACCCCAAGTAGGAAAGTTCTATAATAGTCCGGTGGCTCTTGGGGCGGGTATTAGTGCAGTATTATCGGTGCCTTTGGCTGCATTAGGGGCGAAGCTAACGACATGGACGTATAGATGGGCGGCTGCTTGGAGCAAGTGGGACTAAAAACCCCCTTTTTTAATTTTTATAGTAATACTGCATGTTTTTCAAATGGTTAATTTTCAAATGGTTAATAATCGATGTCCATTAATCGGGGTATGAAGAAATTCTATCCTAAACCTCAAAGTTGTAATATATGTAATGCTAATTTGCTTGAGATGGAATCGGAAAACTTTTCTGTACTTGTAAAAGAAAATGAGAAATTGGTAGGTCATTCTCCAGTTTTAACCAAGTATGAATGTACTCAATGTGGGGATGAAATGGATCCTAAAGCACCCTGATAAATGGGAAAAAATTTAGGTTATGTACTGATTAGTTATCTTATTCAAATTAAAGAAAAATAATTTTTTATCGGCTCTTAGTGGCTGAAACTACAATAAACACTGCTAGTCCTACACCAAGTCCTACCATCAGCGGCACAAAAGCCTTCAATGATTCACTCAAAAAGGCCTCCTGTCCCTTTAACTCCTGTCCGAAAGCACTTTCAAAGGCAAATGATACAATAACCAGCCCAAGCAAAGTCAACAACAAATTTCTCCGCAAGCCCTTCATCGTATAGGTATCTGTAGAGGTATAATATAACTATGATGGTCTTAACGAAAACAGGTATACATCTGTAACCATTAGATGAGAGTTGCCATTTAAGCGAGAATAAAATTTATCTAGTTTAATTGTAGAGTAGTCACTCAATCAAATATTGATGAGCCTCGGGCGGGATTCGGACCCGCGACCTCTTCCTTACCAAGGAAGCGCTTTGACCATTAATTCTAGCCAGGCTGAGCTACCGAGGCATGAAGAACTCGCTTATTTGGATAACTTATTAACTTTCCTAGATCAGACTTGTTATTCAGTTCACTGCAGAGTTTTCTTCTCATCTTTAATCCATATTAATATCATGGATGATCCTGCAAAGACTTGTAATCATCGTAGAGAAGTTCACCTTCTGGAAACCTTGCAAGATTCCTCCCCCTTTTTGGTTCCAGCTATATGATCTACTAAGCTATATGTTCATGCAACACATAATCTATGCCTTGTGAAGACAAAGAGGTTTCCGTGTGTGTTAAAAGGTTTAAGTTATGACTTGCGAGTTAGTCTAGTGTCGCGGGGGTTGCCGAGCCTGGCCAAAGAGGCTAGAAAAATTGGAAGCGCGGGACTTAAGATCTTAGAATGGGTGATCCCGTCTCTTAGGAGTTCGTGGGTTCGACTCCCACCCCCCGCACGTTTAATGAGTCAACCCTATCGACTATTTCCAAAACCATTCATTTTCTATTGTTAATGTTTGAGTATCAATCATGGTAGAATTTCTTACTCCAAATATGAGCAAAGAGCAGGGAGCACCTGCATGGAGAGGTTAAATAAGATCTTGAGGTTTACTGGACTTCCTGATAAGATTAAGAACTTGATTTACAGCCCTAGTTTAGAAGAAATCAATAAGACCAAAAAAGAAATCTATATGAAATTACAGGGTTCATCCTAGTTAAACATGCCAAGATTTCAAATCAGCATAGGCATAAGAATAATCATGAAATCACCCTAAAGAAATGTGCATCATTTAATAATTAGGGTTAATATGCAGGCAAGAATTTTGCGAATGACATGCTCCCTATGTCATATTTTCATGCCCACATACTAACATCGGTTTGGTACTTCAAGATTCCTATTTAGATAAGGTAATAAATCTCTTTTGATGTCCATTGGATGTACACTGCCATCTTCAATATGCTAGGTTAATATGTACAATAAGAAATTTCGTCCCTAATAGTTACACTATAATCATATCACACACATTCGATCAAATCTTCGATTACTGCTTTTTCATATCTAGAAAGTGTTGCAAGGCAAAGCTAAAATGGTTAAATGTTCATCTGTTCATATGCAAAAACCAAGATTGTATGTGACAAAGAATTTACCGAGAGCTGAAGAGATTCTTGAAAAATCTTGCAAGCTTACGGTATATAGGGGAAGAGCTCCACTGAACAAGAAAGAGATAATCAAAAATATCATGGATAAGGAGGGTCTTCTTTGCTCCTTCTCAGATCCCATTGACGGCGAAGTTATAGGTTGTGCAGAGAAACTTAAGGTAATAAGTTCCTACAGTGTAGGATATGATCATATAGACATAGATGTTGCAACGAGGCAAGGTATATGCGTGACCCATACACCAGAAGTTTTAACTGAAACCACAGCAGACCTGGCATTTGCTCTTCTGATTGCAGTTGCTAGGCGAATTGCGGAAAGTGATGCTTTTGTTAGAAAAGGAAGATGGCGTAGCGGTTGGAGGTATGATTTTATGTTGGGCAGTGATGTTTATGGAAAGACGTTGGGTATAGTCGGGTTAGGTAGAATAGGATCAGCAGTTGCAAACCGTGCTAATGGTTTTAATATGAAAGTACTTTATCACAACAGGCAAAAACTAGCTCTTAAAAGGGAGAAGGAATTAGCAGTTGAGTACAGATCTCTAGATGATCTTCTGAAGGAGAGCGATTTTGTCAGCATTCACCTACCATTGACTAGTGATACTTTTCATCTATTGAATGAAAAGAAACTGAAACTAATGAAACCAACTTCATATTTGATAAACACTGCAAGAGGTTCTGTGATAGATGAAAAAGCATTGGTTAAGGTCTTGAAACAGAAAGTGATAGCGGGTGCGGGATTAGATGTTTTCGAGAAAGAACCACTCTTAAGAAATCATAAATTATT
This sequence comes from Nitrososphaerales archaeon, assembly GCA_965197925.1. GTDB lineage: Archaea > Thermoproteota > Nitrososphaeria > Nitrososphaerales > UBA213 > CBDAOC01. The sequence goes on from CBDAOC010000020.1 coordinate 953,850, forward strand.
GAAAATGAATAACATTGTTGTTGCCCCCCATATAGGGAGTGCAACTATAGAAACTAGAGAAAAGATGGCTGAGGTGGCGGCTTTTAACCTACTAAATGTACTAAATGGGATAAAGCCTCTTCACACTGTTAACCCAGAGACCATTTCTTAGTTTATCTATCTAATTGAATTACAGCCTTAGAACCATATTTTTTGAATATGCTATCATATCGTTCTACTCGTTCCTTTATTGGACTTCCAATTTCATCATACATTTTTGTGAAAAATGCTGCAGTAAGTCTATCGCCTTTTGAGTCAATCAATCTTATGCTGTAGCTAATTCTGTCCTTCTTGTCTTCTCTGACGAATCTTACTTCTTTAACTTCATTCTTGTCTATATGCATATGGCATGGACCACTGTTATCGCCAATTGTTATCCAGTTCTCTCTCACTTTAAAGGGAAGTTCATTAGTAATTCGCATCTCAATCACAACACCCCCCGTGTTCGCTGACATCAGTATATTTTCTTCATTGAGTATATCTCTTAACAAATTTTCGAGCATGCTAAGAATCTCTGGCCGGGATCTTAAATAATATGCGGTTCGATTCAAATAATAATAATTATTTTCCTCTTATTGCTTGAATGAAGTTGCTACACAGTTCTAAATGTATAATTAGTTTAGGCTTGGGCGTAATTTAGTTCGAAATGATAAGAACAGATTCCATTTTTTATTTGTGATGTATTTAATTCAAACTCTACTTCGTATATTATTTTTGATTGATTTGGTTCCTCAGCCAAAACCTAATAAGAAGAGGGAGACCCTTCTACTATTCACTAACAGTAATGCTAAGGTGCTTCATCGTAACAATGTGGCTAAGACTTCCTAGCAATAATCTATTACATCAATATTCTTCGTTAGATATTGCATACGACAGGAGAGTTATGCAATCAGGTGATCTTGATAGGTTGCCAGATAGAAGAATATTCTACAGAAGGAACAAGACCATATCGTATGACATAAAGTCAAGAATAGATGTAATGGTTATGTTTGTGAGGGAAGAATTGGTAGATCCATTCATTGTATCTGCTGATAGTTGTATATTGAAAAAAGAATGTGTATGGCACAAATCAAGCATGATAAAGAATATTATTCCTTACACTGGAATAGATATAGATGCAAGATGGGGCTACGGCAAAACCAAGGGATGGATATTTGGATACAAGCTGTATATGACATCTAGTGGAGGTTCATCGATTGTACCATTATCTGCTGAACTCACTACTGCCAATATTCGTGATGATAATATCTATCAGAGTATAACAGCATCCATTGGCAGAAGGAATTAGGTACGTTGCTGCAGATGAGGGATATGATAACTATGAATTATATCAGTTCAGCAAGTACAGGGTTCCTTCTCGTATTCCCTATAGAAAGAAGTTACAAGCATACAAAGCATGATAGGCTAGCATTATTACAGTTCTATCAATCGGAATTTGAGCAGCGTGTATATTCGCAAAGAAGCATAAGCGTTGAGCCATTGATAGAGCATATGAAGGATGTATTTACCATAGATCCATTGCCAGTTAGAGGATTTGATAAAGCTAGGAGCATCGTTCTGATTTCTATATTGCTATACCAGCTGATGGTATACTACAACTACTTGACAGGAAGACCATTAAGGGCATTGAAGCACATGTTGGGAAGTTAATCAATCAGAGGCATCAAGTTATTTTTGTTATATGGAATAATGCCCATGCCTCAATTAGTTATTGGTTTGTTATAGGACCAGGAAATGAGGTACCAGATTCAGAATTAGGTAAAGACCCATCATCGTCATTATTATTGTTCATTTCTTCATTTCCCCACTCAACACATGGCAAAATTCTGGTTTCCGTAACTCCCTTAATCACCTGTATCTTTCGCATCACAAATTCGTAAATAGCTCTAAAGTCATTCTCTTCAACTGCTGCAAAAACATCGCACTTGTCAGAAACCGCATACGCCTCAATCACACCTTCGATCTGTCTAATAAACTCAGCCGATGCTATTACATCTCTACCAGATTCTATATTAATCTCAACATAAGCTCGCATAGACCAGTTCAGTAGAATCTATTATGGTGTAGAATAAAAGTATAAAGATAAAAAAAGATTCATCCAAGATGATTAAGCTTTATAAGTGAAAAATTCTGCATCGGAATCAAATGGCAGTTGTGAATAAGCACAGTCCCTTTGGCATAGGAGTAATAGCCTTTTTGATAGCAGTTGGTGTTAGCATAGGGTTCTACCAGTTTGCTTACCTTCCTGTAATCACTGCCAAACCTCAGATTCCTGAAGATATACTTGAACCGAAAGAAACATCAGAAATTAGGATCATTTCAGGCTCTTTCAGTCCAGAACAAGATGACAGTTATATACCGAAACGAGTCGAACTTTATCTCGGTTTGAATAACAAAGTTGTGTGGATCAACGAGGATGAAATAGGACACACTATAACTACAGACAACGATTCTGAAGACCAGTTTAGTGGACGGTTTGATTCCCTTGATATTATGGGGATCCTGAAACCAGGAGAGACCTACGAATTCCTATTCACTCAGGAAGGAGAGTTTCCATACCATTGTGAGCCACATCCCTGGATGAAGGGTGTAGTTAAGGTCATTAAACAAAAATTCTAGACCTATTCTCACATCCAACAAATTCTTAAAAAGATGAGAGCTAAGGGCGAATGATTTATTATTTAGATTAGAGGTGTAACGAGTATATGGTTTATATGCAGAAAGCAGTTACTCTTTGTTTACTCCTACTAACAGGTAGTCTTGGGTTCAACACTGCGGACGCTACCACCAATACTACTGTAAGACTAGACAGCTTAGCTGGATATCCAACTACGCAGGGGGACACGATGATCTTCAGTGGAAGATTTGTCAAAGGGGCAACTGATACTGGTATTCAGAATTCTACAATCAATATTCTACACCAAATATCTTATAGTAATTCTAAAATTATTGCAACAGGGTTAACAGATGCTAACGGGTACTATTCGATCCCATGGATTGTTGATGTGGTGAAGATCGCCCCTGAAATTGGGGGCTCTTCAGGCTCAACATCAAAACAAGGGGAGGTGCAACGGATCCAAGTAAAGGTCATTGCTCAGTTTGATGGTGATGAAGAGTTTATCCGTTCAACAAGCAACGCTCAATCATTCGAAGTCAGGCTAAACCGGCTCAAGATTTTTGTAGAAAGGAAGCCAGTGTATCTAGCTTTTGAAAGTTTTACCCTTCGACTGCGTATTGTGGATGATGGAGAAAACCTAATTGATCCCGACAGTTTAATTGTGCGCTTCGATAATAGAGTGATTGAGCTTGTTTATGAAAGCATTGGAATCTATTCATTTAGGATTTCATCACTAAATCCTGGACCACATTCTCTAGCGGCAGTAGCTGAAAAGGCAGGTCATGTGACCGATGACCAGTTGGTTACTATAGAGGGAATTAAGCGTAATACTGAGCTATCTATTACTACTGACAAGCCTACGTATAAGCGTGGGGAGAATGTCATTATAACTACCGACCTGATAGACACAAGCGCCAATGTATTCGTTTTTGAAAAGGAAATATCAGCATCTCTTACATCTCCAACTCTTAGGGGCAGTACACTAGCGGTCGTTGATGGCAGGGCAACTTACAAGGTAAGTGATTTTGATCCAATTGGTTCATGGTCAATCAGAGCCAGTTTTGCAGGTGACATCGCGTACTCAAAATCATCGAATACGTTTTCATTCATGGTTGAAGAAGGAACAGGTATTGCATTTGATGACAAGGACCTAGTTGGGGAGAAAGTTTCGCTTGGAAGAATAGGTCTTGTGGATCAGACCGGTTCAGAACTCAGTAATGTATCTACAGGCCAGCAAGTTATGATACAGACCAAAATGACCAGCAATATTGCCTCAAGTGAAGAGGTAGCATACATTAGTCAGGTGAAAGATGCTGATGGTATTACAGTCTCGATCTCGTGGATAACAGGAACGATTTCTCCTGGCCAGTCACTTGAATTAGCAATTTCTTGGTTACCCGACGAACCAGGGAGGTATAATGCAGAAGTCTTTGTTTGGAGTGACATAATAAGCCCTGAGCCACTTTCAAATGAAGTTAAACGTGCAACAATACTTGTGAAGTAACCAGAAGAAGCTCTATTAATAGTTCAAATTTAAAGATGAATAGACTTTAAAAAAAGTAAAATGGATTAAAACTACAAGCCGATCCTCCCTATGTCAATTAACAGTACCACAAACAAGCTATGTCAATTAACAGTACCACAAACAAGCTATGTCAATTAACAGTACCACAAACAAGCTATGTCAATTAACAGTACCACAAACAAGCTATGTCAATTAACAGTACCACAAACAAGCTATGTCAATTAACAGTACCACAAACAAGCTATGTCAATTAACAGTACCACAAACAAGCTATGTCAATTAACAGTACCACAAACAAGCTATGTCAATTAACAGTACCACAAACAAGCTATGTCAATTAACAGTACCACAAACAAGCTATGTCAATTAACAGTACCACAAACAAGCTATGTCAATTAACAGTACCACAAACAAGCTATGTCAATTAACAGTACCACAAACAAGCTATGTCAATTAACAGTACCACAAACAAGCTATGTCAATTAACAGTACCACAAACAAGCTATGTCAATTAACAGTACCACAAACAAGCTATGTCAATTAACAGTACCACAAACAAGCTATGTCAATTAACAGTACCACAAACAAGCTATGTACAACTTAGAGCTTATCCGAAAATTAACATCATAGCCTAATTGTTTATACCGAAACAGATCTAGATCTGTTCTCTCTAGCTAAATTTGTGATAAAAGCTAAGAAAAAGAGCATGCCGACCATATGGCATATACCAGACGATCTATGGGAAGAGTTCGAACTAGTGCTGCCGCCAAGGAAACCAGCAAGAACAGTTGGAAGGCTAGCTGTGCCATTTAGAAAAGTGTTGAATGGAATACTGTACGTATTAAGAACTGGATGCCAGTGGAAGAAGGTATCTAAAGAATTTGGTTCTGGTTCAACTTGCCATGCAAGATTTCAGGAATGGATTGGGATAGGAGTATTCAAGAAGGTATGGAAGAGGCTGCTGGAAATATATGATGAATTGAAGGGTATAGGATGGGACTGGCAATCCATGGATAGCGTACCGAAGGCCCCATTAGGGGGAAAACGACCGGAGCAAACCCAACGGATAGAGGCAAGCTAGGTACCAAACGTCACATGCTGGTTGATAGAAGAGGTATTCCTCTCTCATCTGTAATTACTGGAGCAAACAAGCACGATATGAAATCAGCCTTTCCTACAATAGATAGCATTGTTGTTGATAGGCCCAAAGTTAAACAGAACATATGCATGAATAGGATACGATTTCCCTGAGATAGAGTATGGAGTATGAATAATTTATCCCAAAACTCTCCAATACATCATGATTGATGCGATGTTAACCAACCCAAAATAATTCTCCGCTCTTCTTTCATACCTGATTGCCATTCTATGGAATCCACACTTGAGCCACGCAAAGAATCTCTCAACAACGTAACGTGTCTTGCTGTAATCGTTTTGGTTTGTTGTCTTGTTGTTCTTTGTCTTGAAATTTCTGTGTGAAATACAATCTAGAATATTTCTGCTTTTCAAATATTCTCTAATTGCCTTAGAATCATAACCCTTGTCTGCATAAACTGATGTAATTTGTTTTATTGAATCATCATCTAGATAGTCAGAAATGTTTTCCATCACATCAATTAATCTAGTAGAGTCATGTTCATTTGCAGAACCAATAATTATTGATACTGGCAGGGAATTACAATCAACTGAACATGTATCTTTGTGCCTGTAATCCTCTTGAATCCAGCATGTCCAATCACATTGCCTCTTTTTTGGCAGGAAAGTTGAGGAATCAACTGATATCCTCTGCAGTTGTAGATTGGGATAGGAGTATTCAAGAAGGTATGGAAGAGATCTTTTTCCATACTTTCCTTTGCTGCCAGTTCTGTAACCTGCGATGTGCAGTTGATTTTGAGCCATACTTTTCTGGCATCTCACGCCACCTGCATCCAGTAACTAGAACAAACAGATTCCATTTACGTGACATCATTAGCTTGGTGTTCTTGCATAGAAGAGGTATTCCTCTCTCATCTGTAATTACTGGAGCAAACAAGCACGATATGAAATCAGCCTTTCCTACAATAGATAGCATTGTTGTTGATATGCCCAAAGTTAAACAGAACATATGCATGATAGGATACGATTTCCCTGAGATAGAGTATGGAGTATGAAATATGGAGTTAGGAAGGGGATATGTGGATCACATTCGTCGTAAGGGTGAAGTGTTGAAAAAGAATTTGTACAAAGCAAAGAGATGGGTTGTAGAAAGAACCGCATCTTGGCATAACAGGTTCAGAAAGTTATTGGTAAGGTTCGAGAAGAAGAAGGAAAATTATCAGGCGCTGGTAGAACTTGCTAACTCCCTAATAATATACAGAGCGATATATTGGTAGTGTCATAAACACGTTAATGCAACTGTTTCTAGTATCTACTATCTACAATACTAATAAAATCAATAGTAAGAAAACTAAACCTGATATTATGAACTAATATTCTTGCATTCTAAATGTTATCATTTCTACCAATCATTAACTATCAGCTAGAATTTTAGGATAGGCTCTAAGTGATATGGAGGTATGCTTTTACTAATAGTCAATAAATGAGTTGAACAACTTGTTTAACAAATATACCTATTTCATCAGCTTGGTGTGTCGTTATACTAATAATTCTGATTACTCTTTCAGATCAATTATTTTACTCCTAATGAAGAAATGCCCTCTACCAAGTCCTGTAAATCCCAACAACTGATCGTTTAGATCGGTTCCCATGTAATGATCTAAGAATGGTTAACATCCCTCTTCCTTCCTCTCTTTTAGTTTAAGCAAGGCAACTATAGGAATATTTTAATTGGATGTTTCTGAAATTCTATTAATTGCTGATAGCAGTTAAGGTACATAATTTGCTTTGTCAGAATGAACTAATATGAATAAGAATGAATACGTGGGGTATGAGGAAAGAAAGGGATGGACTATTGACAACAAAAGGGAGAATATACTGGTCTTGATCCAGTTGGATCAATTAGAGTATTTGTTTATCAATGGACTATTGTATGAACAACAGTAAAGTAATACATTATTAGAAACTATAAGATTTTTTAAAGGAAAGATTTCAGTTTCGTGAGTGATTTCAATGGTTCCCAAACAGATTCTATTACATAAATCCCATTAAAGTTATTCTTCAAAGACTGTATCAGTTTCATCCAGTCTATGTTGCCTTGTCCAACATTTAGATGAAGGTCTTTGTCACCAGAATTATCAGTCACATGAATTATTAGGAATTTGGAGGCATATTTTTCGACAAACTCACCTAGCTTATTGGCTACGTTTGCATGTCCGGTATCAAATACAAGATTAATGTCAATATTATTGGCTTTGCTGAATTCTTCGAACTCCGATGGCGATGCCATGAAACCTTTATCCGGGGTCATGTTTTCAATGCCAATCTTCATTCCTCTCGAATTGCCATAATCTATAATATCTACTAATGACTGGCAATTTAGTTGCCATAAATCGGAATCTGAGCTAAATGTTTTATTTCCTGGGTGTTGTACATAAGCAAGTGCCTCTATATCGGCAGCAAAGTCGATCGAAGACTTTATTTTAGTAATTGCAAGTTTCCTTGATTCATTGGATGGATCAGATATTTTTGAGGCCACATCAAAAGGTCCATGAACCGTGAACTTGATACCATTGTTCTCTTTTAGCAATGCTGTCGACTGCTCGTTCAGTTCAGTTGTTCTAAAATCAAAAACTTCAGCGACACTCAAATCATTGATATTTGCCTTTATATCACTAAGAAATGATTCCATAGATTTATCAAAAAGTGCTGTATACATGCTTGATAGTCCAAGCATACATAGCCCACCAATCTTACAATTATAAACTTTAATATTCTTAATTAAATTGCAATTATTTGAACTCTTAATTCTTTAGTAGCTGTAGAAGTTCCTATTATAAGAAAGGAGTTTCTTTTGAATTATATTCAATACAAATCCAATTAACTTACATTCTGCCTGCACGGTTTTGTTTACTGTTATTTAGCTCATATTGTTTTGAGACAGGAACATCATTATCCTTGTCTTCTCAAATATTCTTATCCACTAACCTCTTCTTCTATACAACATATGTTCTAATAGATCTACATGGCATTTTTCCAAACTTTAGCATGATGAAACATATAGTTCTGTGGGTTCACCTTGACCATGCAAGAAGTTCATCCATCTTACATATGTTAACTATTTGTAATAAAATATCTAATTCATGAATTACGCCATGATTACCAAATGATTCCTTTTATTACTGGTTTAGTTACAAGTTATACCCTGATTGACAAGTATTGAATAGCAACCAAGCCCACAATCTTCACAAATTGGCTTCAGTGCTTCGCTATCTGCACTTCCTATACAACAGGGCCTTTTTATTCTGCCCATGTGATCTAGCGAGAGTATAGCCCATGTAGGACATTGAACGGGTGTTGTACCAACCCCTCCCCAGTTACCTTTCATCAATGATAGTTGTCTATCATCATTAATGACAAAATCTGGGTATTTTCTATGCAATTTAATAATTTTATCAACCACTTCACTGCGTTTTTCTCCATATGCCAACCATAGAGGATCACTCTTGATAAATGGAGTATGAAATTGGAATGCTATCTTGTTGACTTTTCCTCTCCATTCTTCAATCAAATCCTCTACTGTAGTATAATTCAGTGCATTGATTGTGGTAGAAATCCAAATGTCTTTCCAAGCAGGCTTCCCATGACGTTCAGGTCCTTCTATATAATCAAGTATATTCTTCCTTGTTTTTGCATAGGAGCCCGCTTCTCGAATGCTGTCATGTATTTGTTCTGTGTCATCTAAAGATACCTAGTAAAAATACAGATTTTTAAATCTCTTTAATGGGAAAGTTCCGTTTGTAACTACACAAACTCGTTTAGGCATTTCCTCACAAAAAACTTCAATTACATCAGGCCGCATTGTTGGTTCTCCACCTACAAGAGTAACAAAGAAAATTTTCTGTTTTTTGAAGGTCTTTCTAATGACTTCCCTCCACTGATCTGCAGATAATTCTTCTTCATCCTTTCTGTTCAACCACCAGTAACAATGGGTACAGTGTAAATTACAGACATTAATAATGTCAACAGAACCAAATATTGGTGGCTTCGCATTAAAAAGCTTGATGCTTGCGTACTTTGTGAATAGGTTAACATAATTTGGCATTTCACGAATGAGATCGGTTATTCCACGACCATATATTAAATCGGTCATAATTTAATACTACAGATTGGATAAATAAATGTAAATTCTTTTTACTTTTTTTAAAGGATATAATATTATTAATTGATCAATCGGGTCTTGGTGTGAATATTTTCTTTCAAACCTATTTGATGGATAACAATACAGACATTCTTCATTTGGAAGAATTTTTCAAAAAAAGGCGAGTAGGACAATATACCGGTAAATATTTTCTATATTTCATTTTCTATATTTCATTCTTTTGTATGGGTTAATTTTTATATTTTTCATCCAGTGAAGGATCCGATTAGTTAGTCCCTAATCTTAGATTCATTCCTGAAAGAAGTTCACCTAGAATTGCTTCAATGATATCTTATACGACTTGCAAATGTTGCAAAAACATATATGCCACCAATTGGCCGATGACTGAAAATGGCTATACTGGATACGGGGTTTACTATTACATTTATTGCAGCTATAACATCTCTTGTGCTCGCTGGTGTAATGGCAGTATGGATTGGGAAACAAAATAGTGGCACCCAAAAGATGTTGGAACTCAGCAGAGCAGTCAGGGAAGGTGCGGCCGCATTTTTAAGACGTGAATTTAAAATTATAATACCTATAGCAGTAGTTTTGGCAATTTTAATTTCTATTCCTTCTGGCATCTCAAACGGAGTTGCATTTGCGGTTGGAGCAGCGTTATCAGGAATTGCTGGTTTGATAGCAATGAAGATAACAGTAAAGGCTGCTGTACGAACTGCACAAGCTACAACGAAGAATCTTGGGCAAACTCTAGTTACCGCCTTTAGGGGAGGTGCGGCGGTAGGTCTTTCTATACCAGCCATGGCATTGATAGGAGTTGCTGGACTGTATTTGATCTACCCTGAGCCAATAACCATTGCTGGTGTAGGTATAGGGGCTAGTTTGATTGCTTTGTTCATTAGAGCAGGAGGAGGAATCTTCACAAAGGGCGCTGATTCAGCTGCGGACCTTGTCGGAAAGGTGGAAGCTCATATACCAGAGGATGATCCTAGAAACCCTGCTACCATAGCAGATAATGTTGGTGATAATGTAGGTGATGCTGCTGGAATGGGTTCCGATATCTACGAATCATACATCGTAACCCTTCTTGCAGGGATGCTTTTGGGGTTTTTGATTGTTTCAGAGGTGATAGACAAAACCGAGTTTGTACTTTTTCCAATTGTAGTTGGTGCCGCAGGAATGATTGGCTCGATAATTGGTGTCCTAACTGTTACTCCAAGGAAAGTGAGCGATGCAATGAAGCCGCTTAATGTAGCCTTTATAGTTGCTGCAGTGGTTGCAATAGTTCTCAACTTTATCTTTGCAAGATTGATTTTGGGAGATACTCCATTAACCTATGGTCTCTTTGCAGCCACCGTGTTGGGTGTTATACTTGTTCCAGTAATTCAACGTATAACTGACTACTATACAAGCTTCAAGTACCCACCAGTCAAAGAGATTGGTGAGGCAACAAAGTGGGGATATTCGGCAAATATACTTGCTGGAATAGTCACTGGCATGAGGTCAAATACGGCATTCATGCTCGCCATTGTGGTAACACTTGCAATTTCATATGCGATTACATTCACAATATCAGGTGATCCTTTGGTTGGTATCTATGGTACGGCTATAGCAGCGATGGGAATGCTCAGTTTAGCTGGCATTGTGCTAAGTATTGACGCATTTGGACCGATAAGCGATAACGCAGGAGGAATAGTTGAGATGACAAGTATGGGTGAGGAAAATAGAAAGATCACTGACGAGATAGATGCAGTTGGTAATACTACCAAAGCAGTTACCAAGGGCTTTGCGATAGCAAGCGCTGGATTGGCAGCACTGGCTATGATACAGGCATTCCAACACGAAGCAGCCCAGATCTTTGTTCACAAGACACTTGGATTCAGCTTGTCAGATCCAAACGTTATAATCGGTCTGCTCGTTGGCGGTTTATTACCATTCTTGATAGCAAGCCAGCTGATCTCTAGCGTTAGTAAGGTTGCAAATAAACTAGTTGACGAAATAAGGAGACAGTTCAAGGAAATTCCAGGCATACTTGAGGGAACAGGGAAGCCTGATTATGCTACTTGCGTCGATATAGCAACCGGTGCGAGTATAAAACAGCTCTTCAAACCCGCAATAATAACGGTAACAACGCCGATTATTATGGGTGTGGTTTTGGGACCCACTGCAGTCGCTGGACTATTGATGGGCGCTGTAATTACTGGTATATTCCTTGCGTATCACATGGCTAATAGTGGTGGTGCAATGGATAATGCCAAAAAGTACATTGAGATAAAGGGAAGAAAGGCAAGTGAGGAACATGACATAGCAGTAGTTGGAGACTTGGTAGGAGATCCTTACAAAGATACTGCTGGTCCGGCACTAAATACAGTAATAAAGTTACTGAACACTGTGGCAATAGTATTTGTTCCGATCTTCTTCGGATTTGCTGGAATTTAATTTCTTACCATATTTTATTGTCCTGGTCTAATATCTATGATGTCAAAAGGGAAGGTTCGTGTGATGAAATATAATTAATTGCTAACCGGTTAGAATAAACTTAGGTCATTTTTTTTCAAACCTTGGTATAAATGCTAGGTATTATTCAACCCGCAAAGTTGTTCTATCCAGGAATACCAAATACGTTATCTGGTATTACATGGAAAACAATTTTAGGGATTCGCAAGATCTGCTCATCTGGGAAACATCTCATAGAATATATTGATCCGATTGAGATTACTCGAGAAATATTCAATTTTACAAGCCAGCAATGGCCAAAATGTTTAATTACTCTTAACACCCTACACTTGATGACCATGACGAAGTCCACGGGAAGAAGTAATAGTTTTAAGATTACAGTTGCGGCAGGAGTTGCCGTCGTAATAGTACTTGGGGTATTATTCTTTGCTTATTATGATTCGTTGGAACCTGAATACGTACCACCACCAACACCACCGACACAAACCGGAGAACTACCCTCGGGAAGCGAAGATATAGGAGGACCAACAACAACTGGTAGAGATTTGAGCCCTGAAGAACAGGCTAAGATAGATGCAGTAATGAAAATAACAAAGACAGAATTTGCTACATTTAGGTTTCTGTCTGGAGGACCAGCAGATCCAGTTTGGAATAGTATTTCCGAACAGATGAGACTAATGATGAAAGGTAAGGTCGAAGGAGTACAAGGTGTACCAGGAGCAGGCGTTGATTCAATGCCAGGTACTGGAGTTATTAATATACAAAAGATAACTGAGGAAGTGAGAGAGGCAGAATGTGGGTTTACATACTCTTTCTTGGCAAAGGCTGCAATGATGGGAGAAGATCCGTTCAAGAAGAGACATACATCCATACAAGGTGTGGCTAATTTGTATGAACAAGGATTACACTTCATAGTTAGGGCGGATTCGCCACTGGAAACAGTAGGCGATATTAAGGGCAAGGATATCAAACTAGCAACCTCACTATCAGGAGAGATTGATAATATGGTGACAAAATGGGTACTAGGAGAATATGGTATATCATTTAGTGACATGGAATCTGCTAGTGTTAGCGTCGAACAATTTTACTTTGACTTAGGCCTCATGAATCTTCAAGATGGGACCATTGATGCAGCATCTTACTTTATACCAGTAGGAAGTAAAGAACTAACTGCATTCTTAAAAGAAAATACAGGCTATAAGATACTACGTGTAGAAGGAGATGTCCTGCAGAGCTTAGAGGAAAAGAAGCATCTATCAGCGATTGTTATACCAGCTGGTACGTACAAAGGTATGAATGATAATATACGTACTATAGGTTCTAATTCAATATTTGTATGCACAACGGCCTTGTCTAATGATGCAGTAGGAAAGGTATCATCATTGCTTATTGATAATTTGGATCATCTTGCAAAGGATAGACCAGAGGTAGCTATGCTAAAGCCCCAGAAGGCGTGGATGGGTGTTGGAATTGAAATGCATCCTGGCGCGGAGATATACTACATGGATGATTGTATGACTGCGGAAGGAGATCCTTGTATGGTAAAGGATGTTGAAACAGTAGCTCCAGGACAAGATGACAGGGATTTGAGCCCTGAAGAACAGGCTAAGATAGATGCAGTAATGAAAATAACAAAGACAGAATTTGCTACATTTAGGTTTCTGTCTGGAGGACCAGCAGATCCAGTTTGGAATAGTATTTCCGAACAGATGAGACTAATGATGAAAGGTAAGGTCGAAGGAGTACAAGGTGTACCAGGAGCAGGCGTTGATTCAATGCCAGGTACTGGAGTTATTAATATACAAAAGATAACTGAGGAAGTGAGAGAGGCAGAATGTGGGTTTACCTTTACTTTCTTGGCAAAGGCGGCAATGAAGGGAAGTGACCCATTTAAGGAAAAGAGGACAACCATAGAAGGAGTGGCTAATTTGTATGAACAAGGATTACACTTCATAGTTAGGGCGGATTCGCCACTGGAAACAGTAGGCGATATTAAGGGCAAGGATATCAAACTAGCAACCTCACTATCAGGAGAAATTGATAACATGTTGACACAGTGGGTACTAGGAGAATATGGTATATCGTATAGTGACATTGAATCTGCTGGTGGTAGCGTAGAACACTCATATCTAGACTTAGGCCTCATGAATCTTCAAGATGGGACCATTGATGCAGCATCTTACTTTGTCTCCGTAGGCAATAAAGAACTAAAGGCATTCCTAGAGGATAACATGGACTTTAAGCTGTTATCGGTGGATGAAAATGTGATAAAGGGCTTGGGGTCAAAGGATCTTATGGATGTAAATATAACATCCGGTACATACGCTGGCATTGATGAAGATGTAACCACGGTAGGGTCAAATACGATATTCATATGCACAACGGATTTATCTATTGGTGCAGTACAAAAGGTATCATCGCTGCTGTTAGATAACTTGGATCACCTAGCCAAGGATAGACCAGAGGTGGCTGCTCTAACTTTAGAGGAAGCAGTGATGGGTATAGGAATATCATTGCATCCTGGTGCCGAAGTTTATTACCAGAGTGTAGACATACTTTAGATAACAATGAACTACCGACCTGATAGCATAGATAAAGGCGGCAGGGACTGGTAAAAATAGATAGTTTTAGGCTTTTAGGCTTTTGTTATTATAATATTTCGTAGTTTAGCAATAATTAATTTACTATCCAATACAATTTTTGGAGTAGGGATAGAAATCTCCCTGAATAAGAACAAATTAAAAATAAAAAAGGATGACAATTGATACCTATCTACAGAGAACAATTTTACAGAGAATAATATTGAGATACAGGAAAATGGAATACAATTATGATAGAGGATAGTAATGAGTTATCAAACATCATTATTAGATCTTGTATCTAGTAAATGATTTCTAATAATATTGACTGCAGCTAAAAGTTATTGGGATGATAAGGAGGCAATCTATGCCAAAATATGGTACAAATTTAGGTATCAAGAAATTGATAAATGGTAATAAACCATAATCGATGCTAGTGTAATTATACTGAGTAGATTTTAATACTTGATCTGCTTAATTTATTTGGGTATCATGAACAAGAAGATACTTCTTGTATCTTTGATTAGCACAATAATAATAGGCCTTGTAATAGTATTAGTTCAGGTTCAGATCAGCACCTTACATGGAGAATTAAATTCTACAGAATCGGAAAAGGGTCACAACATAATGGAAGAGATTATCCCGGAGCAGGTCTCCTACAGGTTCGAACCACAGTCCAAGACTATGAAAGAATGTGACTTCAGCAAATCTTTCTGTTCCAGCGTGAGATCCATAAAGTTTGATCCATCAGGCTCGCAAGTGGTGGAATTGCTAATGGATCTCCTTTTCATATTTGGAAGGTCTGTATCATTTGGAGAAGGTGAATTCTTTTCTCCTGCTGGTACTGCTGTAGACAGCAACGACAGAATAATAGTAGCCGATACAGGTAATAACCGCATTCAGGTATTCGACAGCACTGGCACCTTCCAATTCGCCTTTGGTACCTTTAATGGGGGTGGTCAGCTTGCTTATCCAGAGGATGTTGCAGTAGATAAGAATGACAGAATAATTGTGGCTGACACATTTAATAATCATATACAGATATTCGGATAATCAATGGTCTTTAGATTTTATATATACAAGCTCTGATCTGTTCGTTTCGATTCAGGCTACAGATTTGTCTAATTACGCAATAGGTTGTCTAATTACGCAATAGGTTGTCTAATTACGCAATAGGTCTAATATATGACGCACATACGATTACAAAGCCTTACTTTGTTTTATTCATCTCCTTCTTGAAGGAATCTCCACAGTACGAACAGCAAAATGCGTATTCTTTTCTACCTATCTTTTCTTTTCCATATGACCACCTCTATACATCTTACATCTACAATGGGCGCAGATTGTCAATTTCGGTTCGATGGCCACATGGAGCAAATCACCAGATCTATGAGTGCAATGAAACTGCAAGTCATCTTAACTCAACTCAATTTTTCCAGCTGATTTCATTTAAACTGGTAATTCTCCAGAAATACGAATATGTTCTACGATGTATCTGAAAATAGACTTCCAAATCGATGTATTACATGATTAGCCTAGATTATATCCTTGACCTAATTCCAAATAACTCATGTTACTATGGAGTTAACATATTTTAAATCAGCCGAGTTAATCTCTACGAATTTTAATCCGATAGTAGCATAAGATACCATGAAGTCTGGTTCTGACGATGTCTATGGTAATAGGTTACTGGTACATGGTAACATGTATTAAAATCATTGCGCACCTTTTTTGAGGAAGAGGATATTCCCCTGTCACTTTTTGTATTATTATTTGGTTCGAATAAACTCACTTTTCCACGTTGTAGCTTCACTAAAATGAAGCGTCTAATCCAAGACAATTCGTTAAAGCCTTCCTAGATTCTCTCTAATGTCATTAATAATCCCTAAATGACATAATATCACGGTAGTTTGACGTAATATAGTGTCACTAATGCCACTACTAACGTATTCAAAGAAATACCGTAATCTTATCCACTAATAACGTAAACTGACCCGAATTAAGTATTGCAATGTCTGTTTCATCCAGCGGAAATGATTTGTCTGTATTTCAAATGAACATTATATATGTTGTACCTTACATTTGTAAATTGCACACTTTATCTGAACAATAGACCTATTGCGTAATTAGACAACCTATTGCGTAATTAGACAAATCTGTAGCCTGAATCGAAACGAACAGATCTACATGCTTAAGAGAACTATTGTTATTCATATCTCATGTGATAGTTGCTGTGAAATAATAGCATGATAGAGAGTTTATCATGGGATTATCTGGGTCTGATTGTTACTATATCATTTTATTGTTACTATATCATTTTTCGATGTAGGAACTGTGTTATTGTTGTTCCTTGGTCATTTTGAGGAATTTGCAAATATAGTGATGATATTCATTTGATTTGGGTTCTACATGGGTGATTCCCTTACGATAATATACCTATAATCATAGCTTATTCCGATTTGCTGAATATTTTTTCTTGGCAATAAGATAGTCAGAGCCAAAGATCGCTATCCAACCTACAAAATATGAAACTTGGGGTATCGCTAATTCGTACTGATTAAGAATTTATTTAATGCGCTTTTCTGATAAGTCCTGACGGCTTATCACTACCTAAATCAAATCCAATGCTAGCACAATGAGCTTGTGTTAATCAAAGGAGAGTTTGGTGCTTTCTTAAAGTTGTAGAATATTGCATTTACACTAATTTCTGGAACATTGCATCTTCCAAGATTTAAGGTCTCGATTATGGACAGTTCTATAAAAGTCCCTGGACAGTTCTATAAAAGTCCCTAAACTTGAACAGAACCATTCTAGGTCTCTA
The DNA here is from genome assembly GCA_965197925.1 of Nitrososphaerales archaeon. Classification (GTDB taxonomy): domain Archaea; phylum Thermoproteota; class Nitrososphaeria; order Nitrososphaerales; family UBA213; genus CBDAOC01. Next base: position 971,145 of record CBDAOC010000020.1, read on the forward strand.
TAGAGGGTTCTATACCAAGACACAATTACTTCAATTTAGATTTGCCATGAGACAAACATATGCTGATTTGTTAGTAAGAAAAACAAAATGATCATCGTAAAGGGATGAAAATCATTTCCGAGTTGAATGTAAGTACCCATAATATACGTGAAGAGTTCTCATCTTAGGAATAGAATCTTTAACCGTTCAAGCATTCAACAACCATCTTGGAAAAGGTTAAATATTCAAATTGACTAATAATATTATTGAATATTTATAAGGTAAAATTTCTCCCAAGTTTGGGGAAAATTGCTTTTAATATAGAGGATTCAATTTCCAAGGAAAGACGAAAATTCCTAATACTTACTGCAATCTTCTTTGTGGGTATTCTGGCTCTTTTCATGACAACTTCTTGGCTCTCAATATCAACAACAAGAGATCAGTTTGGTGCTGCCCCTGTAGGTGCTTACCCAAATTATTTTGACTTCATTCCTGAAAATCTTGTAAATATGGCGATGTACTGGCAGTCACCAAATTATATCATAGTTGATAAAGTTGAGTACATTCTTAACACTCCCCTATTGATTTACGGATCATTTGATCCCGAGTACAGCATGGTTACTGGAGCCTTTCCGGTTACCTTGGGCCAAATAATAAGCGTATTATCAATGTCAATTCTATTAGGTGTTTACACAAACCTATGGTTGCTTGCCAAGAAGAGAGGTTGTAGAATAGATACTGCAACAAAAGGAACAGGTAGTGTAGCTGGAGGTGCAGGAGGGGCAAGCGGCATATTCTCCATGCTAATACTTGCAGGTTGCTGTGGTGGAACAGGAATAAGCTTTCTGCTCTTCTCGCTACCAATTCTGGGTTCATTCTTCAGTGGCTTTTATGCCAATTTTGATACAATGACGGTTTTATTGATCTCAATACCTTCCAACCTGTTGTTAATTGGTTTGATAGCATTCATGGCCAGTAAGCAGGTTGGAGTGTCCACAGAACAAGAGATAGGAAAACTGGGAGCTAAAGCTTGGTCTAAGGTTGCTATCTATCTTGCTATACCAGTAATATTTCTTACAACATTTGCATTGGCACTTTACTGGTGGAATTTGCAATCCATTGCAGCAATAATGTCAGGAATGACAGGAGGTCAACAGAATACAACCATAGCCCTGTATGCTACATTACCAATATCTTCATCACTGTTTGTAATGTCAGCAGTTGTACAACTGCAAAGGATGTTCCAAAAGCCAAAAACAGTGACAATTTCAACCTAAGCTTTTAGGATTAATGAAACACAATAAGGCAAGTCATGAATTTTAGTTCTAAAAAAAGTTTTTTTGAAATCCATAACGGTCATTTATTCTGTTACACTAGGCCCTTGATTACCATTTATTGATGGTTGGTTGACGTTGCAAAATGTAAGTCTAATATTGATGATTACAACAATACATAGAATCTTTCCTGAAGTTATTATTGGATTATTGCTAGTAACCTATTGGAACAGCAAGAGTGCAAAGTTCAGCAAACTAAATTTGACCGATATTTTTACAGATGCTAAAGATTTCATGAATTAACATATCATGAATAAAGTGCTTGTCAGAAAGAGTATACGAGGGGAGACATCAATATTTCAAATAGAGAAAATGGTTCACTCCGTATGTATGCGCCGTCTTGCACGTTGTTGTTTGGAAATGATGGTGACAGATAATTACCAGAAATTGAATTGAAAAATTTATTTATATATTCAAACAACATGAACATTGGTCACAAATGTCTTCTATTCGTTTACCAACTAATGTTATACCTAATTTCCTTCTAGAGGAAGGAAGCGAGGAGAAGAAGGGTAAGGAGGCTAACATAAACAACTTCACTGCCACCAAACTTATTGGCCAGATTGTAAAGTCTGCATTAGGTCCAAGGGCGATGGATAAAATGCTTGTTGATTCATTCCATGAGATTACCGTTACAAGCGATGGATTAACAATTCTAAATGAGATAGATATAGCGCATCCTATTGGGAAGCTGATGATTGAGATTGCAAAAGGTGTTGATAGGACAGTAGGAGATGGTACGGTTTCAGTAGTTCTTCTCGTGGGAGCACTCATCGAGAAGGCAGAGGAATTGATCAACATGGGAATCCATCCTACTATAATTGTGGACGGCTTCTTCAAGGCATCATTAAGATCCATTGAGATTTTGGACGAAATTGCTGTACATATTGCTCCAGACGAAAAGAATGCTCTTATCAAGGTTGCAGATACTAGCATTCAATCTAAACTTACATCGGAATACGCTAAGAATCTTCCTCGGATCATTGTTGATGCTGTATTACATATATCCGAAAAGATGGGAAATAACTATAGGGTAAATGTTAGCAATGTCAAGCTCCAGAAAGAACATGGAGGTTCTATCGAGGATACTCAACTTATCCGAGGAATTATGTTGAACAATGAAGTCGCTCATGAATTCATGCCAAAAAGGATTGAGAATGCAAAGATAGCGTTATTGAATTTTGTATTGGAGTTGAGCCAGAATCAAGCAAAATTCACTTATAGATACAATATAGAAAATCCGGAAAAGATGGAGAGGTTCTTCAAGGAAGAAGATGAAATGGAGAAGGCCATGGTAGACAAAATAGTCCAAGCAGGAGCTAATGTGGTAGTCTGTCAGAAAGGAATGTCTGATCTTATACGTGATTACCTTGCAGAGAAAGGGATACTTGCATTGAGAAGAGTTACGGATCCAGATATGATCAGAGTGTCCAAGGCCACTGGTGGAAATATTATAACAGATCTCAGGGATCTGACAGATATGGATTTGGGTAGGGCTGGTCTAGTGGAAGAACGGCAAATTGGTTTTGCTAGACCAGTTTTCATTGATGATTGTAACAATCCTAAATCGTTAACAATATTGGTGAGGGGTGGTTCGGAACGCGTTGTGGAGGAAGGTGAACGTTCTGTACGTGACGCGTTGATGGTTGTGAAGGATGTAATGGAGAAACCTTCAATACTAGCTGGTGGGGGCGCATCAGAGGCCTATGTTGCAAATAAATTAAAAAAATGGGCACTAGAACTTTCAGGAAGAGAACAGTTGGCTGTTCAGAAGTTTGCGGCGGCTTTGGAAATAATCCCTCAAGTGTTGGCAGAAAATGCTGGCATGAATCAAATAGATACGATGAATGAACTGAGAGCCAAGCAGAGCCGAGAAAAGTGGATAGGGATAGATGGGAGAGGTAGAAGGATCACAAATATGATGAAAATGGGGGTAATAGAACCGGTTGTAGTAAAGCAACAGATCATTGATTCCGCGACGGAAGCTAGTGCCTTGATTTTGCGAATTGATGAGGTCTTTTCAAAACCAAAGAACAAGGATCAGGCAAAAAGGATGAAGGGCCTTGATATTGATGAGAAGGGTATTGAAGGAGATAAATAGGGAAAGTTTGATTTTGAATGTTCCAAACAACTTTGATGAAGTAATTCAACTCTCACAAAAATTCTCACAAATTATGGTGAAAGTTCAAGAAATTTAGAATAGTTATAGATCCTCTTTGTAAAAGCAAAGTATTATTAACCCCTTAAGCGTCTTTAATCTTTACAATGAGCGATGCTGGTAGTCAGAAAGTAAATAGAAGAGGATTTATAAAATGGGCAATTGCCGCTGGAGTCGGAGCAGCCGCTGTAGCTGGAGGAGTAGGAGCTTATTTCAGTACTCAGAAACAACCCGCACCCGGTCCTGCACCAACTGCACCCGGTCCTGCACCAACTGGTCCATCACCAACAGTAACACCCCCACCCGCAACCGCACCAAAAGGAGGTGGAAGATGGGGAAACATTGGTTCTGCGATCAATTTGACAGTTGGGTATCAACCATACTGTTCGTGCAACTGGGATGCATCATCAAATAGGCAGGCACAACTATGGAAGAAGTATCTTCCATCGGGTAGTAAAGTGGATTGGTTTGAAGCGTTATCTGGGCCACTCTTGAACAATAATCTTGTTGCTGGAAAGAATGCTTTCATATACGCATGTGATACACCTGCGTCTAGAACATTCGAAACTGCACCTGCGACTTGTATAACATATCAATGCTATGAATACGCTGATGGAAAATACTTGTCAGATGTGTTAGGACGAAAGCCGAGTACAGGGGTAGGCGGTAGAAAAAGGATGAGTGCTGATGGTTCAAGGGAAGTACCAAAGACATTCATGAGTCCTTTGCTTGGAAGAACTGATCTGGTAAAGTCTGGTGAGATTAAAGGTCCTGAAGATTTTGATGGAAGGAAGATTGGAGTACCAATGGGTTCGTATTCACATAGGCAGGGAGAAATCATCAGAGACACATGGGGAGTAAATCCAGTTTATCTTGACCAGTCAATAGAGTTGCACGTAGCTCAGCTTAGGGCAAAGCACATAGATGGCGTGCTGACTTGGGGTCCGTATCCAAGGTGGATCGAGCTGCAAGGTTTAGCAGAAATATTGGTAGGATCACCAGAAATGCCTTGTAGTTGTACCACAGGAACACATTTCCATCATGCGGGTGTCGTATGTGGACTAGAAGAAATTGTAGAACAGAGACCTGATGTAATAAAGGCTTGGGTTTCTGCAGAAGAAGACGCTAGAGCAATTAGGGCTGCTGATTATGCCAATGGCACAAATAAGACGGGAGACCTGGTTGCAAGTGATACACCGGAGGTACCTCGTGAAGCCATAGATATAACAATAGAAGAGTTTGCGCCTGATGCCTACATGTATTATCCAAAGAATTTGCAGCATTACAAAGAGATGTGTGATCACTGGAGAAAAGTAGGAGTCCTAAAGGGTAAGAAGAGTGAGGATATGGACTTTTACGTAAATAACTATGCCTTTGGGCCACGTGTGAAAGTGATCTATGATGAGGTCTTGGAAGAGAGAGAAAAGGCAGGTCTTCATCACAGCGGTGACGGCGAAATAGTAAACAAGTACTGGTAAAAAGAAAAATAACATTTTTTTTTATTTTATACTTTGACTAGAGGATTTTATTTTTTATTTATACATTGACTTGAAATCTTATTTCGTTTTCTATACTTTGACTAGAAGATATTATATTTCCCAAATTACAATTTCATGTTACAATTTCATGTTTTTTATTCGTCTCTCATTAGTGGAAGGTATTCTTTTTATACTTTAATTATCCTAAGGATGGAAGGAGAATCAAGATAGCTTTGACTAGTCAAAAACAGAAGGACGCAATGCCAGCAGGACTTCCCGCAGAAGTTGTGAACAAACTAAAGCAAGATTTAGTTCAAGAAAAAACAGATAAGAGTAAATCTTCTGTTACGATGGTGATTTCTATCTTGGCCGCAACTCTGGGGTGGTGGATTGCTTCTAATACTATTGTTCCAAATCTTCCTAATCCTGGAGAATTTATAGAAGCGTCGATTGTGGCGGTGCAAGATCCATGGTTTTACAAAAGTATTGGTTATAGTGTTGCTAGAGTTTATGGAGGATTTTCATTAGGATGTTTGGTTGGGATCCCTATGGGGCTTATCATGGGGTGGAATAGGACTGCGAATGATTTCATGTTCCCAACATTTGAGTTGATAAGGCCAATCCCTCCCGTTGCTTGGGTGCCTTTATCAATAATAATAACTGGAGCAATAACTCCAGCCATAATATTCATTACATTCATCGGTACATGGTATGTGGTTACCCTAAATTCTGTACTCGGAGCGGAGAGCATTGATCCAAATGTTTTAAGAGCGGCAAGGTGCTTGGGAGCAAATAATAGAAAAATATTCTTTAAGGTGGTACTTCCGGCATCTACACCTGCAATCTTTACAGGAATGGTGCTTGGTATGGCTATGTCATGGATCACTGTTGTTGCCGGAGAGATGATAGCAGGTGATTACGGAGTGGGGTATTATGCGTGGCAGTCTTATAATTTGATCAGGTATCCAGAAGTGATCTTAGCAATGTTAACTATAGGTGGGCTAGGCTATTTGTCGAGCATGATGATAAGGAAGGTAAGTCAAAGATATTTGAAATGGAGGGCGCAATATGCCTGAAACTGAAAGTTTAGCAGGAGGAAGAAAGGGGCATCTCGTATGTAAAAATGTGACGAAGATATACGATCCCCTTGGAGTGAACGTTCTTGCCGTAGACCATTGTGACTTGGAGCTAAAACCAGGTGAATTTCTTGCCATTGTTGGACCTTCTGGTTGTGGAAAAACCACATTACTAAATATGATTTCTGGCTTTGATACGGTAACCGAGGGGGAGATAACACTTGATGGAGAAGTGATTGGATCTCCACAGATTAAGAAACTAAAACCAGGACCAGACAGAGTAGTGGTCTTCCAGGCAGGTGGTCTTTTCCCTTGGATGACCATAGTTCAGAATCTTATGTTTGGACCAACAGTACAGGGGATGTTGAATAAAAAGGAAGCGCATAAAAAGTCGATGGATTTACTCACACTTGTTGGTATGCAAAACTTTGCAGACTATTATCCTTTAAGGGTATCATCCGGTATGCAGAGAAGAACGGAAGTAATTAGGGCTCTTATGACGGATCCGAAGATCGTTTTACTTGATGAGCCCTTCAGGGCTATGGATACGCTTACCAAATCAATTGTGCATGAGCATGTCCTAAAAATCTTCAGGATGACCAAGAAACCATTTTTCTTCATCACCCATGATTTGGATGAAGCAATCTTCTTATCAGACAGAGTTTTCATCATGACTACTCGTCCAGGAAGGCTCAAGGATAGTATAGAGGTTAATCTACCAAGGCCTCGTACTCTTGATATGATGGCAAGTGATGAATTCTTGGAGTTAAAGAAAAAAGTTTTTGTTCTTGTTCATGAGGAAGCTCAAAAGGCGTTCATACGTGGAGAACGGGAGATGGCTACCTAGATGACAGAGGCTCCGAAAAGATCCGCAATGTCCAAAAAAATGGAGAGATTCAGAAAATCACTATTTTCAGTACAAACTGCAAAGAGATTGTCTGGTATAGCAATATTTGTAATTGTATGGGAACTAGCTGTTCAGCTAAACGTACCGGGTATTTCAAATGTATCAAAGCCTTCAGATGTTATTATTGAATTTTTACAATTTTTCTACCATGAAGAGTATTATTTGAGTGTACTTGGAAGCATGAGAAGAGTAGCCTCAGGTTACATAATAGCCGCTGGTGTAGGTGTTCCTATTGGCCTATTAATGGGTATGAAAATAGGTTTTAAGAATTGGACATTCCCCACGTTCGAGGTCTTGAGACCAGTACCTCCAATAGCTTGGATTCCATTAGCAGTAATAATGTTCCCTACAGTAGAGTCGAGTGTTATCTTTCTAATTTTCATAGGCGCATTCTTCCCTATAGTCATCAATAGTATGTTGGGTGTACTTACACTTCCAGAACACGTGAAGAGAGCAGCGCTTTCTCTGGGTGCTAGTGGTAAAGACCTTTTCAGGTCTGTTATACTACCTGGTTCGATGCCTTCGATTGTTACAGGTATGACGATAGGAATGGGTCTAACATGGGACATGGTTGTTGCTGCAGAGATGGTAGCAGGTGGACACGGTTTGGGTTACAATCTTTGGTACTCTTATATTCTTCTTCAATATGATAGAGTTATCTTGTACATGGTATCAGTAGGAGCAGCAGGTTATTTGTTCAGTGCAATAATACGAAGAGCTGGTCACAAGTACTTGAAATGGAGGTTGACATTCTAATGTCTACGAAACAGCACTATAGCGAAGTAACAATGAGGGGAGTTTACAAGGTATACAAGAATTTGGAAGTTCTAAGAGACGTTTCATTCGATATACCTCGTGGAAAGTTTACGTGTATGGTGGGACCGTCAGGATCAGGAAAGTCTACCATAGTGAACATTTTGGCTGGTTACCTCCAACCTGACGGTGGCTCGACGCTGTTAGATGGCAAGCCTCCAGGGCCACCTGGTGCTGAAAGAATTGTAGTATTCCAGGAGACAGCCCTCCTTCCATGGAGGACACTGATGGAGAATACACTTTTTGGTCCAACACTCCAGGGGTTAGACAAAGTGGAGTCACGAAAGAAAGCACAGGCGTTGATAGACAAGTCTGCCCTTACAGGATTTGAAAACAAGTATCCAGGTCAGCTCTCTGGTGGGATGCAGCGTAGGGCTGAATTGATTCGTGCTCTTATCAATGAACCGCAGATCATGTTTATGGATGAGCCCCTCAGAGGTTTGGATGCTATGACGAGGGAGATAATGCAGGAGTATATTATAAAGATGTACGAGGAGTCGGGAATGACGGTATTGTTTATTACCTCAGAGTTGGATGAAGCAATTTACCTTGGAGACACTGTATATTTTCTTACAAAGCCTCCCGGCCATGTAAAGTATAAAATGGATATAGATCTACCAAGGCCTAGGAAAAATGATGTCTTGATATCCAAGAAATTCTTTGAATACAAGGCAGAGGCTATCAAGATAGCTTTGGAAGAGAGAGAAAACATTTAAGATTTATTATCAATTAGCAATAGGAAGTTAATAGCCTTCGTAAACAAGTCATAAGAGATTGTTAATCTCGACTTTCCCGACCTTCTCTCCCTGTAATATGTATAATTGTAGGCGGAGTCACTTAACCAGTAGCACCAAGCAAAGGAGCATGACCTAATTCGTTGACTAGTGGTAAATTTCTTGATCGTTGAAGCAAGGGAACGGATAGAAAAAAACTTGACAAAGTATAGAATAGACCCTAGTAAGATTATGGAAGGCTAGGGATTTTTCGTCAATAGATTTTTACACTTAATAGGTTTACAGGTAATAGGATAAGATCCACTGAGCTTCTTGATTGGCAACTTAAGTAGATTTCCAGGCTATAAGCTACCAAAGGGAAAGAATGTGGTCTTGATCAGAAGATGAATAGTTGTTGGCGATAATATTGTCGATATTGAAAATACAGAATTCATACATATTAAATGGCCTACAAAAAATCAACAAATTAGTAAAGAGATGGTCGAGGTTTTGGGAGCAAGTGATTAGACAAAACTTCTAATAGAGAAACATCAATAAAAAAAAATTCCAAAGCCTTGAATAACCTTGTATAGGATTCATTATCCACCACGTCCAGGACTATATTTTGATAGGGATCCATCATTCTCCATACATATGTCGGTGCAATATTTGCAGCGGTTAATTACACAACTTACCTGATGAAACCATAAATATAGCCTCTTTAAGCCTCATGAAAAACTAGACATTTGGTACAAAAATTGGAGATATAGATTCTTTTTGTTCGATTCTGTATTGTTATGAATCTATTTTTTCCCTGTCACTCTTATCTTTTATACGGTTTCGCACATTCCAAACACTATTCATTAGCACCAATATCCCATAAGCTCTCGTTTCTGGTTTATTACTTGCATGAGTCAATTTTCATTTTATATAATATAGATAACAGGCCAGTCCCATAGACTTAACAGTTATAAATAAGGATGGCCCTAATTGTGGATACATGGGTCCTCTATTCGTAGCTGGATATGAATGGATACTGATACTGGTGGCTGTTGGCGTGTTATTTTTCGGAGCCAAGAAGATACCACAAATAGCTAGGTCTATAGGAAAGGCAGAATCTGACTATGAAAAAGGAAAGCTCGAAGGAAAGAAAGAGATTGATAAAGTGTTGGGATCTGATGAGCGATTGAAGCTTGTGAAGGTAGCTGAAACGGTGGGCATAGAATCTGAAGGATTGAGTGATGAGCAGTTAAAACAAGCCATAAACGATGCATTGTCTAAAAAATAATATTTGAAATCTGAATAGCTATTTTCCTTAATTAGCTATATAGATATTTTATCAGTATTGAAGTATAATATATCATTAATCGGTATTGTCTAGGTTGTAAGAGATTTCATCTAGATTTTAGTAACCAATTGAACAATGACAGACTTACACTATTGCTAGAAGTATCAAACTAATAGCAATAGAGACCACTAAACCCGCTGCAGGACTTACTCCCCATCCGATCAGTATGCCTTTTACGACTCGATAGTTGACACTCTTTTCCCCCTTTCCTATACTAGATCCAATTAACCCACTGATCATTGTTTGATTAATCGAAGCATTATAGCCCATCAGATTAACTCCAATTATTGTTGAGGCTTTAGCTATCTGCGCACTGCTAGCCACATCCATCTTCATCTTCACTATTTCTTTACTAACTCTAGCTAGAACCCTACGGCCCCAAGTCAATACACCTAATGCGATGAACGCTCCACCAATAAGGCTTGAAAATAATGTATCAACATAGTCAAGAGCGACAAGCATGGCCACTGCATTGCTGACATCGTTGGAACCTACGGAGAAGGCGGAGTGCATAGAAGAGCCAATAACAAGATACCTTAACCATTTTTCCATTCCATTCTTAGGGATCAATCTTATCAACAAGAGTCCAAGCAAAAATGCTGCTATGGGAGCCGCTGCCCAAAAAAGTATAAGGTATAAGAGTACCTCAATGTTCAAAGTCAAACCACCAACCAAAGCCGCACCTACTAGTGAGAATGTAAATAGTTGGATTGTCGATGTTGGTATTTTAAGATATGTAAAAGCGGTTGTTGTAAGGGCAGCAGAGAGAAGAGCAGCAGCAACAGCAACCTCATTAAGACTGCTGACAATATTGAAGGCATAGGTTTCCTGTACCTTAAAGCTAAGGAAAGCACCGGCAAAGGCAAGGATAGCCATGATCTTCAGGGCTTTTGATTGGCGTAGCAGCCCGGAACCTACCACGGGTCCAAGTGCAGCCCCAGTATAATGGGTTCCTATAGCCCAAGCAAAGTAGAGACTCGCGATCCATATTACGATGGTTAACGACATCTGTTTCAACCACTCAACAGTGGTTAATGGCTTTTGCGCATAAGTTCTTGCATTCAAAAATCCAATTCGGCGATCTTGGAAACCAATCTTGGAAAAACAAATTCTAGAATTCTGAAAAGATATATCTGATAAAATACTTATAACATTTGTAAAAATTCGTCGGGCAATGTCCAGTGGCTTTGCTGGTGAAGAACTTCATCCCGGAAGGATTGGATAAATTATTTTTCTTTATGAAACGATCTTCTATAGCTAAGCCTTAACTGAGGGCTCTGAATGTGAAATTCCTTTTTGTATCTATATACTTCTCACCGTCAACTTCGGCATAAAGAGAGTAGAAGAATAGTATTGGTTCGCCTTTTTGTGGAGGCGCTAAGATGATATCCCTACCTTTTGATAACTCGACGTGATTAAGCTCGAGGTTCCCGAATAACCCATTCTTTCCGTACTTTGTTGAGCAGGATGCATCAACTGGGACCCAGCCCAAATTTGGGGCAAAGAATTCTGCCCAACAGTGATAACCGCATACTTCACAGTCCTCCGAACCTTCCACAAGCTCAAAGCCCATCACCAACCTAGATGGTATGTTCATAGATCGGCATAGGGAGATGAAGAGGGCATGGATATCATTACAATTTCCAGTACTGCAAGCAAGGGCATGCTCTGAACTACCTACCCAAGATTGCTTTGGAGCGTCATATTGCATACGTCCTACCACATAGTCAAAGATTTTCTTTACCTGTTCCAAGATGTTTCGTTCCCCCCCCACTACTTCTAACGCTAACCTTCTCATACCATCATCAACTGGCACATGTCTCTCTGGTTGGAGATATCTTTGGAGTAATTGCTTGTCACCATCACCAAAAACCCCAACAATATGCGGATCTACACTAACACTATATTCTCGCTTGAGCATTTTGTATCTTAACTTCACACTAACTTCTGTCATTCCAGGATTTTTGGCTTCAAAGTAAAGTATCTTATTTCCAAACTCTTGATCATATGTTATCCTTACAGGCAATTGAGTTTCAATTTTGAGATCCAATAGGCGCTGATGCTCATTGGTAGTTATGGTAGGCATCCAAACTTCTAATCCGCTTGCGTTTTCTGGAATATTATTAACAGTCACGGAATCTACAATATCATAGACTCTGCTTTTAAGTCCTTGTACTATAGTCATACTAATAATAGCATTACGTGATGATTGTATAAATCTCTATCCTGAACGACCCAATTTCTTTGTTTGAGGTTAGGAATCAAGAATGCATAATGTTCAGAAAAATCTAATTGATGCAATCTTAGAATTTATGTAAATTATAATATTATAGGGCAGAAAGCAGAAGTCTTGTATTTAATAGTAATACATGAGTATAGTAATACATGAGTATAGTAATACATGAGCATTGTGATGTTAAATTCCCACGAGCCAAATAGATACTGGAACAAACAATCGCTAATTAGTTTAAATACATATTGACCTAGGTATTACCAGTACAATCATTATACTGGTTTTAACCATCTTCCAAAAATCAAACAAAGATGATCGCAATATGTACAACTCATCTCAAAACTAACCATTTAGACAATTTTTAGCGACCATTTAGATCCATGAATAGCGACATCTAAAATTATTTTATGAAATTCCAAGAATTATCAGACAAACAGTGGAGTATGATGGAATCACACATACCACCACATGCAAAAACTGGCAGGCCTAGGGATTATGATAGAAAAATCATTAACGGAATAATCCATGTTCTAACTACTGGATGCCGATGGGACGATATGCCAAAAAGATATGGTGATGATTCTACTGCAAACAGAAGGTTAAACAAATGGCAACAAAAAGGAATCTGGAAAAAGATTCTATCACGTACTATTCACTCAGCACATAAATCTGGCAAAATTAGTCTAAAAAAATCAGTTGACTCTTCATCCATTCCTGATAAAAAAGGGGCAATGTAACTGGATATAATGGATTCAAGAGAATAACAGGTACAAAAATACATGCCGCAGTAGAGAGTAACGGATTTCCAATATCCATACTGTTGAGTCCAGCAAATGAACATGACAGTACAAAATGCATAGATGTTACAGGATCAATTTCAGACTATCTTGATGATGATTCAATACAACAGATAGAATCAGTTTATGCAGACAAAATAATGCAAAATACATCAGAATGTATTTGTGGGATAGAAATATTGCATGTTGCATCCCATACAAAATAAATTCCAAGTTCATCTTGCAAAATAATGATTACAAACATTACAGCAAGACAAGATTTGTAGTTGAGAGATTCCTTGCATGGCTCAAGAATGGATTTCACAGAACAAGAACCAGGTATGAAAGAACGGCAGAAAACTACCTGGCATTTGTTAATCCTGCATCATTTTTGATGTATTGTAGGGTTTTGAGATGAGTTGGTAATAAAATATTAAAAGGATTCATGCATATTGGAACCAATTACTAGGATCTATTTGCGATAATCTTTTGCGTGAAAAATCAATTTCACTTTACAATTATCACAGTTTGCTTAGCCTTTTGAGCTACCGCATTTGAAACGCTACCAAGAACAAGAGTTTTCAACCCATCAAGACCTCTACTACCAACCACAATAGCATCAGCCTCAACTTTTTCAGAGGTCTCCACAATTTTATCAGCTAGAGAACCCACCATACAAACAACCTCGCTGATAATTCCACGAGTTTTGAGTTGCTGCTGCTTTTCTACTAGAATTTGTTCACACTCATTCTGGGAAGCAGTTTATATTTTTTTCTCATCGTAAACTTCACCCTGCATATATGGCGCCTGCTCTGCAACATTGACCAAGACCAGTGTACAATCAAGTTTCTCAGCTAGTTCTGCTACATATTCTAATGCCTTTTCTGAACATTTTCAACCATCAAGTCCAACCACAAACTTTGTCATCAAGATACACCTGTATTATCCAATTAAATAGTTAGTTGAGGCTTGGGCGTAATTTAGTTCGAAACGATAAGATCAGGTTCTAGTTTTTATTGTTGATATGTTTAGCTCATACTCGATACTCCTTCGTATATTATTTTTGATTGACGTGATTCTAGTCAAAACCTAATAGGAAAAGGGTAGACCATTCTACTATTCTCCTACAGTTATGGTGAGATGCTTCATCGTTAGAGTATGGATAAGAATACCAAGCAACAATGCTTTGCATGAAACTTTTTGATAGACATGCCATACAACAGGAAGGTAATGAAGGCATGTGGTCTTGATAGGTTGCCAGACAGAAGAACATTCGACAGAAGGTCAAGGCCGTATCAATTGACATAAGATCAAGGATAGATGTTATGGGTGTGCTCTTCATAAAAGATGGGTTGGTAGACCCAGCCATAGTATCCGTTGACAGTTCATTGTTGAAAGCAAAGGGACATGTATGGCATAGATCAAACATGAAGAATGAAGTGCCACGCTCGGGTATAGATACAGATGCTCGATGGGGATTCAGCAGAACCAAGGGATGGGTATTCGGATACAAGATGCATCTAGCATGTAGTACTGGTTCGTTGATAGTTCCATTATCAGCTGATTTCACAACAGCTAACATTACTGATAACAAGATGTATGAAAGCATAACATCTTCATTGCCTACAGGAATGGTAAGGTATGTTGTAGGAGATGAAGGATATGATGATCACAAGTTATGTGATTTCAGCAGGTATAGAGGGTATCCAGTATTCCCATTGGAAAGGTATAGGCATACTACAGATAATAATAGACTGGCATTGCTGCAGTTCTATAACTCTGAATATGGGCAGCATGTATATTCGCAAAGAAGCATAAGCGTTGAACCATTGATAGAGCATATGAAGGATGTATTTACCATAGATCCATTGCCAGTTAGAGGATTTGATAAGGTAAGGAGTATGGTGTTGTTATCAGTATTGTTGTATCAGGTAATGGTTTACTACAACTACTTGACAGGAAGGCCTCTTAGGGCATTGAAGCACATTCTTGGAAGTTAATCAATCAGATGCATCAAGTTATTTTTGTTATGAAATTATGTCTATGCCTCAGTTAATTATTGAGAGATTCGATGATTATTATTTGGTTTTCCTTACAATATATAAATAATAATTAAAGTATAGTTAGACTGGTAGCCTCGTAAAGTTTTTTATTTAATTTAGTTATAGACGCATTTAACAAAGCGCTATCTGACTCGTCGAGTTTCATTTTTCTACTTTGGCTCAGCAGCGTCATCAATTCACCGACTAGATCATTTTTGGCTTGCTTTTGCTGCCTCTGGTAGGCAACACGATGTCTGAGATCCTCAGTTGGGGGTTGCGTAGCCTGAGTAGATATCTCTATTATTTGTGCACCTATACTATTCATACGTTTTATATTTTCCTTGATATTACTCTTGATATTACTCGTCATATATCACCCAATTCATATTTGCTGACATTAGTACAAACCAAATAACCCAAACATCCCTGGCGCAACGATTCATATCTAGCACTATCACCAAAATTTGAGAGTTGCCTCATAATTCCAGCGAGTTTTGAGTCGAGACCCCAATCCTTCATAGAACTGACCACCTCATTATAGTTATTTTATCATGTAGATACTAATAACTTCTTCTATATTTGAAATAATTTCATTTAATCATCATCTTTTTCCTTGCTGATCAAAGCCATACCCATAGAACTTAAGGCAGGAACGCCATTGATTCTGCTATGATAATCTTTTGTAATTCAGGATGTTTCTTCCTAAAAGAGATGCTAGTTCTTATAACCTCAATAATTCTATAAATTCCTTGTTTACATCACCGTTAAGGTTCTTTCAATAATGTTTATTGCAATATCGTTAATGAAGATATGAAAAATTCTGATATAAGGTCGCATAGAATGTAATAAACAATTAATTCTAACCTTGATACAATGAAATATTGAGGGCTGGTTTAAAAATCATTTAGTTTAAGGTTTTGGTTTGGATCCAAAGAAAATGTAAACCTCAAAGTAACGGTCATACTACCATAAAGTATCTTTAAAAAATTCTTCAATAATCATATCATGTGATTCATCTCTTTACAAATGCCGCACTGCATTTCAAAATAGTTGATTTTTAGAGTCTTGATAAATTACGCAATGCATTGACAGAGTATTATTGAAGACCCCATCAGGCCTGTATAATATGGTTAGTGGTTCTCTATTCTTTACGTTTTTATTTTCAAGTATAATATCTATCTATAATACATCATTCTTGATTTGGATCATAATCATATGATAAATAATCCTTTGTTAAGTGAAATAGTACGAAATAGGAAATTGGGCGGGGTAACCATATTCTCTAGACTCTAGTAACATTTGTTCCTTCATTTGTCATTGTGAATTTGTATATATTGTCAATATCAGCATTCTCGAAAATTTCAGAATCATGTGTGATCAGTATCATCTGCGACAATGGCCCCAAACCTGATCTAAATGCTTCGGTAATTATTTTTACAAGGGATCTCCTCCTCTCTTCGTCCAAATGTGTAGTAGGTTCATCAAGGATGACAAAATCTAGCTTACCCGAACCCATGACGTAGGCCATGCCTAATCTTAATGCCAAAGCAACGGCAACTTTTTCTCCACCGCTTAATGATTCCATGTCAATAGCACCACCCCTTCCATAACATTCAATGGAAATGTTTCTGGCCTTTTCTGTTAATTGAAGCCTCGAAATGCTCATATTAAACATGGCGGTATATTCTGACGCCTTCTGCGATATGGTCTTTAGAGCCCATGTTCGTAAACTCATACTAACTATCCCATCTCTATTATAAACTGAATTTCTTATTTTTTCGAAAATCTTTAAATAATTACTCGCCTTCTCAACTGCTTTAATTGCAATCTCTAAAGTTGAACATTCATTTTCAGCCTGCTTGAATTTGTTCTTATATTCACCTATTTGGGCTTCAAGCTGTGGTATGAGTTTTGTAACTAATTTCTCACGTTCCTTTTTTATTTGTTCATATGTTACACTATCGAAACTTTTTGTTTCTTTTCGCATGTTTAATACTTTCAAAGTAAGTGCTTTAGAATAATCATCGAAATCAATCTGATCAATGTTACGAATACTAGCAAAATTCTCCGGAAAATTAGTTAAAGCATTTTTTTTGTGTATTACATCTCTCTCAATCACGTTGACATCGCTTATGTTACCAATCCCATTGTTCCTCAAGAAAGATTCAGCATTGTTTTTTTCAATTTCTTTCAATCTCCATTTCCTCTCATTATTGTTTAAAACCTGTTTTTCTGCGGTTAACCTTTTATACTCTTCCTTTTTTTTGTCCAATTCATTTTTTAGATGATCAACATCATACATCATCTCTATTTGATTCACGGGAGATCTGCATATAGGACACTTTCCATCAATTAGTTGTAATTTGTCTCCAACTTCTAAAAGCGTCTTAAGCCTTCCGATGTGATTATTTGTACTTTCTAATTTAGAATCTAACTCAGATATCAATGTGGGTATTTCCTTTGATTGGAAATCTACCCGGTCTATATCATCAATGATTAGAAGGGATTTTTTGGATTTATCTACAAGTTGTTTGCTGTCATTTATTTCCTGTTCTAATTGTTTTCTTCTGGTCTTGATATAATTGAATAAAGCCCCTTCAATACCCTCAAGTTCGCGAATTTTCAGATGAAGCGGTTCTTGTTCCTTAATAGTATTATCCAATTGTTGTATTTTAGTTAGCAAGTATTCCCTTTCTTTTTCAAACACATCTAATCTTTCCCGGGCATCCTGAATCGCCTTTTTCGAAGATTGTAATTTTTCTCTGAGGGTGACAATATTAGAATCATCATATCCAACTTTCTTTCGCAATTCAGATCTAAAACGTTGGATCACTTCTTTCATAGCCTGATAGGCTAAATCTAATCTATCCAATCCGAATAGGCTGTTTATCAGTTCCTTAAACTCCCTAGGATGTCCTTGGATTATAGTATTTAGTTCACCTTGTTGTACAACAGCTGCAACTTTGAGTTTTGAGTAATCCAGTCCCAAGATCTTTGTTGCTTCCACCGCTACAGATTCAGAAAACTGCCTTCTCTCACCGGTAACAATTTCTATAGGCCCATCAGATTTTTGCTCTATAATCTTTGCTCCAATAAGATGACCTAACGAGTTTAATCCCCTAGTAATTTTGAACCTTCTTCCTCTAATTGACATTTCAACCTGTACTAAACATGAATAAGAATCACGCTTTACCAGATTTTTGTTAACCCTTCTTGTGTGCTCACCGTATAGAGCAAATGTTATGGCGTCTATTATACCTGATTTGCCCGCACCGTTATGACCGATGAATAATGTTAATCCTTCATCAAATATTAGAGAAGTATTATTATGGGAAATAAAATTTTCCAGTTGCACATTTTCGATCATGATTCAACCTCATTCTTGATAAATCTGGAATTCTCATAGACTTTCCATGCTAGTTCAAACGCTTCATCGTTTTCGCCTTCTGATAATAATGGAAGCATTTCCTTCACTGCAAATACGGCAAGCTCATCAGAGCCCAAGGCTTCCCTGGTCCTCTTTAGCATTTCAATATCAAAATCTGTAGGCATTTCATCATACACAGAAGGTGATGTCTTTCCTTCCTCTACCGGTTCCCATACATAATGTAAGGCATAATCATTTAATTTTGATAGATTCGAGGCAATTACCCCTGAATCTACATCTTGTCCTATAACTTGTAACGACACTATCGGTTTCTTATTCAATGATCTTATGGTAGAAATGGTCTTATCGATCTGCTTTTCAATATCTTTATAATTGATCTTTGCGGCAATTTGGGGTCTGATTTCTAACTTGACCCAGTTCAGTACTGCTTCCTTTCCTGAAGTGTCTACTATATAAAATCCCTTTTCTGTTTCTTTTATAGTCTCTGTCGAAGTTATCTCAAGTGAACCCGGATAACCAAGAGGACCTCCTAATTGTTCAAAGCGTTTCTCATATCTATCATGATAGTGTCCCATTGCGTAATAATCAAAATTTACTGGCAGATCTGTAGCATTCATCTCTCCAGCTAAACTGTTGAAATCAATGAGACCTTGGTGCAGAATCAGTATTCGTCTTCCAGAAAATCTTTTCGCCCTTTCTTCAGCTTCCTTTAGCTTAACAACCAATTCATCTATCTCACTCTTCCGATGCTTGTCAAATCCGATCAAAAGGGTATCATTTATTGGAAACGGAACACCATTTTTCAAATAAATTGCGTATCCTAAATTATGAAACAAGAATGACAATGGTACACCCCGGGTTCTGCTTATATCATGTTCACCCAAAATAAAAAATGTCTTTATATCTCGCTCTTTCAGTTTTTTCAACGCATTACCAAGTCTTACCACTGCTGCTCCTTGGGGTTTTGGCATCTGGAAGAGATCTCCAGCTAGTATCACTATCTTCACACATTCCTTTATTGAAATATTTATTGCCTGATCAAATGCATCATAAACATCCTCCTCCCTTTCTTCCAGGTTGAATTGAGAATATCCTAAGTGTATATCAGATATGTGAGCAATGGACATACAGCATCAATCTTTCAGATACTCCTTTTTAATCATAGCCTGAGTAGATTCCCTAGTCGCTGTATGTATTTTATACATCTGCTTCCATTCTTTCACCGCCTGTTGATCCGAACCAATTTTCTTCTCCATAACTTGGTCAATATAAACAAAAGCAGTTAGATTAACCCATTGCCCAACAAAGATAGCTTCCCCTGGATTTAATGACGGTAGCTGTTCTATGATATCCTTGCTAAGCCCTTCACTCGCAGCAGAAACTTGCGCTTGATCCTCCTGCTGTACCATTTTCATGATCGCAACAGAGCCCATTTGGCTTAGAACATTTGTATCAATGCCTCTAGGTCTCTGAGAAACAATCACTAACCCTAAACCAAATTTTCTCCCTTCACGGGCAACCTTTGCAGCCATGTATTTGGTCTCCGTTTTTTCCTCCTTGGGTATAAAAACATGGGCTTCCTCTATTACAACAAGAACGGGGGCAGGAAATTTTGCTGGACTCTTGCTCTCAATGTCTCCCTTCCTAGCCCTGGTAGCCTTTTTTCTATCATCTAAAAGTTCTTCTAGGTAGAATCTTACTGCAATATCGGCTTGCCTGTTGGTAAGTTCTATTAAGCTAAGGACATTCACCTTCCCGTTTTTAATTAGGGCAGTGGGATCATCTAAACTTGGATCCAATATTCTTCTGAAGCGCCTTCTGGCATCATCAATCTTGTCTTCTACACGTTCGGCAGCTTCTCTATAGCTTTTTTCATTGGAAAAAACTCTCACATTTGTGATTAGGGTTTCCCAAAAATTCTCACCTTGTTTTGATTTCACCTCATTGGTGAATGCTTTATGTAACACATGCATCTGATTTGTAGCTGATTCCTTGATCTCTATGACCTCAGCAAATTTTTCAAAATTCAATAAGCGCGGGTTTATCTTTGCGTCTATAACATTTATTCCATTGATCTCTAGTGTTGGATAGTCATCGTGATAATCAAAGATCACCATCGTACCACTTATACTAGCCATATTTTTTGCAATCAATGATACTAGGTTACTCTTACCCATTCCCGTCATTGCAAGAATTGCCAAATGTCGTGAAACGATTTTGTCTATGTTTATCCTAGCTTCGACGTTACTATTCCTTAATAGTGAACCAATTCGCATCCATTCATCATTTGTTGATGTGAATATAATCCCAAGATCATCTTGCGTTGCTTCCAGAACCTTTGTCCCAGGTAATGGAGGTATATCGGGCATTATTGTCCTTCCCTTCTTCAGGTGATCCAGATAACCGAGTATTCTCACCCATGCCCTATAGCTTTTATCTCTTTCATTGGCATCTGCAACCACCTTGCTCTCAAGTGCTTCCATATAATTTCTGATATCTTTGTTTAATGCATCGCTTACAGTCTTGGATTTTTCTACCAATCCTAGGATCTTTCCATTAACGCTATCTAGTAGTACATATTCTCCCGCACTGACAGGTCTTTTCCCTTCTAACATAACTTCATAAGCTTTTGATTCACCAACGATTATCCCTATTTCTTTCATCGAAGCACCTCCCTTGACCCTATCTCATTCTTGAGCCCATAAATGCTTACTAGTCTCTCAAGGTCATCATCGGTTATCAAAGCGGTATGATGAGCAACCTTGAGCACATTTGGATAGCCAGAAACGCTTCCAAAGACAATTCGATCGATGGTTCTTTCGACTTCAGATTGAACAACTTCATAAGGAAATTCCAATTTTATCAAAGGTGTATAATCATTTAGTCGTGCATAAACGACCGCGATACGTTTGCCGTAACCCTCTCCACCACGTTTTAGGTGATGTGGTTGACTATATCCAGATTTATTGCTAATATGATTGAAATAGTAAATGTCACCAACCTTACTATTCATAGAATCAAAAAGCTCTCTACTATCTGATGTCTTTGAAATAAAAATAATGTTTGGATATAGGTTTGTTAGATCAATGGCACCCTTTATGGCAGGACCAGAGGCTATAGTGAATCTGGATATCAAGGAACCATCAATCAAGACAAGATCTGAACTCTTGGCTGCTTGGGCCGCCACGTTTGTTTCCATCTCCATCGATCTTGCTACAAGTTGACGTTGGTCTATTATTTTTATTCTACTCTCATATTCTTTAGCCACGACATTCCCATGACCATTTACACTGACAGCATCTATAACGCACAAATGAAAACCTTGGAAACTTCTCTTATTGTAACTACTGTCGACTCCTACAATAGCGCATTCTCTTGGTGAGGGTTGATATTCTGTCCACAGCTCATCGGCTCTTTCGAAAATGTCTTTGTTCAAATTTATAGATACAACGGAAGTCTCATGCTCACGATTTTTTATTGCATCCAAGTATATTTCGTGTAGCACAACCTAGCAAATGAAAACAGCCTTAAATTGTTTTTTAGTTCATATTATGTAGTTCATATTGTTTAGTTCATAAATGAAAGCTACATTCTGTTGTTATGGTTTTATGTAAACTGCATAAAATTTCTGATTGACTCAGGTGTCAAAGATCCTACTGATCTAAATCCAGTAATTTTATTGACCAAATACTTACTTCAATTAGTAAAAAGCAACGCAAGTAGCCTACTTCCATTTATTGCTAATTCCTATTTCATCGCCAGTTAGTTCAGGCACGATTAAGGTTTTTAGATTTTCTAATAGTAAAATTAACCTAAAAAACATAACATCTAGTACTTTGAAATTGGTTAACCTACACGCATTTGTTTAAGTTCAAATGGTGGGATATTCATTGTTAGATACTCGTTTATCCTAAACTTAATATCATCCGCAGTAAGATCTTCCATGCTCGGAGAACCAACATCGAAGATAATCTTTTCTGGTTTGATCTGGACGTTTGTAACGACCAGGTCTGCATATTGATTGGTTAACTCATTGATCCAATACCTAATCTCAGCTGCTTTCAAGTCTGAAACATCCAATTCTATCTTTATTGATTTGAATTTTGCACTACCTGAATATTCCTTCCCACTTTCTATGTTATAATCCTGAACACTTGCTCCATGTGCTTGCTTTGCATGTTCCAGCAATTCCTCTTCCTTCCCAAATTTGCTACCGCATTCACAATTAAATTTCTTCCCGAATAACCCCATCATTATAATACGACTTGAAACTAGTATAATAACCCTCTGGTTATGTTCGCCAATTACCTCTTTCTTTATATCTTTTTTCCATTAAATAAGATATTCCACCTGCAACCAACAGGATCATGCCTAAGATCACAATATATGATGGCATTCCTATAGCAATCATGGGATCCGTACTACCTGAATATACATCCCCGCCCAGCGCAGCAGAAATCCTGATCATATCCCTAGGTGAGGAGTTATGGATGGTCATGGTATACAATCCCTCTTTTTTAGCGTCAAAATTATCTATAACAAAAGGGGCATCAAACTGTCTGCTAATGATCTGTATATCATCAGGGTCTTTGATTTCTATTCGGAGAACACTGTCGCCTTGTTCGATTATCTCGATGGCATAAACACCACTAAAGTACTCTTCACCTTCTATACGCTCCCTTATCTCAACGGTTTCCCTAGGTCCTAGTGTATACTCTTTATTCCTCATCTCTGAGATGGCAGACTGTGCAACTATCCCCAAAACTATGAGACCCCCCAATAGGATTATACCTCCACTAATTAGAACTATTATACTTCTCTTCATCGTGGTTTTAAGACGGCGAGAGTTTATACGCTTTTCCGATGATCTTATTATGAAATTATTTCCTCAACTAGACTTACCATTGGTAGAATAGATTCCATTGTAGAGTTTAAGAGTAGATGTTATTGTTTAGTTTAAGAATAGATGGGAATGGGGTCGTATGTATGACTAGTCCCGGTGACGCGAAAGCCATTATAAACTTTAACAATAAAGCAGAATTTTTTTGTGGAAATATTTGCACTTTTAAATGCTACTGTGCACAGATGACTCTTTTTGAATCTCTAATGGATTTGAGTTAGAGTGGTAATTAGTTTTCTTCTCTAATTACTGTAGTAAGTTATTGAATGTAATCCTACCAATAGATACCAATAAAGTTAACAAAAAAGGATTATATCCATCAATGCTTGTGAGAGAATTATATTATTTGTTCATTTAACAAGCAGCAAACATCAGCTGGTTATTGTTTTATTAAAATCATCATATAGGATTGAGGAAGTATTTACAATATCTTACAAAAAGTGATCGTTATCCTTAGGTGTTTTGACCCTCATCAACGTTAAAGACCCCAATCCATCCTTTATCAGCAAATTCATTTTGATGGGAATGGAACAGGTATTTCCCAGGATATTTATACGTAAATTCTATAACCGCTCTTTCTCCTTGGCTCATAGTTACCATATCTGTTATCTCGTAATGGGTCAAATTGGTCCCAGTCCGGAATAACTTGTATACATTGCCGTGAATATGGAAAGAATTAACTTGATCAAATTCTAGAATATTGATTAGATAAATTCTAATCTGTTTATTCATTTCTATTTCTATAGGGTGCTCCATGTGATAAAATGCTGGACCATTGACAGCATAGAAATTGTTCTCCTCGTCAAAGTCTGTATCAAATCCGTTCATTATGAATACCAATTCGTCAGCTGGTGCTCTTGGTGTTTTTGGGTCAACTATGAATGCACCGAAAAGGCCCCGATTGATATGTTCCGCAACGGGTGGCATATGGCAATGGTAAAGGAACAACCCAAAGGGTTCAGCAGTCCATTCATAAAGGAATCTACCTCCTGGGCCTATAATTTCGAAAACACCATCCATCTCGGCTGGATGTTCTCCGTGTAAATGTATCGTATGTGAGTGTTCTCCATTATTTATGAAATTGATCCTCATCAGATCCCCTTCTGTTGCACGGATGGTAGGCCCAGGCACAGTTCCATTGTATGTCCATGCACTGAAGAAAATTCCAGGTGAAACTTCGATCTCAACATCTTCCACTATTATGGTAAAGTCTCTGACTGTGGTACCATCGGGTAATGTTGAAACGACTCCATAATTAAAATCACGGAGGAATTCGGTAGGGTCTACACTTAATTGGGTATAGCCATTTCCTACGGCAGATAACCTTATACTCTCTCCCTCATCGTTGTGTGAGGTTGTGGATGCAATAACGACTCCAGTAGCGATTGTTATTGCGACAGCTACGGTGATAATGATTCTGGTTAGGATCGGACGAACTATCTGCACGACGATAACCATACAGAATTAGCATTATATAAATTTTTTAGCCAATGGAAAAATTATTGCAACAGATTAACTTTAAATATAATACTTCCTATATTCATCATAAAATCACGAGCTACAGTGATATAATAGTTACAGAAAAGTCAAATTCTAATTTAGTTATAAATATATACTTGGATAGAGGGATTTATTAAATCTCCAGAACCGGATAAACTTTACATATTCTAAGATCAAGGGATTCTAGTCAGGAAGAAGGCCTGTATCAAATTGCATTGGTGATCTATGAACAAATGTTAATAGGGATGTTCCCATCCAAAAATGTCCTAATATGTTAATCCCCGTTGATTCGATAACTGATTTAATCATCGCAAATGTTCTAGTTTCAATTTCAGTAATTGCTCACAAAATGCTGAATAAAAATAATGGACCAGTTAATATGTTCAAGTTTTATATGCCAGAAATTCAGTTGTTATGGTAATTTATGGTAAAAAATCTAACACCTCTTTTGCTAAGTTTATTTATTTTACTAATTTTACAAAGTCCCATTCTTATCGGAAGTTCCTACGGGCAAATTGTTAAAGGAGATCCAAATGGAATTGTAACAATAACACCAATGAGGATTTTTGAATTTGGATTAAAGATCGAGAAGGACACACAGGTGCAGTACACCCTCGATGCAGATACCTTAATGTTATTTGATATTCACTCACATCAGGGAAATCAGATTATAACTCACCTAATGGATGAATCAAAAACATTTGAAGGTGTATTTGTTGCACCTAAGGATGGTGATTATTATTTTCTAGCCATGAATCTTGCCGAAACAGATGCAACTCTACAATACAATATATTATTGAGACAGAATACTCTTCAACTTGAGTATCAAGATACAAAATTTAATATAAACACCTTATCAAATTCGGCGGTGGAGATCATTAGTTTTGACCCAGAACATAAACAAATCCTGATCAGGGTGCATACACCTTACCTTACTCCTGGATTTGTGAATATTAGTATTCCAAGAATTTTACTGGATGGACCTTTTGAGCTACAAGGTAGCATGACGGAATTGAGCTACTCGCAAGATGAATCCTCAACCGCATTCATCATCAATACTCCTCTAGGCATTCATGATGTAACGATAACTGGAACTACCGCAATACCGGAGATTCCCTTCCCCGCTCTACTCTTGGCATTAACATTAACATCTTTTCTTTTTATTACAAGATTAAAATGGAAGAATAGAATATACCACTTGCTCGTGGCTAAAGAACACTTTTCAATAGCATCAATAACTTAGATATAAAACATTTAGACCACGATTGTAATTCAATTTTATTCTCCGGTGAGGTTTGATTCTTACATCTTGTAAATGTACATCTAAAGCTTCATATCTTTGTCATTTTTCAATGTTGTTCATATTAATGTAGAAGGATTCACTTGTGGAGTCAGTTCTAATTCCATTTTATTATGGAATTTAGGTATTAGTCTAATGCTGAAATTACTGTATTTGGATTATAGATCATAATAGTTTGTTCGATTTGTTGATCACATGGATTCTTATGACAGTTGTTAGTGCTGGTATCCCAAACAACTAAACCGATTGGACCACCATCTGTCCCATATGTAAAGCGTGACCCTCGCCACAGAAGACAGTACAGTAGTAAGTGAATGTACCTGTTTTGTTAGCTATGAATTTTACAACAGTTTCTGCATTGGGGCTTATATGCCTGTCAGCTATTTCTGGATATCCATCCATGGCAAACCCATGTGGTACATCATTACTCTTCAACCTAATCACCACTTCTTGACCTTCATAAACACTGATAGAACAATAGCTGAATCGCCATTGATATACATCCATAAAAATCTCTATCACATCTTTATTTGGATCAGCCTTAAAGTCACCTTTGACACATTTGTCAGCATTCTGCAATCTTGGAGTGAGGATTTCATCAACTTGTTCATTAGGCTGTAAAGAGGCGAGTGAGGTAAGTATTACTACAGCAACTACACTACCACCTACAATTGTTGTAATTCTCTTATTCACAACCAAACTTTACTTTTTTAGGCGTATAAATTGTATGCTTTCGTATTCGATAGATGTACCAAAAGGTTTTATTCAACTCAGAGGCTATTATTCATAATGAATAAAGTATTATTCGGATTAGCCGCTGTAACCATATTTTCTACAATCGTAGCTATATCATTTGCATCATTTGCAAAAAGTACAGAACCAGAGTCTGGACATAATGCTGTTACAGTCTTGCTAAATTACAAGAGGATTCCAGCAGGAGATTTTATACACTTGTATGATTCTACACCAATGCCTATCGCTCAAGGGCATTTTGCTGTAAAGGTAGATTGTAATGAAGACGGAGATGGTATTGCATCTATTGCGTTAGGGGCTGCTCCTAATATGGAGATCATAAAGCTAACAATGGACAACATGGTTCATGAGCTTTCTTCACATGGAGAGATGTGCATTTACCACGTAGATCTGCCACCTGAGCATGATCTGTTGGTCACTGATCTTGCAGTAATAAACACTAGTAGTAGTTCAATAAGGCTTGGTCCTACTGCTACAGCAGTGATTCATGTGCACTCGTTCGGTGATGCAATGGAGCATGGTGGAGAAATGCACGATGGCGAAGAGCATGAAGAAGACGAGAATGAAGAAGGAATGACTCGACGTAAAAGTATCCAACGATGAATTATTAAGGTATCATTGCATCAATAACTTACTTTTATTTTTATAATTAGTATTAATAGTTAAATTTATTGAGATTCTTATCCAACTTGTCACAACGAGACGGAACTGATCAATTCTTAACAAGAATTATCATAATGCAAAGGATTCAAGGATGGAATCCATTAGTAGCCTCCATTATCTCAATATTAGTTTTTTTTACACAGGGTATTCCTACTTTGCAATCATTTACATGGATTATCCCATAGAATAAATTGTGTTTGTTGCAAAAATTTTCCAATTGAGTCCATGTTTGAAAAAATCAACTCTACTTATGTTGCCAGAGATATGGAATATTGCAACAAGAATTATTGCAGTCTTGAAATCTACAAACAACAAAGCAATAGGAAGGAAAATAGTAGATGAACCAAATCCTGCCAACGTTTCAATTATTTCTGCCATAAATGCCGATAGAAAAAATAGGAATTCTTATTCCATGATTTTTTGGTTGACGTTAAATCTTAAAATACTTTAGGCATACAGTGCTGTGATTTTGAAAGATTTCTCTTCTGAATACTTTCTTGCCGATTGCCAACCGATCATTCCTGCTTCATCAATCTGTTATGTGGTTTCTTATTTCTCGATTCAATGCTTCCATGATAAGATTCTTTTCTGGTAAGCATTACCTATATTACCTTGGGCATGTTGATTGCTACAGCTATTATCTCCTTTAGGTCTCCCCATTCTGGAAGCAACTCTAGTGTAGATTAATTTTATCTTCTTATCATAGTTGAAAGCAATTCTAGCTGCCCTAATTACTATCCATCTTTTCATCCTTGAGCATTGTTTGGTTATTCTTCCAGTACACAATGTGTTACCTGACTGATGCAGCGAAGGGGTAAGACGTCCCCTGCTAGGAGATTCTTGTATTTACTGAATCTAGAAATATCAACAAATTCAGATCTGATTAACAATACTGAACAGACATCTATACAAGTCATATTCATTAATAATCTAACAGACCCGTATGGATGCATCATTATATAAAATAAAAATTCAAAAAAAATAGGTACCAACTGAGCCCAAAACTTCGTCTAAAGGTAGTACAGGGAGGATATCCAAGTATGAAAGCTGAGAAGAGTCTACCAAAAGTTCCTGAAAGGACACTTCTTAATAGTGAGAGATTTTCATGCCTTGACCATGTAGACCAGAAGAGACATATTGATTCTGGCAAGAATTGTTGTGGAAATAATTTGCCTGGATGATGCTGCAAAATCACAATACAACCATTTCAGCCACGGTGAAAACTGGAACTATCGAGAGTCGGGTGATAATCTATTAGAACTTAATTACAGTATGAATACCGACTGTTGGAAGTGTGAAATCCAAAGGCGATCAATTCAGTTCTTGAAAGAGTTTAAGGTCTGATTGTTACTGGGATGCACTATCACTATTTACAAAGAAAAACGAGTGTCAAAGGGTTAGCTTTCTTGGATCAAGAAATCTGCTTCAAATTATCCTAAATGATAGATTGAATCTGCTTGATAAAGCAATAGAACTGAAAATGGAGATATAGATAGAATAACTCTGATTGAAATAGATACTACTATACTTAACGCTTCGAATTCTTACGGAACCAAAATACAAGTGCCACGATGGCACCTAGGATGACCACAACAGGTAAGTAGGTTGCGAGTTGTATTAACAGTGGATATTCTCTCGATGAACTCAAAATTCCAACTGTATCAGATTCTCCTACTACTATCATACCAGACATCCAGGGATGAATATTGCAGAAATAAGTGAAGGTGCCAATCTCTTCGAATGTATACGACCACTCTTCTCCTGCAGCGAATAAATCACTATTAAAAATTCCATCAGGTTCACCCAATTCTCCTTGTATGAACCCAAACCTTCCACTTGAATTACCGCTCGTAACAGTATGCTTTTCCCTATACTCATTTATCCATGTTACAGTATCACCAATATTTACGTCAAGTCGAGATGGAATGTACCATTCTTCAGGCCTATCCTTAATCTGTGGGTCTAGTGAGGGGTCAGCTGCTCCATCTGGTATGATTACAAATTTCTCTTCATCAACTTTATTGTTTATACCAATAATTCGTGCAGTAGCCATTCCCTCTTGATATGATATTGTTACGTTGGTCCCGCTTGGCAAATCACAATTGGGAATAGTTTTTGGCTCAAATAGGTCAGTACTCTGCACTCCACAATTGCCACTAGTAGTGCCTATAATAATGACATCTTCTGTTATTGTCCCTCTTGAAAGGTTTGTTATAGGAAAAACAAAGACAGCTATGAATACAACTGTCCCACCTATAATGATAGCAAATAGTATGAGTAGGCTTCTGGTGCTAGCAAATTCGAATCCCATCTGATTCCTAACTACAACGACAAATTTGTAACTTTCTATAATTAGACCATATTTCAAAAGGCTCTGTAGAATCTATACATTTTTAGCTCAATGTATATGGGATTGCAACGTGAGATCAATCTGTGAGATATATCTTATGCCTATACATGGAAGAATCACGATATGTCAAACTTACCAGAACCAATAACTATTTGAGGCTTGGGCGTAATTTGGCTCGAAACGATAAGATCAGGTTCTAGTTTTTATTGTTGATATGTTTAGCTCAGACTCGATACTTCTTCGTATATTATTTTTGATTGGTGTGATTCCTTGGGCAAAACCTCTTAAGAAGAGAGGTAAACCCTACTACTATTCTCCTACAGTAATGGTGAGATGCTTCATCGTTAGAGTGTGGCTAAGAATACCAAGCAATAATGTGTTACATCAATACTTTTCGATAGACATGCCATACAACAGGAGAGTTATGGAATCATGTGGTCTTGATAGGTTGCCAGACAGAAGAACATTCGACAGAAGGTCAAGGCCATATCAATTGACATAAGATCAAGGATAGATGTTATGGGTATGCTCTTCATAAAAGATGGGTTGGTAGACCCAGCCATAATATCCGTTGATAGTTCCTTGTTGAAGGCAAAAGGACACGTATGGCACAAATCAAACATGAAGAAGAATGAAGTGCCACGCTCAGGTATAGATACAGATGCTCGATGGGGATTCAGCAGAACCAAGGGATGGATATTCGGATACAAGATGCATCTAGCATGTAGTACTGGTTCGTTGATAGTTCCATTATCAGCTGATTTCACAACAGCTAACATTACTGATAACAAGATGTATGAAAGCATAACATCTTCATTGCCTACAGGAATGGTAAGGTATGTTGTAGGAGATGAAGGATATGATGATCACAAGTTATGTGATTTCAGCAGGTATAGAGGGCATCTACTAATATTCCCATTGGAAAGGTACAAGCATACTACAGATAATAATAGACTGGCATTGCTGCAGTTCTATAACTCTGAATATGGGCAGCATGTATATTCTCGGAGGAGCATAAGCGTTGAGCCATTGATAGAGCAGATAAAGGATGTATTTGATATAGACTCATTACCAGTTAGAGGATTTGATAAAGCTAGGAGCATCGTTCTGATTTCTATATTGCTATACCAGCTGATGGTATACTACAACTACTTGACAGGAAGACCATTAAGGGCATTGAAGCACATGTTGGGAAGTTAATCAATCAGAGGCATCAAGTTATTTTTGTTATATGGAATAATGCCCATGCCTCAACTATTTATGAAATCCTTGGTAATTATGGGTTAACTAGTCAAAATTGCATAGTTATTTATTTAGTTCCAATATTTAGCATCTTCATGATGTGTAAGATTTATTCCAATTTGTTACTTATTGGTACAATGGTAATATTGACTGGAACGGAGCTTGCTTCGGCTCAGGAAGCTACCCTAGGTTTGGAAGGACCAATTGTAACATCAACGGACAAGGATTCAATTGACGTAGAACTCTCCTGGTCCCCCACACCTTTAGAACCAGATCAGGAAACTAAAATGCATATTCGCTTCCTTCAAAAAGATAAGGGAATATTACAACAGCATGTAGATTATAAGATATTTATTGAGAAGGATGGAAGTGAAGTTTATAGAATACCTATTACACATACAAATCCAGGGGAAGTTACAATACCTTACACCTTCACCACTACAGGTGATTTTCTGATAGGCATTGATGTTGAAGGCATACTCTTCCAACCCATCCCCAAAGAAACTGCAACTTTTTCGATCCTAGTGGTGCCGGAATTCCCGGTTAGTGCAATTATTGTAATGAGTGTTGTTATAGCTTTTGTTGTTTTGTTGGCACGAGCGCAACCAATTATGAAACCTATATATAAAAACTGAATACCTTAGAAAATATGAATAGAGATTATTTGATGTTTAGTCTTGTAACATCCCTATTGGTTTTTTCGGCTTTGAGTTATAGTTCAGCGTTTGGTCATGGTCTAGCAGGTGATATGCCACCACCCGTTGATCTAAGTGGTAAGAATGTGACAGTTTTTGTCAAGATGAGTCCTGCCGCATTGAGTGCTAGCGCTCCTGAAGATGCTACACTTGATATAAGATTCTTCGATACCAAAACTGATGAAAACTTTGAGCAGGTCACGTACCGAGTGTGGGTGAAGAAAGAGGGCGAATTGTTAATGAATGAGTGGTTTTATCATCCCAATGGAGATCTGCAGATAAAGATCAGACCTACGGATACAGAAAAGGTAAAGGTTTATGGTGAGCAGGAATTGCAGCTGGGAGGATGGTTTGGTAGAGGCGGACCTCCGGTTGTGGAAGCGCCTATATTTCTTGAAGGTGGATTGTATAATATTTTTGTAGAGATATTTACCGTTGGTACTACTAGGCAGATATTGGATCCACCATTGGAATTTGATGCTTGGGTAAGTGTGGCTGAAGATAATTTATTCACAGTTGTTGACAATGGCAAAGAATATCCAATCACGGTTAGAACTTACTTCGACACGATAAGTGAGTTTGAGTTTGATGAGAATAACAAGACATTAACCTTTAGAATGCCATTCAACTGGGAGCCTCAATTTACAAAGCTGGTCTATGTAGTACATGAAGAGATTATCGTTCCAAAGGATTTTCAGCAATTCATTGAATCAGGCAAATATCAAGCAAGTGTGAACGATGTTCCAATAGTGGGGAGGGCTCTCCTTGTGGATCCATATTCTTTTGAAGACAAACTCGTGATACATTACTTGATTCCTACTCAGGAACTTGAGCAGATAGGTGAGCAAATTGCAACGGATTCTACATATCCAGAAGAGATGGTATTTAGCCTCAGACCAATCGAAGGCAGTGAAATAAGTAAAGGCAATAGCATGAATCTGTTCACCGATAACAACAAGGTAAGGATAGTGGTTGGATGGAATCAGGAGATGATCGAACCCACCGAGCCTGTGAATTTTGATCTTACCTTTTTCGATACAGATACCAACGCTATAATGCGTGATGTTAATTATAACTTTAAAATATTCGATGATAATGGTAATGAGATTTACTTTAGGAATAATATGTTAAGTGCTGAAGGGATAGACACGCATACCCATACATTTGAAAGCATTGGTTCCGCTACAATACAGATTCATGTGTTAGGCACTGGTTCATTTACTCAGATAGATGACTCCCTCATGGGAACTGCTGAAGGTTCGATAAGTATCGTGCCAGAGTTTCCCATCGGCGCTATAATAGCCATGGCAGGTGCTGTTACTGCGGTATTATTATTCACACGTGCTAAGCTATTTCCTGATTTGATGAAAATTCATTGATCCACATCTCGTAATTACTATCATGGTAGAAACTATAGCAAGAAAAATTACAAATGGGCCCAATGGAAATTCAGGTACCACGGTTATGAGCAGAGGCGCAGACTCGCCTGTATTGTTTATGTTTTCAATTAGTAGAAGTATGGTCCCCGTCTGTTCTTCAGTAAAGGTATAATCCTGCACTATTGCTCCAATGGGAGCTTTGTGATGCTTTCTTACAATCTCCTTTCCATCCTTGAAAATCACCAGGTCAGCACTAGAATTTTTCAGTGTGTCAAGTGTTTTGGGGTCTCTTAATGTAACTATGAATTTTGTGGGTTTGCCAGGTTCTATAATCCCTGGACTCCATGATATCTGTAGTAAGAAATTTTCCTTCGCAGATAAGATCTCCAGAGGAAATTTTGGAATATCCCTTGGCATAAGTGTAAATACAGAAACATTCTGTTCAGGTTTTTGATTTTGTGCTATTCTTATCAACCTATCCTTTCCCACAATGAAATGCACTGTTCGCGTGTTCTCGTATGAATAATCATCGAGTAGCAATTCCCTGTTTGAAACTTCAACACCGTTTATTGTTCCGATGTAACTGTTGGACATCAGTCCAGCAAAGTCATTGGAAATCTGTACCTCCTGATGAATAAAGGGAATCTGGATGAGATAGTTAACATTCCATTCTAATGGCATTCTAAAAGTTATCTTCCTTTCAGAACTATCATAAGAAAGATCACTTATTTCATCATAGTAAGTCTTGATGAACAGCATTTGTTTATTATCTTCAGCATCCAAGACCTCATAGTGTGAAGTTTTACCCATACTTGCGAACAGATCGAATTCCAAAGGCTCTTCAAGTTTATTTTCGTACTTCCACATTGACAAAACAGTGAATTTGTAATGATAAAGTCCCCCAACAAGCACCTTTCCCTTGACCAAAGCAGGATTGTCAAAATTCACATTAAGAGCATTGTATAGGGATTCCCTATTACCGTACACTTCCATCCTTTCATTATTGACATGTTCAAAACGCATTGCTATTATTCCATCATGACTATGAAACTTATCGTCGAGTAGAATTTCTCCGGCGCGTATGATCTTTACATTGAGTGTTACATGGGGAACAGTGTTGTCGTTGTTAATTTCCCGCAGCCGTATTGATGCACTACCAACTTTATCGTCTTCCGTCAGAAATACAGGATTCATGTCTAATGTTATGGAAATTCTTTTATTATCAACCAATACCGATCTTGATTCATCGAATCCCAACCCCTGTCCAAATGAGAACTGTTGTATCGAGCTTATTGATACTATTAGTATACCTAGGGCCATCAGTACAGAAATTGGAATAGACACATTCATGTTAAAAAAAATCTAGTCTCCCCAATAAATATATTCAGAAATGTTAGAAATCTTCACCCTTTCTTTTTCTGGTTAGAGAAAATATTGCTACAATCACACCTGCAGCTCCAAGTCCAATACCCATCATGCCAAAGTTGTAAGCCCTTTCGGCATCTTTGCGTAGACCTGATGATAGTTCTAGAGCTTCAGAAGCACTGTCTTCAGCATTACTGATCCTTCCCGATACTTGATCCACGGTTACCTGCAATTGATTCACTGAAGACTGTATTTGTGATGCAAGGTTTTTCAACTCGGTAGAGTCTGCTGAGGTATCTGGAAATGCCAATTTCTGTTTACCCTCTGTATCTTCTATCGGGATGTCAGCTTCAACATTATTTCCATCAACCATGCCCTTGATCGAGACCACATAACTTCCAGGCCTGGTTGGGATGATGGGAGACAAGTAAGTACCTAATTCTTCCCCCGGGTCTATATCAATAGTCCTTACAACACCACCATACTTTACCTCTATTGTGATGCTTCTGGGGTCTATAACTAAAGGATTAGAATCCTTTGAAAACCCTAAAAATATGGAATTTAGTTCTCCAACAAGAGGAGGTTCATTTTCCCATCCAACTTCTATAACGGCTTCTCCTACATGAATATCAGTATGAGCATATACTTGATGGACAAGAGAGAAAGAAAGCAAAGATACCACTAGTACAACTGTCGAACATTCTAATCTATTCACACAAAGAGTGGCTAGTTATCCAAATATTACCTTTGTGGAAAAACATGGATTATAAATTATAGAATTCCTTACAACTGCACAAGACACAAATAGCAATCCGGGCATTTTTAGTTTTATTGAATAATCATTTTTTAAAAGTGTGTCATGTAGGCGCTATAAGTTTCGTTCTCTTGATCACACAATTTTCGGTATTACCTGCCTTTGCTCATCCATTCACCGTTGATACGGAACCGGTGGGACTTGAGCAGTTACAACAGTCACCTGATAAAGTAGTGATAACATACAGCGAACCTGTTGAAGAAGGGTTCAGTACAATAAAAGTAACTGATTCTTCAGGTAATAGAGTAGATAATGACGACGCAGGATTCTATCAGGATGATCAGTCGATGCTCATTGTTACTTTACAACCACTACAAGACGATGTATACGCTGTTACATCGAAAGTCTTGTCACAGGTGGATGGGCATGTGGTAGAATTCACTTATGCCTTCATTGTAGGTATTCCAGGCGTACCCATCCCTGCTGATACTGGTGTTCAAACTACTACGCCCGCGATTTTCTTGCCAGAATCATTATCCAGATTTCCTGGACTTGTTGGTCAGGTGATTATTGTTGGTATCAGCTTTGCAACACTATTCCTTTGGAGACCTATAGATAAGGTAGGCAACATTGACTCTGCTATCTCACAGATTAGATCCTCAATTGACCGACGATTTAAGAAACTGTTGATTATTGGTGTGATACTTGTATTGGCTTCAGGTTTTGCAATGATCTTTGTACAGGCAGCATCATTAGGAGCTGGTATTGAAACTGCACTTGCAACAAATTTCGGTAGTACTTGGCTTGTAAGAATGTTGATAGCGTTAATAATCCTAGGGTTATACTT
The DNA here is from genome assembly GCA_965197925.1 of Nitrososphaerales archaeon. GTDB lineage: Archaea > Thermoproteota > Nitrososphaeria > Nitrososphaerales > UBA213 > CBDAOC01. The sequence continues at coordinate 1,007,138 of CBDAOC010000020.1, forward strand.
TGCTCTAAGAACTAAGAATCCTCTGAAGAAAATTCATCATGTATCTATTCTTGCAGTTGGAATAGTATTGCTCGCAACAACTACCATGATGGGTCATGGTTATGCAACTACAATACCAATTGCCGGAGTACTGGACTTTGTACATAATTTGGTGGCATCGGCATGGATTGGAGGTCTCATCTACCTTGGATTTGTTGCAATACCTTCTATTAGGAAAATAGGATTGAATTTCAAATCTGCTATTATCGCATTGCTAATCCCAAGGTTCTCAATGATGACCGTGGTTATTCTTGGGGTAGTAGGGATAACAGGACCGCTCTTACTATGGATGCTTGAAAGCAATGTCAATAGTCTCCTATTGACATCTTACGGGAAGATTCTGATAACCAAAATTTCGCTTGCTGGGTTTATGATTGGGGTAGGAGCATTCAATCAATTCATTATTCACAGTAAGTCAGTTACTATCATTAAGTCAGGTGAAGGTAGTAAACGAACGGGTGTGTATAGGAGGTTCAACAAAAGTCTCAAGGTAGAGTCAGCAATAGGTATTGCGCTTTTGTTAAGCGTCGCTCTCTTGACGAATACATCCCTTCCAGGGGGTGAGTTGCCTGTTGAGACATTATCTGCAAAACAGATTGATGATACTCAAATAGTCGATGGGAGTTCGCAGAGGAAGTTAATGCAGACATTATTTGTTGATGAATCTATAGTAAATATTTCAATCAAGCCTGCAAGGATTGGAATGAATGAGGTGACGGTAACCATAACGGATAGTACGGGTAAGGCGTTGGACGACATTGAGAAAGTCCAGATAAAATTAACACAAGTAAAGGAAGGCATAGGCCCACTAATTTCTGGATTAACGAAAGTTAAAGATACAAATTTTGATGGTAATACTACTTTAACTGCAAATGGTCGTTGGAATATAGAAGTTCTGGCCCAGAGACAGACAGCTTTGAGTATTGTTGCATTATTTGATGTGGTGATAAAGCCTGAACTTAGTGAACTACAGTTCAAGGTAGAAGAATATGCAATGCCAGAAGGTGACTCACTCCCCCTTTACCCACTTTACAGCGACGGCATTCTGTGGGTAAGTGATACAGTCAAACCAAGGATATGGAGTTTCAATATCGAGAATAAACAATTCAACAAGTATGATCTGGGTGGAAATCTTACCACTTTGCTTGACCTGGATTCAAAGGGAAATGTATGGTTCCTTGATCCAGTAAGCAGGGAATTTGGTTATCTAACACCCGATGATGGAATATTCAAGACCTACGGTACACCTTCCTCAGGACTTCCTGTCTCGCTTGATATAGATTTTAACGATAATGTATGGATAGCCTTGCTGGACACAAATAAGATTATGAAGTTCAGCTTATCCAACGAGAAATTTGAAATCTTTGTGCTCCCAACGGAAGAATCACAGCCTTCCGCTGTAAAGGTTGACGATTTTGGTACAGTTTGGTTTGTTGAGGCGGCAGCTGGAAAGATAGGGAGAATGGATCCTGATACGGGAAACATTGAAGAATTCATTCCTCCAACTGGACCACTGGCAGAACCCTTTGCCTTGTTGATAGATGAAGATGGAAACATCTGGATTGCAGAGCACATTGGCCCTAAGGTAACACGTTTTGATCCAACTCTGCAGACTTTTACCGGTTTTCTAGCATTGGATCAGGATTCCTTGCCATATGGGATGACGCTGGACAAATTAGGTAACATTTGGTTCGCACAACATGTAGTTGACAACCTTGGTGTGTTGAATCCACAAAGCAATAACATGGTTGATGTTCAGGTACCAACTCCGACATCCTTTACCCAGTGGTTGACTATAGATGATACAGGAAAGATATGGTTTGCCGAGCAACGAGGTTCGAAGATAGGCAGTGTAACGATTACACAGAAACTTATAAGCCCCATGATTCAAGCCAAACCCGAAGCGGTACCAAAACTACTCGAGATAAATTATGTTGATCTAGTTGCCCCTGGCATGTCTGTAGGAATAATCGTATCTTCTTTATTTTACGTTAAGAGCGTACATGATCTGAGAAGGAGTATTAAACTCGTGAAGGCAACAGTTCGATAGTTGTTCTAGAATATACGAAAACGTAAACTAACCAATTTAAAATTTTGACAAATCTGCCGGCTATTATATAATACCAAAAAAATTGTTTATGGTTGAATGAATTGGTAACGGCGAGGTTAGGTCACAACGATGTATGGTACTGCATCCTGTTGTGATACTGATATGAGCGTAAAGGAACTTGAAGGATATATATTCTGTGGGAATTATGCTCAATCCTTAGCCATCTAAAATTCTCGCTCCTCATATTCCTTAGAACGTTTAATGTCATGATCTAATGATCTTATGTAATAATCCAGCCATGATAAAACATTTACGTCGGTTTCTTTTTTCCTTAATTCTTCAAATCGTTTTTTCTTTTTTTCATAGTGTACTGTTTCAGAACCTGTCCAACCCTCAATATTAAAACTCATGCACGAGTATCTTTTTACCTCTTCTTGATCTCCGTATTTTACCAGAAATTCTCTAATTTCTTCAAATTTTGGTGGAAGAAAACTTGCAACGTAGCCAAGCCTCGATTTTTCGTCTTCATTTATCCATGCGATAATGTCAGACATGGGAATTATAGTCATTATTCCATTCCTTAGCCATTCTCGTATGCCGTGCGCTCTTGAATCTATGGGATCATTCAGAACCAGATTTCAGACATAGGTAAAATCAGACCGAAAATAAGAGAAATGAACCTAAATGCAAATCGCAAGAGATTCTGGTTAGGAAGTTTAAAATCAATAGATTCTACAGTATCCAATGATTCTATGCCTTTATCGATGAATTACTTTAAGAAAGAAGAGATTTAGCTAGATTGTATGGATTTCAATGAATCTGCTCCAAATATACCTGAAGAAAACTAGTTCTTGAGGATGTAGCCACAGCTGTGCTAAACCTTATTTTGCTTTCGGAATCGTAAATTCCCTCTTAGGGATGCTCATTGTGTAAAATGTGGAGCAATAGGACAGAGGAAGAACTATCAGGACAGCACAAACTTAAGGTTCATGAAGGCAATTGAAGGAGATGAAGTTATACGTTTCGACAACACATAGGTGCAGTATGTCTCATGCTAACATTCATGTAGGAACCTACCCTTAGCAAGTTTTAACAGGACGCAGGCTTGTGCCTACGTTTTCGGTCTAAATACAACTGAAATTTTATCTGTAAGTTCAAGTATAGTTAACATACCACTAATAGTGATAGAGATGAATCAGCCTAACACAAAAGATGAAATGCTCGAACTTATTAAGAATGAATCAATTAAAAAAAATTATAACTTTGAGACTCTACCTGGTTATCTCTTTAAAATAGTATCCAATAGCCTAGAGATCAGGGGTAGTATTCATGAAACGGGTAAGGAGGATGTCAAGGTTAAGGACAAGTGTTGGATAGGAATTTGGAATCCTATATGGGAGTTCTTTGATGAACTCGGAGACAGATCAAAATGCTTTATCATTGAAATAGATCATCTACAAAACAACCATGTGGTCATTCCAGTGGACAGAATACCAGAATCTGCTCTTCAACCAGTCGGCAGTGGTCGTGGTTTGTCATTTATTCTAAAAAGAAAGAATGGTTCTTATCAAATAAATCGGAATGAATCTTTTTCCCTAACAGAATATACTAATAACCTTGAGAAAATGTATGAAGCGCTCTTGCAGGAATCAGTATCTGCTACTGACTCGCTTTGCAATGAGATCGTTAAGTTAGCGGATCCACAGAAATATTTGGATTCATTAAATAGAGATACTATTACCAGGTGGACAGAAGCACTAAAACCACTCAATGCTAAATCGTCAGATGCTTCGTATTACGAGTGGATATCTAAATTGGATTTAAATACACTTACCGAAATTTACGAATTCATTATCCATAAAGAGCAGACTATAGAAAACGAAATTGATATATCTGCCATACCCCGTGTTGATAACCTGTCGGGCGCTGCTGTTGTAGTCATGTGCGGTCTTCGTTTCTTACAGAGACAGGTTTTAGGTAAAGCCAACATGAATGCTCATAAATATACAGTATTAAAGTATCAACTTCAAAAGGCGTTAGAAGAGCAATCCAATTACTGGGTATTCGTCGTTACTGATCATCCTAAAGAGAACCTAACTACGCAACAAATCTACGAAACGAGAATGAAGGATAAGTTCTGGGGCTTAAACGAAAGAACCCCGTTTCGTAATGTACTTCGCAAGGGAGACAGAGTCATTTTTTCCTACGGTGCAAAGCAGTTTCTAGGTATTGCAGCATTGGCCTCTAGTTCGTTTGAATTGTCAAATGAGCAAAAGACCACTTTGTCACATGATAATGAATACTTTAAGCCGGATTATGGTGTGACGTTGACGGATATAATCACGTGGCAAACACCAAAGCCGATAGAATCAATTATTGATATGCTGTCGTTCATAAAAAACAAAGATCAATACCATGCCTATTTCCAAGGTGGTATCAAAAGAATATCAAAAGAGGATTACGAAATCATTACCGGAGATTCCCTTGTACCCAAAGAAGAGATGAAAGAGGAAAGCAACTGGATTAAGGACCTTACACAAGCATTTATTGAACTTGGTGGACCAGGTAATTTCTATCGTCTAAGTCAAATATACGAAACTATTGTGAAAATCAGAGAGCAACGGAGTGAGGGTCTGCCTAAGAATTATGAAGCCATGATCAGGTTCTATCTGGAAACGAATTCCCGTGGTACAGGTAGAGATTTGTTTGCACTGAAGGAAAAAGGATCTGGATATTGGATGTTAAAATCTAGCCCATCTACGCAAGAAAGGGGGATTTGGAAAGTCACACCAGGGAAAACTGCACAATATTGGAATGAATTCCTATCAGCGGGAGTTATAGCAATAGGTTGGAATGAGTTACCTGATTTGTCTAACGTAGAAAACAAAGAGGAACTCAAAAAATTATTCAGAGAAACATATCCAAATAGAAGTGATGATGAAGTGAATCATCAGACCGCGGAGATTTGGAATTTCGTCAAGGAAATTAAGGAAGATGATATAATTGTAGCAAACAAAGGAATAACCAAAATAGTTGGAATTGGAAAAGTGATAGGCAATTATTATCATGAACCTGACTTTGTTTATCACCACACAATTCCCGTAGATTGGTATGATACGAAAGAGAAGGACATACCACCACAAGCTTGGCAAAGGACTGTTATGAAATTAGAAGAGGATAAGATAAAAGAACTTGGCATTATCACAGAAGTAACAGTAGAAGAAATATACCTGAGAAAACCGCAGAATCTAGCAATAAGAATTCAGAATGTTATGGAAAAACTAGCGGTATCAAGAGAGACACTTGAAGATATAGTGACTAACTTACTTGCTGGAAATCATGTGATTTTAATTGGTGCACCAGGAACGGGAAAGACAGAATTGGCTAAATTACTTCCGAAATTATTCTTTGATAATAGTGATTCTCTTGATTCCGAAACAAATTACTGTGATATTGTTACGGCCAATGCTGACTGGACTACCTACGATGTTATTGGTGGACTAAAAAAAGTTGGTAATGATTTGAAGACCTACAAGGGATGCGTAGTAAAAGCAGTAGAGAAATGTTCACGCACAAAGAGTCACTGGTTAATAATAGACGAGTTCAACAGAGCCGATATAGATAAGGCCTTTGGTGCTATGTTTACAGCAATGAATCATGGTTTTATTAATCATCCATGGCTTAATCCTGATAAAGAAATGGAGGAAGGTGATGTATTAGTACCTGCAAATTTCCGCATTATCACCACGATGAACACCTTCGACAAAAATTATCTGTACACAATGTCTTATGGCCTGAGTCGCAGATTTGCGCATATAGACGTTCCTGTACCCCCAAGAGATCAAGAGAAAAAAATCTTAGATCGAGAGGTAACTGAAAGGTTAAAAGGTTTTACTAGAGAGGAAGTAGAGAATATTCTTAGGTCAAAATTTTTCGTTAATGCAAAGGAGGAGTTGCTTAAAGTTGTCTATGAGATTAGAAGCGAGTGTGGTTTACAAGTTGGAACCGCGCAGGTAATTTCAACACTTACTAGTATAGCAACATACTTGTTGCTGGGGAATGAGAATCAAACCGTAGACAGAGCGTTTCTTTCTAATGTAGTTGCTATTTTTGAAGGTCAACCCGATGACATGCTTGAAAAGATCATAGGTGCAGTGCCGTGGCGAGAGAGTAAGAAAAAGACAAAAGAACTCAAAGAGACAAGTCTTAAGGTGTGATAGTATGAGTGAAGTGAAACCCCCTTTTACTCCCGAACAAAAAGACTATATGGTCAATAGATCCATTAATCTTCTTCTCTCTGACTTTGAAAAACCTGAAGCAACCCCTGAAATCGGCTATACTCTTGCCTCCGATCCCGACAAGATAAAAACTGTTTTCAGTATGATGTTTCTACGGCAGTTTCTTTTTCTAACTAGAGAACTTTTGAATTCTGTAATCCCTCTGATATTAAGACGATTGGTTAGCCTGTCACAACGAGTCGAACATGAGTATGAAGGGTTCATAAAGGGAAATGTGAACTGGCATAAAACGATTCTGGCACAGTTAGAAAAAGAGGGCGTGTTTGTTGTAAGGAAACCTACAAGAGAATTTTTGACTCCAGAGAATACACTACTAGCCTTGACACTTCGAGAAGTAAATATTCATACAGGAGATCTGATCAGTTTCTTTAAACCAAACTTGATAGTCGAAAGAGAAAAACTTAGGAAGATAAAGTTAGTCTCACAAAAATATTACCAAAATATCTATTTGCAGTCTTGTGTTGAAAGAGCGACCAAATTTCTTAATCTAGAAAGGAACTTTCTACGAAACAAACTTGCAAAGAATATGTCGAGTCACACTGAAAGATATCAGATGTTCTGTGATTACGCAGAGAAAGCAATCGTAAGACGCAGGATTGTCAATAAGAGTTACTTAGACTTGCTTGTATGGAGAAGGGCCTATGCTGATTTGGTAAATGGATTTGCATCACTGAGTAAGAAAGAGTTCTTGCAAAGAAAATGGGAAGACGACAGACTTTATGAAATATGGGCTTTCTGTGAAATACTTGCTAGTGCGAAACGTTGGAAAGTTAACGTCAAACCCTTCAGCGCTCTGTACCAGAGTCGAGGCAGACCTCTTTATTACCTGGGAACACTGGAAACAAATCCTGTATATTATAACACATCGCTTGAAATAGAAAGTAGTAAAGAAATTATTCCTGAACTGGAACTCCAACTACAACGACTTTTCGTACGAGGCAGCAGGCCAGATATGATCGTTGCTAATACGGTTTCGCCATATTCCTCTATAATTATCGACATGAAGAATTACCTTGACACTAAAGGAGATGCATATGTTAAAGTCCTTGGCTATATGAAGAACTATAACGTGCAGAATGGTGCAGTGGTTTATCCGGTCGATATTAAACATAAAGATTTGGTCAATCCTGTTGAAGAGTTGCCTAACTTTGTTCGTACCGAGGTTTTAAATGGGAATTTTATAGCATTAACATTGAAACCTGGAAGAGATTTCGAGAATATGAACAGTATTGGTCTCAAAAAGTTTACAGAATTTCTTGCTGATAAAGTGTTGAACTAGGTTTCTATTTAAGGAGGCCTAGCGTTGGACTGAGGAACTTGACTAGAAAAGCCAAGAATTGTTTGTTTCTTGGTTCAGCGAATTTTGTAGATTCCTTCTGTTCCAGGGTGAACTCTGCTTATGAAGCATCAAATAGTGAAACAGTTTCTTTTCCCTACACAATACTCAGCCAAGTTCTGTATGTTGATCTTAGCAATTGTAATCTCTTCCATTCTTTGATACCAATCTAACTTTATAATCTGTGACAGAGAGTGATTTGTAATATTTTATGAAAAAATGGTAGAACGATTTCCCACAACTTTATTATCAAATAAGGAATTTTCCATATAATCTAATGCTTACTTAATTTTGCCTAGCTTATTAAGAGCTATATCTTTGTTATTCAATGCTTTAGCATCATCAGGATCTATAGCCAGAGCTTTATCAAAATACGTAATAGATTCCTCATAACTGCCTAATTGACCAAGAGATGTTCCCTTGTTATACAATGTATAAGCATCGTTAGGATCTATATCCAGAGCTTTATCAAAATACGTAATAGCATCCTGAGATCTACCTAAACTATCAAGAGCTATACCTTTGTTATTCAATGCTTTAGCATCGTTAAGATCTTGTTCAAGAATGCGATCGTATCGTTCTATAGCTTTATCATATTTCTTAGCATAATAGTAAGAGTTCGCTTCCTTTAGAAGATAATCTATATCAATAGGCAACTTTTGATTCAATTTCTCAAGTTCTGTTCTCAACCTCTGAATTTCTTTATCACGTTTCTCAAGTTCACTCAGAAATTCCTCAGAAACGTCTACTTGTTTGTCCGGAGTTATCTGGTTTTCAATTCCTTTTGCCGTCATCATGATTTTTTGATTTTCTATCACTTTGTATATCATCTGTTCTATTGTGTTAACATGGTTGTCAACACTACTAACACCTTGAGCAACTTCCGTCACACCTTTTCTAATATCCTTCCTTTCCTCCTTAGCTAACTGTAATTCATCGAGTATTCTAGAACTGAAAGTAACAATTCAGTTTTGGTAAAGAATGTGTGTAAGAACTGTAGTACCGAGAACGCAATTTACTGGCAAAAAACAAACGCTTAATCTACAAGATGAAGAGTTCTAGTTTGTGATGTTTACTAGTAAGCCAATTTACCAATGAAGCATATACTGCATTTTGGACTAGAACTATGCAAGCGTGGTCTTAAATACTCACGCACAAAATTTGATTAACAATTATTTTATGCGAGTTTCACAATTAATTTGAACATGGCAAAATTATCTGAAGACATCATTCTATGCATATTGTAAGCAATTACCCTAATGTTAATTCCCTGCTCTGCATCTTAACAAGTCTTGATGTTACATGCTCTCGGCTCTGTAGAAACCATGGATTTTAGCCCATTGTATATCGAATTGCACCATTGGATCAATGTGTTACGTGCCATGCATCCTATGCATGAAAGAGTCTAGATATGTCAAACTTGCCAAAACTATGTTGAATGTGGTAATGAAGGCCAGAATTCCTCCATACATGCACAGGAAGGGCAACCACATCCATACGGTCTGGCAGCATACCATCCTGCTGGCATTCAGGCAGCATGAAGGGAAGAGCTGCAGAAGGTTTGTGGAATGGTTGCATGAAGCATGTCATCCCGGAATGTTTATGCAGCTAGGCAGGGTGCCACATTATACAACGCTCCAGAAGTTTGCCTCAGGAATCAATGGCACCCTGCTGTACAGAATGGCATCCTCATTCATACTTCTCACCAAGATTAGAAAATTGTTGGTAGGAATAGACGCTTCCGGATTCAGATCCAGCAATGCATCATCATACTATACGGATAGAACAGGGATAAGGAAGAAGTACATCAAGCTATCGATAGGTGCTGAATTAAGAGAGCAATAGCTGTATTGAAGATAAAAAGCACCTAAACACGATACCATAAATTTAAACACATTATGGAAAGAGCATCAAACATAATGCCACTCTAAAGTTGTAGCAGACAAGGGTTATGATAGCGAAGCAAATCATGAATTTGTACGAGAACTTGATGCTGTCAGTATAATACCAGCTAGATATGAAGATGTTCCAATATGGAGAACGCATGGAAGATATAGGAAGCAAATGAAGAGGAAGTTCTATACACATCTATACTATCAAAGAAACAAGAATGAGACTGTCTGTGGTAAAGAGGATGTTTGGTGACCATATAGCATCAAGAATGGTGAAGATGCAGAACAGGGAATTAACATTTAGGGTAATTGCTTACAATATGCACAGAATGACTGACCGTCTATATAGTATGGTTTCTACAGAGCTGATATTTCCTTGCATCTACTCCCTCAAATGAGGTGCGGAACCATTGTGGTAATATCCTATAGCGCACCGCATGCTGCAAAAGTAATCGTAGTTCTCGTCCTTAATTTCTGGTGGATTGTGATAGTAACAAACGTCCTGCATGAGTATGGCCTCTGCAGTTGTGCGTGCGTACACCTTCAACAGCGTGTTGACATCATCCCATCCCATTGATGCTACAAGGGTTGCATTACTTGCGGTCCTCCGCATCGCTGCATGCGCCCCGCTGTGCCTTAACACGTATACGGGCTTGTTTGCCCAGTACCATTCATCCGTTCCTTTGGGATAATTCCACTTTTGGTGCATGCCATTGTGCTCGTCGTAATGCGCCCTGTCAATTTTGCCCAGGGATATGTAATAATCACTCAGTGCAGATGCAAGCTCGCTCTCCAGTGCAATGACACGGGCATTACTGCCAACGTCGTTAGTACAGAACGTTGCACCGTGCTTCACACGCTTGATTATTTCAATCACCTTGGGATGTATTGCCATCTTGTCAAAGGCACGATCTGTCTTGGACTCGTATAACGACATGATTGCGTACTCACCATGAACGCCCTTGGCATCGATTGGTCTGATCTCGAATTTGTTCACCATCGTGATTCCCGTCTTGGTCCTGGGAAAGACCTCGTGCAGCACTCCAAATAATTCCTCAAAGCCATAACCACGCATGAACTTGAGCCCCCGTTCAAACTCCCTGTCCGTAAGCTTCACGTTGGCATATGCACCAAAACGCTTCTTCTTGCCTGACATGATGCCCGTGATGCCACGTGGAATGGCAATGCCATTCCTAATCATGAAATTACGGGTTGATGATGTGTAACGTGTTATCTCCCTGGAACTGAAATCGATGTTATTGAGTTGACGTGCGTACCTTGCCTCGCCTGCCTTGAGCCTTCTTTCAAACTCCTTTAGCAGGGCAACGCTTGTGTCAATATCCTGGAGAAGTGCGTCAGGGTGAATGTTCAGCGTGTTGCATACGACGTTCAGGCCTTGTATCATATGATTAACCGATACCGCTGGCTGCCCATTCTTTCCAGCGGTCATCAAGTCGTTGAACCATTTCTGGACTGATGGAATTTGTAAAAATTCAGACCTTGCCATTTCTGCATATTGTACCTGCTTCCTGTCCTGTTCTGACCTGAGTAGATGACCAGTATTGGGGTCTTTTTGAAGTTTCCCAGCCTTGACTAATTTATTCCATTCTAACCATACCCATTGTTCTGAACGATTCATAAGGGAGGCAATTTCACTCCTGCTCTTTGATGAGATGCCTTTGGACTTGTTGCCGATTGTATGCTCATATACCATCTGGGTTAGTTGCTGTTGATCTTCCTCGCCACCGGCACGGTTCTTCTGCCAGGAGAATCTAGTTCTTATGTTCCCTCACCTTGACGGCATTCCATGCACAAAAATTCACGATCGGCTGGATTCGAGCAGTCACACCTCTCTATCGTGCTGTGAAAGTTGCATCCAGTGCATCTTATCTCATGTTCATGTGTTAATACATTGGTAGTCATGCTTCGGCCTCAAGATTTTCGAGTTTTTCACGTAAGGCTAAATCGATGAATTGAGTTGGATTGGACATTGTAGGATCTATGTTTCTATCTACAATTGATTCTATTTTTTCTAATATAGCTGTTCGAACTTGTACACCACTCCATTTTTTCATACGATAACCTTATCGTACTCCATATATAAATTGTACGCTAAATTTATCATAAATAATTTACAGCTAAACAAATATACAAATTTTGTGAGAAGATTATGATATGGTAAAAAGCGATTGGAGGACAGTAAATGTGAAAAAATCTCTACTTGAACAAATTGAAAAAATACTATACAGTGATGAAGTAAAAAAAGAAGGCATCACAAATATGTCCCAATTTATAGATTCGGCATTAAAGGAAAAAATCGAAGACATAGAACAAAAACGCATGAATCATCTCAACATGTATGATGACCACATAAAAATTATGGACAACAATCTTGGCAAAATAGGCAGAATCGTATCTGTATACTTTAAAAAAGGAAATAAGCCGTGGTGTGATTACTGTGAGGAATCAGATTGCATCCATGTCCAGTACGCATGGGAGATTGCAGACGTGCGAAAGATTCTGGAAAAACATAGATTTAGTCCTCCTCCGTCAAGGGTATAGTTATTGAAAATAAGATACCTAATGCTGGAATGATATATTAAAGAAAGAATCTATAGCGTTGATATGTTGTCATGGGCATAAGCCAAGGTTTCATGTCGTAAAAGGTTCTGCATCCAGAGTGCGATGATCTTGATTGGAATCTTGTAAGTAGTTCTATTGTGACAGAAATGTTGTCCTCCGGGAACAGAAGGAACCTTTCCGCCTGCCGCTTGTACTGTCTTGCAGCGATGTTCAGGATGCTTATCAGCCACTTCTTATTTTTTTTGTATAGTCTGATCCTGTTTAAACAGCACATGCATTTGTGTTCGGTTACTCTGGCATAATGCCCGCAATTCTCACAGAATATTATATGTCTTCTATGGTCCTTGAGGCTTGATTTGAATTTTCTGCAGTCGACCTGGATACTTATTCCTGCCCACCCTTGGGGCAAACATCTTATTGATGCCCTTCTTGCCCTTTACATCATCGTACTCATAGCGCACCTTGGTCTGTGTCAGCTCCTTTATCAAGGCACCATTGATTGACCTGGTCGCCGTTAGTGACCTGATGAACAGGTTGTAATAATCTCTTGCAAGGTGCCTTAGTTTCGGTGGCAATGCGTGAGCCAGTAACGGTATGTGCTCTATCTCAAAAACCGCCAGGGGAGGGCATCTGTGCTTATCATAGAGGAGTAGAGTTGCCTCATGGGATCTGGGTAGTAGCTATCGCCCTGCCTGTTGCTGTTGCTCTCCTGTATGAGTTCCATCAGCCTATCGCTGGACAATGGTTGGTGTTATGCAGCATGTGGTTATGACGTTGAATTTTTCAGTTGGGCAATCGCCCTGTTAATGGTTCAGGTTCCAATGTGCGCATGTTCACATGGCATCAAGCCATTTTTTACCCTCAACCTCGAAAGGGTCATTATTGATGGTAGTTGCGTTACGTCCTACAGGATGACCATAACCATAAAGCAGGCCGTCCGATGGTGGTGGATAGTTTCTCATAGTCTTACGCTTGCTTTTACTTTTACTCTTACCCTTCTTCTTCGTCTTCTTCATCTTCTTCGTCTTCTTCACCTCTACCCTGTATGGTGCAAATGGATTCCTATTGGAGTCTGTCGCTTTCGCAATACGGTTAATTTCTTGTAGTTCACCGACCACACGACCTATTGGTGACTGTCTTGGATAAGTCCTCAAGGATTCTTTCTTTGCGGCTTCCCCTGCCCTCTTCGCAACTTCTTTCTTCATTTGCTTGGCCTTCGCTTCCTCATAAATGGCGTCAAGTTCCTTCTTGGTCTTGTATTTTAAAGCCTGCTTTTCCTTGTATTTTTTCGTGATGCTGCTTATCCTGTCTCTTATTCCTGCGGGCAATGGTTGGTGTTATGCAACGTATGGTTATAATGTTGTAATTTGGAAGCCTTGCCCTCCTCGCTATCCCTGCCTGGTGGTTTGGGTAGTTCGCACCGTGTTGGTTTTGGTAGGACGCTGTTTATTGCGTTGATGTATAACATTATATCATACACCTTGTCCTGCTGGATGGCAGATACTATGCCCTGCCTGTACTGTTGTAGTGTCGTTGTAAGTATCCGTAGTAGGCCTGTGTTAGGTCGGTAGTAGTAGGGAGGGTGGTCAATGATGTTGAAAGCATTAAAACATACTATATATATTATAAGCACTTCGTTCCTTCGTATCCACTGGCTACCCCCCCGAAAAATGTTAGTGTTACTTAACTTTTTATTTTATGTTAACTCTCCAGAACAGTTAATATCCCTAAATTTAGTTGTAGCGTTGTAAGTACAACGGTTTACGCATTAAAACATACTATATATATTATAAGCACTTCGTTCCTTCGTATCCACTGGCTACCCCCCCGAAAAATGTTAGTGTTACTTAACTTTTTATTTTATGTTAACTCTCCAGAACAGTTAATATCCCTAAATTTAGGTAGCACAACTTTACGTAAAGGTGCGCTACCTAGTGCGCACTTTTTTGATAAAGGTGCGCTACCTAGGTACTCTACCTAATTTCAAAAACTGTGTTAGTTTATGTCCTATTTTATGGTAAACATAAAATAACACGCCTATCATCCCCGATATTAACACTTCTAGAACTAATTTATAACTTAGAAGTACAAAATATGTTATGCGAGTGGGTTTAGCAATAATTCTTGCCGTGGTAATAGCAAGTTCAATTCTCTTGAATAGTTATTCAATATTACCTCCGGCTTTTGGACATGGACTTGGGAAGCAAGAAACGCAGCCTCAAAATGTTGGCGATCGCATAGCTTTCATGATTGTGAAGATTGCCCCAGAATTGATAGAATATGGGGAATTGAAGGATATTATGTTAACAATGGAGTTAGTTGACGCTCAGACTGAGGAGAAGATACCAGGTACAGCTTATCATCTAATTATAGAGAAATTTGCTGATGACATATTACTGTTGGACGAAGCCTTTCATATCATGAGTGACAGCGATACACTTGTTATCAATTTCAAAACTTCTGACGAGGGAGATGTAGTAGTAAATGGTATGAAGATAGGTGAAACCCTAGGTTACATGGCTTCTGAGGATGAACTTGTTGTTGAGGGTCCTATTTTCAACCAACTGGGGTTGTATCGTTTTACGATCGAGGTTGTTGCAATGGAGGGTGAAACTTTGGATCGGGAAACAAGATCGACATATGAGGCCCTTATTACGCTTGCTGAGAGCAAGACCTACATTGTAACATACGATGAGGAGGAGTATAACTTGGAAACGATCTCGTATTTTGATAATATCGTAGATTTCAAGTTTGATCCTGACAGTAAGAGTATAAAGATGACAATGCCATTCAGGTGGCAGAAGGATTTCGTGGAGCAGATACCATTGTTGCATGCTGAGATCTTCATCCCAAAAGCGTTCTCAGAATTGGCGGGACAGGAGTTAGGTGGTTTGATAAATGGTATTGAAGATCCAATATTCGTTGACCGTTCTCCTCCGGACGAGGTGGTGGTTCACTATATGACACCGAACAACCGCCTGCTCAACCTTTCGGAATTGATCACCAATGATGGGATGGAGGATGATATAGTTGAATTTGGCCTTGTGAGTATGGGTGCTGTTGAAGAAGAAAATGGGAAACCCTTACCCATGCCAGTTCCAACAGGTGATTGGTCACTTGTAATGCAAACTTCCACTAGTGGTGAAAGTATTCTGGTTAAGGTTCAATGGTCACCATTAACCATCAAAACTGAGGAGGATGTTACCTTCAAGCTGGAGTTCATAGATCCTGATACAAAAGAGGAAATCGAGGACGTTAGATACGACATAATGTTGTATGATCCTGATGAAAATCATGTGGATGCTTCACATAGGTCAAAGCAGACGACAGGTACCCAAAGCTACACATTTGATAGAGTTGGGACTTTTACACTGCTACTTACGAACGTGAATTTTAGTGGAGAAAGTGCAGAATTCCACCTGTCCGTCGTTCCCGAGTTTCCAGTTGGAGTCTTGATTGCAACCGGTGTTATGATAGCGGGTATGTTGGCATTGGTGAGGTTCAAAGGACCGGCAATCAAATTATAAGATAATTCCATGCCTGATTTTGCCAAAATTTGTATTTGAAATAACATAATCATTACCACTGTAATCATAATGGGAGCGGTCTTTATACTATTATTTGAATTTGCATATAATTGAGGCTTGGGCGTAATTTAGTTCGAAACGATAAGATCAGGTTTCAATTTTCATTGGTAATGTGTTTAGCTCAGACTCCATTACTTCTTCGTATATTATTTTTGATTGGTGTGATTTGGTCAAAACCTAATAGGAAAAGGGGTAGACCATTTTATTATTCTCCTACAGTTATGGTAGATGCTTCATCGTTAGAGTATGGATAAGAATACCAAGCAACAATGCTTTGTATGAATATTTTTCGATAGACATGCCATACAACAGGAAGGTAATGAAGGCATGTGGTCTTGATAGGTTGCCAGACAGAAGAACATTCGACAGAAGGTCAAGGCCATATCAATTGACATAAGATCAAGGATAGATGTTATGGGTATGCTCTTCATAAAAGATGGGTTGGTAGACCCAGCCATAATATCCGTTGACAGTTCATTGTTGAAAGCAAAGGGACATGTATGGCATAGATCAAACATGAAGAAGAACGAAGTGCCACGCTCCGGTATAGATACAGATGCTCGATGGGGATTCAGCAGAACCAAGGGATGGGTATTCGGATACAAGATGCATCTAGCATGTAGTACTGGTTCGTTGATAGTTCCATTATCAGCTGATTTCACAACAGCTAACATTACTGATAACAAGATGTATGAAAGCATAACATCTTCATTGCCTACAGGAATGGTAAGGTATGTTGTAGGAGATGAAGGATATGATGATCACAAGTTATGTGAT
The DNA here is from genome assembly GCA_965197925.1 of Nitrososphaerales archaeon. Lineage (GTDB taxonomy): Archaea > Thermoproteota > Nitrososphaeria > Nitrososphaerales > UBA213 > CBDAOC01. The sequence continues at coordinate 1,023,700 of CBDAOC010000020.1, forward strand.
TTCAGCAGGTATAGAGGGTATCCAGTATTCCCATTGGAAAGGTACAAGCATACTACAGATAATAATAGACTGGCATTGCTGCGGTTCTATCAATCTGAATTTAGACAGCATGTATATTCTCGGAGGAGCATAAGCGTTGAACCATTGATAGAGCAGATAAAGGATGTATTTGATATAGACTCATTACCAGTTAGAGGATTTGATAAAGTAAGGAGCATCGTTCTGATTTCTATATTGCTATACCAGCTGATGGTATACTACAACTACTTGACAGGAAGACCATTAAGGGCATTGAAGCACATGTTGGGAAGTTAATCAATCAGAGGCATCAAGTTATTTTTGTTATATGGAATAATGCTCATACCTCATATAATTATCATTTTTAGCATGACGATGTCCAGGTGGTTAACACATGCTTTGATCTTGAATATCATATTATTTCCAGGGGTCTTAAGAATTCGAAGATCTACTACACCTAAATATCGATTTACTTGATACATGGAGTCTAAAAATTGTGACCAGTGATTTACCGTACATGGCTGTAGCTTTTGAAAATCAATAAATGTAATATCAAATCCAAAAATAACTATCTCTCAAAATACCTGAACAAATCTAAATCTTACCTAACGGAGACAAAAAATCTTGCAGTCTCTATGGGCATAGGTTGGAAGAATACGCCTTCAACATCAACCCGGATTATAAAATCACCATCATATGGAAATGTATATGTTGCAATTACTATACCCGGATTAGAATGTATGAGGGGGGTTTCATAAATCTCACTCCCATTCCTCTCCACAAACAATCTATAGTCGATATGCTCCTGTGTCAGATCTTTGTCTTTCTGAAGGAATCGCATACGCAAGTTTGTTTCCTGACCCTGTTCAAGGGGTGATGGAGTCAAAGAGAGCTCCACGTCAAGTCTAGCCTTGTCAGTTGGTAGGACTAAAATTTTTGTAGAGGATTTCTGATCAGAATAATTTGAACCAGTTGAAGCCATTGATACAACAACTGCTATTATTACCGCAGCAACAATCCCCACTCCTATTACTCGAACCTTTTGACCAGGTTTCATAAATTATGCATTGTATGTTGTCTGTAGTTAATATGCATTAAATCCATTGCTGATCCTCCTAAACAATTGGTTCTAAAATAAAATTATAGGTTAGTGGGAGTTTTCCTCATCTATAACAATCTGATCTTCCTAGCCAAAATAACCCCTAGAACAATTGCAAATCCACCACCAACAACAGCAATAATTATCGGTTCAATAGAATTCCTTGGAACAGCACCCTCCGTTGATGATACACTTGGATTATCCTCTTTTTCAGTTACAACAACATTAAAATCCACAGAAATTGGAGGTGCATTAAAAGGCACTTTGGCTTCAAGCAAGACCCTGTAATTTCCTGTATTTGGAAATACAAACGGCTCATATATGTCGCTAAATTCGTATATGTTCTCAAGGGTAGTCACCACCATCCCATCATTATCGAAAATTTGTATTGTGGTGGGTAGATTGAATAAGTTTAGACCATCTTCATCCAGAATGGAAATGCCTAGAGTGGTGGTCTCATTGGGAGAAGGATAAGTAGGAAAGCTCTGGAAAGTGACATCGTAATTTCCTACTTGCTTGGTTACCCCTCCATACAAATGGGCATCTAAAGAAGGGAAATGGATAATAAGGAAGCAAAATGACAAAGAGAAAAATAATAATGAAATTGACTTGACCGGGATCACTTGAATATGTGAAAGCTCATATTATTTATCTGTACTGCAGAAATAATTTTGATTATTCTTAGCTTGTCAATAGTTTCAATGCCAGAGAATCCACACTTAAATTATTTCTTTTAAAATCAATATTTCATATGTTCATAACATTCCTATTCCAGGTTTCTTGATCATGAAAATACAAACTTTATCATCTAGGGGTACAACTTTCCTGTTGTGCAACACGAGCAATTTTGCCTGTGTACATAATGCCACGAAAAGAGTTTAAAATCTAGGGGTGAATATAATATTTATTGAGCTCACAGAATCTAGTCATTAAGGCCTATAGAAAATATGCAGATAATTACGATTTGGTGGTAAAGTTTTACCGTCTGTTAGGAATCAAAATTGGAAAATATCGAAAAATTACGGTAGATGCACTAGAGTTGTCAAAGGGAGATATAGTTGTGGAATTGGGTTGTGGAACTGGATTGAATTTCCCTCTAGTTTTAGATGTAATCGGTCCAGATGGAAAGCTAATAGGAGTAGACATCACTGACAAAATGCTTGATCAAGCAAGAAAAAGAGTAAAAGGAAATGAGTGGAATAATGTTGAATTGGTACAAAGTGATGCTGCAGAATACAACTTCCCAAAAGATGTAGATGGAATTTTCGCAACTGGTGTAATTCAATATTCTCCACAATGTGATAAGATAATCAAGCACGGATATGACGCATTAAAAACTGGTAAGAATTTTGTGATACTTGATTTTAAAATGTCACAGGGGACAGCCAGAATCTTTGCACCATTATTGCTTTATTTAACAAAACCCTTTTTCTCCAATAAAGAGTATATGGTACGCTCTGCATGGAAATCAATTGAAAAGTATTTCGAAAAAACTTCATTTAAAGAAGGTTGGGGCGGTTTTTTGTATATTTCAGTTGGGAAAAAGATCTAGAAATTATCAGGAATAGAGATGGCTAGATAAATAGCAATAATAGGAATTGGTAAAATACAATCTACATATTAAAATTCAATTTCTTAATTAGGCGTTCATAATAACTTCCTGGTCTCTTCCAACGCTATTAACCCGTTAACTAAGTACTCAGATTATGAAGAGTTCTAACATTCCGATCTTGTACATTATGTATACACCAAATCCAATGTTTGTTAAAGCTGCAGTCACTTTGATATGTTGGCTTATTTTCCCATGTCTTTTTTCGATGTAGACAAATGGCATCCCTATAATTGTACTAATTAATATCATACCAACTATGGATCCTATTCCGAAGATCACTATGTATGTTAGCCCTACCGGAATGGAGTCCAGTGTAGATAACACCACAAGCATGAGCACTGCTCCCTGCGAGCCCATGCATCATTCCTATAATGAGAGCTTTATGGCTGTGAGAGTGTCCATCATAATCAATACCATGCTCATGACTATGAGGATGAACATGAATTTTATCGCCGTGGTAATGTAGGTGAATATGTTTTCCAGTAAACATTGTAAAGAAATTATCCAAGAGCTTGTTGCTTTTCACACTTCTTAGTGAAGCAAGTCCTAGAATGAGGAGCATTACTCCTACACCAAACTCCAGCGATAATCCCAGATCCTTGGGTATATTCACTGCCAGCAGTAGTACGGCAAGTCCTACGAGGGATAATGTTAAAGTGTGGCCTAATCTCAAGAATGCGCCAAGCAGCGAGGCTTTGGTAAGTTTCTTGTTTCTGCTCAGCAATGTAGTAACAGCTACAACATGGTCGGCTTCAGTGGCATGTTGCAGACCTACAATGAATCCAAAAGTAAGAAATGCTAATGGATAACCTGTTAATTCACTTTGTATGAAAGATTCAAACATCAATACTCCTTAACATTTACTTTCAAGGTTTTTATCATTTTTATCTTGAAACAGCATACATTTTTCCCCATCTGGTTAAGTACTCACTTCTGCTTTTTATAGGAAGCGTTTTATCTAATAATCAACTGATCCCAAAACTGATCATTTAGTGAATAATTGACGATCATTTGGATCTATTTGCAATGCTGCCCGTAGCAGATCATGAAATTTCAGGAGATAACAGGTGAACAATGGAAGATGATATCACCGCATCTCCCCAAGCCAGCCAGAACCGGAAGGCCAAGGGCAGACGACAGAAAGACAGTCAACGGAATCCTGTTTGTCGGGATAACAGGATGCAGGTGGACTGGGATGTCACAAAGGTACGGCTCCAAATCAACTGCGCACCGCAGACTGCAGAACTGGCAGCGACGTGGAATATGGAAGAATATCCTCTCCGCTGCAGTCAAATCAGCCCACAGATCAGGCAAGATGCAGCTGCAAAAAACGGTCGATTCGTCATCAATTCCGGCCAAAAAAGGGGAAGCGTCATAGGATACAACGGATTCAACAGGATTTCAGGCACAAAAATACACGTTGCGGTGGAACAAAACGGACTGCCAGTCTCAGTAGTGATGGGTCCTGCAAATCAGCATGACTCTGCAAGATTTGTAGACGTGATGGATGGCATCTCACAATATCTGGATGAGAGATCTATCAGAAAAATTGCGCGGTGCCAAGCAGACAAGGGCTATGATGCAGAATTCATCAGGAAATACCTCACCAAAAGAAAAATCTCTGACTGCATACCTTACAGAAAAAACAGTAAGACACAACAACAAAATGATGATACAGAACAATACCTATACGGCAAGACGCGCTATGTTGTGGAGAGATTCTTTGCCTGGTTGAAGAATGGGTTCCACAGAACCAGGATCAGATATGAGAAGAATGCACAAAACTATCTGGCATTTGTTATCATTTCGTCGATTATGATGTATTGGAGAGTATTGGGATGACTTTAATGTATCACGACACCCTTCTTATATCAGTTTATTTGGTGCAAGTTTTCTTTCGATGTTTATATTGCATATACAGAGATTAATGAAGTGTGTACGTAGAGGATTTGGGTCATTTATTTGGCAATAACTACGGTAGTTACCGGTATAGTGAGCTTATAGACAAGATAAGATTCATCTTAAATACATAAACCATGACAGAAATCCATCAAGTGTCATGACAGTATTATCGTAAAATCCAGTTTTTTGAACCATTACGTTTCTTCAGTCTATGCATGGGAAGTAAAACACCATCGTTCCAACGAGAAATGATTACTAAACCTAACACCAATTCATTTAAATTAAATTGCAACTTCACGAAAACAGATGAAATATTATTTTTCAATTATAATTATTTTGTTATTAATGACTCCTGTTATCGCAGAAGGTCATCTGCTTGTTGGAGAAACCAATCAAGTCAGAGGTTATAATGTGACATACATGAGTACACCATCCAAACCCATACTAGGTGATGATGTTTTACTTGCGTTCAGCATTGTACGTGATGATGTTGATGTTTTCAACGTATTAACAAAGTTAACTTTTATGAAGAATGATGCCATTATAGGAACAATTTCAGAAACCAGATACCCAGCAGGTGATTTCTTTGTCCCATTCACGTTCACAGAGGATGGTCTTTACAGAATTGTGTTAGAAGCAAAAGTGAGTGGAGAATTGGAACCGATAGTGGTCACTTTTGATCAGAGAGTTGGGTTAATACCAACTGAAACTACTTCCACAGAAATTTTGGATGTGAACAAGGCAATATTATTATCTGTAGCTATTGGAGTGGTTCCACTATTTATCGGTCTTACCAATTCTAAACTTTCACACAAACTTCGTGACTCATTTAAAGGTTTCATTACCAGTATAGCATTCGGTATAGTGATATTTTCGTTAATAGATCTGTTCGGAGGGGCTTCAAGACTAGGTATTGATTTTGGTTTGAGAGCAATTCCTCTACAATCAACTCTCTTACTGGCTTTTGCACTAGGTCTTGTCATTCCATTTGCAGTGGAAGGGTATTCAAAAACCAAAGGAAATGTAGAATCGAAAATCGTGACTTATTCTTTAGTATACCTTTTTGCGTTGGCGGTAGCTTTTCATAGTTTTGCGGAGGGGGTGGTCATAGGGTTTGATCTGCAGGCTGGATATTCTTTTACTTTTACTCAACAATCTCTGCAAGGAACAAGCTTCTTCATGCATAAAATAGCTGAGGGCTTAGTCATATCGATACCCGTCATGTTGATCAAACCAAAGGCAGAGACATTCATATTGGCAGGTGTGGTAGCCTCCATTCCCTTACTCGTTGGGATTTCTACCGCATATCTGAACATTCCCGGCTTAGCGGCATCATATGGATTTGCGTTGGGGGCTGGAGCATCTACATATGTTCTCTTCAAACTCAGTTATCTTTCGAATTTGCTTCTGAAAAACAAGATGTTGATATTTTCAGGAATTGTCATAGGATTGTTTTACACGTATTTTGCTGGATGGATTCATGCAATAGAGATTTAAGGATAGATATGGGCTTGTAATAGAAGGCTTGGAGTGTATTGGTTAGTAAAGGTTTAGGAGCAGGGATAGGCGGTGTTGTTGTGGTGGTTATGGTGTTGGCCGGTTTATTCATAGTAGCCGAATTTAGGCAGCAGCAAAATCCTTTTGAATTCTGGGCGAATCAACCTACGACATTCATGGATTCGACCGAATATTACCCGGATGAAATATTAGGACGATCAAACGAAGATACGATTGCTATGTGTAAAGCAATGCTTGATACAACAATAGAAAAGGACAGATTCGTAGATAAGGATATTAATTATTGTGAGGAATTTTTGGAGCACGTTGAAGAAAAAAGTAATGGATAAGAATGAAGTTTTATTTTATTAATTAAGAAGATCAAGAACCATTATTTCTCGTTTTGTTGTACCTACATATTACCTACATATGGCAACATTATGTCATAGAAACTTGTGATGTAATAAATACTAATATTCTTGGGGGCAGTTGGAGACAGTTTCAACCGTGAGACATTGATCGGTACCAATCCTTCCATCTAGTTTGCCTTCACCACCAGCTCCTAAAAGTAAATCATCACCTTAGTTTCCTTCAAGGTCATCATTACCAGAACCCCCGAAGAGTCGATCGTTACTAACACGTCCAAAAATTTGATGCCATCTTTACCGCCAAACAACTCGTCATTATCGAAACCTCCGGATAGCCTATCGGTCCCGATACCTCCAAACAATACATTCTCACCCGGGCCACCAAATATCATATCGTTGCCCTCAATGCCATATATCCAACTCATCTCAAAACTAACCATTTAGACAATTTTTAGCGACCATTTAGATCCATGAATAGCGACATCTAAAATTATTTTATGAAATTCCAAGAATTATCAGACAAACAGTGGAGTATGATGGAATCACACATACCACCACATGCAAAAACTGGCAGGCCTAGGGATGATGATAGAAAAATCATTAACGGAATAATCCATGTTCTAACTACTGGATGCCGATGGGACGATATGCCAAAAAGATATGGTGATGATTCTACTGCAAACAGAAGGTTAAACAAATGGCAACAAAAAGGAATCTGGAAAAAGATTCTATCACGTACTATTCACTCAGCACATAAATCTGGCAAAATTAATCTACAAAAAATATCAGTTGACTCTTCATCCATTCCTGATAAAAAAGGGGCAATGTAACTGGATATAATGGATTCAAGAGAATAACAGGTACAAAAATACATGCCGCAGTAGAGGGTAACGGATTTCCAATATCCATACTGTTGAGTCCAGCAAATGAACATGACAGTACAAAATGCATGGATGTTACAGGATCAATTTCAGACTATCTTGATGATGATTCAATACAACAGATAGAATCAGTTTATGCAGACAAAATGATGCAAAATACATCAGAATGTATTTGTGGGATAGAAATATTGCATGTTGCATCCCATACAAAATAAATTCCAAGTTCATCTTGCAAAATAATGATTACAAACATTACAGCAAGACAAGATTTGTAGTTGAGAGATTCCTTGCATGGCTCAAGAATGGATTTCACAGAACAAGAAGCAGGTATGAAAGAACGGCAGAAAACTACCTGGCATTTGTTAATCTTGCATCATTTTTGATGTATTGTAGGGTTTTGAGATGAGTTGATCGTGTCTCCCTCCACTACCGTAAATTATATCATTACCAATACCATCTATAATATCATCATCGCCGGGACTACAACAGACATTGTCGTTGCCGACCAAGCCATGTATTACATCAACTTCAGGAGTTCCCAGTATAACATCATCAACTTCAGTTCCTAGTATGGTACCCGGTAACCTATCACACATTTGTGGTTCGGCCACACATTGGGTATTTATGGTGACATCTGTATTTTCTATAAAGGCGTCAGTGTCAAATGTGTTAAAGACCACATCAGATATGGAAGCAGGTGTGTCTGTTACAGGAGAACCAATATCTTTAACGTTAGCATTGCTATCTTCTAAAAAGTCTTCACTGCAATCACCTACTTTGCTCTCTGAATCAAGCTTGAGTATCCAGACATCTCTGGAACCCGTGCCAGATGATTCCGTAAATCCCAACGCCACATATCCTCCATCAAAAGTCTGCTGTATAGAATTTCTACTCGAACTGTCAAAAAGAGGATCGCCATAGGTCTTGGACCATGTACTCTGTACTGCAGGTTTCCACTAATTGCAATGGCATAGTCGGCAGTAGAACACCAAGTAGCAATATAGCAGTCATGGCCTCATATCCTGCTAGCATGCATTCAGTATACAGTAAAATAATTTATTTCTTATTGAAGGCGAAATAGGTATCGCCAAGCCCGTACTTGGATATATCACGTTCTTTAGGATGTAGTACGTGGTAAATGAATAAGCAAATAATATCGTAATGGACCCTCCATAACAAGAAGCAGAAACCCACATTCAGCACTTACATTCATTTCATGATAATTGATTAAAAGAGGGGGAAAAACCTGATCAAACGCCGTAATAGCTCCAATGGAGAAAAAGAAGGGGAAAATGTTGGTTCCAAACCAAGTCTAGCATATGATTCCCCCTTTACTTATCCCAGTCCAGAGAGGGGAAGGATTGAGTTTGAAACTGGATCTAGAATTTTTGCAATCTGCAGGGTAAGATCAAGGATAAAACTACCAGCAGAAAGTTGTACAATTTTGAAGATAACATAATGATTGTAAAACGATTAATTAAAAGTGGTTTTATTTAGAAAATATTATACAAACACGACAGGTAAGATGATCGTCGTTAAGGTTCTTATACGGTTATAGGTATGAATATTAAAATTGAATTGTTGAACCAACTGTTAAACTTGGCAATATTTGTATATCCTATTCCCTGTATGCAAATTCATTGAAATATTGGGTGATGAACATTAAGAGAAAATTAAAATGAAATACGAGTCTAATTTTTTACTTTCATCACATTATTAAAATAATCATGAAAACCTGATTGATCCCTAACATCATTATATTACACTAGAACGTTTATGAGGTTTAATTTCCGCTAAAAATAAAATGAAAAATAATGTTCTTAAACTTACAACGCTGATTGCGGTAATTGGAAGCTTGATGGTTCCTTTGACAGCTAATGCACCTCCTCTAACTTGCAACGGTTTTACTGCTACCATAATAGGGACAGATGGTGATGATATACTACTGGGGACTTTAGGTAATGATGTTATAGTTGCTTTAGGTGGAGATGATGACATCCATTCAAGGGCTGGTGACGATGTGGTATGTGCTGGGGCTGGTCATGATGAGATTTTCGCATGGGAAGGTAATGATTTTGTTGATGCTGGCACTGGAAACGATCATATTATCTCCTATTCAGGCAACGACGTTGCCTATGGGGGCGAGGGATGTGACGAAATAGGAGGAGGTCCAGACGCAGAGAATACGACTCTTGTAGATGACGATATAGTATATGGTTTCTATCCAGATGATTACACGCCGGATTGGCACAGTTTGGTTCCTACCACGCATCCAGGTTCTCGGTCTCCAGCAAATATGACTGGAGGTGACAAAAATGATGAAGTTCATGGCTCAAACTATGGAAATGATCGTGTATTCGGAGACGGGGGCGATGACAGATTATTCGGTCATTGGGGTGATGATAGGGTAGTGGCAGGTCGTGGAGAGGCGCGGATAGTGATGGTGATAGCTGCCTTGCAGAGGAAGTAATAAACTGTCTAAGTTCAGGAGAGGTGATAATACCCATTGTCACTTCAATTACACTGGATCTTCCCTCTGAAGTTAACATCACCGAAACTGTAAAAATCACTGCATCCATATTGGAATTCTCCGGGAACGCAGCTAGAAATGTCACTATAGATTTCTATGATTCAACTACATTGATAGGCTCTAACCGCTCTGATACACTTGGCATGACAAGTATTAGTTACACACCCGTAGCAGGTGCACATCCGATCAAAGCTGAACTTATGGCAAACGAACATTACGAGGCCAGTGAAAGTCCTGTAAGAATCTTGAATGTGATTGACCCTAGCGTTACCGGGACTGAATGTAACGGTATAACTTCTACAATTATTGGTAGAGGGAGATGATTTTCTGATTGGAACAGAGGATAATGATGTGATTAATGGACTTAAGGAAACGATATAATCAGAGGTCTTGATGGTAATGATCGTATCTGCGGTGGTGAAGGCTTGGACCTGCTATTTGGTGGTGCTGGTGACGACGTAATTTTTGGATTTACAGAGGATGATACAATATACTTTGGGCCTGGTGATGATCTAGGATATGGTGGGATAGGTGACGATAGTCTATACGGAGCCTCGGGAAATGAACTATATGGCGGTGCGGGGAATGACACAATCTTCAGTGGTGGTGCCAATGATTTACTGTTTGGTGGTCCGGGCAACGATCTGATGATAGGTGGAGATGGAGGAGATATATTATTCGGTGAGCTTGGTGACGATGAGTTATTTGGTGAATCTGGCGGAGACTTCCTAAGGGGTGATGATGGAATAGATAGCGTGGATGGTGGAGTAGATTTCGATAATGATACTTGTTTTGCCGAGATCAAAGTTAACTGTCCATAGACCGTCAATTGGAACGTTACACAATTTATTTTTTTATTTTTTTATTAAACCTACAATTAGACTTGGGTTTGATGTTTTTTAATCCCTTTCATGGTGTTGGCCGGTCATAGATATTAATTCAATGAAGAAACATTTGAGATATTTTCCTTAAACTGTTTCAATGTTAGTCTCTGCATGTAAGTAAATTGTAATTAAAAAATAAATAAAAAACATTGTTGGACTGATGAAATTGGAAATGATAATTCCAAAGGTCATCTTCTGGACCTGTTACTTATTGTTGTGGTATTAAATAATTAAGGCTTGGGCGTAATTTAGTTCGAAACGATAAGATCAGGTTCTAGTTTTTATTGTTGATATGTTTAGCCCAGACTCGATACTTCTTCGCATATTATTTTTGATTGGTGTGATTCGGTCAAAACCTAATAGGAAAAGTAGACCATTCTACTATTCTCCTACAGTAATGGTGAGACGCTTCATCGTTAGAGTATGGGTAAATACCAAGCAACAATGCTTTGCATGAATATTTTTCGATAGATATGCCATACAACAGGAAGGTAATGAGGGCATGTGGTTTGGATAGGTTGCCAGACAGAAGAACATTCGACAGAAGGTCAAGGCCGTATCAATTGACATAAGATCAAAGATAGGTGCTATGGGTATGCTCTTCATAAAAGATGGGTTGGTAGACCCAGCCATAGTATCCGTTGATAGTTCATTGTTGAAAGCAAAGGGACATGTATGGCACAAATCTAGCATGAAGAAGAATGAAGTGCCACGCTCGGGTATAGATACAGATGCTCGATGGGGATTCAGCAGAACCAAGGGATGGATATTCGGATACAAACTGCATCTAGCATGTAGCACAGGTTCGTTGATAGTTCCATTATCAGCTGATTTCACAACAGCTAACATTACTGATAACAAGATGTATGAAAGCATAACATCTTCATTGCCTACAGGAATGGCAAGGTATGTTGTAGGAGATGAAGGATATGATGATCACAAGTTATGTGATTTCAGCAGGTATAGAGGGCATCCAGTATTCCCATTGGAAAGGTACAAGCATACTACAGATAATAGACTGGCATTGCTGCAGTTCTATCAATCGGAATTTGGGCAGCATGTATATTCTCGGAGGAGCATAAGCGTTGAGCCATTGATAGAGCATATGAAGGATGTATTTACCATAGATCCATTGCCAGTTAGAGGATTTGATAAAGCTAGGAGCATCGTTCTGATTTCTATATTGCTATACCAGCTGATGGTATACTATAACTACTTGACAGGAAGACCATTAAGGGCATTGAAGCACATGTTGGGAAGTTAATCAATCAGATGCATCAAGTTATTTTTGTTATATGGAATAATGCCCATGCCTCACCTAGCTATCCAATTAAAAAGAGAAATTGGTTTGCAAGAAATATTTCTATTGCTGGAATGTATCATCTTACATCAAACTATGGTGAGTCTTATGCAAGGCCATTGATTATTATAGCATTAGCATTGCTTGGTTCAACGTTTTTCTTCCTTTCTGTAGGTACTGAGCGGTCAATTGAGGCTACTATTATAAGAAGTGTCAATTCATTCATTCCGTTTTTTAACTTTCCTGATGATGCTAAGCTAATTGATTATATTCTTGGGATGATATTGTTACCAATTGGCGCAACATTGTTCATAGCCATGAGAAGAAAATTAGAACGGAGATTTAGACATTAGTAATAATAATTAGAAAGGATTTATTCAAATTTTCAAGAATCACTTGTCTGAGGGAATATTAGGTTTCGGTTCGTTGAAATCTAAATCATTTAATCTTCCGTCAATGTACATCATCAACTCTCTTGTCTTTATCTCGATTATGCTAGACCACTGATGCTTTTTATTCTTATAGATAATCCTCATTCCAAGAAGTTTTCCAAGTTCGGTTAACAAAAGTTTTACAGCATTTGGTCTTAATCTAATGTTTCCTTCATTAGTTTCTGAGAAATCTTTTTTCTTTATCAATCTCCTTAATGCTATTTTGGTTACAGTGATATCAACTAACCATCTGAAGGGTTCCATCAAGTCATAAACCAATGATGCCTTATTGTTGTAGTTTTCATATATTCCCTTGATGAGATCGTCAAACTCATCTTATTCTACGAGTCATACTTCCACATAGAGCACAAAAGTACCCTTTCCTGAAGCTATGACATGCAATCCTTGATCACCTGTAAGAACTATAGCATTATATTTTTGGGCAATATCTACCAACTGTTCGTCATTGGTTCTTGACTCATTGACAGATTCTTTCAAATAAGCGAGGCCGATTCTGCCTATTGATGCATCATCAGCAATTCTTTCAAGTTCTGCTTTCCCTCCTTGGTTATCACATTCTTTGGTTACTTCTGGATGCAAGAGGAAAGTAAAATTTTCAAAGAATGCTCCCTTATCAAGATCTTTAGAAATAGTGTCAGACAATATTACATTACTATCTGGAAGGAGATGTCCATTGTAGTACAGTAATGTTGTATTTAGATCTCTAATAATCTCATTACAGGATATGCATCTACCTTCCATAAAACCTACAATATTAGAAGTAACCCTTGCTGATTTTGCTATATTTCCACATGAAGGACACAATATACTTAATGTGGTTACTGACAGTTTACCTTCACGAAACAAGTTTTGCGAATCAGATGAAATCAGTTCATTTCTGATAGGTGGATCCTGCTTCTCAATTTTACCAGTATTACCATCTAACTCTCTCACGTTAGCGAAGGATTGTTTTACAAACCAAGGCCATGGCTTGCCAGTCTTCTTCCATCTTGTCAACCACTTTATTGTCAAAGGGTCTCCGGCATTGCCGCTACCTACTGGACAATCTTCAAATGCAACCCTTCTTCCAATGGCCTGAATAATCTTCTCTCTTTCTCCCTTGGCTATTATGCTAGCGAGCTTTGTTTCCAAATATCTGTCATCTGCTTTGCTTTGTACGCGGATGGTTGCTCCTCTTTTTTGAAGTGTGTCCAGAAATAACGAAATGTTTCTTCCAACACCATAATCATCTAATACAATGCTACAATTCCCCTCTGGAACTCTTCTTAGAAGATGTGAAATCATTCTCTGATAAACTAGATCCATGATCTTGTTAATGTTGAACCTATCAGTATGCCTTGGTAGAATCTTTTCTATGATGAAAGATAGTCCTTTCAGTTTTAGATGATCTATTTCTAGATATAATTGATCCCAGTATTGTGCTTCTCTTTTTTTCTTGGTGTCTGTCACACTGATTAAATTTTCTATTTCCTCTTTTAGGGATGCAGGAAATGCAACGCCAACTAACACGGAGTGCCCAATAAATTCCCCCTTACCCGTTTCATCTAACCCTATAAGAAATTCACTTTTTGTTGTTTGAAAACCTGAACCAATTAAATCAGAAATCTTATTCCTTACTGCTAAAACATATTCATCATTAGTAGGATTACTAAAAAGTGTTCCCGTAGAATACTGGGTAAACACAGCTTTATTGATCCTTATTCTCCAAACTTCTTTTGATGTTTCAGAAATTGACGAATCCTCGATACCACAATTTGTTATTAGTAATTTTTTAACTTCTTCTAATTTATTATCAGGAATATTCCATTTTCTTGGTTTTGGCTGCATGAGAACAATATATTAATTTCATCTTTAAGTCTTTCAAAGATAACAAATAATGTTCATTTGTTTTCTATACATTTTATGAAAATCCACAATGGTTCTAAATTCTTGATTTTGCAATAGCTTTGTTATGATATGCGCTGGGTAACCATGGATTATACATTCATTAGTAATCGAACTCAGGTAAAGATTAGATTGCCAATCAATGGGGAACATCATCCAAGTATTATCTTCAACCAAAATCAACATTTGATTGATGGTATATGCTACAAAGTTGTTACTGCCAGGAAAGAATGTTCTCAAAACTACCAAATAATCCATTGATCTTAAGTGGTAAGAATAATGTAATTACCTTTGAAATTAAAACCTGCGTTTTATAACCTAAAATCATTTAAATATTCAGTCAAACATAAGTTGGCAGAATTCAAATGACGAATGAGGTCAATGTAAGTAGAATCGAAGAAATTTTAAATGTTAAAGCAGAAGTCTTCTCAGAAGAGGGCGTTGTCAAGGCAAGCTTCCCGCGTACAGACGTAAAGGTGACTATTGATAACTGGCCCATGAAACCTTTTATGGGTCTTGCTTCATGGGCTGCCTTTCAGAAAGGTGTGAAAGAAGGTATTGAAGTTATGGTCATGAGTGACCTAGTGCTCTTTGAAGATAAAGTGAATTCTGTTATGAGTGCAGCTCTGGAAACTTTGCAAGTGACCGCTTTACACAACCATTTCTTCTTTGACAATCCTAAAGTGTATTTCATGCACATTAGTGGTGAAAGTGAGCTCGATGCTTTTGCTTCAGGTATTAGAAAGGCCCCTGGATACTGTTAATGCAATCAGGACAACTAACACCCAGCCACAAACATCATTCAAAGGACAACAGATCCCTATTGATAATGATATTGATGGCACAACTATTGAAACAATCCTCAGTGTTGGAGGTACGGCTAAAGATGGAATGTTCAAGGTTGTTATTGGACGCAAGACAAGTGCTTCATGTGGTTGTCTGGTGGGCAAAAATATGGGAGTAAATACTTGGGCCGCTTTTGCAGGTAACAATGACAACGCATTTGTAGATGGTGATTTTGCAGTCTTGGAAGGTGAACTGCAACCAGTACTCAAAGCTCTAAGAGCAGTTAGTATTAACATAGTTGCGATTCATAATCATATGACTTTTGAGCAGCCACGCATTATCTTTCTACATTACTGGGGCAAGGGCAAAGCAACTGATTTAGCTAAAGGTTTGAAGAGTGCTTTGGACAAAACTCACGATCCTGATCTATTAACAATGAAGTCTCTATGATCTTAGTAGTTTCCATTGAGCAGTATCCATACTACCAGTTACTCACTTGAGAAAAATAACAACTACACATGATAAAGGGTGAGCGGTAAAATTGCGATTCTAATTTTATGAGCTATCGGACAAGTGGTGTAACAGAACCCTTTACACTCATATCGGTATCCATACCAATAACCTCCCAGTCAACAACTGGCTTCGCCGAATCTACTTTGAGTAAGAAGTACTGCTTGTCATCAGGCTGTAAAGGATGTTTGGAACCTGAAAATGTCACGGTGTTAAGGTCTCCCTCCTTCTCCCATTTATTGAATGCCTTGGCTGCCTTGATTGAATCTCCAATAGTCAAGGTAAAAGCATCAATACTTACAGCGCTATCGCCTACATTTGTCAATCTTACGATTATTAGATCTTTGATTTGTTTGGCGTGCACTCTCACTTTTAATGGATCTGGCACCAATTTATTGGCGAGAATCTCGCTGGCCAAGCTCCGCCCTGCCTCCTGTCCTTCTTGATTGCTGAATTCGAAGTGGATGCCAGCAAAGATTCTGGCTCGTCCGGCTTCCTGAGCGGCATCGGAGAAGCTCTCAAAGGTTCGCGGACCGGCAATCGCATCATCTGCCTCGAAGGTAAAGCTCATGTCGTCCCAGCCAAAGAAGCCAGCAAGGATGGTCGAGCCAGCCCCAGCTAAGACGCTCTGTCCGGCGACGTGTTCTGGTGAGCCACCCTTGCTACCATTACGCGGCTCCCAGTTCGGGTCCTTCTCAGTATCCGGATTACCATCAGTGTCGGCGTTGCGGATAGCCGTCTGCGGCCGCCAGAAGAAGTAGACAAGCTTGTCATCTGAATAAACCCTCACCGAATCGGCCATGGCCATGCCCAACAACGCGAAGAGTCGTGCGCTTTCCGACAAGGAGAGGTCCTGTTGGTCCGCAACTAGGATGGCGATCTTGATCCACTCGCCTGGTGATCTGGAGCTACCTGAGCCACCCTTCCAGAACCGAAAGATCTCTTCCTTTTCCTGGTCCGGTATTGCTAGGTTACCCAGTTCCTTCACTTCGTTGAATGCATTAGTATACTCCTCGCTATCCAATGGCGGTGGACCCGCACTTCGGTAAATGAGTGGGTCAGCTATAGCGAACGGTCGCATGTTAGCATTATGTGCCGAGGTGAAATCGCTTTGGAATTCACCTGCCTCGGAGCGTGCTGATTCTACCATTTTCGGCGATGTTCCATCGTCGGCCCGCAGTTCCACGACTTGCTGTCCGACATTTGCGCCCCATGATAGGCCGGCCTCCACATCATCCTTGTCATCATCACCAATGGCATCCAGGTCAGCAGCCATCTGCGCGTCGTAGATGTCCTCGCGGTCGGCCTGCTCAGCAGAGAGCACTACGTGAGCAGCGGCTATCGCCGCAGCGCGCCGATCAGCTTCGTTTGGTGCGTCATCTGGGCTGACGAGGGCAAAGTCAAGTGTGGAGCTGCCATCAGCCCTAGCTATACCGTTGATCGCGTCATACATAGCAATGTTGACCTTGGCATAAAGACGGGCAGCCGTCGAGGAGCCGAGCTCCTTTTCACGCACGGTGTCCAAGGCTAATTCGTTCCACGTTATGATTACGTTCTCCGGCTGCATCTCGGCGAATGCTTTTGAATTACTCACAATCTGTTCATAGTCTACCTGCCTTGACAATGATGACAAGCCCAGCGTACCTACGAGGAGAATAGCTGCAATTGAACCAACTGCAATTAGCTTCCAGTTATTGTAATTATACATCATATCATCTCTTCTGGGATGTTGTACTAAAGGATTTCTAAACTTCCTTATGCATCTTCCACCTGTTAATCCAAAGTAGATTTTCTTTCCTTACAAATTATAAATAACTGTGGCTTACGTAATTAGTTGAGGCTTGGGCGTAATTTAGTTCGAAACGATAAGATCAGGTTCTAGTTTTTATTGTTGATATGTTTAGCTCAGACTCGATACTCCTTCGTATATTATTTTTGATTGACGTGATTCTAGTCAAAACCTAATAGGAAAAGAGGTAGACCATTCTACTATTCTCCTACAGTTATGGTAGATGCTTCATCGTTAGAGTATGGGTAAGAATACCAAGCAACAATGCTTTGCATGACCAGACAGAAGGACGTTTGATAGAAGGTTCAAGGCCATATCAATTGACATAAGATCAAGGATAGATGTTATGGGCGTGCTCTTCATAAAAGATGGGTTGGTAGACCCAGCCATAGTATCCGTTGACAGTTCATTGTTGAAAGCAAAGGGACATGTATGGCACAAATCAAACATGAAGAAGAATGAAGTGCCACGCTCGGGTATAGATACAGATGCTCGATGGGGATTCAGCAGAACCAAGGGATGGGTATTCGGATACAAGATGCATCTAGCATGTAGTACAGGCTCATTAATAATACCATTGTCTGCCGACCTAACTACAGCAAATATTTCTGATAATAACATGTATGAGAGTATAACAGCATCATTATCAGAAGATGTTAGATACATTGTGGGAGATGAAGGATATGATGATCATGAGTTATGTGATTTCAGCAGGTATAGAGGGCATCTACTAGTATTCCCATTGGAAAGGTATAGGCATACTACAGATAATAATAGACTGGCATTGCTGCAGTTCTATCAATCGGAATTTGGACAGCATGTATATTTGCAAAGAAGCATAAGCATTGAACCTTTGATAGAGCAGATAAGGACGTATTTGCTATAGATCCATTACCAGTTAGAGGATTCAATAAGGTAAGGAGTATTGTATTGTTATCTGTATTATTGTATCAGGTAATAGTATTACAATCATCTAGCAGGAAGGCCATTAAGGGCATTGAAGCACATGCTTGGAAATTAATCAATCAGATACATCAAGTTATTTTTGTTATTGAATTATGGCCATACTTCATTTAATTTAATATGTATTACGATCCTTGTGTTTAAACCAAGCCCACACCCAAACCCTGTATGGTGGAGGGGCACACTTTTGCCTCTCCACCTTAATGTCTACGTTCTATCTTAATTCAGCCCTTGCTCCCCCATGTTGGTGCTTCCACCATCACAGCGGCTCTGTGATAGCCTGTGGAGCCGCTTGGAAATGGCTTTCGTAGTTCAGCTGTCTGGACTTTTCCAGTCTTGTCAGTTGCTCTAACAACAATCTCGTATCTGCCTTCTGCTACCGGATCCCAGTCAATAGCCCAAAGAACCCACGAATTGTTTGAAAGAGGATCTTTTAATCTGGCTGTTTCCCAACTCCCTCCACCATCCGTGCTAACCTCGACCCCCGATATTCCCCTAGCACCAGCGAAAGCTATACCTGCTATTTGCACTTTACCTCCATGAACAACTCTTGAGGATAGTTCACCGAATATGTTTGTGAGCGCTTGTCCAGGAAGAACTATTGTAGAATGAGTCTGATATTCAGCGTTGTTATCCCAATCTCTTCTTTGCCAGTAGCCTTCATAGACCTTGTCAACCAGCTCTATCTCTGTTATCCATTTTGCATTCATCATTCCGTAGAGTCCAGGGACAATCGCCCTTAGCGGAAAACCATGACTTGCCGACAGAGTAACACCATTCATTTCATACGCCAATATGGTTCCTTCCAAAATACCTAGTTCAAGAGGAATTCCTACATCATAACCATCATAACACCTGAAGACAATGTAGATTGCTTCAGATCTAACATCAGCCTTCTCGAGTATGCTTTTCATAGGAACGCCTTTCCATAGGGCTGTACTGATCAAATCCCCCCCTTTCTTGTTGCTAATGCATTCTAAAGTAGCATATTCTTCTACCGCAGGGATCAACTTCAACTCTTCATACGTGAGTTCAAAGGGATTGTTTACCAGCCCATTTACCTTTAGCTTCCAAGTATCCGTATCAACTTTGGGAGTTACGACGCTAATATCTACCTGATAGAATCGATTATTGGGGGTTACTTCTGCAGCAACAAATGAAGCAAGACTAGGTTCTGCAAATATACCTGCAATATCGGAAGGATATTTTGTGGGCTCTGTAACTCCTTGATCTAATGATTTTGTTTGGTTTGTAGTTACATTTGATGGATCTGTAGGTTTAGAGAATAAAGAGTTTAGTCCAAAAAAAATTACCAGTGATGCAATCGAGCCCGTAACTGCGGTACGAAGGAACCACCTCTTCTTAATGTCAATGCTCCTCTCCTGAGGAGAGCTCTTTTGCTCGATAAGCTCTGGTCTAGCAACATATCTTTGGAACATCTCGTATAAAATGAAACCAAAGGCAATGTGAGGTGGAATGAGATACAAAGATATGAGTTGAATTGGTATGGGCTGGGATAGAATCTCTGTTACTTCCAAGAGGATTAATGCTAATACGAACAGAATAAAATAAGATAAGAGCACAAGTTGTAAAACATTAAAAAGGTATACCTTTTGAGCTAGTTTCCTGTACGGTCTATGCAGTAAGACCCCAAGAACGCCGTACAGAAAAAGATTGATAGCAATCGCCCCAGCAAATGCTGAGTATTTAGCTAAAGATCCAAATGTCTCTACGGCTTGAGACTCAATTGCTCCTGGAGTTAGAGAGAATAGTGTCTGCGCTGCAAGCTCAGGAATGAATAATCCACCAGCGAAGATTCTCAGAAAAAAAGAGAGTGCAAGAGCTACGCCACCTCCAGCAAGTCCGATAGTAAAACACTTTGTTGTCTCCATTATTTTTCCACATCATAACAAGTTCGATCTAACGGCGTTACCATTTTTCTGATCATTAGATTACATCTTCCATTGAATAGGGTATTGTTACTTTATAAATTGCTTTATCCAAATCCTTCGTATCTAACTCTCGAATTTTTTTGTTCACGATATGAATAATTTTTTAATAATATTAGCTTGTGCTTGTGTACTTGACAGCTTTTCAGGAACAAGTAAGCTATAAGATCTTAGTAAGGTCTTAGTACAGTCTAAGAAAAGCAAAGTACACCTTCTTTCATTTCATTTTTGCTGACACATGATGAAAGTCTTATTCCAGCAAGAACAAGGATTACTATGTAGCTGCTTCCGCCTCCGAAACCCACGCTAGAGTAAACGAAGCTTATCCCAAAGAATGGGGATATGTACAAATATGATTTCACTAACTAATGCCCGTGCCCTTTCAGCATTTTGTAGATATGCAGTATTCCTGGAAAGAGGGCATCCAGTGATTCGGAAACCGCCTTTACACTTCCTGGCAGGTTCACTATAACGGTATTTCCCCTGACTCCTGCCACCCCTCTTGATAGCATTGATAACGGTGTCCTTCTTTGACCGTGTGCCCTTAGGACTTCAGCTACACCCTTTACATCCTTTTCCAGTACTTTCGTTGTCGCCTCCGGAGTTACGTCGCGGGGACCTACCCCTGTCCCCCCACTTGTTAACACAAGATCAACATTGAGCTCGTCACAGAATCTCTTGAGGTTAGATTCTATATGATTCGCATCGTCAGATATGATTTTATGCTCCACAACATTGAATCCGTTCTTAGTAAGCTTTTCAACTGCAAGCTTTCCAGATTCATCACTTCTCTCATATCTGGATGTGGAATCACTTATCACAAGAACCGCTACCCTGAGGTTTCTGTCATATTTTTCGTAGAATCCTTTCATACCACCATGCTTTTCCTGCAGTTTAACTGATTCTATGGTTAAGGTATCGTCGATAGGCTTCAGCATATCGTATATCGTCAGGGCGGCTATGCAAGCAGCCGTCAGGGATTCCATCTCCACGCCAGTTTTCCAAACAGTTTTCACATTCACTTTGACTTCGATGGTCTCTTCGTTCAGTGAAACATCGACCTTGACATGATCAATCGGTATAGGATGACAGTACGGTATTAACTCCCAAGTTCGCTTAGCAGCCATTGTTGCAGCCAGTCTTGCCGCATCAATTATGTTACCCTTGGGTGATTTTCCTTCGTTTAAAAGGCGAATAGTCTCTGGACTGACTCTTACTATGGCATTCGCAACCGCCTGCCTTTGTGTATCTGGCTTATCACCAACATCGAACATGCCCAAATTACTCACCATTTATGGGGACACCTTTTACCCAAAACTCGCCAAGATCAGATTTCTCTTTTTTCCATATTGGTACTATTTTCTTGATCGTGTCGATTGCATACTTGCAGGCCTCAAAAGCTTCTTTGCGATGTTCTGAACACACAGCAGTTATCACACTTATTTCTCCAACCTTCAATTCACCTACCCTATGAATAGCAACAAACTTTCTTACACTCCATTTATCAATCACCTCACACTCGATTTTTCTGAGCATTTCTTTTGCCATTTCTTTGTATGCTTCATAATAAATTCCTGAAACTTTAGTGTTATCATTGTGATCCCTGACAGTTCCCAGGAAAAAAACAGTTGCGCCAGAGGATTCATCCTTGACATACTCCAATACTTTGGAGACATCAATTTGGTCCTCAACTATGGCAAACATTTCATCCGCCCCCTACGGGTGGCAGAAGCGCTGCCTCATCTATATGGCTTAGTATTGTGCTGTCATCTGCGATTCTATGGTTCAACGCAACCATGATTGGAATTCTTATTGATGAAAGTGCAGGATAAAGCTCTACGATCTTCTTTCTGAGGTCCCCAACCGTCCCGTTATGTTGAAGTCTTAATCTTATCTCCTCTTTGCCAATAATCTCTCTTACCGAAGCAAACAACTTCACATTAACACTCAGCGGCTCAAGATTTCCCTTGCTCATAATTACTTATCCTCCTATTGTATGCATTAGGTTTAGGGTTGGCTTGAGTGCCTTGGTTCTTATGATGCTTATTATACCTTCAGGCTTCTTGTTTATACATTCAAGAATATATTCTCTGATCTCATAGTCAGTCTTCCCACTTCTTAGTAACTTCTTGATGTTATATCCTGGATTTTCAAAAAGGCAAGTGAGAAATCTGCCGTCAGAAGTTATCCTTACTCTGTCACAGTAAGTACAGAACGGTTCAGTCATAGAGGGGATGAATCCTATAGTGCCATGTCCGTCAGCAAATGAGTAAAGTGTTGCTGGCTCAGAACTTTCATTTTTCAAGGGTAAAAGTGGTGTCAAATTCTTGCCTATGATTTCCATCATTTTCCTCTTACTAACTACAAGATCCGGTCTCCAGATACCTGACCCATCTAATGGCATAAACTCGATGAATCGAACAGTGTGACCCGTCTCTCTTGCAAATTCTGCGAATGTTACAACCTCATCATCGTTCCAACCTCTAATAATTACAGTATTTATCTTAAGTTTCAGACCAACATCATCTGCTGCCTCAATTCCATCTAAGACTCTGTTAAGCCCATCTAAGCCATTAATTGCCTTGAATTTTTCAGTTCTGAAAGTATCGAGACTAACATTTACACTTTGAAGCCCAGCATCTTTAAGCTCTTTGACTTTATCATGTAGCAAAATACCGTTAGTTGTCATACTAATGGTCTTAATTCCTTTTAACTTTGACAATTCACCAATAAAGTCTTCTATGCCCTGCCTGATCAGTGGTTCACCACCTGTAACTCTTATCTTTTCAACCCCTAGGCTTACTAGAATGGTAGTGAACCTAACAAGTTCCTCATATGTCAATATCTCACTTGCTGAAAACCATTTTGTATGTTCTGGCATACAGTAAATACAACGCATATTGCATCTGTCTGTAACAGAGATCCTAAGCTTTCTTGCAACCCTGCCGAAATTATCAACCAGACTTTCTTCCAATTTAGCTAGCCAACTCCTCTCACTCTAGTCGCCTACATTCTAATTTGATTTAACTGCTGGCAGAAATGGTCTCTCCATTCCTCGGGCAACGCCTCTAGTTTTGAAGCACGCCGCATAGCTTCAATGTCTTCTTTATCATGTACATATAACCTTACTATATCTTTAACAGTGATGTTATTCTTGTCACGACTGATAAGTTCGATTGGATCCACAGCACCAACTTCTCCTTCCTTCAATACCCTAAAGTAAAATCCAGGTCTACCACTTACCAGAAACTTTCTAATAATGTCTGTTCGTCCGAACCTTACACCAAGCTTATAGCATGGCATTCGTGGTTGTGTCATCATTACTCTGGCTGACCCAATTTGAAATTGATCACCGATATTGAACATATCTTCAAGAATCCCTTCCGTAGTCAAATTTTCACCAAACATACTCCATGGCAGAACAGTATCGGGTAATTGGACTTTCCAGTAGTCATAATGCTCCACTGGATATGCATAAACTGCCTTATCTGGCCCACCATGTACAGTCAAATCAGCCTGTCTGTCACCATCTAGGTTGAGCTTACGTAGTTTGACATGACCCTTGATTAGTTCTTTGAAAATTCCAGTCACAACCTCCTTTCCCTGAAAGAGCACCTCACGTGGAAGCCCTACGTTGACTAAGAATTTTCATTTTAGATTGATCCGCCAATGCTCTATAAATATCAGTGAATACTCATTCATATATGTTTTCTATTCAGTTAATAGACTCCCCAAAAAAAAAGAAGGTGGTAATATTTAGAAACAAATCAAAGAAATACAGCTCTTTTTAGATTGATTCACAAATTATCGCGTATATTTGTATTAGAAGTAACTTTATTTGGTTCACAAAACTAAGTATGATTATGGAACAACATGATACAACAAGGCATCATGGATTCAAGTCTTATATCCCTGTGGATGTTGCTCTTGGCAAGTTCTTGTCTTACATGGATATCTCCAAATTATTATCCTTTACAGAGAATGTTGACCTTGGAGATGCTTTAGGTAGAGTCTTAGCAGATGATCTTCTAAGTGATATTGATGTCCCACCATTTGTCAAGGCAGCTATGGACGGCTATGCCGTGTTATCTAAAGATACAAAAGGTGCATCAAGTAAGCATCCAATTCTTCTTGATGTGATTGATAGCATATCGGCAGGGCAAGAAGTACGATCCAGTGTTATATCTGGAAAGGCTGTAGCCGTTGCTACAGGAGGTATGATTCCAGATGGAGGGGATGCTGTGGTGATAGTGGAGAATACCGAATTAGTGGGTAACAAAGTTAAGATCATGGAAGAGGCAGAGCAAGGCAAAAATTTGGCATTAAAAGGCGAGGAAGTGAGCAAGGGTCAACTTCTACTTGAGAAGGGCACCTGGCTTGATGCTCAAGATTTAGGACTTGTAGCTTCTGTTGGTGTTGACAAGGTTCCAGTCCTCAGGAAGCCAAAGGTTGCAGTAATTGCCACCGGTAGTGAACTTATTGAACCGGGATCGAAGCCTGGTCCGGGACAAATTTTTGAGAGTAATAGGCATGTGATTTCGGGTATGGTGAAGGAGTTCGGGGGGGAAGTTGTGGACTTGGGTATTTGTAGAGATGAATGGGATTTAATATCATCTAAGTTAAGGGACGCACTTGCGTTCGACGTTGTAGTTGTAAGCGGTGGATCCTCTGTTGGTGAAAAAGACTTAATCCCTAATATCATAGGCAAAATGGGAAAGCCCGGATTGCTGGTTCATGGTGTAGCTATGAAACCCGGCTCTCCTACGGCCCTTGGAATACTCGATAACAAACCCATCATTGTCACGCCGGGTTTTCCTGTATCTTCATATTTTGCGTTCTACGCCTTTGGACGTCCTCTCCTCTTTCATATGTTAAAAACTAAAGGACCCCCAACACCAACAGTAAATGCGAGGATGTTAGCTGGTATTGATACACATGAGGGAATGCGTACTTTTGTAAGGGTCAAGATATCAAGAAATGATAATTGTTATTTTGCTAATCCCATTAGTGCAACAGGCGCCAGAGTTCTTTCAACACTAACGAATTCTGATGGCATAGTTATAGTGGATGATTTGAAGAGATTGCAGAAGAACGAAGAAGTTAATGTGATACTCCTAAGGAGTCTATAAACTGAATTGAGGAAATAATTTCCTCAAGTAATTTGTTCACATGTTGATAATAATCAAAAAATAGATAAGTATAGGAAGACATTTAATAAAAATAAAAGCGGATATATCTTGACATGAATTGTTATGCTTGTGGCGGAGAATTAAACGAAAATAACTCACATACAGTAAAATTTTATCCAGATGTTTTGGGTCCTATCGACCTCTGTGACGAATGTTGGAAAATCAAGATCGAGTAAATTGCACCTATAAAATTTGAAAGGCAATCACTGCGCCAACAAATCTCGATAAAAAGACAGTTAAGGGAAAATTAGACTTATTGCTTTACTGTAGAACTCTGAGATAGGCATTGTGGTACCTTTGACAGCTGTCCGGACAACGATCAATTGTTTGGTGGTCCCGATAATGATTCCGTGGTTGGAGGAGATGGTGAAGATGTAGTTCGTGGGGTCCTGGCGATGATTTACTTCGTGGGAATAATGGAAATGATTTCATATTAGGTGGTGATGGTGATGATCTCTTAGAAGGTGATCACTTTGCAGCAACCAACCCTGGCATCGACCAACTATTTGGTGGGCCGGGAACAGATCTGATATTTGGGAATGAAGATTATGACCAATTATTTGGTGAATTAGACATTGACTATCTATCCTGTGGAGAAGGTAATGATAACCACCATCAAGAAGAGAACAATAGTTGTGAGTCATTCACCTTCTTTACAAACTTAGAGGGTGTGCATGAAGTACCTCCAGTTACTACTAATGCAAGCGGAGTTGCTTCGTTCAGGTTTAATACTACCGGTAATGAATTATTGAAGTTTAGAATTACCGTAAAGAATCTAGACTAGGATGGTAACCAGACTATAATTTTATTTAAGCCAGGCAGAGGGGTTTGAAACAGGGCAAACTTGAACTTGCGGCTTTAAGAATAGGTTATACTGAAGGTCTGATCGAGGCGATAAGATTCCTAAAGTGTGTTAATACGTGGGAGTAAAATAGTATTTATACATGATTTTTGGCTTTACGATCATGCAACTAGACGGTCAATTTGTATCCGGAATTTCTATGACTGTATTTGGTCTTCTACTTATAATTTTAGGTGTATCTGCTGATATGTTTAACATTCTCTTCCCCGTCGCATTGGTTTTCATATTTGCTGGGATTGCTTTAAAAGTAATTTCTGTGAAGAATTTAGGCTAGCCCTCCAAACTAGTTCTTTAATTGTGATTGAAATATTTCCTTTTTATAATCTTGCTATACGCTTAATGTGAGTAGCTTTCAGCTTTGATAGCTTTGAATCTGTAATAAATAATAAAAATTAGGAAACATTCTAACATATGTTAAGATATACCATAAAGGATTAACCAAAAATTGGCTCAGTAGAAACCATACTATAAAGACAATCACTCTGCAAATTGTAAGCAATAACCCTAAATGTTAATTCCTTGTTCTGCATCTTAGCAATTCTTGATGTTACATGCTCTTCAAACATTCTCTTTATCACTGATAGAATAGTTTCATTCTTCACTTTATGAAATATTCCTCAGCATAGATGTTAGCGATAATTAGTCCGAAATCCTTCCCAATTATTTCTTCGTTACAAAAGGCTGCTTATAATTACCTATATCATATCCGTCCAGCCTCAAGTACTTCAATGTAAGTTTGTAAACTAATTCGTCACGATCCTCATCCTGCATGATCTTCGCCCAAGTTATCCTAATTTTAGATTCTATCTCTGGCTCTAACTTATTCGCTAGAGTACGTGCGCTTTGTCTGTACTCTTCGAATAGCTTGTTAAATCTCCTCGGCTTTGTATTGCAGGCTTCCACAATACTCCTTACATCGCACACAATTTAAGTTGATCTCCAAAGCTTATACCAGTTTTGGTTCCGTTGATGTGGTTACGACTGAAATATCAAATAGTAAAATACTAAGAATGATTAACCGAACAAATGTAAAGGCTATTCAGTAAGGAATATTCTTGATTATGCTAAAGATAACGGAGTCAATCTCTTTCCTATAGAATTCAAGAATTTACTCCAATAGCATCCAGAAATAAACCCGTAATTTCTCTGCAGGACTCTATATATTGCACGCATTCATATTCACATACTAATAACAATAATACATTTCAAGAATTCATTTTCTAAATATATTTCCCCTTCCTAAGCGGAAACATCCTGGTCTAGAACTAGATTTGCTTACTCTTGTGTCAAAGAGAAAACAATTGGTTCTAGTTCAGAAGGTAAATCTATCAAGTAATCTGGTTTTTCTTTTTTTAAGGCTCCTTTAGAATTGAAACCCCAACTAACTGCAACTGTGATAACCTTTGATTTTTTACCTGCATTCATATCTCGTACTTCATCTCCTACGTAGAAGACCTTCTCTTTTTTCAGATTATTTTTAGTGATTAGTTTTCTGAGAACTTTACTTTTCCCAAATACACTATTGCCCGAATATAAAAAATCAAAAATATTCAATTCGTTGCTTTCTAGAAACTTTTTCACATTTTCTCCTGTGTTAGTAGTTAGAATACCTATTTTACATCCTCTCTCCTTCAATAGTGATAAAGTTGGTTTTAGGTTGGTACTTGGATGGAGATTTCCAATTTCTTGATTAATCTCAGAAGTAATTCTCCTTGTCCAAAATGGTAATTTGTATATAGGAATTCCCAGATGTGATAGAATCTCTTTTGGTTTCTTTTCCCTAAGTAATGGAATATCTTCTTCTAAAACTTGTTTGTGTCCAAATTCATCAGAAATTCTATTTACAATTGCTATTATTGGATCGAGGGTATTCGCAATGGTCCCATCAAAATCAAAAATTATTATAGGTTTTCCCATTTTTATTTCGACCTTATTTTATCTTTAAAATATTTCAAAAGCATCTGGCCAATGATTTTAGGGTGAAATAGTACAGAAGGAGATTTGGTCATATGCATCATTTCAAGAAATGACTTTGCTGCCAATTCACTATTGGGAATCAAGAGCATCACACTGTTGGTGTATTTTTGCATAAATCTCACAGATAAACTGGGCTTTTTGCCTTTTGTTGTTGGCCATCTAAGATCATCACTTGTTCCTAAAATCCAAGGTAGGGACACAATTTCAGACACCTTTACTTGAAATTGTTTTGAAAAGTCTTTCCAATCTGCGTCATTTTGTATTTGTTTAAGACTTTTTGAAAGATATTCAACACATAGTGCGGCTGATGTCATTCCCTGTCCATAAAATGGATTGAAGGTACAAACAGAATCTCCTATTACGATAAAGTTTTGTGGCCATCGAGAAAGTTTCTCATATTGGTATTTTCTGCTTCCCTCTATTCTGTATCCAAAAATCTTAGATACCGGAATTGCTTCCTTGATTGAATCATAAAGTTCTGTGGTGGGCAATTTTTTGATAAAATCTAGAAACCCTTCTTTATCGGTTGGAGGATACTCGCCCCCAATTCCTGAAACTCCAATGATCCATTGATCATTTTCAACCGGGTAGACAATTCCAGTTCTAGGATTATGAGTTGGCCTGTTAAGTATGGCTAGCATCTTCCAAATCTTTTCATCAGGTGGTTTTCTATAAATTCTAGTGGCATAACCAACATACGAATCTATCTTCAACTCTTTTGGTTTTTGAAACCCAATATTTTCAAGCCATAATGGGGTTTTTGTATTTCTTCCGCTAGCATCAACCACTAAATCTGCCTTGATAGAATCCAGATTACCATCATTTTGATACTCTAAACCCATGACTCTTGTTTCATCTAAAATCAAATTCTTGACAAAGCAATTCTCAAAAATGGTAATATTCGAAAAGTTTTGCAATACTTTGTTTCGTATTGATTTTTCCAATAAAGTCCGTGAGCAAGTATAAGTGATAACTTCTGAACAAAATTTTGGTGCCCATCCTGTAGGAAGCAGAATTCTTACATCATTAAGAAAGTCAATTTTATGAGCACCATGGGCTAAAAGTTCTTCTTCTATATCGGGGCAAAGCTTTCTCAGGATTTGATATCCTCTTGAAAGTAAAAAATGAATGTGAGTTGCCTGAGGGGTTCCTTTTCTGATATTCCCATTACTTAAAGAGTCTCTTTCAAGAATAATCACTTGATCAAAATAATCAGATAATACTCGTGCGCTTAACGTTCCAGCGATGCTCGCACCTATTACTATGGCTTTTTTTCTCAAAATTCTTTCTGCCTCCATATAAGGGAATTATTTGTTTTATTGGGTTTTATCCTTCCTCTCATTGTTGTGATATAACTAGATCTATTGTCCGTAGGGAATAATTGCAATTTTAGGTATGAACCTCATTAAGTTAAACGTATTGTTCTTGTCTATAACCCCTCGCCTTGACAAGAGGGGCAGACGTCATATAATGAGCATAGCAAAAAAATCCGCAATACGAACCTTTGGTCAATGACACCAACGAAGCCATTCCTACTATAGGTTCAAATTATTTTTGCAAGGCAACATTATCATTTTATAAAATACTTACAAATATCCATCAATACAAACTCTACTCTATTGGTTCCTATCTTCTTAACTGGCTTTCAAAGGAATGAAGTCTGTTAAATATAATCCCAATTGTGGGCAATTCTAATTTTATCTTGCTAATGAACCTCCTCACGTACAAATGGCAAAGAATCCATTAAGAAGAAGATCCTTAGCATTATATCTCAATCAGATATTGTAAGATGGTAAAATTGAACTGGAAATTTACTCATGCCCCACATTTTTAGTTGAATAATTTTTTATAAAAGAAATGTAGGAAGCAACTGAAGGAGAATTGTCAATGCGAATTCCAATAAGATTTGCTTCCCTCCTATTTGGTGTACTTATGGGCGTGTTTATGTCCTCAATCATGTCCTTCGCAATGTTGGCAATCAACTTTGGGTTCACTCCCAATTTTATCAATGTCTGGTTCAACTCCTTCATTGTAGGCTTCATTGTGGCTACTCCTATAGCACTTGTAGCAGTACCCGTTATTGGCAAGATCGTAAAACGATTAACTTCTAACTAGCCATATCAGAACAGTTAGATTAGAAGAAAACAGTTTTTCTTTTTGATAACTCTCTTATTGCACACTTAATCAGCGTAGGATATATTTCTTTGATGCAATTCACAAAACAAGATTGTGATAGTTAATGCCTCTCTGATGGCTAAACTACACATTATTTGACTTTATTCCTCAATGTATCTGAAATCACTGTCTGTTCGAATCCACTTCGGGCCCACTAATTATCAGAAATATTATATGCTGAAAATCTTCCATCTTCCTAAGTCTAGGAAGACTTAATTCACTGAAAGCTTTGATCTACCAAGATTATGATTGGAAGATTGAAGAGAATTAAAACCAATGAGGATATGCAAGCAGAATTCGAAGGTCTCTTCAAGGAGTTAGACGCTCTAGTTAAATCAAATGAACCGGATTGCAAGGTTCATGAACTCTACAAGTCTGCTACCGATAACAGCAGTTATGTTGTTGTTGAGCAATATGTTGATGAGCGGGCATTAAATGCCCATGTAGAGTCTGAGCTAGTGTACTTCGACAGAATTCGTCCTCTCTTGGCGAAAGTAGAAATTGAGACTTTTAGTTACGAGAAATCCGAAAAGATTGCGTTTTGAAACTTCTGTCTTCAACAATGGTCGTTGGGAATTGATGTCTCTGATTTGTCGTAATTAATGGTTATAGGTAGGATACATCACATTGAATGATTCCCTTCATGAATTAGATGCTATTGCTACATCTTGGACATCTCATTGGTGCCTACAGTAATTCTAGAACCATCTGCTATATCACTCATGTTAATTTGAACTGCCGTATGTGTAGCATTGACATTCCACGAATCCCAGCCTGGTCCTACGCCATTCACCTCGCTAAAGAAGGATCCTTCAATTAACGACCTTTCTATAGTAAAGAACAAGTAACTGTTGATATAACCTAAATTGCTATCTACTGCGTAATTTCCTTCAACCTTATTGAGATCAAAACTTAAAGCCCATCTCTCTTCATCAAATTTCATATTCAGTGCATCATAATTGATACTGCCTGTGCGAACGATGTATTCTTGTTCGTTTACATTAATTGTATAATCCTGTGTCCTCAATACATAGAATATCGTAAGATATTCATTCTCTACTTTTTGATAACCTTCCTTTGAAGCTTCTACGGTAGCAATATATTTCCCGATCTTAAAGTCATCCGTGATCGGAAAAGAGAATTCGAATATTCCCTTATCATCCGTTTTCAATACCTTTTGAATTACATTGGTGCCGGCTGGATCCTTTATGAACATATTTACAGGAATGTCCACCAAACCATTCCAACTATTTGTGAGCATCACGTAACCACGAAGTTTCACAATGTCACCATGATCAAAATAGCTGGTGAAACTTTCCCACACATAGTCGCTCGAAGGATCGTCAAATTCCATAACCGCCAGAATGCGCTCACCAGTTTCTGCACTTGTGTAATGGGTGATAGGAAATACTAACACAATGGTTAAAATCAAGGCAACAGCTTTCACATAAGACATAGGAGGTACACATTTTTTATTATTACTGATAAATTATCTTTGACTTCTTTCTCATATTATCATCACAATAACTTATATAGTGATTATAGTGATTTTAGCAATTTGTTCGGACATGTTCATGACTAGAATAATTTATGCTGGCATAACGATCTCATTCTTGCTTTTTCTGGTGCCAACTTTAAGTTTTGGCGCTGGAAAGCAACCATGTGGATTTTCCTTATTATTTGACAATCATGAATTTACTTCTAATGATCAAATACCGATAAGGATAAAGTCATATTGCGACCAGTGGCAAGGAAGTACTGCTACCGTAATCGTATCTGATGGAAACAGTAATGAGATTGGGGGGAAGATCTTGGAGAGAAGGGTAATTGTGAATGATACTGCTGAAATTATTTTTGAGACACCTAATGTTGATGATCCTTACAGATATTTGGTTACGGTAATGGATAGCAATGGTAATACCCACAAGCAGGCTTTCTTCTTTACTAAAGAAGGAGCTAGTGAGGTTACTTTTTCTGATATAAGCATACCTAAAGAAGTTAATACAGGTGAAAAAGTAGAGGTCGAGGTTAAAGTTGTGGATGGTATAGGTAATCCAATCCCTACTGCAGTTATTGTACTTAGAATGCAATATCCTGAATGTTATGGAACAGAGTCCTATCAAGATACTTTGAATTGGGAATTAGAAAAATCCACATCCTCAACCTGGGTAGGCGAAATAGAGATTCCTAATGACATGCGTTCTGGAATTTATAATGTAGAAATTCTTGCTGAATCAAGATTTATTGGTTATGAAGAAACATCTACTACAAAACAGATCAGTGTTGATAACAAGGGACCTATATCAATTACACGGCTATTTCACAATGTAGAATTTGCTAACAGTAGTCCATTTTTTGGAGGGTCTAAGGATACCTATGTTCTTGGAGACCGGATTATTATTAGGGGAGAAACATTATCGGATAGATGCATAAATCCCATTTCAAACGTTGAAGTAATAGGTGAATTGGAGGGACTCCCAACCCCTTTGATTAGAGATCGTGCAGTATCAGATGAAAATGGGCAGTTCAAATTGTCCTTCCAAACCTATCCTCAAATGAATATGGAACATTCTTACAGAATTGAGTTAAAGGCGAAAAACAGCGACAAAACTTACGAATGGCATACTTCTGATATTAGGTTTCAAGATATAAAGAGGTTCAATTTTGAAGTAGAAAACAAAACATCCACAGCTGAAATATTGGTAAATTACGGCTTTCAGGTAGTTTCCTTTACTCTGGACGAGGATACAAAGACTCTCACATTCGTAGGAGATGCAACAAACAAAGAAGGTGTATTCTACATAGCTATTCCTCATGAGTTGCTTGATGGAAGTATTATGATAAAGAAAGATGGTAAGGAAGTAATAAACATGTTCGAGGAGATATTCTTTGTAGACGACCGGCATACCGAGCATGGGGTTGGAGTGAAAAAACATGAAGGATACACTGTAATTGACTACCACCCCAGAGAATCAGGAAAAACAACATTGGAAATAACAGGAACTACTATGATACCAGAATTTCCAATTGTAATACTGAGCTTAACATCATTGATGGGATTGGTTGTGATCAGGAAGTATCTAGCAAGATGGTTCAATTGAAGATCTAAAGATCATTACGCCGGACACTGAATAATTGGAATTATCTACTAGGACTAATCTTTCTTCATTCTCATTAAGGAAGGATTCGAACTCGAACAATTGGCTTAAGCAAAAACAACTCCATGCGATCCCAGAAATACACAGTATCAAAGAAAGGGGTTTTATTACCTTCTATTTACCTATTGGTTTTTCAAATTCCAAAAAAACATTACAAATAATGCTAGCAAATAAAATGAGCAATCTAACGGGTTTCACTAGCTTGAGTTTCAAGATTACCTTCTCTCTGTAAAGGTAATATATCTAACTAATCAGAATTCTTTTCTAACAATATGGACAATTTATCATTCTGTGCGGTTTAGCCGCTCATCTTGTCAACTATATTCCTGACACGATCGGATGAAATCTTCCTATGAGAATAACACTGCTCGTAGTTGCTTTGGTTTCATTAGGATTGATAAATGCTATGCCTACACAAATGACTGTCCCAAAAACCATCATAAGCACGACTTTCTATAATTAGTAATTCACATAATAATTAGTCGAAAAATGGTTAAGACCTGTAAGAAAATCAATAATCCATACATATTGATGCAACCTTTTAGACAAACTTCATATGTGGAATATCAACTTATTTAATCAATGGATAGTGAAAAGGGGGATTCAAACGTATTTCTGTCCTCGAGGCAAAAAAATTAGTAGAGAACGTTAATGTTACAATTGCCGATATCAGGTACAAGAAATCCTATATGAGATCCAACATCCCCGATTCGATACATTTAACTCAGGATAACTTGGAGGAATTCCTGAAAAATACTGATGCTGAAGATCCCTTATTGATATATTGTTATCATGGCATTAACAGTATAGGAGCTGCTGAATATTTTGTTGATCGTGGCTTTAAAAAAGTATATAGTTTGGATGGCGGTTATTCAGAATATTCTGATGTTTCTTAAGGTAGATCTTAGAAGTGTTGGTAGAAGTTGCTCAAGATGCGTATTAACATCATGTGTAACCGCCTATACAAATGCTCTAATACATGCTTGGAAATATTCAAAAATAAAGATCGGTTTATGATTGCATAACCGCATACTTTTTAATTACATTAGAAGCTCAGTTGGTATTGTTGAAAATGCGTTATTTAATCCATTCTTAATTTGTGACATTATGCGGCCCTGGTTGAAAATTATTATCATCTATAATGAGTCGAGTTATATCACGAGGGAAAAACAGATCCACAAGCCAATCAAGTCCCGCCCTTATCCTTTTTTCCATTAAAGGCAAAGTGGACAAATAGTATTGTTTCCAGATGAACCAAGCACTATATCCAGTAAATCTATGCTCCATCAGCAAGGCCACTCCATTCCTAGATCCAATTTTTGCCATGGATCCTTTAGTATCATAAACAAAGGTTGTCGGAGTTCTATTCCCTTCGATCGCATAAATGAGATTCTCGCCTACAGTATGCGCCTCTCTTATTGCATGCTGAGCTGTAGGAGGATATGGATTTTGAGTACGCTTATCAACAATGAAGGCACAATCCCCCAACGCAAACACTTCAGGACGATTTTGTAATCTGATACTCATCCACTACAACACGCCCACTTTTATGATGGCTAGTATCAAGTTCAGATATTGTCCGTTCCACAGTATTGCCTCCAGCCCATATGAAGGTAGAACAAGGAATCTTTTCTTCATTATCCAATATCACATAATCATATCACATAATCTTTTCCGGCATCCTTTAGTCGGGTCTTTGTAAGTATCTTAACACCAGCCTGGCTAAGGGATTCCATAGCATACTTTCCTAGATCGCCGATTTCAGGCAGAATACTCTCACCGGCGGCTACCAGAATTATCTTAATGCTCTCTGGATCAATATTTCTATAAAATTTTTCAACAGATTCTCGTACAAAGTCGTTTAGTTCACCTACCATCTCTACACCCGAAAAACCTCCACCAACAACAACAAATGTCATAAGCTTGGATTGTGATTCTGGATTCATTTCCTGATCGGCATCTTCAAGCATGGTAATTACTTGATTCCTTATCTTGATGGCGTCATCGAGACTCTTTATGGTAAAAGCATATGATTCAACATTCTTGTTTCCAAAGAAATTAGTTTTACCACCCATAGCCAATACCAAATAATCATATTCAAGATCCCTTCTGCTGTTATCAGACATACGTTCAATTGGCACTCTTTTCTTATTCAAGTCAACAGATATTACCCTAGCTTGGTAAAATCGAGCCCGTTTACAAAAATTTCTAATCGGTGTAGCAATGTGTCTTGCCTCTATCGTGCCCGTTGCCATTTCTGGTAACATAGGAGTATGCAGGAAAAAATTATCTTCGCTTACTAAGCTTATACTAACATGGACATCACTATCAAATAGTTCCTGTGCCTTCCTTAACACCCCTACACCGGCATAACCTCCTCCTAGGATGAGGATTTTTTTTATGGATGGGTCTGGTGATTCGTGCACATATCTGATATGTTCATAAGTACTCAATTTTGAAAATTCGATGTCGCATATATGACATCTATAGTTTGCTCCAACTTTTGCCGTCAGTACAGACGCTATTAAACCCAATGTCGATCCCCAGATCAAATGAATTGTAAAGGAGTAGAGCAATCCAAAACCAAGAATCCCTTTCCTTAGTTCAGAACCTTCTATCATTGACGGGGAACCAAATTGAGATCTTATTTCGTCAGCGTTAGAACCCAGTACCAACTGTCCAACCGGAATTGCGAATACCAAAAATACAACTCCTCCCGTTAACAATCCAAAAAGAAACCCATTTGTAATTTTTGAAATATTCAATAATCTGGACTTGTATAGAATAATACCCGTGACTATGCCAATTATAGTTGCCACTACAGAGTGCAAAATTATTCCCACTACGTATTGGCTGGAGTTCACGAGATTGGCTGCAGCTAACCAAAACAGGTAGTAATCACTACCAATTATAAGATCTGAAAAGATATCTGGCACCTTCATGGTAAATCCCCCAATAATGGAACCCAAGGCTATGAAAAAGACCTCTTTTCTTAAAGAGAAGTTGACACGAGGTTTGTAGATTGATTTTCTTCTTGGAATGGTCATACTCTCCTTATTTGATACTATAATCACACAAATTAAGATTATGAATGCATTAGATAATTCTCTATTATACTCCTTTCATTTATTCCATAAATGTTGTAGCATTGATCATAAAAAGTTACTAATAAATTATAAACATTCTTTGGTGTTCATACTTTTGAAAGAGTAGGGATACCATCTTCGAAATTCTTGTTGCATTTCTTGAAGAAAAATAATTGGAGTGTTCTATAGAAAGTACTTTCCCACAATACTTGGAGATTCAGCAGGTTATAAAACAAATCTAGCTGAATCTTCTCCAAGAGGAAATAGTTTATTATTATTCGCACTCTCCAACACACTTTCCATTCTATTGATAAAGATCTTAAATACAGGGATTATTCTGATACGATAAGACCTAGGATTGGCTAACTTCAATATTTATCAGTTCGAGTATTAGAAGGAATATATGAGTAAATATGTAATTGTGTTTAAGTAAATAAATTCTTCATAAGATATTCTTAATGAACTTCAGCAGCTAGGAAAGTATTTGAGGCTTGGGCATAATTTAGTTCGAAACGATAAGATCAGGTTCCATTTTTCATTGGTAATGTGTTTAGCTCAGACTCGATACTTCTTCGCATATTATTTTTGATTGGTGTGATTCGGTCAAAACCTAATAGGAAAAGTAGACCATTCTACTATTCTCCTACAGTTATGGTGAGATGCTTCATCGTTAGAGTATGGATAAGAATACCAAGCAACAATGCTTTGCATGAAACTTTTTGATAGACATGCCATACAACAGGAAGGTAATGAAGGCATGTGGTCTTGATAGGTTGCCAGACAGAAGAACATTCGACAGAAGGTCAAGGCCGTATCAATTGACATAAGATCAAGGATAGATGTTATGGGTATGCTCTTCATAAAAGATGGGTTGGTAGACCCAGCCATAGTATCCGTTGACAGTTCATTGTTGAAAGCAAAGGGACATGTATGGCATAGATCAAACATGAAGAAGAATGAAGTGCCACGCTCGGGTATAGATACAGATGCTCGATGGGGATTCAGCAGAACCAAGGGACGGGTATTCGGATACAAGATGCATCTAGCATGTAGTACTGGTTCGTTGATAGTTCCATTGTCAGCTGATTTCACAACAGCTAACATTACTGATAACAAGATGTATGAAAGCATAACATCTTCATTGCCTACAGGAATGGTAAGGTATGTTGTAGGAGATGAAGGATATGATGATCACAAGTTATGTGATTTCAGCAGGTATAGAGGGCATCCAGTATTCCCATTGGAAAGGTACAAGCATACTACAGATAATAGACTGGCATTGCTGCAGTTCTATAACTCTGAATTTGGACAGCATGTATATTCTCGGAGGAGCATAAGCGTTGAACCATTGATAGAGCATATGAAGGATGTATTTACCATAGATCCATTGCCAGTTAGAGGATTTGATAAGGTAAGGAGTATGGTGTTGTTATCAGTATTGTTGTATCAGGTAATGGTGTACTACAATCATCTAGCAGGAAGACCATTAAGGGCATTGAAGCACATGCTCGGAAGTTAATCAATCAGATGCATCAAGTTATTTTTGTTATATGGAATAATGTCCATGCCTTAGATACCTACTCATCTTTACCCTATTGATCAGGATTCAAATATGGTGCTTTCAATATTCGTTTAACAAGAGCTCTTTTACAATACTTTACATTACTCCGCTAAGCATATAACCAACTAGTAGAAAATGAATTAGCGACCTTTCCGATATAGAAAAAGCTATGGCTTGGGCTGAAAGGTATGTTATAATGGTTAAGCTTAAGAGTTGCCCATTATTGGTTTGATATGTGAATAAGCAAATCTGTATTTTAGCAGGACCAGCTTCGACAGTTCTTGCGGAGAGCGTTGGTAAGATTCTTGGAGCAGAAATCATTGATGTAGAAAGCAAAGTGTTCCCTGATGGCGAAATAAAGATAAAGATTAATGGTGATCCTTCCGGAAAGTTTACGTTAATAGTTCAATCAACATATCCTCCTATTAACGCCCATTTGTTCGAGGCATTGTTAATAATACAGAAGGCAAATAAGATGGGAGCTGATGTTTGTGCTGTTATTCCTTACCTGGCATATGCAAGACAGGACAAAGAGTTTATGAAAGGAGAAGCTATAACAATGGAATCAATCGGAAGAATATTCGATTCTTCAGGTGCGAGAAATCTGATAACTGTTGATATTCATAGCGAAACTGCGCTTGCGTACTTCACAATACCAACGTATAATGTATCTGCAATACCACTACTTGCTAATCATTTTAAGTCTCAAAACTTGGTTGAACCAATAACGGTTTCACCTGACACTGGAGGTACCAGTAGAGCTGAAGAATTTGCAAAAATTATTAAAACAGAATCAATTACGTTACCCAAGCATAGAAATAGAAATACGGGGGTAGTAAGTATAGATTATTCAGCACCTGAACTGGTAAAAGTAAGTAACCGAGATGTTATATTGGTTGATGATATGATCAGCACGGGGGGAAGTGTAATTAAAGCTACAGAAGTTTTAAGGAAAGCTGGTTGTAACAATGTCTTTGTTGCTTGCACACATGCATTACTGCTCGGAGATGCGGTGGATGAACTAAGGGATGCTGGTGTGAAGGAGATCGTTGCAACCAATACAATACCTAGTACGGTTAGTAAAGTTGATGTGGCTCCTCTAATATTCAATCAAATCAACAAACTATGAAAAATAAATATTTCTTTGTGTATAATGGAAAATACGTGAAACTAGGTAATGCTGAATTGCGAGCTCTTGTAAAAACTTATTATCCTTATGCAAGAGTACAAAATTTGAATGGAAGGCTCTCTATTGTTGATGGATATATTGACCTACGACAGATAACATCACGTATCGCATATACAAAATACGCTGGTAAAATAATAAGTTTGTCTGATGATAATATTTTCGAACCAGATGAATGTTTTAAGAATTACAGAACATTTTCTTGTAAGTTGATCAATCTATCAAAGGAATGTGTAAGTATGGAAACAGTAAGTAAGTTAGGTCAATACATAAAGGAAAAATCTCCATGGCTGCAGGTATCGCTTGACTACCCCGATATCATTGTGTTGATTGTGGTTACCGATAATGAATCTATGGTTGGCCTTACAGATTGTAAGAACATTATGATTTCAAGAGATAAGAGTCAAAAGAGGAGGTCCTACGTTCACCCTGTTGCGCTTGATCAGAAGTTAAGCAGGTTAATGGTTAATCTAACAATGGCCAAAGAAAATGATTTGTTGTTAGATCCTTTCTGCGGCACTGGCAGCATATTAATCGAAGCCTCCCATATGAATTTACGAACTTTGGGTGGCGACATTTCTGGTAAGATGTGTTACGGCGCACTATCAAATACTCGAACCAAACAAAGTTTCATATTAAATTGCGATGCATTATCATTACCAATACATACCAAAGATATTGATGTTATAGCTACTGATCTTCCATACGGAAGATCATCTTCAACTTTTAATAGAACCCCAAAGGATTTGTTGAAAGAATTTGTGTCATTGATCAACAATGAAATGAAAGGTAAAAAATGTTGTCTTATGTGCAGAAAGGGTGATGAAGAGTTGTTCAATAATATTGTGGAAGAGTATGATATATACGAACATAAGAATCTTACAAGGAAACTGATGGTGTTATGCAACTAAAAGTTATTTTATTGGGAACTGCATCCGCGATGCCAACATATGAGAGAGGATTGAGTTGCGCCGCGATAGTTAGGGGTAGCGAGGTGTTGATATTTGATGCAGGAGAGGGAATGCAGCGTAATTTCCTCCAGTCAAGTATAGGTATCAACAGAAAAACGAAGATCTTCATAACGCACATGCATAGTGATCATTGCGTTGGTTTACTTGGATTATTGCAGACCATGTCGTTGCAGAATAGGGATATTCAGTTACAATTGTATGGACCTGAATGCATCAATGATTTTATCTTTAGCAATATGAGAGTGCTTGACTTTGGTCTTACATTTCCATTATCAATAAGCTCCGTAAGCGAAGGTCTAGTCGTTAAAGAAAAAGATTATCTAGTAAAGGCAATAACTGCGAAACATTCTGTGAACAGTTATAGTTACTGTATGCAAGAATATGAAAGGCCTGGTATATTCTATCCTGAAAATGCAAAAGCCTTAGGTATACCCAAAGGAAATTTGTGGCACAAGCTGCAGCATGGTAACGATGTTGAATATAACGGCAAGATAGTAAGCTCCAAAGAGGTTACTGGGCCACAGCGCAAAGGAAGGAAGATCGGGATTTCTGGAGATACTAGACCAGACGATAGATTAATAGAATTTTTCCGTGACTGTGAC
Source organism: Nitrososphaerales archaeon (assembly GCA_965197925.1). Taxonomy (GTDB): domain Archaea; phylum Thermoproteota; class Nitrososphaeria; order Nitrososphaerales; family UBA213; genus CBDAOC01. The sequence goes on from CBDAOC010000020.1 coordinate 1,064,891, forward strand.
CTCTTAATATTTGATTCGACATATGGTGAAAATCACAAGGAAAATGCAACAAAAAATATGCATTCTACTGCAAAAGAAGCCGCTACGCTAGCTGTAAAGGCAAATGTTAAGAAACTTGTACTTACACATTTTAGTGCAAGATATAGGGATATTCAGATACTTGTTAGGGAGGCATTGGAAATACATCCAAGAGTTGTTGTAGCTGAAGATCTTCTGACCATAGAGATCCCATATGGACAATAATATAGGCATGAACATCTAAATTTTCGAATGCAATTTATGACTGTCATGATAATTATTGTGATGATTCTAGTTGTGAGTGCAATGTTCTTTTTGTTAGCACCAAGCCTTCCCGCTTCGAGTAGTATTCTGGATGAAAGTAGTGATGTTGTAGCAATAAAAATACATGAAACAAATTTCTACCCTTTACTGCAACCATATCATGATTTAGTTAGGGTAAGTGTACAGCGTTTGAATGGTAACGAATTACTCCTACTGGTTGAGTTGAGCGGAGACCCGAATTTGAATACTACATTTGAGACAGTATACATCTGGGTTATAGATTATCCAACAATCACAGGAAATCAGAGGTATACTGTATTGATA